>NZ_JSUS01000001.1 GCF_000805455.1 Acinetobacter sp. A47
TGCAGTTGAATCAACTGGCACAGTGACCATCACGGGTACCCTGACCGGTATTCCTGCAGATGCAGCAACGGCTGTGGTAACACTCCTCATCAATGGCGTGACTTATACTGCAACAGTTGATGCAGCAGCAGGAACATGGACTGCGGATGTGGCAGGTAGCGACTTGCTGGCAGATAATGACAAGACCATTGCAGCGACAGCGACCTTTACGGATGCTGTAGGTAACAGCAGTAACATCCTTGATACGCAAGTCTATACCGTGGATATTACGCCACCGGATAGTGCTACAACGACCATTACGATTGATCCGATTACCGGGGACAACATCATTGATTCGGCTGAAGCTACCGTCAACCAAACCATCAGTGGTACGGTTAGCGGTGAGTTTACAGTAGGTGATGCTGTTATCGTCAATGTAAACGGCGTAGAGATCACAACGACTGTTCAAGCTGGCGGAGTATGGAGTATTTCAGTTGCAGGTGCAGAGCTGGTTGCTGATGTTGACAAGACCATCAATGTAACTGTGAAGGCCACTGATGCAGCAGGTAACGTCGGTAATGTGACCGGTGATGTGACTTATACCGTAAATACCGGTACCTTGATTGCTTACGATAACATTGGACATGCCGTACTTAGCCCGCAACCTTCGTTGGTTCAAGATGATGTGAGCTTGGGTAGTACGTCATACCTGTTGTTAACTTCATTGGCGGGAATTGATCTTCAACTTGGCGGTAACTCGCTCGGCTTTGAAGTACAAGCTGGCCATGAAGGCACTGTAACCTTCCAGTACAGCGGTTTAATTGATGCAGCATTGTTGTCAGATTACAAACTGGTAGTTCAAAAATTCAATACGACCACCAACCAGTGGGAATCTCTCCACGGCGATAGCGATGCATCACTGATTAGCTTGCATCTGTTGGGTCTGGGTGTCGGTAATGTTCCGGGCGCAGTGCTTGAAGGCCTGGAAGCAGGACAATACCGTGGCTTCCTGACTTATGATGGCTTATTGGGTCTGGGTGTACTTGGTACCTTGTCTGCAACCATGGATGATTACGACCTGTCTATCCCGGGTGGCTATGAAGTCGGCAATGCGCAAGGTAACGTGATTCTTGATCCTGATCCAACAGGACAAGTCGATCAAATCACCTCGACAACCATTGTGTCTTCTGTAAACGGTCATCCGATTGATGCAGATGGTGAAACCTTCACCGGTTTATATGGAACGATTACGTTCCATCAAGACGGCAGTTACACCTATGTACCATTTGCTGATGGTTCAGGTGTAGGCCATACCGATCAGTTTACTTATACCCTGACTGATCCGGTCACAGGTGCGACAACACAAGCCAATCTGAATATTGTGTTTGATTCGATCCGTGCTGCAGACAATCTGGTTGAAGTGGAAATCAATCCGCAATATCAATTGGTGGGCACAGAAACAGATTCAGCATTCTATGGCGTATTGCTCAATGTCGGAAATCTGGTCGACCTGCAACTTCTGACGGTGGATACGGTAGATTTCAATGTCGCAGCCGGACAAGAAGGTGTTGCAACATTCAGCTTCAACAGCCTGATTGGTGCATCGGCACTGGGTAACTACAATGTTGTCTTGCAAAAATACAATGAGGTTACCGGTCAATGGGAAGCTGTAAATGGTACGGGTGACCGTTCATTATTGAATCTCACCTTATTAGGCACAACGCCAACCGCCCAGATCGCTGGCTTGACTGAAGGTGAATATAGAGCATTCTTGTCCTTCAATGGCGCAGTTGGCGGTGCGATTGGCGTTACTTTGAATGGTGAAGTCAACCTGTATAATCCTGCGGTAATTACCGGATATGATGTTGTTGCAGCGCATGGTAACTTGATCTCTGATCCAAATACCAATGGCGCAATCGATATTGCCACTCCAAACAGTGTCATTAGCGAAGTTAATGGTATTGCAGTAAATGCATCTCCAACAACGATTAACGGCATTCACGGTACGTTGCAGATCTATGCAAATGGTGACTACACCTATACACCAAATCCTGACAGTGCTGGTTTAGGACAGGTAGATCAATTTACCTATACCTTGCGTGATCCGGCTTCAGGCACGACTTCACAAGCTACCTTCTATGTACATCTAGATAGTAAAGTTGTGGATATGAACTGGCCTGCAGATCCGTCACAACCTGCAACTGTCAGCATTGTTGCAGCAGATGATGCTGTAAATGCAGGAATTGCAGCGCAACCTCATCTTATTGAAGATGACCGCGCACTGGGCAGTGCAACTTACCTGGCATTGCTATCGTTGGCGGGTATTAACTTGCAGGCTCCGTTACCATTCGTGAACAGCACAGTGAGCTTCAATGTCGCTGCGGGTGAGCAAGGAACGGCAACCTTCAAATACAGCAGCCTGATCAATGAAGGTGCATTGGGTGATTACCAGCTGGTTGTTCAAAAATTCAATGCAACAACAGGACGCTGGGAATCAATTACCGGTAGCAGTGAAGCCTCTTTACTTAACCTCAGCGTGTTGGGTATTGGCCTGAATGCTACACCGGGTGTGGTACTGGAAGGTCTGCAAGAAGGTCAATACCGTGCCTTCATGACCTATAACGGCCTCTATGGCAAGAGTATCCTCGGTACATTGACAGGTACCATGGATGTCTTTGATCCGGCACAGGTGGATTACACTGGTGTTGCGACCGAAGGCAACGTGATTACCGGTCTGGGTACAGGCACCAATGCCGATTCTGTTACAGGCTATACCGTAGTTGGTTCGGTTACCTTTAACGGGGTAACCACACCTGTTGACCTCACCAATGGTGCAACCATTGTCGGTCAGTACGGAACCCTGAAAATATTCGCAAATGGCGATTATATCTATACACCGAATAATACCAATGCGAATATCGGTCTGGTAGACCACTTCACTTACACCTTGTCAGACCCTATGGGCGGCAACCTTGCAAGTGCTAGTCTGGACTTCACTATCGGTAACAGCACACCTGTGATCGCAGTCGATGACCTTGCGGTTGCCGAGATCAATCCTGAATATCTGCAAATTGGCAACGATGTTGCGGTAGGCAGCCATGGATATCTGGCACTGGTATCGTTAACCGATAACTTTGACTTCCAGCTTGGCTCGGCGGGTGTGACCTTCACCTTGACAGATCAGACCCTGAACGATGTGACCTTCAATTACAGTGCATTGATCAGTGCAAGCCTGCTTGCCGACTATGTACTCGTGGTACAGAAATTCGATCCGGTAACCAACAAGTGGGTTGCTGTACATGGCACCGGTGATGCTGAATTACTGAGCCTTGCAGCCTTTGGCGGTAACACCGTGACATTGGACGGTTTAGGTGCAGGCCAGTACAGAGCCTTCATGACCTATGCTGGCAGTGGTGTCGGTGTCAGCCTGCTTGGTACGCTTTCTGTCCAGAAAGATGTCTATGATGCAACCAACATTACCGGATACAGCGTACAGGCGGCTGAAGGTAACGTGATCCATGACATCGGCCTAAATGGCCATGCCGATACTGCTTCTGGTTTTAGCAGTATTACCAGCGTTGAATTCAATGGTGTCGCACATGCCGTGAATGCCACTGGCGTAACCACGATTGTTGGTGATCATGGTACCTTGTCGATTTATGCCAACGGTAATTACAGCTATCAACCAAATGCCAATGCCAGTGGTGTAGGCCAGGTTGATCAGTTTACCTATACCTTGACAGATGGCGTCAATTCATCACAAGCGACCTTGTACTTCCATATTGATAGCGATGCTGTCGATATGACCTGGAACCCGACAGATCCGTCGCAACCGGCAGATATCGTGACTACACCGCTAGATGCGATTGATGATGTGGTTTCGGCAGGCATTGATGTGGTACCACAAGGACAACTGGGTGTTGCGGTAGGTTCTGCGACCTATCTGGTACTGGTTGGCTTGACTGAAAATCTCAACGTTTCACTGTTGGGCACACCAAGTGTGAAATTCAGTATCGCTGCCGGACATGATGCAGATGTAACGTTCTCTTATGCACCGACAGTTTCATTGTCTTTATTCAATGACTACAAGGTTGTACTGCAAGAAAAAGCGGCCGATGGTACATGGCACAATATCGATGGTGGCTCAAGCACAGGCTTGCTCAACATCGGTTTATTAGGTAGTGGTGGTATTGGTGTAACCGTACCTGACCTGGGTCAGGGTGAATACCGTGCCTTCATGGTTTACACCGGTGCGGGCATCGGTATCTTGGGTACCATGAGTGTGGTGAAAGATGACTTCGATTACACAGCAACTGCAACCAACAATGCAATTGTTGCAGATGGCAATGTGTTAACCGGCGATTCAATTACCTTGACCACACAGGTTTCAACTGTCACTTCGGAAGTGGCTGGTGCGCCTGTAGAAACAGTGGGAACCAACACAACGATTGTTGGAGCGTATGGTACGCTGGTCATTTCTGCAAATGGTCATTATACCTATACACCAAATACCAATGATCTGAGTGCGGTAGGCAAGGTAGATAGCTTTACCTATACCATCCGTGACGTTCTGACGGGTGCAACCGATACTGCACAATTGCATATCCAGGTGGGTTCACCAGATGCGAAAGTGGTTTGGGATACAGCCAACCCGGCAAATGACGGAGTGGTTGAGTTTGCTGCCAATGCGGATACGGCAGTGGCAACAAAAGACTTCTCAAATGCCAGAGATGCTGCTGTTGATGTCGATAGTCCGAATATCACCATCAGCCTGCTTGGTTCGACTTCGGTGACCTCAAACAGCTTTACGGTAGCAGCAGGTACAGTAGCCAATATTGATCTGGCAGCGGTCTATACTGCGCAGCCACTGGCGAGCCTGTTGCCAACAGTCAGCTATGTGATTCAACGCAGTACAGACGGCGGTGTAACATGGACCAATACCATCTACACCGGATCGCAAACTGCCTTGGGTAGTCTGGCAACGATTCAGGCGGGCAGTGTGGCCTTCCAGGACAATGTCGATTATCTGGCCGCAGGTCTGTATCGTGTTCAATACACCTTGCAAGGGGCATCTCTGGGTGCGACAACACTGGATACCAGTGTGACCACTACAGCGATTCATCTGGATCAATACCGTTCTGAATGGGTCAATGGTAATGTATTGCTCGGTGACAACATTGGTGGCGTTGCAGATACAGGCCTTCCAACACATGAAGGATACAAACTTCAGGTCTGGGACAGCGTATCAGCATCGTATGTGGATGCCGTTGGGCAAAGCATTAGCACCGGTAACGGTATCCTGATCATGCAGGCCAATGGTGCGTATGAATACCGTCCGAATGATGTCAATGTCACTACACACCTGTCATCAGCAGACAGTATTGATTACAAGATCATTTCTGCAACAGGTGTCGAGTCAACCTCAACATTGAACATCAACTTGACGCATTCAGATTACAACCTGCTTTACACCAGTACAGCTGCAAACGATACCTTCACAACAGGTACCGGTTCCGATACGCTGATCTACCAGATCCTCAATGGTAGTGCGGCATCGGCTGGCAATGGTGCCAATACGGGAGGTAACGGTGTAGATCACTGGACTGACTTTGTGGTTGGAAACACCAATGCCAGTGCGGCAAACTACAATGATCAGGCAGACAAGATTGATATCCAGCATCTGTTGGATGGCGATCAAAATGCACTTAATATCAGTGAATACGTCCGTGTTACAACCAGTGGTGGTAATACAACGATTGAGATCGACCGTAATGGCGATCCTGGTATCATTGGTAGCAGTACATATACACCGTTGATCGTACTTGAAGGGGTTACAACTGATCTGAATACCCTGTTAAATAACCATCAGATCATCTACTAATCCTGATTCCGTCATAGAAAAAGAGAACCTCCGGGTTCTCTTTTTTCATTTTGAGAAGATCATGAAAAACTGTGCTATCTTGTTTAAAACGCTTAAAAATTCTAACAACTGCATATATGACCATTACGACGATTTCAGCACTTGAACAACTCAAACATCAACTCAGCGCTTACTTTGAAAAGGTTCAGCAACATCTGGGTTTCACCCATACGGTTATTTTCATGTCTTATGGCGCAAGAACACAACGTTGCCAGGTCTGGAATAGTACCTTGACCAGCTTTCAGCAGGCCAAAAGCCAGTTATTTGCTTTTCTGGAGCAGCAATGGCATGAGCAGGGCCAACTCGACGAATTTTTAAAATTTGATATTGCGTATCATATCCGGCAGGAAAACTGGCAGGAAATCGTGCAACAGATCACCAGCCAGTTTCATAATAATCATTATCGTAAAGGCCTCAGTTTCGATGAACACTTCCATATCTGTTTTCTGGAACAGGAGCTTTATGGCAAGGCGATCATCCGTGGCTTGAGTTATGACACGCCCAATTTTGTTGATCAGGATAACCTGAATCACGGTATCCGCACTAAATATCCGGGCCAGCCTGTCAAGATACACTTAAATGAACTCCGGCAGGTATGGAGTTTTGATAGCCATGCGGTATTTTATGAAAATGGACAATTATTGCCTTTGCAAAGCCGCTTTACCGGACATGGAGTCCGCTATTTAACCGGATCAAAAAAACAACATGTTCGGCAGCTGATTGAGGCCAATAGCCAGTTTCTGCAACAGCAGATCCAGCCTGACGGACGTTTTGTCTATGGTTTTTTCCCCGCTTATGACCGTGAAATCCGCAGTTATAACACGGTTCGGCATTGCACCTCGACCTATGCCCTGATCGAAACGCTTGCAGTGCATTATCAGGCAGCGCGCGTTGAAAAAATCCGTCAGGCGATTGAATATGCCTTAAAACATTTTTATATCGAAAGGCAAACTGGTCTGGCTTATATGTTGGATGGCACAGATCCCGGCCAACTGCATGAAATCAAGCTGGGGGCCAATGCCGCTGCGATTTTAATGCTGAGTAAATATCAGGAAATCACGGCGGATGACCAGTATTTGGGCTATGCGCAGGCTCTGGCCAATGGCATTTTGTCGATGGTCAATGAAGCCGGGGAAACCGTGCATGTCCTGCATTATCCTGACTACAGCCTAAAACAGCAATTCCGCATTATTTATTATGACGGTGAAGCAGCCTTGGCTTTGTTACGTCTGTATCAGTTACAGCCCGATGAAAAGCTGCTTGCAACGGTCAAGCGCATGTTTGAACGCTTTATCGAACAGAAATATGACCGTTACCATGATCACTGGCTGAGTTACTGTTGCAATGAACTCACCAAGATTTGTCCTGAAGAAAGATATTTCCAATTTGGGATCAACAATTATCGCAGGCATCTGGTGTTTATCCGCAACCGTAAAACGGCCTATGCCACCTTGCTGGAAATGATGATGGCGGCTTACCAAATGTTATGCCGGATGCGTGATCTGGGCATGGATGAACTGTTTGCCAAGGCACAGTTTGAAGATTTAAAAAAGCTGATCGAGTTTCGCAGCGAGTTCCAGCGGAGTGGATTTTTCTATCCGGAAGTTGCCATGTATATGGCACATCCTGAAAAATGCCTGAATGCCTTTTACGTGCGGCATGACCGTTTTCGTGTGCGTATTGATGATCAGGAACATAATCTTTCCGGTTATGTGGCCTACCTCCAGCACTTCGATCAAAATGCTTGAGGATAAAACCCATGCGCCCATCCCAAGAGATCAAGATCATCAGCCAGATTGGCCATGAAGACTATCGGCACCCGCTTTGGCAGACTGAAATCGCGGGCGATTATGGTCACTGGATTTTAATCTATCTGACTTTGGAACAGATTGGCACCGGCCGGTTACAACCTGAAGACAGGGTGACAATAGCGCAGCCAGCGCTAGCTATACAGCAGTCCCAGCTTGAACATTTCTTGCCACAGGAAACGTCTGTTCTGGAGATATTGCAGTATTTAAGCTTTACGCCAAGCGCGGCAGTCCAGCAGCTTCTGGGCCATGTGCTGTTTGGTGACTGGCAGCAGGCGCAAATCGAAATGGCGCAGACAGCAGGGCAGTTTGGCTTGCATCTTGCCAAGGCGAAAGGCCATGCGCTGAATACCCTGCAAAGCCTGTCCGGCCTGGCACAAGCGATCTTTAGCCAGCCTCTGGCGCGATTACAGCAGGTCTTCGTCAAGACATTCAAGCTTGCAGGGCAGGAAATTGCACCCTTCAGTGCGGTATTGGGCTGTCATCAGCTTGATGCTGTTCTGGTGCTTTCAGATCAGCAGCAACATTATTATTTTTCGTATCGTCATGCCAATCAAAGTCTAGGTATCTTTTATCTTCTGGATCAACTGCACCGGATTGATCATCTGCTGCCGTATTACCATTATTTTGAGCCGGGACTATTGCCAGCCAAGCAAATTCAGGCAAAAAATGAGTGGGTCACGATCATCGGCGATACCTATTTCGGCGAGTTCTATAGCCGTAAAAGAAAACTCAGGGGAATGCAGGATGCGCTGCAACGTTATGGCTATGCGCACTCTTTTGAGCGGATCAAACATTTTTTCCACAAAGATGCAATCAATATTGCCAACTTTGAAGCCGTATTCAATCTTGATGACGATTCTGCGTTAACCGGCAAAAAAGCCTTTATTCTGGGCGCAAAACCTCAACCCACGCTGGCTGAATTTAAACGTATCCATCTGAATACCCTGTGTTTGGCCAATAACCATTTAATGGATTACGGCGCCCAAAGCCTTAAACATACCTTAGCGCTGCTAGACCGGAACGGGATCAATTTTATCGGGGCAGGCACCGATCAACAGCAGGCCCATCAATACCTGCACATTCATGGCCAACAACAGAATGTGGCGATTTTTAATGGCTATTGGCACCGGCAAACGGCTTATCAACAGCATGATTTTTATGCACTGGGCAACAGTGCTGGAGTGGCAGCCATAAATGCCGTTTTATTTGAGCAGGTCATGCAGTACCGGCAGCAATATCCGCAGCATAAGATCATTGTGATCTGTCATTGGGGCGTAGATTTTAAAAGCACCCATCCTGAACAGGAAAAACTGGCCGGAGTATTAACCCGACTGGGGGCAGATCTGGTCATTGGTCATGGGGCGCATACCATTCAGCCGATACAACGTATCCACCATAAACCGGTGATATTCGGGATTGGTAATGGCGTGTTTAATAGCAATGGCGAGTTTGAACAACATCAGGCCCTGCCATACGGGCTGGTGGTCCGAATCAATATCAAGGCGCAAAGTGTACAGCTTTATCCTGTCTTCACCGATAATTTACACAGCTTCTGGCAACCCTATCCTGTCAATAAAGAACAGTTTGAACAGGTATGTCGCTATTTGGCCCGGTCATTGGCACCAGATGATTACCTGACGGGGCAGGATGCCTTAGGTCACTATATACAGCTCAGCTTTTAGGGATAACGGTTATAATTGTTCAGCATGATACTCAGTTGCTCTCTGGTAAAACCCAGATTACGTCGGCCACCGCTACCCAGTTTACAATCATAGCTGCTCATGATATTGGTCGGAGTTGCCTTGGTGGCATTGGGTGTACATACATGGCCCAGCCCAAACGCATGTCCCATTTCATGCACACTGGCCGCTTGAATCTGGTAGTTGAGACGTTCCCAGTCAATTAAAATAAAGGGTTGTCCACGATTTCTGAACCCCCAGCTGGTAATGTCGGCATATTTGAGTTTATCGCCGTAAGCATCATAAATAAAAAACAGGACTTCCTTGCTTTTGCGACGTGGAAAACAGTTTTGAACAGCTGCAGGAATGTTATCGGCCATCAAGCTTTTCGGTTGATTTAAATGATTCGCCAGATCACATTTTCGCTTGCTAAAATCTTGATAAGAATAATAGCGGTGCATTTTAAATCTAAAGATTTTCCGGTTATTCTCATCAACAAAATAATGATTCAGGATAGCCAGTTCCTTATTCATCTGTTTTTTATGATCAAATCTTTGAGCCTCTGGCCGGTTAGTGGTAAAAACAAAGCTGACATTGACCACAGGCAGGTCATCGGGAATGTCTGATGGATATGTATATGGTGTGATTTTTACGGGGGGCTTTTGAGTGCTACACGATGCACCAAAGACCAGACATAATACTGCCAGTGCTGTGAACTTTAACCGCATTTTTGTTCTCTCAAGTCATTAGATTTTAATTATTGTTACGTGCGTTTTTGCATGATTTTGATCATCTTAGCAGATTTTTAGAGGTTGTATTGTGTCAGATACCAATGAACTACATCGGCAAATTCTGGAAGTGATTGCCCTGATTCCCTATGGCAAAGTAGCCAGTTATGGTCAAATTGCCAAGCTGGCAGGCTTGCCTAAACATGCACGTTTAGTCGGTTATGTACTCAGGCATTTAGATAAAGACAGTGAAATTCCCTAGTATCGGGTGATTAATTCTCAGGGGAAAATCAGTGTAACTCGCCTCAATGAGCGCGGCGAAAATGTCCAGCAGATATTATTAGAACAAGAGGGGATCTATTTATTAAATGGCAAGGTCAGTTTAAAAATCTTTGGCTGGCAGCCCTAAATAATCTCTGCATAGACTCTAATTAATCTCTTGAAATTATTTTACATGTTATTTACAATTCGATTACATAAAGTTACATTGTTGTTTTTGGTATTTAAATGAAAAAAATTTCTCTACTTTTCGGGGCTGTTGTTCTCAGTTTATCAGGTTGTGCCAGCATTATCTCAGGTAAAACCCAAACCATGACATTTCAAAGCACACCTGAGTTAAGTGATATTACAATTTTAAATCGTGACGGAAAAAAAATTCATGTGGGTAAAGCGCCAGTTACGGTCAGTTTAAATCGTGGTGCTGGTTTCTTTGTTCCTGAAAGATATACGGTTATTTTTGAAAAAGAAGGCTATGAAAAGAAAGAAATTAAAGTTACTCCGAGCATGAATGGCTGGTATATCGGGAATATTTTATTTGGGGGGGTAATTGGCTTGTTAATTGTCGATCCTGCGACTGGGGCAATGTATAGTTTAAATACAAAAGAAACCAATGTGGTTTTAAACGATTTAAACAAAGATAATCTTCAGGCAAATGCTCAAACATTAACAATTGTTTCCACGAATGTGCTTTCTAAAGAGGTTTTAGAAAAAGCTCAACCTATTGAATTAAAAACTCAATAATTAAAAAATAAAAAACATGGTAAAGGTTTACCATGTTTTTTTTATTTATCCATGAGTGTCTATTTTTTAGCGCACAATCAAGACTGGAATATGGCTTTCGGCTAAAACTTTCTGTGCCACACTTCCCAGTACAAACTGTTTAAAACCTGTGCGTCCATGTGAACCCATAATAATCAGCTCAGCTCCCAGATTTTGGGCGGCCCCGATAATTTCCTGATGCACTGCAAAACCTTCAAGAACCTGTGTGGCTACCGTCAACCCGAGTTCCTCAAACTTTTGTTCAGCCTTGTTCAGGTTATCCTGGACATAACCCCGGACACGTTCAATCAGGTCATTGCTTTGTCCCATACGGATATAGGCATCTGCCAGATAGGGATCTAATGTCATTACTTCAACAACGGTCAGTTCACTATTCAGCGCCTTCGCCAGTTGAGCTGCTTCACGAATAACATGTGCCGCAATTTCGGAGTCATCAATTGCCACTAAGATTTTTTGATAAGCCATGTTGTTACTCCTTATATTTATGATTTTGCATTGAATTGAGTTAATAAAATTTGCTTAATATATGAGCTATAACTCTATTCTAAACCTGTCATCATGAGAATAAAACCTAGTATTTTTATAGAGATAGGGGTGGCTTATAAGCACATGGTTATATTCAGGTTTTATTCCAGATACATGAAGTTTCTACAAATATGGAAGGCGCAGGAATGTATCACTGATCGGGTAGTCAGGATCAGGAGGTTGTCAGAAAATCGATTAAGCTCTGCACATCATCGGTTTGTAACTGTTCACGCATGTTTAAAATCTGCTTTTCATCCAGATCATAAAGCTTTAGAGACAGCAGTTTTTCAATGTCCTGTTCAGCAAAGCGGTATTTGATGATCTTGGCTGGAACACCACCGACAATCGCATAAGGCGGCACATCCTGAGTGACCACAGCGCCTGTTGCCACCACAGCTCCTTCACCCAGTTTCACCCCTTGCATGATCATGGCACGACTGCCAATCCAGCAGCCATCTGCAATCACTGTGTCGCCCGCAGGCAGAAAGCTGCGTGTATCAAAAGGAAAGGTCGAGAGCCAGTCGGGGCGGTGTAGTTGATTGCCACCCATCATAATCACACACTCGGCGCCGAAGCAGACAAAATTACCAATATGAAGTTGATCAATCGGTTTTTCGGGAGTGGACGGCTTATCATGTAGATAACGCACTACACAACGTTCAAAACCCTGATCCCAATAGGCAGAATAATAAGAATAGTTGCCCTTGATATGGATATTAGGATTTTTGACGGTTTTAGCAATAAACTCGAACTCGCACCAGTGCTTTACAGGAGAGTTGATGAATGGATCCATATCTTGATGAACATAACAGAAAGACAGCCTCGCCATTATACCTGCTAAAGTCGGGGGAGGCGTCAGTTGGAGAAAAATTTCCATATCCAGCCAAACAAACGCTGAATCTGGTTCGGAAATAAAAAACCGAACAATCCACAGAGAAAGGCTGTTTTGATGATGATTGCAACCGGATGCGCGGGGATCTCCAGATGAGGGGCCCATGCCATGCTGATTAAAAGGCCCAGAAAAATCCCGGCAATTGCATAGATACAGGCACTGATCAGTCGGTCTTGCATAACAGTCTCTCATTTTTATTGTACTGAGAAACAAGATGCCTGAAATAAAAGAACTCTTCAATAAATGAAGAGTTCTCTAATGAATACATCTGTCGCAGGATTAGAGATATTCCACGCTGACGATTTCATATTCAACTTCACCTTGCGGTGTCTGGATTTTCACGTCATCGCCTTCATTTTTACCTAAAAGGCCACGTGCAATCGGTGAATTGACCGAGATTTTATTGATTTTAAAATCCGCTTCGTCATCACCTACAATCTTATAGGTCTTGCGTTCTTCTGTATCCAGATTTTCAATCGTTACCGTTACACCAAACACAACACGGCCATTCTGCTCAAGCTCTTTGACATCAATTACCTGACAAGCACCAAGTTTGCCTTCGATGTCCTGAATACGGCCTTCGCAGAAACCTTGCTGTTCGCGTGCTGCATGATATTCAGCGTTTTCTTTGAGGTCACCATGCTCACGTGCCTCAGCAATTGCCTGCGTGATGCGTGGGCGCTCAACTGTTTTTAGCTGTTGTAACTCTTTTTCTAAGGCAAGCTTGCCTTCCGGAGTCATAGGATAACGTTGCATTTTGGTCCCCTCTAAATTGGTTGGGAAAATACAGGATTAAAAAAAGAAAAAGCCCGCCACCGATAAGGTGACGGGACTTTATCGGTAGAAAATTAACCTACAGTTTGTAAATCTTGCAAGCGGTATACATCCATTGGCAATTTCACGGCAAATGCCTGACAAACAGCTTCTGCGCCGTTGATGGTCGTGGTGTAATACACCTTGCCTTGCAGGGCAGCACGACGGATCATGGCAGAATCGTATTGAGCCTGTTTGCCTTCAGTTGTGTTGACAATAAGATGAATTTCACCATTTTTCAAGCGGTCAACAATATGTGGGCGACCTTCGGTCACTTTATTGACAGCTTCACATTCAATACCGGCGTCTTTCAGTACACGGTGTGTACCGTTGGTCGCAACAAGTTTGAAACCGTAGTCAATCAACTGTTGAGCAATCTTGGCAATGTATTTCTTGTCAGATTCACGAACTGACAGGAATGCATGCTTGACTTCGCCTTCGGTTGGCAAGCCTGGCAGGCGCTCGTTAGAGCCCAGTACCGCCTTGTAGAAGGCTTCACCAAAGCTTTGGCCTACACCCATGACTTCACCTGTAGACTTCATCTCAGGCCCAAGCATCGGGTCTACACCAGGGAACTTGGCAAATGGGAACACGGCTTCTTTGACGGCGAAACGTGTCGGAATGATTTCTTTGGTAAAACCTTGAGACTCAAGTGATTGGCCTGCCATACAACGTGCAGCCACTTTCGCTAAAGAATCACCAATACATTTCGATACGAATGGTACGGTACGTGATGCACGTGGGTTCACTTCAAGCACGTAAACATCATCACCTTTTACGGCGAACTGAACGTTCATCAAGCCCACAACGCCCAGCTCTTTTGCCATTGCAACAGTCTGGCGACGCATTTCATCCTGGATTTCTTGTGATAAAGAATAAGGCGGAATCGAACATGCCGAGTCACCAGAGTGAATACCCGCCTGTTCAATATGCTGCATGATCCCGCCGATCACCACATCTTTACCGTCAGATACGCAGTCAACGTCGACTTCAGTTGCATCGTCAAGGAAATGGTCAAGCAGGACAGGGGCTTCATTGGAAGCCTGTACTGCTTCACGAAGGTAACGTTTCAGTTCTTCTTCGTTATAGACGATTTCCATCGCACGGCCGCCCAGTACATAAGACGGACGTACAACCAATGGATAGCCAACTTTAGCCGCTTCAGAGATACCTTCTTCAGCAGATTTTACAATGCTGTTGTTCGGTTGACGAAGCTGTAAACGCTGGATCATTTGCTGGAAGCGTTCACGGTCTTCTGCACGGTCAATTGCATCTGGAGATGTACCAATGATCGGTGTACCGGCTTCTTCTAAAGCACGTGCCAATTTAAGCGGGGTCTGGCCACCGTACTGTACGATCACGCCTTTCGGTTTTTCGGTACGTACGATTTCAAGTACATCTTCAAGTGTTACAGGCTCGAAGTATAGACGGTCAGAGGTGTCATAGTCGGTAGAAACCGTTTCAGGGTTACAGTTCACCATGATGGTTTCATAACCGTCTTCACGCATCGCCAACGCAGCGTGTACACAGCAGTAGTCAAACTCGATCCCTTGACCGATACGGTTCGGACCGCCACCAATTACCATGATCTTGTCACGGTTTGATGGGTTCGCTTCACATTCTTCATCGTAAGTTGAATACATGTAGGCGGTACCAGATTCAAACTCGGCAGCACAGGTATCCACACGTTTGTAAACCGGGTAAACCCCCAGGTTCCAACGTTGCTTACGGAATTGTTTCTGAGAAATACCCATCAGGTCTGCAATACGCAGGTCAGATAAACCCTTGCGCTTGAATGAGCGGATATTGTCAGCATTCAAATCACCAAAGCCCAAGGTCTTGACTTGTGCTTCAGTCTTGATGATGTCTTCGATCTGGATCAGGAACCAGCGGTCGATCTTGGTCGCTTCAAATACGTCATCTAAAGTGAAACCGTGACGGAATGCATCTGCAACATACCAGATACGCTCAGGGCCCGGTACTTTCAACTCTTTCAGGATGATGTCTTTGGCGTTGGCTGTACCTGCTTCGATTTTTTCATCAAAGCCGCTTACACCTACTTCAAGACCGCGAAGTGCTTTTTGTACAGATTCCTGGAAGTTACGGCCAATTGCCATCACTTCACCCACAGATTTCATCTGGGTAGTTAATACCGGCTCAGCTTGCGGGAATTTCTCGAAGTTAAAACGAGGAATCTTGGTGACAACGTAGTCGATCGAAGGCTCGAAAGATGCTGGTGTTACGCCGCCAGTGATGTCATTTTTCAATTCATCAAGGGTATAACCAACAGCCAGTTTCGCTGCAATTTTTGCAATCGGGAAACCGGTTGCCTTAGAGGCAAGTGCAGATGAACGGGAAACACGCGGGTTCATTTCGATCACGACCATACGGCCATCTTTCGGGTTAATACCGAACTGAACGTTTGAACCACCAGTCTCAACACCGATTTCACGCAGAACGGCAACCGAAGCATTACGCATTAACTGGTATTCTTTGTCGGTCAGGGTTTGCGCTGGTGCAACCGTGATCGAGTCACCTGTGTGAACGCCCATCGGGTCGAAGTTTTCGATCGCACAGACGATGATACAGTTGTCGTTTTTGTCACGAACAACTTCCATCTCGTACTCTTTCCAGCCAATTAAAGATTCATCGATCAATAACTGGTGTGTAGGAGAGAGGTCGAAACCACGTTCACAGATTTCAAGGAATTCTTCGCGGTTATAGGCGATACCGCCACCTGAACCACCCATGGTGAACGATGGACGGATAATAACCGGGAAACCAAAGCGTGACTGGATTTCCAAAGCCTCTTCCATTGTTTCGGCAATGGCTGCTTTTGGACATTCCAGACCGATTTTACGCATCGCGATATCGAACAGCTT
Organism: Acinetobacter sp. A47; assembly: GCF_000805455.1. Classification (GTDB taxonomy): domain Bacteria; phylum Pseudomonadota; class Gammaproteobacteria; order Pseudomonadales; family Moraxellaceae; genus Acinetobacter. Next base: position 16,289 of record NZ_JSUS01000001.1, read on the forward strand.
ACGATCTTCTGCTTTTTCGATGGCGTCTTTGGTCGCACCGATCAGTTCAACATTGTATTTTTCAAGAACACCATGCTCATCAAGGGCGAGGGCACAGTTCAATGCAGTTTGTCCACCCATGGTTGGAAGGACTGCATCTGGACGTTCTTTTTCAATGATCTGTGCAACGGTTTGCCAGGTGATTGGCTCGATATAAGTTGCATCCGCCATTGAAGGGTCAGTCATAATGGTCGCCGGATTGGAGTTGACCAGAATAACGCGATAACCTTCTTCACGAAGTGCTTTACATGCTTGCGCACCAGAATAGTCAAACTCGCAGGCCTGACCAATGACAATAGGACCAGCACCAATAATTAAGATGCTTTTAATATCCGTACGTTTAGGCATTATTCGCTCCTTAATTACTTCTTAGCGGCTTCGATAAGTTCGATGAAATGATCGAACAATGGCGCACAGTCATGTGGGCCTGGGCTGGCTTCAGGGTGACCCTGGAAGCTGAATGCCGGTTTGTCAGTGCGATGAATACCCTGGTTTGTACCGTCAAACAGTGAACGATGTGTCACTTTCAGGTTTGCAGGTAAAGTACGCTCATCGACAGCAAAGCCGTGGTTTTGAGAAGTAATCATCACTGTACCGTTCTCAAGGTTTTGTACAGGATGGTTGGCGCCGTGGTGTCCGTGATTCATTTTCATGGTCTTGGCACCCGAAGCAAGGGCCAGAATCTGGTGACCCAAACAAATACCAAATACCGGTAATGTTGTGGTTTCAACGATGGTTTTGACTGCTTCAATGGCATAATCACATGCTGCCGGGTCACCAGGACCGTTTGACAAGAACACGCCATCCGGATTTAAGGCAAGTACCTTTTCAGCAGGGGTCTGGGCAGGCACCACGGTCAATTTACAGCCACGGTCTGCGAGCATACGTAAGATGTTGGTTTTGACACCATAATCGTATGCAACAACATGATATTTTAATTCTGGTTGAGTAAAGCCCTGACCTAAAGCCCAAGAGCCTTCAGTCCATTCAAAACCTTCAGGGTCACAGCATTCTTTTGCAAGATCGAGACCGTTTAAACCGCCAAATTCACGTGCTTTTGCAATGGCTTGTTCTTCTGTAATATTTTCGCCTGCAAGAATGCAACCGTTTTGCGCACCTTTGTCACGCAAGATACGTGTCAATTTACGGGTATCGATATCGGCAATCGCAACGACATTATGTTGTTGCAGATATTCACTTAATGATTGTTCAGAACGGAAGTTGCTGTGCAATAAAGGAAGATCACGGATAATCAGACCATTCGCCCATACTTTATGGATGCGACCTGATTCAACGTCTTCACTATTACAGCCAGTATTTCCAATATGAGGATAAGTCAACGTCACAAGCTGTTGTGCGTAACTCGGGTCGGTCAAAATTTCTTGATAACCAGTCATGGCAGTGTTAAAAACGACTTCACCAGTCGTACTACCCGATGCACCGATAGACGTTCCTTTAAAGATCGTTCCATCTGCGAGGGCTAAAATGGCGGGGGTGCTCAAACCAAAGCTCCTGAACTAAAACCACAAAAATAGGGCTGTAAAAAAGCGAGAAGACATAAAAAAAGGCAGGCTGTCTTAAAAAACATGCCCCTCCTTCCAGTCTGCTCGCTTGTAACTTAACAGCGCATTATACGCATGAGTGCGTGAAAAGTCTATGTGTTTTATTGATTAAAAGCAGGAATTGACGAATTCTTTTTGCGGGTTTCTACAAAAGCGTGTAATTGCAAAATCTCTCATCTTTATATGGTTATCATGACATATTATGCAAATTGTCTAACAATTTTATTATTGTTTAAGAAGTGAGCATTTTATTCTATAGACAGCCACAAATGAACAATCAAAAGAGGGGATATAAAATGGCTGAGAATCAGACTACACCAGTAAACGCCGAAGATGTGAAAGAGACGGTGGTTGAGAAAACCGCCAAAGTCAAAGAGGCGGTAGCAGAAAAAACTGCTGAAGTGAAAGGTACAGTGGCAGATAAAGCTGCAAAAGCCAAGGACAGCGTGGCTGAAAAGACGGCCAAGGCCAAAGAGGTAATTGCAGAGACCCAGGAGCAGGCGAAAGAAGTCCTTGCCGAAACTCAAGGTCAGGTCAAGGAAGCCTTGTCAGAAACACAAGAGAAAATTGAAACCGAAGCCAAAGAGCTGAATCAGAATATCCAGCACCAGCTTGCGCAAATCAAGCAGGATATTCTGGAGCGTATCGAAGTGATTAAGAGCCAGCTAAATTCATCTCAAGGCAATTTGCTCGAATTGAAAAATGCATTGAAAACCGAATTGAATGCACTGATTGAAGACCTGAGCAAAGTCAGCAAAGAACTCAAAGATGACATCAGCCAGATTTCGGTCAAGCATAAAGACACGCTGGTAGAAAGCTTTAAGCGTACCAAAGAGCAGGCAGTTGAAGCATGGAATAAAGTACGTGCAAGCTGATTTGGGATCGGCATAAAAAAAGCGAGAATTGTTCTCGCTTTTTTTATGCTTGAAAATTTAGAACTGATGTAACCAGTCACGTTTATTGTGGAAATCGGCCTGAGGGCTGCTGTGCTGCATTGCAAAATAATGCATCCCTTGCGTGGTATTTAAGACAGCTGTCAAGCCGATATAAAGATCAGCCCATTTCAGCTGATGCTGACGCATAAACAGGGAAAGATCCAGACTGACATTCAAACCATAGTGGGTACGTTGTAAATGGTTCAGCTCAATATCATACGCAGCCACAGGCGGCATATCTTCCGGGAAGCGGTACTCTTCAAACTGATAGACTTGCCACGCCTGAGAAGGGGAAAGATTGATTTCACGATAGAAATCTTCATCTTTCACACCCACAAAAATTTCAAAGCAGGTCTGTTCCCATAAAAAGTCGTGGCGTGGATGTGCCGTAACCTGATCTGGATAAATCAAAAACTGATTTGGGTCACGAACCCAAAAACCAACATTCAAGGTTGCTGGTGTTTGTTGCTCAATCGCCCCAACGACCGTAATGGCACTAAAGCGATCAAAAGCAGAAAGTTCATAACTTGCCATAAAAATTACTTATTACTTAAATGAGCAAAACGGACAAGGTTGGATAAGTGCTGGTTCTGTTTGGCTGCTTTCTTATAAAGCAACACGATCTTGCCAATTTTCTGTACCGATTCAGCGCCTGTTGCTTCAACAATCGCATCAATCACTGCACCACGTGCTTCGCGGTCTTCGCCCGCAATTTTCACTTTGATCAGCTCATGGTCGTTCAGTGCACGATTCGTTTCTTCAATGACGCTTTCTGTAAGACCTTGGCTACCAATCATTACAACTGGGTTAAGTGCATGACCGATTTGACGTAAGCGTTTACGTTCATGGATAGATAAAGCCGCCATTAAAAATACCTGATTGGAAAAACGACCTAGTATAACTTGCATCCCGGTTCTAAGATAGATTCAGCAGAGCATCCCATCAAACAAATATGTGAAAAATTACTGAAATAACCAATCAGGCTGATCGAAAAAAATCTGTAAAAGTTCGTGTGAATGCAGTACATCTGTACTGTAATGAGGGTAATTTTCACGTACAATGACTAATCAGAAGTTTTTTGAAATTTAGTGAGTTATGGCGACACGCATTACCAATCAAAAATTGTCTAAAAGCAGTCGTGCCTGGATGAGAGAGCATCTGGATGACCCTTTTGTAAAGAAAGCGCAAAAGGAAGGTTATCGTGCGCGTGCAGCGTATAAATTACTTGAAATCCAAGAAAAATATAAAATGATCAAGCCGGGCATGACCGTGGTTGACTTGGGGGCTGCGCCAGGAAGCTGGTCCCAGATTGCAGGCAAGCTGGTCGGTGTAAATGGTCTGGTGATTGCTTCAGATATCTTGCCGATGGATGCACTGCCAGATGTGACCTTCCTGCAAGGGGACTTCCGCGAAGAAGAAGTTTTCGAAAAATTGTTAAATATTTTAAATGGACGTCAGGTAGACGTTGTAATTTCGGATATGGCCCCCAATACATCAGGTAATAGGGCTGTTGACCAGCCGCGCCAGATTTACCTGTGTGAACTGGCTTTGGACTTTGCTCAGAAAGTACTTGGGCCAAACGGGCAGTTTATTGTTAAAGTGTTCCAGGGTTCAGGTTTCGATGAGTTCAGGAAACAGGTGGTCGATAGTTTTGATGTATTAAAAACAGCCAAACCTGCGGCATCACGTGCCCGGTCAAAAGAAGTTTTTTTGATTGGTCAGGGTCGCAAAAAAGCATTGCAATAAAAGTGTACTTGCCAAGTTGTTAAAAATTGTGCATTTTGTACCTTTTAAGTTTTTTGCAACGCAAATTCATTGCTGTTTTTGTGAAGGTCAGCCAAGATTAGGTATGATCAAATTAGATTGATATGGGAATAAAGCCTTGAGCGATTACTTCAAGAATGCCGTATTGTGGCTCATCATACTCGGTGTTCTGATTTTGATTTTTAGCAACGTCAGTGACCGCAATAAGCCTGCAGCGATGAAATATTCTGATTTCGTTGCAGCGGTGAATGCTGGGCAAATTAAACAAGTCACAATCGACGGTTTAAATATTAGTGGTGAAAAGACCAATGGTTCTTCCTTCGAGACGGTTCGCCCACAAGTCGAAGACACTGAGTTGCTACCAAGCTTGAATAAACAGAATGTAGTGGTTGAGGGTACAGCACCGCAACGTCAAGGCATTTTGATGCAACTTCTCATTGCGAGTTTCCCGGTATTGCTCATCATCTTATTATTCATGTTCTTCATGCGTAATATGGGCGGTGGTGCTGGTGGCAAAAACGGTCCTATGAGTTTTGGCAAGTCAAAAGCGAAGATGTTATCTGAAGATCAAATCAAGTTAACATTTAGTGACGTCGCTGGCTGTGATGAAGCAAAACAAGAAGTGGTTGAAATCGTTGATTTCTTAAAAGACCCTGCCAAATTCAAACGCCTTGGTGCAACCATTCCGCGTGGTGTGTTGATGGTTGGCCCTCCGGGTACCGGTAAAACATTGCTGGCAAAAGCCATTGCGGGTGAAGCGAAGGTTCCGTTCTTTAGTATTTCCGGTTCTGACTTTGTTGAAATGTTTGTCGGTGTCGGTGCATCACGTGTTCGTGACATGTTTGAACAGGCAAAACGCCATGCACCATGTATCATCTTTATTGACGAGATTGATGCAGTCGGCCGTCATCGTGGTTCGGGTACTGGTGGTGGACATGATGAACGCGAACAGACCCTGAACCAGATGCTTGTCGAGATGGATGGTTTTGAAGGCAATGAAGGTGTGATCGTAATTGCTGCAACCAACCGTGTTGATGTACTGGATAAGGCCTTACTTCGTCCTGGCCGTTTTGACCGTCAGGTGATGGTCGGTTTACCAGACATCCGTGGCCGTGAGCAGATCCTGAACGTTCACTTGAAAAAACTACCTTCAGTCACTGGCGTGGATGTAAAAGTACTTGCACGTGGTACTCCAGGTTTCTCTGGTGCACAGTTGGCGAATCTGGTTAACGAAGCTGCACTGTTTGCTGCTCGCCGTAATAAAAACACGGTCGACATGCATGACTTTGAAGATGCCAAAGACAAGATCTACATGGGGCCTGAACGCAAGTCGATGGTCATCCGTGAAGAAGAGCGCCGTGCAACGGCTTACCATGAGGCTGGACATGCGATTGTGGCCGAGATGTTACCGGGTACAGACCCTGTGCATAAGGTGACTATCATGCCACGTGGTTGGGCATTGGGTGTGACCTGGCAGCTTCCTGAGCAGGATCAGACCAGCCATTATAAAGACAAGATGCTGAATGAGCTTTCGATCTTGTTTGGTGGCCGTATTGCAGAAGAAGTATTTATCAACCAGATGTCAACAGGCGCATCTAACGACTTTGAACGTGCAACCAAGATGGCACGTGCCATGGTCACCAAATACGGTATGTCAGATAAGCTTGGCGTCATGGTCTACGAAGATGAAAACCAGAATGGTTTCTTCGGTAATGTCGGTAGCCGTACCATTTCTGAAGCGACACAACAGAAAGTCGATGAAGAAGTACGCCGTATCCTTGACGAGCAATATAAAGTTGCGCGTGAGATCCTTGAAAATAACAAAGAGATTGCACATGCAATGGTTAAAGCGTTAATGGATTGGGAAACAATCGATCGTGACCAGATCCGTGACATCATGGAAGGTCGTGAACCGCAACCACCTAAAGTTTATGTTGCTGAAAATCCAGTGGCTGCATTTGAACCACCAAAAGATGGTCCATCTACACCACCACCATTACCAGCCATGGGCTAATCAACGGTTAAATAGAAAAGAGCGACTCCGGTCGCTCTTTTTTTATCTGGTTTTTTACCTAAACTGAAAATAAATCATCATGATCGCTGCTGCGGTATGGTTAAAATAAGCCTGTTTAAGTGTAAAGAGTCTTGATGATGCAGTTAATGCCATTACCACAATCTCAATTACAGTGTGGCCGTTTAAAGCTCGACCTTTCCCGACCTCAGGTGATGGGCATCCTGAATGTGACCCCAGATTCATTCAGTGATGGTGGACAGCATCATCAAAAAGACCAGGCAGTCGAGCATGCCTTGCAAATGATGGAACAGGGCGCAACCATCATTGATATTGGAGGGGAGTCGACCCGTCCGAATGCCTCACCTGTGGCACTACAGGAAGAGCTTCGTCGTGTGATCCCTGTGGTGGAGGCATTAGCCAGCTATGATGTGATCATGTCGATTGATACCAGCCAGCCCGAAGTGATGCGTGCCGCTGTACAAGCCGGTGCACATATCTGGAATGACGTGCGTGCCTTGACCCGACCGCAGGCATTGCAAACGGCAGCCGAGTTAAATATCCCTGTGGTATTGATGCATATGCGTGGCGAACCGACCAATATGAATCAGCTAGACCAATATGATGATGTAACCGAGGACGTGATTCAGGAGTTGCAGCAACGTCTGGATCAGGCCCTTGCAGTAGGCATCCGACCTGAAAATATTATTCTTGACCCGGGCTTTGGCTTTGCCAAAAATGCACAGCAGAACTTCCGGTTATTGAATGAATTCTGGAAGCTGAACCGGATGGGCTACCCCATCTTGTCAGGCCTGTCGCGGAAACGTTTTATTGGTGAAGCACTGGATGGTGTGCCTGCACAACAGCGTACCGTAGGAAGTGTTACAGGGCATCTACTCAGCATTCAGCAAGGGGCCAGTATTGTCCGGGCGCATGATGTAAAAGCCACCTGTGATGCGATCAAGGTCTGGCAGATGATGCAAAACAGCTAGGCTTGCATATGTCAGTAGGGCCTCCGGGCGCTATTGACTTGCCAGATCCGATTCAATATAACAAGACTATAAAGTAAGCTTGGTGAAATTAAAAAATGGAAAATAAAACAATTACATATAAAAGCTTATGGGGATGCGCCCTTATTTTAAGCCTGGGTTTTATTGTTTCTGCTATGGTGATGGGCTTTGCCCTGAAGCAGTTTAATAGCAGTAAAAATTCCATTACGGTCAAGGGATTGGCTGAAAAACCGATTCAGGCTGATTCGGCACGCTGGGAGATTCATTTACAGACCAGTCCTGCTTCCGACACGATTCCACAGGCCTATCAGATGCTTGATCAGCAAATGAAAGCCTTGCAAGCTTTCTTTGTGGAACATGGTTTTAAGGCCGCGGACATGCAACTGGGCAATAAAGCCTCGCAACCCTATTATGAAGAAGTCAATATGGGAGATGGGCGTATCAATCGCGAGTTTAAAGGCTATACCGCTTTACAAAATCTGGTCATTACCAGCCGTGATATCAAAAAAATTGAACAGGCAGCCCGAGATGCTTATCTGCTGGATGAAAAGGGCATCGCCATTGAACAGAAACCTGAATATCTGGTGTCGAAACTGGAAGAAATCAAAATGTCGCTGATAGCCAATGCCACTCAAAATGCCCACAACCGTGCCAATGAGTTTGCCAAGGTGGGCGGTGTCAAGGTGGGGATGATGCGTTCAGCCAGTCAGGGCGCCTTTTATATTTTACCGGAAAGCGGTTCGGATGATGACAGTGATTATGGCGGTGCTTATGACAAGGCAACCATCAATAAAATTGCCCGTGTGGTGGTCACCATCAATTATGCGATTGATTAGAACCATGATTTAGTGCATTGATCAGCCATTCTGGAAAGATACATTCAAATACGGTGTATCTTTCTTTTTTTACATACAATTCTGTGTATTGCGGCTTTATTTGAACAATGAAATAAATTGGGGGAATTGAACAATGCATCAAGCAACAAAAATTTTAACCTTGAGTGGGCTCAGTTGCATGATCATGGCCTGTAGTACACCGGTTAAACAGTATGATCAGGTTGCAGTTGAAACCACTCTGCCTGTAGCGCCATCACCGATGACCCTGTCAAATCAGGCCTTGGCACATACACGAAAAATGATCGCACCAGCATCTTATATTGCGGTCATGCCCACCATGGAAAGACCGCGCCTAGAGCAGAACACTGAAAAATATCAAAACAATGCGGTTAATCCGGTTCACCGGGTCGCTGATCAGGCAGTTTCAACATTTAGTATTGATGTAGATACTGGCGGTTATAGCAACACCCGTCGTTTTTTAAATGACGGGCGCTTACCGCCTGTCGATGCCGTTCGTGTCGAGGAGATGATCAATTATTTTGATTATCAGTATCCGCAGCCCAAGAGCATTCATCCTTTTTCTGTCAGCACGGAAACGGTAGATTCGCCGTGGCAAGCCAATGCCAAACTGATCAAAATCGGGATTCAAGCCAAAGATTTAAGTACCAGTCAATTGCCACCTGCCAATCTGGTCTTTTTGGTCGATGTTTCGGGCAGTATGGATGCAGCAGACAAACTGCCGCTGGTGAAGCAGACTTTACGCTTGCTGACCGAGCAACTCCGTCCACAGGACAAAGTCACCATTATTACTTATGCCAGCGGTGAAAAACTGGTACTGGAACCGACCGCAGGTAATCAAAAAGACAAGATACTGGCCGTGATTAATGCCTTGCAGGCAGGCGGGGCAACTGCGGGCGAGCAAGCCATACAACTGGCCTATCAGCAGGCGGAAAAGGCGTTGGTAAAAAATGGCATCAACCGTATTCTGCTGGCGACAGACGGGGACTTTAATGTGGGGATTACCGATTTTAACAGCTTGAAAGGTATGGTCGCTGAGAAGCGTAAAAGCGGTATTTCATTAACAACATTGGGTTTTGGTACAGGCAATTATAATGAGCAGTTAATGGAACAGCTGGCAGATGCTGGCGATGGCAATTACAGTTATATCGACAATAAAAATGAAGCAAAAAAAGTGATACAACGTCAGCTTTCATCAACGCTTGCCACGGTCGCCCAGGACGTCAAGATTCAGGTCGAGTTTAATCCTGCAACGGTGAAAGAATACCGTTTAGTCGGCTATGAAAACCGGATGTTAAAGCAGGAAGATTTTAACAATGACAAGGTGGATGCCGGGGATATTGGAGCGGGACATAATGTCACGGCCATTTACGAAATTATTCCGGCTGGTCAACAGGGCTGGCTCAATGATTCACGTTATCAGGCATCGACAAAAACTGACACAATGAAAAAGTCCGAATATGCTTATGTTAACTTGCGCTATAAATTACCCGGTCAAGACCAAAGTATTGTATTGAGTCAGGCTGTCAAGGCCGAAAGCAGAGCATTGGCTCAGGCCAATAATGATACCCGTTTTGCCATTGCCGTGGCTTCTTATGCCCAGCAGTTAAAAGGCGGACAGTATAATGGCACGATGGGGTGGGATCAGATTATCCAGCTTGCGCAGCAGTCAGCCCAACCGGATCCTTACCAGATGCGTGAGGAGTTTATCGAACTTGCCAAAATTGCCAAAAGCCTGGCTGCGAAAAAAAATTAAGCCCTGTTTTTAGGCGAAGGTCGGTATCTGACCTGCAATGTCAAACGCAGGATCGTGCTTTTCAAGATATTTCAGGCCTCCTCTCAGCCCAGGGAGGAGGGACGGCTGAACGGGATTGCAGGTGCCAAGCAGGCGGCAAGGCCTGCTTTTTTTTCGGCTAAAATATCGTGATTTTGGCCGGATTATGGTATAAGCATGGCGTTTTATTGGCATATTATTTTTTATGTTTGAAAATTTACTTCTCCCGATGTTTGACGATGAATATTATCCCGATATTCTCGTTGCTGAACTGAAACAGCATATTCTCCAGTTTGCAAAAAAGGTGAGCCGTAGCGATTTAGCTGAAACGGAAATTTATCGTTTTGCGCATCAGACCCTGAGCGAAATTAACGAGATGAAACCGCAATTTGAAGATCTGGATTCCAGTCTCGATGACACTGCGGCAGATTATATTGCTGAAGCCATGATGATGGTGGTGCAGGATGTGGGTTATCTCGACATTGAAATGGAAGAACTGGTTGCCAATCGAGAGTGGTAAAATTCACTCTCGCCGGTTTTTTTAATATCGTCCATACTATTTTGACGCAGCCTCATGCCAAAGCTGTGGCAACATCATTTGCCCTGAAATCCATGCTTCAATTTTAGGCTGTTTTATTTTCTGATAATAAATACTCTGGGTATTGATGAGTAAACCCAGCGTATCGCCTTGCTGCAATGAGCCATTAATCCCCGCTAACTCAATACCAGATGGCTGTGCTCCTTCATGTCCGGTGTGTGTACTCTGGTCATCGCTTTGCTTTCGGGCTACATGAAAAGGCGTGGTCTGGTCATTTAAAATGTCATATTTGCCTGTTACTTTCGATTTGATTGCCATAGAAATAAATAAGGTAGCTGCTGTTGTCGACCGGGGCTCTACCTGCAATGACAGCAGTGGTGCACCAGTAATATAGGTGCGTTGGTTTGCCGTATAGATCGGGATAAAGACTGCCTGAGTCGCAGTCGGCACGATCCGGGTTTTATTCAGGATATAGGTGTTTGCAGGTATCAGTTCATTGAGTGTCGTGACTGGACTTTGATCGACACAGAGTTCTGGTAAGGTCATCAAGGGGGGCTGGTCTTTTAACTTCTGGTCAAACCAGTGCACAATCATTTTTTGCAGGTTATATTGTTGCTGGTTGCCACAATTCACGGTTTTACCGATATACCAGAACGGGGTATTGCCGCGTGGCGAATGTTGGGCAAAGGGCTGTAAATGGCCTCCCTGTACCCCGATCAAATGCACTTCATGTTGAGCCTGCCGGATACATTGTGCTGCCTTGACCGCTTCATTAAAAGGAAAAAGGACATCTCTGAATCCCTGAATAATCAGTGCATAGGCCTGCGGAGGCTGGTTATTGCTGCAAAACCAGCTGGCTTGATGGGTTTTCAGGAAATCATAGGTGGCAGGCTGTAACCGGCCTCGTTGGGTTGCAACATAAGCCTGTTTCAGTTCAGGATCAAACTTGTTCCAGTTCCACCAGTCTCCAATCAGGTTAAGAAAACCAATCCAGTTGCTTTTTGGTACGCCATTCGGTGCAAGGCTATTAATGAGGTCGTACCAGGTCGTGACAGGGACAATGGCCTGTAGACGAGGGTCAAGTGCCGAGGCCAGATATTGTACGCCACCTGCATAAGATTCTCCCACCATACCCGTACGCACGCCATAGCGGTTTTTCGCCAGTTGTGGCAGGTTGTGTTCTGCCCAGTTCATCAGGGTAATGACATCCTGGGCTTCTTTGTCCGGATCAGTCAGGCGGATTTTGCCCTGACTGTCCCCATGACCACGCTGGTCATAACTGATGACCCAATAGCGATTCTGCCATGCGGTTTTTGCTACCTGTCCGGTGGGGAGCAGGAAACCATACAGGCTCAGTTCCGGGCGTTTCATACGGGAGAGGCCAAAGCCATGTGTATGCAGGATTAACGGCGCACTCTGGCCGGGCTTTAAATGCGGTTGATAAACTGTAAAGGCCAGTACCGTCCCATCTGGCGCTGTGGTCTTTGCCTGATAATAACGCTGTTTCAGTTCGCTACTTTTGCCTGTGAGCATGCTGGTCTGGATGGTGGCATGGACACAACCTTGCAACACAAACATCAGGCAGGAGCAGAGCCAGAAAACGTAAGAACGCATAGATCATTTCATCCTTGAGCAAATCTTTGTGAAATCACGATGTGATCAGGACAGTTTACTCTGGCGTGATGATCGATACTATGACTGACAGACCCATGTTGACTGACCTGTCAGTTTTTAAGTGCGGGTCTATACTTTACTTTTTACGATAAGCATAGAGAAATAGGCCGAAGCAGAGTAAAACAAGGCCAGTCAGCAGATGCGAACTTAAGGCTTCATGGTTAAACCATGTGCCCCAGCACGTTGCAAGTACCGGTGTTAACAGGGTTGTCAGCATCACTGTGGTCGGGTTCAGTTGCTGGATAAGATGAAAGTAAAAAATCATGGCCAGAACCGAGGAAAATAATGCGCTATATAACAAAGCCAGGCCAGCTTGCAGACTTGGGAGCTGCTCAGGTGCATGGCTGAGGAAAAATGGCAATAGGCAAAGATAGGCCAACCAGGAAACCAGAGTTGAACCGGTGGTCTGCGTAATGGGATGAATTTCTGCCCCGATTTTGGCGACAGCAAACATGGACACGACGTACAGTAATACCGCTATGATTTCATAGATAACCCCGAGCCGATCTAGCTGGATATGCGTTGTTGCAATGCCTAGGGTGAGCGATAGCCCGCCAATTGCCAATATCAGCCCATACCACTGGCGTTTTAAAAACCGTTCACGCTTGAGTACAAACACGGCGATCAGCCCGGACCAGAGTGGTGCAGTTCCATAAATAATCGAAATCATGCCTGAAGGGATGCGGGTTGCGCCCATATAGCAAAAAGTCATGGAGCCGAACAGTCCAAGTGCTCCGGCACCATAACTGAGAAATGCAGTCTTGCTGATCGCCAGTTTCAGGCGAAAATAAAACAGACAGAGCAAGGCCAGGGGAACAGCCAGGCTAAACCGGAAAAAAAGCCCCCAGGCCCAATGAATTTCATGCACTGTCCAGACGGCAGCTAAAGGTGTCAATGACCAGATCAGCACCACGGCAATGAATTGACCGGCTGTAGCAAGGCGAGGGGGTACAAGGGCTACAGCCGGTTGCAGCTGTGGCATGGAGAGAACATTTTTTTCGGGCAACTGGGTCATGGCATTGTTCCTGTAATTACAACGGTGAAATGAAGTCAATAAAAAAGGCCGCTGCTGAGGCGACCTGTGGATTTAACTGATGTTTAACGTGTCATCATCTGAAATCGGTCAAGTCCCCTCGCTGGTATGCGCAGACACGTCGCCATGCCGCATGGACAGTAATGTCATGCGCAATTGCATTCGGGCGTGAAGAGGAAACGGTAGGAGGCAACATATAAAAAATTCAAACGTGATCGAGATCTTTTATAGCATAGGGTTTGCTTGAAAAATAGTCATTTTCTCAAATGAAGATAAAAATACAGGCCAAGTAAATCAACAATTGGGCATTGCTAAACTTGCAGATTTTTCCATAATGTTGCCAACAGATTCTGAAAAGAAGTTTGCTCTTGTCTGCCTTTGAAATTTTTGCGGTCGTGATCAGCCTGATTGGTGTGACCTTAACCATTCGACGTAACATGTGGTGCTGGTGGTTTAACTTTCTGGCTTGTAGCCTGTATGCCTACTTTTTCTTTACCATCCGGTTATATGGTGAAACCCTGCTGCAATTTTTCTTTATTGCGATGAATATGTATGGATACTATTACTGGCTGAAAGGTAAACGTCAGGAGCATGAGATCCGGATTGAACCGATTGGCACAAGTCAGGTGGTGGCGCAAATGGCTGGGGCTGTTATTTTGGGTCTGCTGTTTGGCCTCATTCTTCAACATTTTACTGATGCTGCTGTACCGATGCTGGATGCCCAACTGGTGGCATTCAGCTTGCTGGCCACTTACTGGACCAGCCGAAAACATATTGCCACCTGGATACTCTGGATTTTTGTCAATATCATCTATGTGGGCATGTTTATTTATAAAGAGGTGTTCCTGACCGCAGGCCTCTATGCTGCCTTTGTGGGGCTGGCTGCTTATGGCTGGTGGCAATGGCAACAGGCCAAGCAAAAACAGTACCGTCATGCATAACTAAGGGCAGCCGAGGCTGCCCTTAAATTTGAAACAAGACTTATTTGGTTGTGGCCTGATAGCTTTGTACCGCCTGGCGACCTAAGGCCGGATCATCGGTAAAGACCCCATCAACCCCGACCTTGAAATACAGCTGCATTTCCTTGATTGAACCTGTGATGCAGCGTTGTGCTTGTTTGGCTTTATCTGCGCTACATTTTAAGCTGTCTGGCAGGTGGACATTCTCAGGGCGGAAGGTATAAGGATGGACTTTTAGGCCCGCCTGATGTGCGTCCTTCACAAAGGAGGTGGGTTTAGTCATGGCAGCATCTTTAAAGATATAGTTTTTCCATGGGCCAACACCATTGGCATATTTGGCGACTTCTTTAAGCCCGCTCGCCGTAGCCAGATCGGCATAGGTCTTGGGGTTGTTCTCAGCCACATAATCTGCAGGCTGGGTATCTGCGGCATCATAGAGCTGGATGAGCTGTACATGTTTGATACTTTTGTGCAAGTCCAGCTGGTTCTTTAAGTATTTTAAATTGCCCACTTCAAAAGACTGTATATAGATGGGCGCAATATCGCGGGTATATTTATATTTAGATAAGGTTTTAAGCAGGTTATCTTCCAATGGCAGATTCTGCTTCTGAAAATAGGTCGGATGCTTGGTTTCGATATACAGGCCAATGATTTTGCCGGTCTTCTTATAATGTGCTTCGGCCAGTTCGATAATCTGTTCCAGCGTTGGAACAGGATACAGGTCATTGTATTTCTGATTGTCTGGGCGATATTGGGGAATACGCTCGCGTGCTTTGAGCTGCTGTAATTCGGCTAGGCTAAAGTCTTCAGTAAACCAACCCCCATTAAAAGCGGTTCCGTCAATCACTTTGTTTGTTTTACGGTCTGCAAATTGTGGCAGGGTAGAAACGTTGGTGGTACCGCCAATTTCATTTTCATGACGGGCAACCAGCACCCCGTCCCGGGTTGAAACCAGATCTGGCTCAATAAAGTCCGCGCCGTCCTCAATGGCTTTTTGATATGACGCAAGCGTATGTTCTGGACGAAGGGCGCTGGCTCCGCGATGGCCAATCACCAGAATTTTTGCAGCTTGTCCATCGGGCTGGGTCACATTGTTTTGATCATTATTGTCATCATTGCAGCCGGCAAGGCTGATCAGGCTCAGGCAAAGTATGGCTTTTTTAAACATAGATAAACTCATGTGTTTTTTATTCAGACAGTTAGTTTCAGGCATGAATCTATCAAGAATATGACAAGGAAATGATGGTTTTATGAAAAGAGCAAGCAGGATGAAACAGAAAAACAACGCTATAGCTCCGGTTTGAAGGATCTTTCAAACCGGAGCTCATCGGGCTGGCTAGTTGTTATTTTTCCAGTAAGGCCAGTTGGCTTCCGGAGTGAAACGGTAATTGTCATCCAGCCAGTAGGTTTGGGAGGGAGAAGATTTGTCTTTTAATCCCATGATCTGCATCAGGTTATTGTCAAGCTCGGCTGTATTGAGAAGTTTATCCCGGTCTACCCCGGTAGAGGCCAGGCGGTCAGACCACATGATGACCGGAACCTGATAGCCTGCCTTGGTATTCGGGCTATGGCCTGCATAGTCGATTTCATGTCCGACTTCATTGCCATGATCGGAAACCACGGTAAAAGATCTAAAATCTGGGGTAGCATCTGCCCTTAAATCATTCAGAAAGGTACTGAGTAACGAGTCTTCATATAAGACTGCATTATCATAATCATTGCGCAAGGAACGAATCCACGGGTCAATATTCCTGCGCTTTAAATCACTTTCTACGGCATCATTGCTGTTACTGGTAAACTGATTAAAGGCTACCGGATAGCGTTCCTTATAATTCGGATGAGCGCCAATCAGGTGAAGAATAATCAGTTTCTTCGGTTCAGGGTCTGCAAGGGCCTGCTGATAATCAGGCATCAGGGTTTCATCCAGAGACGTACTGCTCCGGCCTGAGCGTTTATTCTTATAGACGGCTTTGTCAGCATAGGAACCAAATAAAGAAGAGAGATAGGTATCATCCTGATTACTGAGCCAGTAAATTTTGTATCCTGCTGCACGAGCATAGGCGAGCACGCTTTCAGGTGAGTAGCGGTCATGATCTGCAGCCGGGCTTTCGGTCAGTAGCACCCGCAATGCATTAATGGTAGAAGGCGATGGAGAGAAAGCATTGCAAAATACCTCGATCTCGCCCAGCTGTTTTGCCAGTTCGGGGGTGGTATTACGTGGATAGCCGCAGATACCGAAGTTGAGACTGGTCAGGCTTTCAGACAATACCAGTACATGAGTCTGTTTTCCTTTGGCCTGTTCTGTCAGGACCAGATTCTGCCGGGCGCTCTTGTCCCATTGCTGATGCACCTGTTTGTGCTGCTTGATCCGGTCTTTAAACTCCTGAATTTTGGCCTGATAATCTGTCCAGAACACAATCGGATGTACCTTGCGTGACGGCTTCATCAGGTAACTGGTGGTTGCCAGCAGCACCAGTAAAATGATACAGCCACGATAAACCCGACTTTGCCACAGTCGCTGAAAATGCAGGGGCTTTACCAGCTTGAACACGGTAAAGCTATATAGGGTAAGCAGCACCAGTAAGCCTAGTCCGACCGTGATCAGGGCGTTCAGGTGGAGCTGGAAAAACTCCAGGCTTTCCTGACGGTTGGTATTGGCAAGTGCCTCGATAATAAAATAGGCTTCATTATCACTGTTGAACAGAAACCAGGTGCTGGAGCGAAGCAGGGCATCTAGCCAGGCCAGGAACCACCAGATAATGGCAATCATGTACCAATATATTTTTTTCCGGGTAATGGCCAGATAGATAAACAGCACGCCCGGCAATGATAAAAAACCAAGCCTTAAGCCATCAGTCAGATTACCGACTGCGATCAACAAGCCGCCTGTGATTAAGGCTGGCAGCAAGATCAGCAGCAGGATATTCAAGTTTTTTAAGCTGGCCTTCATATATGCCTAATACAATGGGGGAGATAAACTAAGCGTGCTAATATCGGTTCAAGTGGGGAATGTGTCAATTTAAAATTAAGAAGTCTTTGATTGCACAGTAAATTAAATTGACAGGCACAGCCCAGCGCTCAGGTTCGTGCAAATCTGGTCAATACAGGACCATGCTTTATGCCCCCGTATCCATGATTTCTCCTCAATTTCTACTTTTTGAAATGATATGTTAATAGGCATGGCGTTTGCCTGTAAGCTCGGTAATGATCGTAGACCAAACGTATTTATATTGATCTATGTTTTTGAAAAACTGACTGTTTCGTAAATGGATTGAACAGCCATGCTCTCTAAGTTTTTTATTCATCGTCCGATCTTTGCGACTGTACTGGCAATTATTGTGATGGCTGTCGGTTTATTTGCGATTTTAAACTTGCCGGTCGAGCGTTATCCCGATATCGCACCGCCACGAATTACCGTTTCGACAAATTATAGTGGGGCAGATGCCCAGGCGGTGGAAGATAGTGTCACCCAGGTGCTGGAACAGCAGATTAAGGGCATTGACCATCTGCTGTATTTCAACTCAAGCAGTGATGCCAGCGGCAATAGCCGGATCAGCCTGTTCTTTGAACAGGGCACCGACCCCGATCAGGCGCAGGTTCAGGTGCAAAATGCAGTCAATGGTGCCATTAACCGTTTACCCGATGATGTACAGCGACAAGGGGTAAATGTCCGTAAGTCGCTCAGTGACTCCTTTATGGTCATCGGGGTTGCTGACAAGTCTGGACGTTCCAGCAATCTGGATATTTCAGACTATATTACCAATAACTTTGAACTGAACCTGAGCCGGATTGAAGGAGTGGGTGAAGTCAGTGTTTTTGGTTCGCAATATGCCATGCGGATCTGGCTGAATCCGCAACGGCTTGAACGTTATCAACTGCAGGTCAGTGATGTACGCAGTGCCATAGAAAACCAGAATACACAGGTGGCAGCCGGCGCCATTGGCGATTTACCTTCGTCTGATCAGCAATATTTAAATGCCAAAGTCACTTCGGGGTCATTGTTACGTACACCAGAACAATTTGAAAATATCATTGTAAAAGCCAATACCGATGGCAGCTTTGTCTATTTAAAAGATGTTGCCCGGGTTGAAGTCGGGGCAGAGAACTATCAGGTATTTAACCGTATCAATGGTTATCCGGCCTCAGGCCTTTCCTTGTCCCTGACGGTAGGGGCAAATATCATGCAGGTGGCAGATGCCGTTTATAAGGAAGTATCGCGTCTGGAAAAAACCTTGCCTGAAGGTTATTTCGTGGTGTATCCACGTGATGATACGCCGTTTGTAAAAGAATCCATGTCGCAAGTGATTTCCACCCTGATCGAGGCCATCGGTCTGGTGGTGCTGGTGATGTTTATCTTCCTGCAAAACTGGCGTGCCACCCTGATACCGGCCATCACGGTTCCGGTGGTGATCCTGGGCACTTTTGCAGTTCTGGCCGTTTTAGGCATGAGCATTAATACCCTGACCCTGTTTGCCATGGTGCTGGCAATCGGCTTGCTGGTTGATGATGCGATTGTGGTGGTTGAGAACGTCGAACGGCTGATGCATGAACAGCAGCTGGATGCCAAAGCTGCTTCTATTCAATCCATGCAGGAAATGAGCGGGGCGCTGGTCGGGATCACACTGGTGCTGACGGCGGTCTTTATTCCGATGTCGTTTTTTAGTGGGGCAACCGGCATTATTTACCGGCAGTTTTCCATCACCCTTGTTGTGGCGATGGGGCTATCGCTGCTGGTGGCACTGATTCTGACGCCGGCCTTATGTGCCATTCTGCTCAAGCCGCAGCAGAAACAGGCGCGTTGGGCGCTGCTGTTCAATCAGGGACTGGACGGACTCAAAAACCGTTATCTGCGGGTTTCGCAACAAGTCATCCGGTTCAAGCGCATTGCCCTGATCGGGATGGTGATCTTGGTGGGAAGCTTTATCTGGATTTATCGCGACCTGCCAACCAGTTTTCTGCCGCAGGAAGATCAGGGAACCTTAAGCGTACAGTTCCGTTTGCCGGAAGGTACGCCAATGAGCAAGACCGAAGACGTCGGCCAGTATATTTCCGATTATTTTCTCGAACATGAAAAAGCCAACTTAAATGCAGTGATGGTGATTCATGGCCGCAATTTTTCTGGTACCGGTCAAAATCTCGGGCAGGCCTTTGTTTCACTCAAACACTGGGACCAGCGAAAAGGTGCAGAAAATAGTGCCCAGCAAATCCGGGCACGTGCGATGCGCTATTTTTCGCAAAATAACCAGGCGCGTATTATGGTCATGATGCCTTCAGTGATACGTGGCTTAGGGAACTCCGATAAACTCGACTTCTGGCTGCAAGATACCAGGGGGCTGGGACGTGAAAGCCTGTTAAAGTCTTTTCAGGACTTGCAGCAACAGAGCAATGCACTCGGTTTCGTTGAGAACCTGGATAAAAAGGGCAATGATGATCAGGCTGTACTCAATATCAGGATTGACCATAAAGCGGCCATGGTACATGGGCTGAATCTCAATGAAATCAACCGTACCTTATCAACGGCCTGGAGTGGCAGTTATATCAATGACTTTATTTACCGGGGCCGGATCAAGCGGGTGTATTTACAGGGAGATGCACCTTACCGTTCAAAACCGGAAGACTTAAATGACTGGTATGTGAAAAATGCCCGTGGACAAATGGTGCCGTTTTCACAGTTTAGCCAGATCGGATGGCAAGGCGCACCGCCGATGCTGGAACGCTTTATGGGCTATCCGGCCATCAGTCTGGATGCCGACGCAGCACAGGGTTATAGCAGTGGGCAGGGCATGCAGGCCATTCAGCAACTGGTCGATAAAATGCCTGATGTCGGGCTGGCCTGGAGCGGGTTATCCTATCAGGAACAAAAATCCAGCAATCAGGCGATCTGGCTCTATCTGGTTTCTGTGGCTTTTATTTTCCTGTGTCTGGCGGCACTATATGAAAGCTGGTCAATTCCTTCTGTGGTGATGGCTGCCATTCCTTTGGGGGTGGGAGGAACCATTTTATTCAGTTACATGTTTGGATTTGCCAATGATATTTATTTCCAGATTGCCTTGCTGACCACAATCGGATTGTCCTGTAAAAATGCCATCTTAATGGTCGAGTTTGCTGCCAGCTTGCAGCAACAGGGACATAAAGCGCTGGATGCTGCCTTACAGGCTGCCGGCTTACGGCTTCGCCCAATTTTGATGACTTCGATTGCCTTTGGTGCCGGTGTCATCCCGCTGATGTTTTCGAGTGGTGCGGGTGCGTTGAGCCGGCAGGCAATCGGTTATAGTGTCTTTGGCGGTGTTGTTTTCGGGACGGTACTGGTCTTGGTATTTATTCCGTTCATGTATGTGCTGGTTAGCTCCCGGTTTAAGCCCAAGCAACGGCCAGACATGATGCCGTAACATGGCTTCCGGTTGCTGACATCAATCAACGTTTTACTGTGCGGATGAGGACAGGAATTGTTCATTTTTGTTGACCAAGTTGAGAACATTTAAAAAAATTTGTAGTATTGCCGTGCCGTATAAACGGTCTGATGAGGGTTGATTGCCTAAATGGACACGCAGAGTTGTCATTTATCCCAAATTACACATTTTCATATTCATCACACCCTGAATGAAGCACCTGATCCAGCTTTAAAATAAGAGGCTGTGTCGCGTTCTTCATTGCAGGTGATGTGTAGTGAAGAGGCTGACATGAGCTACAATAATTTTTTATATCTATTAAGTGACGCACTTAAAAATAACCATATTGAACTTGCACTGGCGTCGGTACAGACTTTCCGGGCAGTTGATATTGCCGATGTCTTGACCCAGCTTTCTGTAGAACAAAGCCAACTGTTGCTCACGCATTTGCCTGAGCGTGCCTATGTTTTTTCCTATCTTCCGCCTAATGAACAGGTCAAGCTTGCCAAGGCCATGCCCAGAAATACCTTGGCAGAAATCATTGGCGAGATGTCTTCGGACAAACGGGCCGATGTTTTCAAGTGTCTGGATCAGGAGCAGCAGAACACCTTGTTGCCTGCTCTGGCTCAGGCCGAAAGGGAAGATATCCGCCAGCTTTCATCCTATCTGGAAGGAACTGCCGGGGCGATCATGAGTTCCGAATATGCCACGCTCAAGCCCAACATGACGGTAAAAGATGCGATTAAGATGTTACGTCTGGAAGCACCCGATACGGAAACCATCTATTTTGCCTATGTGCTGGATCAGGCCCGAAAAATCCTTGGGGTATTGTCGCTCAAGCAATTGATTCTGGCCCCTGAAGAGCAGGATATTAACGAGCTGATGGAAACCAATGTGCTGACGGCCTATGTCGATACCGATCAGGACGAGGTGGCCAAGACCATTGCCCGTTATGATTTGCTGGCCTTACCGATTATTGACCATTATGGCATGATGGTCGGGATCGTGACTTATGATGATGCGATGGATGTTGCCAGTGAAGAAGCAACCGAAGACTTCCTGAAAGTCGGGGCGGTCAATGCCTCGTCCAAGCTGAGCATTAAATCTGCGCCTATCTTGCAACTCTACCAGAAACGTGTGTTCTGGCTGGTGTTTCTGGTCTTTGGAAGCCTGCTGTCGGGGATCGGAATTGCACACTATGAAGATGTCATTGCGCAAAATCTGGTTCTGGTGTTTTTCTTGCCCTTGCTGGTCGGAAGTGGCGGAAATGCCGGATCACAATCTTCTACGCTCATGGTACGGGCCTTGGCCACGGGCGATGTCCAGTTTAAGGACTGGTTCTATCTGCTTGGTCGGGAAAGTCTGGTGGCCCTGTGTCTCGGCGGCACCATGGCGGTGGCGGTTTCCCTGCTGGGCTATTTCCGTGGTGATGAGATGGTCGCCCTGGTACTTGCGCTGAGCATGATGGGAATTGTGCTGATGGGCTGTCTGATCGGGATGAGCTTGCCTTTTATCTTGAACAGGGCCGGACTTGACCCGGCCAGTGCTTCAGCGCCGCTGGTCACTTCGATTTGTGATGCGACAGGAGTAATCGTCTACTTATTTATCGCGTCGATGATTTTATTCTAGGCGGTAATAATAATTGTACCGACAACTGCTAAAAACTACTTTATTCTCAAGGATAAACATCATTTTTAGGTAAAGTGAATGCGTGATTCCCCAGAACAAAAAAAACTAACCCAGCAGCAAGCGATCGCGGTCGAGCGTGATTTGGCCAAATTTGCCAATACCATGGACAGTCTGGTCCGCATACCCTTTACCAAGCAGGGAGTCGGTGCAGATGCGGCACTCAGCACGATTCCGTTTGCTGGCGATATTGCCGGTTTTATTCTGACCCTGTATGCCTTTAAAAAGGCCCGGGAAGTTGGCGTACCGCAATATAAGCTCAAAGGGGTGGTCAAGCTGGCAATCATAGATATGCTGGTTGGCTTCGTCCCGATTGTCGGCACTGTATTTGACGTATTTATCCGCCCCAGCCGCAAGACGCTCGAGATTGTGCATGAACACATCCGGGATGAGTATCAGGTACATAGCGACATTCACGTGGTGCATCCGTTCCTGCATGAATCACTTGAGCAAAAACAGAAAACTTCTGCCTTCTGGCGTAATCCGCTGGTGAGCTGGATCTGGTTACGCATTCCCGATCTGTTGGGTATCGCAGTCGTGATTTTACTGCTGCTGGCGGTGTGGGCCGGTTTTAGCTACCTATGGCAGCTCTACCAGTCTTATCAAGCTGGATAGCGATAAAAATAAAGCCTCCATGTGGAGGCTTTATTTCATTTATCTGGAGAAGATTATTGAACATTTAATTGCTGTAATGCAGCAACACGTTGTTCAATGGTTGGGTGGGTCTGGAATAGGGCAGCCAAGCTAAAGCCTTGTTCCTTACCTTCCGCAATTGCAAATGCTTTCATTTCTTTCGGCATCTGATCTGGCATTTCAGATTCGGCCTGTAAGCGTAAAAGCGCAGAAATCATCGCCTGTTTACCTGCCAGACGCGCACCTGCTTCATCGGCACGATATTCACGTTGACGCGAGAACCACATCACGATGGCAGAAGCCAAAATACCGAATACGATATCGAGCACAATGGTAATGGCAAAGTAGGCAAGACCCGGTGCTTCACCATCTTCACGACCAAATACGTTACGGTCAATAAAGTCACCTGCCACACGTGCAAAGAACATGACAAAGGCGTTGACCACACCCTGGATCAGGGCAAGGGTCACCATGTCACCATTGGCCACGTGACCGATTTCGTGAGCCAGTACCGCACGAAGCTCATCTTTGTTCATACGCTCGAGCAAGCCGGTTGAAACGGCCACTAGAGCATCATTTTTATTCCAACCTGTCGCAAATGCATTGGATTGGTAAGAAGGGAAAATCCCGACTTCAGGCATGTTAATACCTGCACGTTGAGATAATTGCGCCACTTCTTGTAATAACCAAGCTTCTGCTTGACTACGAGGTGCATTTGGGTCGATTAATTCAGTTCCAGTGGTTTTTTTCGCCATCCACTTCGACATGAATAAGGAAATTACAGAACCCACCATACCAAAGACAAAACAGACGACTAATAGGTTGCCTAGATTCAAGCCACCCGCGCCATGGTAACTACCGACACCGAAGAGTGACAAGATAATGCCAGCTACAACCAGTACCGCGAGGTTGGTTAGCAAGAACAAACCAATCCGCATCATTGAGAAAACCCTCTTATAAAGAAAAAGTGATCTGATTTATAAATTATAAATCATAACGCTAATATGCAGGGCGAACCTCAAAAATTCAAGCAAAAATTAGGCCTGGATACATTTAGCCAATAAAACTACGAACTGGCTGTGAAACAGGTACTTAAAAGCATTTTACAGGGAAAATCAGCGGCAAAATCATCCTGTGAGAATAGACTGCCTGAATTGTCAGTTGCTCAACCGGATTCGGGCCGAAGCAGTGGCATTGCTGGTGGTATAGGTGCCGATCGGAGCATCTGTAAAGGTGCCATCTGCCAGGGTAATGATCTGGCGGTTATAAGACTTGGGTGCCGGTGCAGCTTCGGCCACGCCCTCTGCCGATGAAGCATGGTTGGCGGACTGTGCCAGTATCTGGGTATTGTTGTTAGTTGAATCGGACAGGGTACCTAAGCCCGAGGCATACAGGTTCTGGTAACGGCTGGTGACACGGCGCACATAGTCCTGTGTTTCACGAAATGGGGGAATACCGCCGTATTTATCGACATTGCCTTCACCGGCATTATAGGCTGCAATCGCCAGTTGGGTATTGCCATTAAAACGCTTGAGCAACCAGCTCAGGTATTTGGCCCCGCCAAAAATGTTCTGCTGCGGATCGTAGGCATTACTGACATTAAAGCGGCGTGCAGTAGCTGGCATAAGCTGCATTAAGCCTTGTGCTCCTACTGGGGAGCGTGCCCGGATATTAAAGCCTGACTCGGTGTGCATGACGGCTTTAATGAGGCCTTCTGAAATTCCGTGCTGTTGGGCAGCCTGACGGATGAGCGGGTCAAAGGCATTTTTATTGCGGCTATAGCTTGGCAGGACTGAAGCCTCACTGGCGCCCCAGTTACTGTAGCTATGGATATTACTGTCCGGATAATAAGTGGCTTTGACCACTTTTAGGTGACTGTACTCTGCCTTTTTCTTGTTGGTGAGCAGTGTCGTACCATTTTCATCTTTAAATTGATAAATGGTCTGCCCGGCATAACTGGATGCCGTGCCATTAAAAAAACCGATTGTTCCCAAGCAAAGAGCAAAAAAATAAGTTGTTTTGTTCATCGTTATAATATTCGCGAAAGGATGAGCATAAGTTTCATTTCGCAGTTTAACAAAAAAAAGTAAAAAAAGATCTTTTGCTACAATTTTTTTATTTTTAGCTGTTAGACAAAAATCAAGTCAATTTGTGCGAATGTTCAGCAAAAAAAATTAAAATATTTTTTTTAAAAAGTATCTATTGACATATATAAGTTGTTGATTTTATTTTAATAAAATGAGTGGTTAAAAAATGATCAATTTAATGGGAAGCCTTATTTTAAGATAAAGGCAGTTTGTCAATAGCCAAGAAATCCACAAATTTATCCACAGCTTTTGTGGACAACTGTGGAAAAGTTTGAAATATAAGCGATCTAGACCATTGGTGATTATTTTGATCAGAATTTTACCAGTATGAAACTGAAATATGACGATTGAAAGAAATTGAAAAATTCTTTAGATGCGCATTTTTTCGGAATGAGATAAAATCGCGCGGTATTTTTGTTTATGAGTAAATCACGTCTATGTACGCGCCAGTGGAGTCCAACCAAGGATTTAATTTCAAGCCGGAACTTCCGACAAGTTCGGCCTATTATCGCCTGTTGAAAAAACTTCGTCGCCAGGTGGGGCATGCTATTCGTGACTACAACATGATCGAAGATGGCGACAAGGTCATGGTCTGTGTCTCTGGCGGTAAAGACAGCTATACCATGCTTGATATCTTGCTACAATTCAAGCGTATAGCTCCAATCAATTTTGATATTGTTGCGGTAAACCTGGACCAGAAGCAGCCGGGTTTCCCAGAAGATGTGTTGCCACGTTATATGGAAGAGAACAACATTCCATATTACATTCTGGAAAAAGATACCTATACCATTACCAAGCGCCTGACACCTGAAGGCAAGACCTACTGTGCGGTATGCTCACGCTTGCGCCGTGGTTCGCTGTATGGCTTTGCCCAGGAAATCGGGGCGACCAAAGTCGCGCTGGGTCACCACCGCGATGACATCATGGCAACCTTCTTTTTGAATTTATTCCATGGTGGAAGCCTGAAGGCAATGCCGCCAAAACTGTTATCTTCAGATAAAAAGAATATCCTGATCCGTCCTTTGGCCTATGTGGAAGAGAAGGACATCATCAAGTACGCGGAATTGCGCCAGTTCCCGATCATTCCATGTAACCTGTGCGGCTCACAGGAAAACTTGCAGCGTGCCATTATCAATGACATGCTCCGTGAATGGGACAAACAGCATCCGAAACGCCTGCACAGCATTTTCGGGGCTTTGCAGAATGTTTCTCCGTCTCAACTGGCAGATCGTGAGTTATTTGATTTTGAAGCTCTGGACAGTCAACGCGAGTTTGACATGAAAGATCCGGAAGAAATGAAGAACCGTCTGGATGTGGTCAACCTGAGTTTTGCCGCAGAGTAAAGTGTAAAACTTTTTGAAAAGGTACTGGTTAAGTACCTTTTTTTATAAAAAATTTAAAAATTGAACCCCGCGTACAAAAAATCATAGCCCAAAATAAAAATTACGTGCTATAACAGGGCACAAGCAAATTGCTTCATGTGATGTCGTCTGGATAGATGGCACAAGAAATTGAACAAATACATTTGAGGAATAATCATGGCTGCATTTTTAACTGATGATTGGTTTGCAACTGTTGAAAAACTTACTGCTGAAGCTGGTGATTTGAATTTGCCACCTGCGCTTGCGAATTTAGCGATTAACTTGGTTGTAACAGATGCAGCAGGTAATACAGAATTAGCTTTGGATGCAGGTAAAATCCAGAAAGGTTTATCTTCAAATGCGAAAACAACCTTGAACATGGATGCAGAGACTTTACGTAAAGTCTTTTTGGAATTTGATATGGCTGCGGCAATGCAGGCATTCATGACTGGCAAAATCAAGGTTCAGGGCGATATGTCTCAGCTGATGGCGTTACAGACTGCCAAGCCAAGCCAAGAGCAAAAGGATCTCTTCAAGAAGGTACTTGAGCACACAGCTTAAGCCTTACCCTCTAAAAAAAAGCTTACCTATAATAGGTAAGCTTTTTTTATGCCTTGAAACCTAGACATCAATCCGGCTGCTGGTCTTGATATGCTCCAAATACGTGCGGATACGTGTGACGTATTGTACAGCCTGTTTATAGCGGCCATTACGTGCCTGATTGCGCTGCAGGTAATCATACAGGTTGACCCATTGATCCGGGTCTTTACCCTGGGCACGGATACGCTTCTGGATCTGGCTGACAGCACCCGGCCCCATATTATATGCCACCAAGGCGTACCAGTTGCGGTCTGGATAAGGTACCGTCGAAAACTGGTCCAGCATCAGATCAAAATATTTGGCACCGCCCTGAATGCTCTGGTTCGGATCAGAGCGATTGCTGACCCCCATGGCCTGTGCCGTGCTATTGGTCAGCATCATTAAACCGCGAACACCTGTGGGAGAGACCGAGCCCGGCTTAAGATAGGATTCCTGATACCCGATAGCGGCCAGCAGATGCCAGTCCAGATTGTATTTGGAGGCACTCTGTTTAAAGCTGGCCTTATAAATGGGCAAGCGTTGTTTCAGGTCTTTCTGAATGGTTGACCAGGACTCCGGTTTCACCACATTGCGGTTATAAAATGAAGCCAGCTGCTGGGTCGTACCTGCCTGTTTACTCTGGCAGATGTAACCGCTTGCAGTTAAGGTCAGTGGATCGTCAGCCTGTTTAAAGACCCAGTTCAGCTGTGGATTCAGGCCATTTTTACTGAGACTGGCCTGGTCGCCGCAACTTGCTGAAAAGGAAACCAGCTGTTTGTTTTCAATGGCAGCCAGATTGGCGGTAGTCATGGCAAGGTTGGCCTTGCCCTGAGCGACCCATTTCAATGCGGTGGCATTGTCTGGAACTGTTTTAAAATCAAGTTTTACGTTTAGACTTTGCGCATAGTTACGCGCGAGATCATAGCCAAAACCATGTAAGAACTGGCCATCACTAAATACGGTGGTCGGGCTTTCGACCGCAACAACCGTGAGAACATTGGTATTTACCACAGTGTTGTATTGATGCGACTTTTCTGCATTCAAACTGTTGAAAGGTAAAACCGCAATACTTAAAGCTAATGCTTGAAACGGGAGAGTGGAAGATAACGAGTTAAGGCTAGGCCTAGACCCAGAACTTGAATTACTGTGCATGTTGTCTCCGCTACAGGTAATTTATGCCCTAAAAGTTTGACAAAACACTGCCTTGACTTTTAAAAGTTGATAAATTCAATAAGGGGTGGGCAAGTCATGAACGTCATTCAAAATGACATTGGATTAAAGGGAAAAATGACGCAAATGTTTCACAACATTAATATGGCGTACAAAAAATAGACAAAATCAAACTTAGGCGCGCATATTAAGCGCCAAAAAAGCGATTGTCAAATTTTAGATCAAAAAAAATTGAGAATTGCATCACAAACTCATGATTTCAAAAAAGAATAAAATTTATACACTTTAGTCGTGGCGAAATAAGGAATACAATGCAAAAACTTGTAAGTGGAATGTTGTTTTAACGTATTTAAAGCCTATGAAATCGAATTTGATCACCCGTACCGGACATGATTTACTCGTGGCCGAACTGAAGAAACTGTGGCATGAAGAACGCCCTGAAATTACCAGAAAGGTGAACTGGGCTGCCAGTCTTGGCGATCGCTCGGAGAATGCGGACTATCAGTACAATAAACAGCTATTACGAAAAATCGATCGTCGTGTACGTTATCTGGGTAAACGACTGGAAGAACTCAAAATTGTAGATTATACGCCTGAACAGGAAGGCAAGGTCTACTTTGGCGCCTGGGTTGAGATTGAAAATGAGGCGGGCGAACAAAAAAAATTAAGAATTGTCGGGGTAGACGAAATCTATGATCACCATCCCCAGCATATTTCAATCGAGTCTCCCATGGCACGTGCGCTGTTAGGTAAACAGGTGGATGATGAGGTAGAAGTTCATACACCTCTTGGTAAAAAGGAGTGGTATATCAACTCGATTTGCTATGAAAAACCGGAAAATGCGTAAAACTACAGCCTGTTGTTTTTATTTTGAGCATTTGATGCAGGTTTTTAAATAAAAGATTTGCCAAGTTGAACTTTTATTTATATGATAGCCGCCATTGGAAGCGTGGCAGAGCGGTTTAATGCACCGGTCTTGAAAACCGACGAGGGTGTGAGTCCTCCGTGAGTTCGAATCTCACCGCTTCCGCCAAATACGAAAAAGCCCTTGTTTTTACAAGGGCTTTTTTTTATTTGTTTTTACCAACATAAAAAATGGCGATATCGAAACCAGTCAATTCAACTCGATTAGACAATAAAACTGCACTCAGTTTAGCTAAAGATACGGCTTGTAGTTTACTATTACCGAATTCTTTGAACATGAAAAGCAATTATGGTGCAGTTCTGTATGATTTGGGGGGGACGGCAATCAAGACGTCGCATAGAACAGCATTGATGGTAGCGGCCTGCAAGTTTTAGCCTAAGCAAACTTAAATTTTTTGATAGTCCAACTGAAAAACTGCTTTACTTTAAAATGTAAATATGAAAAGTTTTTATTAAAAAGAATTAAGAAATTGTTCTTCGGATAAAATTTCGATCCCATTACGTTTTAGTAAAGCTGCAGTAACACCGTTTCCTTCCATTTTTTTTCCTATAAACTCACCATTATAGATCATTGAGGTGCCACAAGATGGGCTATATTCTTTTAAAATAACTTTATTAATATTTGTATTTAATACAATTTCTAAGGTTTTAATTGCCCCCTTGATATATATATCTGTAACATCTTTTCCTGATTTTTCGATAACTTTCGCTTTTCCATCTAAAACATCATCGCCATTGCCACCTACTATTTCTGCTGGTTCACGTGGGGTAGAAAGACCTGCTAAAATTTCTGGGCATGCGACAATAGCTCTTTTTTCTTTGATCAGTTTTTCAATTTTTTTAACTAAACAATGGTTTCCATCGTAGCGAACTTTTAATCCTGTTAAGCATGAACTAACCAAAATCATCGTATTAATTTATTTAAATAATTAGGATTGTACGGATTGTATAAAATGTGAAGAGTATATTTTTGTAATGATGGACAATAAGGCATCATTTGTTAGATATTTAAATACATTTAACACCCCAAAAGGGTTTTTTATACAGTTTTATATTTTCTAAACATGCGCATGCAAAATTAAAAAGTAAGAGAAGGGGGAGATCAACGTAAATAATGTCTTTTAAAAACTTTAAGTAATACCCTTGGTCAAAGCCCTGAAACAAAAAAAAGATGTATAGCGTAAAAACTGTCTAAATGGACGGGGGTTAAGAAAAGTATGTGCAGGGCTGGGCCGGTTAGATATTGTTGAGATGTGTTGGAAGAAGCTTTTATTTTATGCTTCTGTTGGTGATTTTGAAATATGGCCCAATGAAGTTGCTCAGGATGTAATAAAGAGACAATGACTGCAAATATTGCAGTTTTTTGTGGTAAGTATAATTTAGGGAATTAAGAATAGTTATGGTGCCGTTATATAAAGTGAAATCTGGCTGTAGAGATTTGAGAATCTTTATAATATTTATCAATGAATTATTATTTTGATCTGACTGCCAACGCTACCGCCAAATACAAAAAAAGCCCCTGTAAATACAAGGGCTTTTTATTTAACTATTCTTTAGATAATTAGCTTGGTTGCAATCGCCCACATCATCAGGCCGACCAGTACATCCAATACTCTCCATGAGCTGGCCTTTTTAAATAGTGGCAATAAAACTCTTGCGCCATAACCGAGAGCGAAAAAGAAAATCCATGAAGCCAGAATGGTACCTGCGGCAAATAAATACAGCTGATCTGCAAACTGGACGGAAATAGAACCAACCAGAATTACGGTATCCAGATAGACATGCGGATTGAGCCAGGTAAATGCCAGACACATCCCGATGATCTTAAGCAGTGAATCTTTTTCAATTTCACTCGGATTAAGCCCGCTGGTGTTCTGGATCGCCGAATAAAAGTTTCGCAGACCATACAGAAATAAAAATGCAGCCCCAAAATACTTGGCAATGGTCACAATCAAAGGAAAATCGACCACAATTTTTGAGAAGCCAGTTACACCAAGATAGATCAGAATGGAGTCAGAGAGTGCACAGATTAAGCAGACCCAAAACACATGCTGCTGCTTTAAGCCCTGTTTAAGCACAAAGGCATTCTGTGCCCCAATGGCCAAAATTAGAGAAAAGCCGATACCAAGCCCATAGAAAAATGCGGTCATATTTTTAGCTCCTCAATAATCGTGGTAAGTGAAGACCGGTCTTTCATGCGGAACGACCAGATGGACTGGTCTGTACCCAGTTCAGTGCAGAAAGAAAGGGAGAGTTTCACGGTCAAAAATTTATGTTTGCTATTATCTTTTTTTAATTATTAAAGTCAGTAAAATTAAGATTGTTTTGGTTTGCCTAAATTTTTTTAAGGTTTGTGATGCTAGACAATAAACAATGTGAAGCTTTTTTTGCCGTCGCAGAAAATGGAAGCTTTGAACAGGCTGGTGCAAAGCTTTGCATTACTTCTTCAGCGGTAACGCTGCGGGTACAGGCGCTGGAAAAAGAGCTGGGCAAGCTGTTGCTGATCCGGGGGCGCCCTTGTGTACTGACCCAGGCCGGCCAGCAGATGTTTGAGTATTTGCAACATATAAAGCGACTGGAACAGAACCTGTTACATGGGTTGACGGGGGCAGGGGAAGCCAACTTTTTCAAGACCGTGATCGGTTCAAATGAAGACTCTCTGGCAACCTGGCTTTTGCCTGCGCTACAAGAAGTATTGCTCAAAGAGAAAATTGTGATCGAGCTTAGAACCGATGACCAGTCCCATACCTATTCCTTACTGGAAAAAGGTACTGTGAGTGCCTGTATCTCGATTGAAGACCAGCCGATGCGGGGCTGTCATGCAGAATATCTGGGCGTGATGCGTTACCGGATGGTCGCGACTGAGTCCTTCAGAAAGAAGTGGTTTCCGCATGGCATAGACCGGGAAAACCTGCGTGTTACACCCGCGATTATCTTTAATCATAAAGACCGGATGCACTTTGACATACTTGAAAAGCATTATGGCCTGATGAAAGGAACCTATCCTTGCCATCTGATTCCGTCATCGGAGTCTTTTGTGACAGCGATTAAACTCGGTTTGGGCTATGGCATGGTGCCAGAATTACAGTTAAAGGCAGAAAGCAAAAAGCAGGCTTTGGTTGAGCTTTTACCTGAAGCCAAAATAGAAATCCCGTTATACTGGCATCACTGGAACCAGCAATCCAAACCCTTGCAACAGTTAACCCGGCATATTGTACATCGTGCCCAAGCGATTCTGGTCTAGTTTCAGGCATGCTGTTAAACCGGATATTCAGTGGTGATCAACTGCCTAAGGGGTAAATCCACTAGGGGGAAAGGTTGCGTTTAGCTCTAGCGCCTTCTGCCTTAACCGGCTTGCCTGCTGATAAAGGCCAGCGCCTCAGCCGTCGATGGGCCGCTATATGAGGAGACTGGCTTTTACCGTGATGCGAGAGCAAGAACTGATGGATAAAGCATCTAAAAAATTCTGGAGCTCTGCATATATTGTTTGGAAATGTCATTCAGGGTATTCAGGATCTGATTTGCATCCTGTGTGAGTAAGGCCTGATTGATCTCATGCATATAACTGCTCAACTGGGCTTTGACCTTGC
Source organism: Acinetobacter sp. A47 (assembly GCF_000805455.1). GTDB lineage: Bacteria > Pseudomonadota > Gammaproteobacteria > Pseudomonadales > Moraxellaceae > Acinetobacter. The sequence goes on from NZ_JSUS01000001.1 coordinate 48,861, forward strand.
TGGAAAAATCGGGAGTGACTGCCTGATCTTCATAAAGCAGCACATAGTTTTTTGCGAAACCATAAATGAGCAGCAAGGCACAATGTTCTAGGGGATGAGTAGAATGCAGGATGGCCTGTTCACATTGATTTTTTAATTGCTGGTGGGCATCTGTTCCATTGGGAAGCGTTTGAAAGGTTTCAAATATCGTCTGGAAAGTCATTTGAATTACTCGCTCAAAAAGAAAATCTACAGATGATTACAACCGAAATCAAGCAATAATTTTATCTGGGCCATGCTGACAATATAGCCATGGCTTTAAATCGTACAAGCAGACCTGTTTAAGGAAAAAGCTTTACCTGCTTTATTTTAAGGCGGTTCAAGGCGTTATAGGGAGAAAATGTCCTCTGTAGGACAGGCGAAATGGATGGGGAGAGCAACATTGTCTTAACATTTCCGATACTAGCTATATACATGGAGTACAAATTAAAAAAAGCTTAATTGTGGGAAAATGACAGGAATTCTTTTATTTTTATTGCTTTAGGTGATGGTTGTGAAGAGTGTTTTATTATCTGCTATGTTGGCCTTTACGTTGGTGGGCTGTACTTCAATAACAACCATGACGCCTGCACAGTTTAACCAGCTCAGCTCTACCCAGATTCCATTTTCAGGTAATTGGACGGGTACAGGGGGAGAGGCGTTAACTGTGTTGCAGTTAAACCGTCAGGGCAATGGCAAACTTTGTATTGATAATAATAAAGACGTCATGTCTTACCGGGTAAAGCTCGTAAATAATGTACTTTATACTGATCAGGGGTTGAAGCTGAATGTGAAAACAATCAATGCTGCTCAGGCGACCTTGCAAATCCGTATATTGGGATTGGGTGCAACCTTTGAGTTAAATAAAGATGATGCATTAAAGCATATCACACCGAGTTGTAAGGCATTTATAAACGCTTAAATTGTTAGATTTCAATTAATTTATTGGAATCTTAAAACCGTTTAACTTTTGCTGCCAATAAAGAGTTATTTATGTTTTCTCCTTATATTCATGCATTTGCATTGTTTTTTTCACTCTTGAACCCCTTTCTGATGAGCGTCTATATGGTGGGGATGATCCGCAATACGGAGGCCAAGGTTTTTAGCAAGGCCCTGATTCAGGGAAGCCTGATTGCCTTTGGTGTTTTTATCCTGTTTGCGTGGGGCGGGGAAAATATCTTCAGCCGTTACCTGAATGTACGTTTTGAATCTTTCCAGATTTTTGGCGGGCTGATCTTTTTGGTGATCGGTTATCGTTATGTGTTTCAGGGAGCAGAGACGATTGGTGAAATGCGGGGAGCGCCCGAGCATCTGGCGGGAACCATTGCGATGCCGTTTATGATCGGGCCGGGTACCATCAGTGCGGCAGTGGTGACCGGGGTCAGCGTACCTTTTACCGGTGCAATTGCGGTGATTGCACTCACCCTGATTCTGACCTGCAGTATCCTCATCCTGATGAAATTTGGTCATGATCATCTGCGCTATAAACATGCCAAATATATTGACCGTTATTTTGATATTGTGGGGCGTTTGTCGGCCTTGCTGATCGGGACGATTGCAATTGATATGATTGTCAATGGTGTGGTTGGGTTGATCCGTTCAGCAAATTTGGCTTAAGCAGCAATAAGAAAAATCCGGATATTGTCGCTGTTTCCATACGCATGGCTGTTGATGGTCATGCGCTGATGTTGGTGGAAACAGTTCCAATGTCACTATCTTAAATAAAGACCTTAAAGAGTTATAAAAATAATTGATGATGTTTTGGCATTTTACGCATAGGTTTATGTGCCTGAATCAACGATAATAATCATGTTACATACTTTATGAGCGCTTCTCATGTATCCATTAGATCAAGCGAACCAGGCACCTGATGACCAGTCAGAGCTGACCATGACCGTTTTGATGACGCCTGATATGGCCAACTTTTCAGGTAATGTTCATGGTGGTACGATCCTGAAACTGCTCGATCAGGTGGCTTATGCTTGTGCCAGCCGATACTCCGGGAGCTATGTGGTGACCTTGTCGGTTGACCGGGTCAACTTCAAGGAGCCGATCTATGTCGGTGAACTGGTTACATTTCTGGCCAGTGTCAATCATGTCGGACGTACCTCAATGGAAATCGGTATTCGTGTCGAAGCGCAAAACATCCAGAAGCGCACCATTCGTCATACCAATACCTGTTATTTCACCATGGTGGCCGTGGATGAGCAGCGTAAGCCTAAACAGGTACCGCCATTAAATCTGGATACCGAGTGGAAACGTTGCCGTTTTGAGGCTGCCGAGCAGCGTAAAGCCATGCGTTTGCAAGAAGTACATCAGCCTTCATGCAGCATGTATAAGAAAACCACGCAATGCGAATAGGTTGGAGCGGTTATCGGTGATAAAAAAGAAAGATCGGACCGCAGCATGGTCCGATCTTTATTACATGTGTAATGATATAAGCGTTAAATCATTATACATGTAGCACTAAAGGTCTGGAGTACCTTCAGATTTGCTTAGTTGGTTGGAGCTGGAGTAGAAGCCGGTGCTTCAGTTGCTGTTGCATCAGTAGCTGTAGTTGCTTGACCTTGAGTCTCTGGTTGCTCTTGAGTTGAAACAACCACTTGATCTTGAGCAGTTTGCTCTGCTGTTGCTGCAAATGTTGAAGCTGCTGCAAGGGTAAGGGTTGTTGCAAGAAGTGTTTTGATAAGTTTCATGTTTGGCATCCTTATTTCATTTAAAATAACAGCCTTCAATGCAAGATCTGGTGAATCCAGCGCTCTCATTTCGGCATGAGGTTCATGCTATGGGGCAAACGTTTTTGCAGCAACATCCTTAACAATCTATTACGTCATTCTTAACAATATGAAATATTGCGTCGCTTTATGTAGTCACTCTGTAAAATAGCATGGAGAACTTCAGCATGAAAATGTATGAAAATATGTTTTTCTGATTAAAAAATAGCCTTATTTTTTACGTATTTTAAACATTGATTTAAGTTTAATGAATGTTGGTTAATTGAATAAACCATTTATTTTTTTAGATTAAATAATCTTTTTAGATATCGATTGTGACTGGATTGGCTTTATTTTAGGTTAATGCGATAAAAGCCATACTCTATTAAACGATATTCTTTAATTTATTTAATCAATTTTTCTCTTTAGAATGAAAGAAATTTGAAATGCGAGTCTATCGTGAAACTACTTGCTCCCCGAAAAGTCCCGACCCATATTATTTCCGGTTTTTTAGGAGCAGGTAAAACCACCCTGTTACAGCATTTGCTCACCCAGAAACCTGAACATGAGGTCTGGGCCGTACTGATGAATGAGTTCGGGCAAATTGGCGTGGACCAGCAACTGATTAGCCAGCAGCAGGGGTATGCCGTCAAAGAGCTATTGGGTGGCTGTTTATGTTGCAGCAGCCAGTTACCGATGCAAATTGCACTTGCGCGTTTACTCAGTGACAGCAAACCTGACCGTTTATTTATCGAGCCGACCGGTTTGGGACATCCGGCCCAGCTGTTAGCACAACTGACCGAGCCACATTGGCAAGATAGTCTGGCCATGCGTGCCCTGGTGATCGTGGTGGATGGTAGCCGTTTACATGATACGGACTGGGTCAGACAAAACTTGTATACCGATCAGCTCAAGGCTGCACAAATTGTGGTGTTGTCGCATATTGACTGCATGACGGCAGCAGACCGTCAGGCTTATACCGCATTGAAGCAGGAATATGCCACCTATGTGCCGCATTGGATTGAGGCTGAAAACGGGCAGGTGGAGATTCAGGCATTGGAGGTCATGCATCAGGCCGTTGCACGGACAATCCAGCCACTATTAAGGTTACAGCAAACACAACCTGCCCAGGCCCCGTCGCCAGAAATAAAACAGTTGCCGTATCATTACATTGAAACGGCCCAAGGCTATACGGTCGCGGGCTGGAAGCTGCCCAAACGCTGGCAATTCAATTTTTATGATCTGCTGGATGTACTGTGTGCGCAGCAAGACTGGCTACGCATTAAAGGCATCTTTCATACTGACCAGGGCTGGAAAAGCTTTAATTTTAACTCTCAGCAATTTAACTATAAATCAGCCGAAGCCGGCATGGATAACCGGATCGAGGTGATTACGCAGTCTGAACGGGACTGGCTGGCATTTGAAACACAGTTACTGGCCTGCCGTACCGACCGGGAGGCAGCAAGCAGGGAATAAATCACCGCCTTATTGTGCTTAAAATAGAGTATCCTTAGCGCCAAATTTAACAGCATCGTATTTTGAAGAGTATTGTTTATGGCGTTAAAAGCAACAATATATAAGGCAGACCTGAATATTGCCAATATGGATGAGCATATCTATGCCGATTACCAGCTGACGCTGGCTTTGCATCCATCTGAAACAATCGAGCGTTTAATGGTGCGTATTCTGGCTTATGCCCGTTTTGCAGATGAGCATCTGGAGTTTACCAAAGACCTGTTTGAAACTGACGAGCCGGCATTATGGCAAAAAGACCTGACCGGGCTTTTGGAAAACTGGATTGAAGTCGGCTGCCCATCTGAAGATAAAGTCAAAAAGGCCAGCGCACGCTGTAAAAATGTGGCAGTCGTGACTTATGGCTCACAGGCAGACGACTGGTGGCAGAAAAATAGCAAGATTAAAACTTTAAGCAATGTACAGGTGTGGCAATTGGCTCCCCAGACCACGCAAGCGCTTGAGGGCTTATGCGAACGTACCATGCAGTTACAGCTTAATATCATGGATGGTGAATGGACCTTGTTAAGTGACAAGGGACAGGTCGACATTCAGTGGCAACAGTTGCAATAATCTTGGTTTGAGTTATTTGGAGAGATAGAAATGAGTGCAGAATTAGAAATCATTGATTTGAAAGTGGGTGAAGGCAAAGAAGCCGTGAAAGGGGCTTTAATCACAACACATTATACCGGTTGGCTGGAAGATGGTACCAAGTTTGATTCTTCACTGGATCGCGGCAACTATTTTGAAACCGTGATCGGGACAGGCCGGGTTATCAAGGGTTGGGATCAGGGCATCATGGGAATGCGTGTGGGCGGTAAGCGTAAACTTGTTGTGCCTGCCCATCTGGCTTATGGCGCGCGTAAGATTGGAAAAATTATTCCGGCAAATGCAAATCTGACCTTTGAAATCGAACTGTTTGATGTCAAGACACGCGACGAATAACCGTTTTTGCGGCTAGAGCATGAAAGTGATTTGGTCTGTCTTTTTGACTAAATCACTTTAAAATCAGTAATATAATAACAAACAAGACAGCATTAAATAACATTTTGATTTTCAATAATTTTCTTTTATCCGAATTTTATTACAGTCCGGGAAAAAATGATTGATTCTCCAGACACTCCTGTATATCTTTGAGTTAAAGAGCAATTTTCAGCGATTCTAGCTGTTGAAATAACAGGTCATTTTGCAAGATCGGGGTCGGCTCTTGAGATGGCCATAAGCCGGTGGGGGAACAGGGCGCTTATGGTTTATCAATATAAAAACATGGCAAAAATTAACGATAAAAGTTTGAATAAATAGAGGTGGGTATGAATGATTATCTGGATATCACGGTATCCGAGCTATTAACAGAATTAGACCATTTTTTCCTGATCGATACGCATGATGGTGCGCAGACCGGATTCTGGGTCAATGAAAAAGCCTTGATGGACAAGCACTACTGGATTGATGGTGAATATAAGGTAGAAATCCTCAGGTCATTACAGCCCTCACACCAGTATGCACCGCATGATTATAAAATTACCCGGCTGGCGACTTCTGACGATGACAGTCATGTGGTCTTGCTGGAGTATGACGGGGTACATAAAAAAATATCGACCTTCCGCCGTGGCGAGTGGGTGAACCGTTTAAATAAATATTTTTATCAGAAAGAGCGCCATTATTTGCAGCAACTGGCCGAGCATCCAAACTTTCAGCTGATTCAGTATTAATCTGCAGCATGCTGGCAGGAAAACTCCCAATGTTGTTTGTCATCTTGGGAGTTTTTTGATTTTTGTTAAGAAATACGCGGTTATTCTGTGATTTTTATCATAAAAAATACTTTTAAGTTTATTTTCAGTTTTTAAAATTATAAATACAATCCGTACTTCCCGGCTGAGCCTTCAAATTATCTGATCTGTGCATGAAACGGTAAGATCATGAAGGCATGATCTGTAATCAGCAACTTCCTAATCTTGAGACGATATCTCTATGACAACACGTTTAGTGTCTCCGACCTGTAACACACTTTTAGGTCTTGTGTTTGGTGTGGTGGCCAGTACCACAACTTTTGCGGCAACTCCAAAAATTGATGCAACCACATTAACGGTCATTGGCTATCATGAAATTACAGACCGGAAAGATGCACTGATTCCAAGTTATTCGGTGACGACGCAACAGTTCAGTGAGCATATCGACTGGCTTAAAAAAAACGGTTATCACTTTATTAATGTTGACCAGCTGATCAAGGCTCATCAGGGCAAATATAGATTACCGCGTAAACCGGTGTTGCTGACTGTAGATGACGGTTATCAGTCTTTCTATCAAAATGCCTATCCGATTATCCGGGCGAAAAAGATTCCGGTGGTGCTGGCCGTGGTGGGGTCCTGGCTGGAACCCAAGGCCGGCCAGAAGGTCAATTTTGGCGGTGAGGAAATTGCCCGCAACAAGATTCTGAGTTGGGAAGAGCTCAGGGAGATGCAAAACAGCGGGCTGGTCGAGATTGCCAGCCATAGCTATCACTTGCATGAAGGGATCAATGCCAACCCGCAAGGCAATCTGGAACCTGCCGCAATTGCACGCATCTATGACCCGAAAAGTAAAAGTTATGAAAGCGATGCGGCTTATCAGGCACGTGTCTATGCCGACCTGAAAAAGAACAATGAGCTGTTAAAGGCCCATGGCCTGCGTTCACCACGGGTCATGGTCTGGCCGTATGGCCGTTATAACATGCAGCTGGTTCAGGCTTCCAAGCAGCTCGGAATGCCGATTACCATCACGCTGGATGACGGTGCTGACCATGCCAAGCAATCTTTGCAGAACATGAGCCGTATCCTGATTCAGGGAGGGATGTCGACCAGTGCACTGGCGCAGGAAATCAAGACCCGTGAGCTGAACCTTAATGACAATAATCGCCCGCAAAAAATCATGCATGTCGATCTGGATTATATTTATGATCCTGACGAGAAGCAGCAAGAGCGTAATCTGGATCACCTGATTGACCGGATTAACGCGATGGGCGTCAATACCGTCTATTTACAGGCCTTTTCTGACCCGGATGCCAACGGTTCTGCCGATATGGTGTATTTCCCGAACCGTCATCTACCAATGCGTGCCGACCTGTTTAACCGTGTGGCCTGGCAAATCCAGACCCGTACCCCGGTACAGCGTTTATATGCCTGGATGCCATTACTGGCCTGGGAACTGCCGAAGAAAGATCCGGTTTCAAAAGATCTGGTCGAAACCCAGCAGGCCAAAGCCGGTGAGCATTTGAATATGGGCTATATCCGTCTTAGCCCGTTCTCGCCAGAAGCACGCCAGACCATTAAGGAAATTTATCAGGATCTGGCAAAATCGACGCCGTTCGATGGTCTACTGTTTCATGACGATGTAACCTTGTCGGACTATGAAGATGCCAGCCCGGATGCACTGGCAGCTTATGCAAAGCAGGGCCTGCCGACAGATCTGGCCAAAATTCGTGACAACGAGGCAGATTTGCAAAAGTGGACTGCCTATAAGACACGGTATCTGGACGACTTTGCCATGGAGCTGGCGGCTGAGGTGCGTCAATATCAGCCTTTTCTGGTCACTGCCCGTAACCTGTATGCACAGGTTGCCTTAAACCCGTATGCAGAAAACTGGTATGCCCAGTCTTTAGAACAGTCATTAAACCGTTATGACTTTACCGCGATTATGGCCATGCCTTATATGGAGCAAGCCGATAATCCGGAAAAGTTTTATAGTGATATCTTGAACCGTGTCAAGAAATATCCAAATGGTGTAAAAAAGACCGTGATGGAGTTACAGGCCATTAACTGGCGTAACAACCAGAAAATTCCGTCTGAAGAAATGTCGGCAACCATCAAGTCTTTGTATCAGCAGGGTGCAATGCATATTGCCTATTATCCTGACGATCCGATCAAAGGACATCCAGATGTAGAAACAATGCGTAAGGCTTTTGGTCTAAAATCATCTCAATTAGTGCCATAGTGGAGTAATGTAGATGAGTTGGATTGCTTTATTGTGGTCATACGCCATTAAGTTTGTTTTTTACTATCCATTATTCATGTCGTATTTATGGATGGTCGGAGCAATCATTTTCTATTGGAAAGAGCGTCAGGACCCGCCTTATCAGCAACCCGCTGCTTTGCCTGAATATCCTAAAGTTGCCGTCTTGGTTCCCTGCTTTAATGAAGGCGTCAATGCTGAAGAAACCATTAGCCATGCCTTGCAACTGGACTATCCCAACTTTGAGGTCATTGCCATCAATGATGGCAGTTCTGACAATACCGGTGAAGTACTGGATCGTCTGGCTGGCCAGTATGAAAAATTACGGGTGGTGCATCTGGCACAAAATCAGGGTAAGGCCATGGGGCTGCAAGCAGGTAGCCTGATGACCGATGCCGAATTCCTGATCGGGATTGATGGTGATGCCTTGCTCGATCCGCATGCAGCCAAATGGATGGTGCGGCATTTTCTGGAAGACCCAACCGTGGCTGCGGTAACGGGCAATCCGCGTATCCGGACCCGTTCAACCTTGCTCGGGCGTATTCAGGTCGGGGAGTTTTCTTCGATAGTTGGCATGATCAAGCGTGCACAACGTACCTTTGGCCGCTTGTTTACCGTATCGGGTGTGATTACCGCATTTCGTAAAAGTGCAGTGCATCAGGTCGATTACTGGTCTCCCAATATGCTGACTGAAGATATTGACATTACCTGGAAGTTACAGCGTGCAGGCTGGGATGTACGCTTTGAACCGAATGCGCTGGTCTGGATCTTGATGCCTGAAACCCTGACCGGGTTATGGAAACAGCGTTTGCGCTGGGCTATGGGCGGTGCTCAGGTGCTGCTCAAAAATATCGATGTTTTCCTCAAGCCTAAGCTGAATTTTTTATGGCCCTTGATGTTTGAGTTGTGTCTGACACTGGTCTGGTCATATCTGATGCTGATTATGGCACTGGTCTGGTTGTTGCATTTTGTGTTTGCAATTCCGGCTCTGGCGATGGTGAGTTCGCCATTTTTACCGTATGGCAGTGGAATTTTATTGGGCGCCACCTGTTTAATTCAGTTTGCTTTAAGCAAATGGATGGATAGTCGTTATGAACCCAATCTCGGTAAAAATTATTATTGGATGATTTGGTACCCATTTGTGTTTTGGTTAATCACGATAACTGCTACAATCGTCGCCTTTCCAAAGGTCCTGTTGCGTAATGATGAGAAGCGTGCCCGTTGGATTAGCCCTGATCGTGGAATTCGTTGAATCGCAAAGATTCATTTTGCTGAGTAAAAAGCAATGAAAGCAGACAGTTTGATTATTGATGTACGTCGCCAGCTCCCATGGCATAAACGTTATTTTTCAACCACCACCACTGCCATGATGTGGGCAGTCTGGTTATTGTTGTGGCGCCCGTTTATTTTGATATGGGTTCTGGTTGAACTGCAAAAGACCCATATTGCCCAGCGCCTGATGTCAGCATTTAGCGATGGCATCGAGCATGGGGTAACGGCACTGTTTATGTGTGCAATTGCCTTGTTGCTTTGGGGATTGTTACCGGCCAAGCGTGTACATCAAAAGCATGTGGTAGAAAAGACACTTCCTGATTATGCCCGTTATTTTGAACTGCCTGAACAGCAAATTCAGGCCGGGCGTCAGCAGAAGATCAGTATTATCCATCATGATGAACAGGGTAAAATTATCCGGGTGGAATAATTGATCTTTGTTTCTATTCAATGCCTGAGCGTTTGCCTCAGGCATTTTTATTTTTGGTCTTCTTAAATTTCAGGCATAAAAAAACCAGCTTGCGCTGGATTTTTATTTGCACCAGATTTCATTTGCTGAAAAATGGTGCCCGAGGCCAGACTCGAACTGGCACGCTTTGTGGGCGGGGGATTTTAAATCCCCTGTGTCTACCGATTTCACCACTCGGGCATGTGCGCAATAATAGAGGACACTTTCAGGCTTGGCAAGAGTAAAACTCATTATTTGCTTTCTTTTCAAGCGATTCGCGGCCTTGGCTGATAAAAAGCAAACGCGACCGATTTATTTTCATGATTATTTCACCAAACTGAGATCAAAGCTTCATCTTGGTGAATTACTTTACTGATGTATTTGGCATGATAAAAGTAAAGGAAAATGTCACATGACAGTAAAAATTTCACGGCGAGAACTTATTCAAAAAAGTCTGTTCGGTTTCGGGGCCTTGTCGTTATCTGTGGGGTTTACGGGGTGTAATGACAGCTCCGATAAAGAGACAGCCACCTTGCAGGTGAGTTTTGAACATGGGGTGGCCAGTGGTGATCCGTTACAGGATCGCGTGATCTTGTGGACACGCTTGACGCCGAGTGATCGCAGTGCACGGTTACAGGTGGGGTGGGAAATCGCTTCAGATCAGCAGTTCAGGCAGGTTATTAAAAGAGATCAGGTCACTACCTCGGCAGCACAGGACTTTACCGTCAAGGTCGATGTCACCGGTTTAAAACCGGATCAGTCCTATTTCTACCGTTTTCGCTTCGGGGATAAATTTTCACCTGTCGGACAGACCAAAACCTTGCCGGTACAGGCTTCAAAGCTAAGCTTTGCAGTGTGCTCATGTTCCAACTATCCGGCGGGCTATTTTTATGTGTACCGCGAAATGGCTAGACAAAATGTCGATGTGGTGATTCATCTGGGGGACTATATATATGAATATGGTGCAGATGGTTATGCCACCGAAGAGGCTCGTCAGTTGGGGCGTACCTTAGCTGCAGATAATGATAAGGAAATTATCAGGCTGGAAGATTATCGCAAGCGTTATGCGCTGTATCGTAAAGACCCGGATTTGCAGGCAGTGCATCAACGTCATCCATTTATTGTGATCTGGGATGACCATGAACTGGCGAATGATGCCTGGCGGGAAGGGGCGGAAAACCATCAGCCCGATGAAGGGTCCTTTCTGGAGCGTAAGCTGGCGGCCTTGCAGGCTTATTTTGAATGGATGCCGATCCGTCCGGTGGATCAGCAACATACCAGAATTTACCGTCAGTTTGACTTCGGCGGGCTGGTGAATTTGATGATGCTGGATACCCGTATCATAGCGCGGGATGAACAACTGGATTATGCCAGTTATATGACTGCTACAGGGCTGGATATGGCCAGGTTTCAGGCAGATTTAACCAATCCGGCACGTACTTTGATGGGCTATAGCCAACGTGACTGGTTGCTCGGAAAATTGCAGCAATCAACAGCGACCTGGAATGTGTTAGGTCAGCAAATTCTGATGACCAAGATGCTGGTCCCTGCTGAACTGCTACTTGCTCTAGCTGAAATTACAGCAGGGAATCCGAGTACAGATACTTTAAATAAGATGAATGCACAAATTACAGAATTGGTAACTTTAAAGATTCGTCTGCAAAAAGGTGATCCAACTTTAACGGCACAAGAAAAAGCACGGGTGCTGACAGTTGCACCCTATAATCTGGATGCATGGGACGGTTATTTTGCCGAGCGTGAAATGGTGTATGCTGCTCTGGCACAACTGAATAAAAAAGTCGTGGTGCTGGCAGGCGATACCCATAATGCCTGGTCTTCTCACTTATATAGTCAGGATGGAACATTTGTCGGGGTAGAGCTGGCGACCAGTTCAGTGTCCTCACCGGGGCTGGAAAAATATCTCAATATTCCTTTGGCGCAGCTGCAGCAGTTTGAATTTGCCTTTAACACCCTGATTGATGAATTGAATTATTGCAATTTGAATCAGCGGGGATATTTGCTGGTTCAATTTGATGCAGCGCAGGTTCAGTCACAGTGGATTTACGTCGATTCGATCAAGAAACCGCAATATGCTATTGATCAAGGTCGTGGCTATCAGTTGACGCTGGATAAAAACTTAATGCCTGTGCAAACAGGACAACAAGTGGCTTGAAATTAGAAAGGCAGGGAAGGCCGGGTCATCTAGCCTGGCTTTTTTTATTGTGTTCCGGATTTCAGGCATAAAAAAACCAGCTTGCGCTGGATTTTTATTTGCACCAGATTTCATTTGCTGAAAAATGGTGCCCGAGGCCAGACTCGAACTGGCACGCTTTGTGGGCGGGGGATTTTAAATCCCCTGTGTCTACCGATTTCACCACTCGGGCTTTACCAATGGAGGCGGAGGTCGGAATCGAACCGGCGTACACGGAGTTGCAGTCCGCTGCATGACCACTCTGCCACCCCGCCATCTCTTGGTGATGCACATATTAGCAATCTTTTAAAAAAAAACAATAGTGTTTATTGCGAATATGCACATAAAAACAACATCTAAAAGAATATTGCTCAAATTATCATGTATTATTTACCCAATTCATTCATACCCACTTTGGAGATGTGCTGTGGCATTGGTTTTAGACGGTCGTGCATTGGCAAAACAAATTGAAACGGATTTGTTGGTACGTGTAGAAGCATTAAAGGCAAAATCGGGACGTACCCCAATCTTGGCAACCATCCTGGTTGGTGATGATGGTGCATCTGCAACTTACGTGCGTATGAAGGGGAATGCCTGCCGCCGTGTCGGGATGGATTCGCTTAAGGTTGAGCTTCCTAAAGAAACCACAACTGAACAGCTTTTGGCTGAAATTGAAAAATTAAATGCCAATCCGGATGTGCATGGTATCTTGTTGCAACATCCTGTGCCTGAACAAATTGATGAAAGAGCATGTTTTGATGCGATTTCGTTGGCAAAAGATGTGGACGGTGTAACCTGTTTAGGTTTTGGTCGTATGGCGATGGGCGAAGAGGCTTATGGGTCAGCGACTCCAGCGGGGATCATGACCATTTTGCAAGAAAACAAGATTGAAATCGCCGGTAAACATGCGGTTGTGGTGGGGCGTTCAGCAATTTTGGGCAAACCGATGGCGATGATGCTTTTGCAAGCCAATGCCACCGTGACCATTTGTCATTCTCGTACCCAGAACCTTCCTGAGCTAGTCAAACAGGCCGATATTATTGTGGGCGCCGTGGGTAAAGCTGAACTGATCCAGAAAGACTGGATCAAACCAGGTGCCGTTGTGGTTGATGCCGGTTTCCATCCACGTGATGGCGGTGGTGTCGGTGATATCCAGCTGGCGGGTATTGAAGAGATTGCTTCAGCTTATACCCCAGTGCCAGGCGGTGTCGGCCCGATGACGATTACCACCTTGATTCGTCAAACTGTAGAAGCCGCTGAAAAAGCATTAGGATAAGCCTTGATAACCCCTCAGCAAGAGGGGTTTTTTAGAACTAAACGAATATGAGCTGTACATTTCAATTTGCCAAGGCACCAGAGCAATTGCTAAAAGCATTGCATGAGGTCATTCCAGACACGGACTTGCTGGCACAGCAACTTCCTGATACCCCGATTTCACTGTGGCTGATTCCTCCGGTTTTCCCGACAGACCGACTGGATGATGAAGTGATCCGCAGGATCTGGAACGAAACACCGTACTGGATTTTTTGCTGGGCATCGGGACTGGCCATGGCACAATGGTTATTGGCAGAACCGCATCACGTCAAAGATAAGGTGGTGCTGGATTTTGGTGCCGGTTCGGGTGTGGTGGCGATTGCGGCCAAAATGGCTGGTGCAAAACGGGTAATTTGCTGTGATATTGATCAGGTCAGTCTGGCGGCATGCCGTGAAAATGCCTTGTTGAATGAGGTAGAGCTGGAGTATCTGGATGATTTATATCAATCCGGGCCTGTCGATGTCTTGCTGGCGGCAGATGTCCTTTATGATCAGTGCAATCGTTTCTTTCTTGATGAATTTTTGAAATTTGCACCCGAAGTGTGGGTAGCCGATAGCCGGGTCAAGAATTTTAGTCATCCGCAATACCTGAAAATTGATGAACGCAGTGCCACCACCTGGCCTGATCTGGATGAAGCCAAAGAGTTCCGGAATGTAAGCTTTTACCGCACTAAATAAAACAAAAACAGGGTAAGCTCAGGCAATAAAAAAGGAGGGATGCCGTGTCGCATACCTCCTTTTTTTATCATTAAGCCGGTTAAGAGCAGGTATAGCGCACAACCTTTAAGGTGGTTGGGCGTGTTTCCAGTGCCTGGCGGGTTGCATAACCTTCGCTATTATTTAAGTCTGGCGAGTTTGATAGGCCAAAAGTTGTACGACTGTTGCCGAGTTTGATGCCGTACTGTTCTTGCTGGGTCGGGTTCATGATTTCATTAATACTGAGTATGGAAATCTTGTAGGTTTTTTCAGCACCCAACACCTGTTTGCAGGCGTGTTGTAGCTTTTTCTCATCAATATCACGGTTGCTGTGTGCTGCAAGTGTGTAGGCGATCGTAGCCGAAGTTGTTGTTTTGTTTTCAATTTGATAGCCAGTGACACCATTGTACTGATGTGGGCTGCTTTGACAGGCTGCAATAAGAAGTGTACTGCTTACAAGCAAGAAGAAATTCGTTTTTTTCATATCAATGGTCCTGTTATTTCTGGTTTTAGTATCGCATAAAAACAGTTTTTTATTGTGAGGAATCTTTAAAACAAAGGCTATTCATCGTTTTTATGTTCAAATTTAAAGAAAGAATTTTCGTTTTTGAACAATTTTGCATATAATCTGCCAAATTTTTTATTTAATACAGAAGTCATTGCTTTTTTGCAGTATTGGAGCCCGTTTTTTAACGGGCATTTAATTTATTGCACTATACATAAGCAAGTCTGGATAGGTATGTCATGATCTCTACAGATAGTCAAAAAAAATACGTGGTTGCATTTGACCAAGGTACAACGAGTTCACGTGCAATCGTATTGGATCACGATGCAAATGTCATCAGTATTGCTCAGCGTGAATTTACGCAAATTTACCCGCAACCGGGCTGGGTTGAGCATGATCCTATGGAAATCTGGGCGACACAAAGCGCAGTGTGGGTGGAAGCTTTAGCACAGGCGAGTATCTCGAGTGATCAGATTGCAGCGATCGGGATCACCAACCAGCGTGAAACGACGGTGATCTGGGACAAGCAAACCGGTAAGCCTATCTATAATGCAATTGTATGGCAAAGTCGCCAAAGCAATGAGATTTGTAATCAGCTTCGTCAGGATGGCTGGCAAGACTATGTGCGTAAAGTGACCGGTCTGGTGGTTGACCCTTATTTTTCGGCGACCAAAATCAAGTGGATTCTTGACCGTGTTGAAGGCAGCCGTGAACGTGCAAAGCGTGGCGAGTTGCTGTTTGGTACCATTGATACCTGGTTATTGTGGAAGCTGACCAATGGTCAGGCCCATGTCACTGACTATACCAATGCATCACGCACCATGTTATTCAATATTGAAACCCTGGAATGGGATGACAAGCTGCTTGAGGCTTTAGATATTCCAAGAGCCATGTTGCCAGAAGTGCGTAGCTCTTCAGAAGTCTATGGACATACCCATACCATCAGTGGTCAGGAAATCGGCATCCCGATTGCTGGGATTGCGGGTGACCAGCAGGCTGCGCTGTTTGGTCAAATGTGTGTAGAAGCGGGGCAGGCAAAAAATACCTACGGTACGGGCTGTTTCTTGCTCATGAATACCGGTAAACGCATTGTACAGTCAGATCATGGCTTGTTGACCACAATTGCATGTGGTCCGCGTGGTGAAGTGAACTATGCACTCGAAGGTGCCGTATTTAACGGTGGTTCATGTGTACAGTGGTTACGTGATGAGTTAAAAGCCATTAATGACTCACATGATTCTGAGTATTATGCAACCAAAGTCAAAGACAGCAATGGCGTCTACGTGGTGCCTGCATTTACTGGCCTGGGCGCACCGTATTGGGATCCGACTGCACGTGGTGCAATCATGGGCATTACCCGTGGTGTGAGCATTGAACATATTATTCGCGCTACGCTTGAGTCAATTGCTTACCAGACACGTGATGTACTGGATGCCATGCAGCAAGATTCGGGTGAAAAGTTAAAAACCTTGCGTGTTGATGGCGGTGTAACAGCCAATAACTTCCTGATGCAGTTCCAGGCCGACATTATGGGCACTTCGGTAGAGCGTCCGGCCATGAAAGAAACCACCGGTATGGGGGCAGCCTTCCTTGCAGGTCTGGCAGTCGGTTTCTGGTCAGACCTGAACGAATTGAAGAGCAGAATGACCATCGAAAACACCTTTACACCAGAGTGTGGTCAGGATGTGACTGAAAAACTGTACAAAGGTTGGCTAAAAGCGGTCGGACGTACTCGTGATTGGGCGGAAGATTAAGTTAAAATAGCCCGATTAGGTTACACAACAACACAGGATGGATGAGCATGAGCTTGATACTGCGCCAACAAAAAACCCTCGAATTGGTAAGAGAGCGTGGCTATATCAGTATTGAAGAGCTTGCTCAGCATTTTGATGTGACCCCGCAAACCATCCGCCGCGATATCAATCAGTTGGCGGATGAGGGCCTGCTACGCCGTTACCACGGTGGCGCAGCGCACGATTCAAGTGTGGAAAATACCGAATACACCATGCGTGTCGGGCATATGCTGGAAGAAAAACGTAAGATTGCCGCGGCAGTTGCTGCGGCTGTTCCGGACCATGCTTCTTTATTTATCAATATTGGAACGACCACAGAGGCGATTGCGCATGCATTGTTGCATCATACCGGCTTGCGGATCATTACCAATAACCTGAATGTTGCAAAAATCCTGAGCACCAAAGAAGACTTTGAGGTCCTGATTGCCAGTGGCCGTGTACGTCCGGATGGTGGGGTAATCGGACAGGCCACTGCAGATTTCTTTAAGCAATTCAAAGCAGACTATGCACTGGTTGGGATCAGCGGAATTGAGGAAGACGGCACCTTGCTGGATTTTGACTTTCAGGAAGTCTGCGTATCACAGGAAATTGTGTCCAGTGCCCGTCAGGTTTTTCTGGCCGCAGATAGCAGTAAGTTTGGCCGTAATGCCATGATTCGTCTGGGTTCCCTCAAACAGGTCGACTGCATTTTTACCGATCAGCAACCGAATGAAGAGTTTATGAAAACCATTCGGGAGCTGGATGTCGGCTTGATTGTTGCAAAATAAATCTTCATTTTCGAAAAATTGTTACTTTTTTTGAGCCAGATCTTTTTGGCTCAGCATTCTCAACTTAAAAAACTACTGCTGTTATTCGCTTAAGCATTTTAATCATTTTCATGTTGGCGCCTGCCATTTTTTCATTTTTGACCATTTATCTAAAAATGTCTATAAATTGGCATTTTTTAGGCTGTTCTTTATTGTTTATTTTCATTTAACGTGTTTAAATGTTCGTAATTGAACAATAATGAACATTTGCGGTGATTTATGCAAACTTCTCCTCAGTCCAATGACAAAATTTATGATCTTGCCGTGATTGGTGGTGGTATCAACGGTGTTGGTATCGCAGCTGATGCATCAGGTCGTGGTTTGTCTGTGTTCTTGTGTGAAAAAGATGATCTGGCAAGCCATACATCTTCTGCAAGCAGTAAGCTGATTCATGGCGGCTTGCGCTATCTTGAACATAAAGAGTTTCGCCTGGTACGTGAAGCATTGGCCGAGCGTGAAGTACTGCTGGCAAAAGCGCCGCATATTATCCGTCCAATGCGCTTTATCATGCCGCACCGTCCGCATTTGCGTCCGGCATGGCTCATCCGTACCGGTTTGTTCTTTTATGACCATCTTGGTAAACGTGAAAAATTATTGGGTTCAAACAATGTCTACTTTAAGGAAGACAGTCCGTTAAATGCGGCCATTACCCGTGGTTTCGAGTATTCCGACTGTGCCGTGGACGACTCGCGTCTGGTGGTACTGAACGCCATGCATGCCCGTGAAAAAGGTGCCGACATCGTGACACGTACCCGCTGTTTATCGGCCCAACGTGAAGGTCAGTACTGGGTGGTTGATCTGGAAAATGAACAAGGTCAGTTCCAGATTAAAGCCAAGGCTTTAGTGAATGCTGCTGGCCCTTGGGTAGCGCAATTTATCAAGCAGGATTTACAGCTTAAATCACCATACGGTATCCGTCTGATTCAGGGTAGCCATATTATCGTGCCGAAGCTGTATGAAGGCGATAAGGCATTTATCATGCAAAATGATGACCGCCGTATTGTGTTTGCCATTCCGTATCTGGATCAGTACACCATGATCGGAACCACTGACCGTGAGTACCAAGGTGATCCGGCACAAGTGAAGATTACACAGCAAGAGATTGACTACCTGATTGAAGTGAGCAATGCACACTTTAAAAACCAGTTGACTCAAGCCGATATCGTGTCGACTTTTGCGGGCGTACGTCCATTATGTGATGATGAATCGGATAATCCATCGGCCATTACCCGTGACTATACTTTAGCTCTATCAAAAGAATCGGCCGAGCAGGCACCATTACTTTCAGTGTTTGGCGGCAAACTGACCACTTACCGCAAGCTGGCAGAGTCTGCCATGCAGCAGTTAAAACCATTCTTCCCAGACATGAAAGGAAGCTGGACAGCAACTGAGGCGTTGCCGGGCGGGGAAAATATGGAGTCGGCAGAGCAGCTGGCAAAAGAAATTCGCGCACAGATGACCGATGCTTCTGAAACTTTGGCAAAACGTTGGGCATCTGCGTACGGTTCACGCATCTGGAACATTGTTGGTGATGCTACTTCGGTTGAGCAGCTTGGCCAGCATTTTGGTCAGGGTCTATATGCCAATGAGGTTGATTACTTGTGTGCCGTGGAATGGGCGACTAGCAGTCAGGATATCTTGTGGAGACGAACCAAACTGGGTTTGAACTTTGCTGAACACGAGATTGAAAGCCTGACTGCATACTTGGCACATAAACCGAAGAAAACGGTTGCCGCTTAAGCCTTGACATAAAAAAAGCCCCCAGATTTAGGGGGGCTTTTTTATTAGTATTTAAATTTTAGTGCAACAGTATAATTGGCCGGTTCGCCGTAGAATGCCTGACCATCAGTAAAGCTGTTTAAATATTTTTTATCGGTAACATTGTCAGCATTGGCCTGAATGCTAAAGTTAGGGCTGACTTCATAACTTGCCATCAAGTTCAGCAAGGCATAATCCCCCTGTTTCAGGTAAGTCGAATACGTCGGGTCAAAGCGGCTAATCTTGCTTTGCCATTTGACGCCGGCCCCGACTTTCAGTTTTGGTAACTGGGAAGGAGAGTAGGTGGTTAACAGGTTAAAGCTTTGGGTTGGGTTATAGGTTCTGGCTGCCCCTCCATTTTTCAGGTCTTGCAGGCTAAACTGGGTGTAACCGAGCGCGATATTGACCTGGTCGGTGAGTTGACCGGCCAAGCCCACTTCGATACCTTGTGAGCGTAAGTCACTGATTTTAGAAGTACGGTTGAGCGGGTGGCTGTCAGTTGGCCGAAGTGGATAGTTATTTTCCTCAGTTCTGAACACGGCCAGTGTGCCAGTCAGCTTATTGTCTAACCAGGCGCTTTTTACCCCGATTTCGTAGCTCTTACCTTCGATTGGTTCTGCGACTTTACCGGTAGTTTCATCCACTGAGGTTTGTGGGCGGAAAATCGAGGTATAGCTCATATAACCTGTATATTCAGGGCTAAAGTTATAGGTGATACCTGCATAAGGTGAAACTTTGCTTTCATCATAATTCATCGGTGAGCTATAGCTTGAGCCTTCACTTTTGGCCTGTACATAGTTTGCACCGAGGGTCAATTTCAGGTCTTCATTTAAATGCAGACGGGTTGCTGCATAGACGGACTGATTCCGCTGGGTGTAGTCGGCTGCCTCTGTTAGCGCACTCCATGTGACATTATTGGGTGTCCAGCTTGCCCAGCCGGTTGTACATTGGGTCGGATAGAGATTGGGTGCTGTACCACGGGTACATGTCCCGATATTGCGATCGAGGATTGTGCCTGATTTCTGCTTATCTTTTTGTTCGCTTTGAGAATATGTGTAACCTACAATGGCTTCATGTTCACGTCCTAAAAGATCGAATTTGCCCTGCAGGTTAAAATCGGCAGTTTGCAATTTATTATGTTCGGTTCCGCCCCAGGCTGTAAGATCGACATCGGAACCATCAGCCTTTGGATAACCGGAGTAGTAAAGTAACTGGCTTTGACGGTCTTTTTCATTATAGTTATAGCTGAGATTGGCAGACCATGTATCCAGAAACTTCTGTTTTAACTCAATAAAGGCATTGCGGGAGGTATTGTCCCAATGGGTCCAGTCCGGATTCGGATTATAAGAGCGGTCATAACCGATCTGCTTGCCGGTAGAGTCCATCAGCGGCAAAGCCCCCCAGTTGTTGGCATTGGGTTTGTTCTTTTCCTGACTGGCACCTACTGTAAGTAGGGTAGTGTCGCTAAGATCGGCCTCTACAACCCCGGCAATCCCGTTTTTTTCAGATCTATAGCGATCCAGATACGAGTTGCCGCTTTGTTCAAAACCGGCAAGGCGACCACGAATATTGCCACTTGGTGTCAGGCTGCCAGATACATCCGCTTCGTAGCGTTGGGTATCCCAAGAGCCATAACTCAGTCCTGCATTGGCCTGTAACTCCTTGGTCGGGCGTTTGCGGATATAGTTAATGGTTGCGCTCGGGTCGCCAAAGGCATTGGTCAGTGCATCGGCACCTTTGATTACTTCAATGCGGTCATAAAAAAAGCTGTCCGGATTGGTGTCATTATAATTCCAGGCACTGGCAGGGAAGCCGACGCCATCCACCAGAATATTGGAAATTTCAAAGCCGCGCGCCATATACACAGAGCGTTCGGTTTCTCCCGAATTTACAGTCACTCCCGGAGTATTTTTTAAAATATCCC
Source organism: Acinetobacter sp. A47 (assembly GCF_000805455.1). GTDB lineage: Bacteria > Pseudomonadota > Gammaproteobacteria > Pseudomonadales > Moraxellaceae > Acinetobacter. The sequence goes on from NZ_JSUS01000001.1 coordinate 69,799, forward strand.
GGGAACTGGTAAGAGCAAAATCATCTATCTGCTGGCGTGTCACAACATTGATGGTCTGCGGAATTTCCTTGGCTTCAATATTCAGCTTGGTTGCACTTGAGCTGTTTTTGATGGTGTAGGCTCTGGTTTTTTCACTGCTGTCATCATCTTGGGTGGCTTGTACTTTAATGGCTGGTAGCTGTTGCGAGGCATCATCCAGTGCATAACTATAGGAGCTGATGCTGGCCAGCGTAGCGATAGCTAAAAAAAGTGGGGTACGTTTAAATTGAGGGGAGGAGCTCATACCTACAACCATGTAAATGAGAAATATTATTATTACAATTATTGTTAATATTCGTTAGTTTTGCAATTTGTTTTAACTTGCGTTTAATGGGAATAGTTAAGGCTAAGAGCAGGATTAATAGAAAATTTCGACAAGCCACAAAAAAAGGCCACCGAAGTGACCTTTTTGTTCTCTTTAAACCTTCTTTATGAAAGAAGGGGCTAGAGCATTACGCAGATTTAACTGCCGCCAACAATTCATTTTGACGGTCTTTAAGCGCTTGAGGTAAGCGGTCACCAAGCTTGGTAAATAACTCAGTGTGGCTTTCAAGTTCCTTGATCCATTGATCTTTATCTTGCGCTGTAACCGTGTCGAATTGCTCTTTCGAGAAATCAATACCGGTCCAGTTCAACTGTTCATAAGTTGGAACATAACCGATAGGTGTTTCAGTCGCTTCAGCGCGGCCTTCACAACGATCAATGATCCACTCCAGAACACGCATGTTTTGACCGAAGCCAGGCCATACGAAGTTGCCTTCAGCATCACGGCGGAACCAGTTAACGTTGAAGATTTTTGGTAATTTATTACCAGCAGCTTCAGCTTTCGCACCGACTTTTTTGCCCATTTCTAACCAGTGACCGAAGTAATCAGCCATGTTGTAGCCAGCAAATGGAAGCATTGCGAAAGGATCGCGACGCACGATACCTTGTTGGCCAACGGCAGCAGCAGTGGTTTCAGAACCCATGGTTGCCGCTTTATAAACGCCATCCACCCAGTCAAATGCTTCAGACACCAAAGGCACGGTATCTGCACGACGACCACCAAAGATGAAGGCAGAGATTGGTACGCCTGCCGGGTTTTCCCAGTCAGCATCAATTGAAGGACATTGTCCTGCTGAAACCGTGAAGCGGGCATTTGGATGCGCTGCTTTTTCACCTTCAACATGAGGCTGGCCTTTCCAGTTGGTCAGGTTGGCCGGAACTTCTTTAGAAAGACCTTCCCACCATACTTCGCCATTGTCTGTTACGGCAACGTTGGTATAGATGACATCTTTATGCAATGTTGCCATGCAGTTCGGGTTGGTTTTGGTGTTGGTACCTGGTGCCACGCCGAAGAAACCGGCTTCAGGGTTGATCGCATATAAGCGGCCATCTTCACCCGGCTTGATCCAGGCAATATCGTCACCTACGGTTTCAATCTTCCAGCCTTCATAGCCTGCTGGTGGAATCAGCATGGCAAAGTTGGTTTTACCACACGCAGAAGGGAAGGCCGCTGCGATGTAGTGTTTTTCACCTTGTGGATTGGTCACGCCTAAGATCAGCATGTGTTCAGCTAACCAGCCCTGTTCGCGGCCCATTGCTGAAGCAATACGTAATGCCAGACATTTTTTGCCAAGTAGTGCATTACCGCCGTAACCAGAACCATACGACCAGATTTCACGGGTTTCCGGATAGTGAACAATATATTTTTCGTTATTGCATGGCCATGCAACGTCTTTTTGACCTTCTTTAAGCGGTGCAGCAACTGTGTGTACACATGGGATAAACTCGCCATCTGTGCCTAACACGTCATACACTGCCTTGCCCATACGTGCCATTTTTGTCATGCTGACTGCAACGTAAGGTGAATCTGTTAATTCGATACCGATATGCGCAATGTGGCTGCCTAAAGGACCCATCGAGAAGGGAACCACATACATGGTACGGCCTTCCATTGCACCGTCAAATAATCCATTGAGTTTTGCACGCATTTCTGCAGGAGCAACCCAGTTATTGGTTGCGCCAGCGTCTTCTTGATTTTGCGAGCAGATATAAGTGCGGTCTTCAACACGAGCAACGTCAGAAGGGTCAGAATTTGCAAGATAAGAACCAGGATGTTTTTCTTGGTTAAGTTTTTGCATGGTGCCGTTCGCGATCATCAAGTCCATGAGACGTTGATATTCTTCTTCGCTTCCGTCACACCATTCGATCTTTGCTGGTTTGGTTAATTTTGCAATTTCTTCCACCCATGCAATCAGCTTAGGGTGACGAACGAATTCTGGTGCGTTCACTTGGGTCATGGTGATGCCTTTTTAAAGTGTGTACTACGTACAAGTTCTATCTACTGGATGGCAGTGAGACAGATGAAGTAAAAAAAGTGGCTGTATTAAAGCATAAAAACAGACAAAATATAAGACTAAAGAATAGGGTGATCACTTTGATGGAGATATCTTGCATGGTTTTATCTTATTGATTTTTATTTTGTTTTACATTTTATATTTTATTATTTTGTATTTTTATATATGTTATTTTTGTTTTAAATTTTATTTAAAAACAACAACTTGATTTATTTTTTGATTTTTTGAGAATTATTATTGATTCTATGAATGATGACCATCCAAAATTTACATAAACCCGCTTTTATTTGTTGATTTTGTAAACAAAAATAGGCAAATAATCTTTGTTAAGGTTGAGATTTATGGCCTCAAATGTAAAGCCTTTGTCTATTATTTATAATCAAAAATCAGGTTTTCATGCGGCACAACAAGATGAAGAATATGAGCGGCTGATGACCTTCTGGACCCAATATGGATTTGAAATTCAGGTTTTTGAGCTGAGCTCCCAAGCCAGTTTTGATGAAATGATGCGGCAGGTCTTGGCCCGACATCAGCAAAGCGGCTTACGTGGGGTTGTGGTTGCCGCAGGAGGAGACGGAACCCTGAATGCCGTTGCAAAAAAACTGATGCATACCGATATCCCGATGGGCATTATTCCTCTGGGGACATTTAATTATGTTGCACGGGTCCTGAATATTCCGCTTGACGTATTTCAGGCTGCCGAAGTCATTGCAACAGGTGCCATACAAAAAATACATATTGCCACAATCAATGACCAGATTTACCTCAATAATGCCAGTTTGGGACTGTATCCTTTATTTATCCAGAAGCGGGAACGGTATAACCGGCGTTTGGGACGGCTGCCTCTAAATGCCTATACGTCCGGGCTGGATGTACTATTGCGCGAGCATAAATCATTAAAACTTGCAATTACGGTGGATGGGCACAAGTATCCTGTGGCGACGCCCTTGATTTTCTTTGGCAATAACCAGTTGCAACTGAGTGATATGAAATTGCGAATTGCCGAGTGTGCTGCCAGCGGCAAACTGGCCGGGGTGGTGGTGGCTAAAAGTGACCGGCTCAGTTTGCTGAAAATGTTGTGGAAGCTGATACAGGGCAAAATTGATCAGGCTTCTGATGTCTATTCATTTTGTGCCGAACAGATACAGGTCGACTGTAAAAAGCCCAAATTAACGGTTGCACTGGATGGAGAGCTGGTAGAGATGCAGACACCCTTAAAATTCTCGGTTGAAAAATCGGCATTAAAAGTGATGGTTCCACATGCTGCTCCATCTGTCTGACCTGCATTTTGGAACAGAGCGTGAAGCTTGCATGCGGGCAATCCAGCAATTTTGCCAGCAACAACGCCCTGAAGCGGTGGTAGTCAGTGGTGATCTGACCCAGCGTGCACGTTTGAAGCAGTTTTATGCCTGCCGTCAATTTCTGGATACACTGTCAATTCCTTATCTGGTTGTACCGGGCAATCACGATATTCCGCTCTATCATGTCTGGAACCGTTTTTTTTCGCCCTTTGTCCGTTATCAGGCCTTTTTCGGGCGCATGGAAAGCACCTTGGAGACTGAACATTTTTATCTGGTGGGAGTAAACAGTATCCGGCGGCGCTACCATACGCGGGGACATGTTTCTCTGGAACAGATTCATGAGACCTATGAGCGCCTGCATCAGGCACCGGCAGATAAAATCAAAATGGTGGTGTTCCATCAACCTTTTTATACCTTTCCCAATGAGCATGGCGATAAGGATTGCCCGGTACTGGGGAAAATCGCTTTGGAACAGTGGGGGAAAACCGGACTATTCGGTTTATTGCATGGCCATCTGCATAAGGTCGCGGTGCATGATCTCAACCAGGTTTTTCAGCTGGGTTTTCCTCATCCGATCCTGGACATTCATGCCGGAACAGCCACCTCCAGTCGGTTACGCTTTGGATTAAGCAACAGTTTTAATGTGATTTCGGATCAGGGGCAGGTTGAGCATTACTGGTTCGATGAGTCGCTTCAGTTATTTGTGAAAGCGCAAAAAGTTGTTTAATTCAGCACAATTGCATACTTGTGTACAAAAAAGCATCTATAAATAGAATTTTTTTTCATTTTCCCCTTGAAGCCTTTTTTTTCATCCCCAAAAAAGTGGCATATCAAAATTTTATATGTGTTGCCAAGAACTGGTGACACACATTAATCAATAAGACTAAGTCTGATGGAGTTAAATATGAGCAACATTCGTCCATTACATGATCGTGTTGTGATTCGTCGCGTAGAAGAAGAAACCAAAACGGCTGGTGGCATCTTGCTTCCAGGTTCTGCTGCTGAAAAACCATCTCAGGGTGAAGTCATCGCAGTAGGTAATGGTCAGATCACTGACAATGGTGTTCGCGCTTTGGACGTTAAGGTTGGTGACAAAGTATTGTTCGGTACTTATGCAGGTACAACAGTCAAAGTGAGTGGTGAAGAACTCTTGATTATGAAAGAGTCAGATATCTTAGCTGTGCTTGAAGGCTAATCGACACATAACTCAAATTTATTATCAGATTCAGTAATTAAAAAGATTCGGAGTTTAACATGTCAGCTAAAGACGTAAAATTTGGTGATTCAGCTCGCTCAAAAATGATTGCAGGTGTAAACGTACTTGCAGATGCGGTAAAAGTGACATTGGGCCCTAAAGGCCGTAACGTTGTTATCGACCGTTCTTTCGGTGCGCCACACATCACTAAAGATGGTGTGACTGTTGCAAAAGAAATTTCTTTAAAAGACAAGTTTGAAAACATGGGTGCTCAACTTGTTCGTGAAGTTTCTTCTAAAACTAACGACATCGCGGGTGACGGTACCACAACTGCAACTGTACTTGCTCAAGCAATTTTAAATGAAGGGATCAAATCAGTAACTGCTGGTATGAACCCGATGGATTTAAAACGTGGTATCGACATTGCAGTGAAAACTGTAGTTGAAAATATCCGTACCAATGCAAAACCTGCAGATGACTTCAAGGCAATTGAACAAGTGGGTTCAATCTCTGCGAACTCTGATACCACTGTAGGTAAGCTGATCGCGCAAGCGATGGAAAAAGTGGGTAAAGAAGGTGTAATCACTGTAGAAGAAGGCTCTGGCTTCGAAGACGCGTTAGACGTTGTAGAAGGTATGCAGTTTGACCGTGGTTATATCTCTCCATACTTCGCCAACAAGCAAGACACCTTAACGGCTGAACTTGAAAATCCGTACATCCTGCTTGTTGACAAGAAAATCAGCAATATCCGTGAATTGATTACAGTATTGGAAGCGGTTGCAAAAACTGGTAAGCCTCTGCTTATCATCGCTGAAGATGTTGAAGGTGAAGCGCTTGCAACACTGGTTGTGAACAACATGCGCGGTATTATCAAAGTATGTGCGGTGAAAGCACCTGGTTTTGGTGACCGTCGTAAAGCAATGCTGCAAGACATCGCGATCCTGACTGGCGCGACTGTGATTTCTGAAGAAGTTGGTATGTCTTTAGAGCAAGCTTCTCTGCAAGATTTAGGTACTGCACACAAAATCACAGTATCTAAAGAAAACACTGTAATCGTTGATGGTGCTGGTAATGCTGAGCAAATCGCTGAGCGTGTTCAACAGATCCGTGCACAAATCGAAGAATCTACTTCTGAATACGATAAAGAAAAACTTCAAGAACGCGTTGCCAAATTGGCAGGCGGTGTTGCAGTCATCAAAATCGGTGCAGCAACTGAAGTTGAAATGAAAGAGAAGAAAGATCGTGTTGACGATGCACTTCATGCAACGCGTGCAGCAGTTGAAGAAGGTGTTGTTGCAGGAGGTGGTGTTGCATTGGTTCGTGCAGTTAATGCATTAGATGGCCTAAAAGGTGCCAATGACGACCAGACTGCCGGTATCAATATTTTACGCCGTGCAATCGAAGCGCCACTTCGTCAAATTGTTGCCAACGCAGGTGATGAGCCTTCAGTTGTGATCAATGCAGTTAAAGGCGGTGAAGGTAACTTCGGTTATAACGCTGCAACTGGCGAATATGGCGATATGCTGGAAATGGGTATCCTTGACCCGGCTAAAGTAACGCGTTCTGCACTTGAACACGCAGCTTCTGTTGCCGGTTTAATGTTGACGACTGAAGCAATGATCACGGATATTCCAGAAGACAAACCAGCTGCTCCAGATATGGGCGGTATGGGTGGTATGGGCGGCATGATGTAAGTTGCTCATATATAGTTTAAATTGTTGTAAATCAAGATGATTTAAACTAAGAGTTTTTAACTTGCTCACGATGTTACTCGCATTTGAGTTGGTTATAAAAAGGTCGCAAATTTTATTTGCGACCTTTTTTAATTTTAGAGTTCCTTATATCTATTCAAAAGAAGAAGGGGACGAGATACGTTTTAGTGATCATTTTAAAACGTTTTCGTGAAGATCAGCAGAAGAGCCAATCCATTGAATAATTGATTATAAGGACTAGAACAAATCGGTTTAAAAATAATAGTTATGCTTATGTTTAGCAGGAAAAATTAAATCTTTATACTCAACCAGATAGTTGGGTAGGCGTTAAAATTATGTCATTCAATCCTATATTTCATTCATAAGTTTGATTTGACTCTCATGCATTTCTTGTCTTAGCCAGTTTAAAAAGATGGTCTTTCTTGGGTCTGTTTCAAAAGCGGTATGTGATAATAAATAATAAGAAGTTCCGTCTTGTACCGGAGGTGATACTTTTTTTAATAAATTGCACTCTAATTCCTTCTCAATCATATAAATTGAAATAATGGTATCACCTAAGCCAGCTAAACAAGCTTCAAGACACAGATAAAAGTGTTCCAGTTCAGTTTTTGTATAGTTACTTAAAAACTCTTTTAGCCCAAAGATTTTATTCATATTTTTAAAAAAATTGGGTCTTGATGTAGAAATGAGTAGTTCTGTATTGGGAGGCGCCTTTGTTTTTTGTGTAATTACGATATATTCATCTGCAATTTTTTCACTAAAGATATGATCACCCCAATTAAAATCATTTCGCCGTATTGCAACATCAATTTTATTTGTCTCAAAGTCAACAATACCTCCTCCTGTCAGTAAAACGATATCAAAATCATGACCTAATTCTTTGAACCTGGATAATCTAGGAATTAACCATTTCATTGAAATTGTAGGTTCACAAGATAGGATCAACTGTTTTTTCTCATGATTTGTTAATTTAATCAAACATTCATCAAGTTGGCTGAAAAGGCGTTGACAATGATTAAATAAAATTTCTCCTTCCGGTGTAACGACTAAAGTTTTATTTTTTCTCACAAATAAAACAATATTTAAAGAATCCTCAAGGTTATAGATTTGTTTGCTTACTGCACTTTGGGTAACAAATAATTTTTTTGCTGCTTGAGTAACGCTTCCATACTTGGCAACGAAGTAAAAAAACTTCAAAGAATTCAGAGATATTCGTTCAATCATTCCATAAACTCATATGAGATCAGTCATTTTTCTCAATTTTTATTTTTTAATTTTTATACAAAAATAAAAACACTCTAAATCAAGATTCAAATTAAAGCTATGGAAAATATGATTAAAATTGATATATGTTCAGCTAAATTTATAGAGAACTATAGATATTCAACAGAAATTATTAACCAGGGCTATACATTTATTGATTCAAATACATTCCAAAAAATACAGGAAGAATATAATTTTTTCAACGTATGTGAGCAAGATGCAGCCGAATTTATTGCGAGTTGGAATGATCTTGAGATGGATCAATACATGTCAGACAAAAGAAAGTACAGAACAAGGAAGCATGCAACTTTTGTAATTCATAATCCTGATAGAATTATTCTAAAAAATAATTATATTCCGCATTTTCAAACTGTTGATTACAATCCTCTAAATGAAGGTATTGCTCGCTATTTCACGGAAATAGATAAAAAAACGATAGAAAACCCTATTTTTAAAAATTTACTTCAATTTGCATATTTCACTTTCTCAGAAATCAAGTCAGAAAACTGGTTTATAGAGGTTCATCAATTTCGGATCAAAGCACAGCCCAATGATTTTGGTAAGCCCACGCCCGAAGGAATTCATCGTGACGGTGTAGATTTTGTACTCATGGCCCTCATTAATAGGCAAAATATCCAAGGGGGTATGACTCGAATTTATAACTTGAATAAAATTTTAAAAACTGAATTTATGCTACAAAACTTTTTAGATATTGCTTTAGTTGATGATCATCAAGTTTACCATAGTGTTACTGAAACCAGGGTAGATGATATCGAGAGATATCAAGTTGGCCTGAGAGATGTTTTAGTCATCACGTTTAAAAAGGTATAGTTGAAATGGGGGAGTTCATTGCTGTCATTATAATTACTGTTTTAGCTGTTGTTAGCCCAGGAGCTGATTTTGCTGTTGTAACCAGAAATAGTTATTTATATGGAAGAAGCGTAGGGATTATTACTGCACTAGGAATATCAACTGGTGTTCTGATTCATGTCGCCTATACCATACTGGCTTTAGCTTTCGTTATGAAATATACACCCCAACTTCTTAATATAATTAAGTATATTGGTGCAGGCTATCTGATCTATATCGGTTATAAGACATTCACTCAAAAACCTATACTTGATACTGGATCTTTGTCCGTAATCAATTCTTTTCAGGCTTTAAAATACGGGTTTTTTACCAATGCATTAAATCCAAAAACTACATTATTTGTCGTAAGTACATATACCCAGATTATTAGTATATCTACCCCTAAAATCATACTTTTGGGGTATGGTATTTTTATGTCTTTTACTCATTTTTTTTGGTTTTCTCTTATTTCCATACTTTTTTCATCAATGCTCTTACGGCAAAAAATGTTAGCTAGACAAGTGCAAATGAATAAAATAATTGGTTTTATTTTATGTATGCTGGGAATTACACTTCTTTTTGCTAAATTCCAGTGAAATCATAAATATCAATAAAAATAGCCTTTATGGATAGGGAAGGTTGAAGCGAACATGTTTTAATTCAATCAAATAACTTGCAAGATATTTGTATTTTTAGCAGATCGGCTCGTTAATTGACACGATGTAATTACATCAATGTCTGAATAATAATCCCTGTCTATGCAGGGATTTTTTTATGTACCAAATATTGAATGTTTATTTAAATAAAATAATCACCCAGGTAAAAAAGATCATCGCTAAAGAAACAAATTGCGCAGCGCTACCCATATCTTTGGCATTTTTAGACAGCTCATGTTTTTCCAGCGAAATACGGTCAACCACGGCTTCAATGGCAGAATTAAACAGTTCCACAATAATCGCCAGTAGACACACCGCGACCATTAAGGCTTGTTCCAGCGCCGAAACGTGTACAAAAAAGCTGAGAGGAATCAGGACGACATTGAGCAAGATCACTTGTCTAAACGCAGCTTCATGACTAAACGCTGCTTTAAATCCGGCCAGTGAATAGCCCGTTGCATTTAAAATCCGTTTGAGACCATTTTTGCCTTTATAGGGAGAGTAGGGGGTCATTGCGTTTTGGAGAGATTGAGGAAAGTTTTAGTATAAATCCAAACATGTTGCAGTAAATTGGCAATATGTCGCATGCGTGTACAAATACAGACAGTTTTTTGCCATCTTATGTTGTCTCGTTTGCATTTATGAATTGTCAATTTACCTGCAGCTAAGGATAATAAGACTTGATCTATTCAGGAAAAGTGCTGCATGAAAATTATCGCAGATGAAAATTTGGCATTTACCGATTATTTCTTTGCGGAGTTTGCAGAAATACAGCATCGGGCTGGGCGTACCATGACACATCAGGATGTGCAGGAGGCAGATGCACTATTGGTTCGTTCGGTGACCAAAGTGAATCATGCATTGATTGATCAGAGCAAAATTAAATTTGTCGGCAGTGCCACGATTGGAACCGATCATCTTGATATTCAGGCTTTACAACAACACAACATTGCCTGGAGTAATGCGCCGGGCTGTAATGCACAAGCGGTTGCGGAATATGTGATTACGGCTTTACTGCATTTAAATGCCGGTTTATTAGAAAAAAATAAGGACTTCACTTTAGCGATTGTTGGTCTGGGCAATGTGGGCAGCCGTCTTGCTGTGATGGCGCAGCTATTGGGCTGGAAGGTGATTGGTTATGATCCGTATGTGCAACTTGCCGGGATTGAAAATGTTTGCTTTGAGGCGTTGTTAAAACATGCCGATGCCATTTCAATTCATGTGCCTTTAACGGTGTCTGGTGAGCATCCAACCAGGCATTTATTTGATGCGGCTGCATTTGCGGCAATGAAACCATCCGCTATCTTAATCAATAGTGCCCGTGGAGCTGTGGTTGAGCAAGCTGCATTGATGGCAGACATTGCAACGACTCAACGTCAGGTCGTGCTGGATGTATTTGAGTTTGAACCAGAAATTCCAGTACAGTTACTGGATCTGCTGGCATTGGCGACCCCGCATATTGCCGGTTATAGTCTGGAAGGTAAGGCCCGAGGCACACAGATGATTTATGAGGCGTTTTGCCAGACTTTTAGCTATGAAGCAAATAAGCGTTTTGAGAGCCAATTGCCAAAGGTACCGCAATATTTTGAACAGCAAGACGTAAAAGCGGCACTGAAGCAGCATCTGATGCAGATTTATGATATTGCTGCCGATGACCGGCAACTGCGTGCCTGTGTCCGGGATGGTAAGGTGGAACAGGCCGCATTTGATCTGCTTCGAAAAAATTATCCGTTACGCCGCGAATGGGCTGCGCATGGTGGACCAAAAGCATGAGCCAGACAATGAACAAATACCAACCCACTTGCTCAATTGAAGCATTAAAAGCACGTGCAGCGATGTACCAGAAAATTCGCCAGTTTTTTGCGGAACGTCAGGTACTTGAAGTGGAAACACCGGTCCTGTCACAGGCCGGAGTAACCGATGTACATCTGGCTTCAGTACAGGTGCAGCGCCATATTCATGGCAAATTAAATACCCAGTATTTACAGACCTCGCCTGAGTTTCCAATGAAACGCCTACTGGCCAGTGGTAGTGGCCCGATTTATCAAATCTGTAAAGTGTTTCGTGACGATGAACATGGGCGCAAGCACAACAGTGAATTTACCATGCTGGAATGGTATCGTCCGGGTCTGGATTTAAAGGCACTGATGTATGAAACGGCCGATCTGTTAGAAACCTGTTTGGCACATCGTTTTGGCGAAATTCGTCCAATCGTGCTCAGTTATAAGCATGCCTTTCAGGAGCGTCTGGCGATTAATCCGTTGCAGGCAACCTTAAAACAACTCAAGGATACCGCCAGTCGTGTTGGTCTGAATCTTGACCTGGGCGATGATCGTCTGGGATATATGGACCTGCTATTCTCACACGTTGTGGAGCCAAGTCTCGGTTTTGACGCTCCTGTGTTCTTGACCGATTTCCCGCCAGAAATGGCATCACTGGCCAAGGTAAGACCGGATGAAGACGGAGAACTGGTTGCAGCACGTTTTGAGGTCTATATTGAAGGTTTAGAGCTGGCCAATGCCTATGATGAATTGCTGGATGCAGCGGTGCTGGCTGCCCGTTTTGAGGCAGATAATGCAGCGCGTGCCCAGCAAGGTTTGGCCGTGATGCCAACCGATCAATATTTGCTGGCCGCTTTGCCGAATATGCCGGAATGTTCGGGAATTGCCTTGGGGATTGACCGTTTACTGATGGTGGTCATGAATCAGGTCAGGATTGATCAGGTGATTGCTTTCCCGGCCGAGATCGCATGATGAAGCACAGGGCAATCTGCATGGCTAGACCAGTATGCCTCAGTTAACCCAAAACGAAACCAGCCTAAACCCGGTACGGGGCTAGGCTGGTGTTCATTTAACAGCGGCCTTTCTTGGCCTGTCCTGGCGGACAAAAGTCACCATGACCATCATGATAACCTTCAGGGTCGATAACCACACTGCCATGTGGTGTATGTACTGCACAGGCCGACAGACTGAATGTAAAGAGCATACAAAGATAAACTGATATTTTTTTCATGGTTCCGTCCGGTATTTTTATTGCTTTCCTTATGACTTTAAATCGATCAGCAATTTTTTACCAGATCGGGAATAATCTTTTTTTAAATGTGTTTTCTATCTCAGTTGGGTGCGCAATACCGTCCTAAAACCGACATGGGTTGCAGCCAGGTCAAATTCCTGAGGGTAACGACTGCTATTGCGATAACGTGCACAGAAATTAGAGGCGCATAAAAAAGATCCTCCTTTGAGTACGTACTGGGTGGCAATGCTATTGTGCTGGCGCAGGTCGGCATAATTTCCCATGTGCTGATCATGGGCACCGTGATAGACCGAAGCGGTCCATTCCCAGACATTACCGATCATGTCATAGAGTTGAAAGGCGTTGGCCGTATAACAGCCGACGGGTGCAACACCTTCAAAATGATCTTCTACGGTATTATTCAGGGGAAAATCACCTTGCCAGTAATTGGCTTGCGGATGTTGATGGGCATCCTGTGGTGCTTGGTGTAAAGGTGTATCTGTTTTTGAACCGGCCTTGGCTGCGTATTCCCATTCCAGCTCGGTGGGCAAATCACGGCCTAACCAGACGGCATAGTGTTCTGCATCGTTTTTGGTGACATAGCGTACAGGTTCAGAGGGCAGAGCGGCTTGACCTTTAGGGCCATTCGGGGTCTTCCAGGTATAGTTAGCTTTCAGTTGCCACCATTGATTCGGGTGATTCAGATCAGGAGAAAACACCGCCGCCTGCTTCTGCTTTTCTGCATCGGTAACGTAGCCAGTCGCTTTGACAAAACGGGCAAACTGGGCAACTGTGACCTCGGTTTGATCTATCCAGAAACCTTCGACTTGACGCTCTCTGGCGCCAAAATTGAGTTCATCCGGATAGGCCTGATTAGAACCCAGTGGAAAGGAGCCTTTAGGAATCCAGACCATTCCCGCTGTTTGTTGATCCGGCCATGCATCTGGTAAGCCAGAATACTGCCGGCATTGTGATAAAGTGCCCAACCGTACCGCTACAGGCGCCGTTTGTTGCTGGGAAAGATCTGCGTCAGGCTTGGTTTTATCGCAGCCTGTGACCAGCGACAGGCTGCAGATTAAGATTAAAAATGGTGACCATCTCATTGAGGAAAGTATTCCTTGACACCATTTTGCCGGGTATATTGGTGATATACTTCTACCAGTTCTTGCAGCTTCGCCGGATTACTCTGGGCAAGGTTGCGGGTTTCGCCCCGATCATGTTTCAGGTTATACAGTTCCCAATTGCCTGTACCCAGTTCAGCCGTGCCTTGTAAGGCGATTTTCCAGTCGCCTTGACGTGCATATTTACTGCCATGCAATTCATCGGCAAAACTAAAGTTGGCCGGACGAATCGCCTGGGCTTTGTTTTCAAGTAGCGGTTTCCATGAATAGCCGCTCGGGGTATTCACCTGACGACCTTTATATTGGCCCTGTGGCACAGCAATATTGGCATAATCTAAAACCGTCGGGAAAACATCCAGCACCGAGGCAAATCCATGATGCGTGCTTTGTGCCTGGGTTTGATAAGGGAGTTTTACAATGGCAGGGGCAGTGGTCGCACCTTCACCTGCCGTATCTTTCCACAAATGAAATGGCGCAGCACTCACTTCTGCCCAGCGTGGTCCGACATAATGATATGAACTTGATGTACCCACATTGGCGACGCTGTTGTCAAAGCCTGATTCGGCGCCATAGTTGAAACGGACAAAACCTTCGGCACCATTATCTGAAACAAAGAAAATGAGGGTATTGTCATATAAATTATTGCGTTTGAGATATTGAATCAGTCGGCCAATATTGGCATCCAGATTTTCCACCATACCCGCGTAGATTTCCATTCTACGTGCTTCCAGTGCTTTTTGTTCAGCCGAAAGCTCGTTCCATCTACCATATTTTTGTGGGGCATTTTGCGTGGCAACCGGTTCTGCGGCAATAAAGTTGGCCGGAATCAGGCCGAGCTGTTTCTGGCGGGCAATACGTGCATCGCGAATCACATCATAGCCGACGTCATAAACACCACGATAACGGTCACGATATTCAGCAGGGGCTTGTAAAGGCCAATGTGGTGCAGTATAAGCCGCATAGGCAAAGAAGGGTTTACCTGAGTTTTTACCTGACTCCAGATAACTGATCAATTTGTCTGTGAAATAGTTGGTCGAGAAAAAATCATCTGGTAAGGATGAAATCGGTACTTCTTTGCCATCTTCGGTATAGGTGGCATTACGCTTGTAGGCAGCCGGTGCCTGTTTAAAATGCAAATCCAGTCCTTGCAGCAAGGTAAAGGAATGGTCAAAACCTTTGGCATGGGCATTGCTTTCAGGGGTTAAGCCCAGATGCCATTTTCCGCTGATATAGGTTCGATAACCATTGTCTTTGAGAACTTCGGCAATCGAAAGTGAACGTTCATTCAGATAGCCTTCATAACCGGGCTGGCCAGCTAAGTGTTTAGGTGTCAGCTCGGCCATCGCGCCAATACCCGCCAGATGGTGGTCAGTCCCCGAAATCAGTTGTGAGCGGGTAGGAGAGCAGGTCGGTGCAGTATGATAATCCGTTAAAATACGGCCCTCCTTGGTCAGGGCATCAATATTGGGGGTGTGAATTTCCCCACCAAAAGCGCCTAAGTCTGAATAGCCCAAATCATCCGCCATGATAAATAAAATATTAGGCTGTTTCCGGGTTTCAGCTACAGTCCCGGATTGTTTGGAATCTTCATTATTGCAAGCTGAAATCGAAAGGCTAAACAAAGCAATCGACAAGGTAGTGAGAAGGCTGTTACGAGGCATGCGATTCGACTTCATCTGTTAAAATCATGAAGCCGAGTTTAGAGAGATGATTTTTATGATAAAAATAATTAAAATTTGATTATTAATCTAAAAAAAAGAAAAGCCCCGCAAATGGGGCAAATATTGCATTTAAAAAGGCAGCTTGGTCAACTGGTTAAGAAAATGCGGAATGACGCGAGGTTCCAGAATAATGGTCATCACGACACCATAGGCAGCTCCCCACAGGTGGGCACTATGGTTGATATTGCTGTTACCGCGTTTGCCGGACCAGATACTATAGGCTACATATAAAATCGCAAAAATAATTGCAGGCACAGGGATAAAGAAAACAAAAATCAGGTTCCAGGGCTGGAACAGGATATAGGCAAATAACACTGCGGAAACAGCGCCGGAAGCCCCCAGACTGGCCCAGCGCGCATCATGACGATGTTTCAGGTAACTTGGCAAGATCGCAACAATTAGACCACCCAGATAAAATAGGACAAAGCCCATGTCATAGAAAAACTGGCGGTAAAAACTTTCAATGATATTGCCAAAGAAAAATAGCGTAATCATATTAAACAATAAATGCGTTCCATCGGCATGGATAAAACCATGAGTAATAAACCGGTCATATTGTCCACGCTGCATGGCTGGCGGCCAGAAAATCAGACGGTTCATCACAGCCTGATTGGAGAACGCCAATAAGGAAATTGCTACAGTAATAATAATCAGGGTCACAGTGTGACCAAAGGGTAGATGTAACATAAATAGTTTAAATTGATCAGTGTCTAGGCAATAATGCCATTAAAAACTTAATAAACAATGATCTTGCATAGAATTCCTACAAAAATGGTTGATTTTTTTTAATTACCCTCCATCTTCGGTTAATATAACGACATCAGCTTGAGGATTATTGTTATGTCGACTGAGAACACCAACACTGCTGTCGCAGAAGAAATTCCAAACCTTTTGATTACCCCCTCTGCACAAGAGTATTTAAGTGATTTATTAGCAAAGCAGAATACTCCAGGGATTGGCGTTCGTGTGTTTGTAGAAAATCCGGGTACTCCACGTGCTGAATGTTGTATGGCTTATAGTGCCCCTGAAGAAGTGGTACCAACCGACTATAAGCAGGACTATCCAGATTTTCCTGCCTATATCGATGCGCCATCTATTCCGTATCTGGTCGATGCGGTAATTGACTACAATAAAGACCGTTTTGGTGGTCAATTGACTTTCCGTGCACCAAACTCGAAAGTACCGCGTGTCGGTCCGGATGCCTCAATTGAAGAGCGCATTACTTATGTATTACAGTCTGAAATTAACCCTGGCTTGGCAAGCCATGGAGGAAACTGTAGTCTGGTTGAAGTCCAGAACGATCCGGAACACGGCATGACTGCCGTATTAAAATTCGGTGGTGGTTGCCAAGGGTGTTCTGCGATTGATGTCACCTTAAAACAAGGCGTGGAAACCACTTTAAGACAGCATGTACCAGAACTGCAACGTGTCGTAGACCAGACAGACCATACCCAGGCCGAAGGCGCATATTTTAAATAAGCTTGTGTCTGAGTGTCTGCATGATCAAAAGCCCTTTCGAGGGCTTTTTTTATTTGTACAGGCTGACTTGAGTTGCTTTGAATACAGCCAGATACGTTCTGGCTGGACTTCATCCAGTCTGGTCATGCTGCATAAATCCAGCGCAAACAAGGCCGGTTTAAGAATGGTTCCTGCTTGGGCTACCGGATTGGTTCTAGGTTTTACCAAAAAAGCAGACAAAATAAAAACCAAACACAAGCATTCCAGATCAGGATGAACAAGTAAATGAACAGCAAACTATGGATAGGACTTAGTCTGGGCATCATGAGCTTGGCAAGTTATGCACAACATCCGCAAGCCGATGTCATTGTCATTCATGCAGATGTGCGGACCTCTAATCCTGCGAAGCCCAAAGCACAAGCATTTGCCATAAAAGCAGGGAAATTTCTGGCCGTGGGAGATAACCAGTTCATTCAACAGATGGCAACACCGCAAACACAGATCATTAACGCGCAAGGACATACGGTCATTCCTGGCCTGACCGACGCACATACACATTTTGGAAGTGGAATGGAAATTGCCCAGGGTGTTGATCTGTATGGTATTGATGACCGGGCTGAATGGTTGAAACGGATTGCAGAACGTGACCGGCAGTTACCTAAAGGGCAATGGATGACGGGAGGGCGCTGGGATATCAGTTTGCTGTCAGAGCAAAGCATGCCGACACGGCAGCAGCTGGATGCCGTTGTGCCAGACCGGCCGGTGGTCTTGCTGGATATAGACTACCATACGGCATGGCTCAATACTAAAGCGATGCAGTTGCTGGGGATTGATCGTAACACAGTGGCTCCTGAGGGAGGCGAAATCGTTAAAGACCAGTACACAGGGGAGCCAACGGGATTATTTAAAGAAACTGCGGCAACACAACTGGTACGTAAAAATCCTGTTTATTTAAAAGCGGTGGTTGCTGGAACCGATGCACTGCCGGTGCTGAAAAAACTGGTTGCACATTTTAACCGGTTGGGTGTGACCTCGGTGCATGATATGTGGAGAAGTGACTGGTCGGTTTATCCTGCCATGTTACAGCAAAGCCAGCCTTTACCTATGCGGGTCTGGTTTGGCTATATGGCAGATACATCGGCAGAAAAAACCACAACAGCGCAATTTGCCGAGTATGCAGCCCAACGGGATAGGCTCAATGAGCAATTTAAACAAAAAGAACAGCAATGGTTGCAAGGTCCCCAGTTCCGTTTTGGTTATCTCAAATACTTTGTTGATGGTACTTTACTGAACTATACCGCAGCATTGAATGGGCACTATGCCGATCGCCATGATTTTAATGGTGAGCCGGTCAGTTCGCAGACCAAATTAAACGATTTGGTCAGTAAGGCGAATGCGGTGGGTTTTCCAGTTGCGATGCATGCGATTGGAGATAAAAGTGTCGACATGGCCCTAAATGCGATTGAAAGCAGTCCCCGCCATCATAAGTTTGCCAATCGCATTGAACATATTGAAGTGATGAGTGAGACTGCGATGCCTCGTTTTGCCCAGTTAGGTGTGGTGGCCTCGATGCAGCCTGACCATGCCATTTCCGGTAATTACCAAGAGTCGCGTCTGGGCGAGGCACGCATGCCATATAGCTATGCCTGGCAGTCTTTATTAAGTAGCGGGGCGGCTCTGGTACTGGGCAGTGACTGGCCGACGGCACCAGAAAACCCGATGTTACAGCTCAGCGATGCCATATTCCGCGAACACAATGGAAAAACCCGGTATAGCGATAATGCCTTGAGCCTTGATGAAGCTTTATATGCCTATACACAGGCACCTGCCAATATTGCAGGCTGGGGAAATGAAACAGGCAGTATCAGTGTAGGGAAATGGGCAGATTTTGTAATTTTGCAAGGAACTCTAAAGCCTCCACTGCCAAAAAACCTGAAAGACTGGCAGGTGGCTGAAACCTGGTTTGCTGGCCGCCAGGTTTATGCTGTGTCAAACCGAACAGAATGAAGCCAGCTGAATGGTTACTTTTATCGGTTGCCAAGCTGGTAAATGGTTCCTGCAGGTTGAGCCAAATTGGTTCTCGTTTTTCTTTGAAATGTAAAGAAAATAAAGATGCATAAAAAATAAGCATGGATAAGGAAATAAAGGATTTATGAAAAAGAAACTATTACTCGGTCTTGCAGTCGGGATTATCAGCCTTGCAGGTCATGCACAAATTCCACAGGTTGATGTCATTGTAATAAATGCCGATGTCCGGACATCCAATCCTGCAAAGCCTAAGGCTCAGGCATTTGCAGTACAAAATGGAAAGTTTCTGGCTGTGGGAGATAACCAGTTCATCCAGAAAATGGCAACCAAGCAGACACAGATCATTGATGCAAAAGGCAAGACGGTTCTGCCAGGATTAACCGATGCACATACCCATCTGCTGGGAGGTCTTGAATTATGGGAAGGGGTAGACCTTTTCGGTATCACGGACCGTCAGGAATGGTTTAAATTAATTGCCAAAAGAGATCAGGAATTACCTAAAGGGGCCTGGCTGGTAGGTGGTCGCTGGGACCTTACCAGCCTCAAAGATAAACGCATGCCAACACGTCAGGAACTGGATGCGATTGTGCCTGACCGCCCTGTGGTATTACAGGACATTGATTACCACACCGTCTGGGTCAATACCAAGGCAATGCAGTTGCTGGGCATTGACAAGCATACCAAATCCCCGGAAGGCGGTGAAATTGTAAAAGATCCAGAGACTGGCGAACCTACCGGAATTTTTAAAGAGACAGCGGGAACACAACTGATATTGGGTAGTCCGAAATACAGTAGCGCATTACTTTCTGGAAAGGCGGCTTTACCGACAGTTGAGCGTATCATTGCCCATTTTAATAGCTTGGGGATTACCTCAGTCCATGATATGTGGACCGAGCTGGCAACCGTATATCCGGCCTTGCTGGATTCAAAACAACAATTGCCGATGCGGATACGTTTTGGCTTGATGACAGGAGAAGATCATACCTCACCAGCCCAATTTAAAATCTATGCTCAACAAAGAGATGAGCTGAACCAGCGTTTTATGCAAAAAGAACGCGAATGGCAGCAGGGGCCGCAATTCCGTTTTGGCTATATCAAGTATATTATTGATGGAACCTTGATGAATTATACTGCCGCACTGAATGAACCTTATGCGGATCGTCATCATTTTAATATTGAACCGATGACTTCACAGGAAAATCTGAATAACTCAGTAAAAATGCCAATGATGCCGGTTTCCCTGTCGCAGTTCATGCGATTGGTGACAAGAGTGTCGACATGGCGCTGAATGCCATTGAAAAGAGTCCTAAACATCAACAATTTGTCAACCGGATTGAACATATTGAGGTTTTATCCAAAGATGATATTCCACGTTTTGCCCAGTTAGGTGTTGTTGCTTCGATGCAGCCTGATCACGCCATTTCCGGTAATTATCAGGAGTCACGTCTGGGCGAGGCACGCATGCTGTATAGCTATGCTTGGCAGTCTTTGCTCAGCAGTGGTGCCACAATGGTATTGGGAAGTGATTGGCCAACTGCACCGGAAAATCCAATGTTGCAGTTAAGTGATGTTGTTTTTCGCGAGTATCAGGGCAAAACCCGTTATAGCAATAATGCCTTGAGTCTGGATGAAGCACTATATGCCTATACTCAGGCACCCGCCAATATTGCAGGTTGGGGAGACCAGCTTGGAAGTATCAGCGTTGGAAAATGGGCTGATTTCGTTGTTTTGCAAGACACCTTGAAAACACCTCTGAATAAAGATATCAAGAACTGGAAAGTAGATGAAACCTGGTTTGCTGGCCGGCAGGTGTATAATAGAAAGACAACTGAAAAATAAAACAAGCGGATTAAAAAAAGAAAGCCTTCAGGCTTTCTTTTTTTTACCGAAAAAATGTTTTTAGGATAGGTAAATAAATGGCTCTTTCATTTTTTTAAAATTGGTTCTAGGTTTTAATTATGTATAAAAGATAATAAAAATTCAGAATAATCAGATATTAATGGAATAAAGGAATGACAAAGAATAAATGGATTATCAGCATTATCGCATTCATGCTTATCTCCTCTGTACATGCAGAATCATCTGCTCAAGAGGAGACCCAAGATAACTTTCTGGTCAGTGGTTCGCTTGCTTTTTTAACAGAGTATTACTGGCGAGGTACCACTCAAACGAAAGGGAAGCCTGCGGTTCAGGGTACATTAAGACTTGATCACGATTCAGGATTTTATGCGCAATTATTTGCTTCAAATATACAGCTGGATATCGGGAGCAGTTTGGAGCTAGATTATTATATTGGTTATAACTACGCAATAAATAAAGATTTAAAACTGAATTTACAATATCTGGATGTGAACTATCCGGGTGAAGACAAAACGCTTCCGCAGGTGGATTTTGAAGAGTATTCAGTGGCTTTACTCGCTTCAAACTTGCTCAAAGCCGAGGATGAGCTGAATCTGTCTTTTTACTATTCACCGGACTATACCCTGGAAACAGGAAAGACGTTACGTTATGAGGTGGGATATCGCTATCCTGTTGCTGACCAATGGCATGTTTACACTCAGGTCGCCTATAACCAGTTCGCCAGCAAGGCTGCCTATGCATTACTTTGGGGAACGGAAAAAAAACGGGATTTTTATGATTATAAACTCGGTGTAGATTATAACTATCATGATTATATATTTGATCTGTATTATGCCAATGCCAATGTTAATCAGGATTTGCCAAGTGCCGATCAAACGGTTGTTTTTAGTCTGACTAAACTGTTTTAATTTAAATAGTGTTAATTAATAAATGGATTTTGAATAATCGATATATGATTTGTATGGACTGATGTTTATACAAGAAACTGAATATAAACAGTTGAAAATTTATTTTAAAAATAATTTCGCTCCTGATATTGTTTTATATATAAAACTTTTTGACTGTTTTATGTTCGTAAAAGGAATTAAGCCGGATTTTCCAAAAAAAAATCAAAAAACAAGATCATTTTTTTATCAAATAACCAAGTGGTGGTTTATGGTTATTTGACTGAAAAATAAAAGGAAATATGTGTTTTTGAGTCCCGTTTAAATTGGTACCTGTTTTATTGGAAGAATTGGTACTCGTTTTTAATTGGATAATTTATCAAAGTATAGTGGATGAAATGATGTTTAAAATATATTGATAAATGGATGTTAAAACAATGAGAGTGAATGCAGAACGTTTGTGGCAGATGCTCATGGATATGGCAAAAATCGGTGCGACAGAAAACGGTGGAAATACACGTTTGGCACTCACAGATGAAGATATTGCTGGGCGTGCTCTGCTACTGGAGTGGGCAGAAAAAATTAATCTTTCAGTTCACTATGATGAAGTCGGTAATTTGATCTTACGCCGTTCAGGTCAAAATGAAGCTGCTTTACCGATAGTGATGGGAAGCCATCTGGATACTCAGCCCAAAGGTGGCCGTTTTGATGGTATTTACGGTGTACTGGCTGGCATGGAAGTCTTGCAACGCCTGGACGAAGAAAAAATAACCACGACACATCCGCTTGAACTTGTGGTCTGGATGAATGAAGAGGGTGCACGTTTTACTCCTGCCATGATGGGGTCGGCTGCTTTTGCTGGTGTCATCCCTAAACAGCAAATTTATGACAGTACTGATAAGCAGGGTATTTCGGTTTTTTCAGAGCTGGTGCGTACAGGACAACTGGGTAACCATCCACTGGCTCGTCCATTTCAGGCTTATTATGAAGTTCACATTGAGCAGGGACCTGTACTGGAAAAGAATGAAATTTCAATTGGTGTGGTGACTGGCGGACAGGCCATTCTCTGGTTAGATGTCGAGACCAGAGGGCGGGCTGCACATGCGGGGACTACGCCAATGCAGATGCGTAAAGATACCATGGTGGGTACGGCAGCAATGATCGTGGCGTTAGAGCAGGCCATTTTGCAGCAATTCCCTGAAGGACTGGTAACCTTTGGAGAAATGCAGGTAGCCAATTCTTCACGTAATACCATTCCTGGCAAAATCCAGTGGACGATTGATTTACGTCATCCGGAAGATGCTTCTTTAAAAGCTATGGAAAATGCAACCTATAAACTTTTGCAGACGCTCGCAGCACAAAGAAATCTGGAAGTGAGTATTTCACAACACTGGTTAAGTCCTGCGACCTATTTCGATACCGCCTGTATCGCAACGGTGCAAGATGCAGTAAACCGTTTGGGATACAGTAATCAGACCATTGTTAGCGGTGCCGGGCATGATGCAATCAATATTGCCAAACATTGTCCAACGACCATGATTTTCATCCCGTGTATTGATGGATTGAGTCACAACGAAGCAGAAGATATTTATGCCAAGGATGCGGCTCAAGGGGCAGATGTACTGCTTAATGCGATTCTGGATTATGACGCAAAATACGCAGCCCCGGCTGATCAAAAATATGTAGAAACAGTTGAATAATTAATCATTTAATGATGTGAAAAATGCATGCTTCAGGAATGGGGTAATGCAACAAGTATGGACGGATAAGTAATGAACTCTAAATTACCAGTAGAAACTGATATTCAAGATATCTGGCAAAAAGACAAGGACCATGTGATTCATCCATGGACAGATTTTTCGACTTTTAAAGACGAAGGTTCTTTAATTATGTCGAAAGGTGAAAATGTCTATGTATATGATGCACAGGGCAATAAATATCTAGATGGTATTGGTGGCCTGTGGTGCGTCAATGTCGGTTATGGACGTAAAGAGATTGCTGATGCTGTAGCAGAACAGATTATGCAGTTGCCTTACTATTCTCCTTTTGGCCATCAGACCACAGCACCAGCAGCCAAGTTGGCCGCTAAACTTGCTGAGCTGGCACCGGGTAATCTGAATCATGTGTTTTATGGCTGTGGTGGTTCAGTGGCGAACGATACGGCAGTACGTTTAATCCACCACTATTTCTATCAGATTGGCAAACCATCGAAAAAGAAACTGATTGCCCGTAAAGATGCTTATCACGGCAGTACCTATATCAGTATGACCTTGACCGGTATTGAAGCTGATCATGTTGGTTTCGAGATTCATAATGAACTGGTTCACCATGTGTCATGTCCAAATCCATATCGCAAGCCAGCATCGCAGTCGATGGAAGATTTCTGTAATGAAAAGGTGCAGGAACTGGAAGATACCATTCTGAAACTTGGTCCGGATAATGTCGCAGCTTTCTTTGCCGAGCCAATTATGGGGGCTGGTGGCGTGATTGTTCCGCCAGAAGGTTATCATGCCAAGACCTTGGCCGTATGTAAGAAATACAATGTACTGTATGTGTCTGATGAGGTGGTTACCGCATTTGGTCGCCTGGGTCATATGTTTGCTTCTGAAGAAGTGTTTGGTATTGTTCCTGACATTATTACCTGTGCAAAAGGTCTCTCTTCAGGTTACTTGCCTTTGGGTGCGACCATCATTTCTGATGAAATTTATGATGCTATCAGTAAGCCACATCATGAAGGCGGTTTGCTCACCCATGGCTTTACCTACTCAGGTCATCCGGTGAGTTGTGTTGCTGCACTTAAAAATATTGAAATTCTGGAAAAGGAAAATATCTGCGCGCATGTTCAAGACATGGGCAGTTATTTTGAGCAGCAGTTAAAGACACTGGCAGATCTGGAAATTGTTGGTGAAGTTCGCGGCAAGAAATTCATGATGTGTATTGAAAACTTGCGTAATAAAGAGACTAAAGAACTCTTTGACCGTTCGGTTGGTGTTGGAAAACGTATTGCGAACCATTGTCAAAAATTGGGCTTAATTGTGCGTCCGGTTGGTCATATGAATGTCCTGTCACCACCACTTATCTTGACTCGTGAGCAAATTGACTTTGCCGTGAAAACCTTACGTCATGCAATTCAGAACACCATTCAGGAACTGAAAGCTGAAGGTCATTTATAAGCCGTATATCTTTGTTGTCCCATGAAACATCAACTTATCCTCCGGGATGAGTTGATTCTCGTGAGTTACCGTAACTTGCGAAAGAGCACTAGATGAGCGCGATGAAATAAATGAGTGATAAAGCTGATATTGGCGAAACAAAAAAGGTTGCATCATAGAACCAAAAATTTATATCAGCTTTATAACGTGTATGAGAGCAAGCAGATGAAGAATTATATCAATGGTCAATGGAAAGAGACGACAGGAACTTCCCAGATTACGGTCATTAATCCTGGCAGTGAAGAGGAGTTAATCCGTTACACTGCAGCTTCCCCACAAGATGTAGATGCCGCCGTGTCTGCAGCAAGACAAGCTCTGGAGAGCTGGAGTCTGACTACTTCTGAACAGCGGGCAAACTGGTTAAATAAAATCGCGGATGCAATTGAAGCCGCCAAAACCAGGTTAACTGAACTTTCTCATCACAATAATGGCAAGTCTTCTGAACAAGCCCTGGTAGATGTTGATAACAGTATCAAGTGCTATCGTTATTATGCCAACTTGGTTAAAAATTTTGCTTTTAGTCAGGTCACTCAATGTGAAGATGGAACTGAACTGACGCATCAACAAAACCCGGTGGGAGTGGTGGCTTTAATTACGCCATGGAATTTTCCATTAATTACCAGTGCCTGGAAAATTGCACCGGCCCTTGCAGCAGGGTGTACTCTTGTTTTTAAACCTTCTGAATTGGTGCCATTACCAGAATATGAATTTACGCGTCTGCTCGACCAGATCCGGTTTCCACAAGGTGTATTTAACCTGATATTAGGCGATGCGGAAGCAGCGCAGCATCTGGTCAAACATGAAGATGTAAATAAAGTGTCCTTTACCGGTAGTACTGAGGTGGGGATACATGTAATGCAGGCGGCAGCCTGTTCAGTCAAGCGTGTCACATTAGAATTGGGGGGTAAATCTCCGATTATCATTCTGGAAGATGCTGATCTGGATGAGGCCGTGGACAAGGCACTCGGCGGCATGTTCTATAACAGTGGCCAAATGTGTTCGGCAACTTCACGTTTATTGGTACATCAGTCGATTGCCGAAGGTTTTTATCAAAAATTTAAAGTAGCCGTGGAGTCGATCACTTTAGGTTCGGATCTGAAAGGACCATTTAGTATGGGACCGATGACGACACAGAAGCAATTTCATAAAGTTCATGAATATTTGAACATTGCACAAGATGAACAGCTGAAATCATTGATTGATCTGGATCAAATTCACTTACCTGAAAAAGGCTTTTTCATTAAACCGCATGTGTTTGTGGATGTTTCCCCTGAAAGCCGGTTATGGAAAGAAGAAATTTTTGGACCTGTAATTTGTTGCCGTAGCTTTGAGGATGAAGATGAGGCCGTTCGCTTAGCCAATGATTCGGAGTTTGGATTGGCTGCAACCATTATCACCGGATCTTTACAACACGGTAAAAAAATTGCCAAGCGACTCCGCTCCGGGCATATCTGGATCAACTCTCATCAAATGATTCAGCCTGGTTCCTTATGGGGTGGTTTCAAAAAAAGTGGTATCGGACGTGAACTCGGGCAGTCCGGTATGCAAAGTTATTTGGAAGAAAACGTCATCACTATTTAATTTTTTCTAACAGTTTATTGAATCGGGAAAGGGACTTCTCTTTTCAATATAACGCCGGACAGGTGAGTAAGAAGCACTGAGCAAGTGTTTGCATTGATGCAGGAGAAATATGCATGGAACGCGAAAAGAATCGTAAAGGGCTTTCACTATGGCAAGTGGTCGTCATTGGTGTAGCTTATATGGCTCCCGCAACAGTATTTGATACCTTTGGGATTATTTCCAGAGTAACCGAGGGACGAGTCCCGCTGGCCTATATATTGGCCTTGTTTGCAATGCTATTGACTGCTTTTAGCTATGCACGCTTTAGCAAACTGTCTCCTAAATCCGGGTCAGCCTATACCTACACGACAGAAACCTGTGGCAAGACAGCAGGCTTTTTTGTCGGTTGGTGTTCCTTGATCGACTACCTGTTGATTCCACTGGTAAATGTTTTATTGGCTGCATTTTACCTGAATGCACTTATGCCTGATCTTTCCTATACCGCCTGGGTTATCATCATGGTGGGCATCATTACCCTGATTAATATCTTCCGGATCAATATTCTGGCGAACTTTAGTTTTATCTTTATTGCTGCCACGATTTTAATGATGTTGATCTTTATTTTTCTGGTGGTCACGGATATTGGTCATTCACAAGGCTATCAAGGCTTGATGACCGTCAAACCATTGTTCAATGGCAACCCTGAATATTTGACCTTATTAACTGGAGTTTCACTCGTCTGTTTCTCCTATCTGGGTTTTGATGCGGTATCGACATTGGCTCATGAAAGCCGTAATCCAACCAAGACCATTCCACGTGCCATCATGTTAACGACATTATTGGGTGGCCTGATTTTTATTACAGTGTCCTGGTTCGTACAGTTGTCGTTTCCAACACTGGAACAATTTAAAAATCCGGATGAAGCCTTACCTGAAATTGCACTGTTTGTTGGTGGTGTCTTTTTTCAGGCCGCATTACTCACTGTACAAATTATGAATGCATTTGCTTCGGGTTTGGCCTCTCATGCCAGTGCTTCGCGCTTACTTTACATTATGGGACGGGATGGCGTTTTCAGCCAGAAAATCTTTGGCTATGTCAATCATAGACTAGGTACGCCTTTGTATTCGATTCTGTTTGTTGGTTTGATTTCGTTACTGGCCATTATGGTCGATCTGGCAACAGTCGTAAGTCTGGTCAGTTTTGGTGCCCTGATTGCTTTTACAATGGTGAATTTCTCTGTGTTCATGAAATTCTTTGTCATCGCTAAACAGCGATCAGGCTTAAAGAACATTTTTTTCAATTTATTACTGCCTCTGGCGTCAGTGTTGTGTTTATTAGGCTTGTGGATCCATCTAGAGAAATCTGCTCTGGAGTTTGGAGGTGTCTGGTTGTTGGCTGGCATACTGCTGTTACTTTATAAGCGTATCCGCAAGCAACCCCTCTCATTTGGCGCAACTACCTGATCTTTTTAATAAATTGTTTCATTAAATAAAATTTGAAAATACGGAGATAGAGACTATGCAACACAATGCGACTACCCCAAATCAGCAAGGTTTTAGCATGCCAGGTGAATGGGCGGCTCAGGAAGCGGTCTGGATGATTTGGCCGTATCGTACAGATAACTGGCGTGGCAATGGTGCACCTGCACAGCAGGCTTTTGCTCAGGTGGCAGCTGCAATTTCACAGACAACACCAGTATTCATGGCGGTTCCTCAAGCTCAAATGGAAAAAGCACGCCAGATTATGCCAGCACAGGTCACGTTGGTTGAAATGGAAAGTGATGATGCATGGACACGTGATACCGGACCTAGCATTGTAAAAAATGCACAGGGTCAAAGAAAAGGAATTAACTGGGTATTTAATGCCTGGGGTGGGGAAAATGGCGGACTATATTTCCCTTGGGATCAGGACCAGTTGATTGCAGGCAAGATTGCGGCGCAACATGGGATTGAAACCTACTCGACACCACTGGTTCTGGAAGGTGGAGCAATTCATGTAGATGGGGAAGGAACATTATTGACCACTGCGGAGTGTTTGCTGAATCCGAACCGGAATCCGGACCTGACTCAATCCCAGATTGAAAACATTCTGAAAGAATGTCTGGGAGTAACCACTTTTATCTGGTTGCCGGAAGGGGTATTTAATGATGAAACTGATGGACATGTCGATAATATGTGCTGTTTCGTACGTCCAGGTGAAGTGGCATTGCATTGGACAGATGATGTAAATGATCCGCAATATGCTCGTTCTTATGCAGCCTTAAAGGTTCTGGAAAATACGAAAGATGCTCAAGGCCGTCAATTGAAAGTGTGGAAATTGCCATCTCCAGGCCCCCTGTATGCCAGTGGTAATGAAACGGTCGATATTGAAAAAGGAAATGCTATTGAGCGTTTTGAAGGTAACCGTCTGGCTGGTTCTTATGTGAATTACCTGATTAGTAACCAGCAGATTATTTTTCCGTTACTAGATGAACGTACTGATGGGCAGGCGAAAGCATTGTTCCAGCAGATGTATCCGGACTATCTCATTACTGGTGTCCCAGCCCGAGAAATCTTACTCGGGGGCGGCAATATTCATTGTATTACCCAGCAAATTCCGGCATAGGCAGGCGTATTGCAAGCAGGTTGAAAAAGAAAGATCCGATAAGGGTATTTTTCAGCCTGCTCAATTAAACAATCAAAGTTGAAATCTAAAATTACTGGAAAAGTGGTTTAATTTAAAATATAAAAAAATGGATATGAAATGCTTAACCAATAAGAAAAAAATATGCACTTATTTAGGATGAACCACGAGCTGTTTGAGCTATAAAACCTCTGGTCAGATCATGAATGTTTTTATAAAAAATAAATAATAGAAAACAATAGATTAAAAAATATTTTTATAAGATCGATAGGATCAATAAGATATGAATTTTACTTCTCTTGATCAAAGAGCAACAAGAAAAATGGATATATAAATAATAATAATTATCATTTGTATTGAGTTTTATTTATTTTTTGTTAGAATTCCCATAATTTTTAAGCAATTTTTAAGATATCTCTGAACCGGGTGGAAATATGTCCAACAAAATAGCGCGTCGTTCACTTCTTACAATTTCCGTGCTGGGCGGTATGATGGCGGTTGCCCACGCAGCAGAAATGGAAGCAAATAAAGAGGCTGTACAACTAGAAAAAATTGTTGTGACGGCGAGTAGCCAAGCTGTTGACGTAAAAGATGCGCCAGCAAGTATTAGTGTGATTTCCCGTGAAGATATTGAAAAACAGCCAGTAGCCAGTCTTGGTGATTTATTGAGTAAAGTACCTGGAGTTACAGGGGGGATTAGTCCAAATGGTGATGGATCAAAAATTAAATTACGTGGTTTACCAGAGAATTACACACTTATCTTAATTGATGGGAAACGTATCGGATCGTCACGCGATACTAACTATCGTCCAGATTCAGGTCGTCAGGATCTAAACTGGATTACGCCTGAAATGATTGAACGAATTGAAGTAGTACGTGGCCCTATGTCATCCCTCTATGGTTCTGATGCAATGGGTGGAGTCATTAATATTATTACTAGAAAAATTCCAAATAAATGGGGGGGCAGCCTAACTCGCAATTATACAGTTCCGACGACTTCAGGAGATCTAGGTCATACGGATCAGATGGGAATTATGGTAACGGGACCATTAACAGAAAACTTGGCTTTACGTTTAACAGCAGGCCGGACAGAGCGAGAAGCAGATCAGAATATTAAAGCCGGTCAGGGAACATCAGGCTATATTGATGAAAATTATAATGCCTTAGTTAATTACCAAATTAATGATAAACATCAGGTCGCCGTTGAAGCGGGAATCTCTACCCAAAAAAATAAGGCAGGATATGGAGAGGTTGTTGGCCGTGGTGGAGTGATTAGTGAAGGGGAGGTTGCTTGGGGGCCTGATAATTTAGAACACCATACTTATAGCATCTCACATGATGGTGATTGGAGCTTTGGTAAATCAAAATTGTCTGCCTATTATAATAATTACGATAGCAGTAATAAAAGTGGAATTGCCAAATCGAATGAAACCATTATCGAGGGCAATTTAAATATTCCATTTAATGTCTTGTTTGAACAGGCGTTGACTGTTGGTGGACAATGGAAGAAAAATGAACTTACAAATACACAAACAATAGGGACATTACCTGACGGAAGCTGGGATGGACAGAAATATTCTGATCCAACGGTTAATAATAAAACCTGGGCAATTTTTCTAGAAGATAATATCAGTCTATTAGATAATTTAAAATTGACGGTTGGTAATCGATTAGATCACGATGATAAATATGGTTCACATCATAGTCCAAGAGCTTATCTGGTTTATCATCCTTTAAATGATTTTACTATTAAAGGTGGGGTAGCAAAAGGGTTCAGAGCGCCATCATTAAAAGAAACAACGCCTGGCGCAGCAACATTTTCACGTGGGAATGGTTGTAGCTCTTTGATTCCACTTGGATATGTATCTGGTGGTTGTTATATGGCTGGTAATCCGAATTTAAAGCCAGAAGAAAGTACGAATTATGAAATTAGTTTGAATTATAATGGTTTCAACTCTGATCTTGGCGTGACTTATTTCCATACGGATTTCAAGGATAAGATTGATTATGCTCCATTGGGAGAGATCAATGGACGTTGGTATACCCGTAATGAAAATATTGGTAAAGCACGTACTCGTGGCTTGGAAGTTGTCGCAAATTTCCCGATTACAGACACTGTAAACTGGAATAATAATATGACGTACTTTTTTGAAGCAAAGAACTTGGATACGGGTAAAGAGTTAATTATTACACCTAAAATTACAGTAAACTCAGCATTAAATTGGAAACCTATGGATGCTCTGGCATTAGAGTTCAACGCTAGACATTTAGGAAAACAATATTTTGGTGAGAATGTAACAACCAGTAGTCTGCAAAAACCACATACCATTTTCGGGATTTCGGCAAATTATGATTACAATGATAACCTGACCTTTAGAACTGGTATTAATAACTTATTTGATAAGAATTTATCAAATGGGAGTGATTCATATTTAGTTGAACGCCAAAGAGCATTTATTGGCGTGACTTTAAAATATTAATTCACTGAATAGGCCGGAAAGATAGCTTACAAATCTTTCTGGCCTAGAATATTTTGTGTTTGCTCAGAATAATAAAACTTTTCTAAATAAACTCGTGCACGTTCCCGTAAATAGCCTTTAGCGATGACCTGTTGTAACACGGGAGTCAATAAGTCACTAAGTTGCTCTTCAATTAATGCCTCATCAATATTCAGGTCACGTAATAAAAGATCAAAAGTTCGTTCCTGATTACGTGCGTACCAGGCATAGATGCCATCATGTACCTGTTGTTTCAGATACGGCGTCTGACGAATGTGTTCCCAGATTTCGTGTCCCATCGCAACTGTGTGGGGAAGGTCTTGTACTTCAATATAATTCCGCAATACCGATAAGGGCATGACTTTAATTTTATGCCAGAGATTGGCCTGAAAATGATAGAGCTTGTCATCATTAAAGTGCTGATTGAGCACTCTCTCACTCATCTGGCTGATCTTTAAAATATTTTTTTGCAAATAATGGGAAATGGTCTGATTCAGGTTAGAATCGGTCACGGTTTCCAAGACCGATTTACCCATTTTCATAAAATGCCCGACCCCTGGAACGCGTTTCGACATGACTGAATTATCCAGATAATCCTGAATCGAGTGCTGGATTAACTGGCTAATCAGCGCCGAGAAAGCGGGATTATTCACTACCGTTTTAATTAAGCGCTGGCGATGACCACTTTTACTGGCCACATACTGGGCAATCGAATCTACTGTCAGCACAGGAATGACATCTTCAATCGTGGTCTGGTCATTAATCGGGTGAATCAGGGCAAAACGGATATGTTCTGCAATCTGCTCAACCAGAAAGGCACTTGCCGGTGTGGCAAGAATCTGTTTTTCAATCAGGTTAAAGATTTGCTCGAATGACCAGAGCTGTTGTAATGGCTGTAAGCGTAACCAATGATAGAACTGCTTAAACTCAAGTTGAACGGTGGCTGGCTGTGCAAATTCACGTTCTAGAAAATCAAGTTGTGCGTCGATCAGTTGTTCTATCATTGGATGTTTAGGCATAAAATCTCAAATTATTTATTCAATTTACGGTGTTGGGGCTGAGGCTGGTTTTTGTGCCTGAATCTTGCTCAGGAACGGTAGATATTGCTGAACCACCAGTTGATCTGCTTCCAGAATCGGCATATGACCGACATTGTCCAGAATAACCGGAGTCTGGGCATTTTTCAGTAATGCTTTTAGCTCAGGAACCACCTCAACATTGACGATCTTATCTTGCTTGCCCCATAAAATCAGGGTCGGTGCATCAATCGATCTGGCCAGCAAGGCAAATGAATCCGGGGTATAGAGCTTGTTCAAGGCAATCACTTGATCGACCATTTTCTGGGTTTGTTCAACCTGACCAATCATCATTTTTTCTTGTGCCTGAGCAATTTCCTTCGGAATGAAAGGCGGAGTAAACATGGCTTGTTGCATCAGGAAATTGAAATCTCCTTTCTTGCTCACAATCATGTTTTTCACCTGATTTGGATCTTTTAAATAAGGTGTGGTTGCGGCCTTATACACACCTGCGGCATCAATCAGGAAAAGACTCCTGGTTTCAAACGGATATTGACCTGCATAAAGCATGGCAATTGAACCGCCCAGTGAATGACCGGCAATATGAGCTGGTCCGGTCAGATTGGCGGCTTCCACAAAACGGCGTAATTTTTCAGTGACATTCGGCACCGAGTAGTCAAAATCTTTTGGAACCTGGGTTTCACCACTGGCAGGTAAATCCGGGATGATCACGTGATAGTTTGCCGTGAGGGCACGTGCAACACGGTTCCAGTTGTCCCGGCTGCCTGCCAGTCCGTGAATCAGGATAATGATGGGTTTGCCAGCTTGCCCACCTTCACTATATGACCAGCTAATATCACCTACTTTTAAGGTTTTGCTTTGTAAACCGGCCCAGGCTCGTTCCTGCTGCAACAGGTTTTGAAAGCTCATTTCTATTTCGGCGGCCTGCGTGCTGCTTATGGCCAGAGGACTTAAGCTACATACGAGTAAGGCAGTGCCTAGAGCCAGCCGGAAAGGCTTGGCAAGTCGGGTATTGATCATCTTTGTTCAATCCTTGATCTATTTGTAAACCAATTGATTATTGAGGAAGAGACGACGCGAGTCATTTGCATAATCTACAGATGTATGGAAATTCTTGCCAATGAAATCAGCAATTTTCCGCTATTTTCCGGTTTAAAAGATTAGCAAGTATGCGCTTGCTTTCTATTTTTGTCAGTGACTTTCAAACAGGCGCACATTAAACTGTTGGCTAGCTCAATTACACATGGATATACACATGCTCACCGCACAAGAAGCATTAGAACGTTTAAAAGCAGGTAATGCCCGTTTTGTTAAGGGAGAGGCAGTTCAACAAAAATTGTTATCTCACCAGGAACGTGCCGAGATGGCAAGTGATCAAAATCCTTTTGCAATTGTTTTAGGCTGTTCTGATTCACGTGTGCCTGCTGAAATGGTTTTTGATCAGGGATTAGGGGATCTGTTCGTGATTCGTGTCGCAGGCAATATTGTAGCACCGTCACAGGTCGGCAGTGTTGAATTCGCTGCAGAACGTTATGATTGTGCTGTGGTGGTGGTTCTGGGCCATAGCCATTGTGGCGCGATTCAGGCAACCATTGATACCCTGACCAATCCGGACCAGCCACCTTCATCCAATTTGATGTCGATTGTCAACCGGGTGCGTCCTTCGGTTGAAATCCTGATGCAAACCGAACTGAAAAATGACTTGAAGAAACTGTCTGCCCATGCGGTCCGTTCCAATGTATTTGCTTCTGTAAATCAGCTGCGTCACGGTTCGGCTGTGCTGGAAAGCCTGATTGAAAAAGGCAAAATGATTGTGGTTGGTGCAGAGTATTCTCTCGAAACCGGTGAAGTTACTTTTTTTGATTTCTAAGAGTCAGGGCGAGTTTTAACTCGCCTTCATTTCGCTGATGAAAGTATAAATCTTTTTTTTATTGAATTAGAAAAATAAGCAAAGTAAAAGGGCAGCATAGAGATGAACATCATGCCTGTCACCGGGTCACATTTGGCCGACTGGCTGCAATTAAGAATATTACTCTGGCCAGATCATGAAGATGCGCATTTACTGCAAATGCGGCAGCTACTCGAACAACCACATACGTTGCAATTATTAAGCTATAACGATCAGCAGCAAGCAATTGCGATGCTGGGCGTCGATTCGATATGAATATGTGAATGGCACGCAAAAGTCACCTGTGGCTTTTCTGGAAGGTATTTATGTGTTGCCTGAATACCGACGTACAGGTGTTGCTAGCGCTTTGGTACAGCAGGTAGAACCCTGGGCAAAGCAGTTTGCATGTACTGAATTTGCTTCGGATGCTACGCTGGACAATATGATCAGTCATGCCATGCATCGCGCGCTGGGCTTTCAGGAAACCGAGCGTGTGGTTTATTTTAAGAAAAACATCAGTTGAAATCGTCAATTTTTTTAAAGGTGCGGTTTATAACGCACCTTTGATATAAGGATAAGCCAGATTCAGCATCAGGGGTTGTGCTTTCGCATTCGGATGGATCTGGTCGTTCTGGATCAGGTGCTTCTGTCCGGCGACACCCTCGAGAAAGAACGGTAATAATTTCACTTTATATTGCTGGCTGACCAGCTTGTAATTGTTTTCAAAGGCCTTGCTATAGGAGGTGCCATAATTCGGCGGTATTTTCATCCCAAACAGTAAAACATGGGCTTTCTGTTGCTGACTCAGCTGCACCAGCTGGACAAGATTTTTTTGAATCATTTGCGGAGGCTGGCCGCGCAAGCCATCATTGCCACCCAGTTCAATCACCACCACTTCCGGTTTATAGGTCTGCAATAGTTTTGGCAGTCTGGCCAGTGCACCGCTGGTGGTTTCGCCGCTAACACTTGCATTGACCACCTTGTGCTGTTTCGGATACTGTTGGTCTAAACGTTGTTGTAATAAGTGAACCCAACCTTGTTTTGCATCTATGCCATAACCTGCGCTGAGGCTATCACCTAAAATTAAAATCGTCTTTGCTGAAACCAGTGCCGGAACAAGACAGACACTGATCACTGCAAGCGTTTTAGATACTGGCAAGATAACTTTAGCTATTTGCATTGCATTTCAAATTTGTCCTGAAGGATACGTGACATCATGCCACAACCGATTATTTCTGCCCATAAAGTTACACAAACGATTCAAATTAACCAGCAAAGCTTAACCATTTTAAAAGAGATCGATTTGGAGATTTACCCGGGTGAACAGATTGCCATTACCGGTCGCTCAGGTTCAGGAAAATCAACCTTGTTGGACATTCTGGCAACACTGGATCGTCCCGGTGCGGGAGAGTTATGGGTGTGTGGACAGGCGGTGCATAGTTTGTCTGAAGAACAGCGCGCACAGGTTCGTCTGGGCAATATCGGCTTTGTATTTCAGTCTTTTCAGCTCTTGCCGCAGCTCAGTGCACTGGAAAATGTCATGTTGCCATTGCGTTTACAGCCAGACTTCAATTACAGGCAGGCTGAGCAGAAAGCGCTGGCATGGTTGGAGCGGGTCGGGCTGGTGCGTCAGGCACAGCAAACACCGAAAGTGCTGTCGGGTGGAGAGCAGCAACGTGTGGCAATTGCCAGAGCCCTGATTACCGAGCCGAAAATTATTTTTGCCGATGAACCGACCGGTAATCTGGACGGGCAAACAGCCAAAGAAATTGAACAGCTGTTATTTGAGCTGAATCAGGAACTGGGAACTACTCTGGTGCTGGTCACACATGATCAAGGTTTGGCTGCATTATGCCAACGCCATGTCAAACTGGTAGATGGCCAGATTCAGGACATCGTCAAGCTTGGGGAACGCTTATGAGTTCAGTACTCAAGCCATTATTACAGCAAAGTTTCCGCACGGGTGGACTGTATTTATTAATTATTGCACTTTCTCTGGCAATCAGTGCAACCACCGCTCTCAAGTTTAGTAATACGCAAGTGCAAAATGCGGTGTCATTGCAGGCCGCCGAAATGCTGGCTGCAGATCTGGTACTGTATGATAAAGACCCGATACCGGCAGAATGGTTGCAACAAGCACAAAAATTGCAGTTGCGACAGGCGCCTGTAACTGTATTTAGTTCGATGGCGCATACAGCGGAGCAGTTTGTGATGGTCAATGTCAAAGCTGTTGATGAACATTTTCCATTACGGGGCAAGCTCGAGATTCAGCCCAGGTCACCAGCTCTTCAAGCCGGGCAGGTCTGGCTGAGCCCCCGTGCAGCAGATTTGTTGCATGTACAGGTGGGGGATCAGGTGGCAATTGCAGATGCCCGGTTTAAAGTGAGCGGGATCATCGAACACGATGCGAATCAGGAGCTTGGCTTTTCCGGATTTTCACCGACAGTCATGATTCATCGCGCAGATATCGCCAGAACCCATGCGGTACAAGTCGGGAGCCGGATTGAGTACCGGTTACTGATTGCAGGGCCCCCGCAACAGCTGAGAGCTTTTAAAAAGATTTTCAAACAGCAAAAACTTCACGAACAGGGACAGGATCAGCCCGATGACCAGCAATTGGGAGAGGGGGAACAGACTTCGCTGAAGCTGCGTGATGCCAGTCAATCCAATACGCGGCTCATGAAACCGATTGAAAATCTGGATACCTTTTTACAGCTGGCAAATCTATTAACCATTTTGCTGTGTGGTATAGCCATTGCATTGACCAGTCAACGTTATGTGCAACAGAATCAGGATCATATTGCCCTGATGCGCTGTCTGGGGGCGAGCAAGAGACAGATTTTACTGGCTTATCTGGCCTTGCTGGGCATTGTCAGTGTCTTGTCGATTGTGCTGGGCAGCCTGATCGGCATTGTTTTAGGCTACGGTCTGTTGCAGTTGATGTTACAGCTGATTCCCCAATTACAACTGGGCTTTGCACTGGCTGACTTGCTGTTTGCCTTACCTGTTGCCATCTTTACCAGTGTAATGGTGCTGATCGGTTTTATCCTGCCTAGTATCTGGGAGTTGCTCAGTACCCCGCCAATTCGAGTGATCCGTCAGCAGGAACGTTCACGTCAGTCGTATGTCGCCATGTTTGCAGTCGGGATTGCCAGTCTGGTGGTGTTTAGTCTGGTGCTGAGTGACAATTTACAGTTAAGTCTATGGGTTCTGGCTGCCATCCTGATGCTGTGTGCAATACTTTTTGCCGTCATCTGGTTGCTGTTAAAAGCGCTTAAACAGCTCAAGCATCCGATCTCTGCCTATGTGCGTATTCCGCATCAGACTGCGTTACAGATCACTGCTTTGGCTTTGGGGCTGAGCCTGATTACGGTCTTGAGTGTCTTGAGAACAGACTTGCTGGAACGTTGGCAGCAACAGTTGCCTGAAGGGACACCGAACCAGTTTGTTTATGGTTTACCGCCATTTGATATGCCACAGTTGCAACAGCAGCTTGAGCAAAACCGATGGCAGGGCACGCCGCTTTATCCGAATATCCGGGGCCGTCTGCTGAGCAAAAATGGTCAGCCTTTTACCGCAGAACTGGTCAGGCAAAATAATGCGTTGCGCCGCGAGCTGAATCTGACTCAGGCTGCGGTCTATCCGAAAGATAATGTGATTACGCAGGGCAATCCACATTTTACCCAGGCCGGACAGGTATCGGTAGAAGCCAAACTGGCCGCCGAACTTGACATCAAGATTGGAGACCAACTCAGTTTTAGTTTACCGGAAGGGCCATTACAGGCGACGGTCATCAATCTGCGTCGTGTTGAATGGGAAAGTTTTAGTCCGAATTTTTTCTTTATTTTTTCACCGGGAAGCATGGATGAAAATGCAGGCAGTTATTTAGGCAGTTTCTATGTGCCAGCAGCCGAGCAGCCGAAAATGGTGGCATTGATCCAGCAATTTTCCAACACGGTGTTTATTGATGTCGGGCGTATTCTGGAAGAGGTAAAACGTCTGGTCAGTGTGCTGGTACAGATCGTCACGGTTCTGGCCCTGCTGGTCGGTTTAGCGGGGGTACTGGTACTGATTGCCTGTTTAAATGTACTGATGGATGAGCGCCGTAAAGAGGTGGCCTTGCTTCGTTCTTTTGGTATCGCCAAGCATAAATTAAAACGGATGCTCAGTCTGGAGGTCGGTTTTATCGGTCTGTTGGCGGGTGTGGTGGCCTGTCTGTTTGCAGAGGTGATCAGTGCCATTGCCAGTTACAAGATGCAAATGACCATCCAGTGGCATGCGGAAATCTGGCTGGTTTTACCTTTGGCCATGCTGCTGGTATGTACGTTGATCGGGCGCTATCGCTTGAGTTACTTATGCGATATTCCGCCCTTGCAAAGTTTAAGGGAAATGAACCAGTCTTAGAACGTAAGCTGGTTCTGGCGCAGGATTTCATTCCAGAGCGGTTGAAGGCCTGTGCTGAGTTGGGTGCAATAAAAATAGAATGCACCGAGCAGCAAGGCACCAGCCATCAGTGCAATGACTTGAGCCAGTGCCGTTCTTGGGGTTTTCTGGCTGAAATACCATGCTGCTGCCAGTAATGCTCCCATGATCATGCCACCAATATGTGCAGCGTTATTAATGCCGGACACGGTAAAACCGAATATCAAGTTGATACCCATGATCATGAGTAATGATTTTTTATCCAGCCAGAAGCGTTGCTGTGGCAAAGGTGGAAATAGTGAAATCACTGTGAGTGCTGCACCGAGACCCATCACGGCACCGGAAGCGCCTGCACTGATATGTGGGAGTAATTTCGGGTCAAAATGTTGTAACAGGGCATAGCCATCCCGGATGCTCAGATAGCTGGACAAGACGCTACCCATGAGTCCCGCCAGAAAATACAGGGCCATATAGTAGCTGCGACCAAACAGTTGCTCTGCCACACTGCCAAAGATATACAGTGCCCACATATTTAACATTAAATGGATCAGGCCAAAGTGAAAAAACATACTGGTAAATAAACGTTCAGCCTGTCCAGAAAAGGTCAGCGGAGTAAAATCTGCGCCCCAGGCGATTGCATCAACAGGGGCAGGGTCGGTAATATTCACCCCTGAAACAATCTGCCAGCCAAATAATCCGACATTGACTGCGATTAATAACGCAGTAAACCACCATGTTTGTATGTGCAATTTTTGGTTGATTTGTGGTGGAGTCGTTTCAGTCATGGGTTTAGGCTAGTGATTGATATAAAAAATAGCTTAGCATGAATTTATTGCATGATGGAGTGATGCACTTTAATGAAAGCCTTTTTAGCGCGCGCAGTAATGTTGATTATTGGCGTCATTCTATTGATCCAGCTCTGGATTTTTAGCAGTCTGGTCTGGTGGCGAACCCATCCGGTCAACACCACCATGTTTATGCGTTGGGATTACTATAGTGACTTTCAACCGATCAAGCAGGAATGGCGTGACTATGACAATATCAGTGATAACTTCAAACGCGCAATTTTAGCGGGGGAAGATGCAAAATTTGTCCAGCATCATGGTTTTGACTGGGCCGGAATCCAGTTTGCGCTGGAACGCAATAGCAAGAAAGGTGAACTGGTAGCGGGTGGCTCAACGGTTTCCCAGCAGCTGGCAAAAAACCTGTTTCT
This sequence comes from Acinetobacter sp. A47, assembly GCF_000805455.1. Taxonomy (GTDB): domain Bacteria; phylum Pseudomonadota; class Gammaproteobacteria; order Pseudomonadales; family Moraxellaceae; genus Acinetobacter. Next base: position 109,689 of record NZ_JSUS01000001.1, read on the forward strand.
TTATAATAAGCGGTCCTTTATTCGTAAAGGGCAAGAAGCGGTGGCAACCTGGATGATGGAGCGGATGTGGTCTAAGCGACGCATTCTGGAAGTGTATATGAACTCGGTTGAGTTTGGGCAGAACATCTATGGGGTTGAAGCCGCAGCCCAGTTTTATTATGGTAAAAGCTCTAAAAGCTTAACCCGGGAACAGGCCGCATTTCTGGCTGCACTGTTGCCTAACCCCAAATATTATCAGGACAATCGCAATGACCGTAAGTTGCAATACCGCAAGCGGGTGATCCTAAAATATATGAACGGTATACAACTTCCGCAATAACGTATCAAATTTTAAAAAAAGCCCGATATTTTTGGGCTTTTTTACCAAATTGACATAATTTTGCAGCATACTTAAACCCTTACTTGATGAATGATAAAGCAACAAGGTTGGGTATGAATACTGCAGTGACGACAACAACGCCAATAGAATACAGTTACAACGATCGTTATATTAATCGGGAGCTTTCAATTCTCGATTTCCATCTTCGTGTGCTGGAACAGGCTGTCGATCCACTCCATCCGCTATTAGAACGGATGAATTTCCTGCTGATTTTTTCACGTAATCTGGACGAGTTCTTTGAAATTCGTGTTGCGGGAATGATGGAACAGCTGACTTTGGGCAATGAAAGCCGCACCCCGGATGGCTTGACACCAAAGCAGGTACTGGAACAGATTTCAAAAACCACCCATGCTGCGATTGAACGCCAGTACCGCATATTAAATGAAGAAATCTTGCCAAAACTGCGTAAAGAAGATATTTGCTTCCTGCGTCGTGGTGAATTAACACCGGCACAATCGGCTTGGATCAAAAAATATTTCCATGAGCAAGTGGCACCGGTGCTGACACCCATCAGCCTGGACCCGGCCCATCCGTTCCCGCGACTGGTCAATAAAAGTCTGAACTTTATTGTCACGCTGGAAGGGAAGGATGCTTTTGGTCGTCAAATTGATCTGGCTGTTGTACCTGCGCCACGTTCATTACCGCGTGTAGTCCGTTTGCCTGATGAATTGACCGATGGTAAAGAACATCACGTCATGCTTTCGGCGATTATTCATGAACATATTTCTGATCTGTTCCCGGGCATGACCGCAACTGGCTGCTATCAGTTCCGTGTCACCCGTAATGCCGATCTGGCGTTAAACGAAGACGTTGAAGATTTGGCGAAAGCATTGAAAGGCGAGTTGAGCTCGCGCCGTTTTGGCCGTGCAGTACGGCTGGAAGTGACCCATAACTGTCCAAAACACATTTATGAATATCTGCTTGATGAATTTGACCTGAACGAAGAACAGCTTTATCGCGTTGATGGCCCTGTCAATCTGGCACGTTTGCTGTCCAACTTTAAGCGTCCACATTTACGTTATGACTCGCATACGCCTGTGATTCCAAAAGCCTTTAAAAAGTCGGAAAGTATTTTTGCGGCCATGCAAAAGCAGGACATTTTATTGCATCATCCGTTTGAATCGTTTGCACCTGTAATTCAACTATTACGTGAAGCGGCACGTGATCCGCAAGTGCTGGCAATCAAGCAGACCCTGTACCGGAGTGGGGCCGATTCGGAAATCGTGCAGGTGCTGGCCGAAGCAGCCCGTAACGGGAAGGAAGTCACCGCGGTCATTGAACTACGTGCGCGTTTTGATGAAGAATCCAATATCGAAGTGGCCAATGTATTGCAAGAAGCGGGTGCCGTGGTGGTATATGGCATCGTGGGCTATAAAACCCATGCCAAAATGATTCTGGTGGTACGTCGTGAAAATAATAAGCTGGTGCGTTATGTGCATCTGGGCACAGGAAATTACCACGCCACCAATGCCCGTATTTATACCGACTATGGCCTGATGACCACAGACAAAGACCTGTGTGAAGACGTGCACCGTATTTTTCAGGAATTGACCGGCATGGGCAAAATGGCCAAGCCGAAGAAGTTACTGCACGCGCCGTTTACCTTGCATGCGCAGCTGATTAATTATATTGATGATGAAATTGCCAATGCCAAAGAAGGCAAGCCTGCACAGATCATTATCAAGGTCAATGCCTTAACCGAAGTTCAACTGATTAATAAGCTTTATGAAGCTTCACAGGCCGGTGTACAGATCGACCTGATTATCCGTTCGATTTGCTGTTTGCGTCCGGGTTTGCCGAACCTGTCGGAAAATATCCGCGTGCGTTCAATTGTGGGACGTTTTCTGGAACATACCCGGGTTTATTATTTCAGTAACAATGGTAATCCGCGGATTTATTGCTCTAGTGCAGACTGGATGGACCGAAACCTGTTTAACCGGGTTGAAGCCTGTTTCCCGATTGAAGAACCGGCCTTGAAAAAGCGGATTTATCAACAGGGTTTACTAAACTATCTCAAAGATAACCAGCAAGCCTGGCTACTACAAGGAGATGGGGTGTGGGAGCGTGCACGCCCGGCCGAAGGTGAGGCGCCGCATAATGCACAGCAAACCTTACTGGAAGCAATCAAATAAACAGAACCAGTAAAAAAGCCGGCCCTCAGCAGCCGGCTTTTTTATGGGACAATTTATTGGGTTTTTATTTCCAGGACCAGCTGATTGACTAAATCTGCTGCTTCCAGTTCCCTGATCTGCCCCACATTGCTGCCTGCCCAAAAAGCACCATAGCTAAAGTCTTGCTGGGTGCTGGCGATGCTCATCAGCTGTTTGGCCAGATCATAGGTGTAGGGATATGCCGGAACCTCAGGGCGATCCGGAGCGTCGATCTGCATATGCCAGCTGCCAATTAAACCTCGTGCCGGGCGGCCGGAAAGGCTGGCACTGATCTGGGTAATACTTTGGCTAAATAATGCCTTGCGGTAGGCAGCATTGGCGCTAGAACTTCTACACTGCACAAAGGCCGTACCTAGCTGTACGGCTGCTGCGCCACGCTCCAGCATTGCCCGGGCCTGTTCGCCATTCATGATCCCGCCAGCGGCGACCACTGGACGGTTGCAGTGTCTGGTGATGAGCTGAACCAGATCAGCTGTCTTGATCGCAGCATCGAATGTCTGGTTGAATATGCCGCGATGCCCACCGGCCTCGATTCCTTGCGCAATAATAATATCAATCCCTGCTGCTTCAATGGCTTGAGCCTCAAGCAGGTTGGTTGCAGAAACCAGCGTGATAATGCCTGCCTGTTTTAAAGCTTGGATCTGGTGAGGATGTGGAATACCAAAATGAAAACTCACTGCTTTGGGGCGGGTTTCCAGCACTACATTCAGAAAGTCATCATTGTCCAGAAAACTTGGATAAATACAGTTCAGTCGGGTTGGGGCTTCAGCACCAAACCTGTCAAAATGCGGGCGGAGATAATCAATCCATTGCCGTGCAGTTTCAGGGTTCAGCGGTTCGGATTGATGACAAAAGAAGTTGACCTGAAACGGTTGATCGGTCAACTCTTGCGTCTTCAAGATTTGTGCTTTGGCTGTTTCAGGGGTATTGGCCCCTAAACCTAAAGAGCCGAATGCGCCCTGATTCGAGACTTGTGCGGCAAGTTCGGGTGTGGAAACGCCTGCCATCGGCGCCAGTAAAATCGGGTGTTTTATTTGTAATAATTCTAAAATCGACATGATTAATGACTCATTGTGTTTTGAATCACCTTAACGTAAAAACAAAAAGGCTTGCAAATAATAATCGCTATTTAATAATTGAATATAGGCACTATTTTTAGTATCTGGGCATGCGAGTTTAGGTCGGGGTGACATGAAACAGCGAGCCGACCCAGCTGGAAAAGGCCATAGCCAGAATTCCCCATAAGCTAATTCGCAAGCTACCCTTGAGCATTGGTGTACGGGCAAAGTAACTGGACAATGCCCCCAATAAGGCCAGTGAAAGGATACCGGTCATTAAAACGGCCGGTTTAAGCCAGGTATCTGGACTGAGCAGGATGGCCAACATTGGTAAGGCGGCGCCACAAGAAAATGAGGCGGCAGAAGAAAGGGCCGCCTGAACCGGATTGGCTGCGGTATTTTCATGGATGCCAATTTCATCCCGTGCATGCGCGCCCAGCGCATCATGAGCGGTCAGCTGGGTGGCCACTTCACGGGCCAGTTCAGGATTTAATCCCCGTGAAACATAGATTTGCGTCAGTTCTCTGAGTTCGGCATGCGGATTGTTTTCCAGTTCGTGTGCTTCAAAGCGCAGGTCTGATTTTTCAATATCTTCCTGAGACTTGACCGAGATATATTCACCTGCAGCCATGGAGGTTGCGCCGGCAATCAGGCCAGCAATACAGGTAATCAATAAGGTGTGTGAACTGGCACCGCTAGCAGCCATCCCCATAATCAGGCTGGTCACCGAAATAATGCCATCATTGGCACCTAACACTGCTGCTCGTAGCCAGCCTGAGCGTTGGATCACATGAGGTTCTGCATGTTGTGAAAAAGACATTTTCTTGCTCGCTTGGAATCATTGAAACCGTTCAGGGCTGTTGTTATAGGCGTTTAATGATCTGTAAAATTCTATTGTTGATTCATAAACTTAATCTATTATAAATTAACTTATTTTAACGATAGCATAACGATGATTTAGTTATAATATGTGAACAAATTAACATTTTAAATGCTGGTTAAGCCTTCTCGCGATAGATCCTATGGTGAGTATTTTTAGTTGAGATTTGCGATGAAAAATTCCAAAAATAAGCTGCTGAGTCAAACACTATTACTTTTAGGCTTGATTTTGCCAGTACAGCAGGGAATGAGTGCCGAACCCGATTTCGTCAAGGAAGGTGATGCTGCCTATAAACCCGGTAATCCGATTTATGACCGTTGGGACAAGTTTTATAAAATTGAACAAAGCCAGCCGCAAGAAGCTGAAAAAATCCTGATTGAACTGGGACAACTCACGCCACAAGATATTAAAGTCTGGAAAAGCCTGACCTATCTGCAAATCCGTTTAAACAAGCAAAATGAGGCCATCCAGAGTGTGCGTAAGGCCGAGCAGCTGGCACCGCAGGATGAGCAGCTGAAACTCCAGGAAGCCTACTTGCTCAACCAGCAAAAAAGAAATAAGGAAGCTTTGGTAATCTTTAAGGATTTATCGGCTTCCTCTGATCCGGAAATGGCAAGCAAGGCGCAGCAAGCAGTCCGGAATCTGAGCGCTTCAGCCGTACCATCCACGTTTAAAGATGTCTACTTTGCGCCTTCTTATGAGTCGCGTTATGACGATTTTATTTTTCCATTGAAAATGCGATATGGTAAAAATCTGGATAATGGTCGGGCGCAGGTGTATGGCTTTGTCAACCTGAACCGGGACACCAAGTCCAAAGGCGGGGTGCGTCCTGAAATTATCGACGAAAATGCAGTAACCGTGGGTGTGGGTGCCAATTACCAGCCATGGCAATCGATTCCTGTGCGTGCCTATTTAGAGGTGGGCGGGAGTTATGACCTGATTGATCGTAACCGGGATAAATTCCGTGAAAGCGTGGTTGGTGGGGTTACCGGTTATCAGGAATGGTATGCCAACCCGGCCGCTGAACAACGTAGCATCTGGAATGATTACTTTACTGACCTGTATGGGAATGTGGCGAGCTATTCACGGGAAGACTATAACGTGATTGCCGATTTAAGATTGCGCTCTGGCTTTAATCTCTACCGCGGTGAGACGGGAACGGTACAAGCCTATGGCAAGTTACATGCCTTAGCCGATTCGGAAGGGGAAAATTATAATAACCTGTTTGAATATGGTGCAGGGGTTGCATGGCAGCCATTTAACTATGTGCCGGTAAAGTTGCGTGTTGAACGTTTGTACGGGCATTATTTTAAAGATGCGTTGGCCGATGGAACCGATCGCTATAACAATACACGTACCGAACTGGTATTTTACAAGAGTTTCTGAGCGGCTTTATTCAGGAGCCATAGTTGAGCTTATACCATAATGCCACCGCATAGACCGTAATACGGTTCATATAATGCGGGCCGTCAAAAATATAGATTTTCTGTCCTTCATAGGCTTTGAGCTGGGCAATGATTTCCCATGGATAAGCCGGACGGAACTGGCCGCCTTTCACTGGACGGAAGGCTTCCAGTACAATGACTACCTTATCTTTGCCGAACTCTGCCTGCAGGTTATTCAAAATAGCCTTTGCCTGCGCGGGCGAACGGGTTCCAACCCCAACCCCATCCTGAAAAAACACATGGGTATGGGCAGGCAACCAGCTTTTCAGCCACACGTCCAGATGTTCAGGCGACTGTTCTGCACTGTAGATACTGACCCAGACCGGTTTGGGCAAAGTGTCTAGCGCATGTGCCAGAACTCCCACGCCTAGCCAGCTCGGGTCTGCCTCAACCGGAAAATAATAACCTTTTAGCGGAATCGAGCTGGTGTTCTCAATGATTTTTCTGGAACTTTCTGCCAGTTTAAACACATTGGAGCGAGCCATCCTTTCATCGTATTCGCCGGCCAGCCCCAGAATGATATTTTGCGACCACGGCTTCTGGTTGAGCCGGGTCAGGCTGAGGGTTTTGTCCCACTTTTCAAATCCCATGTCCTGATCAAACCAGGCTTTGGACTGCACCACAGACCATTGTGGTACAAAGGTGGATACGCCAAGTAAATCCCAGTTGCCCGAGGGTGGGGTGGTGGCCAGATCCGGTTGCCAGAATATACCTTCAATCTGGGGGGGCTGCACCTCCGGATCGAAGAAGTGCATGCATCCCCCTAAACTGAATAAGGCTGATAATGTAAGAACTTTGAGAAGTATAGAGTTAATCTGCCTTATTTTTAGCATTCGGTCGTTTACGCCAGTACCAGAGCAAAATTGCAAGAATCATGATAGCAGAGATTATCATGACCAAGATAAAGAATGATGATTGCTGAACCAGCGGTGCCTTTTGGTTGCCTACAATAATTTTTTGTAAAATAAAGACTTGTCCGCTTTCTGAGACCAATATTTTACTGGCATTATTGGGAATGTCGGTCTGGATTTTATCCCATAGTCTGGCAAAATTCTGCGCCCCTTCAATCGAGTCGCTAATCACGTCAAAGCGCTGATCGTGAAAACTCACCAGAAAACCGCGTGCAGTGGCTGGTGCATAAAGAATATCTTTGTACATCAGTACTTGTTGCTTATAGATATTCGGGTTGACTTGCACATTCAACAGTTCGGGGCTGGCCGGATCAAACTTGACCAGATTCAAGGGAACCGGATCGTTGGTCAGCAGCATTTTTTTGGCCACCTGACTGATGGTCATGGCCATTTCCAGACTGCCAGCGTTGCCATCAATCGCAATGGTTGGATGGGTCGCAAAACTCATGGAAAGTGACGCAACACCATTTTTGAGTTTATGCGGCAGTTTGACCGTCGATTTTTGGGTATCAATCCACAGTGAGCCTTTGGCTGTTGGCAAGCATTGCGAATTGACAATAACGGAATTTTCCAGCTTCATGCTGAAGTTGGTGTTATTGGAAATGGTTTTGGCAAAATAGTTGAATTGCCGGTTGACCGGATCAGATTCCAGTCCCGCCGTTTTTAAGCTGCCGGCCAGACCGCCATCAATCCATGTCGTAATGTTTGAGCCTTCCAGCAAACCGCTCTGAACGCGTAACGCAATTTGGCCCTGCAAAATATCGGTCGGCTGCCATACGGCCGGAAAGTTCAGGAACAGGTTCTTTTCTGCCTGATTTAAGCGGAAATCACTAATTCCCAAATCGGCAAGGGTCTTGATCTGCTTGATTTTGGCCCAGGCCGGAGCCGCCAGCTTATTGGGAAGGTAGGTGGACGAGGTATCGAGCTGCTGTAAATAATCCGGATTTAACAAGCCGTTAATGGCCGAGGCCAGCTTTTCAGGCTGGTCATATTGAATGCGTAATGTCGGTATCTCGTTATCCGCACTGATCTGAACCAGTGTACCATTTGGTAATGGTGTAGCCGATTTCTCAATTTCAATAAAAAAGTTGGCCGCTTTTTGTGCCGGTGCACTTTGTTCATACCACTGGATCGGTGTGACTGATCCCCAGGCACTGATTAAACGGCCAAGCATGGATGCTTCATTGATATTGGCCGGATTATATTTTAATACCCCGACAAAAGGTGTGGGCCGCACGACTTGCGGGTTAAACAAGGCATCAGGCAAATCTTTTAGGCGATAAATGGGCCGATGGCGCATGTAATCAATTTTTGAATTGCTGAGATAGGTCACCTGATCGACGTCTTCACTACAGAAGGTGGTACGTTCTGCTGCAGGTGAGGTTGTCGGCGAGTACTGTTGCAAGATAAAGTCGAGGCGGTGAAAGCCGCTCTTGGTTGCCGGTATATTGAAGCTCAGTGTTCCATCACCATTCAAGGTGGTGTTATAAATCAGCTTGTCATCATATTTCACTAACAAGGTGGTGAAATGTTCCGTTGAATACTCACTGCTAAACTGGATATTCTGCCATTCCGAACCTTTACCGACATAAAAGAAATGCGGTTCAATCGTGTATTTGTTAGAGGTGTTGATATTGTCAAATGTCCAGGTATTCAAGGTATCTGCAAAGCTGGATACGGGCAAGGAGATAGCAGCACTTGCGACCAGTATTTTAAAAACCTGAAGATGTAATGGATTCTTTTTCATTTATTTTTTCTCCTTGCTGCGCTCAGTTTTGTACCATTGTAGTGAATTTCCCTGTATCTTATTTTTCAGCATGTCATAGGCCGCTTTAAACACGATAAATAGAAATACCTGTGAATAGGTGACATAAGATAAAACCGAGAAGAAATAAAGTTGGGGTTTTGCTCTTTCCAGAGATAAGGTAAACCACATTTGCGCGACGTATAGACAGAACGATAAGCCCCAGAGCAGGGTAAACGGGCCAGGGACGGTAATCCCGGCAATCCCGAGCAAGCCGAGGGTTAAGGTAATGTGACTCCAGATCAGCGCCGGCACAAACAGGACATAACACATGATGTTGTTAAAAATTTCGATGCCGATTGGAAACGGCTTCCTTAATGCAATCGGTAAATATTTACTGGTGACATAAAAGTTGCCTTGAGTCCAGCGCGAGCGTTGCTTGACAAAGACACTCAAGGACGGCGGGTCTTGCTGCCAGCCGACGGCATAAGGCACCCATTTGATCCGTCTTTGACCTAAAAAAATCCGGAAACTCATTTCGGTATCGTCAACCAGTGATTTTTCGTCAAAGCCGCCCAAGGTCTCCAGTGCATCCCGCCAGATCACATAATTGGTTCCCATCAGGGTGGAAAGTTCAAAACGCTGCCAGCGCCCACCTTGGAAAATCCATTGAAAGAAAATGAATTCGATGGCAATAAACCGGGTCAGGATACTGTCACGCCAGTTACGTGTGCGCACCTTGCCGTTTACGGCGACCAGTTTTTTATCTGCCAGTAAGGTCTGTGCCAGTAAACGTACACAGTCCGGCTCCGGGGTACTGTCGGCATCATAGACTACAATTAGTTCACCTTTGGCATGCGGAAGGCCATTATTCAGGGTGCGTGATTTGCCTTTACCTCCCATGCCTTTCGGCACATTGACGATCTTGATACAGGGATAAATTGCCGCCATACGTTCGGCAATTTCCAGCGTATTGTCCTTGGAGCCATCGTTGATGAGTAACACTTCATAGGCATGTGCCGGATAATCCTGCTGGGCAATGGCATGCAAGGTATCCTCAATCACCACGCCTTCGTTGTAGGCCGGAATCAAGACACTTAATACAGGCCAGTGTTCGGGCACTGGCAGGTTTTCCAGTTCTTTGGCGGCATTCTTGGAATATTTCCAGGCCTGAAAACTGAGCCAGGCCCAAAAGGCTTGTGGAATCCAGATACCTAAAAAGCCAAACAGAAAAAGAATATCAATTGCGGGCATTTATTCTTCTCCTGCGGATAATGGAAATCACCAGAATGAGCAGCAAGCCACCGCCGAGCAGTAATGAAATCCAGGAGATCGAGCTTCCAAAGGTACTGAGCAAGCTTGGATAATGTGCAGAATAAATATAATCGAGTGGAATCACGACGGTACTCAACGCAATCAGTAGATAGCCAAATAGGTTGGTTTCAACGCCTTCAGTGGTACTGGTATAACGAATACGGTTGATTTCCCAGGAAATTCCCAGATGCGGATATTCAATATTATTGACGGGCATATCTGCAGGAGGATTAATCACCACCTGATAACCGGATGTCTGGGAAGCATCGGTAATGGCCTGATAGAAAAAATGTTGATGGTGTTGAATCTTGCGTGCCGGAATCGGTAATTCATTGATACTGTCGGTCTGGATAATATAGCTGCCTGCCGGTTGCGAGATCAGGTTTTCGTCCCAGCCATTTTCAATCAGTGCAGCAAGCGGTCTTAATCCGATCGCGGTAGAAAAAGTGGCCTTGGCGGCAAAATATTTGGAATGTTGCATTTCATAATAGGCAATCGGGATGGCGCCTTCATTGACCGCTTTTTTGATCTTGTAATATCGAATGGCGCTAAAATATTCGTTGGGCAAGATAATTCCCGGTTTTACTCCTGTTTCAATCAGGCGTTTAAAGCTTGCAGATTCTACCTGATCTGCAGTGAATACCGGCCACCAGGTCGCCGGTTGGGGAAATAGCTCGGTTATACTCTGGAATGATTTGGCCGGTGTGGTGGTGTGCTGTACCGCATGCTCAATCGAGCAGTGATAATACTGCTGGTAAAATTGTTGCAGGGTGGCATCGGGAAAGGTTGCACTGGTCACCAGTAAGCCACAAATATTCAGTAATACGGACATTAAGGCACCTCTTTGTTTTGAGGGCCTAGATATTCGGTATGCTGTTCAATCTGTAGCTTTAAGACACTGAGCTCCTGAAGCTGCCGGATAAACAAAGGGTAGGTCTGGTTTTCCTCAAGCTCCGGTTCGTGGATGACGATACTTTTAATCTGGCTGAGCTCTTCATTAATAAAATGGTAAATGACGCTGTCTCTTTCGGTCGAGAGAATGGCCATAATCTTGTTCTGGGTTTCTTTCCAGATATCTTCCCCCAGCATTTCCCGGATCAGCACGGTATTGCTGATATGGGTGCTAATGATCTTGTAATGATCTTTATGGGTGAGCTGGAGTAGCTTTTTTAGCTCTTCCTGAAAGTGGTTCAAGGCAGTCAGGGGTAAAATATCATGTTGATAATTACGGTCATAGCTCTGGATGGCACGGAAGGTTTTCAGGGCATTCTGGATATTGTGCCGGATCGCACTTAAAAAAATCGGGGTAATCGGCAACACAAACAGGAGCAGTAACTGGCGCTCTACATAGGTCTGGTTGGCCAGATCAAGTAGAAAGTAAACTGCCACGCCAATAAAGGTCAGCAGCCCCAGGATGATGGCCATGCCCACATTTAGAAATGACCCTGCAATGAGCAGGATCAACAGGAAAACCCAACTGCCCCGATAACTTGCCGGTAACCATTCATATGCAACAATGCCCATGAAAACGTGAGCTGAGATAATCCATAAGACGAGTGCTGAAGCTGGATTTTTCTGCATGATATTTTAGTTGTAATAGATGTATTTTGTGATAAACATAACACTATTTTAAAGTTGTTACGATCATTTTTCTGTTAGGGATTGTGTAAAATAATCTTATAAACAGTAACATACAGCATGGTCTATCCAGCAAGCAGTGAAAACACCTTGTATTTAAAATAAATTTTATGGCTGTGCTAGGCATGCAGACAACGCTTGAATACCTCGATGGCATGTGCCCGGCTGGCCTTTAAATCGACCATTGCTGCCGGATAATCCACAGCCTGGATATTATTGTTGGCATAAGGTTCATGAATCATTTTATCGTCAAGATGGGCCAGCTCGGGTAGCCATTTACGCAGATATTTACCGTGCGGATCAAATTTTTGTGACTGGCTGACCGGATTAAAGATACGAAAATAAGGCACTGCATCGGTACCGGTCGAAGCACACCATTGCCATCCACCATTATTTGCGGCAAGGTCTCCATCAATCAGGTGCTGCATAAACCATTGTTCACCCTTGCGCCAGTCAATCAGCAGATTCTTGCTTAAAAACATGGCACAGATCATCCGTACCCGGTTATGCATCCAGCCAGTGGCCAGCATTTGGCGCATGCCGGCATCAACGATCGGAATGCCAGTTCGGCCTTGCTGCCACTTTGCTAAAGCGACCGGATCATCACGCCACGGGATGGCCTGAGTTGACGGCTTAAAGGGAAGATGCCGGGAAACATGGGGGAAATCAAACAGGATATGCTGGTAAAACTCACGCCATAGCAGTTCGTCGAGCCAGCTTTGTTGTCCATCAGACTGGATTTCAAAATGGCCCTGTTGTGATCTGAACAGGGCCTGTACACATTGACGAATAGAAATGATACCAATATTTAAATAAGCCGAAAGCTGGCTGGTGCCCGCGCGCGCAGGAAAATCGCGGGCAAGCTGATAGTGGTCGAGCTGTTCCTTAACAAAGTGGTCCAGCTGTTGCAAGGCATAGGCTTCGCCAACCTGCCATTCGTGATTATGGGAGTGTGGGATGTGTTTTCGATAGTCAAGTTGTAGTGTCTTGATATCGGTTGATGGGATCAGTTTTAAATCGGTTATTGCTTGTTGGGGAGCTGGTGTTGGATAACATTGTGGTAGAGCCGGCTGTAAACGTTGATAACAGGTCTTTTTAAAGGCGCCAAAGACCTGATAAGGCAGATTGGACTGGTTGCGGATCGAGCCAACAGGAAACAAGGTACGATCATGAAAAAGCACCAGTTCCTTGTGTTGCTGATTTAAAAGTTTCTGTACAGCCTGATCGCGTTTTAATTCATTTACACCCAGTTCAATATTGGCATATACATGTTGAATTGGCAGTTGTTGGATGAGCGTTGCGAAATACTCAGGTACATCTTTCCAAAGCGGAATCGTGTGAACCAGCAGTGGTATATTCAGACGTGCAAGTTCTTCTTTTAAGCTTTGTAGTTGTCTGAGATAGAAATCGATTTTAATCGGGGCATCATGGTGTAATTGCCACTGTCGAGGCGACAAGATCACAAGCGCGATAGTAGGGCCGGCCTGAGTCGCATGCCAGAGCGCAGCATGATCCTGGACTCTTAGGTCCTGACGGAACCAGATCAGTTGATAAGCAGTTGACATAATTTTGTTTTTTTAAAGAAATTGCTATGACCATAAGCGATTTTTTTATTTTATAAAAGTCGTGGCAATAAAAAAGCAAAGCCGAAGCTTTGCTTTTTTTGCATTCATTCAAAAAATGAATTAGTGGTGGTGACCACCTGCACCGTGAACGTGACCGTGGTCAAGTTCTTCTTGAGAAGCATCACGGATTTCAACGATTTCAACTTCAAAAGTAAGATCCTGACCTGCAAGCGGGAAGTTTGCGTCAACAATTACATTGTCGCCTTCAACTGCTTTTACAGTAACGATTTGTACGCCGTCATCAGTTTGCGCTTGGAATTGCATACCAGGCTGGATGTTGTCCACACCTTGGAACATTTGAGCAGGAACTTCCTGAACAAGGTCTGGATTGTATTCGCCATAGCCTTCAGCAGCTGGAACGTTTACAGTGAATTTCTCACCTACAGTTTTACCTGTAAGCGCATTTTCTAAACCAGGAATGATGTTGCCCGCGCCGTGCAAATATGCAAGTGGTTCACCTTGAGATTGATCAAGTGTTTCACCCTCAGCGTTTGTTAAAGTGTAGTGGAATGAAACCACGTGGTTATTTGCAATAGCAGTCATGTTTTAAATCCATGTCATCGATAGTTTTAACTGTATATCATAAAGTGAAAAACAGGTTTTGTTGACTGTTTTCCACTTTTTGAAACGATTTAGTTAAATATTGAGACAAAATAACAAATTTCAACTCAATACAGTTTAATTTTTGGACGGACACGTCTGGTCAGGAAATCTTTCATGGTCAGCATGCCGGCCTGGGTATAGCCATGTATATTGGCCTGATGGAGGCGGTATAGGGAAACATACATGGTTTTGGCAATAAAACCTTGCACGCTGACATCGCCCAGCAATTCTCCTACCGCCTGATTGCGGCTGAGTGAAACCAGTGAACCCTTGTCATTAAAGCTAAACATCGGTTGTGGTGAGCCGGACAAACGTGCTGCCATTGCATCTACCAGAAAGGTGGCCTGCTGACTGGCGACCTGGGCGCGTGGTGCCAGTGGGGACTGACGTGCGTCAAGCTGACAGTTGGCACAATCACCAAAGGCAAAGACATTCGGGTCGGAATAGGTCTGCAAGGTGGCGTAGACCATGAGGCGGTTAATCTTGTCCCGCTTGAACTCATGCAGTGATTCCAGCACTTTCGGGGCTTTTACCCCGGCAGCCCAGACGGTAATATCGGAATGCAGGATACTGCCATCACTAAAATAGACATTGCCTTCATCTACTTTCTGAACTTTGTGCCCGGTTAGGATATCGATCCCCATTTTGCGTAACAGCTTGGCACTATGGGCTGCGGTTTTTTCATTGAGGGCCGGCAAGATCCGGTCAGAGGCTTCAATCAGGGTAATCTTGACCTGCTTGGGATTAATTTTCTTTAATCCGTAGCGATAAAAGTTCTTGGTGGTTTCAATCAACTCGGCTGCCAGTTCAACACCGGTTGCGCCTGCACCAACGATGCCAATATTCAGGGCACGTTCATTTGACTGGTTCTGTGCCTCAATATAGAGGTGAAATAAATCCTGCTGGAAAATATCGGCCTGTTGGCGGCTGTCCAGAAAGTGACAGTGTTCGCGTACGCCTTCGGTCCCAAAGTCATTGGACACAGACCCGACGGCAAGGATCAGGGTGTCATAACCGAGTGTCTGGACTTGTAGGCTATGTTCTTTGGAAAGTTGAGGGGGAGACAGGATGATTTGTTTTTGATCTTTTTTGACATCGAGCAGTGTACCGAGCACAAACTCGAAATGATGTTTTTCTGCATGTGCAAAATAATTGGTCTGTTCTTCGTGCGGATTCAGCGAGCCGGCTGCAATTTCGTGAAGGAGGGGTTTCCATATATGGGTGAGGTTCTGGTCGACCAGGGTAATTCTGGCTTTCTGCCGTTTGCCAAAACGCTCACCTAGTTGTGTCGCAAGTTCCAAACCACCTGCGCCACCGCCCACAATCACGATATGATGTAAGGTTTTGCTCATGATTAACCTGATTATTTTTGTGAAAGGATGGGGGGATTATGCCATCCTTTTTGGATAATGTATGGTCAATCTTGAGAAAATTACTCGGTTTTTTTATCCTTGATTTAATGGATAAAGTTTGGCCGTTTTGGTGTCGCTCGTTGAAAAGAATGAAAACAGGTTGGAAAACCACAGCATAATCTTCTGGAACAGATTCGCTTCCTCAATCTGTACATCATTTTCAATCTGCAGGCTACGGATCAACTGGTTGTTTTGATAAATCGAAACAGTTGCCAGATTCATGGCCTGCGTCAAAGGTGCAGTCAAATGCTGTTCATTCAATTCAATATTGATACGGGTATTGGTGGTCTGTAGCGGTTCAACCGTGGTCATTTGCTGGTTGGCATCCATCAAATGAATCCGTTGGGTGGTCAGGTCAAAATTATTTAAATCGATAGGTGCCGTCTGACCATATAAAGAGGTGGTCACGATGGTTGGCTGCTGGGTTTCAACCTTGAACATCTTCAATGTGGACTTGATCACAGGTAATTCTGCAATCAGCTTCTGTTTTGGAATCACTTCCTCATCCCGGGTGTAGGCATAAGCCAGGTTCATCAGCTTATGTGCAACTTCTGCACGCTTGACCGCACTCGGGGTACCCAGAACAACAACAATCAGGCGACGCTTATCGACATGCGGATTAAATGTCGGACGTTCTGCGGTTAGGGCCAGATTGTAACCTGCTGCCTTGGTATAACCGGTTTTGAGTCCATCTGCGGTCGGGTCCATTTTCAAGGCAAGGTTGGTGGCATGATGAAAATGCTGGTTGTAGCTAAAGCTTGGCATTTTTGAATAATACAGATATTCAGGGGTTTGCTTCACAATCGCCTTGGCCAGCAGGCTCAGGTCAGCCGCTGTTGAATAGTGATCGGCCATGGTGATACCTGCCGGATTGCTAAAATGCGTATCCTTCATGCCTAAGGCCTGTGCTTCCTGATTCATGCGGGCTACGAATTGTGGCACGCTGCCCGAAATTTTTTCAGCAAGGGTCACGGCTGCATCATTGGCAGACATCACGATCAGACCTGCCAGAAGCTGGTCTACAGAAATCTGCTCACCCGCTTTTAAGTACATTTGTGATTCATCCCACATGATGGTACTAACCACTGGGGTCGCCGTTAATATTTCTTCTTTACGCAGTTTACCTGCCTCAATATCTTTTAAGGCGATGTATGCCACCATCATTTTGGTCAGTGAGGCAGGAGCACGTTGTACATGACTGTTATGCTCGGCAATGATCTGTCCAGACTGGGCATCAATAATTGACCATGCTTCAGCCTCAACCGTTTCAGGTGCAATGTTGAGTAAGTTTGCATGTGCCAGATTGGTGCAGATGAGACTGAATAACGTAAAGAGAGAGAGGAAAAATTTCACGTGAATACCTTGTACTGCCGATCCAGTGGCCTTGAATGTGAGAGGAGAATGCTATGACTTTTTTGTTGAAGAATCCAGCAACTTTTGCCGACAATTACGACATCTGCGCATGACTTTGTAAAAAAATGCTAAGCTGTGTGAAACTGTTCCTATTTTCATGATTAGAAATTATGTTGCACTATCAAATTGAGTTCGACGATTATCGCCAGCACCTGATTCATGTCACCTTACGTTTTCTTGCCAATCCTAATCAGGAGCTGTGGTTACCGACCTGGATTCCGGGAAGCTACCTGATCAGGGAGTTTTCCAAGCATATTGAATCGGTAAAAGCTTCTGATGAAGCTGGGCGTTTACTGAATATTAAAAAAACCGAGAAAAATCGCTGGCGTTTGTTCAATACCGATCATGAACTGATTACGGTTGAATATGACGTGTATGCCTATGATCTATCGGTGCGTGGCGCCTATGTCGATCAGAGCCGTTTATACGTTAACCCGGCCTGTGTCTGTTTGGGCCTGCAAGATCAGGAACAGGCAGCTTGTGAAGTTGAAGTTTTCCTGCCGGATGAACTAAAACATTTCCAGCTTGCGACCGGTTTAACAAGCAAGAGTCTGGTCAAAGGGCGTTTTACCTTAAAAGCAGACAATTATGATCAATTGATCGATAGCCCATTTGAACTGGCAGAGCAGAGCCGTTTCAGCTTTGAGGCGAACGGGATTCCACATGAGTTTGTGATTTCCGGCAAACACACAACCAATCTGGCCCGTTTAGAGGCAGATATTCAAAAGATCTGTCAAACCGAAATCAATATGTTCGGTTCGGCACCCTTCCAGAATTATACTTTTATGACCATGGCAACCGGTAATGGTTATGGTGGTCTGGAACATTGTAATAGCACCAGTTTAATTACGCCACGCGACGATTTGCCGAAAGCGGATGAAGCCGAAGAACCATCAAAGGATTATCAACGCTTCTTGGGGCTATGTAGCCATGAGTATTTCCATTCTTGGCTGGTTAAATTTATTCGTCCGGAAAACTTTGCCCATTACGATTTGCACAAAGAAGGTTATACCAGCCTATTATGGATATTTGAGGGTTTTACCTCTTATTATGATGACCTGATCTTATTACGTAGTGGTGTAATTTCACAGCAGTCTTATCTGGAGTTGCTCAAAGCCCAGATTGATCGTTATTTGCAGAATCCGGGGCGCTTTATTCAATCGGTGTCAGAGTCGAGTTTTGATGCGTGGATCAAATTCTACCGTCAGGATGAAAATTCCAATAATGCAGGCACCAGCTATTATAACAAGGGCTGTCTGGTGGCACTTTGTCTGGATCTGGGCTTGCGTTTACGTGGTTCAAATCTGGATGCGCTAATGCGCCGCTTGTATGCAAATACCCAAAACGGAATTCAGGTCAATGAACGCAGCATTTTTGAGTTATGCCATGAGCTGACGGGTGATAACTGGATTGAGCAGATTAATCACCTGATCAATACCACCGATGAATTACCACTGGATCAGTTGTTCCCGGAGTTTGGCCTGAGTTATACGCTTAAACATGACAAGGCCTTGGCCTTTGGCCTGAAAGTAACC
Organism: Acinetobacter sp. A47; assembly: GCF_000805455.1. GTDB lineage: Bacteria > Pseudomonadota > Gammaproteobacteria > Pseudomonadales > Moraxellaceae > Acinetobacter. The sequence continues at coordinate 127,817 of NZ_JSUS01000001.1, forward strand.
GACAAGCCAGAAGGCGTAGTGGTACAACAGGTACGACGTGACAGTGCTGCTGCTCGGGCTGGCCTGTCTGCCAATGATGTGATCCTTGCCATTGATGGGGTTAAGGCCTCTGAAAAGCTTCTGGCCAAGTATGCCAAGCAGCAAGGGTGTTTTAGCGTACATGCGTTCCGTCGTGATGAGCTTTTACAGCTTGAACTGCAGGCAGGTGAAAATGCGTTGACCACGGTTGAATTAAAGGTTGAAGACCAGCAAAAACTTGATCGCTGGCTGCAAGGCTAAGACTCGTTAAAAAGGACGCTTATCGCGTCCTTTTTTATTAGCTGCCACGATAAGTCGAATACCCGTAAGGGTTGAGCAGTAATGGAATGTGATAGTGCGGTAAGGTTGCATCAACTTCAAAAATAACCGGAATTTCAGGGAAGAAACTGTTTTGTTTTTGGGCCTTATACCAGTCTCCGGTTTTAAAGGTCACTTTATAAATTCCGGGCTTTAGCGGTTGTTGCGTCGGGTAAAGCGCAGTAATACGTCCATTCTGGTCTGTCTTGGCCTGATTGATTTCCACCCATTGATTCTTTTGCTGGGTTGCCAAGACCACAGTGACATCAGCAGCCGGAAGGCCATTTTGCTGGTTGAGCACATGTACACTCAACGGATTGGGCGTTGCTGCGAACAGGCTGCTCGAAGCTGATAGTGCGGCGATTGTGAATAGGTTTTTATACATGGCCATATTTTACCTTTTTTGAGGAATGTCAATGTTATTGTAAAGATTGCAGTCTGCTGCGATGAAGGCAGTGTCTTGAATAAAAGCGTAAAAAAGCCTGTCTGGACAGTGCCTTAAAGGACTGGAAACGACATCGTGTCTATTTGAACGCTTTTATCCAATGTTTAAGTGCCGGCATCTATGAATGCCTATGCTGGCTAGGGACTGATGATTGTTCATCCAATCATGCCATTCCCTCCAGGCTGTGTCGAGCTTGAAAAACGGATGATTGGTGTGCAGTCAGGTTGTCATTACCACTAAAGCATTAACCTGACTTTCATGAACTTCTGTCAAAATAGGGCGGGTTTGCGGAGAACAGGCTATTTGTTTGCTAAATGATCAGTTTGTCAGGCATTTTCAGGCCGATAAAGCTTTTATAGTTGAAAAGGCGACATTTGACCCAAAATATATGAACTCGCAGTATCTATTATATAAAATTGTAGTATTTTTTAGCGAAATGTCGTTATCACGGGATAGGGCGTTGACTAGTATGCTATGAAGACTGATACTCTCAAGTTTGTTTTAAGCAAATCGGTTCTAGGAACTGGGCCACAAGCACAGTTTTCCATAACTCAATCCAACACAAGGGGCTATATATGGCTGGTGGAAAGTCAAAAATCATTTATACACTGACTGATGAGGCGCCGTTACTGGCGACCTATTCATTGCTACCGATCATTGAGACCTTTACCAAGCCTGCTGGCATCGAGATTGTGAAAAGTGATATCTCAGTTGCGGCACGTGTACTTGCAGAATTTTCAGATTACCTTAAAGAAGATCAGAAGGTAAACAACAACCTTGCGGAGTTAGGTCGTCTTACGCAAGACCCGGATACCAACATCATTAAACTTCCAAACATCAGTGCTTCTGTGGCTCAGTTGACTGCATGTATCAAAGAGCTCCAGTCGAAGGGCTATGCGATTCCTGACTATCCGGAAAATCCGTCAACTGAAGAAGAAAAAGAGCTCAAGGCGCGTTATGGCAAATGCCTGGGTTCAGCGGTTAACCCGGTATTACGTGAAGGTAACTCGGACCGCCGTGCACCTGCTGCCGTGAAAAACTACGCGAGAAAACACCCGCACTCTATGAGCGAGTGGAAACAATGGTCACAAACTCACGTTTCTCACATGGATGAAGGCGACTTCTACCATGGTGAAAAATCAATGACTTTAGACCGTGCGCGTAACGTGAAAATGGAATTGATTACCAAATCTGGTGAAACGATTGTGCTTAAGCCAAAAGTTGAGCTACAGGAAGGTGAAATCATCGATTCAATGTTCATGAGCAAGAAAGCGCTATGCGATTTCTATGAGAAAGAACTTGAAGATTGTCGTGAAGCGGGCATCCTGTTCTCGTTACACGTTAAAGCAACCATGATGAAAGTATCACACCCGATCGTGTTCGGTCACTGTGTGAAAATCTACTACAAAGATGCGTTTGAAAAACACGGCAAGTTATTTGACGAGTTAGGCATTAACGTAAATAACGGTATGGCGGGTCTTTATGAGAAGATCGAAACCTTACCGACTTCACTTCGTGAAGAAATCATTGAAGATCTACACGCTTGTCAGGAACACCGTCCTGCTCTTGCGATGGTAGATTCTGCGAAAGGCATTACTAACTTCCATTCACCAAATGACGTGATCGTAGATGCATCTATGCCTGCAATGATCCGTGGTGGCGGTAAAATGTGGGGTGCTGATGGCAAGCCTTACGACTGTAAAGCAGTGATGCCTGAATCAACTTTCGCACGTATTTATCAGGAAATGATCAATTTCTGTAAGTGGAATGGTAATTTCGACCCACGTACCATGGGAACTGTGCCGAACGTTGGTCTGATGGCGCAAAAAGCCGAAGAATACGGTTCACACGACAAGACTTTTGAAATTTCTGAAGCGGGCATTGCCAACATTACTGATCTGGACACTGGCGAAGTGTTGATGAGCCAGAATGTAGAAGAAGGCGATATTTGGCGTATGTGTCAGGTAAAAGACGCGCCGATTCGTGACTGGGTGAAACTTGCTGTAACACGTGCACGTAACTCTGGCATGCCAGCCATCTTCTGGTTAGACCCGTACCGTCCACACGAAAATGAACTGATCAAGAAAGTTGAAAAATACCTGAAAGATCATGACACTACAGGTCTTGATATCCAGATCATGTCACAAGTGCGTGCAATGCGTTATACGCTTGAGCGTGTAGCACGTGGTCTCGATACCATTTCTGTGACGGGTAACATTTTACGTGACTACCTGACTGACTTGTTCCCGATCATGGAATTGGGTACTTCTGCAAAAATGCTGTCAATCGTGCCGTTAATGGCGGGTGGCGGCATGTACGAAACAGGTGCGGGCGGTTCAGCGCCTAAACATGTTCAGCAGCTGGTTGAAGAAAACCACTTACGTTGGGATTCTTTGGGCGAGTTCCTTGCGTTGGCTGTTTCTTTGGAAGAGCTGGGTATTAAAGAAGACAATAACCGCGCGAAACTGCTTGCCAAGACACTGGATCAGGCAACAGGTAAACTGCTTGATAATGACAAGTCTCCATCACGTCGTACTGGTGAGCTGGATAACCGTGGTAGCCATTACTACCTGGCATTGTACTGGGCTCAAGCATTGGCAGCTCAGGACGAAGATGCCGAGTTAAAAGCGAAGTTTGCTCCATTGGCGAAAGCACTTGCTGAAAATGAAGAGAAGATCGTTGCCGAGCTTGCACAGGTACAAGGTCAAGCTGCCGATATCGGCGGTTACTATGCCGTTGACCCTGCAAAAGTAAATGCGGTGATGCGTCCAAGTGCAACACTCAATGCAGCGCTTGAAACTGTATAAGTTTAACGATTACTGACAGTTTTGTTGGTGGTATAAAAAAGCCGATGCGAAAGCATCGGCTTTTTTATTGATTTAATGTCTTGGTATCCGGTACAAAAAAGCCCACTTTCGTGGGCTTTAAAACATTTAAATTCTAACGACCATTACGGCTACGACCGCGTGGCGCCTTGGTATTTGGACGGGTTGTCCCATTGGTCTTGCGACGTGGTCTTTCGTTTTCATCCATTTGCCAGATACGTTTGGTACCTGACTTTTTCTTGTTCGGATCTTTTTTATCTGCTTCTTTCTTTTTGTGGTGCATTGGCTTGCCACCAGTCCCACCCGGTTTTTTCACATAAGAGCGAGAACGATACGGTTTGTCTTCAGGAAGATCTTTAAAGTCCGGATAAAGCAATGGTTCGATTTCCGTTTGCTCGCCCGGTTGTAAGCCAAGCCGAACCAGATCAATGGCACCAATTTTGGTACGGATCAAACGTAGCGTCGGAAAGCCAACTGCAGCAGTCATACGACGCACCTGACGGTTACGCCCTTCACAAATTTGCAGTTCAATCCAGCTGGTTGGAATATTGGCACGATAACGTACAGGTGGATCACGCTCCCAGAGCCACTCAGGAGCATCAACCTTGACTGCTTTTGCCGGTAAGGTCATCCCGTCTGCCAGTTCCACACCCTTACGTAATTGTTCCAGGGCTTCTTCGGTCACCTCACCATCTACCTGGGCAAGATAGGTTTTAAACTTTTTATTGGCCGGATTGGTAATATACTGATTCAGACCGCCATGATCGGTCAGGAACATCAGTCCTTCTGAGTCAAGGTCAAGCCGGCCTGCAAGACGTAAATCCGGATCGTGAATAAAGTGGGAGAGGGTCAGATGGGCTTCATCTTCACGGAACTGTGACAAGACGTCAAAAGGTTTGTTAAATACGACTATTTTCATATAAGTATACTGCTTTGGCTATGGGCGGCATCATAACAATAAAGGTTTTTATTTAATGGGAAAATGGTGTTATTTCCCGTATAAATCTCAAAAAAACCTGTTTTGGACTAAACTGTTTCATGTAATAAAAAACGAAAGCATGCCATAGAAGGCGTCGACATTATCGCTAAATACATGAGGGAGAACCTGCAAAATGGGTTATCAGAAGATCGTGGTGCCTGCAGACGGAGACAAAATCACAGTAAATGCAGACCTGTCACTGAATGTTCCAAATCGTCCGATCATTCCTTTTATTGAAGGTGACGGTATTGGTGTGGATATTACACCAGCAATGAAAGCAGTAGTAGATGCCGCTGTGCTAAAAGCTTACGGTGGCAAACGTTCGATCGAATGGATGGAAGTCTACTGCGGCGAAAAAGCAGATAAAATTTACGGCACCTATATGCCAGAAGAAACTTTTGATGCCTTACGCGAGTTTATTATATCAATAAAAGGGCCGTTAACCACACCTGTTGGGGGTGGAATTCGTTCATTAAACGTGGCATTACGTCAGGAACTCGACTTATATGTCTGTGTGCGCCCGGTACGCTGGTTTGAAGGAGTGCCTTCACCTGTACAGCATCCGGAACTGACCGATATGGTGATTTTTCGTGAAAACTCGGAAGATATCTATGCGGGAATTGAATGGCCGGCAGATTCTCCGGAAGCTAAAAAAGTAATTAAATTCCTGCAAGAGGAAATGGGGGTCACCAAAATCCGTTTTCCCAAGGAATGCGGGATCGGGATCAAACCTGTGTCGAAAGAGGGTTCCCAGCGTCTGGTGCGTAAGGCAATCCAGTTCGCAATTGATCATGACAAGCCTTCAGTGACACTGGTGCACAAAGGCAATATCATGAAATATACCGAAGGTGCGTTTAAAGAGTGGGGCTATGAACTGGCGATGGAGCGTTTTGGTGGGCAGTTGCTGGATGGCGGGCCTTGGGTAAAAATCAAGAATCCGAAAACAGGTAAGGATATCATCATTAAAGATGTCATTGCCGATGCCTTTTTGCAGCAAATCTTGATGCGTCCTGCAGATTACTCGGTGATCGCGACCCTGAACTTAAATGGTGACTATATTTCTGATGCACTTGCCGCCGAAGTCGGGGGGATTGGCATTGCACCGGGTGCCAATATTGGTGGTGCGATTGCCATGTATGAAGCAACGCATGGTACTGCGCCAAAGTATGCCGGACAGGATAAAGTCAATCCGGGCTCAATCATTCTTTCTGCGGAGATGATGTTACGTGATATGGGCTGGACCGAGGCGGCCGATCTTATTATAAAAGGAGTCTCTGGCGCGATTTCGGCAAAAATGGTGACTTATGATTTTGAGCGTTTAATGCCAAATGCGACGCTGCTACGCTGTTCTGAATTTGGGCAGGCCATTATTGAACATATGCAAGATTGATCATTTGTTTTTTATAAAAAGAGCAGATTTTTTTCTGCTCTTTTTATTTAGGGAAGAGGCCAGGTTATAATGAAAAAATCATGTACAAAACTAAAGACATGGCATATTTTGAAAAATTCTAAAATAAAAAATTGAAGCTCATGGCCGAACGAAAATATGGTGAAGCTGCACCTGAAACAACCTCTACCATGACAGGTCTGGATTGGTATGCACAGCAGCTGCATGATCAAAAATATGAAAAGACCTTGTTTGTTGATCTGGATTTATCAGAAGCACGGTGCATAGGTATTGTTTTTAATGAATGTACCTTTCGTCGTGCACGCTTCAATGCTTCGGTTCAGCAACACAGTGCCTTTATCAATTGTACTTTTCATTTTTGCAATTTCTTCGATAGCAAATTTAGCGGTTGCAAGATGGTCGGCAGCATGTTTAGCAATTGCCAGTTCCATCATATGCAGGTTGAGGACAGTGACTGGGCTTTTGTCGGGTTGCCAGGTGCTGATCTTGAAAAAGCCTCATTTTTAAGAACCCGGCTAAGGGAAGCTGATTTGACCGGGGCGCGTTGTCATGGAAGTTCAATCCGGGACTGTGATCTATCGGGTGCATGGCTGCACCGTGCAGATTTCAGCGAATGTGATCTAAGGGGAAGTGACCTGAGCGCATTAGACCCGAGAGAAACACAAATCAGGCATGCCATTATTCATCTGGATCAAACGCTTATGATTGCCGAAAATCTTGGGTTTGAGGTCAGGGTGGAGCGTGACTAAGTGAACTGTCCTGATCAAAATATGGAGAGAGGTGAGTTATTGTGCAGGTTTATAGCCACAGCCCGGACAATAAAGACCGGTATGATGCTGATGTGGCACGTGCCTGTAGTTTTATTTTTAGTCATTTGATGTGCTGTTACGACACCGGAGATGGTGTACTGTAAATTTAGCAAAATCTGTATCTGGTATTTATCGGGCAAATGTTCAAAATAACGGAAAAATAGAACGAGTGCCGAATCATGAAAATGTACCAAGTGGATGCTTTTACCCAGGAATTATTTAAAGGCAATCCAGCAGCAGTTATCGTGGTTGATCAGTGGTTAGATGATCATTTGATGCAGAATATTGCCATGGAAAACAATCTTTCTGAAACAGCCTTTGTCAAGCCGCTCGATCAGGACAATTATGAGATTCGCTGGTTTTCTCCAACGGATGAAGTTGCATTTTGTGGACATGCAACCTTAGCCAGTGCTTTTGTACTGTTTAAGGATTTTACGCAAGCAACCACCATTCAGTTTCATGTACGTGATCTGGGGATTTTTATTGTGAGCCAAGAGACAGATGGCAAGATTAAAATGAATTTCCCGATTCGTCGGGCAGAACTGGTGACGGAATATCCCCAAGAACTACGTGAAGGACTGACCAAGCCATTTAAAGCGGTTTATCGCAATGTACAGGCCTATATTGTTGAATATGAAACGGTACAGGATGTGCTGGATGAGCAGCCTGATCTGGAAAAGCTCAAGCAACTCGGAAATATTCGTACCGCAATTACGGCTTCACAACCGGATGTTGCCATTACCGCGCGCGGAGAAGGCAAGTTTGATTGTGTATCACGCTATTTTGCGCCGGCAATCGGGATTAATGAAGATCCGGTCACCGGTTCAATTCATACTGCAATTGTGCCGCTTTGGGCCGATAAGCTGAATCAGTCACGTCTGGTTGCTTTTCAGGCTTCACAACGTGGCGGGATTCTGGACTGTGTAATTGAATCGGAGCAACGTATTGAAATTTCAGGCTATGCAAAATTATATATGCAAGCTGAACTGATGATCTGATTTTTAGCTTAAATTGTGCAAAAACAAAGATAAAAGCTGTTTAAATAAACAGCTTTTTTCAAAAGATAACTATTAAAAATGCGAATCATTCTCTACCATAGCTTGTCTGTATGATTTAAATCACCATAAATACTTGGATAAATTATGTTAATGCGCTTTAAGCAGCTTACTCTCTCTCTTTGTCTGATCGGGTTGAGTGCGACGTCTTGGTCACAGACTGTGCTCGTAAAAAGTGAAAAAAATATCGAAGAATATAAATTAGATAACGGTTTCAGGGTTATTCTTGCGCCAAATGCCAAAGAAAATAAGGTCTATGTCAATACAGTTTACTTTACAGGTTCACTGAATGACCCGAAGGGCAAAGGCGGGTTGGCCCATTTGCTGGAGCATCTGGCGTTTAAAGGCACCCAGAATGTCAAAGGGGAAGAATTCCAGCGCCGTCTGGATCAGTTCACCTTGATGACCAATGCCAGCACAGATTACTACTCGACCAAATATTTAAATATTGTCCGCCCTGAAAAAAACGCACTCAACGAAATCCTGTATCTTGAATCTGAGCGGATGGATAAACTGGTACTACAAGAAAAATTTGTGCCTTCCGAGATTGAAATTGTCAAACGGGAACGGGAAATCCGGATGGATCAGCCCTTTGCTGTGCTGATGGACCAGATGTGGAAAGCTGCCTATGGCAACCAGTATTTAGGCCGTTTGCCGATTGGCGATTTACCTGAATTAAAATCCATTCAGCTGAATGAGTTGAACCAGTTTTACCGAACCTGGTACGCACCGAATAATGCGGTCATGGTAATTTCGGGCAAATTTGATAAAAATGAAGTATTGAATAAGGTTGACCAGTATTTTAGCCCGATTCCGGCACGTGCCGTACCCGCACAGGTACAGGTGCCGGTACTGGACTCGAGCAAGATTGAACCCCGTCAATTCACGGTAAGAAAGGGCAGTGATCTAGCTAAATTCCATATCTATATGAATGGTAAAGATACCCGGTTGCAGCCTGCTTTAGCGCTGGCGCCAGCACTTTATACCATGCAGCCAAGCGGTAGCCTGTACAAGAGCATGGTCGAGACGGGCATTAGTACAGCAGTGCAATCGACGACATGGCTAGATCAGGATTTTAATCTGGTGTTTATGGGCGCCGTTTATGCACCGAATCATGATGCCAAAAAAGTCAGTGATGCGCTCACGGCGGGTGTTGAAAATAAACATGAGTTTACTGAGGCAGAGTTACAGCGGATTAAAAATATCACGCAGAATGATGCCGATACCATCATGAACGATGCAGTGGCCCTGGGTTCGCGCCTGAGCGATTATGCTGTTTCATCTCAAGGTCGGTGGGATCAGTATTTCAAGGATTTACAGGCAGTTAAAGACTTGAAGTTAAAAGATGTCAATACAACCCTTAAAGCATTTCTGGTGTCGTCACATCGTATTTCAGGCGATATCTTGCCAACACCTGAAGACCAGAAGAAGGCAATGACCTTAAAGGCTGAACAGAAGCCTAAAACGCTCGATCAAAGCCAGGAGCAGGCTGAACCGTTAAAGGATGCCAGTGTCTATAAACAGGAAGTGACCCAGTTTATGGCACAGTCTGCCCAGCAGCTGCAAAAAACCGAACAGAAAATCCAGCGCGGCCAACTAAAAAATGGCATTCGCTATGCCTTGTTCCCGACCGCAACCCGCGATGATAAAACCTATGCCACCATTAGTCTGGACTTTGGTGATGAAAAATCCTTGTTTGGTAAAGGGGTCACTCTGGATTTAACCAGTTACCTGATGTTGCGTGGTTCTGATCAGCATAGCCTGCAAGAAATTACCGATAAAGCGATTGCGGCCAGCGGCGGGGCATCGGTGAGCTCAAATGGCAATGGTTTTACCATTGTGGTACAGGCGAAAAAAGACAAGTTTGAAGACTTTTTCAATTTTATTATTGATGTGCTGAAGCAGCCAAAATTCTCGCAAACAGAATTTGATCTGGCTAAAAATCAAAGTTTATCGGTACTGGATCGTCCTTATACCGAGCCTGCTGTTGTGGCTTCGATGACCTTGTCCAAAATTCTGGAAATCTATCAACCTGGTGACCTGCGTTACCATTTTGATCCTGATTTTGCGAAAAAGCAGATCAGTGATGTGACCCAGGCCCAAGTGAAGCAATTCTATGATCAGTTCTTTGTGACTGATCATGCCCAGATTGCGGTGACGGGTGATTTTGATGCCAAGAAAATGCAAAAGACCTTACAAAAGGCATTTGGTTCCTGGAAAGCAAAACAGCCGTACACCAAAGTAACAGGTCAATATACGGTGTATAAAGCGCAGAAAGTGCATGCCTTATCTGAACAGCGTGAATTTGGCAGTTACCAAAGCGTGTTAGCACTGCCTGTTGGTTCTTATCATCCAGATGCGCCAGCTTTAATTATCCTGAGCCATATTCTGGGTAACTCGCAGCTTTCATCGCGTCTGGCACAAGAGTTACGTGAGAAAAATGCCCTGGTCTATGGTTTTGGTAGCGGTCTAGACCTGGACCCGGATATTAATGACGGTACATTAAGCATTACGGCCAACTATACTTCCGGCCGTTCGGCGCAAGTATCGCAGTCGGTGCATAAAGTCCTGAATGAGCTGTTAAGCAAAGGTGTGACCGAGCAGGAAGTTGAAGCGGCCAAAGCAGACATCATGAAAAAACGTGTCACGGCTTTAGAAGATGAACGTAACATTCATGGCATGTTGACCGGTCAGTTAGAGCGTAACAAAAACTTGCTGGACCGGGCTGAACGTGATCAGGAAATTGCCAGACTGACTAAAGAAGATATTAATGCGGCCATCAAGAAATACATCAAACTTGACCAGTTTGTTGAAGTGATGGCGGATCAGTATGGTCAGCCCCAAGACCTGAAATAAGCAAGCAAAAACAAAGCCACCGATCAGGTGGCTTTGTTTTAATCATGAGCGATTAATGATCATGTTTATGCGCATGAAAATCTTCATTCTTGCGGAAACGTAAGTAGTTTTCAAACTGCTCGCAATACTCATCAAAATTATCTTCCAGCATCATCTGGAACTGTTGTAACAGATAAGACATGACCTGTTCTTTGGCATCACGCATTTCATTGCCATCTTTAAAGTTATTGGCAGCAACCCAGGTGTTAAAACGGGCTGTTGCAAATAGCATGGCTGCGCTGACCTGACCCCGTAATTCTTCCGGTTTTGCCGGCTGGCCTTTAGGCGGACGGCAAAACTCATTGGCGAGTTTGATAAACTCGTCGGCACGCTCAAAAAATACTGCATTTAAGGCTTCTTCTTCCGTCACATCAGTAGCGTTAATTTTTTGAGACATGTGATTTTCCAGCGACAAATTAAGACACACTATTATAGACAAAGCCTTGTCGAAACTAAACCTTTGCCTTAACCTAAAATAGCCTAAGCAATCAGAATAACCATTATGCAAGATGCAATCGCGATTCAGAGTCTAAAAACAGATATTGCCTTACTGCGCCAGCATATTTATCCGCCACAGTATTTAGAGCGTGTGGAAGGCCTGCCAATTTATTATGGTTTAAAGGATGAGGTCGATGAATATTACCGGCAATGGCAGCCTTTGATTGAGAGGGCTCAGCAACTGTGTCAGCCCTTTATGGAAGATGATGTCATGGATGCGATTCATTTGCCCAGTCACCTGAACCTGCCATTATTTTTCTTTCACGTAGACCGGATCCGGATCAATAAAACCCGTGCCAAAGAATCGAAAACCTTTCGCGGTGTCGCAGCCTTACTGGAAAAGTGTGGACAGTTTGAGACCGATCAGATTTTTGCCATGCAGGAATGGCTAGGAAGTGATGATACTGCTGCTTTGGTGGCGCATCGTGAATTTGTTGATTTACGGACTTATGTATTTCAGCACGGGCAGAGTGACTATACCCGCACCCGTTTTTATATGAATGGCGTGATTTTGAGTGTAGAGCCGCATTTTAAACTGGTCGATGCGCGCGATAAGCCGCGTAAGCAGCGTAATGATAGTTATCGTGATCCGATTGCGGATAATGGTACATGGAAGATTTTTGGAAAGTATCGGTAAATGATTTAAGTGAGTATCTTACTCAGGAATATGAGTGTCGGGAGCGTCATCTACAACCTGCGTGGTATTAAAAAAGTGAATGATTTTGGTGAGTTGATAAAATGAGATGTGTGAAAGCAGAGAACAGGTTTTGTAGATGACATATGGTTTTGCCTACTTTTCCCGAAAGAAAAGTAGGTCACCGAAGGTATATCCTGAAATTGAATGAGAACTCGGCATGACTCCGCTATGAAGTTAACTTAGGAAATAAAACTTATTTCCAAAAAATATCTTTAGTCGATAAAGCCCGTAGTTTCTTTGCCGCTTTCTTTGCAACATGCGGTTGTTGAGCCTTAACCCAGCCTAAAGCAAATAAAAACTGAGGATGCTCATTAGCCTGTTGTTCAAAGAACTGTTCAGCCACAAACAGGTCATTATAGAAGCCTAAATATTCCTGAATCGGCTGTAATTTATTTAAAAATTGCTGAACCTGTTTGTCTGGATAAATCCCAGCAATAAAGTCGATGCAATAACGCAATTGTTTAACGCGCTTACGGGTACGGTGTTGCTGTTCTACCGGAAGTGTAGAGAATCGAGACGCATCTTTTAGAATTTTTTGGTACAGCTTGGTTAAGCTTTTAGCAGCTTGTTTAGAAAGTTTGGATTTTGATTGTTGATCACTATAGCTAAAGCTGAATAAGGATAGAAACAGCTGGGTGGTGTTGCTGTCACTTAATAATCCAGCAATATTGGTGTCGATATTTTCAGGGAAGGGAAACTCAAAATCACAGACGTGTTTGACTAAGGGAATGACGGAGTCCTGAATGGCATCCTGATCACGTGATTGTCCCAAAGCTCTAAAAATATCTGCCAATTGGCTTTCCCAGCTCGGATCAATCTGTGCCGACCAGTTGGAAAAATGTTTTAAAGCCGAGCGCAGGCGACGTAAGCCGACACGGGCTTGGTGAATATGATCTGCTTCGGCGACGCCATCCGCAATCGCCGCCGCATTGGGCAGAATATGATTGAGGGTATTTTCAATCACCTGTTTGATCGCCTGTTCAGCGCTGACATCTTTATTTAAATTCAGTGATTTCGCTTTGGTGGCAGGAGAGACGACTTTGCCTTGAGCCAGTAAATTGCCGCGTTCAGCTTTACTGCGGACATCCAGCCAGAGCTGGTATTGATCGACCCAGGTTTTGGCAAACTGGATCAGGTCTGCTGTTGAACCCTGTTTTAATTCAAACTCGACTTCGCAGATTTTGGCATGATCGGTTGGGGTTCGGATTTCCCCATCATCCAGACAGACTTCAATATGCGAACCTTCAAACTGAAATACATGAAATGTCCGTTGCACATCGGTCTGAAACTGTAATTGTAGTTCGGCTGGCGTTTCGCCTAAAATCTCACGTAGTACTGTTTGAACGGTCTGGTTATGTTGATAGAGGGACAGATCAAGTTCAGGTTCTTGAGCACATTTGCCTAAATAAATATCTTCTTCAATCCGTTGTAAATGATTCTTACTGGCTGCTTTAAAGGTTTGTACCCAGTGTTCGCCTTCTTGGCGTAAGCGAATAGCCACATAATTTTTTGCCAGTAAACGCTCTGCGGTATCGTAATATTTTGCCTGCAAGCGAATTTTCTGTGCTTTTTGCTTGCTTAAAGTCTGTAAAACACTTTTTTTCTTGGCTTCAGGAAGTTGAAATTTCAGCTCTATTTCCATGATGTAATGACTCCTGACCAGCAAGGATGATAACGATAAAAATAGTATAAACATTTGATCTGAAAAATTATTGTAAAGTTGTTTTAAGCCGGTCGGGCAAAAGATGCAATGACTTTATTTTGTACAGAAAATACATTAACGTGTGGAGAGTTTCGCACGATGAGGATAATCCAGAAATGAATGCGCCAGCCAATATTACTCAGCCCGTGGAATTTTCATTACCCATTAAAAACTATAATGAATTTTACCGCTTTTATTTAACTGAACATCGCAATATTGCCAGCCGCCGTCTGCATGCGGCAGGCAGCTCGATTGGTTTGTATTTCTTTAGCAAAGCCATTCGTAAGCGTCAGGTCAAATATGCGTTATATGGTTTGGTTTCGGGATATGCCTGTGCCTGGGTCGGGCATTTTATGTTTGAGAAAAATAAACCTGCGAGCTTTAAACAGCCAGTTTATAGCTTTATTTCGGATTGGCGGATGCTGTCGGATATAGCACGTGGCCGTCTGAGTCTGATCGATCGTCAGTTTGATAAAATTGAGTCTTAAATCAAGTTTTATCTAAAGAATTATAAAGCGACATTAAGTGTCGCCAAGCTGCTTCGGCAGCTTTTTTATTATTTTAAGCTTTATATAATATGTGTAAAAAATGAGGGAAAACATAAGCGTGGAACAACTAAACCCATCTGATTTAAAAGCAATCTTACATTCTAAACGTGCCAATCTTTATTATTTAGAGCATTGTCGTGTCATGCAAAAAGATGGGCGAGTGTTATATCTCACCGAAGCAAAAAATGAAAATCAATACTGGAATATTCCAATAGCCAACACGACGGTAATATTACTGGGTACAGGGACTTCCATTACACAGGCTGCGATGCGTATGTTATGTAGTGCTGGGGTGTTGGTGGGGTTTTGTGGAGGTGGGGGAACGCCGCTATTTGCAGGGAGTGAAGTGGAGTGGCTCATGCCGCAGAGTGAATACCGGCCAACAGAATACATGCAAAGCTGGATGAGCTTTTGGTTTGACGAATCTAAACGTCTAGAGGTTGCAAAGCAATTTCAGTTTGCTCGTATCGAGTTTATTCGCAAAGTTTGGGCAAAAGATAAAGAGCTTAAAGATGAGGGATTTTATCTGGATGATCTGGATATTCAACACGCCTTAAATGGTTTTGAAAAGAAAATTCCAAAGATGACGAAGGTTGGAGATTTGCTGCTTGCAGAGGCCCAGACGACCAAACAACTTTATAAAATTGCGGCGACCCGTTGCAAACTCGGTTTTGAACGTAATCCTGAACAAGGTGATCTTGCGAATGATTTTTTGAATCATGGTAATTATCTGGCTTATGGTCTGAGTGCGACAACGCTTTGGGTCTTAGGTATTAGCCATAGTTTTGCAGTCATGCATGGAAAGACCAGACGCGGGGCACTGGTCTTTGATGTTGCAGATTTAATTAAGGATGCTGTGGTTTTACCGTGGGCATTTATTTGTGCCAAAGAAGGTGCGAATGAGCAGGATTTCCGTCAACAGCTATTGCAGAAGTTCACTGAATATAAGTGCCTGGACTTTATGTTTGAACAGGTGAAATTGCAGGCTTGTAGAAGCTTTCCGAGTGTGGAGAGTGAATGATGATTGTTACTTTTATTTCCCAATGTGAAAAGAAAGCAATTCCTCGTACACGGCGTGTGCTGGATGCCTTTGCAGATCGGATTGGTGATAACACCTGGCAAACGGTGATCACCGAAGAGGGGCTGTTAGCAGTAAAAAAGCTACTGAGAAAAACCGTTACGAAGAATACGGCGGTGAGTTGCCATTGGATTCGGGGTCGCCGTAGAACTGAACTTTTATGGATTGTAGGAAATCGGAACAAGTTTAATGAACAGGGGATTGTGCCTGTGAATAGGACTGCCAAGCCTATCAAGTTAGACCATAATGATACCAGTTGGCACACAGCCCCATTGATTACTGTATTAAGTCGGATTGCTGCTTTATTCCATGACTTTGGAAAAATAAATCCTTTTTTTGCCAAGAAAATAGCCAACGCAAAATACAATAAAAAGCCGATTGCTGATCCATTTCGGCATGAATGGATTTCTTTAAGATTATTTGAAGCCTTTGTAAAATCATGTGGTCATCAAGATGAGTTCTGGATTGAAAAACTAATCAAGATCTCGCCTCAAAATGATGATTATAGATGGCTCGAAAATATGATTAAGGACCATCCTGACCAAGCACAGCATCCATCACCATTTCGAGAAATACCAGAAATTGCCAAACTGGTTGCCTGGTTAATCGTTTCACATCATCGTTTGCCTGTCCCGGATAATGTGTTGAGCAAAGATAAAAGTAAAGATGATCAGTATGCTGTAACAAAGTTTGCCACAGTCTTAGATGACCTGAATTTTAAATGGTGTTATCCACGTGAGTATGTGGGTAAAGATAAAAATCAGGAAAAAGAGATTCAGCAATGCTGGAACATAAAAGCAGCGCATGTTCCTTTTAATAGCCAAATATGGTGTAAGGAAATGAATAGCTGTGCAGCAAAGCTTATGCAACTTTATAAAGCCTATCCAGCGACCAGTTTGTCCGATCCTTATCTCAGCCATGTTTCCCGTTTGGTATTGATGTTATCTGATCACTATTATTCAAGTTGCGAGGCGACACCCAAATGGCATGATCCGAAATATTCCTGTTATGCCAATACAGATAAATTTGGTGAATTAAAACAACCTTTAGATGATCATCTGGTTGGCGTAAGCCAATCTGCTCGCAAGCTTATGGGGGCATTGACGCGTTTAGATGAGTTATTTAATCGTCTACCGAAACAACGATCTTTGGAAGGAAAAAATAGCAATTCTTATTATAAATGGCAGGATAAATCCTATCAGGAAGCTTGCAGCATTCAGAAAAATTATCCAGATCATGGATTCTTTGGTGTGAATCTAGCATCAACTGGGCGGGGGAAAACCTTAGCTAATACTAGAATCATGTATGGGTTGGCTGATCCTGAAAAGGGTACGCGGTTTAATATTGCGTTGGGCTTGAGAACTTTGACTTTACAAACAGGCAAGGCGCTGCGACAAAAATTAAATCTGGATGATACCGATTTAGCCATTATGGTTGGTGGTGGAGCGGTTAAGGAAATATTTGAACAATATAGTCAAGCTGGTTCGGAACAACTCATTCAGGATATCGAAAATCCTGACCCAACTAAAAACCCTGCCTTAGCCAAAATGATGGGATCAGAATCTTTAACAGGTTTATTTGAACCTGATGTAGAAGTTGATTTTGAAGACTTTGAGCCAGATTTTGACGGAATTTTGCCATCAGATCATTTGTTAACAAAATGGCTAAAAGGTAATCATCAAGTCAAGAAAATGCTGATGAGTCCAATCTTATGTTGCACGATTGACTATTTAATTCCTGCAACTGAAAGTACCCGCGGTGGACGGCAAATTGCCCCGATGTTACGCTTGATGTCATCCGATTTAGTCTTTGATGAACCTGATGATTTTTCACCCGATGATTATTATGCACTCGCCCGGCTGGTGTATTGGGCCGGTTTATTGGGGAGTCGGGTGTTGTTGTCTTCTGCAACATTAACACCCGCTGAAATTAATGGTTTATATCTGGCCTATAGTTCTGGGCGCAAGTTTTATAATCTTCATCGTACTCAAGCCAACCAGCCGATTATTGCAGCATGGTTTGATGAAAATGAGAAAAGTATTACCCATCAAGTTATTCCATGTGATGGTACGGTCAAAAACGCAGAAGCCAATCCCGTATTTGAAAAAGCCCATCATCAATTTACCAAGAAACGGGCGACTTATTTAAATGAACAGGCAGCTTCAACACAAAGACGTACCTTGGAATGGGTCGGTTTACCTAGACAAATCCCTGCAACTGAAACGTGGCAAAATGTATTTACCCAACATATTCTAAGCACGAGTTTAAAAGCTCATCAGTTAAATGCCATTACTGATCCAGCAACAGGTAAACAATATAGTGTGGGATTGGTCCGTTTTGCCAATATTGATCCCCTGGCAAATATTGCCCAACTGTTATTAAAACAAAAAATTGATGCAGACACTCGTATTCATTTGTGTGTATATCATTCCCGTTTTCCGTTACTGATTCGAGCCAATATTGAGAAATATCTGGATGAAATTTTAGATCGAAATAATAGTAAGCAACCCCATGATCATCATTTGGTACAGAACTGGTTGCAAAAATATCCTGAACAAAAACAGTTGATTTTGGTCTTGGCTTCGCCTGTCTGTGAAGTAGGGAGAGACCATGATTATGACTGGATGATCATTGAACCCTCTTCGATGCGTTCAATTATTCAGGCTTCGGGTCGAGCAAGACGGCATCGTATAGAACCATACTTCCATCCGAATGTCTTTATTATGGAAACCAATATCCGACATTTTAGGTATCCTCAACAAATCTGTTTTTCTCGTCCTGGTTTTGAAGCAACCGGATTTGAGTTTCAAGGGAAAGGTGTAAGGAGGCATTTTTTACGGGGAATAGATGATACAAAAAATGCAGGACTGATGGATCTTAAGCATTTTAAACAACTCGACTCAATTGCCCGATTGACCCAGCCGCCGGCAAATTACCTCAAACAATTCTATGAAAGATCAGGCTATCCACGTTTAGCTGATTTGGAACATGACCGCATGCATCATATTTTATTAGGTCATGGCATTTGTCCTGATATGCGTCCTATTGATGTATCCCCAATCAAATTTCCAGCCTATAGTTTTTGGAATACGCCTATTCATTACACTGGCATTTTACAAACACTCAGCCGGTTTCGGCAGTCACAGGCTGAATTTTTTACTGCGTTGAGGGCAGAAGAGGAAGAGCAGCCTTTAAAGCTTTATCAATATAATGAAAAAACAGGGAATTGGTTACTGGTTGAAAGTTTGGTTAGACGAATTGAATTGGCAAATAATCCTCAAATTCATTGTTGGCCAAATCAGAAGCCTGAAATCGCTTTAGAAAAATATTTAGATGCGACCACAGTTGAGCGAAGCTGGTCTGAAAATTGTTCCCGCTATTTAAGCCTAAACTTACCCATACTGGCAGAGCAAAAGAAATGGCTTTATCACGATTGGTTAGGATTTATAAGGAAGTAAACCTTATAAATCCTAAAACCTAAGCTACCTGTGCGGCAGTGAACTATAAATAACGTTCAAATATTTCTAAGCTACTTATATAAGTAGATGTGAATTTTAAACCGAGTCATATTGCATAAGCAAAGTTAACAAGGTAAGTTAAATAAGATAGATACAATTTTTTAAAATTACGATTAAATAGGATTAAAATGAAGTGGAGGATATATGACAATTGAAGCAGAAGAAATTGAAGATGCTTCACCACCAACCATTCGAGCCTTGATTGAGCAATATATTCAGGGACGTTTAAATGAAAAGTTGGAGAAGCTCAAAGAAGATGACTTTACTGAACGTGAAAAGCTGCTGGAAAAATATCAACCTGAAACATGGTTAGAAGAGGCCAGTTTAAGGATCAGCCAAATTCGCTTGGCAACGCATACGCCTAAACAGCATCACCCCAGTTCTAAAGCATCGGCCATGTTTTATGCAGAGCAGAACAAGACTCATGATTTTGTTGGATCACAAGGTTTGCAACTTGAAGCTGATGTAATTGGTAATGCTGCCGTCTTGGATGTATTTAAGTTATTACGGCAAAAGTTTAAGGGCATTTCATTACTTGATCGTTTATTAAAAGCCGATCAGGATTTTATCGCCGCACTTTCAAAACATGCTGAACAGGCACAAATCCGCTATCAACGATTTTTGGCATTTAGTGAAATTCCATCGGAGTTAAATGCAGGGCGCTTATCCAAACAGGTTTATTTTCCTGTCGATCAAGATAAGTATCATATCTTGGTAATTTTATACCCCAGTGCATTGGTACATCGGGTGTATCAGCAAATCTCACAGGATCGTTTTGGTGAGTCAAGCAAGGTGTTACGTGAAGCTCGCTTTAAGGAGCTGCATTATCCGCAGGAAAGCCGAGAGTACCCTAGTTTACTGGTTCATAATTATGGCGGATCAAAACCCCAGAATATTTCACAACTCAATAGCGACCGGCGTGGTTCGATGTGGTTATTGCCATCGTTACCACCTGTTTGGCAAGGACTGTTGGTTGAATTACCAAAATCTGGTTCAGTGTTTACAGGTTATTTAAGTAACCGTCAGGATGTAAAACCGATTTTAAAGTCTATCATTCATATGTATCGACATGAATATGATCGAAATAATGTTGCATTTCGTGATAAGCGAGATGAATTGGTCAATCAGCTTGTAGATTGTGTGATTGATATGAGCCTTGAACTTCAACAAAGTGCAACTTCAGGTTGGACACTTGATTCGCAGCGTAAATTTAATCGTGCTGAAAGTTTCTGGTTAGATCGTGGTTATCGTGAGGAGCTTTTTGATAAGGAAGATTTGGACACTTTGACAGAAGAAGAACAGGAATGGTTAAAGGGTTATCGTTGTCGGGATTGGCGTACAGAAGTGGGCAACAACTTTGGCGATTGGTTAAACAAAGTGTTAACCGTTAGAGGCAAATTAGCTGATCTGGATGATCATGAGGCTCGGGTATGGTCAATTGCTTTACGGGATAAGTTGCAATTACTCAAAGAGGAGTTTGCTTAATGCGTTATGCCTATCCTAAAGCTTTATACATTGTTCGTTTACAAGTTGAAAATGCTTCTATTATCAATAGCCATCTAACATGGGGCTTTCCCGCACCGAGTGCCTTTACAGGGTTTGCTCATGCTTTGCAGCGAAAATTGAATGAACAAGAACAGTATCACACTCTGGAGTGTTGTGGAGTTGGTATCGTATGTCACCAGTTTATCCCTCAAGTGACTAAAAGTAGCGATTACCGTTATTCGCCGTACCAACTCAATCTCGCTCGTCATCCTTTGGAATCAGATGGATCAACGCCTGCAATGGTGGAAGAAGGAAAAGGGCATTTTGAAGTCAGTTTGATCATTGGCTTAAGTGGCAATGATTTAGATCAACATTTATCTGCCAATGATGAAGATTTAAATGAGCAAACCCAATACTTGATTCAAAGACTTAACCAATCAATTTATGGAATGCGTTTGGCTGGCGGGGCAATTTTTCCTCATCGACGGGTAAAGCCTAAATTGGTGAATTGGTCATTGTCTGAGGCTATTAATAAAACCAAAAAGTTGCGTCATATGTTATTGCCAGGTTTTGTATTGCTGCATCGACATGAAGTATTACTTGCCCATCAAAAATGGTTAAGCCAACAACACGCCTATTTAGAGACGCAAGGACATCAACCTGATGTTCTGGATACTTTGCTGGATATCAGCCGCCTCAATCTTTCCAGTACGGAACAGCCGCAACTTGGTGTTGATGGAGAGCGTAAAGGTATTTGGCAGGTACGGCCTCGTCCTGAGCATTTAAAAGGCTGGTTAGTACCAATCCCAATTGGTTATGCGGCATTAACAGAACTGCAAGACAAAGGCTCCATTACCGGATTAAGGGATAATCAGTATCCAGCAACTTTTGTTGAAACTTTATTGAGTTTGGGGCAGTGGCAAAGTCCGCATCGGATTGAGGATTTAACCTATACCTTGTGGACATATAACAACGTGCCTAAAGACGGTGTTTATGAACTCATTCAACCTTTTGCGCCAAAACTTAACATCCAATTATTGTCAGATGATTTAGAGGAACAATCATTTGATGACTATACAAATTATGAAAATGAGGAATATTAATCATGGCTAAAACTCCATCTAATAATAAAATTAAAACTGCATCAGTATTATCGTTTAACCGTCATTTAGATCCATCAGATGGGCGCATGACCGTAGTTAACTGGAATGAAATTGAAAATGGTGCAGGTACTACGGTTATCCAGATCCAGGAAAAATCAGTACGAGGTACAATCTCAAACCGTCCTAAAAATACCAAAGAAATTGATCCTGTCTATATTAATGCCGCAGTTGAAAAAGCCAATTTACAAACCGTTGATATTGCTGCATTGCCACAAGGTAAAGATACCGTTGCCGTTACATTTACCTTACGTGTTTTACCGAATGTTGGACAACCATCGGCCTGTAATGATGAGAGTTTTGCTGAACGACTTAATGCAGTTGTTTCAGGGTATAAAGCGGAATCACAGTTTAAGGAACTGGCTAAACGTTATGCAGTAAATCTGGCAAATGGACGCTTCTTATGGCGAAACCGTATTGGTGCGGAAAATGTCATTGTGTCGGTTGAACGTATTGTGGATGGTAAAGCAAGTGCAAAATTGAGTTTTGATGCTCTGGCTAACCGTTTATATGAGGTTAAAGTCGATTCAGAACAGGAACAATCGTTAGCACAACTTGCTACATGGATTCAGGCAGGGTTGACGGGTAATGAACATGTATTATTAAGAGTTACTGGTTTTGCTCGTTTAGGAGAAGGGCAAGAGGTTTATCCTTCTCAAGAATTAATTCTTGATGCAGGGAATACAAAAGGTAAAAAAAGTAAAACCCTATATGCAATTAACAACAAGGAAGCAGGGATTCACTCACAAAAAATTGGCAATGCCCTACGTACTATCGATACATGGTACCCAGATGCAACCAAACCGATTGCTGTTGAACCATATGGTTCAGTGACTTCTGAAGGTAAAGCATATCGTCAGCCTAAAGAAGGACAAGATTTTTATAGTCTGTTTGATGGTTGGGTAAATACAGGCAGAGTTCCTGAAATTGAACAGCAGCATTATGTGATGTCTGTGCTGGTACGTGGTGGCGTCTTTGGTGAGAGTGATAAATGATGCAATATTATATTGAGCTTACCCTTTTGCCTGATGAAGATACTTCTGCGTATTTTCTTTGGTCAAAAGTCTATACTCAGCTCCATATTGCTTTTGTTGAACATATTGATGAAAAAGAAAAGATACCCTTTGGTGTATCTTTTCCTCAATACGGTATTAACCGGCAAAAGAATATTGGGTTTTTGGGTAAGAAAATTCGTATCTTTGCAAATACAGAAGCCGAGTTACATCAACTTAATCTGGGGAAATGGCTGGAACGATTAGTGGATTATGTCCATGTTACTCAACCGCGAGATGTCCCTCATGCTAAGGTCACTGGATTTGCCAATTATTTTCGAGTGAATCCGAAGATGAATTTGGAGGAACGTATTGCTCATCAAGCGCAGCGTCGCAATATTTCTTTGAATCAAGCGAGGCAGCATTTTAAGGAATATATTGATCACCCCATCGTTGAGCCTTATGTAAGTTTAAAAAGTCTGAGTGCCAAGCGAGAGGAAAATATAGATCGGCCATATCGTTTATATATTGGTAAATCTGTTGCCGATGAGGCAAAAGAGGGAACATTTGGAACTTATGGGTTAAGCCGCTTCTCAACCATACCAGAGTTTTGACCCAATATTTTTTCTATTCTTTAACAGTTTAATAAAATCAATAAGTTACAATAAGTGGTTTTTTGATTGGGTAAAATGCCATAATTTATATTAACTACTTGTTGTAACTTATATTTTTACTATAATTTTATAGTTCATGGCGGCATACGCCATTTAGAAAAGTAGGTTCGCCCGTCGTAGGGTCTTTTTCTTGTTCATGGCGGCATACGCCATTTAGAAAGATGTTCTCCGGCTGTATTAAGTACAATGGTAGTTCATGGCGGCATACGCCATTTAGAAAATAGCAATCAACAGAGCCGTTAGAATTGTTTGGTTCATGGCGGCATACGCCATTTAGAAAAGATCAGGAAGCCGACCAACACAACAATTAAAGTTCATGGCGGCATACGCCATTTAGAAATTAAATTCAATTAGATCAACAAGAATCTGTTTGTTCATGGCGGCATACGCCATTTAGAAAGGTTTATGATTTAACTAGGGATTAACAGAAAAGTTCATGGCGGCATACGCCATTTAGAAAAGCATACCAAGACATCATGCGTGAGCTTGGTAGTTCATGGCGGCATACGCCATTTAGAAAGTTAAAATGCTTTACTAGCTTGCCTGTTTGATGTTCATGGCGGCATACGCCATTTAGAAAGATACATGCAGATGCCCATAACATATAACCTGGTTCATGGCGGCATACGCCATTTAGAAATGTTTCTTTCTTAATCTTTGCAAAGAAAGTCAGTTCATGGCGGCATACGCCATTTAGAAATGATGTTGCAAAAAGTATTATTGCTGAGCAGAGTTCATGGCGGCATACGCCATTTAGAAAGTAGTCGTGCTGGAATTTCCGAATCAGGTAATGTTCATGGCGGCATACGCCATTTAGAAAAATACTCAGTGACTGCCCATATCCCACCACAAGTTCATGGCGGCATACGCCATTTAGAAAAACCAAAAAAATCTTTAATTGATTGCCAAAAGGTTCATGGCGGCATACGCCATTTAGAAAACTGTTTTATCGGGGGGAATGAAAAAGGAAGCGTTCATGGCGGCATACGCCATTTAGAAATCATCATAAAAAATCACTGAACCATCCGGACAGTTCATGGCGGCATACGCCATTTAGAAAACTCTGTGATGACTGAGCCTGGGCAAAATAATGTTCATGGCGGCATACGCCATTTAGAAAAGCCTGGAACATTAATCGGATTAGATGTAACCGTTCATGGCGGCATACGCCATTTAGAAAGAACTGACACATAACGATTTAAAACCTTCTCTGTTCATGGCGGCATACGCCATTTAGAAAATTCGGTTTAAGCACCCGGAAGCACTCAGCGAGTTCATGGCGGCATACGCCATTTAGAAATTGGCATCATAGCTGCAACAGATGGTCATAGAGTTCATGGCGGCATACGCCATTTAGAAATCGTTAATTTCCTTGGCAACAGTAGTTTTATCGTTCATGGCGGCATACGCCATTTAGAAATAATCATGTCTAACGTTCCAATTAAGACGATTGTTCATGGCGGCATACGCCATTTAGAAATGATGTCAAATCAGGCTAATGCTGAGCATCTATGTTCATGGCGGCATACGCCATTTAGAAATCATAAAGATGACACTCTCTGCCAGTATCCTCGTTCATGGCGGCATACGCCATTTAGAAAAGTACGCTTTGCATCATGGCTATTAATCAGGTGTTCATGGCGGCATACGCCATTTAGAAAATTCTGTCTCTGAATAACAATGACATGCTCACGTTCATGGCGGCATACGCCATTTAGAAAAAAAAGGCCAGCAAAGAGAACAGCAAAAAGTAGTTCATGGCGGCATACGCCATTTAGAAATAATGTAAAAATCATTTGGCAACGCCCCACACGTTCATGGCGGCATACGCCATTTAGAAAACTGTTAGAAGCTGCGCCTTGATAGCCACTGTGTTCATGGCGGCATACGCCATTTAGAAATCTTGGTTTTCCAGGGTTGAAAATCAATAAGAGTTCATGGCGGCATACGCCATTTAGAAAATAATCACCACTGTTAGAAGCTGCGCCATAATGTTCATGGCGGCATACGCCATTTAGAAATAGCTAAAGCTGTTGAGGTTTCACGCCTCAGCGTTCATGGCGGCATACGCCATTTAGAAAACTACATTGTGTCCGGCCTTCCGCGCAGCGCCGTTCATGGCGGCATACGCCATTTAGAAATTTCACCGGGCGCGCGTGAGTTCTTACAAGTAGTTCATGGCGGCATACGCCATTTAGAAAAACATGAGTTAATGATGATGCAATTAGAGTTTGTTCATGGCGGCATACGCCATTTAGAAAAAAGCATGGATGTGTACTCAACGGGGCCAATCGTTCATGGCGGCATACGCCATTTAGAAATTAAAGACCTCATATGCATCGTTAGCGGTAGTGTTCATGGCGGCATACGCCATTTAGAAACGATCAACATCACTTAAACGGGTACGCACTAAGTTCATGGCGGCATACGCCATTTAGAAACATCTGCCGTAGTGCGCTTTACGGCGATCATCGTTCATGGCGGCATACGCCATTTAGAAATTGCCAACGTAGGTGAGCCATTTTTTGAAATGGTTCATGGCGGCATACGCCATTTAGAAAGAATAAGGAAATTGCCAAGTTTGCCTTAGGTTGTTCATGGCGGCATACGCCATTTAGAAAACACGAAAGCCGATGAAATTCCGAATAAGGAAGTTCATGGCGGCATACGCCATTTAGAAAGTCTGATTACACTGATATGGCTGTTAAGTTCTTGTTCATGGCGGCATACGCCATTTAGAAAAGGACAAATATATTCACGAAAAACTCGGAGACGTTCATGGCGGCATACGCCATTTAGAAAGCCGGGATCGCGCCTCGTTGGCACATACGATAGTTCATGGCGGCATACGCCATTTAGAAACACAGCACGTGTGATCTATAACAATGAATCAAGTTCATGGCGGCATACGCCATTTAGAAATATTGCCTGACGAACATTAGATTGTAATTCCTGTTCATGGCGGCATACGCCATTTAGAAATTGATGAGCCTTGATGGATTTTGAATTATGGCGTTCATGGCGGCATACGCCATTTAGAAAATATTTTGACTTGTGGTGTTTTTTGATTAAACGTTCATGGCGGCATACGCCATTTAGAAAAAAAGAAAGTGATGCACTTTCTTTACGTCAGTGTTCATGGCGGCATACGCCATTTAGAAAAGAAGAAATAGACCCTGCTCTGCAAGCTCTATGTTCATGGCGGCATACGCCATTTAGAAAACTGACGCTACCAATGGGTAAAACCTTGCACTGTTCATGGCGGCATACGCCATTTAGAAAAAACTGAGCAAGGATGATTATGACGGTGCGTTGTTCATGGCGGCATACGCCATTTAGAAATGCCAGTTCCAAGTCGCTTTGAAAGATTCCCAGTTCATGGCGGCATACGCCATTTAGAAATTACTGTAAATACAAACTCTTAACCTCATTAAGTTCATGGCGGCATACGCCATTTAGAAATGATGGACAACGTAAGCCATTCGGGTTGTAGCGTTCATGGCGGCATACGCCATTTAGAAATAGCAACGGTCAGTGAGGCTTCAAAATCTAGTAGTTCATGGCGGCATACGCCATTTAGAAATATATCAATGGTATTAACCTAAAGAAATACATGTTCATGGCGGCATACGCCATTTAGAAAAGACATCAACAGGCCGCAGATATGGTACTACTGTTCATGGCGGCATACGCCATTTAGAAAGGATAAATCCCGGTATTTTTGGAATTGTTTTGGTTCATGGCGGCATACGCCATTTAGAAAAATGTGTTGCGCCACGGCCTGCCTGATATGGAGTTCATGGCGGCATACGCCATTTAGAAAGTTCGACTGGAGAGATTTGCCCAATGGCTGTGGTTCATGGCGGCATACGCCATTTAGAAAAGACCGAAGCAACCCGTTATTATCCTCGCACCGTTCATGGCGGCATACGCCATTTAGAAAAGTTCAACACAATGCCCACCGGGCAAAATTTGGTTCATGGCGGCATACGCCATTTAGAAATCATCCAGTTAATCAAATCTGCCTTGATAAATGTTCATGGCGGCATACGCCATTTAGAAAAAACATAAGCGGTGCAACAATAACGCCAAACAGTTCATGGCGGCATACGCCATTTAGAAAATAATTAAGTTGGATGCGACTGATTTTCCACGGTTCATGGCGGCATACGCCATTTAGAAATGATGGACAACGTAAGCCATTCGGGTTGTAGCGTTCATGGCGGCATACGCCATTTAGAAAGATAAGAGTATCACTGGCAATGAAACGATTTAGTTCATGGCGGCATACGCCATTTAGAAAGTTGTTGTCCGGCATGCTCTGGGCACACGTATGTTCATGGCGGCATACGCCATTTAGAAATACGCGAGGAACGCGCTCAAGTCCTGTCTGATGTTCATGGCGGCATACGCCATTTAGAAACATTGCTTGAGCGCTGTTTTGGTCTTGCTTATGTTCATGGCGGCATACGCCATTTAGAAAACGCAGCCTTTAAGCTTTTCTGATGCATGGTCGTTCATGGCGGCATACGCCATTTAGAAAAATTAGATATAACACCGGCGAGTATAGCTATGGTTCATGGCGGCATACGCCATTTAGAAATGAGGGTGAACTCTATAACGAAGACCATGATCGTTCATGGCGGCATACGCCATTTAGAAAATTTAGAACCGAAGCCGGGCTATCAGCTGTTTGTTCATGGCGGCATACGCCATTTAGAAAATTACCTTTTTGTGAATATTTCATAGTTAAATGTTCATGGCGGCATACGCCATTTAGAAAAGACATTTCAGTCTGAGCCTGCGCGACTAAATGTTCATGGCGGCATACGCCATTTAGAAAATCAGAACCGGTAAAACGCTTTTTGTTCTCAAGTTCATGGCGGCATACGCCATTTAGAAAGTTATCAATAAGTTTGTATTGACAGTAACCTGGTTCATGGCGGCATACGCCATTTAGAAATTTATGTAGTTCGAGAGCAGTAAGGAGAATCTGTTCATGGCGGCATACGCCATTTAGAAAGCACAGGCAAGACGCTCTATACAATGAAACTCGTTCATGGCGGCATACGCCATTTAGAAATGAGTAATCATGATACAAAACAGAATGAAAGCGTTCATGGCGGCATACGCCATTTAGAAATCTAGATAATCAAACTGTGGATTGGGTAGGACGTTCATGGCGGCATACGCCATTTAGAAACTGCATTGTTTTTTTTAAACATAACTTTCAAAGTTCATGGCGGCATACGCCATTTAGAAAGAAATTTCAGTAACATCTTCATTCTTTAAGTCGTTCATGGTGGCATACGCCATTTAGAAAGTCCCCACATGCGCGCTCAGGATGATGCACGGGTTCATGGCGGCAGACGCCATTTAGAAAGCTCAGTTATTTAAACCTTATATAAAATCTGGGTTCATGACGGTGTACGCTATTTAGAAATTACCTTAATATTACTGAGATTAGTTCATGACGGCATACGCCATTTAGAAATACGAGTGATTTAAGAGTGGAAAATAAAGCGATTGATGATGGCATACGTCATTTAGAAATTAACAATACCCCCATGCGCGGTCTTTACCTCATTACCAATGATGATCCAATCCAGCTGTTACTTGAAAAACTAGATGTCGCATTAGCAACTGGAAAAGTTGCGATTTTGCAATACCGCCGTAAAAAGGTAGCAAAGGCAGAGCAGCCAGTCGAAGTGGAGCAGATCAAGCAACTCTGTGAAAAGCATCAGGTGCCATTTGTGATTAATGATGATCTGGCCTTGGCAGAACAGTTTGGTTTAGGGGTTCATCTGGGACAGTCCGATGGTGAAATAAGTGATGCCGCGGCACGTTTACCACAAGGTGTCATTATTGGGCGGACTTGCCTCAACTCACTGGAGCTTGCTGAAAAGGCAATTGCCGATGGGGCGACTTATATCGCCTTTGGTGCAGTTTATGCCACCTCAACCAAACCTGAAGCGGGTAATGTCGGCATTGAAGTCATCAAGCAGGCTAAACAAAAATTTTCGGTGCCAATTTGTGCGATCGGGGGGCTGACCGTGGAAAATTCTCAAGTGGTGATTGAGGCGGGAGCAAGCCTTTGTGCAGTAATTAGTGATATATTAGGACGATCAACAGCCGAAATTCCTGCTCGTGTAAATGCATGGGCAACGTTATTTGACTAATTATAGGCATCCGTTTGTACGGGGCTTTCATTGTTTCTCGGAACGATCAGGTTCCTTGTTCTCGATTCCAGGTTGAGTGTTTTATGAGTTTATCTCCAAAGCAAGAACAGTTATTTAAACAGGCAAATAAACATATCCCGGGTGGCGTCAACTCACCTGTACGTGCATTTAATGGTGTTGGCGGTACACCGGTCTTTATCGAAAAGGCAAAAGGCGCATATCTGTGGGATGTTGATGGCAAGCGTTATGTGGACTATGTCGGTTCATGGGGCCCAATGATTTTGGGGCATGCACATCCTGATATTATTCAGGCGGTACAGACTGCGGCTGAAGATGGTTTAAGCTTTGGTGCACCAACCGTGCATGAAACCACTTTGGCCGATACCATTTGCGAGATCATGCCATCCATTGAGCTGGTGCGTATGACCAGTTCAGGTACAGAAGCGACCATGACGGCGATACGTCTGGCACGTGGTTATACCGGTCGTGACAAGATTGTAAAATTTGAAGGCTGTTATCATGGCCATTCAGATTCGTTATTGGTCAAGGCGGGTTCCGGTTTGCTTACGCTCGGAGAGGGGGAACCTACCTCAAAAGGCGTACCTGTTGATTTTGCCAAGCATACCTTGACGCTGCCATATAACAATATTGAAGCCTTAAAAGAATGCTTTAGCAAGTTTGGTCATGAGATTGCCGGCGTCATTATTGAGCCTGTGGCAGGCAATATGAATCTGGTAACCCCAATCGACGGTTTCTTGCAAGCCATTCGTGATGTCTGTGATGAATACAAATCGGTGTTTATCATTGATGAAGTGATGACCGGTTTCCGTGTTGCGTTGGGCGGTGCACAATCGGTATATAACGTTAAACCTGACCTGACGACGTTGGGTAAAATCATCGGTGCCGGTTTGCCGGTCGGTGCTTTTGGGGGGAAACGTGAAATCATGGAGTGCATTGCACCTTTAGGTGGGGTGTATCAGGCCGGTACACTATCAGGCAATCCGCTGGCCATGCGTGCCGGTATTGCGATGTTCAAGCATCTTCGTGAACCGGGTTTTTATGACAAGCTTGCGGCACAGTTAGCCAAATTGCTTGCCGGTTTACAGGCCGCAGCAGATGAAGCCGGTATCCCGTTTAAGACCCAGCAAGTGGGTGGCATGTTTGGTTTGTATTTCACCGATCAGGATGACATTACCAGCTTTGATTCAATGCTGGCCTGTGATGTTGAAGCATTCAAGAAATTCTTCCATGGCATGTTAAAGCGTGGCGTTTATCTTGCGCCGTCTGCATTTGAAGCCGGATTTATTTCATCAATGCATTCAGATCAGGATATTGCCGATACCATTCAGGCTGCAAAAGAAACCTTTGCAGAAATGAAATAATCCTGTAATGCGTCATTAAGCCCGATTCGTTCGGGCTTTTTTTTTAATGGATATGTCTTTAATTTTAGCTCAATAGGAAGCTTAACCAATTATAAGAACTAAGCTCTGATCTTAATACAACTGTAGCGGATTGCTCACTATGTGCATGCTAAATCTTGGCCACGAACAGCAAAGGTAAACAATCTTTACTGTACCGCCAGTTAAAATAATGCTTGAATAATAAACTATATTTGCGTTGGTCTGAGGCTACAGCAAAAGCATCAGCAGTTTGGCTGGTGCAGGCTGTGGCGACAGGAAACGCTTTTATCAATCATAATTTGAACAAGCTTTTAATAAGAAACTCATGGGAATGAAGTAACAATGAAAACCAAACATTATTTAACTGCGGCGGATGTAGAAACTCTGGTTAATGCAGCAGCACAATATGCCACAGCACATGATTTTAATGTCAGCATTGCTGTTGTAGATGACAGTGGTACTTTGTTAATGATGAAGCGCATGGATGGAGCATCAGTATTGTCGACACAGATTTGCCAAGAAAAAGCCTATTCTGCTGCGGTCAGCCGCAGAGCAACCAAGGCATCTGAAGATATGATCCGTGACGGCAAAATCGGCTTTTTAACCATCAATGCGGCAAAAGGCATGCTGGAGGGGGGAGAACCGATTGTCTATCAAGAACAGGTTGTGGGAGCAGTTGGTATTTCGGGGGTACAATCTTTCCAGGACGCAGAAATTGCCCGTCATGCAATCCAGTACTTTCTAGAGCAATCGACCTAAACCAAAACTTATATTCGATTCTGGATGAAATATGGCAATAAACACGAAAAAAATGAGTAAAAATACGTGTCATGCATTGTAATTCAGCGCCAAGCTTTTTATGATTGCCCGCTTGTTTTCATCCAGTCGTTGGAAGGCTACCTTGAGTGATTTTCTAAGTGAACATTTGATTCATCGTGATGAAGATTTTATGGTCATCCATAAACCGGCAGGCTTGCTCACCGTACCGGGGAAGACACCCGATTTACAAGATTGCCTGATCAATCGATTATTAGAACTAGAACCCAAAACCTTACTGATTCACCGGCTGGATCGTGATACTTCCGGTATTTTGGTCTTTGGCTTATCCAGAGCTGGCCAGAGCAATATTTCACGCCAGTTTCAGGACCGTCAAACCTCAAAAATCTATCAGGCTCTGGTGGCAGGCCATTTAGAGGGCCAGGGCACCGTCGATATTCCGGTGATTTATGACCCAAGCCGCCCGCCATTACATATTGTTGATGCCTCTCACCACAAGCCTGCGTTAACCGAATGGCAGGCAATCGAACATCTGGAAATTCAGGGACAGGCTGTCACCCGGGTGAAACTGATTCCGGTTACAGGTCGTTCACATCAGCTTCGTGTGCATATGCAATATTTAGGTCATCCGATTCTGGGCGATACCTTATATGCCACACCGGAACAGCAACAGCTTTATACGCGCCTGTGCTTACACGCAACGCAGTTAAGCTTTGCCCATCCTGAAACAGGTGCAGCGCTGACATTTGACTGTGCTGTGCCATTTTAGGGACAAAACTTTTTTATGAAACACGATGTGATGCACGCTATTTGATCGTGCTTTATGTCAGAATATTAGAGGCTTATTCATACTTCAATTGATGAGGTCTGAATAATACCCACGACTGAAAACTACATAAAATGCCTTAACTTTTATTTGTATCAGGGCATAAAATATGTAGGCTAACTTGAGATAAAGGTGGAAAAATTGCAGCAGTTTGCTATTGGTCAACGTTGGTTATCAGATACTGAAACTGAGCTCGGTTTAGGAGTTCTGATTGATGTAGATGAACGTTCTATCAGCATTTTATTCCCTAAAAGTGATGAAACGCGTGTCTATGCACGCAACAATGCGCCTTTATCTCGTATCATCTTCAATGTAAATGATGAAGTGCAGGATCAGGAAGGGATCAAGTGGACGGTCGAGTCGGTTGAGGACCGTCATGGTGTGCTTCGTTATGATGTAGTGCGCACATTAGATAATGGTGAACAAGAACGCAAGTCACTGAACGAGACCCGTATCGGGGCGCAAATCCAGTTATCCAAACCGCTAGAACGTCTGCTTGCCAGTCAGGTCGATTATAAAGAGTGGTATGACCTGCGTATTGAAGCGATGCTGTTGCAGGCACAAATGCAGACCAGTCCTTTGCGTGGCTTTCTCGGTGCGCGTGTTGGCCTGATTCCGCACCAGCTTTATATTGCACATGAAGTTGGCAAGCGTTTTGCCCCGCGTGTTTTACTGGCCGATGAAGTTGGCTTGGGTAAAACCATTGAAGCAGGCCTGATCATTCACCAGCAACTGAAAACAGGCCGTTCCGAGCGTATCCTGATTTTGGTGCCTGATTCACTGCAATATCAGTGGATGATTGAAATGCGTCGCCGTTTCAATTTGCAATTCTCCCTGTTTGATTTAACCCGTACAGCGTCGATCAAGGAACATGATCCAGACCTGAATCCGTTCCTGACTGAACAATGCATTATTGCCAGCGTTGACCTGATGGTTGACCATGATGACTTGCGCGAGCAGGCAATCGAAGCCGGCTTTGATTTGCTGGTGGTCGATGAAGCACACCACTTGATGTGGAGTGAGGAAGAGGGCGGGAATGATCGCTATGATCTGGTTGAAGAACTGGCTGAACAGACTGCGGGCGTTTTACTGCTCACGGCAACGCCTGAACAGCTCGGTGTAGAAAGCCATTTTGCCCGTCTTCGCCTGCTTGATCCGCAACGTTTTAGCAGTCTTGACCGCTTCCTTGATGAAGAAGAACAATATCAGCACACTGCAAAAATCGCAGAAGTACTGATGTCGGATGAAGCGTTAACCGAAGAGCATCTGGTGGCACTGGAAGGCTTGCTGGGTCACCGGATTGATGACCAGCCAGAACAGCGTATGCGAGCCATTCATGAGTTGCTGGACCGTCATGGTACAGGCCGAATCCTGTTCCGTAATACCCGTGAAGCGATTCAGGGCTTCCCGGGACGTGACTGCCAGCCGGCACCTTTGCCAGCACCAGAAAGCTGGTCAATGGATGGCAAGATGCGTGAACAGATGTGGCCGGAAGAAGGTCAGCTTGATGGCGCATGGATGGAAAGCGATCCGCGTGTGCCTTGGTTGATGGAAGTGCTGCGTAAAGAGTTAAAGCACAAAAAAGTGTTGTTGATTGCGCGTAGCGGGCCTGTGGTTGAAGCACTGGAAAATGTATTGCGCTTACATGCCGGTATCCGTACTGCAATGTTCCATGAGGGCATGAGCCTGTTAGAGCGTGATCAGGCGGCAGCTTACTTCGCCGAAGACAGTTATGGTGCACAAATTTTGCTGTGTTCCGAGATTGGTTCGGAAGGACGTAATTTCCAGTTTGCCAGTGACCTGATTTTGTTTGATTTGCCGGCAAACCCGGATGTACTGGAACAGCGTATTGGTCGTCTGGACCGTATTGGCCAGGAAAACCGCATCCAGATTCATGTGCCATATCTGGTGGGGACGGCACAGGAACGTATGTTCCGCTGGTACAACGAAGCATTGAATATTTTCAGCAATATTTCGCCAACCGCACAAACGCTACAAGAGAATTTTATTGTTGAGCTGAAAGATTGCTTACTTGCAGATCAGGGCCAGACTTTTGAAGACCTGCTTGAAGAAGTCAATGTCCAGCGTCAGGCACTGGAAGCCGAGTTACAGGCAGGTCGTGACCGTTTGCTCGAGTATAACTCTTGCCGTCCTGTGGTTGCCCAAGGCATTGTACAGGCGCTTGAAGATTATGATGACAACACCACTTTACCCATGTTTGTGAAGCGTTTTATGTCATCAACCAATATCGATTTTGATGAGCAAAGCAACGGTACCGTGATCATCAAGCCGACCGATCAGATGCAGGTGCAAGGTCTGACCTTGGATGAAGAAGGCATGACGGCGACGTTCTATCGTGATCAGGCTCAGATCCGTGAAGATGCACAATACTTGACGCTGGAACATCCATTTATTGAAAGTGTGATGGAAATGATCCGCACCCAGTCATTTGGTAGTACCAATGTGGCTTTGTTGAAATCGAATGCCTTGAAACAGGGTTCGGTATTACTTGAAGTGTGGTTCAAGGTTGATGTGGTGGCACCAAAAGCCTTGAACTTGCCATCAAGTTTACCGAAACAATTAATTCGCGTATTACTCAGTGAAAATGGACAGGACCTGTCTGCCAAGATCGACCCTAGCATTTTACGTCCATACCTGCATCATCTAGATGGCAATAGTTGCCGTCAGGTCGTAAAGGCGCGCCGTGAAGTGATCGAGACCCGTTATGCGCAAGCTTTAGAGATTGCGAAGGGATCATTGCCAGAGTTGATGCAACAGGCCAAAGAACATTATAGTGCGAAGTGGCAATATGAAATTGACCGTTTAAGCTACCTCAAGCAATTTAATCCAAGTATTCGTCAAGATGAAATCGAGCGTTTACAGAAATTCCAGAAAGAAGGTTTAGGCCTGTTAGATGGTCTGTCTGTGACGCCGGAAGCGATTCAGGTACTGGTTGTAGTGAAGCCGTAATTAACATAGAAACCAAAAAAGAGGACCCAAGTCCTCTTTTTTATGCGGGGTATTTGCTTATTTTTGCTCAATATTGGCTTCCAGGAACCATAAATATTGATCCAGATCTTCTAGGGCAGCGTGAATAATATCCTCAGAGATCGGGTCCTGAATCTCATCAATGGTATCACGCAAATGGTTGGCGACCACGCCATAACGGTCTGCCAGCTCTTTTAAGTGATCCTGCACCGCATGGATAGCAACCGGATAAGCTTTCAGGTGTGAACTTTCAGCGACGGACTGGGTTGTCCCCAGGGCTGTTCCACCAATCTGTACTGCACGCTCCGCCACATTGTCCAGATGAGTGATCAGTGAAGTACGGAACATATCCAGCATTTCATGGACTGCAATGAAGTTACTGCCGCGCATGTTCCAGTGCGCCTGTTTGGTCAATAAGGAAAGATCGATCAGGTTGGCAAGAATCTGGTTTAATATTTTTACTGTAGATTCTTTGATGGCATCATCTAGATTATTACGTGTATAAACTTTTAAAGCTTTCGCTGCTGAAGAACTCATAGTTACCTCATTCAATTATAATGTGATGAAATAGAGTGAATAAAAACTGTTACTTCATCTCTAGCTTACGCCTTGAACTGGCACCTGAGTGTTTTCGTTTTCTAACCTTTTGTAAGTTTACTTATCACTATTTTTCTTTTTATAACAACAGTTTTAAGCCTGATGAAATAAAGTCTTTTCCTGTTAAGCAAGGTCTTTAGAATGTAACTCCTGCCTAGATCAGCCCGGCATCCTTACATTCGAGCTTGATATAGGCATAAAAAACAGGTGCAATAATCAAGCCGCTTAAGCCAAAAACAGCTTCAAAAATCAGCATGGCCAGCAAGACTTCCCAGGCACTGGCATTAATTTTTGTACCAATGATCTTGGCATTTACGAAATATTCCAGTTTATGAATAATCACCAGATAGGCCAGAGCAATGGCGGCAACTGACAGGGAAATGGTCAAGCCCGACATGATAATCAGGGTATTGGAAATCAGATTGCCAATAATCGGTAGCAGGCCAAAAATAAAAGTCAGGATGGTCAGGGTTTTGGCAAACGGTAAATGGATATCGAACAGCGGTAAAACAATGAACACGAAAATCATGAACAAGACGGTATTGATCAGGGAAATTTTCACCTGTGCAAAGACCACATTTTTAAACGAGATCGAAAGCTTCTGAATACGATGCAACACGGCGGCCTTAAAAGCCGGTTGTGGTGCATGCTGCTTAAAGTTCTGGATAGAGACCAGAATACCCACAATTAGCCCGATCACCATGGTGGCCAGATTATGCAATATATCTGTCCCTGTATTTTTGACAATCGAGATATTGTTTTTGATAAACGACAAAATCTGGTTCTTGATATCGGCCACGCTATGCGGCAGGTAACCCGGCAGATAATGGCTCATCTCAGCCTGAAACTTGATCAGGGTCTGATCAATCTTAATATTGAACGAGTTTAGGCCTGTGCCTTTAAGGTCATAAATCACAAAACTGATCAGGCTGGTAATAAAAAATCCAATCAGAACTGTGGCAAGAATACCGAGAATAATACTGATAAAAATGCGGGCACGTTGTCCATCAATATGTTTTTCAACAATCGTACTCAAGCTGTTGATAATCTCAAAGACCAGAAAACCTGCAAAAAAACTGGGTAGCAAGTGCAGGGGAATAACCATCATTAAAAACACAAACATCAGGATAAAACTGGCGATGATGCTTTGACGGTCATTAAGAAGGTTCATGGTCTGTATGCCTGATGAAAAGTTGTTGTTATAGGACTAGACAATATATGAGTTTCAACATATCTATCGTAGGGGGTGACAAAGAATTAATCAATTTCCGTTTCATTCAGATGACGGGCGCCTTCCAAAATCATGCGGATCATGACCATGGTCTGTTCAGCAACTTCGGTACGTTGTTCTGCGGGCAGGTCAAGCACCTTGGCACCCATATTAAATACCAGCTGGGTAATGGCCTTGGCAGCCAGATCGGCATGAC
Source organism: Acinetobacter sp. A47 (assembly GCF_000805455.1). GTDB lineage: Bacteria > Pseudomonadota > Gammaproteobacteria > Pseudomonadales > Moraxellaceae > Acinetobacter. The sequence goes on from NZ_JSUS01000001.1 coordinate 165,115, forward strand.
TGATTTTACTGTTATTCAGACGTTCCAGACGGATCAGGTCTTCTTGCAGCTCTTGCTGGAAAAAATTGAGCTGACGGTCAACTGCTGCTTTGTAGGAGGTCGAACCGGTATAACCTTCGCGTAATAACAGGCTCAGGTTACCTTCATCGGTATTCAGTTGCTGGATAAATACCTCAACCGAACTACGGATAATGCTTTGCTGTTTGGAGGCCTGTAAACGTGCTTCACGAATAATGCGGCGGAGGACCAGACCGGACTGGTCAATCAGGGCAATGGCCAGTTCATCAATATCTTTAAAATGACGATAGAAACTATTGGGCGCAATGCCGGCTTCACGCGCAATTTCACGCAAGCTGAGCGAGGCGATACTTTTTTGCGGGCCAATCAGGTTGAGCGTGGCCTGAAACAGCTCCTCTTTGGTAATGGTTGCTTTCCTACCCACCGAACGTACAGGAGATTTCATGGGAATGACATCTTGTTCAGTAACGGTGTCATGGCCGAGCGGTAAAAAAGAAGAATGAACCATTGTTTTCAATATATAAGTAAGCTACTCGGGATTATAGCGATTGTCGCTGCAGTTGTGAAATGTAAATTCTTATACGAGTGTATATACAAATATATATACATATGTATAATAATTAGCAAACAACCAGAGTAAAACTGCTCATGCAAGCAATTGAAAAGAGAAATTCTCTATTTAATTCGTTGGCTCAAAGTGTAATGAACAGCCATGATGCCAATTTTTGGTTACAGAAAATCAATCCATTGTGGTCGGTCAATCAGCCGCTTGCCAGAATCGTAAAAAAACAGAATGTGGCAAAAGATACGGTGAGTCTTATTTTGCAATGTAACCGTCACGTTGTACGTGGTGTCGCAGGGCAGCATCATCCGGTAACAGTCGAGATCGCCGGGCGTCACTATGAACGTACCTATAGCCTGATGCAGGTCGATACCGATCACCTGTGTTTAACTGTGAAGAAGGTTGCACAGGGACTGGTGAGTTCATGGCTGGTCGAGCATAGCCAGACTGGCGATATTTTACGGCTGGGACAACCTTATGGCGAGATGCAACAGACGATCTCAACATCGAATCTGGCCCTGCTTGCTGCGGGGAGTGGTATCACTCCGATGCTGAGCCTGATTGAAGCGCTATGTCAGTCAAAGCAACTAGATACTACATCGGTCAAGTTGATGTACTGGGTCAAAACCCAGGCCGATGCAGCCTATGCCGAATACCTTAAGGAAGTCGCGGACAACTTTAGCAATTTTAGTTATCAGATTTTTTATACCCGGGAACAGGACCCGCGTTTAAACCAGAGCCATGCTGATCAGTTTGCTGCATTAGCTGACACCACCGTGTATGCCTGCGGGCCCTCAGGCTTTGCCACATTGGCAGAAAGCCTGTTTAAACAGGCTGCGGTATTGCATACAGAAGCATTCAGTTTGAGCCAGTTTGCTGAAGATCACACTGAGACCGGTTTTGTTAATGTGACCTTGACGCACTCCAATAAGACGCTTGTAATTCCAAAAGGCCAGTCGATTCTGGCAAGTTTGGAGCAGCAAGGGATTAAGCCGAATCATGGTTGCCGGATGGGTATCTGTAATAAATGTGCCTGCAACAAGGCGCAAGGGGCGACCAAAAATCTATTGAATGGTGCGGCCAATCATGAACCGGCCCAGCTATTAAAAATCTGTGTCAATTCAGCCCAGTCTGATCTTGTGATTGATCTATAAGCGAGTAACTGATTATGAACATGCCTGTTAAAATTGAATTTTTTAAAAATCCAAAAAATCGTGACTTAACTGCTGCAGAATTAGATGCGTTTGCCCGCGAACTGGACCAGATCAAGCAGGAAGTACTGGATGATTTGGGCGAGAAAGATGCGAAATATATCCGCCGAATCTATTCGACCATCCGTTATAGCAGCATGGCTGGACGTGCCTGCCTGTTTCTGGGCTGGTTTCCTCCGGCATGGTTATTAGGTACAGGCTTGCTGGGTTTTGCCAAAATCATGGAAAACATGGAACTGGGCCACAACGTCATGCATGGCCAGTATGACTGGATGAATGATCCTAAATTCAATGGCCAGAACTATGAATGGGACACGGTAGGCACTTCAGATAACTGGCGCCAGACCCATAACTACAAACATCATACCTATACCAATGTAAAAGGTATGGATGATGATGTGGGCTACGGTGTCTTCCGTTTGTTCCCGGAACAGCGCTGGTCAAAATTTACTTTGATTCAGCCGATCTACATCGTGCCATTTAGCCTGCTCTTCCAGTGGGGCGTCGCGATCCAGAATCTGGAGCTGGGCAAGGTCTTCTACAAGCGCAAAAGCATAGCGCAGTTCAAACGTGAATGGCAGCCTGCACAAAAGAAAATCCTGAAGCAGATGTTTAAGGATTACGTGTTCTTTCCGCTGATTGCCGGCCCGGCGGCGATTCCTGTATTTACTGGTAATCTGGTGGCAAACGGGATTCGTAATGTCTGGACCTTCAGTATTATTTTCTGTGGCCACTTTACCAAAGATGTTGAAGTGTTTCCGAAGGCGGTATTGGAAAATGAAAGTCGCGGCCACTGGTATATGCGCCAGATCCGCGGTTCATCGAACCTGACCGGTTCAGAAGCCTTCCATATTTTAACCGGACATTTGAGCCACCAGATCGAGCATCATTTATTCCCGGATATTCCGGCACGCCGTTACCGTCAGGTTGCACCAAAAGTACAGGCTGTCTGTGAAAAATATGGATTGCATTATAACAATGCCAGCTTTGTGAAGCAGTTTGGTGAAGTGATCGGGCGTATATTTAAATATGCATTGCCTTTTAAAAAATAAGTGATTCAATTAAACAAAAGCCCTGAACCGATGTCAGGGCTTTTTTTACTTGTGCCGATCATTATCACGTTGTCTTTTTCAACGTTTTTGATTTCAGTTCTATCCAAAGTATTCATATGACAAAATTTCCAGATATGGATGGGTTAAAGGCATTAAAAAATCTGTTGTCAGTGGATTGCGGGTTTAGATGGATGAATCGTTTTAAAATGTTTGGAAATTCTTACAAGATTGAGTAAAAGATTGACTGGGTCGAACGTTCGGCAGGTTAAAAATAAATGACATCATTCAATGCAAATAAAAGATTTACAGGCAGTTGTTTATGTGGCGCAGTGAGTTTTCAGTTTGCTGTGACCCACATCAAAATGATCTACCGCTGTTATTGTAGTCTGTGCCGTAAGCAAAGCGGGGCAGCATCTAATGCGGCTACCTTTGTCCAGACGCAATCCTTTCAATGGCAGCAGGGTGAACAATGGATTCAGACTTATATCAAGGAGACCGGCTTTACCAGTTGCTTTTGCAAACAGTGTGGTTCTCCTGTCCCGAATGCCTTAGGCAGTAAGCCAGAGATTATGTGGATTCCTTTAGGATTGGTGCTGGAACAGTTCATACCTGAACTTGAGTTAAATTTTTGTATGAATTCTCAAGCGAGTTGGGCAAAAGCACATGAAACCCTTCAAGTATTTGATGAGCTCCCCGAGTTGATTGAACTGGAAAAGTATTTTGATATGAATAAGTAAAAGCAGAAGTTATTTAACTTCTGCTTTTATTGATACGCTTATAAAGTAAGTTATTTAAACTGGATCGAACCATTGGCACTGACGGTAATCTTGGATTCGCCTGCTGCCATGTCCTGTGCAGGGGCTGCTTCAGCTACGGCAAATTTTGCCATGCCGCCACGCATCATGGGTTGCGGGAAATAGTTGCTGGTATTCAGGTTCAGGCTGACCAGATTATATTGAGCCTTATTCCACGCCTGGGTAATGGCTTGGGCACGTTGCTGGAAGTTTTTCGATGCTTCAATCATTAGCTCATTTTCAACTTTTTTACGCTGTTCATCGGATACGGTAAAGTTGATTGACTGGGTCTGGAAGCTTTGCTGTAACTCGCTAATCAGCTGGCTTGCGGCCTTGAAGTCTTTACTTTCAAGCTGGATCTCGGCACGGGCACGCCATTCTTTGAGCTTGTTACTGTCATTGTCATAAACCGGATAGGTGCTCTGGGTACCGGTTTCAACCTTGACCTGACTGTATTTACGCGCGATGGCCTGCGCCTGATTCATGAGCTGGTTGATCTGGCTGGAAAGTTCCGCCGGTTGCTTGTTGCTTTTTTCAATATAGAGCACGGCACGCATTTCATCATTTGCAACCTGACGTGATGCATCTGCCTGGATATTTACAACGTTATAATTCAAGTTTTCTGTCTCATGGGCAAAAAGTTTCGGGCTGAGGGCTGCCCCGATCATCAAGGTGGCAAGTGCTAAAGTACGCATAGGATTTTCCTTGGAATTGGGTATTGAAGATTTATTTTTGAACGCTTTTGATATTAAAAACAACTCGTGTTGAACTTCGGCATATTTTGTGGTGACTTTGTAAGGGAATGAGGCTGTTTTGCAACAGAAGAATAAAATAAAAAATATTAAAAATGAATAGATTATAGGGATTGATTTGACCATTCATCTAAAAACGCTTGGAGCATTTAAAAAAGCTTACTTTCTTTCGCTTGTCACATAGTATGATCATAATTCATCATAGTTATTGGAATGATACATTTTTTCAATAAGATTAGATGCGTGTCAGGCATAAAAAGTGTTTATTTTCTTGCAAAATTAGGTATCATCTCGCTCCTAGTTGAAAGATATAAAATTTGTGTCTCACTAGATTCTAAAAAGCACCGAGTCAAACGACCGCAAGTCACCAGACTTATTTCTTTCACCCATATCAGAGATGGTAATTCGATATGAGCGTTACTTCCGTAAATCCTGCCGCTAATGCAACCAACGAATATTATCTGACTCGCCAAAGTCAGATGGAATCAAATGTTCGTAGTTATCCACGTAAATTACCGTTAGCGATAGCGAAAGCACAAGGCTGCTGGGTTACTGATGTTGAAGGTACACAGTACCTTGATTGTTTAGCTGGGGCAGGAACATTGGCTCTGGGCCATAATCATCCTGCGGTGATCCAAAGTATTCAAGACACATTGGCAAGCGGTTTGCCATTACATACTTTAGATTTAACGACTCCTTTAAAAGATGCGTTTACTGAAGCGCTGCTGGCTTATTTGCCAGGCGGTAAAGAAGAGTATTGCTTACAGTTCTGTGGCCCGACAGGTGCAGATGGTACAGAAGCAGCAATCAAACTTGCAAAAACATATACTGGCCGTAGTTCAGTCATTAGTTTCTCTGGTGGCTACCATGGCATGACGCACGGCGCGCTTTCAATGACAGGTAACCTGAACGCAAAAAATGCGGTCAATGGTTTAATGCCAGGCGTACAGTTCATGCCATACCCGCATGAATATCGTTGCCCACTTGGTTTAGGTGGTGAAGCGGGTGTTGATGCCCTGACTTACTACTTTGAAAACTTCATTGAAGATGTTGAGAGCGGTGTAACCAAACCTGCAGCAGTCATCCTTGAAGCGATTCAGGGTGAAGGCGGTGTGGTAACTGCACCGGTCAAATGGCTGAAAAAAATCCGTGAAGTGACTGAAAAGCACAACATCGTTTTAATTCTGGACGAAGTCCAGGCTGGTTTTGCACGTTCAGGCAAAATGTTTGCTTTTGAACATGCAGGTATCGAGCCTGATGTTGTGGTCATGTCAAAAGCGGTTGGTGGTAGCTTGCCATTGGCAGTGTTAGGCATTAAGCGCAAGTTTGATGCATGGCAGCCAGGTACCCACTCAGGTACTTTCCGTGGTAACCAGCTGGCGATGGGTACCGGTCTGGCATCACTGCAAGTGATCAAAGAACAGAACCTGGCTCAAAATGCACAAGAGCGTGGTGACTTCCTGCAAGCCGAGTTGAAAAAACTGATGCAGGAATTCCCGTGTATCGGTAATGTGCGTGGCCGTGGCCTGATGATCGGTATCGAGATCATTGACGAGCGCAAGCCTGCTGACCGTATGGGCTCTCATCCTGCTGATGCCCAGTTGGCCGCAGCGATTCAGGCTGCATGTTTCAACAATAAATTATTGCTTGAAAAAGGTGGTCGTAACGGTACAGTCATTCGTTTACTTTGCCCGTTAATTATCAACCAGGACGAATGTGTTGAAGTGATTGCACGCTTCAAGAAAGCAGTTGCTGAAGCATTAAAAGCGGTACGAGGCTAATTCATGGTTGATTTTGCAGAACATCGTAAAGCGTTACTCTGCAATGATGCTCAATCCATTGCTGACTATGAGTCAGCAATGGGCGAGGCGGTCAAAGCCGTTTCAGCATGGTTGCAAAATGACAAAATGTACACCGGTGGCAGCATTAAAGATTTGCGCGCAGCAATTTCTTTTAATCCATCGAAACAGGGGCTAGGCGTACAGCAGTCTTTACAGCGTATGGTTGAGCTTTTCCTCAACAAAAGCCTGAAAGTCCATCATCCGCATTCACTGGCACATTTACACTGTCCAACCATGGTGATGAGCCAGATCGCAGAAGTGCTGATCAATGCGACCAACCAGTCAATGGATTCATGGGATCAAAGCCCGGCAGGTTCATTGATGGAAGTCCAGCTGATTGACTGGTTACGCCAGAAAGTCGGCTATGGTGCAGGTCAGGCAGGGGTGTTCACTTCTGGTGGTACGCAATCCAACCTGATGGGTGTATTGCTGGCACGTGACTGGTGTATCTCGAAAAACTGGAAAGACGAACATGGCAAGCCATGGTCGGTTCAGCGTGACGGTATTCCGGCAGATGCCATGAAAAACGTCAAAGTCATCTGTTCTGAAAATGCGCACTTCTCTGTGCAGAAGAACATGGCAATGATGGGTATGGGCTTCCAGTCAGTTGTGACTGTACCTGTAAACGAAAATGCCCAAATGGATGTCGATGCACTGGAAAAAACCATGGCGCATCTTCAGTCTGAAGGCAAAATCGTTGCGTGTGTGGTTGCAACTGCAGGGACTACAGATGCCGGTGCGATTGATCCACTCAAGAAAATCCGTGAGATTACCACCAAGTATGGTTCGTGGATGCATATTGATGCCGCCTGGGGTGGTGCACTGATTCTTTCAAATGACCATCGTGCCATGCTCGACGGGATTGAATTGTCAGACTCCATCACGCTTGATTTCCATAAGCATTATTTCCAAAGCATTAGCTGTGGCGCATTCTTGTTAAAAGATGAAGCCAACTATCGCTTTATGCATTATGAAGCAGAATATCTGAACTCTGCTTATGATGAAGAGCACGGTGTACCAAACCTGGTATCTAAATCATTGCAAACAACCCGTCGTTTTGATGCGTTGAAATTGTGGATGACGGTTGAGGCATTGGGTGAAGAACTATATGGTTCAATGATTGATCATGGCGTCAAACTTACCCGTGAAGTTGCTGACTATATCAAGGCAACAGCAGGTCTGGAGTTGCTGGTTGAACCACAATTCGCTTCAGTGCTGTTCCGGGTGGTACCGGAAGGATATCCTGCCGAATTTATCGATAGCCTGAACCAGAACGTTGCAGATGAACTGTTTGCACGTGGTGAAGCGAATATCGGTGTAACCAAAGTGGGCAATGTTCAATCCTTGAAAATGACCACCTTGAGTCCGGTTGCAACGCTTGAAAACGTACAGAACCTGCTTGCACTGGTGCTTGCAGAGGCTGACCGCATTAAGGATGCAATTGCTGCGGGAACTTATGTTCCAGCGATTGACTAATTGCTTGTCCAATGCATAAAAAAGGCACCCTAGGTGCCTTTTTTATGTTCTGCGTTTTTCTTTTATGCATTTCGTGTGTTGCTTTTGCAACATTTATGCACAATCTGTGCATTTTGAATCTAAATCAGAAATAATTACGCATAAAGTACAGTCACTAAATTTTCTATTGTATTTATGGATTCTCCAATTTTCTGTCCCGCGTCTCATTGCATCTTTACCATTTGAAGCTTCTGGTTTCAAGAAATGAGCAAGGTCAAAAATGGGAAACTGTAATAACAAGACAGTGAAGGAACAAGATATGCAACACATAAACATGCTGAATGAATTTAAATTAATTATTAACGGTCAATCTTGCCTCGGTGAAGCAGGTGAACTTGATATTATTAACCCGGCCACAGCAACGCTTGCTGCACGTTGTGCCAAAGCCTCGATTGCACAGGTCGATCAGGCGGTGACAGCAGCCAAGGCAGCGTTTAAGGGATGGCAGCGCTGTTCTCATGAAGAACGTAAAAGCATACTTCACAAGATTGCTGACGGCATTGAGAAACATGCTGAAACCTTGGCAGAGCTGATTGTACTGGAACAGGGCAAGCCTTTGGCTCTGGCACAAATGGAGGTGCAGGGAGCAATTGGCTGGACCCGCTATACTGCTGGTCTGGATCTGCCGGTTGAAATTATTGAAGACAGTGAGCAAAAGCGGATTGAGCGTCATTATCAGCCACTGGGAGTGGTGGCTTCAATTACGCCATGGAACTGGCCGCTGATGATTGCAGTGTGGCACATCATGCCGGCCTTGCGTGCAGGCAATGTAGTAATTAATAAACCTTCCGAATTTACACCTCTGGCCACATTAAAACTGTGTGAAATCATTCAGCAGGAAGTTCCGGCCGGGGTGATCTCGATTGTGGTGGGAGATGGTGAGGTGGGCGAGGCTTTATCATCGCATCCGGATGTACAAAAGGTAGTGTTCACAGGTTCCACCAGAACCGGGCAACATATTATGTCCGGTGCAGTGAAGACCTTGAAGCATTTGACTTTGGAACTGGGCGGAAATGATGCCGGCATCGTGCTACCGGATGCCGATCTGGATCAGATTGCCAATCGTATTTTTGATATGGCTTTTTTAAATGGTGGACAAACCTGCGCCGCTTTAAAACGTTTGTATGTCCATGAAAGCCAATATGATGCTTTAGCGCAAAAGCTTGCTGATATTGCCAACGCACAGGTGGTGGGGGATGGCATGGCCGCAGAGACCACGTTCGGGCCGGTACAGAACAAGCTGCAATACGATAAGGTCAAGGCCCTGATTGCCGATGCTATTGCCCAGGGAGCGAAGGCATTATCCGGTAACCAGATGCTGCCTGAGCAGGGATATTTTATTGCGCCTACCATTTTAACCGGACTGGATGATGCTTGCCGGGTGGTACAGGAAGAACAGTTTGGCCCGGTTTTACCTATTCTTAAATACCAGAGTATCGATGATGCCATTGCACGTGCCAATGCCAGCGAGTTTGGCCTGGGTGGTTCGATCTGGTCACAGGATTTAAAAGCCGCACAATTCTATGCCGCACAATTGCAATGTGGCACAGTCTGGATTAATACCCATGCAGAAGTGGTGCCGCATGCGGCATTTGGTGGCTGGAAAATGTCGGGGATCGGTGCCGAATTTGGTCTGGAAGGATTACTGGAAAATACCATTGGCCAGACGCTGCATATTAACAAGAATTAAAGATTGGGACTTATCGGGGCGGATTTTAAATCCGCCTTTTTATTGTCGGTCTGGGCGGGGATCTGGCCTAGCTTGCCGGATGAAAGCCGTGGCTTTTCGCCTTACTCAGGAAATGATTCTGTTCCTTGATTTTTTTCAGAACAATGTAAGATTTTATATGACCAATGAAATGATACGAAAGCAAACGTTCGGTCACAAACTGCGACAGCTGCTCGAGATTTTCAGCGACCACCTTCAGGATGAAGTCAGCATCGCCACTGATTGAGAAGGCATCCTGAATATGGTCTTCAGCCTCAATCAATTCCTGAAAGGCCTGTTGAGATTTGGCTTCATGTATACGCAAGTTGATATGGATCATCGCCGTAACTTCCAGTCCCAGCGCCTGTTGATGAATTCGTGCAGCATAGCCCAGAATGACACCTTTTTGCTCGAGCAGTTGCCTTCGTCTGGAACATTGTGAAGCCGATAAGCCAATCAGGTCACCGATTTCCTGATTGGTGAGCCGTCCATTCTTTTGTAATGCCTGAATGATTTGCCAGTCGAACTTATCCATTGCATAAAATCCTTTTATGATACACAAATATTGTATTTTTATTAAAATCCGTTTTCATTATGCACGAAATCCGGAACGGAGATGAAATATTATTTTTGTATGGAATAAAAAATCGACTTGAAAGGATGTAGTGCAATGTTTATCGAAATTGGTGACTTTTTAAATCTTCGCCTGAAACAGATGGGTATCCAGCATCTTTTTGGCGTACCCGGTGATTTTAACCTGTCTTATCTGGAGCAGGTTGAAGCTGATGCCCAGCTTGAATTTGTTGGCAACTGTAATGAGCTAAATGCCGCTTATGCAGCCGATGGTTATGCCCGGATGAACGGTTTTGCCGCCCTGACCACCACCTATGGGGTTGGAGACCTGAGTGCCATCAACGGGATTGCCGGTGCCTATGCAGAAAATGTACCTGTGGTTCATATTTCCGGTATTCCGCCATTGCATGTGGTGCAGAAAGGGACACTGGTTCATCACACACTGATTGATGGTAACTACGACAATATCATGAACTGCATGAAAGAGTTTACCGTCGCACAAACCCGTTTAACACCAGCCAATGCAGCCTTTGAAATTGACCGTGTATTACGTCAGTGTTTCCTGGAACGCCGTCCGGTTCATCTCCAGCTGCCTTCAGACATTACCCACGTTAAAATTGAGGTTACGGAACAGGCACTGGATTTGTCCTATCCGGCGGTTGAACCCGAGCTTTTAAACAGTGCAGTTCAACGGTTATGTGAAGTGCTTGCCCTGGCTAAAAAACCGGCCCTGTTAATTGACAATGAAGCATCCGTGTTTGGGGTCACCTCACTCTTGCATGATTTATCCCGAAAATGCTCGATTCCCTTTGCCAGCATGCTGACTGCAAAAAATATCATGGATGAAGCTTCTGCACATTATGTTGGAACTTATGTCGGGGCAGCGAGCCAGCCACATGTGCGGCATACTATTGAACAATCGGATTGCCTGATCGGGGTGGGAGTACGTTTTAGTGATGTGGGAACAGGGGTGTTTACCCATCAGATTGCAACTGAAAACTATGTTGAACTGAAACCTTACGGGCTGACGATTTTTGGGCAGGACTATCCGGGTATCGAGATCGGGCAGCTTTTGGTTGAACTGAACAAGAAAATTGCGGCCCGTAAAGTGGCCAAGCCTGTTTTGGAAAAGCCGCAGGCTCCGGTGCTGGATGTTGCTGAACAGCAGCCACTCAGTCAGGACATACTCTGGAATGCCATCAGTCATTTTCTGCAAGAAGATGATGTGATTATTGGTGAAGTGGGCACCTCGAACTCGGCCCTGTGCGGCTTAACCTTGCCAGCTACAGCAAAATATATTGCCCAGCCACTGTGGGGCTCAATCGGTTATACCTTGCCTGCCTTACTGGGCAGTTTACTGGCTGCACCTGAGCGCCGTCAGATTTTGTTTATTGGAGATGGTTCGTTCCAGTTAACGGTACAGGAACTTTCAACCATTCTTCGTCATGACCTCAAGCCGATTATCTTCTTACTGAATAATGGCGGTTATACCATCGAACGTTTGATCATGGGTGAAAATGCGGCATATAACGATATCCAGAACTGGCGCTATGCCGAAATCCCGGCAATTTTTAATAGTAATAATCAATATAGAGGCTGTGTGGTTGAAACCGCAGGCCAGCTTAAACAGGTGCTAGACAACCTGACCCAGCCTGATGGCCTGACTTTTATAGAGCTAAAGCTTCCGGCCATGGATGCGCCATTAAGCCTGAAAAAATTTGCTTCGGTGATTGCCCGTTTTGATTATGGTGATCGGGGCTATGAAATCCTGAAGCAACGTTCTCGGGCCGTGACCTATAAAAAAGCCATTTCCTTCTAGTTTGCAGGAAAGCGGACAATCTTCAAATTTATAAAGTAATAAGAGAGCGCTTTGAAGCTGGAGTCCGCTAAGGGGCTTCAGATGGAGCGCTGCATAAAGGTGTACAGGATGTGACACAAACATTGGAGATAAAGTAATGGATGAAAACAAGACACATACATTAAAACAGGGCTTGTCCAACCGGCATATACAGCTGATTGCGCTCGGTGGTGCAATTGGCACCGGGCTTTTTCTGGGCCTTTCCCAAACCATCAAGCTGGCAGGGCCTTCGATTTTATTGGGCTATGCCATTGCAGGCATGATTGCTTTTCTGATCATGCGACATTTGGGCGAGATGGTGGTAGAAGAGCCGGTAAGTGGTTCGTTTAGTTATTTTGCCAACAAGTACTGGGGGCGAATGGCGGGTTTTATGTCGGGCTGGAATTACTGGGTACTGTATGTATTGGTCAGTATGGCAGAACTAAGTGCAATCGGAACCTTTATCCAGTTCTGGTGGCCACAGATTCCGACATGGCTGACGGCTCTGGTGTTCTTTCTCCTGATCAACGGGATTAATCTGGTCAATGTCAGGTTTTTCGGTGAGTCGGAGTTCCTGTTTTCCTGTATCAAGATCATTGCAATTTTAAGCATGATTGGATTTGGCGCCTATTTATTGCTGTCCGGTTCTGCTGGCCCACAGGCCGGCATTGCCAATTTATGGCAGCATGGTGGCTTTTTCCCGCATGGAACCCATGGCTTTATCATGGCACTGGCAGTCATTATGTTTGCATTTGGCGGACTAGAACTGATCGGGATCGCTGCCGCTGAAACCCGCAACCCGGAAACCACCATACCTAAAGCCATCAACCAGATCGTCTACCGTATCTTGATTTTCTATATCGGTGCCATTGGCATCCTGCTTTGTCTTTATCCGTGGAATATGGTGGCAGAAGGGGGAAGTCCCTTTGTTCTGATTTTCCAGTCATTAAACAGTAATGGTGTGGCCAATGTCCTGAACTTCGTGGTGTTGATTGCTGCAGTGTCTGTTTACAACAGCTGTATTTATTGTAATAGCCGGATGTTACATGGTCTGGCAGAGCAGGGGAATGCACCGGCAATATTGAAAAAGGTCAATGCACGGGGGATTCCGGTACCTGCGGCAATTGTCTCGGCGTCCATCACGGCAGTCTGTGTGGTGGTGAATTATTTGATTCCGGGTGAGGCTTTCCAGTTGTTCATGATGCTGGTTGTGGCTGCACTGGTCATTAACTGGTTAATGATTTCGGTGACCCATCTCAAATTTAGCAAGGCCATGCTGCGCAAGCATCACCAGACCAGATTTAAAAGTATTCTGAGCCCATGGAGTAATTACCTGACCATCAGTTTTGTCTGCTTTATCCTGATCATTATGGCCATGACCCCGGATATGCGTCTGGCAGTCATTTTAGGGCCGGTCTGGCTGGCCATTCTGGCTGGCATGTATTTCTTCAAGTATCGTAAGAAAATGCTGGCCTTGCCCGAAGCACAGTCCAATCTTTAAAAAACAAAAGGCACAGCAAGGTGCCTTTTTTATCGGGTGTGAAAGCTACTTTAAAAAGGCGGATACTTGTCGTGAACCAGATTGAGTTGTATTCCATGCTCGAGATAAGCCTTGAGACTGTCCAGCACCGTTGTAAAACCGCCAGTACTGTCTATGACAAAGGCCAGCAATTCATCTCCCTGTAAGGGAATATTATAATTCTGGATCTTGAGATAGGTCTGGGTATCATTGAGCGCTTCAAAGATAAAATCGACCGTGGTAGAGGGTTCTCCCCACTGAATCCGGATCAGCTGATCAGGAATGATACTGGTGACGCTGACTTTGGCTGAAACCTGGTATTTATCCCAGCTCCAGATCACGGTTGCATCCTGCTGTAGCTTTCCTGTAGATGAACTGAACCAGAATCTGGTGGTTATTTCAGGGTCAATAAAGGCATTAAAAACCTGCCTGACTGGCTGGCGGATCATCATTTGTGTTTCAATTATGACAGGATGTGGCACGATGACAGCCCTCTTTTTTATGTTGTCTGTCATAAAAACTATATGGATTCTCTTTCAGGCCCAAGATCATTTTTGTTAAGCACCATTATTGTTGGCTTGATTAACTTTATTAAATCAAAGGTTTATTCTTTTTAAATGGCTGCTGATGACTTGTTTATGACAGGAATGCAAATTGAGATAGCCGGGAGCCGCCATCGTTTGCCAAACCGTGACCATAAAAAAATGACCATCATAAAAGCGTCATAAAGTTGTCACTTAATTGTCATATTATCTGCTCAAAATGCAGTTAACCAAAGTACAACACTTAACTTGAAAAGAGTTGTCAACCAAATTGCATCAATGAGAGAAAACAGAATGCGCTTAAATCCACGTCACATCGCAATTGCATTAGCTGTATCTGGGGTAGCTGTAGCAACGACTGCAAATGCAGCTCGTGATACGATTCAAATAGCCGGTTCATCTACTGTATTACCATTTGCAAGTATTGTTGCTGAAGAATTTGGCAATACTTTTCCTCAATTTAAAGCCCCGGTTGTTGGTTCAGGCGGTACGGGCGGCGGTTTGAAACAATTCTGTCAGGGTGTTGGCGATAACACGATTGATATCGCAAATGCTTCGCGTCAGATTAAAGCACCGGAACTGGAATCATGTAAAAAAGCCGGTGTTAATCAGGTACAGGAAATCAAAGTCGGTTATGACGGTATTGTATTTGCCTCAAATGTAAAAAAAGCGGCATATAAACTCAAGCCGGTTCATGTTTTCATGGCCTTGTCTGCCCAATTACCTTCCAATGGTAAACTGGTTGCAAACCCGTATACCACCTGGAACCAGATTGATAAAACCTTACCGAATGAACCGATTACTCTGGTGATTCCGGCGTCTAACCACGGTACACGTGAAGTGTTCCAGGAAAAAATGGTCGATGCAGGTTGTGAAGCATTTGATTACTACAAGGCTTTAAGCAAAGATGACCAGAAGAAAGCCTGTTCAACTTTCCGTAAGGATGGCCGCGTGATTGAAATTGCGGGTGACTATACGGAAACCTTAGCGCGCCTGAAAACTTCTCCAAATGCAGTGGGTGTATTCGGTCTGGGCTTCTATGATTCAAACCGTGACAAACTGCGTGTAGCAACAGTTAATGGTGTAACGCCGTCAGAGAAAACCGTACTGGATGGCAGCTACCTGGTTTCTCGTCCATTGTACTTCTATGTAAAAGGCGAACACTTAAAATCAATCAAAGGTTTACCACAATATACCGAGTTCTTCCTGAACAAGAAAATTTCAGGTAAAGGTTCTAAGTTAGAAAAAGCGGGCCTGATTCCTTTAAGTGATAAAGAACGTGCAAAAATCCTGGCTGACTTTAAAGCGGGTAAAGCGGTTAAGTAATATTGTTAAAACGAAGGCTGGTGAGACTCGGGTTCATCAGCCTTTTTGTCTAGCTAAGTTTTTTCAAATCATGAAAATTGGGAAAACAGTGGAGATTACATGAATCTGCTACTTATCGGTGTGTTATTGGCCCTGGTGGCAATTGCATATCAAATCGGGCTGAGCAAGAGCCGTAACCTAGCAGGTAAGGGAAATAACTCGGCAACACTACATTCACGTCCAGGTTACTATGGGGCACTGGTAGCACTGTGGTGTGGTGTTCCTGCTTTTTTAATTTTGATTATTTGGAATCTGGTTGAACCAAGCGTTTTACAACATATTATCTTTAATAATATTCCTGCCTCGGTCAGCGCCAGCCTGGATGCTGCCGGACGTGATGTATTGACTAGCCGTGTACAGGCAATTGCTTCCGGTTTTGGTGTGACCGACCAGCCAGCGGCTTATGAAATTGCAGCAGCACAACAACTTTCAAAATTCCAGACCATCGGTTCTTTTGCCAAACTCGCTGTAGTGATCAGTGCAGGTCTGGCAGGTCTGGTCTGGGCAAAGCGTCATGTCAGCCAGCAATTCCGTGCACGTAACCAGGTTGAAAAAGCCATTAATGTAGGACTGATCCTATGTTCTGGTGTTGCGATTCTGACAACCATCGGTATTGTCCTGTCGATGTTGAGAGAGGCATTGCACTTTTTCCAGTTTGTCAGTCCTGTTGATTTCTTTTTCGGAACCGAGTGGAACCCGGGCTTTAGCACCTCGGGCAATGCCGAAGGCAGCTATGGCATCTTGCCGCTGATCTGGGGCACCTTGATGGTCAGTGGTATTGCACTGATTGTTGCTGTACCGATCGGTTTATTGATTGCCATTTATCTGGCGGAGTACGCCTCTCCACGTTTACGTTCCTGGGCAAAGCCGGCCATTGAAGTATTGGCTGGTATCCCGACCATTGTTTACGGGGTATTTGCCCTGATGATCATTGGCCCTTTCTTCAAAATGGTCGGTGAGAGCGTCGGAATTGATATCAATGCAACCAGCGCCTTAACTGCCGGTTTCGTGATGGGGATCATGATTATCCCGTTCGTTTCATCTTTATCTGACGACATTATTACCCAGGTGCCACGTTCATTACGTGATGGTTCTCTGGGCCTCGGCGCAACCAAATCGGAAACCATCCGTCAGGTCGTATTACCTGCTGCCTTGCCGGGGATTACCGGTGCATTCTTGCTGGCTGTATCGCGTGCGGTGGGTGAAACCATGATTGTGGTTCTTGCCGCAGGGAACAGTCCGCTATTACATGCCAATCCATTTGAAGCGGTTTCTACGGTTACGGTCACGATCGTGAAGCAGTTAACTGGCGATACCGATTTTGCCAGCCCGCAGGCGCTGGTGGCATTTGCCCTGGGCTTAACACTCTTTGTGATTACTTTGGGTCTAAACATTATTGCACTGTACATCGTGCGTAAATATCGCGAGCAATACGAATGAGTTCAACACATACCTCTCCTCTGGATCAGAACGTATTGGATCCACAAGTAGCTGCTGAACAACGTGAACAGCGCAAGAGAAAAATCCAGAGTTCCTTGGCAAAACGCCATCGTAAAGAAAAAACCTTCCGTTTTGCCGGTTTCTCTGCTGTGGTGATCGGTCTGGCTTTTGTTGCCTTGCTATTTGGCAGTATCCTGATCAAAGGTCTTCCTGCGTTCTGGCAAAGCAGCATCACCGTTCCGGTATATTTTGATCCGGCAATTATCAATGTGGGTGCAAAACCGAAACCTGCGGCGGGGGAAACCCCTGCACACTTTGAAGAGCGTATGGTTGCCTGGCAAACCGAGATGGGCATGGTGGACTGGGATGCCCTGATCGTTAATGGCATTATTTCCAAAGACAAGACACTTGAACAACAGCGCGATTATTTGAGTGGTTTATACACCAGTTCTGAAGCCTATCGTCTACGTGACATGGTACTCAAGAACCCGGCACTGATTGGTAGCCAACAGGAGATTAAATTTCTGGCCGATGCCAATGTGGATGTCTGGTTGGCGGGCAATATTGACCGTTCATTGCCGGATGATCAACAGCAGCTTGAGCCGGAAGTACGCCAGCTTGCAGATAAGCTAAAAGCGGAAGGGATTATTGCCAGCACGTTCAATAGCAACCTGTTTGTCAGCCCGGACTCGCGTAGTTCACCTGCCACCAGTGGTCTGGCCGGCGCATTCATGGGTTCATTATTCATGATGCTGATCGTGATTGTTATCTCGATTCCTATTGGGGTGGCCAGTGCCATTTATCTTGAAGAATTCGCACCGAAAAACATGATGACCGACATTATTGAAGTCAATATCAACAACCTTGCTGCTGTGCCTTCGATCGTGTTCGGTTTACTGGGTGCCGCCATTTTTATTGGCTGGATGCAACTACCGTTATCTGCGCCTTTAGTCGGTGGTCTGGTGCTGAGCCTGATGACTTTGCCGACCGTTATTATTACTACACGGGCATCGTTAAAAGCTGTTCCGCCTTCGATCCGCCAGGCTGCTTTAGGTCTGGGCGCTTCCAAAGTTCAAACCGTTTTTCACCATGTCCTGCCTTTGGCTTTGCCGGGGATCATGACAGGCTCGATCATCGGGGTAGCACATGCACTGGGGGAAACCGCACCATTGCTGTTAATCGGGATGAGTGCCTTCGTGGCAAGCGTACCGGCCACACCGCTCGATCAGGCCACCGCATTACCTGTACAAGTATATTTGTGGCAGGGCAATGAATTACGCAACTTCTTTGAAGGGCGTACCGCAGCAGCAATTATTGTATTGCTTGCATTAATGATCAGCCTAAACAGCCTTGCCATCTGGCTCCGTAAGAAATTTGAAGTGCGTTGGTAATTGAGGAGAGTACAATGAATACACTTGATATTATGAACGCCGTAGAAAAGGACAAATCAGTGAATCCACAGCAAACAGAATTTACCTCATCTGAAGCACAGGTTAAGCAATCAAATACTGCATTTGTCTCTCAGTTTGAAACGGCAGCTGCACATAAAAAACCGCAGGACAGCGAGGTAAAAATCAGTACCCGGGACGTTCACGTCTATTATGGTGAAACAGAAGCAATTAAGGGAATTGATCTGGATATTTACCAGAATGAAGTGATTGCCTTCATTGGCCCGTCAGGTTGCGGTAAATCGACATTCTTGCGGACATTAAACCGTATGAATGACACGATTGACAGCTGCCGCGTAACCGGCAAGGTGACTCTGGACCAGCAGGATATCTATGATCCGAACCTGGATGTGGTGTTGCTGCGTGCTCAGGTCGGGATGGTTTTCCAGAAACCGAACCCGTTCCCGAAATCAATTTTTGACAATGTCGCCTATGGCCCGAAACTTCATGGTCTGGCGCGTGATAAATACGATCTGGAAGAAATCGTTGAAAACAGTTTGCGTAAAGCCGGTTTGTGGGATGAAGTCAAAGATCGTTTGAGCCAGCCGGGAACGGGCTTGTCAGGTGGTCAGCAACAACGTTTATGTATTGCCCGTACCATTGCCGTAAGTCCGGAAGTGATCTTGATGGATGAGCCATGCTCAGCGCTTGACCCGATTGCTACAGCAAAAATTGAAGAACTGATCTCCGAGCTTTCAGAGCAATATACCATTGCCATTGTTACGCACTCGATGCAACAGGCGGCGCGTGTTTCGGACCGTACTGCCTATTTCCATCTGGGGGATCTGATTGAAGTGAACTCGACTGAAAAAGTGTTTACCCAGCCAGATCATCAGTTGACTGAAGCTTATATTACGGGGCGTTTCGGTTAACAAAAAACAGATCGGACAAAGAGCCTGCGGGCTCTTTTGTTTTATATAAATGAAAATAAATCTATTTTTCAAATTCACTATTGAATTTTTATTCAGCAGGCCACATCTTAGATAGATAAAGCCGAAATTATAGAGCACTTACTGTATGTTATTCCATTTACCTAAATTTCCTGCTGAAATCCGTATTAGTCATTTAAATGCGCGTGTAAATGAACAAAGAAAAAAAATTGCGCAAACCACAGCATCTCGTCTGGAATTACTGCAACTGGTTCAACAACTGGCCAAAGAAGCAAAGCTTCGCAGAAAGAGCGATCAGAAAGTTTATGTGCTCGATTTTAAAGGTGACGTACAGGCATCGGCTGTAGATACAATCCGTGAAGAAATTACCCTGATTCTGGCGACTGCCAAAGCAGGGCGTGACCGCGTTGTGGTTCGTCTTGAAAGTCCGGGTGGCATGGTGCATGGCTATGGTCTGGCAGCAGCGCAACTGGTTCGTTTACGTGATGCCGGTTTCCATGTCACGATTTGTGTGGACAAAGTCGCGGCCAGTGGCGGATATATGATGGCATGTATTGCCAACGAAATTATCTCGGCTCCTTTTGCTGTTGTGGGTTCAATTGGTGTGGTTGCTCAGGTGCCTAACTTTAATCGCTTGCTGAAACAGCACAATGTCGATTTTGAACTGTATACCGCTGGTGAGTACAAGCGTACCGTTACCATGTTTGGTGAAAACACACCGGAAGGTAAGGCGAAGTTTGAAGAAGAACTCCAGCAAACCCATGCTTTGTTTAAGCACTTTGTTGAAAAATACCGCCCACAACTGGATATTGCAAAAGTTGCAACCGGCGAGCACTGGTATGGTGAAGATGCCCGTGAACTCAATCTGGTTGATACCCTGCAAACTTCAGATGAATATCTGCTGAGCTTATTGCCTAAGCATGATGTGTATGTGATTAATACCCGCAAGCGTCCGACTTTGGGGGAAAAGATCGGTTTACAGGCAGCCCAAGTGGCTGATAGCCTGATTCCGGCGGTGATGGGCAAAATTACCGATGCACTTGCTCAGGCAAACAGCAGCCTTGTACAAATGCGTGATCCAAAACTGTGATTGCGTTGCAGTCAGAAAAACCAGCCAAGCGGCTGGTTTTTTTATGTTTTGACCATGAAGGCAACAGACCAGATCATCTGGATTTTGAACGCATGGTCAACTTAAATTAAGCCAAACAAAATGAATGTGAAAGATTGTTGTTCTGCTCATGTTTTGTTATTTTAGGTGCAGATGAATTACTTAACTATTCATTAATCGACAAATAGATAAAAATATAATTGATAAGTGAGCATAAAAATGACAAGAGTTGTCGTTTCTTCGAAGAAAAATTCGAATATTTTACAGGACGGACAAATGAAAGCTGTCATTTTAGACCAGCCTTCAATTGTACAGATCGGTGTAAATCAGGACGATATTAAGTCAATAACGAAACAGGGTAATGATCTTGTCATTACACTTAAAAATGGTGAAAAAATTATTATCAGTGACTTCTATACAGATGCAAACGTCACTGAACACACGCTGGCTTTTCCTAAAGAAGATGGTAGCTATAGTATTGCCCAGTTTGATGATTCAGGACAGTTTGTCCGTTATGTCCCTGATACCCAGCTGACCCAGTTTGCCTATACACAGGCACCTTCGACGGTTACGGCTTCAGAGGGTGCCGAGGATCTGGGGATTACCAAGTCTCAGCTGCTTAAAGCCGGGCTGGTTGCGCTGGCCGCTGAAGGCGTCTATCTTCTGGCTGTCAAAGATGATGATGATGACAAAAACAAGAATAATAAAAAACCTGTCGATCTAACTCCTCCAGAAACCCCGACTGCTACTTTGGCAGCCGATACCCAGACCATTACCGGAAAAGCAGAAGCAAAAGCCAAAATCGAGATCAAGAATGTCGATGGAAAAGTGATTGCAACTGGTCAGGCAGATGCAGAAGGCAATTATACGATTAAGCTGGATCAGCCTTTGGTCAATGGCAGTAAGGTCGGCGTGACTGCAATTGACAGTGCCGGGAATGCTTCAAAAATGGCGGTGGTAACGGGGAATAAAGATACCATTGCGCCGGATACGCCCACCGCCCAACTCAATGCTGACGGTAGTATTGTAACCGGTAAGGCTGAGGCAAATGCCAAAGTCTCGATTTATGATGCGGAAGGTAAATTACTGGGTAGTGTGACTGCCAATAAAGAAGGTCTCTATTCAATTAAGGTTTCTCCTCCTTTAACCAGTGAACAGGGCGGAACTGTTGTAGCTGAAGATGCAGCGGGAAATAAATCATCACCATCAAAAGTTTTTGCTGGCAAGGACACCGTCGCTCCAGACCAGCCTAAAGTTGAAGTCAATAAAGAAGGAACCTTGATTCAGGGGCGTGCTGAGGCCAACAGCAAGGTTCAGGTCAAAGATGCTGATGGCAAGGTGATTGGCAGTGGCACCACGGATGCTCAAGGCAAGTTTGAGATCACGCTGAGTCCTGCCTTAGCTGCTGATAAAAAGGGCACGGTGGTCTTGGAGGATGCGGCTGGCAATGTCTCGAAACCACTGGAGATCACTGCCGGTAAAGATAGCATTGCACCAGACAAAGCTGCTGCCCAGATCAATGCAGCGGGGGATACCGTGACCGGTACTGCAGAAGCCAACAGTAAAATTGAAATTAAAAGTGCCGATGGTAAAACGGTCTATGGTTCAGGTACTGCCGGAGCGGACGGGAAGTTTAGCATTACTTTAACACCTGCTTTGACAGATAAAAACATCGGTAAGGTCTATGTGGTCGATGCAGCTGGTAACCGTTCAGAAGCAAGCGATGTCATGGGAACAAAAGATACCATTGCGCCGGGTAAGCCTGTCTTGCAAACCGTGACGGATGATATTGGCCCGGTCAAAGGCACTGTTAAAGCCGGTAGCGATACCGATGATGCGCGTCCAAAACTGGAAGGGCTGGGAGAAGCTAAAGCAGTATTGACCATTTATGATAATGGTCAGCCTGTCGGGACTGTAACGGTGGGGGATAATGGAAAATGGAGTTTTGATTTTACTCATGACCTCAGTCTGGGGGCACATAAAATTACGCTAACCCAGACAGATGCCGCCGGCAATATCAGTGAAATGAGTGACGGGTTCAGCTTTAATGTTATTGCACCGGCAACGACAGCCTCCTTGTTCAGTGAAGGTGCTGAGGCTATGACCCAGGCTGCTTTGGTTGACGCGATTGATCTGGAAGCGTTACAGGCCAAACCGGCAACAGTTGCCCCTTTCTCTGCAGCAGAAAAGCCCGATTTAAATGAATTGCTATCGGCAACCGACCAGCCTGTCAACCCGGTAGATGAGGTGTTGCAGCAGATAGTTTCCAGCCAAACGCTTTCTGATCCGGCAAATCCACAGACGAGTCCAGTTAGCCATCCGGTGGAAAATTTTGACTATTCCCCAGGCATAACACCTGACCCGCTGGATCAACTGCAAGTATTACAGCATTCGATCATTTAGATGGCAGTTCAAAAAACGCTTATCTTTGGATAAGCGTTTTTTGTTTATAAAGCTGAATCATGCCTGTTACCATCGCGCCAATGGTGGCAAGAAGCATATCTTTATGTGCATCCCACACATCTCCTTGCTGACCATTATAATTTTCTGCATCTTCTGGCGACAGGCCAATTGAAAGTCCCCATTCCAGTAACTCATACAAGACGCTGGATGCCATCACCAACTGGATAACCAAAAGAAAAAGTGAAAACGGTTTTGCCGATGGAAACCAGACCTGAAAACAACGGTAAAAAAACGGGTAGAGCAGCAGACCATAAGCAAAATGCACCAGCCGATCATACATATTGCGAGACCAGCCCATACTCTGGTCCAAATCGAAATTAAAAAAATAGATGATCCATTGATTATAAGGCACATAAGAATATAAATAGTGTGCCCCAATCATGTGGATCAATAGAAACACCAGATATAAACAGAAACTGTAATAATCAAGGCCTATTTTCTTAAAGGCCAGCAGCAGGGCAATCAGCATCAGGACGGTACCTGTCTGGTGTAACAGGTATGAGCCAAATTCAAGTGGATGAATGCTTGCGATGGCCATGAACAGCAAGGTCATGGCAAGTACAAGATAATGTTTTAAGGTAAGTTGTTTTTCTATCATGCTATCTCCTAAACCGATCAGGAAAAGCGTTTTCGTCCTTATTCTGTAGAAGTGACAGTAACAGGCCCTTTTGTTGTTGATACCCCACCTAATGCCTGACACGCTTGTTTATATAATTGATACTTTTGTTG
This sequence comes from Acinetobacter sp. A47, assembly GCF_000805455.1. Classification (GTDB taxonomy): domain Bacteria; phylum Pseudomonadota; class Gammaproteobacteria; order Pseudomonadales; family Moraxellaceae; genus Acinetobacter. The sequence continues at coordinate 188,482 of NZ_JSUS01000001.1, forward strand.
TACAACTTCATCCAGGGGAATGTCAAAGAGATCTTCACCATTTTTATATTGTTCAATATAAGCCGCCGCTTTTTCTTTATTGGCCGCGAGAGACTGTTGATAGAAGTTGGAAATTGATGAGCTAGCCAGTTCACTGGACTCAATATTATGACACTGAAAATTTTGTAAGACTTTCTCGGCGCGTTTAACCTCGCTTGATTTTCCAAAGATGCAACCGGTTAGGCTCAAGGTGGCAATGAGCAAGTACAAAAGCTTCATGATAGAGCACATAAAATTTTAAAGACGGTATTATTCTATAAAAATTTAATTTTATGAATGAAATATTCATGTCTGACAGAATAAAAATTAACTCATCTCTCTTGCGGGTAAAAAGAAGCAGCGGATTGATATCACAAAATTGGCCATGGCATTTGAGTAGAGTTAATGCTTCTGGGGTTGCATGACGGCCAGAATATGATTAATTAAGGATTTAATTGGTTGATATGAAATAACTTTTTACGTTATCCTTCATCATCATGGTTGTGAGTAAGTGATGATGAAGCAGCTTAGACGTATTTTTATGGTCTGTATGCTGGCTTGTCTGTGTTGCTGGTCACATGCCGGACAATACGATTTTTTTGAACCGCTTCATGATGATCGGGAAGAACTGTTTGATCTGGCTTATCCGCAGATGAAAACAGATTACTCGGTTTTGCAGAACCTGTTTTTTCGCAATGAGCGCTGGCGTATCTATAACCATACGGCTTATCAGACCAATCAGTTCAATCATAAGATGTTAACGGGCGATACCTCCAGCCTGACGCTGGATGATTTTTCGATTTCAGTCGGCTATGGCATCGCCTATCAGCTAAATTTCCGAAACAGGATTGGCTATGAATACCTGTCCAGTTTTCCTTTTGACCGGGGACAAATGATCCGGTTTTTCTGGCTGAGTATCTTTTAAGATATTTTTTGAAATAAGCCTGCTCTGACCAGTCCTGCTTTGGTTTGCTTCAGCTGCTGCCAGCTCTGTGGAAGTTTGAGCTGGGACAGGTCGCGGTCTGCTTCAACATAAATATAGGCATTTGGCTTAATCAGCGGATCGGCCTGTTCAGCCAGCTCTTGCCACAAGTCCAGACTATATGGGGGGTCGAGAAAGACCACATCAAAGCTGTCTGTTAGTTTGTTTAAGGCCTGTTGGGCGGTTATGTTCAGTAACTGGCAGTTTTCAGCTTTTAGCAGTTGAATATTGTCTTTTAGAAAACGTGCCTGCGCCGGGTTCGGCTCGATCATGATGACATGAGCAGCACCACGTGAAAGAGCCTCAAAGCCCAGCGCACCAGAACCACTACATAAGTCCAGAACCTGTGCATTCTGGATATCCCACATCAACCAGTTAAACAAGGTTTCACGCACACGGTCAGGGGTCGGCCGTAAACCGTCAATACTGGCAAAGGGGAGCGTACGCCGTTTCCATTCGCCACCAATAATACGTAGCTGATTTTTCATTATTCAGTCACTCCATCATCTGCCGGTTGAGCTGCTGGCGTTGTAGGCGCAGGGGAAGTGGCGACCGGGCTTGAAGCCGGTGCTGCATTTTGTGCTGCTGCCGAGTTGGCCATCGAGAGTTCACCCGGTTTGATCCCGGCAGTCATCAGGCCGCCACTGACCTGATGATTGGCTGGGCGTATTGGATTCTTTTTACGGGTCACCAGCCAGTAATCAAAAACCGGTCGTGCAATTTGGGCTGCCGAACCGCCATGACGACCATTTTCCCACACCACGGCAATCGCGATTTCCGGGTTATCTGCCGGCGCAAAGCCGATAAACAGACCATGGTCCCACTGTCGCGATGACAGGGCTGCTTCATTATAACGCTTACCTTGAGCAATACTCTTGACCTGTGCCGTACCGGTTTTACCAGCAATCGAATATTGCAAACCGCCCTTGATGCCGCGACCGGTACCGGACTGGATCACGTCAACCATGGCATCATGCATATTGATCCAGTCCTGTTCTGTGCCGTTAAACTGGATTTTGCCATCTGGTGCATTATGTACGGTAAATTTTTTGGCGCCCTTGCTTTCCCTTAAAACATGAGGTGTTACATGAGAACCTTTATTTGCTGTAATGGCCGTGGCCATGGCAAGCTGTAAGGGCGTTGCGGTAAAGGCACCTTGCCCGATACTGACTGAAATGGTTTCACCTTTGAGCCACTTGGTTTTACGGGTACGCATTTTCCATTCAGGGCTTGGATACAGGCCTGAACTTTCACTTGGCAAATCGACACCGGTTTTTTCACCAAAGCCAAACTGACGCATCCAGTCATTCATTTTCTCAATGCCCATACGGTAAGACAGGACATAAAAATAGGTATCGCATGACACAATCTGGGCTTTGTGCATATTGACTGAACCATGCCCGCTTTTCTTATGGTCACGGAAGCGGTGGCTGTCACCGGGCAGGGAAAAATATCCCGGGTCAGAAATGGCTGTGCCCCAATCGACCAGACCATAATGGATACCGCCTAAACCAAACATGGGCTTAATGGTTGAACCTGGCGGATAGGCACCTTGCACGGCACGGTTATAGAGAGGCTGGTCGAGGTTGTCACGCAGTCCGCTATAGTCTTTTGAGCTAATCCCGGTAACGAACAGGTTCGGATTGAAACTTGGGCTGGAAACCAGTGCCAGTATTTCACCGGTACGTGGGTCCATGGCAACAATTGCCCCGCGACGATCGGCCAGTTGTTGGGCCGCGATGGTCTGTAGGCCATAATCAAGAGACAAATACAGGTCATTGCCGCGGGCCGGGTTCTGGCGGCCGAGGTTACGCAGGACATTGCCGTGTGCGTCGGCCTCAACCGACTCATAGCCTGGCGTACCGTGTAACAGGTCTTCATAACTTTTTTCCACCCCGATTTTACCAATCAGGTTGGTACCGGCATACAGATCCTTATCAATGGATTTAAGTTCTTTATCATTAATGCGTCCGACATAACCGATTACATGGGCAAACAGCTCACCATGCGGATAGTAGCGGGTCATTTGCGTTTCGATCTTAACCCCGGGAAAGGCATACTTGACTTCACTGAACTTGGCGATATCGGCTTCGGTCAAATTAAGCTTGATGGCCAGCCGCTCGGTCTTGCGTGCGGTTTTGACGCGGCTTTTAAAGCGGTCGACATCGTCCTGGCTCAGGTTCAGGATCGGTATCAAACGCTGAATGGTATCATCAATATCGCTAACATCGGCACGGCTCAGGGTTGCCGTAAAAACAGGATAGTTGTCTGCAAGCAGTACCCCGTTACGGTCATAGATATAACCGCGTGCAGGTGCTAGCGGTTGCAAGCGAATCCGGTTCTTATCTGAGGCCGTTGTAAAATCATCGTAATGAACAATCTGTAAATATGCATAACGACAGATCAGTAAAAGTAGGAAGAAACCGACCAGAAAAATGGCAAAGAAGATTCGACCCTTATAAATGCGCTTCTCTTGTTGCATGTTTTTTAAAGGAAAGTGCTGTTTCATAGGGTGCCGACTTGGTTGCAGGGTGGAGAGAAGATAAAGACGCGATATTTTAGCGTAAGTTGCAGGATCATACTGTAGAATTTTCAACAATTCATGCAAATGAAGACGCGACAGTTTTTGACTTTGCAGACATGAAAATTGTACGGTCTTGTATATTAGAAGCAAAATAATTCTGTTAAAGTCACAAACTATTCGAAATAGGATTTTCCAATACAGACATAGGGAAAATGGAGAAAATAATGAGAAAAATTTGCCTTTTATTATCGGTTTTAACACTTGCAGGCTTAACTCATGCGGATGAAAATCCGTTCAGGCCCGAACCTAAATTAAAAGACGCAAACCTTTCGACATGGAATGTAGGGGCAGGTTTTACCAAAAAATTATTACATGCCAATCTGGAATGGGTAAATCCCTACGGAATTGCCTATGCAAAAGCAGGTGCATTTTTAAATGATGACAATGAAGTTGGTGGACAGGTCGGCTTTCGCTATCCTTATTACCTGACGGGTACCGACAAAAATGGTTATTATGTCGGGGTTTATGCAGGGCATGTAGACAGTAGAAACTATGGCGGCAAGCAGAAAGCAAACCTTGGGGTAGGTGCCGATCTGGCTTATGTCTGGTTGAACAGTGAACGGATTAGTACATTCAGTGTTGGTGCAGGGATACGTGAAAAATTAGAAGATGGGGACGGCAACACTGTCAAGAAAGCACAACCTGTGCTGCAGTTTTCTTACACCTTAAGTTTTGGTTTATAAGAGGAGAAGCAAGATTTATCCGGTTATAGACCATCATGTATCAATAATTCTGAGAGTCATGCATGTTTGATTACGTCAATGAATTGTGGCAGGTTTTCTTAAATCGACCAGACCATCTGGCAGTCTTGAGTATCATTCCGGTGACTGCCTTTGTAACATGGGCGCACGTGTGGATGGCACTGAAAATGGTGTTTTACCCGATTAATTTCTGGGGATTCCATTTAGGACCACTACCTGTGGGTTGGCAAGGGATCGTGCCACGTAAAGCCGGACGTATTTCAGGCATTATTACCGATAATACCTTATCCAAGTTGGGTTCCTTGCGCGAGTTTTTAGAAGCCATGGACCCCGAAGATATGGCCATGATTATTGGTGAGCAGGTGGGGTTTGAGCTTGAGCACCTGATTGATGAAGTCATGATTGACCGCAATGCCGTACTTTGGGAAAACCTGCCTTATTCGATTAAACGCCGGATCTATGCACAGGCACATAAACAGCTACCCAATACGCTTAAGGAACTTGTGACCGAGCTGACCATGAATGTCGAGTCACTGGTCGATATGCGTGAAATGGTGGTGAGCCAGATGGAAGGCGACCGCCGTCTAATGGTGCGCATGTTCCTTAAAGTCGGCCAGAAAGAGATCAACTTTATCTGGCATATCAGTGCCTTGATCGGTATGTTCTTCGGTATTTTCCAGATGATTGTCTGGTTCGTGGTACCGTGGCACTGGACAGTACCGTTCTGGGCTGCAATCTGGGGCTTTTTAACCAACTGGATTGCGATCTGGATGGTCTTTAATCCGATTGAACCGCACTATATCCGTTATCCGCAGATTTTCCGTTTGACCAAAGACCGTAAATTCCCGTGGATTGTACCTGTCTTGAAGATTGGAACCTACAATGTCCAGGGGGCATTTATGAAGCGTCAGGAAGAAGTGTCGGATGTGTTTGCCAGTGTGGTGACAGAGGATCTGATTACCTTGAAGTCGATTATGACGGAGATGATGTATGGTAGCCGTAAAGACAAAACACGCCGTATTGTCAAGCGCCATATCAATGAAATCATGGAAACCCCATTGGTACGGACATCATTGCAGCTTTCATTGGGCCCAAGAGAGTATGCTAGACTCAAGACTGACTTGATTGATCGCTCAATTGAAATTACCATGGGACCTGTATGTGACCCAGCTTTGAATGCAAGTCGCGCGCAGAAAATCTTTCAAATGTTTAGAGACCGCATCCGTGAACTGACACCGAAAGAGTTCCAGAACTTATTGCGTCCTGCATTCCAAGAAGATGAGTGGATTTTGATTGTACTGGGTGGGGTAACTGGTTTCTTTGCCGGTTTAATTCACTTATTTGTTGCTTTCTTATAATTAATTTGATGTTGGTTGAGTGATAAGTCTGTATGATATTGCTCAATTTAAGATTTATTGTTTTTAAATGAGGATGTTCTTTTATGCGCATTATTTTACTCGGACCACCTGGGGCAGGCAAAGGTACTCAAGCTCAGTTGATCTGTAAGCGCTACAATATCCCACAAATTTCAACCGGTGATATGCTCCGTGCTGCAATTCGTGAAGGTACTGAACTTGGCTTAAAAGCAAAAAGCGTGATGGAGTCAGGCGGTTTGGTTTCTGATGAACTGATCATTGGTCTGGTGAAAGAACGTATTGCTCAGCCTGACTGTGAAAATGGTTGTATCTTTGATGGCTTCCCACGCACGATTCCACAGGCTGAAGCATTAGAGTCAGCTGGTATCACCATTGATCATGTGATCGAAATCGATGTACCGGATGAAGAGATTGTGCAACGTCTTTCTGGCCGCCGTCAGCATCCGGCTTCTGGTCGTGTTTATCACACCGTATACAATCCACCAAAAGTGGAAGGTAAAGATGACGAAACAGGCGAAGACCTTGTGCAACGTCCAGATGACCAGGAAGAAACCATTCGTAAGCGTCTTGCATCTTACCATAGCGAAACAGAGCAGCTGGTAGGCTTCTATCAAGGCCGTGCTGCTTCAGGCGAAAATGCACCGACTTATGACAAGCTGGATGGTTTACGTGCAATCGAAAACGTTCAAGCCGATTTATTTGCAATTTTAGATAAATAATCTGGATTGCAGAAGATAAAAGAGCTCTGAATATAGGGCTCTTTTTATTTTGGAGACCCACCATGCTACTAAAAGTGTTTCTGATTTTAGTTGTAATTTGCAGCCTGATTTTGCTGTTGTTTTTATTGTACCAAAGTCAGAAAATGTTGCGGCATGTGCAAAAGCAGCAAGCTCTGGAAAACAAGCTGAATGGTAAAGCCCGCCGGCTACATCCCAAGCTTCAGCAGCATAAAAAACCTCAGGATTAACTGAGGTTTTTGACTGCAATGGCTTTATGGGCGCCAAATTCAAAGCGATCTGGCCAGTTACAGACATCGGCAACCACACATTCACCACACTTCGGTTTCCGCGCGATACAACAATAACGACCGTGCAGAATCAGCCAGTGATGTGCATCAATAATAAATTCTTTTGGAATCACTTTAATCAGGCGATCTTCAACCTCCAGCACATTTTTACCCACTGCCAGACCGGTACGATTACCTACACGGAAAATATGGGTGTCCACAGCCATGGTGGGCTGGCCAAAAGCCGTATTCAGTACCACATTCGCCGTTTTACGGCCTACACCGGGTAAGGCTTCCAGTTCTTTACGGGTTTGTGGTATCTGGCCCTGGTATTGCTCTACCAGGATACGACAGGTTTTAATCACATTCTCGGCTTTGGAGTTATATAAACCAATGGTCTTGATATATTCTTTTAACCCCTCTACACCCAGATCCAGAATCGCCTGAGCGGTATTGGCAACCGGATAAAGCTTATCGGTGGCCTTGTTCACGCTGACATCGGTTGCCTGAGCAGACAGCAGTACAGCAATCAGCAATTCAAAGGGTGAAGAATAGTTCAGTTCAGTCTGTGGGTGAGGTCTTTGTTCACGCAAACGCTCGAAAAATGTCTGAATCTGCTTTTTGGTCATATTTTTTACGGGCATTTAACTGTCCTGCAAATCATTTAAACGTTGTTGTAAGTCTTGGAGTTGTGCCTGCTTTTGCTGATCCGGACGTACACTTAGCTGTTTTTCCAGTTTCTTGATCTGTGTGCGTATTTTGGCAAGTTCAATGGTGGTTTTAGCATCCATTGCAGGTGTTTCTTTGGGAGTGTCCACACGCGTAATGACCGGAACATTGTTGAGGGCTTGTGAAAACTGCGCAAAAAACTCTACATCGATCTCTGCACGTACCACCGGCCCTTTACGACTGAGACGGCGCTTTTCTTCACGTTGAATGTGGGCATAGTAGCGATGTCTTAAATCATCCTGTTCAAGCTTGCGTTGTGCTGTAGTCGGCAAGGCTTTGTGATCTGCCACCAGATCGATACAGTCTACCGGACATGGCGGGATACAGAGTTCACAGCCAGTACACAGGTCGGTCAAGATACTGTGCATCAGTTTGCCACTGCCGATGATCGCATCTACTGGACAGGCACTGATACACTTGGTACAGCCTATACATTCATCTTCACGGATGACGGCTTTCATGCGTTGTGGCCGTCCGTCCTGCTGGATTTCCCAGACGCTTGGCTCGGCAGGAAGAGAAGGGCGTTGTAACAATTCAGCCAGTGCATCGGCAACAGGTTGTCCACCCGGAACACATTTATTTGCCTCTTCACCTTCTGCAATGGATTTGGCATAAGGTAAACATCCATCACGATGACCACATAAACCGCATTGTGTTTGTGGCAATAACTGATCTATTTGGACGATAAGAGAATGTTGCGCAGATGGTGACATGGAAGCGGATGAAGCAAAAAAACAGGGAGCTTAGTATAGCAAAAAATGCTCTGGCACGGCGTGATCAGGGGCTAAAATTATGCCGGTAGGGTTAAGTTTTAATGCATAAAAATAGTGCGGCTGTCGAATTTTTTTAGTGCGAACTGATCAGGATCAGGTAGCAGATAGAGCGCAGTGCTAACCCGTAATGCAGCATTTCTAATAGATTTTTTCTGATATTTATTTTGAAAATAACGAACATTTATTGAGTTAAGTTTTTGATTTTATACATTTAAAAAACTGTCCTGAAAAATAATAGTGTGATGCAATAGTAATCTGTATTAAATATATGCGATATTCTATTTTGGTGCATTTTTCGCACCAATATAAATCATGGACTTGGGGGTGAATGTTGAAGTACAGCAGCTTAAATGACTTTCTGGATTATGTTAAAGCGAGAGATCCTGATCAACCTGAATTTTTACAAGCTGTCGAAGAAGTCATGACCAGTTTGTGGCCATTCATTGAGAAAAATCCGAAATATGCTCAATATGGTCTGCTCGAGCGTCTGGTCGAACCTGAGCGTGCCATCCAGTTCCGTGTATCGTGGATGGATGATCAGGGGCAAACGCATGTAAACCGTGCTTTCCGTGTTCAGTACAACTCGGCCATTGGTCCTTATAAAGGTGGCATGCGTTTTCACCCTTCCGTTAATCTGTCCATCTTGAAGTTTTTAGGCTTTGAACAAACCTTTAAAAATGCCTTGACGACACTACCGATGGGAGGCGGAAAAGGCGGTTCTGATTTTGACCCGAAAGGTAAATCAGACGCCGAAATTATGCGCTTTTGTCAGGCATTAATGCTGGAACTGTATCGTCATCTTGGTTCCAATACCGATATTCCGGCAGGTGATATTGGTGTCGGTGGCCGGGAAGTCGGCTATATGACCGGCATGATGAAAAAACTGAGCAATGATACTTCTTGTGTATTTACCGGTAAGGGAATTTCATTTGGCGGTTCATTGGCCCGTCCCGAAGCAACGGGATATGGAACGGTCTATTTTGCCGAGGAAATGCTGAAAACCCGTGGTGAAAGCTTTGCAGGCAAAACCGTGTCGATTTCAGGTTCTGGCAATGTGGCACAATACGCCGCAGAAAAAGCCATGTTCCTTGGTGCAAAAGTGGTGACCTTGTCCGATTCAAACGGAACGGTCTATTTAAAAAATGGGTTCAGCAAAGCCTTGCTTGATGAAGTCATGCAACTGAAAAATGAAAAACGGGGCCGTATTTCCGAGTTTGCTTCCAAACATGGTTTTGAATATTTTGAAGGGCAAACTCCGTGGCATATCGCGGTTGATATTGCCTTACCATGTGCGACACAAAATGAATTAACAGCTGAAGACGCTGCAACCTTACTGGCAAACGGTGTGATCTGTGTAGCGGAAGGGGCAAATATGCCTTCAACCCTGGAGGCTGTTGAAAAGTTTGTTGAAGCCAAGATTTTATATGCCCCGGGTAAGGCCTCCAATGCCGGTGGAGTTGCGACATCAGGCCTTGAGATGTCCCAAAATGCGAATCGTCTTGGCTGGTCTTTCGAGCAGGTTGACGAGCGTTTGCATGCCATTATGAAAGAGATTCACCGTAACTGTGTTAAATACGGTACTCAGGAAGATGGTACGGTCAATTATGTCGATGGTGCCAATATTGCCGGTTTTGTCAAAGTTGCAGATGCAATTCTGGCGCAAGGGATTTATTAAAACGCTTGCTTTAATTGAGCGGGACAACCCATAAAAAAAATCCGATGTCTTAACATCGGATTTTTTTATTTACAGATATAAATTATGGTTTTTTAACCATCTCTTGTTCAACAACCATATCTAATACGTCTGCAATGCTTGATTGATCGGCAGCAGGGTTTGGAACATCAAAACGTTTTACACGTACAATTACACGTTGTTGAGGATTGTGTTCAAAGCCTTCAATTTGACCGTAGTATAATGACCAGTTTTTGTCCGCGTATGTTTTTACACCTTTGTCATCATATTTGACTTCACGAACCTGCATGCAAGTCTGTGGTGCAACACCCGTGCAAGATTTGGTTTCTGGTGAAATTTCAAGGAAAACCGTTTTACCTTCAGACTGGTATTTTACTTCAGGTGTCATTTTGCCAACGAAAGTGTATTTTTGGCCTTTTGCATCTGCAATGGTTAAAGTTGGCTGTTCTGGGCTGCTTGCATTGACTTCAAACGCAATCTGGCGTTTTTGCAGCAACTCGCCGGCAAACTGTTCCTGTTTCATCAATGCCGGGTCACAAGCCATCATGGTTGAAGCCAGTTCGCCTGTAACAATCGCACCATTTTCGACTTTCCATGAGGTATTTTGACGGTTACAGCCGGTATCTACTGATAGACGGTCATTTGCCAGGAAGCTTAATACGATCGGGCGTTTGGTATCGGCCGGTTGATATGACCAGCTATAGTTTGTCAATACGTTGTTATTTGTCACTTTAGCCCCTGTAAATACATGTTTCTGACCTTTGCCATCAGTTACTGTCAAGATTGCCTGACCATTTACTGTGCTGATTTCAAATGGAACTTTTTTCTCGCTGAAAATATCCATAGAGAGCTGTTCTTGCTGCATTAAATCATCAGCACAAGCCATCATGGTCGATACCAGTGGTGAAGTTACAATGCTATTGCCAGCAATTTTCCAGGTACCACCCTGAGTGTTACAACCGGTTTGGATTGAAAGTTTCTGGTCTGCGTTAAAATTTAACACCAGCGGTTTAGATGCTTTTGAACCCTGATAAGTCCAGTTATATTCAGCCAGGTTTTTTGCTGCAGTTGTATTGATTTGTGAAATTACGTTGTCAGTCACATTTTGAACAGTTTGACAAGCCATTAAAGAGAGGGGAAGTAAAGCAAGAGCTAAATATTTAATTTTCATACTCAAAACAACGGGAAATAAATAACAGTGATAAGCTTAAAGTATTCTTAAAAAAAGAACATGTGGTCCGTTTAGGCATTAAGTTCATTAAATGTTTCTATTTGTAAAATTTAAAAAATAGAATGGATTTATAGGCTTGCTAATATTATATGCAAGCCTATTTTGTTTTTATGTGATTTGGTTGGTTATTTAGTCAAAACGGTAAATATCCATGCCGAGAGAGCCCATGGAGAAACTGCTATGGACGATATTGAAACGGTGTCCGGTACCCATTGCAAAGAAAAGTGGCGCAAAATGCTCAAGAGAAGGGTGATTTCTTTGAACATAAGGTAAGGAAGGCCAGTCCAGCACGGCCTCATAATCCTGATGGGTGAGTTTATTAACCACCGCATTACGGAAGGTACTGGCCCAGACCGGCACATCGGCATCTGCTTGCCAGGAAAGTTCAGCCAGGTTATGGGTGATACTGCCTGAGCCAATCAATAAAATCTGTTGCTCTCGTAAAGGTGAAAGTACTTGGCCTATCCGGTAAATTTCATCGGCGTTCATTTGCATGGGCAAAGAAATCTCGATAACCGGAATATCTGCATCCGGATACATATGTAATAGCGGCATCCAGACACCATGATCACGTGGTCGGGTACTGTTGGCATGAGCAGCCAAACCTGATTCGGCCAAACGCTGCAAAATTTCTTCTGCCAGTTGCGGGGCACCTGCAGCCGGATAACGAATCTCGTAGAGTGCCGGTGGAAAGCCACGGAAGTCATGCCAGGTCTGTGGGCGGGTCGAGGTACTGACTTCAAGTGCCTGGCTTTCCCAATGTGCAGACATCACCACGATAGCCTGTGGGCGGGGCAGGTTGCTACTCAGGCGATGCAGTGCAGGCCCAACCTGTTCAGGATCAAGTGCAAGCATAGGTGAACCATGTGAAATAAATAGTCCGGGTAAGGTCTGGAAATTCATATGTATGCACCTGATGAAAACGACAGGGTTATGGTGACAAAAAAGATTGGGTAATGACAGCCCTTAAAGCTCAACATATTGTTGCAAAATCAGAACAGCTTTTAAGCCCGATGATAAGGATGGTTATGATTAATGCTCATGGCCCTGTACAATTGCTCGATCAGCAGGATACGGACCATGGGGTGAGGCATGGTCAGTTTGGACAATGACCAGTGCCATGCTGCTGCCTTGCGTACAGCTTCCGAATGTCCATCTGGTCCGCCAATGGCGAGCGCAATATCATTTCCTTCCAGCATCCATTGCTTCATGGTATCGGCGAGTTTTTCCGTACTGAGTTCACGTCCACCCACTTCTAAAGCAATCAGGGTTTCATTGGGCTTGAGCGCATTTAAAATACTTTCACCTTCAATCTGGCAATATTTTAAAATATCCGCTTCAGAGTCATTTTTCCCCCGTTTTGCCATAGGCAGTTCAATCACTTGCGTTTGTACGAAGGGCTGAATACGTTTGAAGTAGTCTTCAAATCCGGTCAGTACCCAGGCCGGCATTTTTTGACCAATGGTCAGGATGCGAATTTTCATAACAACGGTTTATTTGGCAAATTAGGCTTATTATAAGGGTTACACATAACTGTAGGGGCAGATATATGATTTATCTTGTCATAAAAAATACAAAAAACTGATTTATATTGGCCATAAAAAACGCAGCTCAAAATGCGTATGAGCTGCGATCAAAGAGCCATCTGTCTGGAGTTCAGATGACACTAAAATGAGTTCATTGAGCCAAGTTGATCTTTGTTTTTTCGACTCTATTTCATTATGCAAGATACTGGTTATTTTTCAACCATAATGTGTAACAAAAAAAGAGAGCCGAAGCTCTCTTTTTTATTAATCGCGATTTAGTGACGGGCAGCTTTTGCTTCTTCCACCGGTTTTACAATCGGTGTTTTAGGTAAAGGCTTTGGTGTATCCGTTAACGCCAAAGGCAAGATTTCATCAATGCTTTTCACTGCCTTGATTTCTAACCCTTCTTTTACGTTTTCTGGAATCTCTGCCAAGTCGCGAACGTTATCTTGCGGAATAAAGACCAGCTTGATTCCACCGCGGTGTGCTGCAAGAAGTTTTTCTTTCAGACCACCAATACGCATTGCACGACCACCGAGACTGGTTTCACCGGTCATGGCGATATCCGGACGAATCGGAATCCCTGTAAATGCCGATACAAGGGCAGTGGTAAGCGCCAAACCGGCAGATGGGCCATCTTTTGGCGTTGCACCTTCTGGTAAGTGGACATGCACATCAGTTTCTTCAAAACGTGATGCTTCAATGCCCAACTCATCCGCACGGGTACGTACCACGGTCATGGCTGCGGTAATCGACTCTTTCATAACATCACCGAGTGAACCGGTTGTAATGAATTTACCTTTACCTTTGACAGCAGCAACTTCGATGGTCAGCAATTCACCACCAACAGAGGTCCAGGCCAGACCGTTGACACGACCTACCTGTGCTTCATCTTCTGCGATACCAAAGTCAAACTTGTGTGGACCCAAGTATTCAGGAAGATTGGCAGAAGTCACGTCAATCTGTAAGTTTTTAGACTTCTTGCTGACCGCTTCTTTGACCACTTTACGGGCAATTTTAGAAACTTCACGCTCTAAATTACGGACACCTGCCTCACGGGTATAACGTTGTACGATGTCACGGATTGCCTCTTCGTGAACTGTCAGTTCCTTGGCACGTAGACCATTGTTCTTGATTGCTTTCGGAACAAGGTAACGTTCGGCAATATTCACTTTTTCGTCTTCGGTATATCCCGGTAGGCGAATCACCTCCATACGGTCCAGCAAGGCTTCAGGAATATTCATGCTGTTTGCAGTACAGATGAACATCACTTCTGAAAGGTCAAGATCAAGGTCAAGATAATGATCGTTGAACTTGCTGTTTTGCGATGGATCAAGGACTTCCAGCAAGGCTGATGCCGGGTCGCCACGGTAGTCTTGAGCCATCTTGTCAATTTCGTCGAGTAAGAACAACGGATTCTTCACGCCAACCTTGGTTAAAGACTGCACGATCTTGCCTGGCATCGCACCGATATAGGTACGACGGTGACCACGAATTTCAGCTTCATCACGTACACCACCAAGTGCCATACGGACAAATTCACGACCAGTTGCCTTGGCTACCGACTCACCTAACGAGGTTTTACCTACACCCGGAGGTCCTACTAAACACAGGATCGGACCGCGGAGCTTTTTCACCCGAGACTGGACAGCCAGATACTCTACAATGCGATCTTTGACATCATCCAGACCGTAATGATCTGCATCAAGGATATCCTGGGCTTTATTCAGGTTAATGCTGACTTTGCTGGCTTTGTTCCATGGTGTATCCAGAATTACTTCCAGATAGTTGCGGACCACAGCAGCTTCACTTGAAGCAGGTTGCATTGCCTTGAGCTTGCGGAACTCGGCCTCTGCTTTTTTGCGTACATGTTCCGGTAAATCGGCTTCAGCCAGACGCTTTTCAATTTCAGCCACGTCATCTTCGGCGCCGCCGTTCATATCGGAAAGCTCACGTTGAATGACTTTCATTTTTTCATTTAGAAAGTATTCACGCTGGTTTTTTTCCATCTGACGTTTGACGCTGTCATGCAGGGTTTGCTCAATTTGCTGTTCGGCAGACTGATTCATCAAATAATTCATCAACTCTTGCAAATGAGCTTCAAACTCGTCGTGTTCCAGAAACTTCTGTTTCACTTCAATATTTAAAGGCACACGGGTCGCCACGAAGAACATCAGCTGTAATAAGTCTTCGATTTTATTTGCGGCTGCAACGAGTTCACGTGCATTACGCAATTTTGCTTCAGCATACTGAGCAAACAGGGTGCGCAATTCATTTAAGCGGGTTTCTTGGGTCTCTTGATCCAGAGATAAGGTCATCGGGCTTAAATGATGTTCAGCCGTTAAGTATTCCTCTCCATCAATAATGCGTTCTAGCTTGGAACGATATAGACCTTCAATCAGTACCTTGATGCAGTTTTCATCATTTTCATGATTGACGACTTGTACGATTTTGGCCACGGTTCCATATTGATAGAGATTGTCATGATCAATTTCTTCTGTAAGCGAATCTTTTTGCGCAACTACAAATACTAAATTGTCACTGTTACGAGCCACATCCACTGCATTGATCGATTTTTCACGACCCACAAATAGCGCAATTTGCATGTGCGGATAGACCACAACATCACGCAACGCTAATAGTGGTAATACACTTGGAACCTGTGGCTCTAAGCTTGTTTCATTATTCAAAATATATTCAGACATGGGCACTCCTAATGAGTGACAACGGTGTTGCCATGTTTTTTATAGTGATGTGCATTTTAAAAATTACAAGGGTTTTTACTTATAAAATATAAAAAAAAGACTAAATTACTCAAGTTTTATGACTTTAATAAGAAAATAAGGAGCTAACGTTTGAAATAATAACGTTTTTTAGGCGTAATCAATTCATCTAATGGCTGATCCCATTTTTGTCTGTCTAAACGGGTTTCTATATATTGAAAGTTGTGCGCCAGGCCGAGCCGGTAAGGATACTGTTGAGCAGTGGACAGGGTCCGGTCATAAAAACCGCCGCCCATACCAATACGGGTCCCCAGATAATCACATGCCAGCAAGGGCATGATCAGCAAATCCAGTCGGGAAACTGGCTGGCCACGACTTGCCATAGGCTCTTTCATGCCTAAAGGATGATGCGAAAAGCGGCGATTGAAATACTGTTTGGCATACACCCTGACCCAGACCAGCCGTTGATTCATATTACAAATCATTGGCAAATACACCTTTTTGTTTTGTTGAAAGCACAGTTCCAGCATCTTTTGTGTATGAATTTCTCCAAAAGCATGCAAATAAAGGCCAATTTTGGTTGCAGTTTTAAAACGCACCGAGGTTCTGAGCTGAATTAAAACCTGTTGTTCAGCTTTTCTGTGTTCATGGCAAGACAATTGCCTTCTCTTTTGGCGAAGCTGTTTTCGGATTGATTTTAAATCTTGGCCCATAGGCTTGAAAAAGTGGTTTTGGTAAGCGGCATCATACTCGATTTATTCCATAATATCTAAGCTCTAGTTTCCTGATTTATTAAGTTAAATTTTATATTTTTTGTATGATTTTTTATTTTGGCTAATCAATTTATATTTAGTATTAATTTCAATAATTAATGGAATTTTATGGGATTGATTATTTTTTTATATTGATTTATTGAGTTTTTACTCTACCGCTTCATAATTTTAATAAAAGTTAACACAAATCATACATAAAAATATATTTTGTTGTTTTTCTAATTATATCAATGCTTTGAATTGTTTTATTTTTTAGTGATTTTGAGAATTGCGTCTCATATTTAACAAAAAATGTTCACTGTATCTTTACCAATTTACTCGGGTTTATTAGCATCCGCGTCTCTTTTTTAGCGCTGACACTAAAAATGCTCATTTGCATTTTTAGACCATCCATAACTGTAGTAAACGTCTGAGAATTTTTATGAACAAAGTATATAAAGTGGTTTGGAATGCATCTATCGGAGCATGGGTCGCAACTTCTGAACTGGCAAAAAGTAGAACCAAGACTAAATCTAAAATTTCAAATCTAACCGCTGCAGTATTGGTTGGTGCAATTAGTTTTTCTCCTGCAGCATTTGCGGCACAAGGTATTGAAAATGGAAAAGGGCCGGGAACAGGTATTTCATCTGCTCAATGTGTAGAAACTCAAGCAAGTGCTGGTAATCGTTCTGATATTGCAATTGGTTGTGGTTCTAAAACAACCGCTTTAGGGCGTGGTTCATTAATTGCAGACCGTAATAATCCATATAACAACACTACGGGTGCATTCGCTGATGGGGGCAATAAAGAGGGTGGATCAATTGCCTTTGGTACAGGAGCAAATGTTGAGAAAGGCTTGGGTACTGCAATTGGTTCTTATGCATCAGTAAAAGAAATTGCAGGTGTTGCCATTGGTACAGGAGCACTGTCTGCCGGTAATACTGCACTTGCGATTGGTCGTCAGTCAGCAGCAATTGGAGATTTCTCTCAGGCTATTGGTAACGTGGCTGCTGCGACAGGGAAAGGTTCATTAGCGATTGGTCACTCTGCAACAGCAGAAGGTTACCGTTCAATTGCAATTGGTTCACCTGATATTGAAAATGCCGGTTCTGTCGCAGGTCAGGCAGGTGCTTCATATCAGCCAAACATGGCGACCAAGGCAACTGGTAAAGATTCGATTGCCTTTGGTGGTGGTGCGGTTGCGACCCAGGAAAACTCTTTGGCAATTGGTGCATTTTCATCTTCTACAGGTAAAAAATCAGTTGCGATTGGTACCGGTGCCAAGGCAAATAAAGACGATGCAGTTGTTATCGGTGACCAGGCAGAAGCTTCTTTTGATGGTGGTGTCGCTGTTGGTAAAGGTGCGCGTTCAGAAGCAGAAAACAGTATTGCACTAGGAAAAGATTCAAAAGCAACTCAGGCGACAGGTGAAAGTTTCCTGACCAAGCAAGCTGCTCCAACAGGCGTTTTGTCTATTGGTGATGTGGGTGCTGAACGTCGTATCCAGAATGTTGCAGATGGTGCTGCTGACTCTGATGCTGCTACTGTTCGTCAGTTAAAAGCGGCACGTACCCATTATGTCAGCGTAAATGATAATGGTGTACAAGGCGGTAACTATGAGAATGATGGCGCAAAAGGTCTTAATTCGATTGCTGTTGGTGTAAACGCAAGTTCAACCGGACGTGAAGCGATGGCAATGGGAAGTGGTGCCCAGGCTGTAGGTTCAGGTTCTGTTGCGATGGGTGCAAGTGCCAATACGGTTGGTCGTGGTGATGTAGCGATTGGTCGTGGCTCATCGACCAAAGGTGCAGAAGGGGTAAATAGTAACCAGTCTATTGCAATCGGTGACCAGACTAAGGCGATTGGTGACCAGTCTGTGGCAATTGGTGCAGATGTTATTGCACGCGGTAACTCATCCGTTGCCATTGGTGGTGATGATGTTGATAAAATTGCACGAGATACTGAGTTAAGTCAAAAATATACTGACATTACAGGTGGTGTATTAAAAGCGGGTAGTTATCCAACCACTGAGGCGAATCATGGTTCAACAGCAGTTGGTACTCAGGCTTTAGGTACAGGTGCATTTTCGTCTGCATTTGGTATGACCTCTAAAGCAACAGGTGATGCATCAGCTGCATTTGGTGTGATGTCAAATGCATCAGGTAAAGGTGCTGCTGCATTTGGTGCGGTAGCTCAGGCAACGGGTGATGGCGCATCAGCAATGGGGATTAACTCGTTTGCTTCCGGCACAAACTCGACAGCAATCGGTTCAGGTAATAAACCTGGTGAAGGTGCGACAGCAACAGGTAATGGCGCTGCTGCCATTGGTAGCAATGCCAAAGCGACGGGTGACAGTGCTGCTGCAGTTGGTAAAGGTGCAGAAGCAAGTAATGAAAATGCTGCTGCCATCGGTGGTGGTGCTAAAGCAACTGGTAAAAATGCTGCTGCGATTGGTGCCGGTGCCATTGCTGACCAGGAAAATGCAGTTGCGGTAGGCCAGGGTGCGCAATCTATGGTTGCTGGTGGTGTAGCTCTGGGCGCACGTAGCCGGGTAGAAGCAGAAAACAGTGTGGCATTAGGACAAGATGCAGTTGCTACAGAAGCAACAGGTAATTCTTTCCTGACCAATCGTGATGCATCTATGTCAAATGGTGTCGTTTCTGTTGGTTCTGCTGGAAAAGAGCGCCGTATTACCAATGTTGAAGACGGTTCTGCCGATTCAGATGCCGTGACTGTGCGTCAGCTTAAGCATGTTGACGGTCGTGTGAATGAGAATGCACAAAACATTACCAATCTGGATCAGAAAATTGATAACACCAAAAATGATTTGGGCAATCAAATTGCAGATACCAATAAAAATCTGAATGATGCCAAAACAGATTTAGGTAACCAGATCAACAATACCAAGACCGAGCTAAACAGCAAGATTGACAACACCAAGACCGAGCTGGAAAACAAGGGCTTGAACTTTGCCGGTAATGCCGGTGCAGACGTTCATCGTAAGCTGGGTGACAAGTTAAACATCGTGGGTGGTGCTGATGCTGCAACAGCAGAAGACAAGACCAGCGGTGAAAATGTCATTACCCGTACGACTGCAGATGGCATCAAGATTGAATTGTTGAAAGATGCGAAGTTCGACAGCATTACCACTGGCGACAGCGTATTGAACAACAATGGTTTGACCATCAAAGATGGCCCAAGCATCACCAAAGATGGCATCAATGCAGGTAATAAAGTCATTACTAATGTTGCTGATGGTGTAAACGGTAAAGATGCGGTCAATGTTGACCAGTTAACCAAAACCAAAGATGGTCTGGATAGCAAGATTACCGATACCAACAACAAGCTGGACGACGCTAAAAAAGACTTGGGTAACCAGATCACGGATACTAATAACAAGTTAAATGATACTAAAGATCAGTTAACCAATCAGATTACTGATACCAAGACTGAGCTAAACAGCAAGATTGACAACACCAAGACCGAGCTGGAAAACAAGGGCTTGAACTTTGCCGGTAATGCCGGTGCAGACGTTCACCGTAAGCTGGGTGACAAGTTAAACATCGTGGGTGGTGCTGATGCTGCAACAGCAGAAGACAAGACCAGCGGTGAAAATGTTATTACCCGTACGACTGCAGATGGCATCAAGATCGAATTGTTGAAAGATGCGAAGTTCGACAGCATTACTACTGGCGACAGCGTATTGAACAACAATGGCCTGACCATTAAAGATGGCCCAAGCATCACCAAAGATGGCATCAATGCGGGTAATAAAGTCATTACTAACGTTGCTGATGGCGTAAACGGTAAAGATGCGGTCAATGTTGACCAGTTAACCAAAACCAAAGATGGTCTGGATAGCAAGATTACCGATACCAACAACAAGCTGGACGATGCTAAAAAAGACTTGGGTAACCGTATCACGGATACCAATAACAAGTTAAATGATACTAAAGATCA
Organism: Acinetobacter sp. A47; assembly: GCF_000805455.1. GTDB lineage: Bacteria > Pseudomonadota > Gammaproteobacteria > Pseudomonadales > Moraxellaceae > Acinetobacter. The sequence goes on from NZ_JSUS01000001.1 coordinate 208,536, forward strand.
GTTAACCAATCAGATTACTGATACCAAGACTGAGCTAAACAGCAAGATTGACAACACCAAGACCGAGCTGGAAAACAAGGGCTTGAATTTTGCTGGTAATGCCGGTGCAGACGTTCATCGTAAGCTGGGTGACAAGTTAAACATCGTGGGTGGTGCTGATGCTGCAACAGCAGAAGACAAGACCAGCGGTGAGAACGTAATCACACGTACCACTGAAGATGGCATCAAGATTGAATTATTGAAAGATGCGAAGTTCGACAGCATTACCACTGGCGACAGCGTATTAAACAACAATGGCCTGACCATCAAAGATGGCCCAAGCATCACTAAAGATGGCATCAATGCAGGTAATAAAGTCATTAGCAATGTTGCTGACGGTTCAATTGCTCAAGGTTCTAAAGATGCGGTGAATGGTGGTCAGATCAAGCATATTTCTGACAGCATCAAGAACAGCATCGGCGGTAACACCACGGTAAATCCGGACGGTAGCATTACCACCAATAACATTGGCGGTACAGGCAAGAACAACATCAATGATGCAATCAGCAATGTAAAAGACGCTGCAACCAAAGCGAAAACTACAGTGACTGAAGGCGACAACATTGTTGTCAAGGAAACCATCAATAAAGATGGCAGTACTAACTACGAAGTTGCGACCAAGAAAGACCTGACTTTAGACAGCGTCACTACTGGCGACAGCGTATTGAACAACAATGGCTTAACCATTAAAGATGGCCCAAGCATCACCAAAGATGGCATCAATGCAGGTAACAAGGTCATTAGCAATGTTGCTGACGGTTCAATTGCTCAAGGTTCTAAAGATGCGGTGAATGGTGGTCAGATCAAGCATATTTCTGACAGCATCAAGAACAGCATCGGCGGTAACACCACGGTGAATCTGGACGGTAGCATTACCACCAACAACATTGGCGGTACAGGTAAAAACAACATCAATGATGCAATCAGCAATGTAAAAGACGCTGCAACCAAAGCGAAGACTACAGTGACTGAAGGCGATAACATTGTTGTCAAGGAAACCATCAATAAAGATGGCAGTACTAACTACGAAGTTGCGACCAAGAAAGACCTGACTTTAGACAGCGTCACCACGGGCGACAGCGTATTGAACAACAATGGCTTAACCATTAAAGATGGTCCAAGCATCACTAAAGACGGCATCAATGCAGGTAATAAAGTCATTAGCAATGTTGCTGACGGTTCAATTGCCAAGGGTTCTAAAGATGCGGTAAATGGTGGTCAGATCAAGAATATCTCTGACAGCATCAAGAACAGCATTGGTGGTAACACCACGGTGAATCCGGACGGTAGCATCACCACCAATAATATTGGCGGTACAGGCAAGAACAACATCAATGATGCGATCAAGTCAGTTGATGACAAGGTAACCAATGGTGTAAATGACCTGACCAACAAAGGTCTGAACTTTGCTGGTAATGCCGGTAAAGATGTACACCGTAAGCTGGGTGACAAGTTAAACATCGTGGGTGGTGCTGATGCTGCAACAGCAGAAGACAAGACCAGCGGTGAAAATGTCATTACCCGTACGACTGCAGATGGCATCAAGATCGAATTGTTGAAAGATGCGAAGTTCGACAGTATTACTACTGGCGACAGCGTATTGAACAACAATGGCTTAACCATCAAAGATGGCCCAAGCATCACCAAAGATGGCATCAATGCAGGTAATAAAGTCATTAGCAATGTTGCAGATGGTTCAATTGCCCAAGGTTCTAAAGATGCGGTGAATGGTGGTCAGATCAAGCATATTTCTGACAGCATCAAGAACAGCATCGGCGGTAACACCACGGTGAATCCGGACGGTAGCATCACCACCAACAACATTGGCGGTACAGGCAAAAACAACATCAATGATGCAATCAGCAATGTAAAAGACGCTGCAACCAAAGCGAAGACTACAGTGACTGAAGGCGACAACATTGTTGTGAAGGAAACCACCAATAAAGATGGCAGTACTAACTACGAAGTTGCGACCAAGAAAGACCTGATTTTAGACAGCGTCACGACTGGCGACAGCGTATTGAACAACAATGGCTTAACCATTAAAGATGGCCCAAGCATCACTAAAGACGGCATCAATGCAGGTAATAAAGTCATTAGCAATGTTGCTGACGGTTCAATTGCCAAGGGTTCTAAAGATGCGGTGAATGGTGGTCAGATCAAGAATATCTCTGACAGCATCAAGAACAGCATCGGCGGTAACACCACGGTGAATCCGGACGGTAGCATCACCACCAACAACATTGGCGGTACAGGCAAGAACAACATCAATGATGCGATCAAGTCAGTTGATGACAAGGTGACCAATGGTGTGAATGACCTGACTAACAAAGGTCTAAACTTTGCTGGTAATGCCGGTAAAGATGTACACCGTAAGCTGGGTGACAAGTTAAACATCGTGGGTGGTGCTGATGCTGCAACAGCAGAAGACAAGACCAGCGGTGAAAATGTTATTACCCGTACCACTGAAGATGGCATCAAGATCGAATTGTTGAAAGATGCGAAGTTCGACAGCATTACCACTGGCGACAGCGTATTGAACAACAATGGTCTAACCATCAAAGATGGCCCAAGCATCACTAAAGACGGCATCAATGCAGGTAATAAAGTCATTAGCAATGTTGCTGATGGTTCAATTGCTCAAGGTTCTAAAGATGCGGTAAATGGTGGTCAGATCAAGCATATTTCTAACAGCATCAAGAACAGCATTGGTGGTAACACCACGGTAAATCCGGACGGTAGCATCACCACCAACAACATTGGCGGTACAGGCAAGAACAACATCAATGATGCAATCAGCAATGTAAAAGACGCTGCAACCAAAGCGAAAACTACAGTGACTGAAGGCGACAACATTGTTGTGAAGGAAACCACCAATAAAGATGGCAGTACTAACTACGAAGTATCGACCAAGAAAGACCTGACTTTAGACAGCGTCACGACTGGCGACAGCGTATTGAACAACAATGGCCTGACCATTAAAGATGGCCCAAGCATCACTAAAGACGGCATCAATGCAGGTAATAAAGTCATTACCAATGTTGCTGACGGTTCAATTGCCAAGGGTTCTAAAGATGCGGTAAATGGTGGTCAGATCAAGCATATTTCTGACAGCGTCAAGAACAGCATTGGTGGCAACACCACGGTGAATCCGGACGGTAGCATTACCACCAACAATATTGGCGGTACAGGCAAGAACAACATCAATGATGCGATCAAGTCAGTTGATGACAAGGTGACCAATGGTGTGAATGACCTGACCAACAAAGGTCTGAATTTTGCTGGTAATGCCGGTAAAGATGTACACCGTAAGCTGGGTGACAAGTTAAACATCGTGGGTGGTGCTGATGCTGCAACAGCAGAAGACAAGACCAGCGGTGAAAATGTCATTACCCGTACCACTGAAGATGGCATCAAGATTGAATTGTTGAAAGATGCGAAGTTCGACAGCATTACCACGGGCAATACAGTATTGAACAACAATGGCTTGGTCATTAAAGGTGGCCCAAGTATCACCATTAACGGTATTGATGCAGGTGGTAAGAAAATTACCAATGTTGCTGATGGTGTTGATGCGAAAGATGCTGTGAATAAAGGTCAGCTCGACAAGCAAATCAATGATGTTAAAGATAAAATCGGTAAAGAGATCGGTGATTTATCTGACAATGCTGTGAAGTACGACAAAGACAAAGATGGCAATGTTGATAAAAACTCAGTGACTTTGGGTGGTGGCGATAAAGGTACCAACCTGAAAAATGTTGCTGATGGTAAGGTTGAACAAGGTTCTAAAGATGCGGTGAATGGCGGTCAATTGTGGGATGTCAAACAGAATGTTGACAAAAACACCAATGATATCCAGAACATCCAGAACAATATCAACAACATCAACAATGGTAAGTCTGGTCTTGTTCAGCAGCAGGATCCGAAGGGCGAAATTACTGTAGGTAAAGATACTGGCGGTAAGAGTGTCAATATGGCAGGTAAAGATGGCGACCGTGTTATTCAAGGTGTAGCTGATGGAACCATTGCCAAAGGTTCTAAAGATGCGGTGAATGGTGGTCAGATCCATAATATCTCTGACAGCATCAAGAACAGCATCGGTGGTAACACTACGGTAAATCCGGATGGAACCATCAAAACCAAGAACGTTGGTGGCACAGGTAAAGACACGATTCATGACGCGATCGGGGCGCTGAACCAGTCAAATCAGGAATTGGGTAACCGTATTACCAACCTCGGTGACCAGTTACAACAAGCGTTCTATGACACGAACCAACGTATTGACAGTGTTGAGAAAAAAGCCAATGCAGGTATTGCTGCTGCAATGGCACTTGAAGCAGCTCCATTTGTTGCTGGTAAATACACTTATGCTGCCGGTGCTGCTTACCATGGCGGTGAAAATGCGGTCGGTGTCACTTTGCGTAAAACATCTGATAATGGCCGTTGGTCAATTACCGGTGGTGTTGCTGCAGCATCTCAAGGTGATCCAAGCGTACGTATTGGTATCAGTGGCGTAATTAACTAAGAAACTGGCGGGGAGAGCAAACGCTCTCCTTACTTGGACTATAAAGAGAGTAATGAAATGAAAAAAACGATTCAATGCTTGGCAGTAGCCGCTCTTGCCGGTTTCTCGGTAGCGACTTATGCAGAGGAAGAGACAACGCCAGTACAGCAGGAAGAAATCAAGTTTCCAGCTGTTGAAAAAAGTTATTTGAAACAGGTAAAGCGTTATGAATATAACGATGTTGCCCGTTTGGATACAGGTTTGACCAAAGACCAGATCCGTCATTTATTGGGTAATCCTCAATTTAGCGAAGGCGTATTCTTGGTAAAAACCTGGAACTATGTTTTAGATATTCGCCAGCCGAATAGCCAAGAGTATTTGCGTTGCCAACTCCGCATCGATTTTGACAAAAAATACCTGTCAGAAAGATTGTCATGGAAAGGTGAAGCGTGTGAAGGCTTAATGGCTTGGGGTGCAAATAACCAGGTTCCTGCCGATGCAGCCCTCGCTACTGCACGTTCTGGCAGCGTATTTTTTGCTTTCGACCGTTTTAATGCCAATGCAATTGAACAAGGTCCGGCCTCAGTTGCAGCGATTGCACAACGCATCAAACAAACAGGTTCAACAGGTCCAATTCTGGTGGCTGGTTTTGCTGATCCATTGGGTAAATTTGCGTATAACCACCAGTTATCAGCACAACGTGCCAATACAGTCGCGAAGTTGCTGGTAAATGAAGGTATTGATGCTAACCGTATTCAAATTCAGGCAAATAGCCAGACTGACCTATATCAGCAATGTGCAGGTAACAAAGCCAATACACAACTGGTGGGCTGCTTGGCGCCAAATAGACGTGTTAACGTAAGCTGGTAATTCTGCTTAGGGTAAAATGGCTGCTTTTAAAGCGGCCATTTTTTTATTTCTGCATGACAGCAAGTTGCTCAACTACACCAAAACTTTCAATCAGCACTCATAACTATTGTGTCAATACCTGCAAAAAATATCATTTTTTGTGAACTGTTAGACAAAATATGCAGTTATGCTGGATGAATGATCTAATATGCACGGCTGTGAAATAGCGGTCTGGGTAAATATTTCACAGGGTATGGCGTTGTAGGGGAAAACGATGTTTGAATCAAAAAAACTGATTGTTCTAGAGCAAATGCTTGTCTTAAAAAAAGAAGGTGAAATTGATCTGGTCTATAAAAATGACACCTTGCTCAAGGTTAAAATGATTTCAAACCAGCATCTCATTGTAGAAGATGATGAGCAGACCAGTTTTCTGTTAAAACGCCAGGATGAAAATGTGGTCTGGTCATTTATTTAATTTAAACGTACTGAATATGCTACAGGTGGGCTAAACAGCAGCTGATTTAACGTATTTCAGCTAAATCTGCTGTTTTATAAAACTATCCGATAAACGCGCCATTCCTGTTCCAGGGTCACAGCCTTGCATTGCCAATGCATCTGCGAGTACCTGAATTTAATCACCTGTTTTGGTTGGCTTAATTGACATTTGCTAGCCAAATACAGTCAATTCTATTTTTATCTTTTCTCCTTAACTTGAATAAAACTGTTGGGAAATAGCTAAAAATGGATTGGCTTATGCAAAATAATAAATTGATCAGATTCACAAAGTCTTTTTTGATTCATTGTACTTTGGCGAGTTCAATTGTGCTGATGAATACCGCTTATGCAGCACCTGAAGGCAAACTGGACTTGACACTTTCGACCCATTCGCAGAATAAGATCAAACAGTTGCTCAATGATCCCAAAACCTGGCAGCAGATTCCCAAGCAAGTCACTTTATGTGTGTTTTCCCCCAATGGCGAGCATAGTGAAGCGTTTGAGCAGGCCACCAGTTATATTACCGAAATCCCGCGAATGGTTCGTGTTGCAAAACAGTTCGGCGTCAATATGAATGTGACCCGGCCTTCGCATTTACAATTTAAACTGGATTTTGATTATCCCAAATTAAAAAAACAGGCCTCAACGTTAGTCAATCTCAAGGTCTATACCAATGAAGCAGTTTTGACTGAAGATTTTCGTAGCAAGCGCTGTGATGGAGCCGGAATCAGTAACCTTCGTGCCAAACAGTTTAATAAATTTGTGGGGAGCATTGATGCCATCGGTGCATTACAGACCTATAAGCAGCTCAGTTCCGTGATACAGGTTTTGGCCAATCCGAAATTTGATGAAAAGATGGTCAATAAAGACTATGAAGTGGTGGGAATCGTACCATTAGGTGCCGCCTATATCATGGTAACCGATCGTAATATTAATACTTTGGCAAAAGCTGCAGGTAAAAAGGTCGCGGTATTCCAGTTTGATGAAACGCAAAAGAAACTGGTACAGAATGTCGGTGCACAACCGGTTTCTGTCGATCTGGTGACGGTGGGCGGAAAGTTTAATAATAAAGAAGTCGATATCATGGCCGGGCCAGCGATTTTATTTGAGCCATTGGAATTACAAAAAGGCATGACCGATAAATCAGGTAAAGCCGTTGGCGGTATTATTAAATTTCCTGTGATACAGGTAACAGGAACCCTGATTATGCAGCGGAATAAGTTTCCAGCAGGGATGGGATCGATTGCGCGTGAAGTGATTTCCAAACAGTTAAATCCGGCCTTTGAATTTGTCGATAAAATCGAAGCCAAGATACCAGACAAGTTCTGGTTAAAGCTGAATGAAAGTGATAAGCCTGGCTATGTACGCTTGATGCGTGAAGCCCGGATTCAAATGACCAAAGAAGGCTTTTACGATAAGGATATGATGAAGCTGTTGAAGCAGGTGCGTTGTTCACAAGAGCCAAGCAATTATGAATGTGCTTTGAAGGATGAATAATTAAACCTGATTGAGAAAACCAGAGTCTAGAATAGTGTCGAAAATATCGGCACTATTTTATTATTCCTTTGACTAAGAAACTTTTTAAATGAAAAATCATCATCCAGATAGACCTGTTGTCTTTATTGCTGGAGCAACAGGTGCCATTGGCTATAAGCTTTGCCTGATTCTCCGGCAAAAAGGTTTTACGGTATATGGTATGACCCGTTCTATAGATAAGGCCAGGTTTTTACAGGCTATCGGTGTGCATTCCTTAATTGCGGATATTTTCGATGCGGAAAGGATTAAAGAAATAATAAGTGAAGTTGCGCCAGATGTGGTGATTCATCAACTCACCGATTTACCTTATGGTTTACAGCCAGATTTAATGCAACAAGCCCGCATTAGAAATGCAAAAATCAGAAAGGAGGGAACTTACAATCTTGTTCAGGCTCTTACAAATACGTCCTGTAAGCTAATAGTGCAAAGCATCGCGTTTGCTTATCTGCCTGACCAGCCTTGCTACAATGAACAAACAGCATTGGATTTAAATTCAGTAAACCCTATCTTGAAACTGAATGCTGAAGGGATAAATGAGCTAGAAAAGCAGGTACAAAATAGCGGACTGAATCACGTGATTCTACGCTATGGAAAATTATATGGAGAGGCGACAGGCTGTGTGGCTGCAGAGTCTTGCAAAATCCATGTCGATGCGGCCGCACACGCTGCTTATCTGGCTATTGAAAAGGGAAATGGTATTTATCAGATTGTGGAAGATGAACAGCAATATATGAATATAAAAGCAAAGACAGAATTGGGATTTGAGCCGGATTATCGTTTTTATATGGGCCAAGTGTTGAATATTTAAAATAATGCTCCAGAGGTGCCGCTGCATGGTCGTTACCCTGAACCCGATGAGTTCTCGGGAAAAGTATCAATTTCAGCAATACGAAACGATATCAAAGCATATTAAACAGCATAGAAAAGTAATTTAAGTTTTTGTATTTTATTAAGAATGCCTGAAACAATATTAAAGCGCACAACATAATACGATAATATACTTTATTTGCCTACTATGTGCCTATTTCTCTAAATTTTGCCTATTTTTATTGGTTTTTAGCCTACTGTTTGCCTACTAAATTTTTTCAATAAAAAAGGCGGTTAAACCGCCATTTGTGATGTTGATTGGATGCGCTGACTTTCTATGTAAGCTAACACATCTGATTTTTTATACATTATTTTTCTATAATGTACTTTTGAAAATGGGATACCCCCACCTACACAGCGTTTTTTCTGCAACCATGATAGGGAGACACCAAGTACAGCTGCGATTGATTCGGGTGAAAATGAGGCATCATTATCAGCTGTATTAAATCTCTCAATTTCGGCTTGAATTTCATCATTATTCATTCAGTTATCCTCCGCATCCGCTTTTGCTTCAACAAACTTTTCAACTAACTCTGCATAGAAATATTCGGCTTGTGATAAGTTGTCACCAATGTCTTTTTGGCAAAGTAGCCATAATGTAATTTCTTTGATGGGGCTTTTAGGGATCAGGATATAATCCTCTGGCATCGCCTGGACTTTGGCTGCCTTCCAGCCGCACCAACGATCATTATGAATGTGGCTTGCCGGCACTCCATCCCACCACGTTACATGCTCTCCATATTCTGACTCATGCCAGTTTGAGAAAACCTCTCTTTCTTTTTCAATGTTCATACAACCCCCGTCAAAAATGTCTGATCCCGCATATGAGGCGGCAGGCGAGCAAACCCTTGCTGGGTGAGGTCCTCAATAAATTTCTTACCGCCTTTTAAATATAGTTCAGTAAACATTTTGAACCGATTTATACAATGTTCGTTCATCTCGTAAAAGTCTGCGCGTACGCTCCAGGAACCTTTAATTTTCCCGGTATATTTTCCTTTTTTAAAAGAAACGCCATCTTTTGCCGGGCTAATAGAGTATCCGCCATTTTGCATAAAAACCGAAAATGGAAAGACAAGGGGATCTGGAATGCGCTTCACGGGCTGAGGAACTTCAGGCTTGATCTTGCAATAATTAATCGCTGCATCTTCAATAATTACGTTCATGATTGAATACCCGTGTACTTAATAAACTTCTCTTTGCGTGCCTGATCTTGATTTTTAAGCAATTTAACAGAAATTGAATTGATCATTAAATTTGACTGCTTAACCACGATTTGTGCTTCGTACCCGTTGGGCGCTTCGACACGCCCCTTAACTTTGCCCAGACCACGTACCGTGGTTGCTTCATACGACCAGATATAAGTTTTTATAGTGGGCTTCTGGTGATCCATCTGGCTGTGTTGGTTAGGAATGTCAGAGACTTGAAACAAGCAAGACATAAAATTTACCTCATATCCTTTCGTACAGCCCTGAATGAAAGGCTGTGAATGCAATCTGCACAATTCGTTCGCTTTGATTTTTGATGTTTAAAGTTTTAAGCCGGCAATGCTGTGTTCAACTTTTCAAAAGCCTGTTTCCGGGCAGCCTTTTGATTGGTTAACAAGGAGACTGAGACATCCTTGATCAACTCATTGCCTAACATTACCTGGCGTTTTGCCTGGAGAGCTGTCGTAGCTTCTACACGTCCTCGTAAGCTGCCTTTGCCGTGAAGCTTGGCCACATACTTAAAGATGTAGGTTTTTACGCACTCCAACCCTCCATGTCCTTTTTTGCTTTGCAGGCCTTCACAATCTGAGGTTCGTAGCGGGTGCCTTTAAACTGCTTGTAGATCACGCCCAGATCGGCTTCCTTATCTGCATGATGAATTGCATTTAAGGCCTGCTGAAATTCCTGAGTCAATTGCTGTGCAGCATTGGCCGGAGCCATCTGGTTTTGCTGCTGGGACTGCTGTTGCTGTGCCGGTGGCTGGTTCTGGCTACGCTGCTGATTTTGAACAAGAGCATTCTGCTGGTTATTTTGCGCCGGTGCATTGGTCTGTTGATGGAAAGCATCCGTATCGGCATCCTGAGTGTCATCAATCAGGAATAGGCCATTCAATGCGTATTTACGCGCATAAGAGCTGGATGCACCAAAAGTCTGGGCCACATCCATTCCTTTTTTATCGAGTTCTACACCGGCATGTGCGGTAGTCACAGTTTGTTTACCCTGATCATCGGTAAAGACAGCTTTAGCCGTGACCACAACAACCGGCCCGATCTGTTGCACTTCATCAGTCACCACAAGGGTAGCGCCGTATTTCTGTAAGAGTGGTTTTACCCCTTCCAAGATATCTTCCAGACTACGGTAATGAAATTTACCAAATTTGTTGAATTTGCTCTTTGGTGCTTTAAGTTCGGTTTGAATAACGCGTAACGCATCAATATTTGTATTTGACATAGCTTCGCTCCCTTATCGACCGTTCTTATAAGCAATACGCTGATTTGCGCTATAACGTGATATTTGGCTGTTACGGGCCGAGCGCTCTAATGTACGCTGGTAATTAACGATTCGTTTGAATGCGGGCTTAAACCAATCTCTGGAAAGCTCCTCGGTTGTTACCGGGCGAAAGTCCGAATGCGGATTATCTTGAACACGGACTGAATACCAGTTAAATGGCAGTTCTTGAGCGCCGCCCGCGAAATCATTATCAAAATCGGGGGTGAAATTAAGGCTTAGTTTTGCTGAGTAAATCTTGCTGCCCAGACGAACCAAATAAGATCCGTCATGTTTGCCCATGTATGCGCTGAAAGAATTATTTGCTGATTTGCTCATGATCACACCTCAGCCATATGGTTTGCATATACGTGTGCGGTAATGATTGAAATCATATTTCTATGATCATCAAAAGTTGTGTTATCGCGTACTTCTTTGCCGTGGCGATCTATAACACGAATCTCTTTTAATTCTTTGATATCGATTGCTGTGGTGTCACCACCCAGCACACCGTTGTAATCTGGTACACGGTCAAAATCAAAAGTGACATATACACGTTGGCCATTCAGATTGATGATGGCATTACCCGCATCAGTTGAAGTGATTTTTACGTCGATAAGTGCATAAGCAGACTGAGAATTGCCATAAAGCTCAGCAGGGGGATTTAATAGATACTCATTATCTAAAATCGATAGTGCAGTTACACTTACTGCCAAAGTTGAAATGGCTACAATTGAGCCTAATGCTTTTTTGAAGTTAAAGACCGGGTTGTCTAAAGCTGGATTCTGTTCCATAATTGCCTCGTTGTTTGTAAGAAGCCCCGTCGATCCGCCAAGATTCCGGGGCTTTTTTTATGCTATATTTCAAGCTACAACTATAAGTTACAACTAAAGGTTACAAAAATCAAGGCTCAATTTTAAAATATTACAACTTTAAGTTGTAGGTGTTCAAAAAAAAAGAACGCATAAAGCGTTCTTAAAAGTTGTAACTGAATTAAACTGACATATATAACCCTTTAACCACACCGATAAAATTCTCAGCCGTTACCTCATACTCACTTTTAGGCAAGTTTTTATTTGTAGAGATAGCAATCTTTTTATCCCCATCTATAACTAACTTACGAATAATGCATTTATCGTTAACATTAAGGACTATTAAAGAGTCATGTTTAACATCATTAAGTTCAATGTCTCTTTTTACATAGGCAATTGTGTTGTCTAATAAATTCATCCAGTCACCGTCTTCAATTACTGCACAGACAATATCTCCATCCAAGTTATCTTGAATTAAGGCGATATTATCTAACACTAAATTCCTATTTCTAATCTCATCAATAGTGAGACCAATGTGACGCCATTCTACAAGTAAACCATACTTTAATGCAGACGGGTCTGTATGGGTGACGTCAATTTGTGTCGCACTATCGCCAACTAAAAGATAGGTTTTTGAAGTATTTAGCACTTTCGCTAAAGCTTCGAGGGTTGCTCCTCTCGCGTTACCGCCTTTTTCGATTTTCTGGATAGTTTGGGGCTGTTTACCAATTCTGCGTGCTAATTCTGATTGACTAATCTCCATCTTGTTACGTAGTAAAGCAACTCGATCCCCTAATTTATTTTGTTCGTTTGACATTTTAATTGCCTGTACGCTGAAATTTGTAATTTCCTTATTATTACAACTTTTGGTTTCAACTGCACTGCAAATTTAAGTTGAAAAAAAATAGATATGGTTGTAACTTATAGTTGTAGTTTAAATTGTAGGTTACAGATATGAGTCAATTAAAACCTTGTGAAGCAGCTGCCCTTGCAATAGATGCAGCGGGCGGGGCTTCTTTAGTCTCAAGAAAAATTACTGCTAATAACCCTGAAAAGCCTCTTACCCCTCAGGCGGTACAGAAATGGAAAAAATTTAGATGCCCAGCAGAGAGGGTACTTGACCTTGAATCACTTCAGAAGCTTATTTCTCGATTTCAACTTCGACCAGACTTGTATAAAAAAAAGCCTTAGTTGCTGGAACAACTAAAGCTTTTATTTCATTCATTAATCAGCGAGATCATTGAACATGTCAAATATATCAAATCATTACGGCTCAAACAATCGTGATTTTGTTGCTTCGAGAGAAGCAGCAATTGTTCGTTTTAAAGCTTACATCTCATCAATGCATACCCCCGGTCTAAATGCTTTAGGCCGATTGATTCTAGTCCGTGAAAATAATTTAAGAAAAGTCAACGGTGATGTTAAGAATGCTGCTGTCATGAATAGTGAATTAATTGAAGCATTGGTATCTGATCACCGAATGTCTATTCAAGCAGCTGGTGAGTTGATTGCGAGCTTAAATCGATCTGGAAAAATTTTCTGTTTTGGAAGATTTATTAAATTCCCGGAAGAGGTTTAAGCAAGATGTCAAGTTTTGTAGATTGCTCAACTCGGTTTAAAACGCAATATGCGCTGAATTTCAAACAGAAAATTATTGTTGACTTCTTTGCAGGCGGTGGTGGAGCGTCAACCGGATTAGAGATGGGATTAAATCGCAGTGTCTTTGCAGCTGTAAACCACAATCCGAAAGCCCTATCAATGCATGAAGCAAATCACCCTCATGCTAAACATTACATCAATGATGTATTTGCTGTTGATCCAGTGGAAATCTGTGCTGGTTATCCGGTTGGCTGGTTTCATGCAAGCCCAGACTGTACACATCACTCACAAGCTGCAGGTGGTCAACCACGGAAGAAGGAGATCCGAGATCTTTCCTGGGTTGTTCTTAAAGTGGCCGGTAAAGTTCGCCCGGATGTGATCAGTCTTGAAAACGTAAAGCAAATCTTAAATTGGTGCCCACTGGTCGCAAAGAAGGACAAGGCAACCGGTCGAGTTATCACGCTCGATAGAATTGAAGTGAATGGTAAGAAACAGTACCGCGTTGCAGAGCCTGGTGAACGTGTGCCTAGACACAATCAGTTCTTGGTACCAAATTTAAAGAAAAAGGGAAAATCTTGGCGCCATTTTGTTAGAAGTTTGGAAAATCTTGGCTATGTAGTTGAATGGAAAGTTATATGTGCCGCTGATTATGGTGCACCGACAACACGCGAACGTTTGTTTGTAGTTGCTCGTTGTGATGGTAATCCAATTATCTGGCCAGAACCGACCCATGTAAAAAAATCCAAAGTTACCAAGGCCACAAAGAAAAATCCGACATGGCGTGCCGCTGCAGAGGTAATTGATTTTTCTGATTTAGGAAAGTCTATTTTTGATCGCCCAAAACCATTGGCAGATGCGACATTGAAACGAATAGCCCGTGGTCTAAAAAAGTTTGTTATTGATTCTGATAATCCATTTTTGGTGAATTCTGCAGCGTCATATATTGGTCGAGATTTCCGTACAAGCTTTGGCCATGACATTAGAGAGCCATTGGCTACAACTACGGCGGGCTACGGTGGTCATAGTTCGTTGGTAAGCCCTATTTTAGCGCCGTATTTAACCGAGTTTGCAAATGCTTCACAGCAAAGGAATTGGTCAGTAGATCAGCCTCTAACAACGATCTGCGCACAAGTGAAGGGCGGTCATCATGCTGTAGTTTCTCCATATTTAATTCATGCCGGACATGGTGAAGGTACTCCAGAGAACCCACGTTGGAGCGCTGGCTGTGATGATATCCTTAATCCGCTTGGAACAATTACAGCCTCAGGTTCAAGTCGAAATCTTGTTTCAGCTTATATGATGCAGGCGAACGGTGGTTTTAATACAACTGATGGCCGTGATCTATTGGACCCACTTTCAACAATTACCAATACTGGTAGTCAACAACAACTTATCACTGCTCAACTAAGTCAGGAAAACCTTGAGGGAGCATTAAAAGTAGCAGCCTTTTTTGTCAATTTTTATGGCAATGGAGATGCCCGGGATATTGCTGCACCACTGGACACTATTACCACAAAAGACCGGCTTGCACTGGTGACGGTCTGGATTAAGGGAGAACCATGGGTAATTGTCGATATTTGCATTCGCATGTTAAAGCCGCGTGAGCTTTATAGAGGGCAAGGTTTCCCAGATTCTTACATCATTGAATATGGGCATGATGGAAAGTTATTGACCAAAACAGATCAAGTCCACATGTGCGGTAACAGCGTTTCACCATATCCAATGGCCGCAATTGCTCGTGCTAATAACCCATTTATTTACGAAGGGGCGGCTGCATGAGTATTGACGCAACTATTTGGGCATGGAAGGCAAATGTGGATTCTTCAATGCAGAGATTGGTTCTATTGGCATTAGCTGACCGAGCAGGAGAAGACCATACATGTTTTCCAAGCCAAAAACGTATGGCTAAAGATACGCATGCAAATGTTAAAACAATAGGCAAAGTACTTGATGAGTTAGAGGGAAAATCTCTTATTAAGTGGACAGGTAAAATTAAAGGAAATGGGGTAAAGGTTTATCAACTTATTGGAGTAATGGGAAGGGAAGATGAAGCGTTAACCTCACCCAAAAACGGTGGGGCTACTCCACCCAAAAACGGTATAGGTACCAAAAACGGTATAGGTACTTCACCCAAAATTGGGGGGGCGACCTCCCCCAATTTTGGGGTACAGAACCTATCAAGGAATCTCCCAATAGAATCTATAAATAAAAACCATTGGCTTTGTTCAAAAAAATTGAGTTTGGAAATTGCTCAAGCAAATCCTGAGATTGATACGAATGAAATCATCTCATCAACTTGGTTCAACCGTGAGCTAAGAGCGTTTGAATTGTTCAATGCTGAAAAGAGCATGTGTGATGAACTCATGATTTATCACTTTGCAAACTGGTTACTTGAAGCAAAAGTAAAACAGGATCGTCTGAAAAACTCATCTCAAACGTTCCAGAAGCAACCGGCTAAATCCAAGGGGACGTTGACAGACAAACAAATTCGATTCTTTGCAAGCAAGTTATCCAGGTTACCGGAGTTCGCTAAATATTCCGTAGGTAACGAAAGTTATGAGCAATTAGCCAAGCGATTAGAGCCAATGCTTAAAGAACCTGAGAATCTTAAAGAGTGGGCTGAATACCTGATAAACATTAGTAATGAACACGGGAGTAGCGCTGCATGAGCCGTAGAGCCCCAAGAGAGCAGCGTCCAGTGGCAAATCTTGACGGAGAAGGGCGATGAAAATTATTTACAAAGGTGACGCGCTTCAATTGATAAAAGATCATGGCCTAACTGAACAGTTGGTAAGTACCCCAGGGGGGCACTCGGTGGCATTACTTTACCCAGACGAAACAGGCCCAAAAGGGATGGGAATAGGATTTTTTAAATTCTGCCTTGATTCCAGATTAATGCTCCAACTAATTGATTCAAAGTGGGAGAAGGTGCCTTTTACTAATGCCTATGACATCGCTGCATACATAGAAAAGAAAATCGGAAAAGATTTAGTGATACCAGCTTATACAGAGGATTTGAAGGCTCTCTTAATGTTAGAGAATGAGGAGCAAAGCCAATGAACGCAAATCGCAAAAGTGCAAAGAACTGCGGTGCAACTCACATAGATGAAGATGATGATTACTGGATCATAACACCTGCCAATTGCTTCATTTGGAACAGTAGTAGAGAAACTTGGGACGACTATGCCAATTTCGACGAAGTTGATATGAGTAAGTTGCAGGAGATTAGCCAATGAATACAAACCATATTTCTGAAAAATTCGATTTAGAAAAAGGTGATTATTTCGTTCTAAATGAGCGCTTCTGGATAGACAAATTATTTCAAGTATTTTCGATTCAAAAGAATAGTGCCGGTGCAATTTTGTATGAAGTACACGGCGGTTTTCGTTGGCCAGAATATTGCGTTCGCCCAGCCGAACCGGACGAGATTGAATTTGGCCATAGAAAGAAAGATTTTAAAAAGGGCGGTGTTTTTAAATGACCTCAATGTCACTTCATGAATACCGGCAGCGCTATCCTGGTCGACTCAAAGAAAAAGCGAGTTCAAACAAGTTCAATGCCCAGAAAATTGAATTAGATGGAATGACGTTCGACTCCAAAAAAGAGTTGAAGTGGTATATCGAGCTTAAAGCCCGGCAGCAGCGTGGAGAGATTGCGGATCTGAAGCATCACACGAAGTTTGAGCTGGCGCCGAAGGTCAAGATTGCCGGGGAGAAAAGAGCGAAACCGGCGCTAAGATATTTTGCGGATTTTACTTATTTTGAAATAACACCAGATAAAGCTGATTACGTGGTTGAGGATGTGAAATCGTTGGCCACCAGAAAGCTGGTCAGTTACCGCAATAAGAAACACTTAATGAAAACCGTTTTTGATATTGATGTTAAGGAAGTATGAGGTAGTTATATATGGGCTCTATCACAACACAATTCCCTATTTTTGAGTGGTTCAAGCAAGATTTAACCGTTAAATCTCCTTCTTATGATGCCGCTAATGTCCGGGGCACTAGTCTGGAAAAGCCCATTGATGTGCAAGACAGGTTGGGTGTTGTCGGTGTGATGGATTCATTGTTTTCAAAATCCTTGGCCAGTTTGATTATTTTTGATGGTAACTCGGAAGCGGATTACATTTGTGTGAGGGAACATCTGGCCAATCTTTTTGTAGAAGGGGCCCTCAAAGACAAGAAGAAGGAGCCGCAAAAAATTGCGATGTACCATCTAGCCTGGTTGGTTTCACGTATGGTTTTAGATTTTGCGATAGATCCAGAGTTAGAGAAAAACTTTACAGAGCGGGGCCGATTATATTATGCCGGTATCAGTTCAAATCAAATTGGTTCAGATGCTTATCGAGTCACATGGAAAAAGTATGAAAAGTTAATTGAACGCACTTTAATAAATGAGGTCGCTGAAATTTCGAAGATTATGAGTCGGTATAAAAAGAGCACACTTAGAGCGTAAATATTGGGTCAGAGAGAAGTTGTTGACTGAGCAACCGTAGTTGCATTTGAGCAACTGCAGTCTTAATAGTAAGATCCTTAACCTTAAGAATTTATGATGGGGCTTATTTTGAAAAAAATAATCGTTTTATCTTGTTTTATAGGTTTGATTGGCTGTACTTCATCAAAATCGACTTATGTTGCAATTCCTAAAGTTATTAGTAAGCCTCCTATTGGTGAAACAGCGAAAGCGCATATCGGAGATAAATTACTTACACAAGCTATTTATGTAGATCGAGAAGCCTTATATGTTCGTTCACCTTTCAAATTTTTTAATGGTTACACGTTAACGAAGGGTTATTATTTAAAAACTGGGAAAGACAGAAGAGGGCAATACTTCCAAGTTGAAAATATTATTCCAAATGGTGGGCAGGTACAAAAGGATGAATTTTCTGAACCTTTCACTTCAGTCATGCTCGATAAGCATAATAGACTATGTGTTGAATCCGGTCTTAACGTAAAAGCATGTTCATCTGAGCATGATGCAATCATCGAAACAATAAGTATGGCAATAGACAATAAGCTTGAACAAGCTTTAATTTATAGTGGAAAAGTTGGAAATAAGATCAATATCAGCTATAGAAAAACTTTAGACAATATGGCAAGAATCGCATTTGAAAGGGGTATTGAATACGATCTAAGTCAGTCTCAAAGAATTGGATATGGGGGAGCATTATTAGAGGTTATCGATGCAACCACTCCAGAAATCACTTACAGAGTGATCCAAAACTTCAATGAAGAATAGCAGTCGAAAGGCTGCTTTTTTTATATCTTACATGCGACTAACAGGAATTTTTATTCTTTTTTTAGCATTATTTATAAATCTTATGCCTATATAAATTAAGTTGATAATGTGTGCAACAAAAGTTACTTAAAGGCACAAAGACTTATAAAGTATCAACACAATTTTTAAGTTTGTTAAGGATGTAAGAGTGTTAGATTATAAAAATACAATATATGTGTATGTGTATTGGTTTTTAATTTTTTGCACGGAAATTTTTTATGAATAAAATGCATGTAACTCTTGCAGTGATCGTTAGCCTAATTATTGGCGGTTTGATTGGTTCTTTTGGGTATTCTAAAACAGCTGCAAAATATGACGCAATTTCAACTGCTTGTGTGATTGCAAATGAGGCAGTAGATAAAGAATTGTTAACTGTTGAACAAGTTAGAGAATTAGGAGCATTGGCTGGTACTAAGATGAAGAAAGATATGTCATCTGTTGCATCAAGATTCGCAGTATCGCCGGATATCCTAAAAGATGCATCTAAAGAATCGAACTGCAGTCAATTTTTAGTCGGTTTTAATAGCGTCAAATAATTGAATTAGCTATTGTGGAAGCCCTATTAAGTTACTTATTAATAGGGCTTTTTATTAATTTTAATATTATGGATGGCTGAATTATGAAGTTACTACCTCTAGTTTTCTTTTTTTGTTTTTCCCTAGGCTGTGCTGCAGTGGAGGGCTCAACAAAAGAGCGCACCACAAATGAATGTTTACGTTTTAGAAGTATGCTTCCACTAGCTGATGAATTAGAACCTTCTATAACATATGAACAACAGGCTGCTTGTATAAAGTCTAAAACTAAACAAAAATAATTCTGGAGCCCCTCTGTGTTTAATAATTTTAATGCTGAACAAGCACGTAAGAATGTTGAAAGCAACCAATATACTTATGAAAGAATGTTAAGAGAGATTCTTACCAACACTGAATCAGCCTCAAGGATGAGATTCCGAATGAGTTCATCAAGTTATGAGGATACAGCCGAGAATCAAGAGATTCTTTCTCAAGTCGTAAAAGAATTAAAGAACAGAGGGTTTGGGGTAGTGTTAAACCAAGTTGGTGAGCGAATATTTGTAGAAGTTAGCTTTTGAGTTAGCTTTAAAAAATTAAATATCTTAAAGTAAAATCTCTTTTTAGGAGATTTTTTTATTGCCTCTGTAGGCCGGAGATAGCTTATTATGATTTTAAAGAAATTTAGATTATATTTAAAAAAAATAACCAAAATTACGTGAAGCCTCATATATTATTAAGTAAGATACACACATGTATAAATATTAGTATTTTAGAAATAAAACATTTACGAAGACACCACTAAAAAGCCCGACTTTTGATAGTTTTTTTTGTTTTTGTTACTTAATTGTCATTGTTGTCCTGAATCTGTAATTAATTAGGTTAAAATGTTATCTTATAAAAAATTAAACTTTAAGGTAAATTTAGATGACAATTACTGATAAAAAATATTATTTTATGTTTACGGCAATTTATAAAGATCGGTCCCAAGGTGATTTAATAAAAACTTATTCTGAACATTAGCCTATTCTTTTAAAAATATTACAAAAAAAATTCTTGAGGATATTGAAAAGCAAACACTCGAAGAACTTAAGTTAAGTAATTCGAATTATGACATATATGACTATAACATAGTGTCATTAGGATATATTGGCGAAATGACTCCAGCTGAATTTAACCTATAAAATTTAAAATTAAGATGCTATTTATTTAGTTAAGCTTCAATAGGCCCAAGGTATTTAAGCATGCTTGTTTTGCCCGGGACTTTGTGTGGTATGTGTTGTAATTTTCAAGCACAGAGTTGAGCACGTTGCATGAGTTTGATAACTTCAAACCATTGTTCAGCTCATCACTCTCAGACGATCAGCAATAGGTTTAATTGTTTTTTATGCGCTAAAAATAAGTTGAACCTAAGGCCCACCATTCATTTATGGCGGGCCTTTTAATTTTTACAAGTTCCATATATTGTACTTATTGCTTTATTATCTTTGTAGAATAAAAGTTAAAAACAAATAATACCTAAGTTAATAGTGATGTGCTTTGTTAAATGAAATTCTGTAAGTTTAAAACGAGTTATAAACGTATCTT
Source organism: Acinetobacter sp. A47 (assembly GCF_000805455.1). GTDB lineage: Bacteria > Pseudomonadota > Gammaproteobacteria > Pseudomonadales > Moraxellaceae > Acinetobacter. The sequence continues at coordinate 229,080 of NZ_JSUS01000001.1, forward strand.
AAAATTCTATAAATATTTTCGAAAAACCCGGCTGAATTTAAGCTTTTCTAAAGGTAGGCTTTTTACTATTGCAGAAGAGGTTAAGATAGATAAGTGTGTATACGTACTATCAATTTGTTTTTTATTATTTTTTAATTTTTAGGTTCTAATGATGGCAGGTATTTTTGATAGCAAACAAGCTCAAGCTAATTTAATTAAAGAGATGTCAGATGCTCAAGCAATGTATGAAGAAATACTTAAGGAGATTGAGTTTAAATCAAAAAGAGGGGTAAATCCGGTCTATTTGAACTTTTTACGGAAATCTATAACACAAAAAAATATTACTGAGATAGCCGCTAAACTGAATAAGTTGGGCTTTAATGTGAAGATAAGCGAATCCTCATCTATAAGCTTAGCTGTAAAAGTTAGTTTTTAAAGACAAAGAATTAGTTTTCAAAATTCTGAAATTTAGGGTATAGTTTTATTAGTATGGTCATACTATAGATTGATTACATACGGGAACAAAGGCTCATCAATTTGATGGGCTTTTTTTATGCCCAAAAGAAAACCCCGGGTGATGTTTCAAGTAGGTAAAAAACGGGTGGTGAGTTGATCATCATGAATTATTGAGTTGGACAATTTTTCATTTAGGTGCAAAACCTCGCTAAATATTGGCGGGGTTTTTCTTTTTGAATAGGTGAGTTAGTGCAAGAGCGAAAAGAAAACTTCTGGGATCTGGATAAACAGATCATTGAAGCAAAACAACAAGTGGACCACTGGGGAACAGTGATCACACAAGGCAAAACAGATGAAGAAATTGCTCACATTGATGAGCAATTTTTTTTGGCCAATAAAAACTTAAAAGAGCTGAAACAACGCCGTGCAGATCTAGCGAGTAAATGGAATGCAAAAACGCCCTTATCCACCTGAGAACATTTTAGGGCTTGAGCCTGAATTTGATGGTTATGAGTTTGAACCGGCCCCGGAAGTGAAAAAGTGGATCTGGGAAACATTCATTGAGCCGGAAGGTGCACTCTATAACGAAGATCATGATCATATTAGTGCGTTTGAAGGCTCATTTTTCGAGGTTCTTTGGGCCTCTGGTGGATTCGTTAAAGGCGAAAGCTTGGTGTTGGGCCAATGTGAAAAAGTAATGTTTCGGGCCGGTGGCTGGCAAAAGGCCAGACAAGAGCTGCAAATGCGTAACTGGTTTGGCCATGTCCCTGAATATCTCATAACGCTGGATGCCCAGCATTGTGCTGATTGCACAGACGCGGAGTTTTGCGCTCTGGTTGAGCATGAACTTTATCACATCGGCGTTAAGTGTGATGAAGATGGAAATATGCTGGTAAGCCGTCAAACTGGTGAACCAAAGCATTATTTACGTGGGCATGATGTTGAAGAGTTTCACGGAATTGTTCAGCGGTACGGTGCGAATGAAGCGGTACAAAAAATGGTTGAGTTGGCAAAAGAGGGGCCAACTATTTCAAAAGTATCAATTGCCCAGGCATGTGGTACTTGTCGACTAAAACTGGCTTAAATTTTTTTGCCCGTTTACGTTGACGTACGTTGACGGATTTAAATTTATGGCAGCACTAAAAAAAGAGGTAAAACTTTATATTGTACGGTCACTTGCGATGCATAACACCCCCCAAGAAACGGTTGAGCTTGTCAACGCAATTTTTTCTCAGAAAATCACAAGACAGCAATGTGAGCGTTATGACCCAACGAAGCGTGCAGGACAAGATTTGAGCCAAGAATTTAAGGACGAGTTTTTTGCTACAAGAAAAGAGTTTCTGGAGAAGCCTCAAAATATTCCAATTGCGAATCAGACAGTACGCCTAAGCATTTATCAGAAGCTATTAGAGAAAAATTTAAGAAATACTGTCAATTCACTCAAGATACTTGAGCAGATTGCGAAGGAGCTAGGTGGGGCATATACGAACCGTAAAGAGGTTACAGGTGCAAATGGTGGCCCTGTAGAAACGGTTCAAACTGCGGTACAGGCAATTAGTACCGAGGAATACTTGAAAGCACGTCAAGAGGTGCTGGATGAGTACTGATGCCTCACGGGAGCAAGCGATCCAGATCGAGGCGCGGGAAGATCTATATTTCTTCACCCGCTATATGTTCAAAGAGCGCCGTGGATATAAGTGGAAGCATAACTGGCACCATCGTGAAATATGTGATGCTTTGATGAAAGTCTACAACGGTGAAATAAAGCGGTTGATTATTAACGTCCCGCCTCGTTACTCCAAGACTGAAATCGCTGTGATTAATTTTATGGCGTGGTGCTTTGGCAAAAAGCCGGATTGTGAGTTTATTCACATCAGTTATTCAGCAATGCTTGCGGCCAACAATGCATTTCAGACCCGTAACTTGGTTCAGGAGAAAGCATATTTAAAAGTCTTTCCAGATCTAAAACTACGTGAAGATAGTAAAGCGAAGGACTTCTGGCGTACAGCTGACGGCGGTGTTTGCTATGCAACTGGTACCGGGGGAACGATCACCGGTTTTGGTGCAGGGAAGATGCGTGAAGGCTTTGGTGGGTGCATCATCATCGATGACCCGCATAAAGCCGATGAGGCCAAATCAAAGACTATCCGTGAGGGGGTAATTGACTGGTTCCAGAATACACTGGAGTCGCGTACCAACTCACCTGATACACCGATTATCGTCATTATGCAGCGTTTGCATGAAGAGGATCTGGCCGGGTGGCTTTCGGGTAAGCGTGAGAATGGTGAACCAGCAGAAGGTGGCAACGGTGAAGTATGGGACCTTGTATGTTTTCCTGCTATTCAGGATGACGGTTCAGCTTTATGGCCGGCCAAGCACAATATTAAAAAGCTCAGGCTCATGGAGAAGGCAGCGCCGTATGTTTTCTCTGGTCAATACTTACAAAGACCTTCACCTCCTGCCGGAGGTTTTTTTAAGCCTGACAATATAGAAATTGTCGATGCGTTACCTGCGAGCATTATCAAACAGGTTAGGGCTTGGGACTTCGGCGCTACTGAGGGAGAGGGTGACTTTACCGCCGGTGTTAAATCTGCCTTAGGCGCAGACGGATATACATACATTGTTGACGTTACAAAAGGCCAACTTGGGCCAGACAACGTAAATAAACGCCTGAAGCAGACAACCCAGCTTGACGGCAAAGGTGTAACGGTTCGCATCCCGCAAGATCCGGGACAAGCCGGTAAGGCTCAAGCACAGTCTTTTATCAAGCTGTTGGCCGGGTACAACGTATTAGCCCAGACAGTATCGGGTGACAAGCTCACCCGGGCACAGCCTTTTGCTGCTCAAGTGAATAGCGGGAACGTGCGAATGCTTAAAGGAGATTGGAACAAGGAATTTATTGAAGAGCTGCGTAACTTTCCGAATGGTGCACATGATGACCAGGTTGATGCCGGCTCGGATTCTTTTAATGAATTACACGGAGGCTTTCAAGCCTTCTTTACAGATATGGGATTTGCTCAATGAGTGATGTAACTTTTAAACATGCTGAATATGTTAAAAACGAATTGCTATGGCAAACTGCTGATGATGTATGCGATGGCGAAGATGCGGTAAAAGCCAAGAAAACAAAATATTTACCAATGCCGAATGCTCACGATAAAAGTACAAAAAACAAGCTTGCGTATGATGCGTACTTAACGAGAGCAGTTTTCTATGGCGCAACTGCAGTTACTTTAAATAGCCTTGTCGGGGCTTCTTTCTCTACTGATCCGAGCTTCAAGTTTCCTGATGAGCTTTCATATCTGGAGCGTAATGCAAACGGCGCTGGAATGAGTGCTTATCAACTTTCGCAAACTGGTATTCGTCTTTTATTGAAGAATTATCGCTGTGCTTTATACGTTGATTTCCCGGATCTGCCAGAAACTAAAAACAAATCTGAATATGACAAGTTAAACGCATATTCAATGATTCACTTGTTGAAAGCAGTTGATGTTGTGAACTGGGACACCGTGATGGTGAACAACCAAAAAAAATTAAACTTGGTTGTAATCCGCGAAATGGTTTCAAAAAGGGGGGAAGATGGTTTCAGTACTGAACAAACAGAACAATACCGGGTTTTGCGTCTGGAGCCGATAGATTCTGGGCAGTTTGTGTACTCTGTCCAAGTTTACACCAAAGGTGATCAAGGCACATGGGTGGGTGGTACTACCAAATACCCAAGAGATTTTAACGGTGAGCTCTGGTCATATATCCCGTTCACATTTGTGGGGGCAATTGATAACTCAACGGATATTCATAATCCGCCGTTGCTAGAACTTGCAAAAATTAATTTGGCGCATTACAGGGACAGTGCAGACTTCCAAGAATCGGTGTTTTATATGGGGCAGCCACAATATTATGCCAGTGGTGTTGATTGGGCTTGGTTTGAGGAGGCAAAGAAGCACGGAGTATATATCGGTGCACGGGTGATGCTGCCGCTACCGGGTGAAGGAAAACTCGGGATAGTCCAAGTCCAGCCAAATACTTTAGCCCGGGAAGGCATGAAGGATAAATGGGGATATATGAAAGAGCTGGGTGCACGTATGGTCGAGAAAGGATCAGCGGCTAAAACAGCAACAGAAGCAAATAACGATGATGCTATTCAGCATTCAGTGCTCTCCTTATGCGTTTCAAACATGAATGAAGCGATATCGATGGCATTACGTTGGGCAGCGAAATACATGGTAGCTGATGTCGATAGACTGACTAAAAACGAGCTTTTATATGAAATTAGTCAGGAGTTCTCTAAACAAGGATATCTTGCAGAGCTGTCACGTCAGTTATATGAAGCGGCAATGCAGGGCAAGAGCTCATTTAAGACATGGTGGGAATATAATCAGACAGGCACGTTCTCCAAGCAAACTTATGAACAAGAGTTGTTGAATATTGAGGCTGAGAATGAAGGCACTTTAAATCAAAGTGAGGTGTAAATGGCCAGAGAGTTAATTGACGCTTTAACCCAGCATCAGGCTTATCTTTATCGCACCTCATCTCATGTAGTAAATGAGCTATTTCGACTGCTCAATGATGAAACTGAAGCCCTACTAAATAGGCTTAGGGATTTGCTGGAAGAACTGAGCGAATCAGAGCGGGTCGCATTAACAGGTGGGAAATATACTACCCAGAACTTGAAGGAAATCTGGGAAGCCCTACAAGAATGGTCATCCACGCTTGGGACAATTCTTCCAGCAGCGTTTTCTACTTCTGCAGCAGCGCTGGCCGGTTACGAAGCAACCTATATCGCTAAAGTGATTGGCAGTGAAATTAAAAAGGTGCGAGGTGAAAAGATCTTTGCCAAGGCTAAAAAGGTTCCGCTTACGGGCGGGGCTTTGGTAGATCAGGTTTTTGATCGGATTGTGGAGAATGCCAGGCTCAAGGTTGAGTATGCGATCCGGGATGGAATCAACACGGGCAAAACAAATCAGCAAATAGTCCAGCGCATTCGTGGTACCAAAGCCAGACAATATGAAGATGGGTTTCTGAGTGGGACTAAATCAGACATAGACCGCACTGTAAGGACGGTCAGAAGCCATATTGCGAACCAAGCATATCTTCATACTTATCAAGAGCTGGGCTATGAATATGTAAAGCTGGTGGCCACGCTGGATGGCAGAACCTCAAAGCTTTGTGCTTCTTTGGATGGCGTTGTCTGGAAAATTGATGATCCAGCGAAACGTGTCCCTCCCTTACACCCGCACTGCAGGTCAATTCTTGTCGCGGTTAACAAGGACGGTAAACTCATCGGATCAAGGCCATTTGTGGCTGACGATAGGAAGGTAAAGGACATACCCAAAGATGAGCGTGACGGCGTTATAGGGCAGGTTAATGCAAACACAAAATTCAAATCGTGGTTTGCAGAGCAGAGTGCTGATTTTCAGCGTGAATGGCTTGGCCCTAAAAGATTCAAGCTTTACAAAAAGGGGGATTATCCAATTGAAAAATTCCTAGATCCGGAAGGGCGAATGTACACACTTAAAGAGTTGGAGAGGCTTGATAAGCAAACATTCAAAGAACTCGGACTATAAAAGTCTGGAAAAGTTAAAACGGCACCTACAGGTGCTTTTTTTATATCTGTTATATCTGAAAGAAGGTGATTTTAATGAAACTTAAAACAGTAGAGAAAGACGGCAAACAATACGCTGAATTAGATGCAAATGGCCTACCTGTTTATATTCATAGTGATGGCAAAGAAGTGGGTTTTGACGCGGCCAGCGCCGTGCAAAAGATCGCAACTTTGGGTACAGAAGCAAATAACAACCGCATTGATAAAGAAAAGGCTGAAAACGCACTTAGATCTTTTGAAGGCATCACAGATCCAGCAGCTGCAAAAAAAGCTTTAGAAACAGTACGAAATCTTGATGATAAAAAACTTATTGATGCTGGTGAAGTTGAGCAAATCAAAGCAGAAGCTATCCGTGCGGTAGAAGAAAAGTACGCTCCATTGGTTCAAGAACGTGATGGCTTACAAAAGCAATTACATGATGAGCTTATCGGTGGCGGTTTCGTCCGTTCGGAATACATCAAAAAGAATTTGTCCGTGCCAGCAGATATGGTTCAGGCAACGTTCGGCCAGAACTTCAAAATCGAAAATGGTGAAGTTGTGGCGTATGACCAGGCTGGCCAGAAATTATATTCACGAACTCGACCAGGTGAGCCTGCAAATGTTGATGAGGCATTGGAATTACTGGTCGGTGGTTACGCGCATAAGGATCTCATCCTGAAAGGTGGCCAAGGTACCGGCGGCGGATTCCAAGGTGGTGGCAATAGCGGCGGTGCGCCTGCAGGCATGAAGCGTAGCAGCATGTCGATGTCACAAAAAGCTGATTACATCAAAGAATATGGCAACGAAGCCTTCTTAAAACTCCCTCAATAAATTTCTTTCTAATTTATTCCTTTAATTCTTTCGGAGACAGTTAAATGACTATTAATTCAGACATGATCATCTATAACCAATTGGCTCAAACTGCATATTTAGAGCGTCTACAAGATAATTTAAACGTGTTTAACCAAGCTTCACAGGGTGCAATTCTATATCGTAATGAAATCGTTGAAGGTGATTTTAGTAAAGAGGCTTTCTACCGCATTGGTGGAAGTATTGAGCACCGTGATGTTAATTCACGCGCAAAAGTCAAACATGAGAAAATCGGTGCCGGTGAAGCCGTAGGTGTAAAAATTCCGTATAAATATGGCCCTTATACTTCAACTGAAGAAGCATTCAAACGCCGTGCACGTTCAATTGATGAATTTGCAATGCTTGTTGGCTATGACTTGGCTGATGCTTTAGTCGCCGGCCGATTGAAATACAGTTTGACATCATTGCAAGCAGCTATCTCAAGCAACCCTTCAATGGTTGCATCAGGTAGTATTGTTAAAGATGGCCGTAAAGCTTTAACAAAAGGTATGCGTACCTTCGGTGATAAATTTGGCCGTATTTCGTTATGGGTAATGAACTCACAAACTTACTTTGACATTGTTGATGAAGCCCTTACAAAACAGATTTATGGTGAGTCTGAAATTGTAGTTTATGGCGGATTACCAGGAACAATGGGTAAGCCTGTTTTAGTAACGGATATGGTTGAAGATGATCAAGCTTTTGGTCTACAACACGGCGCAGTGACTGTTACTGAGTCACAAGTTCCGGGCTTTCGCGCATACAATATTGATGATGAAGAAAACCTTGCAGTCGGTATCCGAGCTGAAGGTACTTTCAACTTAGATCTTCTAGGTTATAGCTGGGATACAACCAAAGGTGAAAACCCAGACTTATCATTACTTGCCTCAGCTGCAAACTGGAAAAAACACGCGACCAGCAACAAAATGACAGCTGGTACTTTATTAGATTTGTCTGGTAATCCACTTACCAAAGAATAACTTTTTATTACCACAAAGGGGACCTTATGGTCCTCTTTTTATTTGTGAGCGCAAAATATGAAACTTATCTATGCACGAAATATTAAGGGCATTCATGAAGTCGGTACATTCGCGAACCCCACTTATTATGGTTCTCCAAACGTAATGGCCGATCAAGTAATTATTTACGGTGACTATCCTCAAATTAAGGCAGATTACGAAGCCTTAGATATCCCTGTAGAGGTGCGTAATATCCCGGTCAATAAGCTTAAATCTATGACAGCTCAATTATCTGTTGGTGTTACGCCTGAGATACAAGCTGCACTTGATGACGCTAAGGAACAGTGTGCAAAAGCCAATAATGCATTGCTGTTGGCTGAGCAACAGGCGTCAGATGCAAAGGCGGAATTTGAAGCCTTTAAAAACGATCCTGAAGCATTAAAAGCACGTTTGCATGAGCTTGAAGGTGCAATTTCTGAAACGTCCAATAATGAGGAGACCACTCAAGAAGAGAACCTGAAACAGGTTGAAGCTACTCAAGATGTGAAGGCACTTCAAAAGCCGGACGAGAACTCAAGAGTAGATGAAATTAAAGCGTACTTAGAGGCGCATGAAATCGGTTTCAAATCGAATACGTCAAAACCCGATCTTTTAAAACTTATTCCAAAGGATTAATAACATGAGCTTTATCACTGTCGAAACTGCAGAAGAAAAACTGGGAAAGAGCTTTGCACCGGATGGTGATAAGGCTCGTTTAGTTTTATTGGCCAATACTTGGATGAAAAAGGAAATTGGTTTCATTCCTAAAGAAATAGATGAAGTACTACAAGTCGCAGCTTGTGAAATTATACAAGGGATCATGGCCAAGGCCATTTATAACGGCAAAGAACAGCAACTGAAACGTAAAAGGATTAAAGGGGATACCGTAGAGTCTGAAAAAGAATACCAGGATGGCTCTGTTGCGATATCCAAGTTTGAGCAAATTGCAAAGGATCTTATTGATTCGCTTGATTTGGAAAATCCTAGCGGTGGATTTGGTGGTTTTGGAATTGAACTAATGCGGGTGTGATATGGGGCTACGTGAAGAACTCCAAGCGGATCTGGCAGAGGCTTTTGATGAAGATCTGGCTGATGCTGTCCACGAATTTACGTGTGAGAGAATCATTAAAAAGAACTTTGATCCAGTACATGAAACCTATGATGAAGAAAAGATTTCTTATTCTGGCCGGGGGATTCTTTTTGGACGGTATAAGTCGTATGAAATTGCGAATTTAGGAATACCGGCGATAGATAACAAGGCAACTGTGCTGCAAAATGAAGTATCAGCAACTCCTGCTATTAATGACATATGGATTGTTAATGGATATTCGTATCGAGTGGTGAATATTTCTAAAGATCCAGTTAATACAATTTGGATATGTCAAATTTGCAAAATTTAACATATTAATTTATTTGTTTGCTATTTGTATTTAGACTGATTGAGGAGTTGTTTGTAAATATATACTAAGTTGTACATTTAATTATAATTAAATTACAGAGGGTATTTATGGCTTATATTGATAAAAAAACTGTTTCTCACATTCAGTTGAAAGTTCCTTTAAAAAAGGGACAAAAATAGGGGCCTATAGTTCTCTTGAGCATGAGGTACTTATTAGATACAACAACATGAATGTATTAGGTTTGGATGGTTTTTTTAATGGTTATAAAATGGTTGGTTTTGATTCTATAAGTGAAATTAATTTATTTTCTCAAGATTTAAAATGCGAGAAAATTGATAAAGAGGCTGGAATATTAATCCGTGAAAAAATTCAGGAAAATCTTTATAAAATTTATCTAACTTGTGTAAAAGTGTTAAATAAAGCAATTTCTTTTAGTCATTTTAGAGAGCTAATGCATGTCGCGAGTATAAAAGGTGTTTGGGACTATAAAGGGCTTACTCTTAATTATGTTCCATTTATACTTTTAACATTCTCTGACCAGCTTAGTAATTATTTCCCTAACAACAAGGGCTTTATTAAGTATAAAATAGTATTTCAACCAGATATTACAGCATATGATCAACTATGGAATACCCCATATTTGGAGAAAAATATTTTGAAAGTTAATAAAAATAATGGTGAGATTCTAGAGATTATCCCAATTCCTCAAGATCCCTTTAAAGATATTGAACCTGAATATTTTTCAAGGATTAAAGTTAAATAATTCATAACTAAACTAGAATAAGAACCGCCTAAAGCTTCATGGCGGTTTTTTATGAGGGTATAAAATGTCTTGGAAAGGCAAAAAGCCGTCTGATTTTGCAGTCCAGGTTAAGCTGGACGGTGAGAAGTTAATCAAAGATATGGGGATGGATCTGATTCAGGGGGTGATTGTTGGCACCCCGGTAGATACCGGCACCGCACGCGGCAACTGGAGGGCTTCAAATACCCCGGATTATAAATATGATCTAAAAGACCAGGATGCCTCTGGGCAAGGCACAATCAATAAAGTCTATGTGTTCTTTTCCCAGAATGCCAAACTTGGATCTCTTATCTACCTGCAGAATAATTTGCCCTATATTGAGCGTCTTGAAAATGGCTGGTCAGATCAGGCACCCCAAGGCATGGTCTCTACAACGATGAATATGATCAAACAGAAATATGGTGGTTAGAATGGCAATGACATTAGAGGATACACGTATAGCCATTACTGAGCGTATGCGCTCGTTTAAGGGTATTTCGTCTGAGCGCATAGGTTATCCTAATTTAACGTTTAATCCGCCAGATACGGGCCTGTGGTGCCGTTTAAATATCATTTTTGGTAAAAGCCTTATAGCCGGATTGGCTGAAAAGCCAATAACCCGCCGTACCGGTACCATCAATATCCAATGTTTTGCCCGGCCCAATACCGGCACAAAAGAAATGAGCATTTTAAATACGGCGCTCCTCGAGCATTTTGAATATTTTTCTGTTGGCCACCTTGAGTTTTCTGAAGGTGAAGCAGTTCATGCCGGGACCAGTAACGATTTCGATATGTATAATGTGATAGTCGGGTTCAGGGTAAATTGACATGAATGAATACACAAAACTACTCCATGAAATTGAAAGTAATAAACAAGCTTTAGAAGCAGAGCTTGCTCAGGTCATTGGTGAGACAGTGGCCAAATGGCAGGCTAAACATCAACTGGCCGTTAAGAGCCTCTATGTTGATTTAGCTGATACGCAAAGTCTCGGTGCACCGAAAAGCTATACGGTTACTGGAGTGAGTGTCGATCTCGACTATCAGCCTTGATTAACTGAAAAGTCCCTATGACTAAGCCCGCATTACGCGGGCTTAGTCATTTCTGAATACCACCTTTCTGAGGTGGTTTTTTTATGCCTGAAGAAAAGGAGGAAACCACATGTCTAGTGGTGCTCGTCAAATTACCCATATTGCCAAAGAAGCAACCGTAGGGGTAACACCTGCAGTCTTTGCCAGAACAGTTTTTGAATTTACAGAAAACGGTCTTGATGCAACTGTAACGAAAGAAGAGTCAAAATCAATTACCAGTGGCCGCATTGCCCGCGCATCCATGATCACCGGCGCCGAATATGCCGGGGATTTGGGTTGTGAAGCGAAATATAGCCCATTGGTTCAGGATCTGATGGCCGCAGCCGCGTTTAACGACTGGACTAATGACGTGCTCGTATTCGGTGGTACCAAGCGACAAACCTTCTCTGTCTTGCGTGGTTTTGAAGATGTTAATGATTACCATACTTTCCGGGGATGCCATGTAAATACATTTAGTATTGATATCCCTGAATCCGGTCTTATCAAGATGACATTTGGCCTTATGGCCTTAGGCCGCATCAATACCGCGAAAGCTCCAGCAGGCACAGTGACTGAAGCCGACTCAAACCCTAAGATGTCTAATGTGTCGGTCGGAGAAATCCTTCTGGACGGTGTTTCACAAGCGGGGGTATCTTGCCTGACCGCATTTTCATATAAATGGGATAACACGATGCAGCTACAACGCTGCCTCGGTAACGGCGCAGATCCAAAGGCTATTTTGGAAATGGGCGCTCTGGCCACCGGTAGTTTTACCGCAGCCTGGTCTCGCAATACTTCAGACATGTACGAAAAGCAGTTTAAAAATAAAACCATTTCTTTGAAGGTTCCAATCGAAGATACAGCCGGTAATAAATACGAAATCTTCATTCCTAAAGCTGAAATTAAGGCGCCATTGCCAAGCGGCGGGAAAGGAGACATTTTGAATACATCATTTGAATATTCAGCAGTTGAGCAGGCGCCAACGATTACCCGTATTCCAGCTCCTGTAGCCCCGGCGCCTAAGGCATAAAGATTAAATTAATTCAATGGCAGTCCTAAGGGCTGCTTTTTTTTGGAGATAAACATGACATTGAAAGTAAGCATTCAAAACAATAAGACAGTTAGCTTGTGGTGTTCTTATAAAGATGAAGATGGCAATGTTTTAGCAGAATTCAAGATTCGTGGCAGTGGTTACAAGCCCTACAAAGTTGCCTTGGAGCGGGCAAACAATCAAATCTCATCTAAAGGATTTGATGTGGTGACGGCAAGGGCAACCGATAAGCTATTTCCAGAATTGTTACTTGAATGTGTTGCATGCCACCTGATCGAAGACTGGAAGGGGATCGTGTTTCATGAAGAAAATCAGGATGGGGAGCTTGTTGAGGTCGAACCAGAATGTTCTCCGGAAAATGCGATTAAGCTTCTTAATCAAAGTGACATTGGCCCTGTGATCTGGGCATTTGTGAATTCCGAATCGGAACGCATTCAAAAAGAAGCCGATTTATACCGGGATGAAGTCGTGGGAAAGTCATCAAGCTCTACCAATGGTGCAAGTTCGGATCAGAAGAAGAAGCGAACGACTACAGCAAAAAACAAGCTGCCATCGCAAGTGCGTTAAATCTGAAAAATACAAATGCGGTAGAGAAGCCAGAGTATTCAGTTACGGCTTATGAGATTTTAAATGCCTATAACGTGATTTCACGTTCAAGACGTTATGAGCAAGGAATCCCAATGGCTTTAGATATCTCGGCCATTTCTGCATATTGTGATCATTATGAATTACCCGTGGATCGGCAAATTTTTAATGATTGTATTTTTGAAATGGATAACCTCTTTTTAGATGAATCTCACCAAAAACACCTGAAGAAAACATAAGCCGGTTAGAAATTTAATCCCGGCTGTTTCGGTTCTTTATACCCCGAGTCTCACGACTTGGGGTTTTTTATTGCTTAAAGGAAAGTTAAATGACCCAAGAAGCCCGCCTAGTCGTTGTAATTGATTCAAAAAATGCGGAACGAAATGCAAAAGCATTAGCCGAAGAAATGTCCAGAGTTACCACCAGTGGTGATGAGGTGGGAAAGCAAATTACAGTTACCAACAATATTATCCAGAATTTTAATACGACTGTTAATAACAGCAATTCAACAATAAACAAAACCACTGAAGTTACAAGAAAAGCAACTCAACAAAACCAGCAGCTTTCACAGTCTTTTAAAAACACGACCCAAGAAATCGATAAACAAGAAAAGCGCCTTAACACTTATAACACCTCGATCAAGGCTCTGGCCGGGCATGTGATTGGCCTCATGACTGTACATGCGGCCATTAACGATATGGACATGTATACAGGATTGCAAAACCGCCTGAAGCTGATCACCAACTCCCAAGATGAATTAAAGCAAGCGATGGAAGATACATTCCGGATTGCTCAAAATACCCGAACCCACTGGGAGTCTACAATTCAGGTTTATCAACGTTTTGGGGATAACGCAAAAACACTGGGAATTGATTTAAACAAAGTTGCCGAGCTTACCGAAACGGTCGGGAAAGCTGTCGCGATCAGTGGTGCATCGACACAGGCAGCAGATGCTGCTTTGGTTCAGTTCGGGCAGGCACTTGCAAGTGGTACTTTACGCGGGGAAGAGCTGAACTCTGTCATGGAGCAAACACCAGGTCTTGCAAAAGCTATTGCCAGCGGGATGGGGATCACTGTTGGTGAATTAAGAAGCGTTGCGGCCCAGGGAAAAATTACATCTGAAGAGCTGGTCAAGGCATTAACAAATGCAAAGTCTGAGGTTGATGAGCTGTTTGCCAAAACTGACGTGACTATTCAGCAATCCGGGCAGATGCTGAAGAACGAGATTACTAAATTTATTGGTGAAACCGGGCAAGCCAGTGGTGCCGCCAGTGTTTTAGCGAGCTCAATTCAAACACTGGCCCAGAATTTAAGTCTTATTGCTGATGTAGCACTGCTTGGGGGAGTTGCATATTTAACAAAAGCCATCGTTACTAAGACTATTGCGGTTCGCGGTGATGTAGTCGCAACAATGGCAAGTCGTCAAGCATCGGTGGCCAAGGCACAAGCTGAGTTTGCAGAAGCTACGGCCACTTTAAATGCTGCAAAAGCTCACCTTGCCAATGTAAGAGCGACGAATGCTGAGACCCAGGCGAAGTACGGCGCTACGGCAGCCGCTTTACGCTATTCACAGGCCCAAGCGGCGGTAACTGCTGCCACCAATGCTCAAACTGCAGCACAGGTGCGATTAACCACTGTAACGGCCGCTTTTGGCCGAGTTGCAAGTGGTGCATTTGCATTGATTGGCGGGCCTATTGGTGCGATCTCTTTGGGGGTAGCCGGACTTGCCGCCGTGTATATGTACCTTCAGAACCGTACTGAAGAGGCGAACAAGAAACTGGAAGAACAAGGAAAAGTTGCCGATAAGACAAGTGAAGAGCTATCGAAATTACAGGGTGTTGAGCGTAAGGCCGCAGTGGATGATTTGAAGGATGCTTTTGAGGCCCAGAATAAAGCATTAGAGAAATCCAGACTGACAGTTGGCGCCGCATTGATTGATATTCAAAATTATGAAAAGGGCAACTGGAAAGTTGTCGAGGTAATTAATCAGGCGAACAAGGGCACTATTAGCTACAGTGAAGCTGTTAAACAGCTGAACGATATGAAAATCTCACCAGATTTATATAAGGCATTAAAGCAGCAGGTAGAGCAATACAATCAAAATTATGAAAAGGCCAATAAGTCTGCCACTGCCCTAAAGATTTTTGGGGTAGAGGTTAAATTAGCTGGAAATAAAGCACAGAATGCCGCATTACAGCACAAGCAGCAGAATGAGGCTCTTAATGGTACTGAAGAAGCTGCTAATAAAGCATCACAAGCACTTAAAGAATATCAGCAAACTTTAACTGACCGTAAAAACTATGCCCAGTTTAAATATAACCTGATGGCACACTTTGGCTTCAGTCAGGAGGCCGCTGAAGAGCTGGCAAAGGCACAAGAGAAAGCTGGCGGTTTTACTAAACGCATGAGCAAAGAAACGGTACAAGATATTTTAAAAACTTTAGATGTTGAAAAAAAATATAAAGATCTTGTTGAAGAAACCAATGAAAAGCAGAAGGAACGTACCAAGGAGTTAGAAAAACAATTAGAACTGGGCAAAATGGTTGGTGCCAGTGCTTTAGGTGGATTAAGGATCAAATCAGCCGAATCGATTGGAGGTGGACAAGTACGCGGGTATACGGCTGAATTTGCCCAGCTTACCCAAAACTTGCTCGGAAACAAACTTACCCGGTTTACCGCATTTAACGACCGGTATCACAAAGGGACTAAAAGTAAACATGCAACGGGTAATGCATTTGATTTTACCGTACGTAATGCAAAAGAAGCCGAGGAGGCAATTGCCAGCCTAAATGAAATGGCCAAGAAATATGGTTTTACCATTAAGACGATCAACGAATATGCAAATCCATCTAAACGTGCAACCGGTGGCCATGTGCATGTATCTGTACTTGGTTATAACGGGAATGTCGACCGGATTAAAGATGCAAAAGCAGAAGCGAAAATTAATGAAGATTCACAAAAATTAAGTGATCAGGCTGCAGCTGCACGAATTCAATTAGAGCGTGAGGTTGCAGACAAAATTTCGCAGATCCGTAGCAATCTGGCGGATAAATTCAAGGAAATTGATAAAGCCGGGTACAGCGATGGCGAAGCAACGAAACTCAAAGCAAAGTATCAGGCACGGGCCGATAATGAAATTGCGGTTGAACAGCAAGCATTAAAAACAAAGCTTGATGAGTATAGCAATTATTTAAAGTCAGAAGAGGACTTGCTGAAGGAAAGTTTTGCACGTCGTCAGTTTGATGCAGCGCATGACTTGGATTTAACAAAAACTGAACGTAAGGCAGTTGTCACTCTATTGGCACAGCAATTAAAGCAGGAACAAGCATTACTTGAGCTGGCCAAAGAGCAGCGCTTATTTCAGGCAAGACAAGCATTTATGTCGGAAACGGATATGATTCATGAACGTTACCGTTTAGAAAGAGAGGAGATTTTAAAAAATACCAAAATCAAAGACGATGAAAGAAAGCAGTTAATCCGATATTCAAAGATGAGTCAGGAAAAAGAACTTAATGATCGTTTAAAAGACTCAACTTTGGAAATGGCCAGAATTAAAGCTGAAATGACAGGAACCGGGCCATTATTTGAAATTAACCAAACAAAAGCATCACGCTATCATGAAAATGAAAAGTGGTACGACTCAAAAACAGCCGTAATTGATCATAATGAAGGTAATCAGTTAGAGGTGTTACAAAGCCAGTTCGATGCACAATTAATTTCACAGCAGGAATTTGAAGACCAGAAAACCGCAATCATTCAATCTGCTCATGAACAGCGCGAAGCCATTTATAAGGAGTTTAAACAAAACGAAGCAGATATCGATATAGCTGCTGGTCAAGCACAACTTGATTTCTATATGCAGAAAGCTCAAGCAACAGTAGGGACATTTCAAGGAATGTTCGGGGCAATCCTAGGCGAGCAGTCTACTGCCTATAGAACAATGTTTGCAGTTAATCAGGCATTCGCCTTGGCTGAGGCTGGTAGAAACCTTTGGAAGTCTGCATCTGATGCTTATGCTGCTGAGTCAGGCGCCGTATGGCAAAAAGCCGGGGCTGCGGCCAAAGCTGTAATTGACCAGGGGACATTCATTGCAATGATCCAAGCCGCCACACCGAAAGGTTTTTTTGATGGTGGTTATACTGGCCACGGTGGTAAATATGATGAGGCCGGTATTGTGCACAAAGGCGAAGTAGTCTGGTCACAAGATGATATCAAACGCTGGGGTGGTGTAAGTGTTGTTGAGGCAATGCGGAAAAATAGCCCTAAGGGTTATTCAGATGGTGGTGTGGTATCTAATTTTGACAGCCGCCAAGCGGTTCTGCGAGAGTCCCGTCAACATGACTCAATCCAGCAATCCAGAACCTTGAATCTAATAGCGCCGAAGGTAACTATCATTAATCAGACAACTAAAGAGCTGGATGCCACAACTGAGTGGGATGGTGAAGAGCTCAAAATTAAGCTTGAGGAGTTTAAAAAACAAAATGAGGCTATGGTAGATAGAAAGATTTCACAATCTTGGAGAGATGCTGAAAGACAAGGTGGAGCCTTGGATCGTATAAAACGCAGTAAATAATTTATACAGATTTAGTGGGGGACGCCCCACTAATTTGAATTTATATATTTTTTTTTGCTAAAGTGACTGCATTTATTTACAGGAATTATCAAGTGAAAAAGATTTTACTTTTGAGTCTGATTTTTGGGATGGTTGGGTGCAGTAAAAATAATGCCATACATGCAGATAGTGATGCACCAGATAAGAATAATGCAACAGTTATTAGTGGAGCACAATCTAAGACTAAAGCGCCAGAATCAAAGCCTATAGACCTGGACACGAACTGGTTGTATGGGGAAAAAAAGGATGAGATGAGAGGAAAAACTACTAAGTTTGCATCGCTACTATCTGATAATCAGGTTAACTTTGATTTCCCCTATGATGGTGGTTCACATCTAATTATAACCTTAAAAAAGAAAAACGCCGAACCAACTGATGTACTCTTTTCAGTTACTAAAGGGCAATATTCATGTAATACGATCTCAGATTATTGCTATGCGAGTGTTAAATTTGATAATCAGAAAATAATAAATATAGCGTTATCTGAGCCAGAACAACATTCAAGTGATGTCTTATTCATTGAAGATCAAGTCGATGCTGATAATTTTATTAATTCAATACTGAAGTCCAAAAGTGTGATAATTGAATTGCCATTTTACCGAGAAGGTAGACAGCAATTTAAATTTACCCTTTACGGTTTGAAATGGGATGCTGCTCAAAATTCTCAGGCGAAGAGCTAATCGACTTTCACATGTATAAAAACCGAGTTTCCATTTAAACGGAAATTGGGGTATAGTTTTAATAGTGTGGTCGTACTTTAGTTTGATCATGTAAGTATTAAAGCTCATCAATTTGGTGAGCTTTTTTTGTGCCTGAGAGTAATTAAGTAATAAAAATAGATTTTTTATTCTAAAAAAATGGTGTTTTTATAAATTTATAACAATGTGTTTACAATAAATTTGTTCACCAAATAAATCAATTTCAGTGTAACCCATTTATTTTATATATATTTTTTACCATATATTAGAGGTGGTTCTTTGCTTAGTTTACATTTTATTTTCTAAATCAAATTTTATACAAAATTATTGCAGCATAACTATGTTTTTAAAACAGTAGATTATAAGAATTTTTATTGTTTCATAGTTACTTTTGTAGTTTGAGCTAAAGGTTTTCTTCTGTTACTTTTAACGGATCAACTCAAGCAATTAAAGTTTAAGTTTTACAGCCTTTGAGTTGATTAAATAATATTTAAAAAGGAAAGCTAATATGTTTATAGAAATTGGAAAATACTTAAATCAACGCTTATTAGAACTGGGTGTCCAGCATATATTCGGCATGCCTGGAGATTATAACCTTTCTTATTTAGAGCAAGTTGAGAAGAATGAAAAGTTAAATTTTATTGGAAACTGCAATGAATTAAATGCTGCTTATGCTGCAGATGGTTATGCACGTAGTAATGGATTTTCTGCTTTAGTTACTGCTTATGGTGTTGGGGATTTAAGTGCAATAAATGGGATTGCAGGGGCATATGCCCATAATGTACCGATTGTTCATCTATCGGGTATTCCTCCCTTACATATCGTCAATAAAAGAATCATAAGTCATCACACTCTATTGGATGGGAATTATGAAAATGTTATGAACTGTATGAAGGAATTTACAGTTGCTCAAACTCGTTTAACACCAGCCAATGCTGCGCTTGAGATTGATCGTGTTTTACGACAATGCATTATTGAAAGACGACCTGTATATATACAAATACCTTCTGATATAACTCATATTAAAATTAGAGTAAATCCAGAACCATTAAACCTAAACTTACCTTTAAGTGATCCAGAGCTATTAGATATTGCAACAGAACAGATATGTAAAGCTCTGTCAAAAGCAAATCGACCAGCTTTTTTAATTGATGAAGCTGCGAAAATTTTTGGGGTGAGTCCAATTTTAACGCAGATAGCTATACATCATAATATTCCGTATGCTTGTTTATGTTCAGCAAAGAATGTGATGGATGAATCGCTACCTCAATATGCAGGTACCTATATGGGGCACCTTAGTCAGCCTGAAACTCGAAAAATTATTGAGCAATCAGATTGTCTAATTGGTGTTGGTGTGCGCCTTAGTGATGCCAGTACATGTTTATTTACCCACCAACTTCCTAAAGAAAACTTTATTGAAATATCTCAACATGATCTAAGTATAGAAAATCGCAATTTTCCAGGCGTGGGAATGACACAGCTCTTTGAAAAACTTCAACATCGTTTAAAGCTATCTCCCACTGCACCATTCAAATTGGAAAAGTCGAAGGCAAAGTTTGAGAAGATCATTGAAGATGAGAGTTTGTCTCAAGCTGTTCTATGGAAATATATAGAACGTTTTTTTAAGCCTCATGATGTCATTATTGCTGAAATAGGAACTTCAAGTTCAGCTTTGGCAGCAATGCAATTACCAGCAACAGCTGATTTTATTTCGCAGACCCAATGGGGGGCGATAGGTTTTACACTACCGGCTATGTTGGGAAGCCTTCTGGCCCAACCAGAACGACGTCATATTTTATTTATTGGCGATGGCGCAATTCAGCTCACTGTTCAAGAGCTTTCTACAATTATCCGTCATAAGCTTAAACCTATAATTTTTGTAGTAAATAATGGAGGTTATACCATTGAGCGGCTAATTTTAGGTGAGAACTCATCTTATAATAATATCCAAAATTGGAAATATACCGAAATTGTGCCAGTGTTTAATGAAGGCGAGCAATATCGTAGCGTTGTCGTGGAAACAGAAGGGCAATTAAGCGAAGCATTAAATATGGCGGCTGATACAAATAGCCTGACCTTGATTGAGTTAAAACTCCCCATGATGGATGCTTCGGTTAACTTACGCAAATTTGGTGATATGACTGCTCAACATGATTTTGGTGATTTCGGTTATAAAAAACTGCAGTCAAATCAGGGGAGCAAAAAAGATCTGTGTAATTTTGCCCAGCCGTTTAATTATTCCAGTCTGGTTGAGATGAAAGAACGTCAGTTGCATTCTAAAAAACCGAGTTTTCATTTTCCTGAAAACTAAGGTATAGTTTTATTAGTGTGGTCGTACTTTAGTTTGATCATGTAAGTATTAAAGCTCATCAATTTGGTGAGCTTTTTTTGTGCCTGAGAAAAATATGAGTAATTTGGTTTTCAACTGGGAGTGTGACTTAAACGGTAATTCTCAAACCCAGAATTTTAAAGTTTTAAACACATCCTTTGGTGATGGTTATGAGCAGAATACCTCAGTCGGCATCAACAACATCAAGGGTGAATGGAAGTACCAGCGGACGGCTTATAAAAGCGAAATTTTAGCGATTAAGGCGTTCTTTGATAAGCACCGTGGTAGTGAGTCATTTTTATGGAACTCACCCCTTGATGGGCAAGTGCGCGTGAAAACGGATGTCAATTATAACCATATGCAACTGGGCGGTGATGTGTGGCAAATCTCAACAACTTTTAAGCAGGTTTTCCACCCTTAATCATTATTTCATTTAAGCCCTGGATGGGGCTTTTTTTGTGAGTAAAGAATGGCATTAACAAGTGATTTTCAAAAACTGGAGGTTGATGGATTAATCTCTTTATTCGAGCTGGATGCTTCACATTTTGGTATTGGAGTTTTGCGTTTTCATGGCCTAATGGCTCAGCGCAATGGCGAAGAATGGAGACCTAACATAATTTGGCAAGGTCAAGTATATGAACCGATTTCAATTGAAGCAAAAGGGATGGAAATGCGCTCTGATGGACGTGCTTCAGCGCCTATATTAACCATTGCAAATAATATCAATGGAATCCAAGGTGCTATTTCAGCCTACTGTCTGCAATATGGTGATTTTGCTGGAGCAAAGCTCAAAGTCATTACAACGCTTGCTAAATATCTGGACGCTGCAAACTTTCCGGACGGCAATCCCACAGCTTCAAATGAATCAAAAGAGCAGCATTGGTATATCGAGCAAAAGATTTCTGAAAACCCGATGCAAGTCGTTTTTGAATTATCAAACCCGATAGATTTTGAAGGTTTGCGTATTCCAGCGCGTCAGATTACCTCACTTTGTGATGAAGCCTGTAAAGGCCGTTATCGTGGTGAAGTTTGCGGATACATCGGTACAAAATTTTATACGGATAAAGATGAGCCTACTACAGATCCTGCTTTGGATCGTTGCTCTGGGCGTTTAAAAGCTTGTCGCCTTCGTTTCGGTGAAAATTCACCTTTACCTTTCTGCGGTTTCCCTGCATCTAACTTAATGTGATGAATATGAGACTGACTTTAAAAATTAAGAAAGCAATTGCATTACATGCGAAGGATAGTTACCCGTCAGAGTGCTGCGGCGTTATTGTTAATCGAGAATACATTCCTTGTCGCAACATTGCTAAATCTAATGATCAATTTGAGATTGATCCAGTGGATCTGGCCGCAGCCGAAGACAAAGGCGAGATTACAGCTTACGTGCACAGCCACCCTGATGGTACCACGACTGCATCGGAGCTAGATTTAAAGCAAATTGAATTGCATGAAAAGCCGTGGGTCATTTGCTCATATCCTGATTTAGATTTTGAAGTGTACAAACCCTATGGATATCGCGCCCCTTTATTGGGGCGTAATTATTTTCATGGATGGCAAGATTGTTACTCACTTATTCAGGATTTTTACGAACGTGAGCTTGGAATCAACTTGATTGATTTTGAGCGTGCGGACGCGTGGTGGGAAGATCCAGAGCACGCATCACTTTATCTTGAAAACTATCAAAAAGCAGGCTTTTACGAAGTCGATAGTCCACAGTATGGCGACATGATTATTTGCCGTGTTGGACGAACTGAACACCCGAATCACGCTGTACTTTGGCTGGGTGATCATTGGGATTTGAAATCTGAAGAAACCGATCCGTGCTTTGGCAATTCATTGATTCTGCATCACCCGTATGGCCGTAAATCCGTGCGCGAAATCTATGGCAAACAATGGCTCGATAGAACCGTCAAAATTTTAAGACATCGCGATATTTAAACGATTCATCAATCCGATGAAAAAACCGCCGCAAGGCATAACTTTGGAGTAAATAGTATGACAAATTCAGTCCCTAAAAGCGTATCAATCACCGAAGCAAATCTCATCAACTGGTTTGATGGTCAGTTGAAATCTTTAAGATTTAACGACAATCTCGACGTGGAAAAGCTATCTTTAACTTTTGATAAAAAAACAGGTTATTCAATTCTTTTAGAAACTGCCCCTATTCAGGAATTACCTGCGCCTGACGAAGCTTAAGGAGAAGGGAATGCTCAAAACAATCAAATTATACGGTGTACTGGGAAAGAAATTCGGTAAAGTCTTTAAGCTTGACGTTTCAAGCACTAAAGAAGCGGTACGTGCCCTATGTGTCCAGGTGCCGGGTTTTGAGCATTTCATGATGAACGCTCATCACCAAGGTATGGAATTTGCCATTTTCTTAGATGGTAAAGATCTTGGTATCGCAAAAAGGGGCAAAAAAAAATCATCATTTTATGATCCGGATACCAAGCGGACAATCAATGGAAATAATATCGGCATTGAACAAGTCGAAATGCATACAGAATCAAAAGTAATTCATATCGTTCCAAGAATTATAGGTGCAGGTGGTGGTGGCGTATTCCAGACAATCTTAGGCGTGGTGCTTGTTGTAGTTGGCGCGGTCGCTATGGCTTACGGACAAGCTTGGGGGGCAAGCTTAGTTGGTACAGGTATAGGGATGATCGTTGGAGGTGTCGCGCAAATGCTGATGCCTAAAATCGACAATGAAAATCAAAACCAAGACGGGAACCGGGCCAATAAAGGCTTCGGTGGGGCCGTGACTACGGTTGCTCAGGGTAACCCGGTTCCGGTTCTCTACGGCCAGCGTGAGATCGGCGGATTTATTGTAAGTGCAGGACAGTTCCCTGAAGACCAGATGTAAAACAATTAGTTGTAATGAACCGGCTTTAAGCCGGTTTTTTTGTGCGAGAGATTTATTTTATATGACCATCATTAAAGGCGAGAAGAAAGGAAGCAAACAAGCTCGCAAGCCTAAAATTGCCCGGGACTCGGCCCAGTCTAAAACCTACATTAAAATTTTATACGGTCTGTCTGAAGGTGAGATTGCGGGGCTGGCCAACGGAAATCAATCCATCTATCTTGAAGGTACACCGCTTTTAGATGCCAACAATAAAGAGAACTTTAGTGACATCAAAGTCGATTACCGGCCGGGTACCAATGACCAGACATATATCGAAGGCTTTCCTGCCGTTGAAAGTGAAACCGCTATCGATGTTGAGCTCACTGATAAAACCCCATGGGTTAAAGCATTCAAGAATCTGGAGCTTGATGCTGTACGTGTAAGACTTAAATGGGGGCCATTGTTTAACCAGAACATGAGCAATGGTGATGTAGACGGATACACCATTGAATATGCCTTGGATGTGCAAGTTGATGGTGGAGCATGGACAGAAGTCTTAAAAACAAAAATTTCAGATAAAACATCTGCGAACTATGAGCGTGCACACCGTGTAGATCTCCCTAGAGCTGATAAAGGGTGGCAGGTACGGGTAAGAAGAATTACACCGAACCGCAATGCTGATGATGTCAGCGACAAAATGTATGTATCCGCAATTACCGAAGTTATCGATGTAAAGCTCCGCTATCCGAATACAGCATTATTGGGCCTTCAGTATGATGCCGAGACCTTTAGCAATGTTGCCAAGTTTTCGGCTGATACCAAGGGGCGCATCATTAAAGTCCCTTCAAATTACAACGCGGTATCCCGTAAGTATAACGGGATCTGGGACGGAACCTTCATTGAAGCATATACCAATAACCCGGCATGGATTTATTACGATATCTGTTTGAATGACCGTTATGGTTTAGGCGACCGCTTAACCCCATTCATGATTGACAAGTGGTCTATCTATCGTTTGGCCCAGTACTGTGATCAGCTCGTTTCTGATGGCCAGGGTGGTGAGGAGCCGCGTTTTACGTGTAATGTGTATTTGCAGAATGCTGAAGATGCCTATTCGATTTTAAGCAAATTAGCCGGTGTATTCAGAGCTATTTCGTACTGGGACGGGAATAGTATCGTGTGTGACGCTGACATTCCACAAGACACGTATTTTGCTTATAGCCGTGCCAATGTCATCGATGGGGTTTTTGAGTATACGGGCACCCGCGCACGTGACCGGCACAATGTCGTGAAGGTTGCATGGGATAACCCGGCCAATCATTATAAAACTGAATATGAATATGTCCGGGATGAAAATGCGATTGCGGAAATGGGGCAGGTACGCATTCTGGATCTTGATGCATGGGGCTGTACTTCACGTGGACAGGCGCAACGGGCGGGGCTTTGGGCTTTAAAATCAGAGCAGGTAGAAACCCGCACTGTCACTTTTAAAGTCGGTTTAGATGGTCATCTACCGGCACCTGGGCGCATCATCGAAATTTCGGATGAGCTCTTCGCCGGCCGGGCAAACGGTGGACGTGTCGCTGCAGTTTCAAAAGACCAAAAAAGCGTGACGCTTGATCGAGACAAGGTGGTTGTAAAAGCCGGCGACAAGCTGGTTGTAAATGGTGAAGACGGGAAAGCACAGACGCGTATTGTCCAGTCCGCGAAAGGCCGTTTGATTACCGTTACGGAAGCCTTTAAAAATATTGCTGCACAAAATGTCTGGGTTCTGGATGCCAAGGATCTGGCCACCATGAAGTTCCGGGTCATTTCAATTTCTCCGGAAGAAAAGCACCAATTTACGATTACTGCGCTACAACACAGCCCGACCAAATTTCAAGAGATCGATAACGGCACTTACTTTGAAGATATTCCCAATTCCATCATTAACCCGACCACTCAAGAACCGGTTGCCAATGTAGAGATCAGCCAGCTCAACCGGGTTGAACAAGGTTTAACTGTGACCACCATGGTGATTGCATGGCCACAAGCCAAAGGTGCGGTGAAATATCAAATCGAGTGGCGTAAAAATGATGGTTCGTGGCTCAAGTTGCCGAACACTGGTAATAACTCTGTAGAGGTTCCTGGTGTATATGCGGGTAACTATCAGGCGCGGGTAACCGCAATCTCCGCTTTTGAGGTTCCGTCACTCCCAGTGTATTCAGTTTTGACGGAATTGAATGGCAAACAGGGATTACCACCGAAGCTTGCAACCATTAAAGCCACTGGCATCTTGTTCGGTATGCAGCTTGATTGGTCATTTCCGAAAACTGGTGCGCTTGATACAGCGTATACAGAAATCGAAGTTTCACCAGATGGGAAAAGCAATATTACTCAACTGGGCTTATTTGCCTACCCAACGTCTACAACCACAATTCAGGGACTGCAAGGTAACTTAACTCAACATTACCGTGGCCGCTTAATTGACCGGATCGGTAATATTGGTGCGTGGTCGCAATGGGTGGAAGGAACAACCTCGGCAGATCCGGAAGAGATTTTAAAAATTATTGAGGGAGAAATTGGCGAGGGCGTATTTGATCCGAAGACCAAAGAGCAATTAGAACAGATTAATAAAAATGCCCAATCAATTGCTGCAGAATCAAAAGCACGTGCAGAAGCTGACGCTGCAGAGTCGAAAGCCCGTGCAGATGCCATTGCCGCCGAAGTACAAAGAAATACCAAGGCATTGACAGAAGCTGCCCAGAAAGAAGCCATTGCACGCGAAAAGGCAATTAACAGCAAAGCAGATGAAATTAATAAATCCATTTCGTCTGTATCCAAGGCCGTTACACAAGAGGTAAATGACCGGAGAATTGCAGTCAAGGCTGAAAGTGATGCCCGGATCAGCGCAGTTTCAAAGCTGGAAGACGGTTTAACGGTCGAAAGAAGCGAGCGTAAAAATGAAGATGCGTCTTTATTAAAAAATATTGAGACTTATAAAGCCAGTACCAACAATACACTTGCGTCAGTACAAAACCAGATTACAGTCAATGCCAATAATATCAGTGCTCAAGCCTCAAAAACCACGGCGCTGGATGGCCGGGTTTCGGCTACTGAAAAGGGGATGGCCAAAAAGCTGGATGCCTCGGTAATTGAAAAATATTCGACCACGGTTGAAACAGACAATGCGATTGCTGAGCGTATCAATGCATATAACGCATCGTTAAGCCTGGGCGGTACCAATATGGCTTATGGTACGGATTCTGATGTATTCATCCCATACATTGCCACTGGTGCTGACTCTACAATTCGTTATTTTGATGCATATCCGACACGTTTGGCCCGTGTAGATTTTAAATCATTGCCGATCATGGGGCTGATTACCCCACGTGAGTTACGTCAAACGCAATTGATCACCGGCAAAACCTATACATTGTCATTCCTTGGCCAGGGTACGATGCCGCTGTTGAACTATAACTATATCATTGTAGAGGGCGGCACCAACTTTCGATTACCGAATATCCCTTTAGGCGCGGGTAATAACAATCTCAGAAGTTTAACATTTACATGGACTGAGCCTACTACTTCGACTACGGGTATTTTGCTGGCAGCCTCAGGTAAAGCCGGTGACTGGTTTAATGTTCGTGGAATCATGCTTGAGGAGGCCACAAAACCCTCATCCTGGAGTCCAAACCCAAAAGAGATCCAATCTTCTTTAGACGCCAATGCTTCAGCAATCCAAAGCACTCAAAGTGAGGTTAAAAAGCTGGAAGGCCGGGTAACGTCCAACTCAAGCTCTATTATCGGTTTAAAGAATGACATGTCTGTAGTAAAAAATGATGTGTCTAAAAAGGCCGATAGTTCAGCTGTTTCAGCGATTAAATCAACCGTAGAGCAACATGACAAGACTTTAACAAGCCACGGTAGCTCACTGAATGAGTTAAAAAACTCTATTGATACACTGCAGCGTGACAACTTACTGGTTGAAAACAAAGACCAGGTGGTCACCGGTGCGGTATATCAACAAGCTATCGTTGCAACCAAAGGGCCGTTAAATCTAAAGCAGGGCGATTCAATCACCGTTCGCGGAAAACTGTCTTTTGAGCATCCCAATGAATTGGCCGCTAATCAGGGCTTAGCCCTATATCTGGATGCCTCTCAACGTCTCGGCACGCCATTATTATTTAAGCAAGGAAATGACCAGACTTTTGAAGTCACCACAAGAATGCCGAATGATAAAACATTCAGTTCGTTCCGGCTTTACTTCTTGCAAAACGGTACAGCCGTAGCATCAACAAAAACAACACTGCACTGGGTTGAGTTGTATCGAGGCGAGTCCTTGATTGGTACCAAAGCCGATAGCACAGCATTTAACGGCCTAAAAAACGAAGTTAAGGAAATCGATGGCAAGGTCTCAACCAATAGTTCCGCTATTATCCGTGTAGAGGGAAAAATCACGGAAGTTGACACCAAAGCAGGCACAGCCCTTAAAAATGCAGCTTCAGCACAAACCACAGCGAATTCGGCGGTTGATCAGGCCAATGCCAATGCAAGCAACATTACCAAACTTCAAGGCTCGATTGCCGACAAACCAAATAACGTGATTAAAACTTCAATTTTTGAAGAGGGTGAGCGGAAATCATGGCAAGGAACTCAAATCCGGGTAATTGATATTACGACACACCCAACATACAAGAAGGGTATCACTGGCCGTCCTGGTACTTATAATTGGGAGGAAAATATCCAGCCGGCACAAGCAGGAGATGTATTCGATTTAAAAGCCTTCTGTGACTTTACCGGAACAACTGTTACGTCTGGACGTGTAGGTATTGTAGGACTTCGGTTCTGGAATAAAGACATGACATCACTAGGATTTAACGGTATCAGCTTCCTGTTTAGTGATGGGACTGGCTATAAAACTGCTACAGTCACTGCACCGGTCAATACCGCATTTATTCAGCCGTTTTTTTATCACGATGGTGCCGGCTCAACGACAGCATTTACTGACCTGACGATTACCAAGCGAACCGCGATTGAAGAGGCAAATGCCGCTGGTATTTCTGCGATTACAATCCGTGTTTCAAAAACTGAAGATAAGCTTGAATCTCAGTCAACAAGCATGATCAAGCTTCAAAATGATCTTGAAGTCACCAAGAACAACGTCACTAAAAAAGTAGATAGCTCGGCGCATAATGCCCTTGATAGTAAGGTGAATAGTGTTGATGGCCGGGTGTCGGCAAATACCAGCGCGATTACGAATCTAGGGGGCCGTTTAAGTACGACTGAAAAAGGACTGGATAAGAAGCTGGATGCCTCGGTAATTGACAAATATTCGACCACGGTTGAAACAGACAATGCGATTGCTGAACGTATTAACGCTTATGATGTCAATCTTAAACTCGGTGGTACCAATTTACTCTATGGAACCGACAACCGGGGTTTAATCGCTTATACCTCGGCAGCGGCAAATGCCCGGTTATCTTGGTCTGATGCAGATCCGACAGAAATGGTACGGGTTGATTACAATGGCCAGAACACGATGGGCGTTATTACCTCACGTGAATTGCGTAAAACCACGCTGATCAAAGGCCGAAAGTATATCTTGTCCTTCCTTGGCCAAGGCACCATGCCTGTCTTGAACTATAACTACATCATCATTGAAGGTGATGCCAATGTCCGTCTGGATACCTTGCCGTTAGGCCCGGGCGGATCTACCCAGCGGACAATTGCGTTTGAGTGGACTGGTGAAACGACAACTGCTGCAGGTGTGCTGTTAGGATTTGGCGGAGCCAAGGCCGGTGACTGGTTTTCAGTGCGTAGCCTGATGCTTGAAGAAGCAACAAAAGCCTCATCCACGTGGTCACCCAATCCGGTTGAAGTCAAATCCTCTTTAGATGCCAATGCCAAGGCGATTACAGACACGCGGGCCAGCGTAACTGCAGTCGAAGATCGCGTTGATTCGGTGAGTAGTAACGTAACCCGGCTTGAGAATCGCGTAGGCAAGAGTGAGGAGGCGCTATCAACAAAAGCTGATAGCTCAGCCATGAATTCTCTCAAAAATCAGGTGGTGCAACAGGGTAAAGATATTCAGCTCAACGGTAACTCGATTACCGATCTTAAAGCAAAACTGGATCAGGGATTAAATACCAAAGCCGATAGCTCCGCACACAATGCCCTAAAAAATGAAGTCACTCTGATTGATGGGCGGGTTAAGACCAATAGTTCCGCGATAACTGAAGTCAAGGGACAGGTAGCATCGGTTGAGGGCCAAGTGGCACAGAAAGCGGATGCTGCAGCATTAAACCAATATTCAACCAAGACCGAGACCAATAAAGCAATTGCCGAAGGGATTACGTCTTTCAAGGCAAGTCTGAATATTGGTGGTACTAACTTGATTTATGGGTCAAATAATAGAGGGTTAATTGCATTTGTAAGTGCCAATGCAAATGCGCGCTTAAGTTGGATCTCTGAAGATCCAACAGATATGGTGCGCGTTGATTACAATGGCCAAAATACCATGGGTATCATGACGCCGGTTCAATTGCAATTGACCAAGTTAACCAAAGGCAAAACCTATACCTTATCTTTCCTTGGCCAAGGCACTATGCCGGTACTGAACTACAACTATATTGTGGATCAAAAGAATGGCAATGTGCGTCTGCCAAGTATGACTTTTGGTGCGGGTGGTTCTATTCAACGAACGATTACCTTTACCTGGGAGTCCGAGACAACGAATAGTGCTGGCATTCTGTTAGGGTTTGGTGGTGCTAAGGCTGGTGACTGGTTCTCAGTGCGTAGCTTAATGCTTGAGGAAGCGACTATTGCTTCTGCATGGAGTCCAAATCCACAGGAAGTAAAAGAAGCTGTTGAAGCGAATGCTGCAGCGAATCAGGCAACCCAGGCTGAAGTAAAAAAAGTCGACGGAAAGCTGACAGCACAAGCTACACAGATCAATAACCTTCAGGCGCAAATGGGGGCAACGAATGCCAATATTGCGAACAACTATTACACCAAGGCAGAAGCCAATTCGGCCATTGCCTCTGCTTCTACAACTTTAGAATCTAAAGTTAATAAAACGACAGATGAGAAGATTGAGCAGGCACAAGGCAAAACAATCATTCTAGATCTAACCAAACTCGATAATGAAACATATTATCCTGTAACCACCTGGCTGCCGCCGGCGGGGAATAAACGGCATAGATTCACGCTTATTCGCTACTTAACAGAGTTTGAAGGCGTCAACCCTGTTTATTGGTCAACTCATGCAAGTAAAACTTTCTCTGTTGAACTGACATGGGAGGTCGCAGCAGATGGCTGGGGTGCCAATAATACAGACCGGAAGATTTTTTCATCTCAATATGCATGGACTGGTTGGTCGCCGGTACTTGGTCCAGAGCAGATGGTTAGAAGCTCTGAAGAAGTCATTTACTTACGGGGCGGTGCACTTTACAGATTTATCTGTGACCCAAAACTTACCCCTACAGTGAGAACAGAGCCTTATACCGTTGAAGGGATGACGGTTAAGCCTATTAAATATAATGCTGAGATGGTTCCGGACTCTGATGTAGGCAAGCTCAGTGTAAGAATCAATGAACAATCCACAGTGATTGACGGTGTTAAAGCGGTTAAATCAGTTACCGTGGACAATAATGGCATGGTTTCCGGCTGGGGAATGGTCTCTGAGCTAAAGGACGGCAAGGTTAACTCAATGATTGGATTTAAGGCTGATCAGATCTATTTTGAATCACCAGACGATGGAAGAAAGCCTTTTATTATTTTGACTGAACCGCGTGAAATTAACGGAACTTTATATCCAGCTGGTACGTGGATTGATGCGGCATATATTGCTCAGGCCACAATCAAGAATGCACATATTCAAGATGGCGCTATTACTAACGCAAAGATCCAGGACGCAGCAATCGATAATGCAAAAATCGGCGATTTGCAAGTAGACACGATCAAGATTAAAGATAATGCAGTGACGGTACCAGTCGGAGTTAACTTCGCCAATAAAGTTTGTCCTAATGGCCCACTTTGGCCAAAAAACACGGATTACTGGGATCAGTTCAATGAGTGGGTGGATTTCTTCGGGGAACTGGGAAGCATTAAGTTTAATAAATCAGGCGGCAAGGTAAGGCTTGATGCAAGTTTTATCTTTAAAGAAAACGTTGGATCAAGCCTTTGGGCACTGGAAGGGAATAACAGTGCTCTGCCTGCAGCTGAGCGCTATAACATGCGTATGATTGTCGCAATTTATAAGGATGGTGTACTGATTGGCCATACAAATATTGCGCCGGTCAACACGGTGGGAGATGGGCCGGTATTGTTTTCTGGGGGCGTGTCTCTGGTTTCAATTATCGATAGTACCGGCGATGTGGGTGAAGTTACCTACAGTCTTAGATTTGGTTTTGGTTATCTGGGCAGTCGGAAAAAAGGAGGGAAAGTGGCATTAACCAGCCAGAATGCTGCATTTGAATTAAATGATATTCGCATGAGTCTAATGGAGCTGAAAAAATGACAGCAATTATTAACGAGGTTGGCCAGATCATTCAGATTATTCATGCCAATGAAGAAACGGTGCAATTGAATACACCAGCCGGCTGCCGGGCCGTAGCAGATCCACCACACTTGAATTTGAACATGTATTACAAGGATGGATGGGTGGAACTGCCAGAGCGGCCCACTTCTTATCATACGTTTGATTACGCACAGCATGATTGGGTAGATACAAGATCACTCAGCAATGTGAAGGCGCAGAAATGGGAGGAAATAAAGCGGGAAAGGGATTCAGTAGAATATGGCGGGTTCACCTATAACGGCCATATTTATGATTCAGACATTCAATCCCAGACCCGCATTACAGTCGCAAGCAATAGCGATCTGGATGTGGAATGGACGACACAAAGCGATGAGGTGGTATTGCTCTCACCAGAACAGTTTCAAGAGCTCTTAAAGGCAATGACGGCCCATATTTCAGAGTGCCATGAACGGGGGCGCATTGCACGTCAAAAAGTGAATGAAGCTATGACGATTGAGGAGGTTGAAGCGGTAGTTTTTTAACACCACGATTTATGAACATTTATTTTAACTGTAATAGACAGACACCCATAGGGGTGTTTTTTTTCGTCTCTAGGAAAGGGTATGGATAACTTTTTGGATAATTTTACTTTGTTTTTAACTGAGTACGGCGAAACCCTTATTGGCTTCATCCTGGCATTTTTAATGGCTCTGTTCCGGACTGCCCAGAAGAATGGTAAAGCGGATCTAGCTGAAGCATTCATGTGTAGTGGATTAACCCTGGGAGCCTCTTCAATTCTTGGATGGCTACAGCTCCCCCAAAGCTTTGCTGTAGGTTTAGGGGCTTTTATCGGTTATATGGGTACCAACTATGTAAGAGAGGAGATCGTCAAAAGATTTAGTAAAGACAACCAGAAATAAACAATGAAACAGAAATTACGTCACCGCCGCAAGGCGGTTTTTTATTATCAAAAGGAAATCAAAATGGATAGAACACCATTTTTTATCGAAGCACGTGCCTTACTGGGTGGTAAATTGACCCAGCATCAAGTTGACAGATTTAATGAACTCCTTGATGAGTTCCAAGGCCAAAGCCCGGGCAATAAGAGCATGACAACCAGCCCAGTGGGCATCAATTTGATTACCAGTTTTGAAGACTTAAAATTAACAGCGTATCTCTGCCCAGCAAACGTTTGGACGATTGGTTTTGGTACCACCGTTTACCCGACCGGCACCCGGGTTAAACAAGGGGATAAATGTACTGAAGCCCAGGCCAAAGCGTACTTTACTCATGATTTAAAACGCTTCGAGCGGGCAGTTAATGGATCTGTTGGTGTACCGCTTACACAAAATCAATTTGATGCGCTGGTGAGTCTGACTTACAACATCGGTGAAGGAAATTTTACATCTTCAACACTTTTGAAAATGCTTAATGCCGGGAATTACCGGGGTGCTGCGGATCAGTTTCTGGTATGGAATAAATCAAAAGGACAGGTCTTAAATGGTCTCGTTCGCAGACGTAAAGTGGAGCGTGAGCTATTTTTAAAATAATCATTTTATCAATGTCATGCGCGGGGATTATAACCGGGTGCACGGCGCATACGATCAATAATAATATTCAGGTGGGAATATGTGTAAAAGCCCTCTGATGAGGGCTTTTACAGGCTGTGATGAGGTTGTTTAATATTAACGCGGTCCGCAACCTACAAAGCCACAACCATGGCCTCCAATGAAGCCTGTTTCAGATTTAGGTGTAAAATCAGCTGCCATAGCACCAGTAGAAACTGCTAATAGAGTTGCAACCGTTAAAAGTACTTTTTTCATGCGTAAACCCTCAAATTAATTGGTTTTAAAGTCGTAATTTTATGATTAGTAGAATAATGGGATTCATTCTTAATCACGTAAATAATAATTAATTGAATAGAATGTTTACATTGTAATTTATAGATGTTCTTTTATATGTTTTATGTATACAGGGTTGTCTGTATATAAAGAAATCCTTATTTTTATAAAAAAAAAGACCACTCGAGCAGTGGTCCTCACAATAACGTGAAAAAGTGATTAATGGGGTTCAAATTAATCACGTGTTGAATGATGGATAATATAGACAATTTACATTGTTATTTTTTCGTTCTTTTAATTACATTACATGTTTCACTTTATAGTTAAGCTTCTTCTGTTTGTAATAACTTACAACCGCATGAGAGTGAATCACCGACGCGCGCAATAGGGCTGCCGCCAATATGATAGGTTGGGTCGCCAG
Organism: Acinetobacter sp. A47; assembly: GCF_000805455.1. Classification (GTDB taxonomy): domain Bacteria; phylum Pseudomonadota; class Gammaproteobacteria; order Pseudomonadales; family Moraxellaceae; genus Acinetobacter. Next base: position 263,071 of record NZ_JSUS01000001.1, read on the forward strand.
TAGAAATAGATGCTATTGTATTATGAAGGGGGCATGTTGCTTCGTCCCCAATGCAAGCGATAGGTTTTCCTTTGATTAAAAAGTTTCTATTACCCGTCATGACTTTTCCGCCACCTGTTGTAGGGCAGCCTACAACAATATATCGTTCTGGCATAATGAATTACGATGGTATGAAGTTCATGGGGCATATTATCAAATAAATGCAGACAGGTCTGTATATTAACCATAAAGTCTATAATAACCATAAGCCACTTAATTGGCATTTTCTTCCAAGTAATTTTTTTGGCCACAAGATCTGCAGCTGAGATCCTGGTGAACGGTCGACAACCTAAGTTGTTGAAAAATATGTAAACCATAAAAAATGCCAATTTTTAGGGATTGGCATTTTATTACATTGAAAGAGATTCTAGTTTAACCAGTAGGACTGGACAGGCAAAGTATCGTATAGAGCATAGGATTAGCAACCTCCCATTTATACTTGGCGTTTGACAATGCTTCAGCTTTACAGGATGCTAAAAATATCCCACTTTTAAAAACCTCTAAATTCTGATCATCACTATAAAAACAAACTTGATATCTTTCCATTTCCAGATCCCTCTTAAGTCGTTAATCTACAGTTCCCACAATTGGTATTAGTTGGGGGCCAGCCAATCTAGCCTTTCCAATTATTTCAACCAGCTCATCATAAGTTAATTCAAACTTTCTTCACTATCAAAAACATATACCATGTTTTTGCCTTCAAATTCTGGCGGCTTCTCAGGCACAAATCGTTTTGGAATAAGTATCTGTGCAAGCTGTTCGTTTGTTAATTTAAATAAAGGCATGTGGGTTTATCCTACTCTAAAGAGTTCTGACCAGTTTGTTAAATAAGAGGGGGAGCGGCGGTTCTGGTTCATCTACCAGATGTGACCTATTGCGCATTTGGTCGGAAAATGCTCATCATGAAATTATTGGCTTACAGTGTAAACAAGCTGAATTAATCTTAAAAATTAGGCCATTTTATGTTTTATTTATTAAAAATCTGTACCAAGATATTTCTAAGTTATCAATATTATACTTATCCACAGAGTTAACTATAAGCCTTTTATAACGGCTTTGTTATGCTATGTCCTTGTCAATTCAACAGTTAATACATGAAAAAAAAATTAGTAGAATGTCAAGGATTGATCTACTTAACAAAATACCTTACTGTACTGAATATCAAGTAAAAATTATTTGATACCTAGGGTATATAAAGATATTTATAAATCTTAGAAGAAGGCTGCCACTTACTTTCGAAATTTTGGTCAAGGACGAAAGCAAGTGGCGTTGTATAAAACTGCGAAGCTAGACGAAGTCTAACGAAGCTAAGTTTCCAACTTTTAAACGTAAGTTTTAAGCGGTAATTTCTACCGTACAAACTAACGACGAAGTTTAAAAGCGGAAAATAAGCTGAGCTTTATAACTTATGGTTTTAATGTACCAAAAGAAGACGACGTTTAGCAACGCTTATTTAACGGAGTATTGGTACGATGACTATTTTAGTCATGTTATTGCGACTGATCGGCATACTTGCTGATATGTTGCAAATAGCCGATTTCATTATACGCTGACCATAACTAGCGTACGTTAATACAATCGAAAATCGCTTGTTCCGACAGGCGATTTTTTTGTTTCACCTTTGACTTATTTCTTCCTTAGGCTTTGCGGTGTATTCGTTTAGCGGCATATCAACTAAAAAATCCAGTGCTTGATCATGGCTACATGTAAGCCAGTCTTTACGTCGACCTTTCGGAATAACGACAATTGAGCGCTTTTCATCGTCAGGCGCATGGAATTGCTTCATGAATGGATGCATGTCTGCATTGATCGTTAACATGCTCATCGATACGACTGGTTCGCCGTTTACAGTGGCGTACTCATAAATACCAGCAACAGTAAAGGGCATATCATCCTGACGATAGATACCGTACTAATTTGCCTTACCATCGATATACTTTGGCTCAAAAATAGTTTCAACTGGTATTAAGCAAAATTGATTCTTTGCCCAAGCGTGGCGAAAGCTTGGCTTTGATGCAACGGTTTTAGAACGGGCATTATGAGTATTGCGTATTTTTTTAATATCGTCCGCCCAGTTTGGTACCAGACCGAATCTGGCTGGTCTCCATTCAATGCCGTGCTCGGTCGAGATAAGAATAGGGCCGCCGTAGCCGGGATATAGATCCGCTTTGTAATCGAAAGTAGGTTCAAGCAGATTAAGTAGCTGTGCTCGACTTCGAGCTATAGGTTCGTAGTTAGCGCACATTTTATTTCCATATTTAATAATTTTATTTTTTATTATCCATCAATTTATAATAAAAATTTGTAAAGATTATTTAAATATTGGTTTTAGAAAACATTTATACTAATAGTATAAATGATTGAAATAATGAAAAATTATTTTTATTTGACTTGAAATAATGAAATTGATTCCAAATTAAGATAGAGCTTTTAAATGGTTTAAAAGCAACTTAAAAGGTTTTTATTATGTCAAGTCACGATTTTTTACTAACTTATTCAGTATCTCCTGCAGAACCTGCAACAGATAGAAGAAAAAAATTAGCTGATAATGTGCGAGATAAAATCGCCGAAATCGATGTGCCAAACTGGTTTAAATTAAAAAATGTAGAAACTACATTTGCAGGGGAAATTGATGTTACTGGTATAACAGATAAAAATAAATGGGATAATGCTGCTAATGAGGTAAAGCGTGTTATTGCACAAGCCTATCGAGATTGTGATGCATCAACGAATGATGTGGTTGTGAATTATGCAATGTTACTCAGTAAGGCGGGTGAAGCATTTACTTTTAAACAGTAATATATAAGGCTTAAAAGTCATCTTATTTATAAGATGACTTTTAAGTTTTTATTACTAATACTTAGCTATTTACTGCATTTTTTAAAATATTATTATTGTGCTCAATCCACTTTTCTTGGATATTCCGTACTGATTTATTTTTTTCAAAATAAATTCTATTTTTAATTAAGGCTTTGGAAATATCAGATAGCACAACATTTTCAATCATATTCATAGCTTTGCGCAGATCTTCAAAAGTTACCTGAACATATCCATCTGTGACATCATTATCATCATCTTCGGTGGTATGGTTGATAAGTTTCTTGATTGTATAGCTGCCAATTGCCAGACTGTTTGCGATTGTGCCGAAGGTTCTTCGCAAGTCGTGAAATGTAAATTGAATACCCGTAGTTTCTGTTATTGTATGTCGAGCTTCACGCTTATCAACGATATGTGAATCAGGTGTATCCCCAGCAAAAACATATTTATTCTTGCCTGCAAACTTCTTCCTTTCCTTCATGATGTACCAGAGCATATCACCCATTGGAAGAAGTAGATCTTCATGGTTTTTAGGATCTTGAATCTTTATAGTTCCATACTTCAAATCAACATTTGGCCATTCCAGTGTTTCGCCTTCTTCTCTACGAAATCCGGTTAAAATCAAGAGAAGTAAGAAATCCTGATTTGTATAACCTCTATGATTTGCATTTTGGTTGCCAGCCCACCAGGTGGTACATACAGCTAGAGACCAGTCATGTATCTGATCTGAACGGATATAGCCCTTACGGCGTTTTATCTTATTCCATTTCTTCTCTTTATAAAGCACCCCAACCGGGCTTTTTTCTGTAATAATTTTTTCGTCATTATCGTTATAAAGAATAGAGGCATTAAAGTTGTAGACTGCAGATAAAAATTTCATTGCCAGATTAGCCTGGGCTAAACTTCGCTCTGATAGATCCATATGCTTATTTAACGCCATCTTCTGCGTAATTTCGGTAATCTTGATGTCTTTCCAATCACTAAAATAATCATTGGCGCAGCGATCATAGGCATCAATCGTACTATCACTTAGCTTTTTTTTGCTTTTATAGACTTCATAGGCTTTCCCAAGTGTTGGGATTAATTCATTAGATTCTTTTTCATTTTTAAAATCTGTTTTTAATTGGCGTTTCTGGGCAACTGGATCAATACCCTGATGCATCATTAACAATATTTTTTTCGCTTCAGTACGGGCCTGTTCAAGAGTGTATACGCCGTGTTTACCAATAGACTTACGTTTATTGCGCCCATCTGGCATTCTCGTTTCAACAAAATAGGTTTTAGATTTGGTTGCAATTAAACCAAAGCCGATTGTTACTGAGTCGCGATAAAATTTGCTTCCAGATTCTTCAAGAGGGATGCTGTCGATAAAGGTTTTGGTGAGTTTATATCTTTGGCTCATGATGATTAAAAAGTACGAAACGATACACGGCAATATAGCACAATATTTTTGAAGCCTACTATAAGCCTATTTTTGATGAAATTAAGTTGGTGTAGAAAGGTTTTAAAATGGATTTATGTTTATAAGTTATTGTTTTTATATTAAAAATAATGCTCCAGAGGTGCCGCTGCATGGTCGTTACCCTGAACCCGATGAGTTCAAGGTGGAGGTGACGTATACTTACTGGGTTTCCTACTCGAGGCAGGCATACACTCAAAATATACAGAACACATCCATAAATTTAAGTATCGGCAGGGGACTAGACGTACTGGCGAACACCCTAGAGACAGTTTTAGTATAACCGATCTTTACACGATGACAATCCTTGCAAGGCAGTTATCTGTAAAGATACTTACTAATTGATGGGGCTTTGTGCAATTTTACTCAACAGTTTGTTCAACATCTTCCAGAATGGCCTGAAGCAAGCGTTCACAATGCGCATATTCCTGTAATGACTTGTTCAGGCTGAAGACTTCCTGCGCCATTTGCAAGGCCACCATGATCACCAGTTTATTATGTTCAACCCGTGGTGCACTGCGTCGCATATCATGAAATTTCTGGTTTAATAATTCAGCCGCACGTTCCAGTTCTTCACGTTTATCTACAGTGGTATTTAAGCGGAAAGTCTGTTCAATCAAGCGAAGTTCGACAACAATAGATTCACTCATGATCAGGTCTCCTCGTGAGTTTCAGCATTTGGATGGGCCAGTTGCTGAATTTCTTGTGCATGTTGATCTTGTGCAGTGCCTAAAATGGCAAGACGCTGAATGATGGCTTCTACTTTAGATTTTGCCAGCTCGTTTTTTTGCAATAAACGATCACGATCCTGTTGTAAATCCTGTATTTCTTGCTGACTGTGACGCTGCTGGGCCTGTAATTTTTCTTTATTGACCCGCAAATCATTCCGCTCGGCCAGAATTTCCTGAAAACGATTTTTTAAATCAGTGGTGCTCTTCTCCAGACGGCTATAACGTTCCGCTAAAGTTGTTGCATCCTGATTCAGTTGTTTAAATTGATCTTGTAACTGGGTCAGTTGTTCAGTTAAGTTATCAACTTCTTCCTGTTTTTGCGTGATGATGCTATTTTTCTGCACAATTTGTGCATGATGGTCAGTTTCAGCTAATTGTTTAGCCTCGGTGAGCGACGCGTTTTCTCGCTCTAAATGATGTAAGCGTGTTTTTAAAACACCAATATGCGCTTGTAGACGCTGTAATTGTTCTAACATAACGAAGGTCGCACAGAGTTGCAATCAAAGGTAATATATACAGCAGTATAGAGATTGGATAAACGAATGCAAGACGATATTTCAGGTTGGACCGAATGGAATGCCCATTTTGATGGGATTGAGGAAATTTCAAGTCCAAGTGAGTTACACGGTTTACTAACAGGTATAGTTTGTGTGACACAAGCGCCAACCGCAGATGAATGGTCACAAATCTTAAACACCCTGAATGTGCCTGCTTTACAGCCAGAAGCGCTCGAAAGCCTGACAGATGAAGCTGAGGATGTTGCCCATGCTTTATCTGATGATGAATTAGACTACTTACCTATGCTGCCAGATGATAGCCATTTACTGGGCGATCGTGTTCAGGCACTGGCAGACTGGTGTGCCGGGGTGGTACTTGGTTTTGGTCTGGCTTCGGGTCATATTCGTGGCGAGGAGCAAGAGCTGATTGAACATTTACAAGATGTTGCAGCGGTTGAGTTTGAAGACTCGGACAATGATGAAGAAGGTGAAGAAAGCTATCAGGAGCTGTATGAGTTTGTGCGCCTGATTCCTGTCAGCCTGTCAATTGGCCGTAAAAAGATTGCTGTCGCTGAAAGTTCGCTATTACAGAATTTTCATGCCAAAAGCAGAAATCAGGACGGGCAGGCAACTGATCCACAAACCGTGGTAGAAATGTTTACCCCGCATCGTCCAAGTTAATGCGGTTTTAAATTTCCTTTACGGAACTTTAGTCATTCCTCACCCTCTTTAATCAAAGAGGGACTTTCTCACTGTAGGATAATATGAAATTAAGTCAGACCGATTTTAAACAACGTCGTGATCTTCTCGCCAGACATATCGGTCGCAATAGCATTGCAATTATTGCGACGCGGGCAGAAATGTATCGTAATCGTGATGCGGATTATAAATACCGTGCCGACAGTAGTTTTTATTATCTGACCGGATTTGCAGAGCCAGAAGCGGTGGCCGTGATCGAAACCTTTGAAGAGGGTGAGGAATATAGCTATAGCTTGTTCTGCCGTGAACGTAACCGTGAAATGGAAATCTGGAATGGCTATCGTGCCGGGATCGATGGCGCAATTGAAATTTATGATGCTGATGAAGCTTATGCAATTGATCTGCTTGATGAAGAAATCATCGACAAGTTATTAAGTAAACAGCGTCTTTACTATCGTATCGGACACAATGCCGAATTTGATGCACGTGTAAGCCAGTGGATTCAAAAGGCGGATGCACATCGTGGGGGAACTGCGCCAGCAGAAGTGCTACAGCTTGACCGTATTGTTGATGAAATGCGGTTAAAAAAATCGGCACAAGAAATTGAGCTGATGCAGATTGCAGCCAATATCAGTGCCGAAGCGCATACCCGTGCCATGCAAACGGTTAAACCTGAGATGATGGAATACGCACTCGAAGCGGAACTGAATTATATCTTTGGTCAAAATGGCTGTGTGCCGGCGTATAACAGTATTGTTGGTGGCGGTGAAAACGCCTGTATCTTGCATTATGTTGAGAATAACAAGCCGTTAAAAGAGGGTGATCTGGTACTGATCGATGCGGCCTGTGAATATGAGTTCTATGCATCGGATATTACCCGTACATTTCCGGTAAATGGTAAATTTAGCCCTGAACAAAAAGCGTTATATAACGTGGTACTTGAAGCACAGCTGGCTGCGATTGATGCAACCCGTATCGGCAATCACTATAAATATCCGCATGAAGTGGCCGTAAAGATTTTAACCCAAGGATTGGTTGGTCTTGGGTTACTGCACGGTAATGTGGATGAGCTGGTCGAAAATGAAGCCTTCCGTCAATTCTATATGCATGGTACAGGGCATTGGCTCGGTATGGATGTGCATGATGTCGGCGCTTATAAGAATGGCGAAGACTGGCGTGCTTATGAAGCCGGTATGGTGGTGACCGTTGAGCCAGGTTTGTATGTTGCACCAGATGATGAAACCGTTGATGCAAAATGGCGTGGTATCGGGATTCGTATCGAGGACGATATTGTCGTGACAGAAAATGGTCCATTGGTTCTGACCAAAAATGTAGTGAAAACGGTTGAAGAGATTGAAAGCTTGATGGCGAGTCGCTAATCAGTCGAGTTGCAAAACCGAAGCCTTAGTTTTAATGAATGCCTCTTCATCATGTATGAAGAGGCAAACAAAAAATTATAATAATATTTAGAAAAATAAGAGGCTTATATGAAATTGTCGAGCTGTGTTTATCGAATAGTCGCTGATATTTATTTGATTTCATTCATTTATGTATATTGAAAGGTTCTTCATTATTACTTTGATCTGACACGGTGGGAGTGGCATGAAGATCGACAGATACTTTCCCTGCTGTTTATTTCTTTTATATTTTTTGTCAGTGTAACGGCATTATTTATCTATACTATTTTTTATAACGTTGGGAAATATCGATCTATTGAGTGGGCTTTGTATTTTATTTATTTTTGTTTGATGAGTTCAGTTTGTATCGTCTATCTTCCAAGAAAATATATTTAAGCTAGTGACTTCTATCTTCTTTCCTGCGGAAAGACCTACTCAGGTGAAAAGGCTGATTAAGATAGATGAGCGTGTTTCTTTCCTATTGATGCTCAAAACAACTTTTGAAGATATTTTAAAAACATAGACCAAACAAAGTACAAATTCCCTTCCTGATTTAAGTTAGAGTAAGATAGTCCCGAAACTCAAGTCATGAAAAACTGATAAGGAATAATATTATGCAGCAACAAGTCATCATTGTCGGTGGAGGTATGGTTGGACTCAGCCTTGCTTTAATGTTGGCAAAATCTAATATCGCGGTAAAGCTATTAGAAGCTGTGAAATATCCGAATTATGACGATGAAAATGTTGCCCCTTATCATTCCAGTTTTGATGCGCGTAATACCGCATTGTCACGTCGTAGTGTACAGATTTACCAAAAATTAGGTTTATGGGAAGCTTTACAGCAACATGCGACCCCGATCTTACAAGTGCATATTACCGAGCAGGGCAGTTTTGGTAAGGCACGCCTTGTTGCTGAACAGGAAAAAGTAGAAAGCTTTGGACAAGTGATCGAGAATGCATGGCTAGGCCGTGTATTACTGACCCAAGTACGTCAGCAGCCATTGATTGAGCTGATTGACGGGGTGCAGGTGACCTCACTCACACAAAATGAAGATGAGGTTCACATCGAAGCGATGCGCAATGGGGAGTATATTCATTCCTTAAAATCCAGATTGGTGATTGCTGCCGATGGTCGTGATTCTTTCTGCCGACAAGCCATCGGTGTCGGTGTGGATGAACATGACTATGATCAGGTCGCGATTGTCACGACCGTACAAACCTCTAAACCGCATCAGCAGGTTGGTTTTGAACGTTTTAGCGCATTAGGGCCATTGGCACTGTTGCCTTTACCGGGGGAATACCGTCGTTCAGTGGTATGGCCGGTGAAGAAAGGTACAGAAGCAGAATGGTTAGGTGAGGAAAATGATCAGCACTTCCTCGATGCGTTGCAGCAAACCTATGGTGATCGTGCGGGTAAATTTGAAAAAACCGGCAAGCGTTTTAGTTATCCATTGTCACAAGTTCTGGCGCATAAGCAGGCCGTTGGACGTGTGGTACTGATGGGGAATGCCGCACATACCATTCACCCCGTTGCAGGGCAAGGGTTTAACCTGTGCTTGCGTGATGCAGATGTACTGGTGCGCTTCCTGATGGAGCAACTGGCCAAGTCCGATGATATTGGTGCGCCTGAAAATTTACTGGCCTATGAGCAATCCCGTTTAAAGGATCAGCAACGTGTGATCAAGTTCTGTGATTCGGTGGTGCGTGGTTTTAGTAATCAGAATCCGGTCCTTAAATTATTGCGCAATACCGGCCTGATTGCATTTGATGTGATTCCGGGGGTTAAGCCGTTGGTTGCCAATTATGCGATGGGGCTAAAAGCATGAGTGAACTGTTAGATGTGGTCATCGTCGGTGGTGGTCTGGTAGGCGGACTAACGGCCTTATTATTGGCTCAAGGTGGGGTACAGGCTACAGTGCTGGATGCTGCGCCTGTACTTGATCAGGACAAAACGCTAGCGGTGATGAACCCGCGTGTATTGGCACTCAGCCAAGCCACCATTCACTTACTCAAAACGGTTGATGTCTGGAATGATCTGGCACGGCAAATGCCTTATTCGGGCATGCAGGTCTGGAATAAAAATGGCTATGGCGAAATCAATTTTGGCCATGCTTCGGAGCAGCCTCCCCATGCAGATCAGGCCTTAGGTTCGATGGTTGAGCCGAGTGTGCTGAATGTTGCCATTCAACAGAAAATGTTGCAGCAGCTTAAAGACTACCGTACTCAGGTCAAAGTCATCCGGATTGAACAGATTCCACAAGGCTGGTCGATTCAACTGGCAGATGGCACAACATTAAAAACGAAGTTGCTCATCGGTGCAGATGGTGCCAACTCTTTTGTCCGTGAGCAAGCCTATATCGATCTGGATGTACTGGATTACAAACAGGCTGCCATCAGTTGTGCGATTAAAACCACACAACCGAATCAGTATGTGGCTCGCCAGATTTTCTTGCCGACCGGCCCGTTGGCCTATTTACCGATGGCCAGTCTGGAGGCAGAGGAAAATGGTTACTGGCAGTCGATTGTCTGGACTTTGCCTGATGATTATACCGATGAATATTCGGCATTAAGTGATCAAGAGTTTATGCAATTGCTGACTCAGGAAAGTTTGCAAATGCTGGGACAAGTGGTGGAGGTGCGTTCCAGAGCGCAATTCCTGCTAAAAGCACGTGCAGCGCAGCGTTATATTAAACCGGGACTGGCATTGATTGGTGATGCAGCCCATGTGATTCATCCGCTGGCAGGGCAAGGCGTGAATATCGGCTGTCTGGATGCCGCAGTACTTTGTGATGTCTTACTACATGACTTAAAACGTGGTGCATGGGCCAACGAGCAGACTTTGTTGCGTTACGAGCACCAGCGTAAAGGGCAGAATGATGCCATGATGCACAGCATGTCGGCGATTGGCTGGCTGGAAAGTTCGGAGCTGTTTCCGTTGGTCTGGGCCCGAAATTTTGGCTTGAAACAGGTTGAACAATTCGACGGGTTTAAAGATCGTTTCATGCAGCAGGCCAATGGACTGGGAGCACTGAAACACACCCGCTACGCTTGCTAAAAAAGAGTAGATATTTTTTAAACAATCATTTATAAATCGGAGTGAATTTGGTCGCAAAAAATACGATTTTAGCAATATTGTACTTTGCGAAATGAGAAGAGCTTGCTAAATTTCTTCAAGTTCTGATGACCAAATAGCGATGATGAGAGTGAGGGCTTGCTGGCATGATCTCAATGCTGACAGCCCCTGATCTTGTGGGGAGATTAATATGACGGATATGAATGATTACGACGAAAACACAGAAGATTCTGCTGTAGATGACGAAGAGGCGAAAGCGGCAGAAAATGGAGCAGATAGCGAAGAATCAAGCGCTAATGATGCTGATCTGGCTGAAGCAGAAACCTTGACGGTGACCGCCAAGCAGAAACAGCGTCAGGCACTGGAAGATGAAGTCGCTGCATTTCTGGCACGTGGTGGGCGTATTACCGAAGTGCCACCCGGTGAACATCAGGACTAAGCTGAATCAGCTCATAAAAAGGCATCACGGTTGTGGTGCTTTTTTATGTTGATGGGATTCATGCGCACAGTCGAGTGGCTGATGCAGTTCTTTTAAAATTCCACATTGTTCAATAGTGCGGTGCTGGGAGCATTGCTGTTTTAAATGGGTTAAATCCTGTTTGAGATGTTCCAGATTTTTAATCTTCTGGGAAACCTCGGCCAGATACTGATCAATCAGATGATCGACCTGCATACAGGTCTGCTTTGGATTTGCGGCCAGCTGCTTAAGCCTTTGAATGTCCTGCAAGGTAATGCCCAGTTCGCGGCAATGCTTGAGAAATAAAAGCTCGGACAGCATCTGTTCAGAATAATGCCGATAATTGCCCGCCGTGCGACCGGCTTTCTCAAGCAGTCCAATTTTTTCATAATAACGAATGGTATCGACAGATACGCCGGTCTTTTTAGCCAGTTGTCCAATCGTAAAATTCATCATGCTTGACTCTGGAGTTACTCTAGGGTTTTAAATCACTATAAAAGATTATGTGAGAAAAGTCATGGCTGGATGTGGTTGCAATACAAGCTGTTCCCCAACACAAAAGATAAGTCCCAAGTTTAGAAAAGCGCTATGGTTTGCGCTGATCCTGAATGCGCTGATGTTCTTTGTCGAGATCATCGGCGGGTCGCAGGCACGCTCGGTTTCACTGTGGGCAGATGCCCTCGATTTTGCTGGCGATGCTGCCAATTACGCGATTTCGTTGGCGGTACTCTCCATGACCCTGTACTGGCGGGCAACGGCCGCCTTGCTCAAAGGCATCACGATGGCTGCATTTGGAGTTTTTGTAATTGTAAAAGTGTTCTGGTCATGGTGGCTGGGAATCACACCAGAGCCAATGCTGATGGGAATGATCGGAGTGCTGGCCTTGACGGTGAATGTGGTTTGCGCATTGATGCTCTATGCTTTCCGTGACGGCGATGCCAATATGCGTTCGGTGTGGTTATGTAGCCGGAATGATGCGATTGCCAATATTGCAATTATCATTGCCGCGGTTGGGGTTTTTGGCACAGAAACCATGTTTCCCGATTTATTGGTGGCTTTTGTAATTGCATACCTGGGGGTGTCTTCAGGACTGAGTGTGATTAAACAGGCGAGAGCTGAACGTAAGCAAGATAAAACCGGGACGTTGAGTTCTGTTTAAATGGTTGAAAAGTTTTAGGCTGAGCGGGCATCTCGATACGCTTTCGTGGGGCGGCATGAATGCCGCCGTTCGCCTGTCTTGCGCTGCTTCAAAGTGTTATTTTGAAATTGTTCAGGATGTGTCATCAGCCTAAAAAAGGTTTCTGCTTACTTTTTTTAAGTAACCGGCCAAAGGCATTTCCTGAAATCTGGACAAGAACCCAGCAAGACTTCGTAGTTAAAACGTTTTTCTACGATTGATTATTTTGAGTCAACTCCAAAGCACGCTGATAAGCCACTTTCTTTTTAATACCCGTCAAATCAGCAGCCAGTTGCGATGCCGCTTTTACCGATAAATCCTGTAATAAGCGCTTTAATAACTCATCCAGTTTATCCTGTTCCATATCTTTTTCGGCAGCGGCGCCACCCACCACAACCACGATTTCTCCTTTTTCCTGATTGTGATCATTTTCAATAAAAGTCACCAGTTCCTTTAAGGTCATTTTACGGATGGTTTCAAAGGTCTTGGTAATTTCACGGGCAAAGCCTACCGGGCGATCTTCACCGAACACCTGAACCATATCCTGGATACAGGCCAGAATACGGTGTGGCGCTTCATAGAAAATCAGGGTCTGGGTTTCATCTTTGAGCTTTTCCAGCTGGCTAATCCGTTGAGACGCTTTCGAGGGTAAGAATCCTTCAAAACTGAAACGATCACTCGGTAGGCCTACCGCACTCAAGGCAGCAATGGCTGCACAGGCACCCGGTACCGGAATCACGCGAATGCCGTGTTCCTGTGCTGCCCGCACCAGTTTAAATCCCGGATCACTAATCAGTGGTGTTCCGGCATCACTAATTAAGGCAACATTCTCACCATTTAGCATTTTTTGGAGAAGTTGATCAATTTTGTTACTTTCGTTGTGATCGTGGCACGCTGTCAGCGGAGTTGAGATATTATAGTGCTTGAATAACTGAGCAGATTGACGAGTGTCTTCTGCGGCAACTACCGATACGGACTTCAAAATATCAATTGCACGAAAGGTCATGTCATCTAAGTGCCCAATCGGGGTTGCTACAACAAATAATTGAGCACTCATAAAAGGTAACTCCCTCATGTATTACAAAAAATATTGGCTGCTACTCAGTTTGGCAGCAATCGTAAGCCCGGTTTATGCGGACGTACTGGTGATTCTACCTGAATCTGGTACGATGGCGCGAGCTGGTCAGAGCATAAAACGCGGTTTCTTGAGCGCTTATACAGCATCTGGCAGTAAAGAAAAAATCATTTTTGTCGATTCGGCCAAAAACAGTATCGATACTATTTTTAAAAAGCGGGTCAATAACAAGACCAGCCTGATTGTTGGGCCATTGGCCAGACCCGAGATCGAAAGTGTCATGCAGCGCCAGCCTGCGATTCCCGTGTTGGCATTGAATGATGTAAATACCCAGACCACCAATGTCTGGCAGTTCAGTCTGGCCAAGCAACATGATGCAGTCGCCTTAAACCAGTTGCTGAAAAAAGACAAGGTGAAAAAGTTGCTGGTGCTGCGTCAGCCGGGAACAGAGTCTGCAACAGAGTTGTTTATGATGGCCCTCATGTCCGAATTTGGTCCCGATATTCATGTGATAAGTGACATTCCGAAGAAACTGGCTCGCAAAGAAGGCTTGTTATTGCTTGGTGATTATCAATGGGTGGCACAATTGGGGTCACTGCCGGAAAAGAATATTTATGCGACCGCATTAAGTATTGAACAGGATAAACCGATTCCGGCAGGTTTGAGTTTCTGCGATACGCCTGCCTTATATAACGGGCAATGGGCCGATGTGATCAAGGCCTATAAAGAGCAGCCTGAAAATATGGCATTTCAGCGCTTACTGGCTTTTGGTGGCGATGCCTGGACGATCAGCCAGCAGTTTTTAACCAGTCCGGAGCGTAAGTTTAATTTTGAAGGGCGTACCGGCGCCATTAATGTCAGGGATGGTAAAATTGACCGGCAGCCTTATTGCTATCAGCAACAGAAAAATGGCCTGCAGGTATTGAAATAAGGTCTGGCCATGCAAGCACAAGTTCAGGATTTGGGGCAATGGGCTGAGCAGACGGCGCTGGCCCTTTTACAATCACATCAATATGAATGTGTTGAGCGGAATTACCATTCTCGTTATGGTGAAATTGACCTGATTGTAGAGCGACAGCATGAGCTGGTGTTTGTCGAGGTTAAAGCCAGATCGGCTGGAAGTTATGCCGGGGCGAGTGAAGTGCTTTCTTCTGCCCAGCAGCGGAAAATTATTAAAACCGCACAGCTATTTTTACAGAAATATCCTAAATATTATGACTTTGACTGCCGTTTTGATGTGATTTGTTTTGATTTTCCACAGAAATTTGCAAAAACAGTACAACCAGATTTTTCAAAATTGCAGTATGATCAGCAGTGGATTGAACATGCCTTTACTTTAGATGAGTGAATGGATAAGGTCTGAAACTGAATATTGCAATTGAACACATGTGTTTGTAGTTAGGGAGTCTTGCCAAGTGTTAAAACGTTTAACGATTACGTTACTTTGCGCTGCAAGTTTATCGGGATGTGCGAGTTTTATTTCTGGTGGTACCGGAACTTCACCAGTCGGAACAGAGAGTGGTGAACGTAGTCTAGGGCAGATCTTTATTGATTCATCAATCAAACGTACTGCAAATATCAATTTATATAAGCTGGATCATCGCTTCAAGCAGTCCCGTATTAATATCGAAAGCTTTCATAGTAATGTTTTATTGACCGGGCAAGTACCAGATCCTTATTTGAAACAGCTGGCAGAAGACAATTTGCGTTCAATGTCGGATGTTAAGGCTGTACACAACTATATTACCGTTGGCGACAAGGTGGGCTATAACACCATTATGCAGGATGCAACCGTGACTGCAAATACGCGTGGCCTGTTAATGAAAGCACCGGTGGTTTCGGACAGTAAAGTGCTGGTCCATACCGAAAATGGTGTGTTGTATGTGATGGGGCGTTTAAACACAGCTGAATCAAGAGATCTGGATGATGTTTTACAAAAAGTCGGTAATGTGACTAAAATTGTGACACTCATTGACAATACGGATCAGCCTACAGGGACTGTAGCAAGCTCAACTGCAGCAGCAACGCCGATGGTCGGAACAGCAACCACACAACCTTTAGTTGAGACACCGGTTGCAATTGATCCTGATCAGGCGGACCCTGCGACCATTACCCCAACCAATCCTTAATCTATGAAGCAGCTCATCCAGCAAGTACAAGAAAATGTCAGCAAGGCGAAAACGTTTTATCAGGAGTTTCGCCTTTATGATTTTGCCAGTTATTCGCTTAACTATTTGACGCCTAAAGATAGCTTTGAAAAAGAAGAGCATCTGGCCTATGGACTCAAGGCAAGACAGCGTCTGGATTTGTATCGTACCAAAACGCCGAAAAAGCAAAGACCGCTGATTGTTTTTGTACACGGCGGTTCCTGGCAGCATGGCAATAAACGTGACTATTTGTTTGTTGGAGAAAGCTTTGCCAAAGAAGGGTATGATGTTGCGGTCATCAATTACCATCTTGCACCTGCGTATATCTTTCCGACTTTTATTGATGACCTTGCACTGGCAATTCATTACCTCAACCAGAATCAGGAAAAACTGCATATCTCTACAGAGAATATCATTCTGATGGGGCATTCTGCCGGTGCATTCAATGTCATGTCTGTCGTGTATTCAGCCTATTCGCATAACTTCAGGTACAAGGACAAGATTCGTGCCATTGTTGGTATGGCGGGACCTTATCATTTTGATTATAAAGGTGATCCACTGGCAGAGCATGCTTTTGACCAGAAGGTTTCGTATCAGCAGGTGATGCCTTATTACTTTATTGAGCCGAACCGGATTAAGCATTATTTGCTGATGGCTGAACAGGATCAGCTGGTGGGTAAAGAAAACAGTTTTGATCTGGATAAAGCTTTAAGAGAAAAGGGCAATCATAGTCATATCGCCGTGATACCCAAAACAGGGCATATTACCATTGTGGCGACGCTGGCAAGCCTGATGAGTCATTATTTCAAGACAAAACGTACCATCCTGCATTTTCTTGATGAGGCATTGGAATCCTGAGGTCCTTTTAATATAGACAGAGCTCGCTGAGCAGATGAGGCAGATTGTCGGAATACGGCAGTCTGCCTTTTTAATTGGACTGCAGGGCATCTATCACCAGATGAATACCGGTGTGTGGATCAATGCTTAATGCATCGCAATACCATACATATTCAACGACATCCAGACGGCGTTCGCCTTGCTCGACTTTTTGTACATACGAATGTGGCTTAGCCATGCGCGATGCCAGTTCACGCATGGTCAGTTTTTGAATTTTGCGCTGCTGCTTAAGCCATTGGCACAAAATGTTCATTTCATCGGTATGGATGCTACTTGTCATTGTACCTATTTATGATACATTGGCTTAATTACCCAAAATAGGTACAAAAAACTGTTTTGGAACATCGTGTAAATAAAGCTTTGTTGATTGTTAACTCGATAACAAGAAAAGATGCAGGAACACGGTAATGTTGTGTGATCAGGTTAAACAGACCTTGGCTGTATTTGTCTTAAGGTCAGCAGGCAACTAAAAACAGGAGAAACCAAATGGAGGAAAAAAATTTCAATCGTGATATCAAGCATTGGACTCAAGCCTTGATCAAGAAAAATAACGCTGTTCCCGACATTTTATCTTTACAGGTCCATTTGCTTGATCAGGATGTCTTGTTTCCAGATGTCGTCGCTGCCACATTGGCAAATCTTTTTCATTATTTGATACGCCATGAAAATGGACAATGTGAGCCGAACCTTTCTGCCCAGATTCAACAATTATTCCAATATTATCCTGTTACACAGCAAAAACTGGTGCAACATATACTTGATTCAGGCTCCACACTGACTGTGGAGCATATTGCTGCACAACTCTGCAATATTACTCATTTTCTTGATCAACCTGGCCGTTACTGGTTAATCCGGCAGTCGCTCAGAATCATGTTTTATCGGCAGTGGCCGGATGAGCAGGTCAGGGAGATACTTGATCATTTCTTTGGCGCCTTACAGCTGGATGCAAATCAGGTGCTGCAAGCTGTTTGGGGGGCACCAGACGAAACAGGGCAGTTGATCCGGCCTGTTACCGGGTCAACTGAATAAACCGGCTTCAGGCAGTTTTTTGCTTTCCGGTCATCTGCATGATCATGTTATGCGCAATACTGCCTTTGAAGGGAATTTCTGGCAGCTGGTCAAATTTAAAGAATTGAGCATCACTAATTTCTTCAAGCTGTAGCCGGATATCTCCCGACTCGTATTCGGCATGAAAGGCAATCATCAGATTGCTTGGAAAAGGCCAGGGCTGGCTCGACATGTAACGGATATTTTTCAGTTTTAGGCCGACTTCTTCAAAAGCCTCTCGTTGCACGGCTTCTTCCAGTGTTTCCCCAACTTCAACAAACCCTGCAATGAGACCATACATATTGCTTTTGTTATGTGCTGACTTGGCCAGCAGCACTTCATCATCACCTTTGGTAATAATCGTGATAATACATGGCTGAACACGCGGATATTGGTGATAGCCACAAGCCGGGCAGACCATGGCATACTCTTTGGCATGTACCTCGGTTGCATGGCCGCAATGGCTACAGAATTTATGGTTACGTCGCCATTCTAGCAGCTGTACGGCTCGGCTGGCTTGCAAGAAGTCGCTACCTGACCAGCGCTGGATCAGTTCCCGTATAGGAACCAGTTGGTAGCCTTCGGGAATGGCTTCATGCTCGAGAAGATCACGTGCAATGACGTGATCATCTTGATGGACAGGCAGGTCACTTGCCAGTTTTTCAACTTTCGGTAGTTGAAAGTTTTCGTCTACTAAAAGCTTTTGATGTTGAAAAATATAGGCAAGTGAGAGCTGGGTCATTATGCGGCTTTGGTTTGTAATTGCTGACTGTTTGATAATGCCACATCAAACATAGATTGCAAGACCGGTTGCTTGTTCTTCAGGTTGTCGACCAGCAAATCCAGCCCTGCCACAACATTTAAAATACAGTTAATTTCGTCTGCTGAAAAAGCCTGATGCTGCGCCAGACGATTTTGAGCGAATTGTGCTGTACCCAATAATGCATTTTGCTGGGCTGAACTGCCGAGGAACAGGGCAGCTCCGGCAAGTTCTTTGAGGTAGTCCGGTAAGGCATCCAGACTATGGGCTGCCGGGTCCTGCGTATACAGGCTGACAGTCTGTGTCAATGTGTCTACCAGAGTTTTGGTTTCAGTCAATAAGGCCTGATGTGCTTCGTCGAGACGATCCAGCGAGATTTGCATGTTATTGACGCGTAACTGTAGGCGGCTTGAGGTGTAGTTGCGCTCCAGGATACCAATCGAGTTCATCGATGCCAGAATGCTGTTCATGAGCTGCTGAACTGAGGTGGCATCGGTTAAAGTGTTAGGCAAGCTCAGTTTTTCAGCCTGCTGGGTTAACTCGCGTGCAGCCTCATTAAGATTGAGTACCTTGAAAACATTGCACAGCTGGGTTAACTTTTGCTGAATTTCCCGGGTTTTTTCCGGAGACATATTTTGATGGTTATATTCAATCTCATTACGGATTTGTGCCATCTCTTCAGTCATCAACTGACTAACAGTATGTACGGTTTCATAGTCAGGGCCATATAAATGGCGGCTTAATACTTGAAGCTGGGTATCACTGAGTAACTCATCACCGATA
Organism: Acinetobacter sp. A47; assembly: GCF_000805455.1. Lineage (GTDB taxonomy): Bacteria > Pseudomonadota > Gammaproteobacteria > Pseudomonadales > Moraxellaceae > Acinetobacter. Next base: position 282,126 of record NZ_JSUS01000001.1, read on the forward strand.
TTCAGCTGTTCACGGATATGCTCAGAAATTTCATCTTCCTGACTGATACAGATACACAAGATGTCGGCAAGGTCGGCGATGCTATTTTTGAATGTTGCCGGTTGTGCCAGAAACTTGCCCAGATTGGTTTCAATTTGAATCAGGGTGCGTAAGCGTGCTTCAGTAATTGAAAGTTCATCAATATGGCTTAAACCGACATTGACCAGTTGCCAGTATTGCTGGCTCGGCTGATGCTGGGCCAAACCGGCCGCATAGACGCCAACCAGCTTGATACCCTGCAAATCAAGTGGCGTTTCTAGCTGTTTGATCAGCTTGTTTAAACACAGTTTATAAAGTTGATGGATGTATTGTGATTTTTCCAGATTTGGGGCCTGAGGCAAATTAAAGCTTGGTGTAATCAGTTCAAGCAAGGGCTGAACGGTCTGACCTTCTTTGGTGAGCGGTTTGCCTAAAGCCTTCTCTAAACGGTTCAGGGTATCGAGCAGGAACTGGGGAACTTTAACTTCGCGTAAGCAGATAAATTCAATATAACGCTTCAGCATGGTGGTGCCTTCACTGAGGGCAACCACATCACTGGTCTGGATGTGCTGGGGATGCGCCATGATTTTACGCATCAGCTCGGCAGAGTATTGGGTAATCTGTGACAAATGAGGCATATCAATCAATGCAAGCACCTGCGTACATTGTTCAAACTGGTTAAGTGCGTCATCAATTCCGAATGGTAAGGCTTGTTCTTCGGCAAGGGTATTGACTGCTGTTTCTACCAATTTAATCGAGTTATCGATCTCATTTTTTATTATTAATAGTGCTGTTGGGTCGAAGTGAATCGAGGTTTGGTAAGACATATGACCTACACCTTTCCTGAGTTGTTATATCCATGGGTCTTCTTTTTCAGAAGACCTAAATCTTTAATAGTTAATATAACGTAAGTTTTTAAACTTGAAATACAAAAAATTACATTGAGCGGTAAATTTATTTTGCGAAAAGGCAAGGCTCTCCATGTTTTTGCTCAAATTGTTTGACCCAGGTCTCATGTTGGTTAAGTTCATGTTCTGAAGGTTCAATGACGGGTAGTTCAACCTCGATACGTTGACGGGTGGTTTTATTCTGTTTCTGTTCAGCCTGGGAAAGGGCATCCATATCAAATGAAACCTGTCCACCGGTCATGGCCAGATAAACATCTGCCAGAATTTCCGCATCGAGTAATGCGCCGTGGAAAGTACGATCCCGTGCCGGAATTTCATAACGGCGTACCAGCGCATCCAGTGAGTTTTTTTGTCCCGGATGTTTATTTTTGGCCAGTGCCAGCGTATCGGTAACTTCACAGACTTCCGACAGCTGAGGCAAGCCGACCCGCTGGAACTCCATGTCCAGGAAGTTCATATCGAAGGTTGCGTTATGCGCAATGATTTCTGCGCCTTTCAAGTAGGCAAACAGGGTATCGGCAATTTCTGCGTATTTGGGTTTGTCCTGTAAAAACTCATCGGTAATACCGTGGACATTGACCGAGTCACCTACAGGTTTTTCAGGATTGATATAGATATGGATGGAGCTGCCGGTCAGTTTGCGGTTGATCATCTCGATGGCGCCAACTTCAATAATCCGGTCACCATCCTGATAGTAAAAGCCTGTCGTTTCGGTATCCAGAATGAGCTGACGCGGGCCTTGCAGTTTTAATTTTGCCTCGGTCATCACGATCTGCGGGTGCTGATTGCTAATGACCGGTTGTACTGTTTCCTGCACCGTTTCGGTTTCTTCTGGTGCATCAGCTTCTATTTCTTCCATTATTTCAGCATCATCCACATCTGTATCCAGGTCCAGGCCGAAAGGATCATTCAAGAGCCAGTCAGCTTCAGGCTTTTTTATATCAGCGTTAGCCTGAGATGGTTTTTTTAATTGCTGGGCAGTTTGTTCGGCGCCTAAATTTGCCAACTGATCTGCCATTTCATTACCTTCGTGGCCGGCATGGCCCTTAATCCAGTTCCACTCAATCTTGCGGTTGGCACAGACGGCATCCAGCTTTTGCCACAAGTCCGGATTTTTAACATCTTTCCAGTTTTTCTTTTTCCAGCCATGAATCCATTCAGTAATGCCTTGTTTTACGTAATTGGAGTCAGTCCAGATAATGAGCTGGGCATCTACCGGGCAAAAAGAAATACCTTCGATGGCGGCCTGAAGTTCCATCCGGTTATTGGTTGTTTCCGGCTCTCCGCCACAAAGTTTGTGTTCACCCTGTTCGGTAATGACATACGCACCCCAACCACCGAGACCCGGGTTTCCCTTGCATGCGCCATCAACGTAAAGCGTGATTGTTTGTGACATATCTGAACCTGAACAATAAATAATAAACAGCGTGAAAATATATGTATTTGCAATCTGCAACAGATTGCCAATAATTCAATTGAGCCTTAACTCATTTAACCGGAACCGGGGCGTTTTGCCGGGTTCTGGTCAAGCGGGAATTTTAGCATCCTCATGCGCTCAGGTGTATTGTAAAGCCAAATTCTGTTTTTGAACGTTACAAAACTCATCTTTTTTAATTTCTTGTAACATTTCCATGCAAATCACGTTAAATTATTACCTTGTCTAAGCGACATGCTTTAATACAATGGCAAATCTAAAGTAAAACTAGCGTGAGTTGACTGGAAGTTTTTATGTATAAATCGGGCACATTGGTGTGGCAAGCATCTGCAACATCATTATTCAAAATTACTGTACTCACTTCTGCTCTCGCCGCGTTGGGAATTACCACGGGTTGTTCATCAACACCTCAATCAAGCAAGGCTTCATCTTCTAAACAGGTGGGTTCTGGCTATCTGGATGCCAGCAGTCTGGATTCTCTGGAAGACCTGCTGTCTGCAACCGATATGCGTGCAGTGGAAGGAGACCGTTTGCTGGTTTTAAAACATGGTGACGTGTGGAAACGTATGACAGTCGGTTTCAAGATGGACCTGAACCACTGGGATTCGCGTATTGAAGCGCAACGTAGCTGGTTTATTTCACGTCAACCTTATCTGGACCGTTTAAGTGCCCGTGCCAGTCGTTATTTATATCACACCGTAAAAGAAGCAGAACGTCGCGGTATGCCGACCGAGCTGGCTTTACTTCCGATTATTGAAAGTTCGTATGACCCGGCAGCCACCAGTAGTGCAGCTGCTGCGGGTTTGTGGCAGTTTATCCCGAGTACGGGCCGTATTTATGGTTTACAGCAAACCAGCCTGTATGATGGTCGCCGTGATGTGGTTGAGTCAACCCGTGCCGCCTACGAGTTTTTTGGCAGCCTGTATAACCAGTTTGGTTCTTGGGAGCTTGCACTTGCTGCTTATAACGCAGGCCCGGGGCGTATCCAGCAGGCGATCAACCGTAACCGCGCTGCTGGTTTGCCAACCGATTACTGGTCATTAAAGCTTCCGCAAGAAACCATGAACTATGTACCGCGTTTCTTGGCTGTGGCGCAGATTATTAAAAATCCGGGTGCCTATGGGGTGAGTTTACCGCCAATTGCAAACCGTCCGCACTTCCGTGAAGTCAGCCTGTCTGCACCACTCGAGTTAAACCAGATTGCTGCCATTACCGGTTTAAGCCGCGCAGAACTGTATGCCTTGAACCCGGGATATCGTGGGGAAATGGTCGATCCAATGAGCCCGATGCGGATTTTGATTCCGGCCGATCTGAGCCCTTCAATTGATGCCAAGTTGCGTTCGGGTAAAGCAAGCTCTGGTGGGTTCTGGGCAAGCAGTAAAACGCCACCACCAATGGCCACCAATCCTTTGAGTAGCTCAACGACCATTCGTACCACAACCAGTAGTGGACAGACAACCCGTCCTTCTACCAGTACGCCACCGAACCTGACGGCAAGTAATACCACGCGGGTAACAGGTTCAGCTACGACCACCTCCAAGATCAATACGCCCCGCGGTTCTGATGCCCTGGCTTCTTTCGCGGCAGCAGCAGATGTTCCAAGTGCACCCCGAATTCCGGTCGCGATTACACCTGCGGCAAATATCAAGCCTGTAAAAACAGAACCGCCAATTTCAATGAAAGAGCGTGAGCAAATCACTGCTGCCATCAAGGAAGAAGGCAAAAAGGAAACTGTTGCCCAAGTGCTGGAACCACAGGCTACCCAGGCTGAGCGGGATCAGGTTGTCGCAGAAATCAAGGCCATTGCGCCGAAAGGAACCGAAATTATTGATCCGTTTGATGGCAAGATCAAACTGACTGCCATTCAAACCAGTCAGTCGGTTGCAGACGAGAAAGGGCAGGAAGTCAGTAAAGGATTTGCTTATCCGAAGAATCTGGTGGAAGACTCGGCAACTGCCAACAGTGAAGAGGCCAAGCGCAATCAGGGCAAACCGTATATCAAGACAGATACTGATGTGGTCGTCACTGCACCTAAAGGCAAACGTAGTACCTATGTGGTGCAGCCAGGTGATACGCTGGCCATCATTGCCCAGAAAAATGGTGTGAACTGGCGTGATATCGCGCAGTGGAACCAGATTGATCCGAATGGAACCCTGTTTGTGGGGGCAAGCCTATATTTATATGATGCCAAGCCTCAGCCCGAGGCACCAAAAGCTGCTGAAAAACCTGACAGCTATGTGGTGCAATCGGGGGATAGCCTGACTAATCTGGCTGCACGTTTTGACTTAAGCCTGAAACAGCTTGCCGATTATAACAACCTGTCTGTCACGGACGGTTTGTTTGTTGGGCAAAAACTAACCTTGATCGAGCCTAAAAATAGTTCACGTGCGCCGGCGCAAACAAGCCGTAACAATGACACCAAAGCGCCTGTAACCGCCAAGGTTGCGACAAAATCCTATACGGTTAAACGCGGTGAATATCTGAAACTGATTGCTGACCGTTATGCATTGTCGAATCAGGAACTGGCTGCTTTGACTTCGGGGTTAACTGCGGGCAGCAGTCTGTTTGTCGGGCAAAAAATCAATGTACCGTTGCATGAGGTTTCTCAGACCGAAGAAGCTGCTGAGCCTGCTAAAAATACGGTTAAATATGAAAATGTCAGTGCTTCGACCAGTTATAAAACCGAAAACTATACTGTGCAACGTGGCGATACCTTATCAAGCATTGCGACCAAGTCAAAAATTACGTTAAGTGAACTGGCTGAGCTGAATAACCTAAAGACAAATAGTGGCGTGCGTTTGGGACAAAGCCTGAAAATCCCGGCTGGTGCAACCGTGCCGGATCAGTATGTGGTTCAGTCGGGAGATAGCCTGAATGCGATTGCAGCCAAGTATAACCTGCAGTTGAGCTATCTGGCAGACCTGAATGGTTTGGAGCGCACGGCAGGTGTCCGTGTCGGCCAGCGTTTAAAACTTACAGGTGATGTACCTGCCAAAACCGCTGTCAGCAATAATGCCAAACCAAAAGAAAATACTACCCCGGATGTATATACCGTAAAGTCGGGTGATTCTTTGGGAAATATCGCAAACCGTTATAATTTACAGCTGGACTATATCGCCGCTTTAAATGGTCTGACCCGCACCAGTAATGTCCGTATTGGTCAAAAGCTGAAACTGACCGGAGAGCTGCCAAAAGCAGAGACCGCAAGTACCGATACAGCCAAGCCGACACCTAAGGCTGCGGGCAGAAATACGGAAAAATATACGGTCAAGGCAGGTGAATCACTGAATAGTCTTGCCAGCCGTTTTAATATGTCTGGCCGTGAACTGGCAGATTTGAATAATCTGAAAGCCAATACCAGTTTACAACGTGGACAGAGTATTCTGGTTCCTAAAACCATTGCCCAATACACGGTGAAACGTGGTGATACCCTGATTGGACTGGCAAGTCGTTATGGCATGGAAACCAACGCTTTGGCAGAAATGAATGACTTGACACCGAGTACCCAGTTACGTATTGGTGATGTGATTAAAGTTCCTAATCTGTAATTCGGCATGCATGCATTGCTTTGTACAAAAAGGCTTAGTCTGTTTTATGGACTAAGCCTTTTTGCTCCGGTTTCTTTTGCAGCCATGCAAACCACAGCGTATTTGGCCATGCATGTGCAGCCTAAATACGCCCAGTTCAAGGCCATGCCGTATGCCAATCCTAATGCACCAAAAGGCGGGATGTTGAGCCAGTCCAGTCTGGGCACCTTTGATAATTTAAACAGCATGAATGGCAAGGGCAGTTCGACTGAAGGTGTCAACTACCTGTTTGACAGCCTGATGGATCGTTCGCTTGATGAGCCACGGGTCATGTACCCCTTGCTGGCTGAAAAGGTCAGTTATGATCCAGACCATCTACAGGCAGTAACCTTTCACTTAAACCCCAAGGCCCGTTTTAACAATGGGTTGCCGTTAACGGCAGACGACGTCAAATTTACCTTTGATACCTACCAAAGCAAAGCCAATCTGGGCTTTCAAATGTATTTATCTGATCTGGCAAGAACAGAAGTGCTGTCCAGACATCAGGTTAAATTTATTTTCAAATCTAAAAATAATGTCGAAATGCCCCTGATTGTGGCAAGTTTACCGATCTATTCCAGACAGGACTGGAAAAATAAAGATTTTAGCCGCGTAACACTACAGCCGATTGTAGGCTCCGGGCCTTATGTGGTGGAGCATATTGATGCCGGGCGCAGTATTACCTATAAGCGTAGTCCGGATTATTGGGCCAAACACCTGCCTGTCAATCAAGGACGTTATAATTTTGACCGGCTCAAATACGTTTACTATCGTAATTTGGAAGTCAGTTTTGAAGGTTTTAAAGCGCGGCAATTTAACTTATATGAAGAAAAAAATATCCGTAACTGGATGACATCCTATAACTTTCCCGCAGTCCAGTCAGGGCAGGTCAAAAAGTACAAGGCCCGTTTAGGTACGCCGCTTGATATCCAGAGCCTGGTGTTTAATATCCGTCGCGCGCCTTTAAATGATATTTATCTGCGTCAGGCTCTCACCTATGCCTATGATTTTGAATGGCAAAATAAGGCCCTGTTTTTTAATCAAAACCGTCGTTTGCAGAGTTACTTTGATAATACCGATCTGGCTGCCACAGGACGGCCCGGTGCGGCGGAGCTGAAGATACTGCAGCCTTATCTGGCACAACTCAATCCGGTCATGCGACAGGGGGTAATGGCTGACTGGCATTATCCGGTTTCTGATGGCAGTGGTTTTAATCGCCGCAATTTACTGATCGCGCAAAAGATTTTAAAAGATGCCGGCTATGTTATTCGTGATGGCAAATTATATGACCATACTGGCAAAGCGGTTCAAATTGAGCTGTTGATGCAGCAGGAAAATCCGCAGCGTGAGCTGATGCCTTTTGTACGTAATCTGAAAAGACTCGGGATTCAGGTCAATCTTAGACAGGTAGATGTGCCGCAGTATATGGAGCGGATTCGCCGTCAGGATTTTGACATGATGGTATTAAAATTGCCGCAGACCTTAACACCGGGTAAAGAACAGGCCCAGTTCTGGGGAAGTGCTGCTGCAGATGAAGCAGGCAACTATAACTATTCAGGGATTAAACATCCTGTCATTGACCAGATGATTACAAAAATTGTCAGGGCCAGAACCCGTGAAGAGGTGGTGCTGTATAGCCGTATCCTCGATCGATTGTTACGTGCCGGTTATTACCAGATTTTGACCTATGGCAAACCTGAACGCTGGTTTGCTTATTGGGATATCTATCAGCAACCGTCAGTGAAGCCAAAGCTTTCTGTGGGATGGGAATATTGGTGGGTGGATGCAGATAAGGCCAAGAAACAGGGACAGTCTATACAAAAGCATTAATTAGAATGGTTTTGTCTGGCATTTGATGAAGTTGTTAGATTAATATGACAGAGCCAAACCGGGTTGTTATCTTGATTTTAGGCCAAGCTTTTTGCTGGAGTGACTTTGGTTTCGCCCAATAAGAAGCGATGCTACGAAAGCAAGAGTTCTGGCGCCGCCATAAACGTCGCTCACTACAAAACCTGAGGTGCGAATAGCAAAGATTTATTATCTTTGCCGTACCGCAAGGCGAAAGCTATGCTTGAGTATAGACTACGCAGGTTGTTGCCTTGCGCTTCACCAAAGCTTTAGTCGCTTTGGCTTGCTCAGGTTCTGGATGGTGTTTCCGTGTATTTTATCTCATGTTCGATTTCATAAAAACTTAGTAAATGAATGAATAAGGGTTCGATTTCAATGGTTCACTATATTCTCAAAAGAATGTTGTTGATGATCCCGACACTATTTTTTATTTTATTGATCAATTTCTTGATTGTGCAAATTGCGCCTGGCGGGCCGGTTGAACAGGCCATCCAGCAAATTCAGACTGCACAAGGTCTGGGAACTGGCGCAAGTGGTCAGTCGAATCTGGCAAATCTGGCCCAATATCAGGGGGCACGGGGGTTAAGCCCCGAAATGATTGAAACAATCAAAGCCCAGTACGGTTTTGACCGCCCCGCTACAGAGCGGTTCTGGTTAATGCTGAAAGGATATGCACGTCTGGATTTTGGCAGCAGTTTTTTTAAGGATAAGCCTGTTACCCAGCTATTATACGAAAAAATGCCTGTGACCCTGTCTTTAGGGTTGTGGAGTACTTTCCTGATCTACCTGATTGCCATTCCATTGGGGATTAAAAAAGCCAAAAGTAATGGCTTGCTGTTTGATCAATCCACATCATTACTGCTGGCAGTAAGTTATGCCATTCCATCGTTTGTTTTTGCTATCTTATTAGTCGTTTTTTTTGCCGGGGGGAGCTATCTGCAATGGTTTCCTTTGCAGGGGCTGGTCTCTGAAAATTTTAGCCAGTTGAGTTTGTTGGCAAAAATCAAGGACTATCTGTGGCATATGTGTTTGCCGATTCTGAGCATGCTGCTGGGCAGCTTTGCAGCTCGTAGCTATCTCACCAAATATGCCTTTGTAGAAGAGCTGAACAAGCCTTATGTATTAACAGCCCGGGCCAAGGGGTTAAGTGAGCACCAGGTCCTGTATGGACATGTATTTCGTAACGCGATTCTGATTGTGGTGGCAGCCTTGCCTGAAACGCTGGTGGGGATTTTCTTTGTCGGAAACCTGTTTATCGAGATTATTTTTAATCTGGATGGGATTGGCCTATTAGGTTTCGAGGCGATTACCCAGCGGGATTATCCGGTTATTTTTGGTACCCTGTTTTTATTTACCTTATTCGGCATGATTTTACGCCTGATCGGTGACTTGCTTTATCAGGCCATTGATCCTCGCATTGATTTTGAGTCAAGAGGTCGTTAATGATGTCACCTTTGATGCGTGCACGATTCGGGCGTTTCCGGCAAAATAAACTCGGCTTTGGCTGTCTGATCCTGTTTCTGATCATTTTTGTGCTGTCCTTGCTGGCCGAGCTGATCGCCAACGATAAACCGTTGCTGGTCCGTTATGAGCAGTCCTTTTATTTTCCAGTGCTAAAGGATTATCCGGAAACCACCTTTGGTGGAGCATTTGAAACTGCGGCCGACTATCAGGACCCGGTTGTAAAACAGCTGATACAGGCGCATGGCTGGATGATTTCTCCACCTGTGGCTTTTTCCTATCAGACGCCTAATCTGTCGCTTGCGGTCCCTGTACCTTCTGCACCGAGTGCGCAGAACTGGCTGGGTACCGATGATCAGGGGCGTGATGTATTTGCCCGAATCCTGTATGGATTGCGGATATCTTTATTATTCGGATTTGTGCTTACATGTTGCTCAGCAGGAATAGGCATAATGGTCGGGGCTATACAGGGCTATTATGGAGGCTGGGTAGACCTGATCGGACAGAGAGTCCTGGAAGTATGGGGAGGATTACCCATGCTGTTTATCGTGATGATTCTGGTCAGTATGTTTAGTCCGAGTGTGTACTGGCTGTTTGTGATCATGTTGCTATTTGGCTGGACGGAACTGGTCGGGCTGGTACGGGCCGAATTTCTACGTGCCCGCAATCTGGATTATGTTCGGGCAGCACAGGCTCTGGGCGTGAGCCATCACAAGATTATCGTTAAGCATATATTACCCAATGCCATGAGCTCCAGCCTGTCACAGATTCCGTTTATGCTGACTGCAAATATTATTGCCTTGACTGCCCTGGATTTTCTGGGCTATGGCCTTCCAGCCGATGCAGCTTCACTTGGTGAGCTGCTATTGCAGGGCAAAAATAATCTGGATGCGCCGTGGCTGGTGTTGTCGGGGTTTTTTAGCCTGGCAATTGTTTTGTCTTTACTGATTTATATCGGGGAGGCGGCACGAGATGCTTTTGACCCAAGAAGCTAAACTATCTCGGTTTCAACCTCTGCTTAACGTACAGCAGCTCAGTATTTGTAGCGGAGCTAAAACGCTGCTTGAACAGGTAAGTTTTGTGGTTTATCCGGCACAGACCGTTGCCATGGTCGGGGAGAGCGGTTCGGGTAAATCTATTACTGTACTGGCACTGCTGGGTTTATTGCCTACGGCATTGAGCGTGTCCGGGGCTGTGCAATTTCAGGGTCAGGATTTACTAGGGCTCAGCCAGACACAATTGCAGCACATACGTGGCAAAAAAATTGCCATGATTTTTCAGGAACCGATGACTGCATTGAACCCTTTGCATACCGTGGAAAAAATGATCAGGGAAAGCCTGCTTTTACAGGGACATGCAAAAGCGAGGGTAGCGCAACACACGCTCAACCTGTTACATGAGGTGGGCCTGACTGAAGCAGAACAGATTTTAAAATGCTACCCCCATGAGCTGTCGGGCGGTCAACGTCAGCGTGTGATGATTGCCATGGCTCTGGCGTTAGAGCCAGATATTCTGATTGCTGACGAACCCACGACAGCTCTGGATGTCGTGTTACAGGCACAGGTGGTGAGTTTGCTCAAAAAAATACAGCAACAACGGCAGATGGCGATGATCTTAATCAGTCACGACCTGCATCTGGTGAAGCAATATGCAGATCATGTGGTCGTACTGAATCAGGGGCAGATCGAAGAGCAGGGAAGCAGTGCTGAAATTTTTACGCAACCTCAGAGTGCCTATACACAAAATTTATTAAATCATGATTTTGGGCAAGCTTTGACCTTACAAGCGACCAAGCCTGTACTTGAACTTAAACAGGTCACAGTAACATATCCATTAAAACGGGGTTTATTGAATCGGGTACAGTCTTATCAGATTGCCGCTGAATCCATCAGCTGCCGGCTCATGCAAGGTGAGGCGCTGGGCATTGTCGGGGAAAGTGGTTCAGGCAAGTCCTCGATTGCCTTGGCGATTGCCCGCTTGATTGCCAGTCAGGGCGAAATCATTTTTCAGACTCAAGACCTGAACCGGCTGAATCAGAAACAGCTTCGACCGGTTCGCAGTGAGTTGCAAATTGTTTTTCAGGACCCGTTCAGCAGTTTAAATCCACGGATGACCGTCGAGCAGAGTCTTGCCGAAGCACTCGGATTACACACGATATCCCGGCAACAGCGGGCTGCAAGAATTACCGAAGTCTTGCTCAAGGTCGAGTTGGCTGCTGAGGATAAGCACAAATACCCGCATCAGCTTTCAGGCGGACAACGGCAACGGGTAGCGCTGGCACGGGCGTTGGTGGTGCAACCAAAACTGATTATTCTGGATGAACCCACTTCGGCCCTGGATCGGTCTACCCAGCTTGCCATCATTCAGTTATTACGGCGTTTACAACAGCAAGAGCAGATCAGTTATGTGTTCATTAGTCATGACTTGCAAGTCATAAAGGCCCTGTGTCAAAAAGTGTTGGTGATGCATCATGGAAAAGTTGTGGAATATCAGTCCACTGTCACTTTATTTGCTCAGCCCCAGACTGAATATACCCGTCAGCTCATTGCTGCCAGCGGGTAGCCGGGCAGCACTTCCTGATATTGTAAATAAACTGACATGTGGTATTGTCAATTTGTCGGAATAGCTATTGACACCAATATTAATCGGATTAAATTAGAGTAAACGCTCTAATCGGGACAGAGGATGATCATGAGTCAGATTGCAGACAGTATCCAGATACGCAATACCACATTTAAGAATCGCATTATCAAAGGGGCAATGAGTGAAGCGCTTGCCAATGATGCAGGGCAGCCGAATGATGTGCTGATTGGCTTATATGAAGCCTGGGCAAAAGGCGGTCTGGGATGTGCCGTTACCGGCAATGTCATGGTCAATATTGAAGCCAAGAATGAACCGGGTGTAGTTGCAATCGAAACTGAACGTGATCTGGAAAAGTTAAAACAATGGGCCGCTGTCGGCAAAAAATATGGCATGGTGCAGTTGATCCAGTTATCACATCCGGGACGCCAATGCCCAAAAGGTTTAAATAAGGAAACAGTCGCTCCTTCAGCAGTCCCTTTTAGTCCGGTACTGGCAACCATGTTTGGTACTCCGCGTGAACTGACGCATGAAGAAATTCTGGATATTGTCCAGCGTTTTGCGACCGCCGCTGCGGTCTGTGAAAAGGCAGGTTTTGAAGGGGTGCAGTTTCATGGAGCACACGGTTATCTGATCAGCCAGTTTTTATCGCCTTTGACCAATAAGCGTACTGACCAGTGGGGCGGTTCAATCGAGAACCGGATGCGTTTCTTGCTGGAAATCTATCGGGCCGTGCGTGCGGCAACCTCTGAAGATTTCATCATTTCGGTTAAATTGAATTCGGCTGATTTCCAGCGTGGGGGAATTACCGAAGAAGATGTGATTACTGTATTTAAAGCCATTGATGCAGCCGGTGTTGATATTATTGAAATTTCGGGCGGAACTTATGAGGCACCTGCGATGGCAGGTGTGAAAGCTGAAAAAAGGAAGGCCAGCACCATCGCCCGTGAAGCATACTTTTTAGAGTTTGCCGAAAAGATCCGTGAGCATGTGTCATGCAAACTGATGGTGACTGGTGGCTTTCGTACCGTTGCCGGAATGAATGCAGCATTGGCAAGTGGGGCATGTGATTTTATCGGGATTGCAAGGCCTTTGGCTGTTGAACCGGATTTGCCGGCGCGTTTAATTGCAGGTCATGATGTACGTTATGCCGTCAAACCGATTAAAACCGGCATTCCCTTTGTCGATAAAATGGCAATCATGGAAATTATCTGGTATGCAGCACAATTCAAGGCCATTGGCCTGGGCAAAAAGCCAAACCCGAAACTGTCTCCTTTATTGGTATTCCTGAATTATGCCAAAGGCAATATCAAGGCTGTAGTCAAAGGCCGGGTCAATTCACGGAAGTCTGCATAATGATTTTAGGGCTCTGCGGAGCCCTTTTTATTTTAATTATGGTTTAAACACTGCTGGATTAAGTTCTTTTGTTCGCTTGATTTTTTCATTTAGAATATTTCCTGTATGAGGGGGATATTTATGATTTGGATCATTATTTTAATTATTGTCTTTACAATTATAATTTTGGTTTTAGGCAATACAAATAAAGCAAAAAAAGCAAGTATGCGTAGTCCGATTAAGGGTAAACGTGTGCTAACCATGAATGAACAACCAACCTTTCTAAGGTTAAGGGAAGCCTTGCCAGAACATATTATTTTGGCTCAGGTTGCATTTAGTGCATTCATGACAGCTCAGGGTTATGCGACTCGAAATTTGTTTAACCGGAAGGTTGCTGATTTTGTGGTGTTAGATAAGCAGTTTAATATTGTGGCTGTTGTTGAGCTTGATGATTCATCCCATCGGGGAAAAGAAGATAAGGATGCGCATAGAGACAGTTTAATTGTTGAGGCTGGGCATCGGATCATCCGTTATGCAAGAACACCTGATATAGAGCAGATTAAGCAAGATTTTGGGATAAGTGTTGTGGAGGCTACCACAATTGAAACTGAAAATCCGGAGAAAACGGCATTTGTTGCCGAAGCCTTTGTTTTTGAAACCGAAACAAAACAACAAAAAGGCTGGTAATTGTTATAGGCTAGATTTTGATTAAATAAAAAAAGCCACTGTCTGAATGATGCAGTGGCTTTTTTGAATTTGGCGTCCCTACGGGGATTCGAACCCCGGTTACCGCCGTGAAAGGGCGATGTCCTAGGCCTCTAGACGATAGGGACTTCTTGAGGTGGGTGTATATTAGGGCTCTGTCACCAAAGTGTCAAGAAGGTGAGGAGACAGTTTGTTCAAAATATAGCAAAACAGTTCTGCTGTCTTCTGGGTATCGTATAACGCAGAGTGCGCTTCTTTACCATCAAACTCGATTCCAGCCTGAATACAGGCACGTGCCAATACGGTTTGTCCAAACATCACCGCACTCAACGTAACAGTATCGAATACCGAAAAGCTATGGAACGGGTTCTGGTTTTTGGTACCAGAGCGTGCAATGGCTGCTTGCAGGAAACCTAGATCAAAGTGTGCATTATGTCCCACCAAGACCGCATGGGTACATTGCTGGGCCTTGCGAACTTCATTTAAAGATTTGAAAATACGGCGTAAAGCAGTACGTTCATCTTCAGCCATAGCGATACGCATTGGATTGAATGGATCAATCCCGATAAAATCCAGAGAGCGGCGATCCAGATTGGCTCCTTCAAACGGATTGATATGGGCCTGAAATGCCGGCCCCGGCACGAATTGGCCATGCTCATCATAGACAATTGGAATGCAGGCAATTTCAAGCAAGGCATCGGTTTGTGAATTAAAACCCGCGGTTTCAACATCAACCACAACAGGTAAAAATCCACGAAAACGCTGGCCAATCACAGGAGCTTTGTTTTCTTCTTGTGTCACACTTTTCTCCATTGCAGGGTCTTGCCAGCATGAAGTGGAATGATTTTTTGATCTTCAAGATAATCAAAAGAGTCGGCAACGGTATGCTCTTCCTTGATCAACGTGATGGTTGACGTATTACGCGGTAAACCATAGAAGTCAGCACCAAACATACTCGCAAAGCCTTCCAGACGGTCAAGTTTGCCTACCTGGTCAAATGCCTGTGCATAAAGCTCGATAGCATTTGGTGCACTATAGCAGCCTGCACATCCACAAGCATTTTCTTTGGCATTTTGCGCATGTGGGGCGCTATCTGTACCAAGGAAGAATTTTGGGTTACCGCTGGTGGCGACTTCCAGCAATGTCGTCTGATGGGTTTGACGTTTCAAGATCGGTAAGCAGTAGAAATGAGGCTTGACGCCGCCAACCAGCATGTCATTACGGTTAAACAGTAAATGTTGAGGGGTAATGGTCGCTGCAACGTTACGGTCTTGCTCAAGCACAAAATTGGCCGCATCACTTGTTGTAATATGTTCTAACACGACTTTTAATTGAGGGAACTGGCGGAGTAACGGTGCAAGTACTTCGTCCAGGAACCTTTTTTCACGATCAAAAATATCCACATGATTGTGGGTGACTTCACCGTGTAGCAATAAAGGTACCTGATATTCCTCAAGCTTTTCAATAACGCCATATACCTTGCGGATATCGCTTACGCCATTGTCCGAATTGGTCGTTGCACCGGCGGGGTAGAGTTTAATGGCATTGACCGACTCGGATTCCTTGATTTTACGGACTTCATCTGGCGAGGTATGGTCAGTAAAATAAAGTACCATGCGCGGGTCAAAGTTAAGGCCTTCAGGAACATGGGCAAGAATACGCTCACGGTACGCTAAAGCTTCTTCAACCGTTTTAACCGGTGGAACCAGATTCGGCATACAAATTGCGCGTGCAAACTGCTTGGCCAGATCAGGAACAGTACGTTTTAAAGCTAAACCATCACGCAGGTGTGCGTGCCAATCATCGGGTTGTAAAAGTGTAAGAGTATTCAAGGTCTACTTCAAACTTAAAAATAATACAAATAATAATGCATAAAGTGTGAAAATGGTAACTAGAATTACGGATAAGTGGTTAAGCAAAGCGCATGACAAAATGAGAAATTGTGTTATTTTTATGCGGCACAAGAATAGTGCATTGTAAAAAGAGTAGTCGGGATGGATAACCAGTATGATCTTGATCAATTACGGCGGTCGAAAGAAGATCTAGAGCAACTTGTTGCCCAGCATGTCCAGTCCAAAAATGCCCATCAGATGTTACCCCGGCAACTCGAAAATGAATTCTGGCGGTTTAACATTGACCGGACACGAAGTAATGCCATCCAGTTTTTTGGACAGGGGGTGATTACCTATACTATTTTTGTGCTGTTGATCTTACCCTCCAACTTTATTGTCATTCGCAACAGCGACAATTTCGTGCTGGACTTTGTTTACAGTATTCTCAGCCTGATTGTGGTGGGCATGGCACTTTTCCTGTTTTGGGCCGTTTCCCGTTTTAAACAGGCTGGTTCCATCTTTTATCCTGCCGTCTGCAGTATTGTTTTTTTAACGATCGTATTGAGCTCATTATTAATGATGAGTGTCTCTAACCTGGTCTTGCAGAATCAGGCCATGGTGCTGGTTGCTTTCCTGTATATGCTGGGTTTTATCCTGAGTGGCATTCGGCCTGTCCATATGTTGTGGATTGGTGCTTTTGCGGCGGCGACCATTCTGCTGTTTTTATATATATTGAATATTCCCGGCGATGTGTTAATGATTGGCAGAACGCTGATCGGAAGCCTGCTTCTGGGGTTCTCAATTAGTGTCATGCTGACCTCCAAAGAACGAAAAATATTTATCAAGTCAAAGATTTCAGAAATTGATGAGCAGATTTTAAGAATTCAGGCTTCCGAATTGCTGCATTTAAGCCAGCATGATGAGCTGACCAATGTATCCAATCGGCGTACCTTTGAAGAAATGTTCAGTCATTATTATGAGCAGGCCTGTAAAGACAGGAAGGCCTTATCGGTACTGTTTATCGATATCGATTATTTTAAAAACTATAATGATTTTTATGGTCACCAGATGGGAGATCAGGTCATTTCCGAAATTGCAAAAACCATAAAGAGTGCGATCCGGCATATGGATTTTGTGGCGCGCTATGGTGGCGAAGAGTTTGTGGTATTACTGCCTGAAACACCGGCTCAGGGAGCTTATGCGGTTGCAACCAATATATATCGGGCCATTGACCGTTTAATGATTCCACACCAGAAGTCGCTGGTTTCACGCTATGTCACCATCAGTCTGGGTATTACGGTGTTTAATGGCAATCCGGCGATTCGTCAGGAAAAGCTGATTCATACTGCCGATAAAGCCTTATACCGTGCCAAGCAGCTTGGCCGTAACCAGATCTACTATCAGCCATTGACCAGTGAAGAAACAATGTCTGGAGAATAAAAAAACCGGATATCAAACTGATATCCGGTTTGGCTGGATGGGTCAATCCTGAAGATTATTCAAGGAATTTGACCGTCACGCCTGAACGGACTTTACCGCCCAGATCATTGGCATCCCAGTTGGTCAGACGGATACAGCCATGCGATGCAGTCTTGGAAATTAAAGACGGGTTTGGTGTACCGTGAATACCAAATGATTTTTTGCTCAAACCGATCCAGATATTACCCACTGGGGCATTCGGGCCTGGTGGTAAAGTAAGTGGCTTCAGGTTTTTGCCTTGTACAAAGTTTGATGGCGAATAGCTGTAGTACGGGTTGCGGGCAACACCGACGACTTTATATGTACCTGTTGGTGAAGGGGTGTCCGAACTACCGATGGTTGCCGGGAATGATGCAATCATCTGGTTACGGCTGTTAAACAAATACAGCTGACGTGCACCTTTATGTGCCACAATCAGGTGGATGTCTTCAGGTAAATCATTGCGGACATTGGCAACAATAATTTTTTCACCCGGCTTTTTAAAGGTAGCAGTCGGATTAAGCTTTTTCAGGAAAGCTTCGTCCATATGGAACTTTTCACCCAGCATTTCTGTGACACGGGTGTAATACAAGCCTTTCATTTTTGCTTGCAGGGCGTAGTCTGACGGAATTGAATCGGCATACGGCCCTTTAAAGTCAGCATCCGTCGTGGTGTATTCGACATAGGCTGGTTTGGTCTGTTTGGCAACCAGCGCATCCCAGGTTTCTTTGTTGAGCTGGCCTGTTGGAGTAATACCATTCATCTGCTGGAATGATGCAATGGCTTTGAGGGTATTTTTACCATTTGAACCGTCAATTGCCCCAGGAGAAGCATGTGAATTGTTCAGCATCACATGGGCACGCGCGTAGGCAGGAAGCTGTCCTTTTGGCAAATCTGCAGGCCATTCAGCATTATTCATGCTGTCCAGTGTCCATGAAATTTTAGCTGCTGGGGCTGCTGTTTTGCTTGAATCCGGGGTGTTTTCTAGTTTTTGCGATACAGCAGAAGCAGCACCGGTATCAACCTGAGGTTCAGATGCAGCCTGGGCAGCCACGCCAGATGCGGGTTGTGCCGCAACAGCTGATGCAGGGCGCTCAATCGCCAGAGGATCAATTGGATCTTGTACTGAGCCTGCGATTTTTTTTGGATTTAATGGTTGCTCAGTTGTTGGAGCAGCAAAAGCAACATTAGCAAGAATACAACTTAAACTCATAGCGAGTAATGAGCGAACAAACATGTAATTCAACCTTATGAATTATTCATATTGAGATATAAGATATTGCAAGTATTACAGAAAATGAGCCTGCTTGCAGTAGCAGTTTTGTGTCAAAGCGAAAATTTATTTTAAGTCAGGAAGTTTGTATGGATTTCAAATTATAAATTCCAGCCTAACTTTGTTATCATGCGCGTTATATGAAAAGATTTAGAGATGGTTAATGACAACGTTGAAAAATGATCGTTTTTTACGAGCTTTGTTACGTGAACCTGTAGACACTACACCGGTATGGATGATGCGTCAGGCAGGGCGTTATTTACCAGAATATCGGGAAACACGCGCTCAGGCTGGTGATTTCCTTTCTTTGTGCAAGAATACCGAATTTGCCTGTGAAGTAACTTTACAGCCCTTGCGTCGTTATGAACTCGATGCGGCAATTCTGTTTTCAGATATCTTAACGGTTCCCGATGCTCTGGGGTTAGGACTGTACTTTGAAACCGGTGAAGGTCCGAAGTTCCATAAAACGGTACGTACCGAACAGGACGTTGCCAATCTGCTTAAACTCAATGCCAAGTCCGATCTGGCCTATGTCATGAATGCAGTTTCGACCATTCGTTCTGCTTTGGGCGGTCAGGTGCCATTAATCGGTTTTTCGGGCAGTCCCTGGACACTGGCTACCTATATGATTGAAGGTGGTTCAAGTAAAGAGTTCCGTTTTACCAAGCAGATGATGTATGCGCAGCCAGAAGTTTTGCATGCTTTACTGAATCATCTTGCAGATTCAGTGATTGATTACCTCAATGCCCAGATTGATGCAGGTGCTCAGGCGATCCAGATTTTTGACAGTTGGGGCGGTGCACTGGCGCATAGAGAATATGTTGAGTTTTCCCTGAACTATATGACCAAAATCATTGCTGGGCTGCAACGGGAAAAAGACGGCCGCCGTATTCCGGTGATTGTGTTTACCAAAGGTGGCGGGCAGTGGCTGGAAAATATGCTGACTACAGGTGCAGATGCATTCGGTCTGGACTGGACCACACCGCTATATACCGCACGTGAAGTCATGGCAGGTCGGGCGGCCTTGCAAGGTAATCTGGACCCGGCGGTACTTTATGGTTCAGCCGCTTCAATTGAGAAATCGGTCAAAGCCATGCTGGATGATGCTTATGCCAATGGTGAAAAAACTGGTTATATTGCCAACCTGGGGCATGGGATTACCCAGTGGGTTGATCCGGCACAGCCGAAGATTTTTGTGGACACCGTACATGAATACAGCGCGAAATATTTAGGCTGATATTGAACAGACACTTCAATCTTAAACACGCCAGGATCAGTTTCGTGCAGTTGATTGTATTACCACTCAGTTTTATTACTAAGGCAGCTTCGGCTGCCTTATTTGGGTTATTGTTGCTGATTGCCTTTGCAGTCACTGCACCGATGGGAAGCCACGAATATGGAGGCTTCTTCCGCTATGACTACTTGCTGTTTTATGCATTGATCATTCAGGTATGCCTGATCTATTTAAAGCTGGAATCATGGGCCGAGGCAAAGGTGATTGCCTTGTTTCACATCATGGCAATGGGGATGGAGATCTTTTTGACCCATCCGGCAATTGCTTCCTGGCAATATCCGCAACCTGCCGTATTTAAATTGTGGACTGTACCCTTGTTTGCAGGTTTTATGTATTCGGCTGTGGGGAGTTTTTTTGCCCGTTCTTTACGCTTGTATCAGGTTTCATTCGAAGCTCTGCCACGTTTTAGCAGCATGTTGTGTCTGGCGGTGTTATCGTATTTAAACTTTATGACCAAGTTTTTCATTCCGGATATCCGGATCGCTTTATTTGTCTGGAGTGTGCTGATTTTCTGGAACACCAGACTGCATTTTCAATTGCAGCAGCATCGCTTTAAGGTGCCGATGTTGCCTGTGTTGTTGCTATTGGCTTTTTTGATCTGGGTTGCTGAAAATATCAGCACCTTTTATAAAATCTGGCTTTATCCAAGTCAGGTCGATGCCTGGCATATGGTGGGGTGGGGCAAGCTCGGGTCCTGGTATCTGTTATTATTACTCAGTCTGGTGCTGGTATTAAAGATTTTGGGAACGCGCGATAAACATGGCGCATGGCGGTTAAATTAAGCCAGCGGGTTGAGGGGCGCTTGCCCCTTATATGAATATTTCAGATATATTGCAAAATTTAATTGCTAAAACAGGCCAAGCTGGTTATTTTAATTTCTGTGTAAGCAGAATTACACAACACAATAGTGATAACAAAGCGTTAAAAAAATAATTGATACTGGAGATCATTCCTATGTTAAAAAAAATTGCATTCGCTGCATTATTGGCTGCTGGCTCGACGGTAGCAATGGCAGATAATGATGTGGGCTGTGGTGTGGGTACACAAGTTTGGGCGGGTAAAAAAGGTGTTGCACCAAAAATTCTGGCTGCAACGACCAATGGTATCTTTACCAACCAGCTACTCGGTATTACGTTTGGTACTTTAGGCTGCCGTCAGGGTGGTACGGTTACGGCACAGGTCGTGACATTTACCAATGAAAATGCAGAGTCTTTGGCGCGTGATATGGCAGTGGGTCAGGGCGAAAGCCTAAATGTACTGGCTGAATTGATGCAGATCAAGGCCAGCGATAAAGCACGTTTCTTTGCTGTTTCTAAAGCCAATTTTGCGCAAATTTATTCAAGTAAAAATACGAACTCGCTTCAGGTGTTAGATGCTTTGCAAAGTGTGATGGCAAAAGACGCCGTGCTGAAAGCATACGTTTAATTTACTGTCTGATAAAACCCTGTCTTGATGGCAGGGTTTTCTTATACTTGATTTTTCATACCTAAAAATATTTGCTGCTGAATGAAATTAATTACTTTTGCAATAGCGTCTTTGCTGTGCCATTTTGCCCATGCTACGGTTGAATCCGATGCAGACAAATATTTAGACCTTGCTCAACAAAAACAATTAGACCGGCACATCACATGGCAACGCCTGCTGTATGCCGATCAGCAACAACACAGTGAAGTGACCTATAGCGGATATTTCTACGCAGAAGATGGAAAAACGAATCTAAAACATGAATTACAGGCAGACATTAAGGCCTTATTTGTTGGGGCTGCCGATAACCAGTCAATCCGGTGCAAATTTCCTGCACGCAGCCGCTGGTTAATGCAGCAGCTTCAAATTGCCCCCCAACAGCTTCCCACAGTCAGTTGTCCTGAGTTTGCAGACTGGATTAATCAGATCAAGCCTTATAAAGCCACGCTGATTTATGCCACAGATTTTATGGGCAATCCGAGTTCCATGTTTGGGCACACCTTGTTACGCCTTGATCCGAAAGACCAGAAGCAGCTGAATCTGGTGTCATACGCAGTCAATTATGCGGCTACCGTAAAAGGTGAAGACAACTGGTCTTATGCATGGAAAGGCTTAACCGGACAGTATCCCGGTGAATATTCATTAATGCCGTATTACCGCAAGGTCAAGGAATATGGTGATTTTGAGAGCCGTGATTTGTGGGAGTACGAACTCAATCTGACACCGGAAGAAACCCGCTTTCTGGTGGAGCATATCTGGGAAATGCAGCACGTCAGTTTTCCCTACTATTTTGTCAGCGATAACTGCGCCTACCGTCTACTTGGCTTGATTGATCTGGTGCGGCCACATTTAAACCTGAAACAGCAGTTCAGTTATGCTGCGATTCCGATTGAAACCTTAAAAGCGGTTGATCGGCAAAATCTGGTCAAAGAGGTGGTATACCGGCCTGCACTGGAATCCCAGTTACTTGCTCAAGCCAAACAGCATGGCACAGCTTTGGCAAAAGTTGCACATAAAGTCGCCTTTAACGAGGTCGAACAGACACAGCCAATTCTCAAAAATTACAGTCAGTCTGAGCAGGCCAAAATTCTTGAGATGGCCTATGACGATTTATACCTGCAATTTATTAGCCGTAAAGTTGATACTGATTTTGCCCAACCACAACTGCGCCAGCTCCTTGCTGAGCGTAGTCAGATTCCGGTGGATAAACAACGTCAGGAACCGACCCGACCACAGAAACAGCCGGTCGAAGGGCATCATGCACGTAATATTTCAGTCAATGTGGGTGAAGTACAAGGCCAGAGTTTTGTTGAGCTAGGCCATCGTCAGGCCTACCATGATCTGATTGATCCTCAAGGCGGTTACCGTACCGGCACACAATTACTGTTTCTGGATGGCAGCCTGCAATATCGTGATGACAAGCTTAAACTTGAGCATCTGGATGTATTATCGGTCAATTCATATAATCCGATTCAACCTTTTAAATCGCCCTTCAGCTGGGGATTTAATCTGGGCTGGAAACAGGAAGCCATTGAAAACGGACAGTTTAGCGAAGATAAACAACATGGCGTGATGAACCTGAACATGCAAGCTGGCTATAGTCTGGCAGATTATGACCGTCAACATATTTGCTATGGTCAGCTGCAAAGTCATATTCAAGGTGGCAAAGCGCTGGATAAAGGCTGGCGCGTTGGTGTCGGGCCAACGGTTGGCTGTATGAATCAATGGTCAGACAAAATTAACAGCGTGGTACAGGTAGAGTTGCCGTACTGGCAAGATTTAAGTCAATGGAATTTAAGAGTTGCTACCCAGCTACAATATAGCCTGAGTACCAGTCATGCTGTACGTTTGAATTGGGATTTTGAGCAGCAGGATCATCAGGACTGGAATAAGCTAGGTCTAGCTTATGTACGGTTTTTTTAATCATGTATCATATTGATCAAGCTCATGAATTTGAAAAACTACACCAGCTGCTTGAGGAGCTAAACGGTGTTGTTTCCGATGCACAGAACTGGAGAGTATCGTATCCCGGGTCTTTTGATCACTGGAACAGTATCAAAGAGCAAATCATTGAATATAAACAGAATGAGTATTTGTTTTTTGATTCGTGTCGCCCGGAAACTAGCGATATTTATCAGTTATTAGAACTGGAAATCCATTTTAAAAATTTCTGTCTCGAGATGACCTATCTGATTCGTCTCGGCTATGATCTTGGCCTGGCAGCCCGCCAGATCCGTGAACTTTATCTGTCTGTCTATGCGTTCTGGTTGGCTTATGCGGATTTACTTGCTCTGATTCAACAGCAGGGCCATGCGACGGGTATCACTCCGATTCAACTCGCAACAGACTATGCGCATGCCTTGTTATTGCTGTGCTGTGCCATCTGTTATGGCGATGAAAGTGATATTGTAAAAATAATTGACGGGTTACTGGGTTATCCTTCCGACTGTTTCATTGATCTGATCAGTTATCCTTACCTTGAGGTAGAAACCATCAGTCCCGATTATGCGGTCAACTATCCGTTTCAACAGCTCGATCAGCTCCTGAATACCAGCGTAGAGGCCTCAACCTTAGGGGGATATGTCCAGCAGATCGAGCAGGACCAGCAACAAGGCAAATACTGGTCAAAGAAGTTTTTTCATCAAATTGCACTATTTGGAAAATGGCGCTTTGAAGCCTTGATTATCGCTAAACTGTATCAAATTGACCTGAATGAAATGACGCAATATCAGAGTTTTCCAGAGGCATTTTCAAAAATATCTGATCAGACCTCTGTAATCACATAATATTTTTTGACGGCTTCTACCACTTCAAAGGTTCCGGCAAATGCAGGTGGAATAATACCTGCATGGCCAGCAGTCACTTCAATAAAGTCATTGCTTTTGGCATCATGGATGCGCACAACGCCTTCAATGACCTGAAAGAATTCTTGCTTGTTTTCAGCAAATTGAATCTTCCATGCACCGACTTCACACTGCCAGATGCCACACTGCATATGCGGATGTTCATACAGGCTATAGGTAAGCCGTTCAGGATTACCCTGAACCAGGCGGTCTGGCCGAGGATAATCAATGCTGGCTTCACTTTGTATTAAATGACCGAAACCGGCGAGCTGAATCGATGACATCTCAGTACCTGGATCAATAGCTTTCTGGTACAGCGCTTAAAAATTCACGACGGGACTCTTTATCGGTTTTGAATTCACCAATAAAAGAAACCGTACGTGTGGTCGATTCTTGCTTGCCCACACCACGCATCATCATACACATATGTGCAGAGTCAATCACCACAGCAACACCACGCGCCTGGGTGACCTGGGCAACAGCTTCAGCAATCTGCTGGGTCAGGTTTTCCTGAACCTGCAAGCGGCGCGCAAACATCTCGGTAATGCGAGCAAATTTTGACAGGCCCAGTACCTGTCCTTCAGGTAAATAGGCGATATGCACGCGACCATAAAATGGCAATAAGTGATGTTCGCAAAGCGAATAGAATTCGATGTTTTTAACCAATACCATCTCGTGGTTATCGGAAGGGAAGAGTGCGCTATTCGTAACTTCCTCAAGGGTTTTGCTATAACCGGAAGTTAAAAAAGAAAAAGCTTTCGCCGCACGCATCGGGGTATCTTGTAAGCCCGGGCGATTTAGATCTTCACCAACGGCAGTTAAGATATTTGCGTACGATTGCTGCATAGACATAACAATGTTCACTTAGGTAGGTTGAACAAAAACGGCAATTGTATCAGAAAACGATTAAAAATCTTAATTTTGATATAAATGCCGATTATTGCTTATATTTCGGGTTTTTTTCAGCGCGTTTGAGCAACACCAGCACAGCACCGGTGCCACCCTGATTTTCAGGGGCACTGACAAATGCCAATACATCACGGTGTTGTCTCAGCCAGCCATTCACATAGGTTTTTAAAATCGCTTCCGGGCCTTTACCATGCACAATCTTGATGACATTCTGGTTTTCATCTTTGGCCATCTGGATAATTTGCAAAACCGCTGCACGCGCCTGTTCAACGGTACAACCATGCAAATCCACTGCTTCAAACCAGCGAATTTTACCGGCTTTTAAGTCTTCAAAGACTTTATGTTGCAAGGTGGCAATGCGATAGCTCAAGGCAGCCTGACTTGCAACCGGGTTCAAGATCGCCTGGGTATCTGAAATTTCGGTTAGCTCTTGCTCGGCACCACCTTCTGCTGCAGCACGTTTTGCCAGTGTCTGGGCATCAACTTTTTTGCTACGCGTCACTTTGGTATCGGCAATATTGTTATTGTCGATGGGTTTGACCCCAAGCAGGGCTTTTTTAAACAGTTCTGTATCTTCCAATTCTTCAGCAGCTTGAGCCTTTTTTGACTCGGCTTGCTTGGCAATCGCGCTGGATTGAGGATGAGAGATTTGCTTTTTAAAGGCTTTCAGCAGGTTGTACTGATCTTTAGAAAGCGATGAATCATGTTTACTCATAATTTTAGAACAATAGGCAAGATACCAGAGAGGTGTGAAATTATAGTCTGAAACCGAGATAATTTGAACCGATTGTATACATGCTCATTGTATGAGTTAAAAAGTTAAATAGTCCAACCATTCTATATGATCAAAAATGAATGTTTTTAAATGCTTATAATATTTCTGTCCTGTAAATCTGTCAGGTAGTGTCCATCAAGGATGATAATAAGAAAGCGCTCTTTGGGCAAAAAAAGCAATATCCTGATCTGATATGGCATCTCCAGTAATGAAAACCCGATAAAATATAGGTGCGGCGGCGAGCTCAAAAAAATCACGAACCTGTGTTGAAGCAGACAATTCACCGCGTTGAATGGCTCGGTCAATCAGGGGGTTTGCTAACAAGAAACGCTCTTCCCAAAAATGTTTCCTTGCGGTTTGCACCTGTTCATCAGAGCCTAAGCTTGCTTTTAGAAGGTTGAGGATAAAGGGGCCAGACAGGCTGCTCACAATATTTTTTAAAAACAGGCAGAGATCTTGAAGCGTATCGCCTGTATCGGGTAACACCACATCTGCTTTGATTCTTGTGGATACTACATCCAGAATAAGTTCAATTTTAGACGGCCAACGGCGATAAATCGTGGTTTTGTTGACCTGTGCCAGTTTTGCAATTTCTGGTATTTCAATATTTTCATAATCTGTTGTTAGCAGTAATTGATAAGTTGCCTGATGTATTGCTGTCACTATTTTTTCAGCACGTCCGCCGGGACGTCTTTGTTTTTTGACTTCTGATTCTGTATTTAGCATCTGACCATTCATCCAAAACTGCATATACTGCTTTATATCACCCACTAAAGCAACTATAGTTGCTTTAGTGGGTGATATAAAGGGTGATTCTTCAATGTATTCTAACATTCAGGTTTATATAAACGGTCAGAACATAGCAAATGCCGAGATACTTCAATGGGAAAAGCGACGGGCCCGTCTCGTATTAAAAAAACTGGGACTGAGTTCTAACAGCAATGATTTAATTGTGCTCAGACAGCTGTTGCTTAAAAGAAAGCGTGAATTGGGGCAAGAGGGAATTAAAGCACGTCTGAAAAACGAGTTAAGAATTTCAGATTTTGTTGCGAAACTGATTGCACGTTTATCATTTGGCTATCGCCGATTAAGTATGACTGAAATATTTGTAGAAAATGCGCGGGCAGAGCAGTTTGTAGAATGGTTTGAAACCTGTACTAAACAGAACAATGAAGACGCGATGCTGGCTGGAACGCCTGATCATTACCTTATTTCAACGGCGCATGGTGTTCAGGAAGTGATTGAAACCAATGGAGGCTCACCTTTAGCAGCCCATTTCTATATCGACTACAAAAACTTATCCAGCTTACGTTCAGATAGTGATCCAGACTTTCCTTTGCAAATCGCAGGTGTTGCAAGATCACGTCATGGCTTGGCCATTGGTGGAGTTCGGCATCAATTCCGGAACGAGGGGAATGGTTTTAGGGCAAAATTAACGGTTGAATATCCTTTGTTGATTTTGCCAACCGTCATTTCAGGACATCAATGGCATCTGGCAAATGAGTTTTCTAACTGGAACAGTATTGCATTTGGATGGTCATTGAGTGAGAAAAACTAGTCCACTTATTCTTTTTATACATCGAGAGATCGAGGCTCAAGCTAGAATTTTACCTTGAGCCTGATTCACTTAAATTTGCTTAGGCTGACCAAACAATTCATTAAACGCCTGATCTGGGCGAGGTTGCTTCATAAAACTTTCACCGACCAGGAAAGTATGAATGTCATGGGCTTGCATCATGTCTACATCTGCAGGTGTGGCGATGCCACTTTCAGTAACCAAGGTGCGAGAGGCAGGTAATAATTTCTTTAAACGCAATGAGGTGTTTAAATCTACATCAAAGGTTTTTAGATTACGGTTGTTGACACCCAGAATGCATTGCTCAGACAGCTTTAAAGCACGTTCTAATTCATATTCATCATGCACTTCAACCAGCACATCCAGCTGTTGCTCAAAGGCCGTTTTCGACATTTCTTCCAGCTGTTGATCAGATAGGCAGGCCACGATCAGTAAAATACAATCGGCCTGTAACGCACGTGCTTCAACCACGTTATAAGGATCAACCAGAAAGTCTTTGCGCAAGGCAGGCAGGGCACAATGCTGACGTGCAATGGCAATATTTTCATCGGCGCCCTGAAAGAAATCCACATCCGTTAATACAGATAGGCAAGCAGCACCGGCCTGTTCATACTGCTGGGCAATTTCTGCCGGATTAAAATCCGCACGAATCACGCCTTTAGACGGCGATGCTTTCTTAATTTCGGCAATCACGGCCGGGCGTTTATGTTGCAAGGCCTTTGCAAAACCACGTACCGGGCTTGCCTGTTTTGCCCATTGTTCAACGTCGTGTAAGCTACGTTGTTTTAACCGTGCTGCCAGCTCCTCATGTTTGCGGTCAACAATTTTACCTAAAATGGTATTTTGAATATCGATCATGAGAAGTCCTTAGTCTGCCTGATATTGTTTCAATGTTTTGGTAAATTCAGCGAGAATGCTCATTTTTTCCAAGGCCTGTCCGCCATAAAGAATATCCTGAGCCAGCTCAACGGCCTGTTTATAGGTTTTGGTAATCCCTGCAACGTAAATCCCTGCACCTGCATTAAGGGCAATCATGTTGGCGGCCTTTTCACCAGTCGCCGATTTGTCACGGCTTAACGCATCCTTGATCAGCTTTAAACTTTCTTCCGAGCTATTCACCACTAAACCTGACAAGGTCTGAGAGGGGATGCCGACATCGTCCGGATTGAGTATCCATTCGGTGACTTCGCCATCTTTTAGTTCAGCCACAGTGGTGGGTGCAGCCAGACTGATTTCATCCAGTCCATCTTTAGAATGTACCACCAGTACATGAGTCGCCCCCAGCTGTTTTAATACCTCGGCAATCGGACGGCACAATTCATCTGAAAATACGCCAATCACAAAGCGGTTAACACCCGCCGGATTGGTCAATGGGCCAAGCAAGTTGAAAATACTCCGAATGCCCAATTCACGACGTGGTGCAGCAGCGTATTTCATGGCTTTGTGATGATTTGGTGCAAACAGGAAACCGACGCCAATTTCACGGATACAACGTTCGGTTTGCTGCATATCCAGATCAAGATGGATACCGGCCTGTTCGAGTAAGTCTGAAGAACCCGATTTGCTCGACACGCCACGGTTACCGTGTTTGGCAATGGTCGCCCCCGCAGCAGCAATGACAAAGCTGGAAGCGGTAGAAACATTAAACAGGTTCTGGCCATCACCGCCAGTACCGACGATATCCACCAGATGTGGCAGGTCGCTGACATCAATCTTGATGGCAAATTCACGCATGATACGAGCAGCTGCGGTCATTTCATCAATACTTTCACCTTTCATGCGCAAGCCCATCATCAGCGCACCGATCTGGGCCTCTGTGGCTTCGCCCTGCATGATACTGCGCATGACATCTTCCATTTGGGACTGGGTTAGATGAATGTTCTTGGTAATGTGATTCAGCGCCTGTTGGATATTCATAGTCATGAGTTATAGCATCAATGATTAAAATTTTGTGTGGGGTCGGTTATCAGGATAGAGGTTTGGCTTGATGTGATCCAGTTTCACAAGCTGCGAGTTATGTTAGCAGAAAATAAGCAAAGATTTTTGTTGTTGCCGCAGAGTTTTGAAAAAATTGCTGTTGTATGGGCGCTTCCGGCATTGATCAGTTCAACGGCTTTGTTGAAAAAGGTTTTAATTTATTCTGAGTTTTTATGATAAATAATCAAGCTTTTGGTATATCTTAATCTTACATATCACTAGAAAAAATGCGTATAAATCAAACAAATAAAAGTAGATATAGTAGGGCGGTCTTTCTCTTTTCCATCAATCAATATGTATTTAAATAACTTGAAATATCTAGGGGCTATAAATCATAAACGCTCATTGGTTTTGATATGTGTTGCATTTTTCTATCCCTTACAGGCCCATGCGGAAACCGGGCCTGTAACACCCAGACCGGAGGGAGCTTCGGATAAGGTTGTTCGTGTTGCAGTGACGGGGTCCCGTATTTCTAAAGCGCAAAAAGACGGCCCGACCAGTGTAACCGTGATTACCGCAGCCGATATTGAAAAACACGGCTATAGCAATGCTTTTGATGCATTAAATAACCTGACCCAGAATACCGGTTTTGTACAAGGGGCCGACTATGGCAATACCTTTACGCCTGCAGCCAATGCCATCAGTTTACGGGGACTGGGGCCGAATCATACCTTGACCTTAATCAATGGACACCGGGTCGCCGATTATCCTGTGCCTTATGACGGCTCTGTAAATTTTGTCAATCTGGCCAATATCCCGACAGCCATTATAGATCGGATTGAAATCTTGAATGGCGGAGCTTCCGCGATTTACGGTTCAGATGCAATCGCAGGTGTGGTCAATATCATTTTAAAAAAGAAAACAGATGGGACACAGTTCAATATCAAGGCAGGGGGAACCAAAGAAGGAGGCGAAAACTTACGTCTGCAACTGAGTGGCAGTCAAACATTGGACAAGCTCAACCTGGTATATGGACTTGAACTGAGTGGGCGGGAGCCGATCTGGGCCGCTGACCGGGACTTTATGACCAGTCGGACCCGTTTAGGGGAAAAGCCGGACACGATCGCTGGCCGCAAAAATGCCAAGACGGGACAATATCTTCCGATGGGGGGCTGTGATGCATTTGACGGGCTCTTTAAAGGCTCGGTAACAAATATTGGAAAAGCCGGAACAGATAACTGTGCCAGTGGTCTGGCCCGTCCGACCTACTGGACAGTGCAAACCAAAAACCGGAGCCAGAATGGTTATCTCGGGCTGGACTATGAACTGAACGAGAAAACCCAGTTATTTGCTGATGTGCTGATTGGTGCCAATCAGATTGAAAATAATACCCGCGGCCCGACCTGGACATCTGCTGTCAATCATAAGGGATATTTTTTCAATCAGGATTCCGGGAATTATGAAACCTGGAGCCGCCGTTTTGCACCAGAAGAACTGGGTGGTGTAGAACAGGTCAATAAAAAGTGGCAGGAGTTGTCCTCAAATTTAAACTTTGGTATTCGTGGTGACATCGGGGAGAGTAGCTGGGGCTATGAAGCGGCATATAACGGCTCGATTTATACCAGTCAGCTACGCCGTCAGGGCCTGATCCGGTCAAATATTGATGAATTCTTTTTAGGTCAGCAATTGGGTACAGATCAGGACGGGGTTCCGATTTATTCGCCTCATCTGGATCGTTTAAACCGGCCTCTGACGGCTAGTGAATTTGAACGTATTTCAGGAAGCACAAAAGAAAAGGATAAGTCGTGGGCACAAAGTTTAACCTTGAGTGCCAATGGTGATGTGTTTGAATTACCGGCTGGAACGGCCAAGCTTGCCGCAGTGGCTGAGCTTGGTCGGCAGGGGTTTCGCATTAAGCCGGATAAGGCTCTGGAAAAAGGGGCATTTTACAATACCAGTTCCAATGGAGAATATGGTGGGGCCCGGACGCGTCAGGCCTTGGGCGCAGAATTATTTCTGCCTCTGGCCAAACCGTTAAATGTGACCCTTTCGGGGCGTTATGACCGTTATGCCTTATCGGATAGCAGCATTGATAAATTTACCTTTGGTTCGGGTTTAGAGTTTAGGCCTCATCCCACTTTACTGGTTCGGGGGAATTATGCGACCAGTTTCCGCGCCCCAGATATGAACTACCTGTTTTTAAATAAACAGGATGGTTATTTCCCGAGTACAACCGATTATTTACGTTGCAGCCAGACCGGTCAGCCCTTAGACAAGTGTAGCTTTAAAGACTATTCACCGGGAGCAAACTACACTTTAACCGGAAATAAAGCGCTAAAACCTGAAGAAGGCAAATCCTATGGCGCAGGTTTTGTCTGGTCGCCTAGCAACAAGTTTGATATTTCCGTGGATTACTGGGATATCAAGATTGATAATCTGGTAACCAATCTGAGTCCGGATAAAATTTTACGTCAGGAGGCTGCCTGTCGTTTAGGAACGCAAGATATCAATTCTGCAGCATGTATCGATGCACTGGCACGGGTGGAGCGTAACCCCGACAATGCAATGGTAAATCCGAATGTGATTACCAATATCAATATTGTCCCGATCAATGCGGCTTCAGATCATACCCGTGGTCTTGATTTCACCAGCAGATGGCGCTGGAAAACAGACCGTCTGGGGAACTTCCTATGGACAGTGAACTATAGCCGGGTGCTAGAGCGTGAATATCAGCAATCTAAAGACGGCGAGAAAGATAACTATTTAAAAGACTTGACCATTCCAGACTGGCGAGACCGTTTTAATACCAGTCTCAGCTGGAACCTGGGAGATTGGGCGTCAACCGTACTGGTCAATCGTTATGGCAAGATTCCAAACGGCAATCAAACGGCCTATCTAAGCCCAACCTATCTGGTGAACTGGAGCGGAAGTTACCAGATCACTGCAAATGCTTCTGCATCAATCATTATCAATAACCTGTTTGATAAAGTAAAACGGGATGATACGGGAGGATGGCCATATTATCCGGTCGGTTCTTATTCACCCTTCGGCCGTCAGGGCTGGCTAGAGTTTAACTACAAATTCTAACAAGGCGTTATGGATGCAGCAAAGTGGTACGCCATTTGCTGCGTCTTTTATTTTTAAAAATTATCGAGGACAGCTCTGCTATGTTGCTCAAACCTTCATTTAAAAAAACATTGCTACTGACAACATTACTTTCACTCTCTGCGACAGCGGTTTTTGCATCGACATCGAATGGCAGCGAACAGATTCCTATTGGCAAGCTACCGGAATGGGCAATCCCCCAATCTTATGATCTGGACTTTAAAATTGATCCTGAGCAAAAAAGGTATAGCGGGACAACCACAATTCACTTACAACTGACGCAGGCCACCGATCATCTGTGGATTCATGGCAAGTCTTTATCGGTACAGGCTGTGACTATAACTGCTACAGATGGCAGCAAGACCAAGGCTCAATATGAACAGGCTTCAGATGTGGACGGGGTGAGTGTGATCCGGTTTGGCAAGCGCTTGCCTGCTGGTCAGTATCGTCTGGTAATCGATTTTAATGCCGCTTATGACCAGCAACTGGATGGCATTTATAAAATCGAATTTGAAGGCAAACCCTATGTCATGACCCAGATGGAAGCGATCAGTGCGCGCCAGTCTTTTCCTTCATTTGATGAACCACGCTTCAAGACGCCTTTTAATATTCGCTTAACCATTCCAAATAAATATTCAGGCTTCGCCAATACCAATCAGGTTGCTGAACAGACCGAAAAATCAGGTTGGAAAACCCTCAGTTTTGCTCCAACAAAACCTCTGCCAACGTATTTACTGGCATTGGCAGTTGGACCTTGGCAAGTACAAAAAGGCCCTGATATTGCTGCAACCGCATGGCGTAAAGAGGCGGTCAAATTACGGGGGCTAGCGCCTGAGGGCAAGGCTAAAAAAATGCAGCATGCCTTGTCGGAAACCCCCGCCATTCTGAAAACACTGGAAGATTATTTTGCCTATGGTTATCCATTTGACAAGCTGGACTTGCTGGCAGCCCCTGATTTTGCAGCTGGGGCAATGGAAAACCCCGGCCTGATTACTTTCAGGGACTATCTGATGTTGCTGGATCAGGACTCGCCGATATCTTTTGTCCAGAATTCATTCAATGTCAATGCCCATGAACTGGCACATCAATGGTTTGGTGATGTGGTGACCATGCCGTGGTGGGATGACCTGTGGTTGAATGAGTCTTTTGCGACCTGGATGCAAAGTAAAATCACGCAACAGCTCCATCCTGAATTTAATGCTGATCTGGAGCGAGTGGCCGATACGGCGGGTGCCATGAAAAGCGATGGTCTGGTCAGTGTACGCCGTATCCGCCAGCCAATTTTAAGTAATGCCGATATCCAGACGGCATTTGACGGAATTACCTATCAAAAAGGTGCGGCAGTCCTGAATATGTTTGAAACCTATCTGGGCGAGGAAAAATTCAAGCAGGGGGTACGCAATTATATTAAGAAGCATCAGTATGGTAATGCCACAGCCAATGATCTCATTGGGGCATTGGCAGAGCAGTCCGGTCAGGGCGAACGCTTTGCCAAAGCCATGAAAAGTTTTATTGATCAGCCGGGCGTACCACTGCTCAATACATCCTTACAGCAGCAAGGCAACAAGGTCTTTTTAAATGTCCAGCAATCCCGCTATTTGCCGGTCGGTTCCAAGGGTGATGCAAACAGCGTGTGGGGTGTACCATTATGTGTCCGTTACGAGGTACCGAATGCACCGAGCAAGGTACAGTGTGCACTGATTGATCAGGCGCAAGCCAAGATTGAACTTAAAGGCGCAACCCCGGATAGCTGGTACATTCCAAATGCCAATGCCGCGGGGTATTATCAGTTTAGCTTGCGGGAAAAAGAGCTGGCACGCTTAACCGCAGCAACGGGGAAACTGTCTCATAGCGAGCAACTGGCATATGCCTATGCAATTTCAGCCGCATTTAACCATGGTGATATCAATCTGTTGGCAGTGGTTGAGGTGGCGAAAAAGCTTGCTCAATCAGATAGCCGCCATATTGGCACGGCCTTATTCCAGCAATTGAGCGAAATTGACCGTCATGTTTTAAAAACACAAGCTGAACGTGAACATTTTAGAAAAGTTCTGGCACATATTTACCTGCCAAAACTGAACCAGCTGGGGTATGCCAACAAAGCAGGCGAGCCGGCTGAAGACCGTTTATGGCGCAGTGAGTTGACACAATTTCTGGCATTAGACATTCAGGTTCCTGACGTCAGGGAAAAACTGTTAAAGCAATCCGATGCTGTATTTGAACAGACACAACTGGACTTTGCACAGCTGACTCCGGAACTATTACCTGCCATTTTGGCAGTACGTGTGCAAGAAAAGGGCAAGCCTGCGTTTGATCGTTTAGCTGGAGAATTACAGCGGGTTACCCAGCCGACCCAGCGTCTGGCCATCCTGTCTGCTTTAGGTTCAGCCAACCAGACTGCAACACGCGAACAGGCCCGCCAGCTTATTCTGGACCCAAGGGTCAAAGTCGGTGAGGTACGTACCGTGATTAACTCAATCAATAATTATGGTGGTGAGCACGGTGCATTATGGTCATGGTTCCAGGTCAATCACGATGCTGTCTTTGACCGTCTGGGCAAATCTTCTGCCGGGCGCTTTCCAGCCCTGTTTAGTGGGGCTGCATGTAGCCAGCAGGAAGCAACACAGCTCAACAGCTTCTTTGCGCCACGTATCAAAGAACTGGTTGGGGTCGAACGAGGTTTGAATCAGACCAAGGAGCGGATTCAACTCTGCGAATCCTTAGTGGCAAAACAGGAAAGTTCAGTCGTACAGCAGTTAAAACTCTAAGGCGGCAAGCCATAAAAAAAGCCAACGTAAAATGTTGGCTTTTTTTATATTCAGGATAATTTAAGCATCATCCGCAGCGTCAGGATTTCTGACCCCCAGTAACTGGCTGGTTGCTGTACCTGCCGTCATTGAGCCGTTGACATTCAGGGCAGTACGACCCATATCAATGAGCGGTTCAATGGATATCAGCAAGGCCACCAGGGTAATCGGTAAACCCATCGCTGGCAGCACAATTAAAGCCGCGAACGTGGCACCGCCTCCGACACCAGCAACACCAATTGAACTCAGTGTTACGACAACGACCAGTTGTGCAATCCACAATGGGTCAAGCGGATTGATGCCAACGGTTGGCGCAACCATGACAGCAAGCATGGCTGGATACAAGCCTGCACAGCCATTCTGGCCAATGGTGGCACCAAATGAAGCCGAGAAACTGGCAATGCCTTCCGGTACGCCAAGCTGTTTGGTCTGGGCTTCAATATTCAACGGAATACTGGCAGCACTGGAACGGCTGGTAAATGCAAAGCTCAGTACCGGAAATACTTTCTTGAAAAAGTCGATCGGATTAACACGCACAAATAGCAAGATCAGCGCATGGACAAGGAACATGATCGCAAGACCGAGGTAGGATGCCACCAGGAACTCGCCGAGCTTGACGATGTCTGCAAGGTTGGCCGTTGCCACCATTTTGGTCATGAGAGCCAGCACACCATAAGGGGTAAACTGCATGACCAGACGGACCAGGCTGATGACCAGCGCCTGTAAGGCTTCAATACCATGCCGGATTCTTTCGCCGTTAACCGTATCCTTATCCATTAACTTCAGTGCGGCTACACCTAAAAACGCAGAAAAAATCACTACGCTGATAATGGCGGTCGGGCGTACACCGGTTAAGTCTGCAAATGGATTTTGCGGGAACAGGGACAGCAGCAGTTTCGGAACATCCAGATCGGTAACCTGTCCAATATACTGACTTTGGATGGCCGCCAGACGAGCAGCTTCTTTGGTTCCCTGTACCAGACCTTCGGCAGACAAGCCAAACAGGTTGGTAATACCCGCACCGACCAGCGCCGCAATTGCTGTAGTAGCCAGCAGGATACCAATCACCAGAACACTGATTTTTCCAAGCGAGGCGGTCTGGTGCAATTTCACTACAGCACTCAGGATCGAAACGAAAATCAGTGGCATGATCACCATTTGCAAGAGCTGCACATAGCCATTACCGACAAGGTTAATCCATGCAACCGAATGCTCGATCACGGGACTGTCACCATAGATCGTTTTCAGTGCTAAACCAAAAAAGATACCCACCACCATACCGATAAGGACCTTTTTGGAAAGGCTCCAGTCTTTTCGGTAACTCAAAAACAGGCCTGCCAGTAGCAGGACAAAAACAATAATATTCAATAAAACCAAGGTATTCACAATAGGTTATCCTGATCGATATTTCAGGGAGGTGCTAAAAACAATGGGGTGGATTCTACCATT
Organism: Acinetobacter sp. A47; assembly: GCF_000805455.1. GTDB lineage: Bacteria > Pseudomonadota > Gammaproteobacteria > Pseudomonadales > Moraxellaceae > Acinetobacter. The sequence continues at coordinate 318,684 of NZ_JSUS01000001.1, forward strand.
CAGCAGCCCTGAAACTTAATCATTCCTATGACTATAGTTAATCTAAAAAATTAAAAAGATGCCTGCGGATAGCAAAATACCCTGTTCAGGTCATTTTTAATAACATGTGAAAAGTGGATTAATTATTGAAAAAGAATGATTTGTTTTTAAATAAAGCCTGATAAAGATTATTTTAGTGCTGAAATTTCAACCGGTATGTATGAGTTCTATATGGTTTTTATATGTTCAAAATACAAGCAGCCCATTGACTTAAAATGGGCTGCTTCGGGCTGAAATGAACATGCTCAATGTCGTTTAGGCATAAATATCCAGAAAGTTTTTGAAAATCTGATGGCCATGTTCACTTAAAATCGATTCAGGGTGGAATTGTACTCCTTCGACTGGCAAGGTCTTATGCTTGACCCCCATAATTTCTTCAATCGTGCCATCTGCCTGATTGGTCCAGCAGGTCAGCTCAAGACATTCAGGCAAGGTTTCCTGTTCAATCACCAGTGAGTGATAACGTGTTGCTGCAAATGGTGACGGCAGGTTGCTAAAAATTCCTTTGTCGGTGTGATACATGTCAGACAAGCGGCCATGCATGACCGTCTTGGCACGGATGATGTTCCCGCCAAATGCCTGACCAATGGCTTGATGGCCTAAGCATACACCCAGCAATGGTATTTTTCCGGCAAAATGATGAATCGCTGGAATGGAAATTCCGGCTTCAGTCGGAGAGCAAGGGCCGGGGCCAATCACCAGATATTTTGGCTGCCATCGTTCAATATCCTCTAATGAGACTTGATCATTGCGAACTACTTTTACGTCCTGATTCAACTCGCCAAAATACTGGACGATGTTGTAGGTAAAAGAGTCGTAATTGTCGATCATTAGAAGCATTTTATATTCAACCTATTGAATGTAAATGATATTTTTTATTGATGTGGTTTCGGTACTCAATTCGATACTCAATATTGGAAAAGTATCTATAAAAACAAAACCACCTCAATAGGTGGCTAATATAACAAAAAAAGAAGTGACCAGTTTAACTATTTGATGCATTGAAAATGTGCACAAACAAAGCGGTAACCGGTCAGCAGACTTTGAAATCAGAAATCATGACCATCAAGGCAGAGCATAATTTTACCGGAAATAAAAAAACATTCTGCCTGAGCCACAGGATAAGCCTAGATCTGGCGTGTGTTATCAATCAGCCAAGCCAGAACATCACCGGACAGGTGTTCGGCCAGTTTTTCCTGCACGGTTTGATGGTAGCGATTTAACCAGTCTTTTTCTTCCTGTGTGAGCATATCCACAACGATGCAGTCTAAATGAATCGGGCAAAGGGTGAGGGTTTCAAATTCTAAAAACTCACCGTAGGTTTTTTCAAAACCGGTGTGGAGCTGGTTGGCAACCAGATTTTCAATCCGAATGCCATATTGGCCTTCATGATAGAGTCCCGGTTCATTGGAGATAATCATGCCCTCACGCAGTTTGCTATATGCATGGATAGGGGCGTAATAAGAAAGCACTTGTGGCCCTTCATGAACATTCAGTGCAAAGCCTACACCGTGTCCTGTGCCGTGACGATAATCCAGACCATGCTGCCATAAAGTCTGGCGACAGATTGAATCGAGCAGAGGCGCGGCCAAACCTTCTGGATAAATGGTTTTTGCCAAAGCAATATGGCATTTTAAAACCAGTGTATAGTCACGCTTCTGTTGCGCTGTTGGCGTCCCGACAGGAACAACACGGGTAATATCCGTGGTTCCATCGACGTACTGCCCGCCCGAGTCGATCAATAACAGGCCATCACCTTTAATGAACGAATACTGTTCTGGCGTTGCACGGTAGTGAGGCAATGCACCATTGGCATTAAAGCCCGCAATCGTGGCAAAACTTGGGCCGATAAAGCCGTCTTGTTGCGCTCGGAAGGCGGTAATTTTCTCATCAATGGTCAGTTCTGAAATGTTCTCCTGACGATCAAGGGCTTTTTCTAGCCAGTGGAAGAAATGGCAAAGAGCGACGCCATCTTTCACCATGGCATGACGGATATGCGCTATTTCACTTGCCTGCTTGCGCGATTTAAAAAGTGTACTCGGATTGATGTCGTAGACAACCTGAATATCCTTTGCAATCGCCTGTTGATGAAAAATAGAGACTTTGGCCGGATCTAACAGTATCGATGCATGAGTCATATTGGCCAGAAAAGCGGCTGTTTCCTGATAGTGACGAAGCTCGATACCATCAGCTGTGAAAGCCTGTTGGGTGGCTAAGTCAACTTTGCTGCGATCAATAAATAACACAGCCTGTTGAGTGCTGATAAAAAGATGTGAGAGAAATACCGGGTTGTATTCTACATCTTGGCCCCGTACATTTAGCACCCAGGCAATATCATCTAGAGATGAAATGAAATGCCCTTCAATTGCCTTGGTCGCTAATGTTTCGCGGATGGCCTGAATTTTTTCTTTACGGGACAGGGCATTTAATCCTTCAGGCATTAAATGAATCTGCTCTAAAGGAAGTTCTGGACGATTAGACCAGATCGAGCCAATTAAATCTTGCTGGGTTTCAAGTTTGAAACCGCCTTGTTTGGCGGTATGTTCCAGTGCCTTAAATTGCTGGATTGAAAGCGTTTGCCCATTGACTGAAATGACCGAACTGGTCGGTAGGTTTTGCTCAAGCCAGGCAAGATGGGTCGAAGATTCATCACTGGTCAGTTTTTGTAATTGGAAGCCGGTGCCAGCGAGTTGTTGTTCGGCCTGAACCCAATAACGGCCATCGGCCCATAGACCTGCAAAGTTCTGGGTCACAACCACAGTGCCAACCGAGCCGCTAAAGCCGCTTAACCACTGCCTTGCTTTCCAGTAATCAGGTAAATACTCCGACATATGCGGGTCTGCACTCATGACAACCAAGGCATCAACATGCTGACTGGTCATGAGTTCACGAAGTTGTGCTAGTTTTTCCGGAACAGTTAAGTCGTTCATATGGTTTCCAAATCAGGTTGAACTTTGCTGGTACTTTTGCCCATTAATTTGTTGATTGGTTTCTTTAATAAAAATAACACGATTGCCCCAATAACCAAGGCCAGTACGCAGCGCATAAACAGGGTAGGTAAATTTTCGATAGCATCTGCTGCGACCTGTCCACCAATCAGGCCTGCCATGAGGTTGCCCAAAGCCGAACCGGTAAACCAGAGTCCCATCATTTGCCCGCGAATAACCTCTGGCGCAAGTTTGGTCATGGTTGATAAACCGATCGGGCTGAGGCAAAGTTCTCCTATAGTAAGCAGAAATAAAGCTCCAACTAACCAGAAGGGGGAAACCAGACCATCGTTAATGGCAAAATGGCTCGCCAGGGCCATCAGTAAAAAACCGCCTGCTGCCATTACAAGAGCAATAATAAACTTTGAAATATAACTTGGATCTTGGTTCGATTTACCTAATTTTGCCCATAGCCAGGCTGCCACCGGTGCAAAAATAATAATAAAAATCGCGTTAATTGATTGAAACCAGACTGTTGGAATTTCAAAACCGAACACATGACGGTCGGTATGATCTTGTGCGAACAGGTTAAAGGAGGTCGGATTTTGCTCAAAGGCTGACCAGAACAGGGCAGAAGTGATCAGGAGGACAAAACAGATAATGATTTTAAATTTTTCACTTTGCTCTAAATTGAGGAAAAGCAGCAAATAAGCAAAATAACCAATAATTCCAAGGCCAATTCCTACGGTTAAGTAGGCCGCAACTGTGACCGGGTTGATATGAATGATTCCCATATAAGTCAGGGCAATCACCGCTGCGACTGTAAATAAAAAGCCAAATACAATTTTAGGGGCATTTTTATTGTCTACCACAGGTTGGTTGCAGCTGTTGCTTTGTTGCCGTAGTGCGTTAAAAGTTGCGAGCTGGGGCATCGCCATACATCGGAAAATTAAGAGTGCAATGAGCATCCCGAGGCCGCCGATACCAAAGCCTAAATGCCAGCCATGGTCTCTGACCAGAAGCCCCGTAATCAGCGGTGCCGTAAATGAGCCTATGTTAATGCCCATATAGAAAATGGAAAAACCCGCATCACGTCTTGCATCCTGGGCCTTATATAAAGTTCCGACGATGACTGAAATGCATGTTTTAAACAGACCTGAACCTAAAACAATCAGAACTAAACCTAAGTAAAAGAAGGACTGATCAAGTAGGGCGGTCAGGGCAATTGACAGATGGCCCAAGGCAATAATAATTGAACCATACCAGACTGCACGTGCTTGGCCTAACCAGTTATCGGCAACCCATCCACCGAAAACGGTCATTAGATACATGGAACCTGCAAATAATCCAACAATTGCAGCGGCAGTTGGCCGATCCAGTCCCAGCCCACCTTGATTGACCATGGCAATCATATAAAGAATCAGCAAAGGTCGGATACCATAATAGGAAAATCTTTCCCAGAGCTCGGTAAAAAACAGCGTTTGTAGGGGTTTGGGATGGCCGAAAAAAGCTTTATCGGATTGATCAAAGTCATATTTCATTATTCAATTCCTTGAATGCTTTTAAGTTTTTATAAACATAACTTTGAGTTTGTTTATTCATAACAAAAAATTATGCATAAGATTTTTAGTTTTTTTAATAACAAATGCAAGTTTGACCTGTATAAAAAAAGTGAATGAAAAAGAACATGAATTGTAAAATTTGTTTTAGCCCGGCGTGGCCAAGATGAACAGAGGCAGCTTTATGCAGGCTAGGACAGCCAGCAGATCGCAGCCTTATGCCGGAAAACGCAGAAAATAAAAAAACAACCGGTTTTTAAATCAAGACAGTCCTTTGATTGAGATTTTAACCAGCCAGATCCGGTGGCTGAAAAGTCAATTAAGCTACTCATCCGGTAAGCTGGCTGCAAGAGATGAGATTATTTGTGACTCGTCCGGTCAGAATCTCGATATTTTATATCAGAAAGTATTATGATCATGACCGACTGTTAGAAATTGATGCAATGGGTTATATCAGTGCAACAATTTTGCACTAAATTAGGGCAATAATGAGCAATTTAAATATGCCATAATTTGAAAATGTGTGAATATGGTGCATTTACACAAGCAAACAGTATAATGGGTCCAAGACAAGGAGCCTAAATCATGAATACTTATAAGTAATTCAAAGTTTTAGGTATGCTGTAAAAATGTTGGTATGATAATTGCTAATTATACCTCAACACCTAACACGCACTTAACAAGTGCATAAAAATTTCATTGGAGCAAATGAGCATGGCGAACAAGGTCCTTCAACTCATCAAAGAAAGTGGCGCAAAATGGGTCGATTTTCGCTTTACTGATACCAAGGGCAAAGAGCAGCACGTCACTTACCCGGCAGATACCATTGATGAAGATACCTTTGAAGACGGTAAAATGTTTGATGGTTCTTCAATTGCTGGTTGGAAAGGCATTGAAGCATCTGACATGATCTTACGTCCAGATGCTGAAACCGGTTTCCTTGACCCGTTCTTTGCTGAACCGACTGTTGTTGTGACTTGTGACGTTATTGAGCCATCAACTGGCCAAGGTTACGAGCGTGACCCACGTTCAATTGCTCGCCGTGCTGAAGAATACTTAAAATCTACAGGGATTGGTGATACTGCTTTCTTTGGTCCAGAACCAGAATTCTTCGTTTTTGACGAAGTGAAATGGGACATCGACATGTCTGGCGCGCGCCACACCCTGATCGCTGAAGAAGCAGCATGGTCAACCGGTAAAGACTATGAAGCAGGTAACTCAGGTCACCGTCCACGTGTGAAAGGCGGTTACTTCCCGGTTCCTCCGGTTGATTCTTCACAAGACATGCGTGCTGACATGTGTGCAAAAATTGAAGACATCATGGGCCCGGGCCGTGTAGAAGTACATCACCACGAAGTTGCATCTTGCCAGTTAGAAATTGGTGTAAGCTTCAACACTTTAGTTCGTAAAGCGGACGAAGTTCAACAGTTCAAATATGCAGTTTGGAACGTTGCCCATCAATATGCAAAAACAGCAACCTTTATGCCTAAACCAATGGTAGGTGATAACGGTTCTGGTATGCACGTGCATATGTCAATCTCTAAAGATGGCAAGAACCTGTTTGCTGGTGATGAATATGCCGGTTTATCAGAAATGGCATTGTTCTTCATTGGTGGTGTGATCAAGCACGCTCGTGCATTGAATGCAATTACCAACCCTTCTACAAACTCGTATAAGCGTTTGGTTCCACATTTTGAAGCGCCGATCATGCTTGCTTACTCAGCACGTAACCGTTCTGCTTCGATCCGTATTCCTTACGTTTCTAGCCCGAAAGGCAAGCGTATTGAAGCACGTTTCCCAGATCCAATGATGAACCCGTACCTAGGTTTCGCGGCATTGTTGATGGCTGGTCTTGATGGTATCCAGAACAAGATCCACCCAGGTGAAGCTGCTGATAAAAACTTATATGACCTTCCTCCTGAAGAAGAAGCAAAAATTCCAACCGTTGCTCACAGCCTGGACATGGCACTTGAAGCACTTAAGAATGACCATGAATTCCTGTTGAAGGGTGGTGTATTCACTAAAGAAATGCTTGATGCATATATCGAACTTAAAACTGAAGATGTTCGTCGTCTTAACACGACAACTCACCCGGTTGAACTTGATATGTACTACAGCCTGTAATACCCCTTCATTCAAAAAAGCTCGCTTCGGCGAGCTTTTTTTATGTTTTTGATTCGATTGAAAGTCGTACTCTTTTTTGAAAAAAAATCATGTACACTCATAGGGTCTGCTGACACTTCACCTTGCGAGCTAAAGCTCTCATTGCGACAGAGGATATTTTTTAGATGTTACAAGGCGGGCCGTACGAAATTTAGTGCTTCTAAATGAATACGAGCTAACGTCGTAACATCAAAAAATTTCCCTGTCCCGAAGGGTTATGTCTAAAACCTCCCCAAACTTCGTTATGAAACTTGACAAGGGTATCGCCATTGTCTACGTTTCATGCCTTGTTTCTGTGGTTTTAGCCTATAACGCAATGCATGGCTGAGGTATCAGCAGACCCTAATGATGTTTTTAGTGAGCCAAGCATGCGAAATTTACGACCAAACAGAATAAAAGGAAAAGAGCTTCCTGCAGTATTAAAAAAATGGTTGTATGCATCAGGATCACTGACCCAACAATTGACCGATCTGGGGCAAGGTCAGTTTCATGTTGAACGTATTAAAGAACATTATCAGCGAATGACCTTGACTGACAGCCAGTGGATGAAAATGCCGCCCCAGCATGTGGCATGGGTGCGAGAAACCCATCTTTATGGTAGTGAACAACTGGCCTGGGTAAAAGCCAAAAGTATTTTCCCGATTTTAAGCCTGCAAAAGCAGGCAAGATTATTTCAGCATATCGGTAATAAACCGATAGGCTGGTTCCTGTTTCACAGAACCAGTCCAGCTTGTGAAAGACGGGTCATCTATCTGGAAGAAGGATGGACACGTCAGAGTTGTTATACTTGGCATGGTTGTAAATTTATCGTGCAGGAAACCTTTTTACCCGCATTTGAACAGTTTATTCAACAGCATTGACGCTAAGGATTATTATGGAAACAGTGCAGCATACGTCTTGGCGACAACGTTTGGAAGCCTATTATTATCTTTGCCGTTTTGATAAGCCGATTGGTACGGAACTGGTATTCTGGCCTACTATGTGGGCATTATGGATTGCATCTAAAGGTATACCGGACCTAAAAATCCTCCTGATTATGATCTTGGGCGTTATCTTCATGCGGGCTGCAGGCTGTGCCATTAATGACTTTGCTGACCGTAAAGTAGATGCGCATGTTGAAAGAACCAAGACACGTCCTTTAGCCACGGGTGTAATTCGGGCAAAAGAGGCGGTTTTTGTATTTCTGGCTTTGGTGGCAGCAAGTGCTGCACTATTATTTTTTCTGCCGATTGAAAGCTTTTACTGGTCGTTTGGTGCGCTATTTCTAGCGTTTATTTATCCTTTTATGAAGCGCTATACCCACTTGCCTCAGGTTTTTTTAGGTGCGGCTTTTTCCTGGTCCATTCCTATGGCCTATACGGCTGTTGGGCAAACGCCTGATTTAACCTGCTGGTTGCTTTATTTTGGCAATCTGGCCTGGACTGTGGCCTACGATACCCAATATGCAATTACAGACCGTGAATATGACTTAAAGATTGGGGTGAAATCGACGGCGATTCTATTTGGACGTTACGATATCCAGATCATCGGTTTGCTCCAGATGCTAAGCCTGCTCCTGATAGGGGGGGCCTTGTATCTGGAAAACCTGTTACTCCCATTTGGGCTGGCTGCACTAGGTGTTGTGGCGGCAGATTTTGCCTATCAGGCTTACAAAACAAAAGACCGTAATCCTCAAATCTGTTTCTGGGCCTTCCGTCATAATCGCTGGGTTGGGCTGATTATTTTTATTGGCATTTTTCTGGGTTTAATCTTTTAAATTGACTGGTTCGTTGAAAAGTGTCCTAGGCAGGGCACTTTTTTTATGTCTTAATAAGCTGGCATGTAGTTTCATGCACAACAAAAACAAGGACTAAAAGGATATTTTATGAAACGGTCTAAAATCGCACTGGCAATGGCATTTTCTATTTCTGCTTCATTCTTAACGGCATGTAATGATAATGATGATAACTATACCGGGGTAGATTCGGATAAAACCTATTTATCTGAAAGCACTTATTCCAAGGATAAAGTGGATAATGCTTCATCAATTAAAGTCATGACTTATAATATGGTAAATGTTCAGGGCCGTACTGCCAAAGCGACTGCCTTGGTTATGTTCCCGAAAGTTGCGGCGCCTAAAGATGGCTATCGTGTGGTGGTGTGGGAGCATGGAACAGTCGGGGTGGGTGATAGTTGCGCGCCTAGTAATAATGTAATCAGTGCACGTTTTAAAATTCTTGCTGAAAGCTTGCTGGCTGCTGGTTATGTGATCGTTGCTCCTGATTATGAAGGTTTAGGTACACCCGGCATTCATCCTTACCTGAACCTGTCTAGTGAAGCAAAATCTGCACTGGCTGCCGTCAAGGCTGCAAAAGATCATTATGGCATGCAGCTAAATGGTGAATGGATGTCGATTGGCCAGTCTCAAGGGGGGCAGGCCTCTTTGGGTACAGCAGAATATGCAAATGCTGATACCAGTTATAAAGGGGCAGTTGCTGGCGCACCTGCGTCGAGTTTAGGAAAAATTATTCTTGAAGTTGCGCCTGCAGCTTTGGCCGATATCGAGTCTAAAGAAATAGCAGCTGGTGTACCGCTGAGCAAACGTGTATCTGTTGATTCTTATGCGACCTTACTGGCTTATGCGGCATTAACCGGTGTAGGGATCAAGGCTTATGAACCAAGATTTAATTATCGAGATCTGTTTCAGGAGAGAGCAAAACCACTTGCTGAGTTTGCAGAAGGTACAACCGGTGAGAATGGTCTTTGTCTTGATGATGGCAGTGATCCGAGCCTTAGCCTGATCGAGAAGTTTAAAACGGACATTATTCAGTATATGAATGCTAATCCTGATAAAAAGGTAATGGATTATCCTGGTCTGGATGTGAACAACTTTAAAAATAATGAGACCGTTCAAAAGTTTCTGATCGCGAGCCAGCCTGGTACAAAACGTATTGACAAGCCTGTTTATATTGTACAGGGAACAGCTGATACAAACGTACCGTTCCCTGTTACCAAAGCATTAGTTGCGAATCTGGAGGCATTAGGTTCAGCAAATGTGAAGCTCGATCCTGTCTTAAATGCGACCCATACTCAAGCGATCGTCTGCCGAAATCTGCAGGTATATAATTTTGTTCAGGCCCAGATGCCTGCTAAAACAAATATTGTGGTTGATCCTGCCAAGATTGATGCCAGCCAGAGCCCTCACTGTACGGGTAAATTTTAAGATTTTCATTTAGGTAGAAATTTGCTTTAAAAAAGAGTCTCTTTATCGAGGCTCTTTTTTGTTATATTGTTGCATTGTTAAAATAGATGTCGTTTGAGTTTAAAGCAGCTATGAGCCAGCAACCTGTTGAAAAAAAATCAGTTCCTTGGTTATTGATGAGTCTGGGGTTGTTGATCCCTATTTTTATTGTGGGAATGGCTTTTCTTGCGGCAAAAAGTGATGCGCAAACCAAGAAGAAATATGATCAGCAACATGCAGAGATTGCCAAAAAGTTTGAACAGCAGAAAAGTGCTGAACAAACAGCAAAAGCCGAATAGAGACAGCAATAACTTTTGTTAGCGGATATCTATCTGCAACTGTCTTACAGAAGGGATCTGGGTATAACGGTATACCCGATAACCCGCTTCTTTAAGCATCTGGTCGCGTTTCTTGTCTTCCAGTTCTTTACCAGCATGGCTTGGATCATCTAGTTCAATCACGGCCAGTACATTCATTTCCTGATCCAGAATAACAAAGTCGGTGACCTTGCGATTGAACTTACTACGGATCTTATAATGATCACTGGTAATTAATGCGCTAAAAGCCACCTGGGCAAGCACATGGTGCTGTGGAAAGGCTTGCTGTAAACGGACAAACATGCGTGTTTCAAACGCTGTAATCACGGGGCGGGCAAAAAATTTCTGTTTGGGAAAGAAAGGGCGTAGGCAGCTATAAAGCAGCAACGCTGTGCTGATCAAGCCAATGCCAAGGAACAGGAGATGATTCGATTCAAACATATATTTAACAAGGCGCAAATAAAAAACCCACTCGCTAAGAGTGGGTTTTTAGAATCTTGGCTCTCCCACCTGGGCTCGAACCAGGGACCTGCGGATTAACAGTCCGTCGCTCTACCGACTGAGCTATGGGAGAATCTGGAACGAATTCTAGGGCTTAAATGCAGGTCCGTCAAGTAAAATGAGTATGAATAATAAACGCTTAATAAAAATATTGTGGATTAGCGGGCAACCTGATTACATTGTGCCAGTTCAGGAGAGCGTGCGTCCCAACTTGCGCCTGCCGAGTTTTTATAATAACTGATCTTGCCAATCCGTAGCACCAGGCTTTGACAAGAGTCGACCGATAAAGCATTGCCCCAAGGGCCAGACATACTGCACACTTTTCCATTGCATTTCCACACCACATTGGGCCCGTTCTCGATCGAGACGGTCACGGTGCCTTTGTAAGAAGAACCAGCATACCAGGTGGTCTGAGCTGCCATCGCCGGGCTACAAAACAATAGTGTGCACAACAGGATCTTTTTCATTATTTGCTTTCCCTAATATAATAATGAAGTTTTATTTTAGATTATAAAAAAGAGAAGCGGTTTAAATTTGTACAATATTCAACATGAAATGCACAAAGTCTCAGTCATTCAAATGCAGCATATTTTTAATGGGTGTAAAAATAAAAAGCCCAGATCAATGATCTGGGCTTTTTAGAATCTTGGCTCTCCCACCTGGGCTCGAACCAGGGACCTGCGGATTAACAGTCCGTCGCTCTACCGACTGAGCTATGGGAGAATCTGAGTGCCATTATAGGCAGCTTTTAAAATCGGTCAAGCTAAAAATGTCATGTTTCCTTCATTTTTGTGTCGTATGCTTTTTATTTGCACAATTACGCTAAAGTTGGAAAAATAACTTGAACTTTAATCAGGCTATTGCTAGATTCAAACGAGAAAGAACGTTTAGATATTCATCTAAACAGTGTGGATTTAACCCTACTTGCCAGCACTAAAATGGCTAAACCGGAGGACAAAATGACAAGTCTCAGTATTCCAACTATTTTTTCAAATTTTTCTTTTTATCAACAACATTATCTCGATATTATCCAAGATCCGGCACAGTACTATACGCCAGTCGAACATGCATTCTTAAATACCTTTCCTTTTAAGCAACAAGCCTTGTATCTGGGGGATTTACTGCAATTATGGTTTGGTAATAAATGGAAAATTCAAAGCATTAACAATTTATTGCCACAAAAAAATATAGCCACGCTCGATCAAGATTCCCCATTGTATTTATTTCAACTGGGTGGTGAACTCTTTCTAGGGGCAAATACGGCACTGGCCTGGTCGGTTGCAGAACAGAAGGTCATCAGCGTACAGGTAAAAAGTATCTGGCAATATGCAGTGTTCAGTCATTTGTGCATTCGGCCAAAGCTATTCAAGCCAAATAGAGCGATTGCATAGGGCTATGATGAAATAGCCCATTGGTTTTGATTTTAATCTATGGACGAATGATCATGCAGGTTGCAGTCGCATGTGCATAGAGCTTGCCTTCTGCATCAATAATTTTGCCTTCGGAAATCCCTAGATTTTTACTGAGATTAATTATATTTCCAGTGGCAATCAGCTTCTGATTTCTTGGCACAGGCCGGCACATTTTAATGTTGAGATCAATGGTGCCGTAGCCTACGCCAGCTTCCAAAAGGGTATGTACAGCACAACCGGTCACTGAGTCCAGTACTGTTGCAGCAAAACCGCCATGCACACCACCGAGAGGGTTCAGGTGTCGTTCATCGGCCTGTACTTCAAATTTGATATAACCTTCCGCAACTTCAATGGGTTGCATGGGAATAGTTTGGCTAATACTGGCGGGTGGAATTTTCCCTTCACACATGGCGGTTAAAAATTCAAGTCCATTCATTTCTTTTGGATGTTTCATCTTATATTTCCTTTTATAGTTCTAAAATAGAACCTGTCGATACCATAGCCTTGACAGATCGGGCTGTCAATATTGCGCATCTATTCGTTGAGTATGTTGTAAATTCCAAGTTACTCGCGAAATGCTTTGTTTTATAATGGTTATAAATGTCTTTATAACAATTTTGAATAAAAGGTAAATTTATAATGAACGGACAATGTGTATGTGGCGAAACCACTTTTGAAGTTGAATTAAGTAATCATGATGTGCATGCCTGCCATTGCTCCATTTGTCGTAGACAGACCAGTGGCGTGATTATGACGCTTGATGTCGAACAGGGCAGTCTAAAATTTTTAAAACAAGACTATCTCTCTATCTATAACTCATCGGCATGGGGAGAGCGTGGTTTTTGTAATGCGTGTGGAACAAATTTGTTTTGGCGCACTAAAGATCAAAATTATTGCAATATCAATGCATTTTCTCTGAATGAACCACCACAAAATCTTAATTTGGATCTGGAAATTTATATTGATTGCAAACCGGATTTTTATACGTTTCAGAATTCAACCAAGAAGATGACAGAGGCAGAGGTCATTGCACGCTTTAATGAAGAGCCCCAAAAATAGCTTGGGCGGAATATCTGGATAAAAGAATCACATAAAAAAAAGCTTCCATCTGGAAGCTTTTTTTTATAGCAGAACTTATTTTGCAGCTTTTTCCGCTTCGATTGATGCAATGGCAGCGTCTACGCCGTCAATTGAATCAGCTGCTTTTTTGATACGGGCTAAAGCATCCACCAGCACTTCATCCGCAGTTGCATAAGAGATACGCATAAAACCGCCTAAACCGAATGCATCGCCAGGAACTACGGCAACACCGGTTTCTTCAAGTAACCATTCAGAGAATTCTGTACAAGATTTTAAACCTTTGGCACGAATCAATGGACGGATGTTGGCGTAGGCATAGAAAGCACCATCAGCAGGTAAGCAAGAAATACCTTTGATGTCATTTAGGCCATTTACGACTAAGTCATGACGGCGTTTGAATGCTTCGATCATCGGCTGTAAGACATCTTGTGGGCCATTCAATGCCGCTTCAGCCGCAACTTGTGAAATCGAAGTCGGGTTTGAAGTAGATTGAGACTGGATTTTTTTCATTGCGCCAATGATTTTTGCAGGGCCTGCTGCATAACCAATACGCCAGCCTGTCATTGCATAGGCTTTAGACACACCGTTTAAAACGATGGTGCGGTCATACAGGTCTGGGGCAACCGTTGCGATGTTGTAGAACTCATCTTCCCAGCGGATTGGTTCGTACATGTCATCAGATGCAACAAAAACTTGCGGGTGACGACGTAATACTTCAGCCAAAGCTTCGAGTTCAGCTTTGGTGTAGATCATGCCTGTCGGGTTCGATGGGCTGTTTAAGACCACTAAACGTGTATTTGGAGTAATTGCCGCTTCCAGTTGTTGTGGGGTGATTTTGAAACGTTGTTCTTCACCACATTTCACGATCACTGGTGTGCCTTCAGCAATGATCACCATATCTGGATAGCTAACCCAGAACGGTGCAGGAATAATCACTTCATCGCCTTTGTTTAACAAGGCAAGTGCCAGATTAAAGAAGCTCTGTTTACCACCACAAGACACCAGAATCTGGTTAGCTTGATAATCAAGGTTATTATCGCGTTTAAGTTTGGCAATAATTGCTTTTTTTAAGCCTGGCGTACCATCTACTGCTGTGTATTTGGTAAAGCCGTTATTAATGGCTTCAATAGCAGCGTCTTTGATGTGTTGAGGGGTGTCGAAGTCTGGTTCGCCTGCACCTAAACCAATCACGTTTTTACCTGCAGCTTTAAGCTCAGCAGCCTTGTTGGTTACTGCAAGTGTAGGGGACGGTTTGATAGCATTGACACGATCAGAGAGACGTACGTCCACGGCATTATTCCTTCTTATGGGATTAAAAAATAAAAAGCAGTTTATCTTAGCCTAATTAGGCCTTATTGTGGTCGAAACTTGACTTAAACGAATAAAAAAGTTACGAAAAAGCAGGACACATCAATATTCTATTTTTTTACATATTTTATTTTTATCAAAACAGGCAAAATCCATTACAATAGCGGCTAGAAATCTGGATTTCGAGAGAATTTCAATGAGTACTCAACAGCCCAAGGCGAAAAAAGCTTTGGTGAAACTGCCATTTCCGATGCCTTCCGCTCAGGAGACCTCCGAGGATGCTGCGCACAATCAGGTTCGTCCAAAACCTGAACAGTATGCAGACCGCACCTGGATGCCACCTCGCGGTACACGCCGCTCAATGGGCAAGCGTTAATAAAAAAGCCAATCTGACGGATTGGCTTTTTTACATTTAATGGCGGTTTAATGGATGCTGGATTTCCTGTTCACCGCGCCACAGTTTGATGAAATCATATTCATCAATATCGTAAAGTTCCATTAAGGCAATAATGACGCTGACAAAAATCATCGCCCCTTCAGTATTGTCATGAAAATTAAAAATCTTGCCGTTGAGCTTGCCAAGAATATCGTTGATTTCATGTTCACGGCCACGCCCATAGCGGTCTCGTGGGTAAAGTTCTTCATTTAAAACCACCAGTGCAATGGCTTTTTCAGCTGCCGTTAAAGTGGTTTTATCCAGTGCCTCTTCAAAAGATTCATAACCATGATTGAAATAGAAAATCACCTCATCCTTGATAAAGGCATGTACGGTTGCGGCAGTGAGATCGGGAAATTGTGAAACCGCATCTTCTTCGATATAAGGCCGGAATGATTCGGGAAAAATCACATTATGATGGATGCCTTTAAATAACGGGGCAATTTCCGAGACTTTATAGCCTGCAATACCACAGCCCAAGGCGGTCAGAAAGTATTTCATCTTTGCATGATTTTTTGCATAGACCTTAAAATCATCAACATAATGCCCGATTTGGGCGAGGGGCATCTGTTGTAAGTGTTCATTTAAGGTTGGAATGGCAAAACTCTGCCCGGCCCAGCCACGACCAACACCGTTGACGGCTGCAAAATGTTGTGCTGCGACACGTGCTGCGCCGCTGTCATGTATACCCGCCAGATTACTGCCAAAAACAAAAACCGTATCTTCAGGGAGCTCTGTGACTATCGTTTCATCGTGATATTGGTAAGACATATTTTTACCATTCAAATCGGGTATGACTTCATGTTGCAGTTGATTCGGCGGATGGTCAAGCAAAATCTACCAAATTGCACCGCACAAAAGATTTCATAAAATCATCGTTGCAACACTTTAAATCAGTCATGCTTTGCCCCATAAATAGAGATTAAGTTTTAGTGTAGGAATGAGCCTGTGAGCGAAAACCAGCCTTTTGAGTTAGTCACCAACTATCAGCCTGCCGGCGATCAGCCTCAGGCCATTGAGAAACTGGTCAGAGGTATTGAACAGGGTTTTCGTAATCAGTTACTGCTCGGGGTAACCGGTTCGGGTAAAACCTATACCATGGCCAATGTCATTGCCCAAACCCAGCGTCCGACCATTGTGATGGCGCATAACAAAACCCTTGCAGCCCAGCTCTACGGCGAGTTCAAGGCATTCTTTCCCAATAATGCGGTGGAATATTTCGTCAGTTACTATGACTATTACCAGCCAGAAGCCTATGTACCATCTTCCGATACCTTTATCGAAAAGGATTCGGCGATCAATGATCACATTGACCAGATGCGCCTGTCTGCAACACGTGCCTTATTAGAGCGTCGAGATGCCATTATTGTGGCTTCGGTTTCTGCCATTTATGGTTTGGGTGATCCCAATGCTTATATGCAAATGCTGTTGCATATCGTACAGGGTGACCGGGTGAGCCGGGATGACATTATCCGTCGTCTGGTAGAGATGCAATACACCCGGAATGAGCTGGAATTCTTGCGTGGTACTTATCGTATCCGTGGTGAAATCATTGATATTTTCCCTGCCGAATCGGATAAGGATGCAATCCGGGTTGAATTATTTGATGATGAGGTCGATTCGATCCGCTGGTTTGATCCATTGACCGGAAAAATGGTCCGCAAAGTCCCTCGTGTGACCATTTATCCAAAAAGTCACTACGTAACGCCGAAAGATCATTTAACCCGTGCCATTGATACGATTAAGGATGAACTGAAAGACCAGCTAAAATTTTTCAAGGATCATGACAAGTTGCTGGAAGCACAACGCATAGAGCAGCGTACCCGTTATGATCTGGAAATGATGCAGCAGCTCGGTTATACCAACGGGATTGAGAACTATTCCCGCCATCTTTCAGGCCGTGCGGCAGGTGAGGCACCGCCGACACTATTTGATTATGTGCCTGAAGATGCCTTGCTGATTATTGATGAATCGCATGTGACCGTGCCACAGATTGGGGCGATGTATAAAGGTGACCGTTCGCGCAAGGAAAACCTGGTGAATTATGGCTTCCGCTTACCGAGTGCCTTGGATAACCGTCCGATGAAATTTGAGGAGTGGGAGCGGATTGTTCCAGCCACGGTGTTTGTCAGTGCAACACCAGCACAGTACGAGCTTGAAAAGTCTGAACAGATTGTGGAGCAGGTGGTTCGCCCGACCGGCCTGATTGATCCGGAAATTGAGGTACGTCCTGTATTAACACAGGTGGATGATGTCTTGTCCGAGATCAATATTCGTAAACAGCTGAATGAACGGGTGCTGGTGACTACCTTGACCAAACGTATGGCGGAGGATTTAACATCATACCTGAAAGAGTATGGTATCAAGGTCGCCTATCTGCATTCCGATATTGATACGGTTGAACGGGTCAAGATTATCCATGAGTTGCGTACCGGTGTGCATGATGTACTGGTCGGGATTAACCTGTTACGTGAAGGTCTGGATATGCCTGAGGTGTCTCTGGTAGCGATTCTGGATGCCGATAAGGAAGGTTTCCTGCGTTCAGAGCGATCCCTGATCCAGACCATTGGCCGTGCAGCACGTAATGTAAAAGGTAAAGCGATTTTATATGCAGACCGGATGACCGATTCCATGCGTAAGGCAATCGATGAAACCGAGCGCCGCCGTAATAAACAGATCGAGTTTAATGAGGCGCATGGCATTACCCCACGGAGTGCAGTCCGTCAGGCTATCAAGGAAATCGATACCGGTGAGGTGCTGACGGATGAGGAAATTGATGACAATGTCATTACACAGTCGGCGGGCATTAGTGCTGATGAGCAACATCTTTTATCTGACCCGAAACTGTTTGCCAAGCATATCAGCAAGCTTGAGAAAGAGATGTTGAAAGCTTCCAAAGAGTTACAGTTTGAACAGGCGGCACGGCTACGTGACGAAATTGTGCGTCTGAAAGCACACATGTTGCAATCATAAGCCAACAGAGAAGTCCTCAAAAGCGATACATATCGCAACAGTTTTTGTTTATTAAATAGGCTATTTTGATTAGCTAAGTATATGACTATTGATAACAAATTCAGTTATGAGGATTTCTCATGCCATTGATTAAAAATTTCCCGAAAGCAAGTTGGCGTTTGGCAAAGATTGCCGTGGGTGGGGTGGTTTTAACCGGGTTGGCTGTTGGCACCATTGCTTATGCTCAGGCCAAGCCTTTGCCAACGGTTGAAAAGGTAGAGCTCGATAAATATCTGGGAGTCTGGTATGAGGTTGCCCGAAAGCCGATGTTCTTTGAGCGTAAGTGTGTTTATAACATTACCGCGACTTATACCTTAAATGAAAATGGCAATATTGTGGTTGATAACAAATGCTATGACGATGAGGGAAATCTGCAGCAAAGCATTGGTGAAGCCTTTGTCGCCAATGCACCGTTTAATACCAAGTTACGCGTCAGTTTCTTGCCTGAAGTCGTGCGCTGGGTGCCTATGGCGCGAGGTGATTACTGGATTCTGAAACTGGATAGCGACTATCAGACTGTTCTGGTCGGAGAGCCGGGTCGCAAATATTTATGGGTCTTGTCCCGTACCCCGCATCCGCATAAAGAAACCATTCATGAATATTTAAATTATGCCAAATCACTGGGCTATAACATTAGTGACATGATTTACCCTGAACACCGTTAAAATAAGATATACTTGTATAAAAACCATGCATGCATGGTTTTTTTTATTTTTATATAGTGGATAAATCACATATTTTTTAATTTTTAAAAACAGAGGTTCAGGTGTTTAAAGGCGTTGCTTATTCAGTTTTGGCTTCTGTAACCTTTGGGGTTCTGTATTTTTATACCCAGTTGCTCGGTACACTGGACAGTGAACAGACATTTGGCTGGCGCATTATTGCAACTTTGCCTTTTTTAACCCTGTTTATGTGGTTGAGTGGTGATCTAGGCCTGATCAGCACTATTTTTAAAAGAATTCTGGGCAAACCCTTATTATTGCCATTTTTAATGATGACTTCGGTGCTGACTTCAGCGCAGTTGTGGTTATTCCTGTGGGCACCCATGCATGGCCGTGGCCTGCAAGTGTCGTTGGGATACTTTCTGCTGCCCCTTGTGTTGGTGCTTGCCGGACGTTTTTTGTATGGCGAGACCTTATCAAGACTACAGACGCTTGCAGTATTGCTCGCGGTCTTCGGTGTAGGGCATGAAATCTGGCGCTTGGGCAGCATTGCCTGGGAAACCGTGTTTGTTGCTCTTGGTTATGCTGCCTATTTCATTCTGCGTAAAAAACTGCAGACTGATCATTTAGGTGGGTTCTGGTGGGATCTTTTACTGATCCTTCCCGTTGCTGTTGTATTTACCCAGACTGGTGATTTGCCTTTAGTGAAGTTTCTGGAACAGCCGACACTGATTTTTGTTGTCATCGGGCTAGGAGTATTAAGTGCGGTTGGTCTGGGAAGTTATATTCTTGCCAGCCGGTATTTGCCCCTGATTATTTTTGGTTTGCTTGGTTATCTGGAGCCTGTATTGCTGGCACTTGCCTCGTTGTTGATGGGAGAAAAAATTGGTACTGAAGAATGGCTGACCTATATTCCGATCTGGCTGGCGGTGCTGGTGCTGGTGCTTGAAGGGGCAGTGCATGTATATCAGCAAAGACAGCGCAAACGGCATTTGGAGCTCAACCTGAAACAATATGGCAAGCGTGTCGATCGGGATGAAAATGCCTGAAAAATGGCCGGGGTTATCAATAAAATTGTTATGGGTGTGACAGCCATCACAGCTATTTTGATGATAAAAAAAGATTTTTACCAAAATTCACAAAAATAATTATAGGTATTTTATGAATTTATAGTCAATTAGGTCAAAATCTTAGCTCGTTTAACAGCTTTTGATTCAATCTTGATGATAATTCCATTACAATAATGGCGTTTTAAAAATTCACGCCCAGTATATATAAATTAGAGGACGTCACTGTGAGCAAAGAAACAATCATTGCCTTACACGCAGAACACCAAGGTCGTTGGAAAAACCGTGAAGAAATCGCGGAACGTATGATTACCCTGATTGGTCAATTGTACCGTGAGAAAAATATTGTTGTTTCTGTTTACGGTCGTTCTTTAATTAACCGCTCAGTGATCCAGATTTTAAAAACCCACCGTCGTACCCGTATGCTTGATGTGGAACTTTCTGTGGTTAACACCTTCCCGATTCTGGAAGCGTTAATGAAAGTTGACAATATCGGTTCGGCTGAAGTGGATATCGGTAAGCTTGCTGTTGAATATAAAAAACAAGGCGGTGATGTTGACGCTTTTGTTGCTCAGGCCGTTACTTCGATTCAGGGCAATGCTGCAACTGCTGCACCGAAAGATGTCGTACTTTACGGTTTTGGCCGTATCGGTCGTATCCTGGCTCGCTTGATTATCAGCCAGTCTGGTTTGGGTCGTGGCTTAAGCCTTAAAGCAATCGTTGTGCGTAAATCATCAGATGGTGATTTGGCAAAACGTGCTTCTTTATTACGTCGTGACTCTATTCACGGTACTTTTGACGGCACGATTTCTGTCGATGAAGAAAACGAAGCAATCATTGCAAATGGCCAGTTCATTAAAGTGATCTATGCGTCAAACCCGAGCGAAGTGGACTACACTGCTTATGGTATTGAAAATGCGCTTTTAATTGACAATACCGGTAAATGGCGTGATGTAGATGGTTTGAGCCAGCACCTGAACTGCGCTGGTGTTGCCCGTGTGGTACTTACTGCACCAGGTAAGGGTGACATGAAAAACGTCGTGTTTGGTGTAAACCAGGCAGACATTCTTGATGAAGACAAAATCATCTCTGCAGCAAGCTGTACAACCAATGCGATTACACCTGTATTAAAAGTACTTGATGACAAATACAAGGTATTGAATGGTCACGTTGAAACAGTTCACTCATTCACAAATGACCAGAACCTGATTGATAACTACCATAAAGCAGACCGTCGTGGCCGTGCTGCGACCTTGAACATGGTGATTACAGAAACTGGTGCTGCAAAAGCTGTAGCCAAGGCATTGCCTGCGCTTAAAGGCAAGTTAACCGGTAACTCTGTACGTGTTCCGACACCAAACGTTTCTCTTGCGATCTTGAACCTGACTTTGGATAAAGAGATTGATCGTGAAGAAGTAAACGAGTACATTCGCCTGATCTCGATTAACTCGAAGTTACAGGGTCAAATCGGTTATACCAACTCGAGCGAAGTGGTTTCAAGTGACTTTATCGGTTCGCGTACTGCCGGTGTATTCGATGCACAAGCGACCATCACTTCAGGTAACCGCTTAACGGCTTATGTCTGGTACGATAACGAAGTAGGTTATAGCTGTCAGGTATTACGTATTGCTGAACAGATGTGTGGTGTAAGCTACGCAAAAGTTCCTGCTGAAACAAATGCATAATTTGTTTGCAACGCAAATAAAAAAGCTCGGTTCTTAGCCGGGCTTTTTTAATGACTGTACAGAATATATGCTGAATAAAACATAAAAATCGATGAGAATGATGGAAAAGGGAAATAATTAAATAAGGGATAGATCATTGTTGCAGTTCAGACGTTTATTTGTGGTATTTGCCCTGATTGTGGTCGCCAATCTGTGTGGGGTGTATATTGCAATGTGGGTATTCAAGCATTTCAATATTTATATTCCCTTAAAGAATCAGGATGTTGCAATTGACTTGCAGGAACCTCTGCAGGTTCGCGTCAAAGTAAAGGATGCCCTGAATGTTGATGTAAATGGCCGTGTTGATGCCAAAATTCCGATCAACGAGCAACTGAATGTTCCACTGACCCAAACCCTGACACCACGGGTTTATTTTGACAATCTGGTTCCCATTAGCACCAGCATTCCTGTCAAGGAAACCATCAAGGTGAATCAGAGCTTGCCGATTGATACCAAGGTGCAGGTCAGAATACTGGGTAAGGATGTCTCGCTACCGTTAAAAGGTTCGATTCCGTTGCAACTCGATGTACCGATTGATATTCAGGTGCCGTTACAGCAAAAGGTTCATTTGAAGTTTGATGCGCCGGTTCGTACCGTGCTCAAGGAAAATCTGAATATTCCGCTAAAGGCCCAGCTGGATGCCAATATTCCGATTCAGGGGAATTTAAATGTACCGATTACTTCTGAACTCAATGCTTCTGTTGATGTTAAAAATACCTTGCCGGTGAAAATTGCTCAGGGTGAACTCAAGATTCCTTTATCCAGTATGTATCTGAACCGCGTAAAAACCCAGCCTGCAGATGAGCCAGCGTCACCAGCCGATATCAAGGTGGGTGAGTGATGGATATCACCAAGTCACTAAAAAGTATGCTGATCAGTTTTGTGATCGTGACTACCTTGGTGGCCATCCTGTTTTGGCTATATCTGAATATTCAGGCCTCTTTGGTTGTTTCAGCACAGCAGGCTGATATTCGCCTGCCTGAATCATTAGGCACCAAGATTCAGGTGGGAGACCATCTGCGGGTCAAGTCTCAAGGCCAGTTGAATACGGTGCTGGATATTGATCGTAGTTTGAGCTTGCCTTTAACCGGAAAATACCTTGCCGATCTCAGCTTTGAAGTGGAAACCCCGATTACCGTCGATATTAACTATGAAACCATTCTCAAGGTTGACGAGGTTGTGCCGATAGAAACCAGTACCGATCTGATCTATCAGAATAAATTATTGCCAAAATTTCCCTTGAGCCTGAATATTCCAGTCAAGCTGGATATCCCGTTCCAATTAAAACGAACCTATACCGTTCCCGTAAAAATTGTATTTGATGGCCCGGTGCATTTTGCTTTTGATGAAACGATTGCTTTACCGGTGAAGCATCAGTTTAAACCCAGCTTTTATATGAATGATGCTATCAATATGAGCAAAATCTCGTCTTTTGATGCCGTAATGTATAACTCGGTTCAGCAGACCAAAGCCAATCTGGATATGCAGATGGATTTACCCTTAAAAAATGTAAAACCGTAAACGGTATTGTGTTCATGCAGCAAATAAATAAAAGGTAATGCTGTACAGCCGAGTCTGTCAAAATGCCCATTTCCCACGGCTGAATGACTCAATTTGCCTGTTGAACCAAGAATAATTCCAAAAAAATCAAATTGCTGATTTTTCTATTCGAGAATTTTCTTAAAATGTGGCAAAATACCCCGTTTTAAAGAATTTAGAGGATTGGCACATGCGCTTTGTTGATGAAGCAGTCATTACCGTAGAGGCTGGCGACGGTGGCAATGGCGTAGCCAGTTTTCGCCGTGAAAAATTTGTCCCTTTTGGTGGCCCGGATGGGGGTGACGGGGGACGTGGCGGAAGTATTTACATCCAAGCCGATGATGATACCAGCACACTGGTAGATTACCGTTATACCCGTCGTTATCGTGCAGAACGCGGTAAAAACGGTTCAGGTGCAAACTGTTCTGGCCGTGGCGGTGAAGACGTTATTTTAAAAGTGCCAGTGGGTACAACCATTGTTGATACCGAATCTGGCGACATTATTGGTGACCTGGTGGCTGATGGCCAGCGTGTTAAGGTTGCCAATGGTGGTGATGGTGGCTTAGGCAATACACATTTTAAATCATCAACCAACCGTGCACCGCGTAAATGTACACACGGGGTGAAGGGTGAATATCGCGAAGTCCGTCTGGAGCTGAAAGTGCTTGCAGATGTCGGCCTGTTAGGTATGCCAAATGCCGGTAAATCGACGTTTATTCGTGCTGTGAGTGCGGCAAAGCCAAAGGTTGCAGACTATCCGTTTACCACCATGGTACCAAATCTGGGTGTGGTCGATGCCGACCGTCACCGTTCGTTCGTCATGGCAGATATTCCGGGCCTGATCGAAGGGGCAGCAGAAGGCGCTGGGCTCGGGATTCGCTTCCTGAAGCATTTGGCACGTACCCGTATCCTGTTACATATTGTTGATGTACAGCCGATTGATGGTTCTGATCCGGCACACAATGCGCGGGCGATTTTTGCCGAGCTGGAGAAGTTCTCTCCAACATTGGCAAAACTTCCGGTGGTATTGGTATTGAACAAACTGGACCAGCTTCCTGAAGAATCCAAGGATGAATGGTGTCAGCACATTCTGGATGAACTGCAATGGAAAGGTCCGGTATTTAAGACCTCTGGCCTGATGTCTGAAGGGACAAAAGAGGTCGTGTACTATCTCATGGATCAAATTGAGCAGCAACGTGAACGCGAGCTTGAAGATCCGGAGTACGCAGCAGAAGTGAAAGCATTCCGTGAGCAGCTTGAAGCTGAGACACGTGAACAAACCATCGCAGCAAAAGAAGCATATCGTGCCATGCGTAAAGCTCAGCGTGAAGCAGGTCTGGACGATGATGAAGACTTTGATGACGATGAGGATGAAGGCGGCGTGGAAAGTATCTACGTTCGTGACTAGTGAACCGAGGGAAAAATGATAGAAGTGGTCGATGGGCAACGTCAGCTCAATGCGTGTAAACGAATCGTTGTTAAAATCGGATCATCTTTACTCACCGCAAACGGGCAAGGTCTGGATTTAAATGCAATTTCGCACTGGGCGAAACAGATTGCAGATCTACACAATGCCGGACACGAGATTATTCTGGTGTCATCAGGTGCGGTTGCAGAAGGGATGGTACGCATGAAACTTGCGAGTCGACCCACTGATTTACCCAGTTTACAGGCATGTGCGGCCATCGGCCAAATGGGCCTGATTCATACCTGGTCAAGCGTACTGGATCAACATGGCATCCAGACTGCACAGGTTTTGCTGACGCATGACGATCTGGCAGATCGTCGCCGTTATCTCAACTCATGTGATGCATTGCAGAACCTGATTGACTGGCGGGTTATTCCGGTAATTAATGAAAACGATACGGTATCGACTGACGAAATCCGTTTTGGCGATAACGATACCTTGGCGGCCATGGTTGCAGGTCAGGTACATGCAGAATTGCTTATTATCCTGACAGACCAGCAGGGGATGTTTGACTCTGATCCGCGCAGTAACCCGAATGCCAAGCTGTTTTCAGCCGTTCGGGCACTGGATGATAGCCTGTTTGAAATGGCAGGCGGCGGCGGTGTGCTGGGTCGTGGCGGTATGGTGACCAAGGTTCGTGCTGCGCGTCTCGCAGCACGATCAGGTTGTCCAACGTTGATTGCCAGTGGTGAAAGTGACAATGTTCTTGCACGCTTAATGGCGGGCGAGATGTTGGGTACCTTATTTACCACCGATAACGACCGTGTCACGGCACATCAACAATGGCTGGCAGCGCATTTACAGACAGCAGGGCGTTTGGTGATTGATGATGGTGCGGTTGAAGCGATCAAGCGCAAGCATCGTAGTTTGTTACCGGTCGGCGTAAAAGCGATTGAAGGTCATTTTGATCGTGGTGATGTGGTGGAATGTGTGGATAGAAACGGTAGCCGTATTGCGGTTGGGCGTGTCAATTTCAGTTCACGTTCGGCAGAAATGATCAAGGGTTTATCATCAGAAAAAGTCTATCAGGTACTTGGTGAAGCACGTTCACTGGAAATGATTCATCGGGACCATATGGCCATTTATTAAATTGTCACCCATAAAAAAGCTCGCTTTAGGCGGGCTTTTTTATTGCTGCTGTTTTTTGCGGGGCATCTGCAGTACAGGGAGACCTTTTTGCTCGCCCATCATGTATGGATAATCGGCCAGTGAAAGCATGTCTAAATCTTCTTCACTATTGCCATAGGCATAAATTGCGTCATAATCGTCTAACTGATATTTTTCTAAAATACGCAGTTTTTTCTGTTCAGAGCTACAGTCTGCCGAGTAATATTTTCCGGTGAATACCCCGTTTTTTATTTCTGTCCGGGTGCAGATTAAATCAATCTTGAGTACTTCACAGATTGGAACCAGATAGAGGTCAACCGAGGCGGAGACGAGCACCACCTGATCACCACGTTGCTGATGCTGCCGCAATTGCCTAAATAAATCGGGATCCAATTTTTTTAACAATTTCTGGGCATATTGCTGCGCCAGTTTTTCTACAACCTCAACTGGCATGCCTTTAAACATGGTTGCAAACAGGCGTGGTCGCATGGCATGTGCAGGGTAGAGGCGTAAATAGTAGGCCTGTATCCACGGCAGGATTTTCAGGCCTCGTTTCACAATATGACGTTTTGTTAATGCAAAGAAAATAAATCCGGTAAAACTGTCTTTTGGATACAGTGTCCCGTCAAAATCAAACAGGGCAAGGTTTAAAGCTTGATGTTCTTTGCTCTTTGCATGCATGTTTCATATCGTCCATTTACACGACTTGCGAACCAGTTGGTATTGTAATCCCGGCTCAGTTTCGGGCCTGAAATGATGACCTCAGGCATGATTGCATAAATCGGTGCTTTATTGGTTTTAGTTTGATAGAGTTTTTGCACAGCCAGATAGGTCTGGGTGTCTTCAAACTTTTTCTGTTTTTCTTTCTTTAAGTCTGCACGGATTTGACGTGGTGTAACCAGTATTTTATTGTTGGTAAATGCCGAAATAATCTCTTTTTCGGACTGGCTCAGTGCCGATTGCGGGCTGCCATCCTTGTTATAAAGTAATAAATCTCCATCGAGATCCAGATCTTTACCCTGTATCACTTCCAGCATCTTTTGAAATGCAGCATTACGGCTGGAGTACATACCCGAGTTATAATCTGCAAAACGATAAATGGCTTTGTCATAATCTGCTGAATATTCCATCAGGCGATGAATACCATAATATAAGCCGCCGTATTGGGTATACAGGTCATCGCGTAACTCTGCCATATTGCCGCTTTGGCGTTTATGCTCTTTGGCGTAGTTGATATGGACCTGCATTGAACCCAGAGTTGTAATCGGGTTCATTTTCTCGCCAATATCCTGTCCAACCAGTTTGGCTGCACCAGTCAAGGCACTGACATGATAATGCTTGGACATATAATCAAAAATTTCACGATAAAGCAGGTCCAGCTCACGTTCGGTTTTTACCTTGCGCATCTGGCTCATATAATTATTTTCTGGCGAAGGCTGGTTTCTTAAAACATCTTCAAAATAGCCTGCCACCGTGCCACCAATGGTTTCACCCAGCTTGGCTTCAAATTTTTCCTTGAGGCGGGTATTGATTTCCTGAACTGCTTTTTCACCCAGGCCGGGTACAGCGGGGTCAGCAACAAAGTTGGACTCCTGATCGACCACAGCGACAATGCTACATACATTTTGCTTGGTCTTGGGAATACTTAACTGTTGCATGATATCAAAGATATCTTGTGACCATGATTGGCGGTCATTCACCCGTGGTGGAAGAACCTTTTTGATCTGTTCTGCCTTCATTTCAGGTTCTCTGCCATTTGACCACCAAGCGTTGTCGCCACAAGCGGTTAAGCTTACGCTGATTGCCAGCAGGCTAAAGGTTTTAAGGAGGGGACGAGTCGAAACCGATTTGTTCATAATGAAGACAACACCGCACAAAAAGATGAGCCGAACGGGCGAATGAAGTATACTATGTTGATCAGAAATTGTAAGAAAATATATGTATATTGGTTCCTATCAACTGTCAAATAATTTGATTGTTGCCCCTATGGCCGGTGGGTTTGATTGTTTTGTAATTATTATTTAAATCATAGGTTTATGTTATTTCGTGTGGTGCAAGGTGCAAATACGGTGCAGCCACACGATATTTAATTCAATAACTTACAAATTTAGCCATGCATGGCAGCCCAGTCCTTTTTAGCCTTTTCCTGCTGTGATTGCAACCACAAAACGACATCAGAAAGGTTGACATAAAAAGGGGACTTTACACCATCACTTTTAAAAGCAGGGAAAGGCAGATTGCATTTATTTGCCCGTTTATTTGCCTGCTCTAAAGTAAGGTGTGGCAAGTAGTCAGGCAGCAACTCTTCAAGAGATACCACTGGCTTTTTGTACTTGAGCATCAATAAGAAGCCAATATCAACAGGATCATCAATTTTTTTTGCTGCACCCATTTAAGATTCCTCCCAATTTGCAGAGGCGACACAATCATCAGCGTAATCATCTGTCACTTCAACTACGCCCTTTAGACCACATTCATTACACTTAATAATGTCGTCTTCATATAAAAACTTCTCATTACCCATTTCAGTTTCGACGATTGCTTTATTGCACCCACAACGAGGACAACTACCAAGCCAATCCACGTTAACTTTTCTCATTTTCCGCCCCTTGCTGCTTCTACCAGCTCTTTATAATTACGAATAATTTCCCACTTCTTTTGAAGCAAGCTGTCTTTATAGGCCTGATCTGCAATTTCCTGCCAAACCGCATCATTTTCTTTTCGCGGCTTTTCAACCTTATCTAAAGCCATCTTCTCTGCAATAGATTCACTCAGCTCAACAGGCACCACCACGCAGCCTTCAAGCTTTTTGGCTTGCTCTTGCCATGCCATCCAAGCGCCCTGAACATATTTCACAGTTGGCCCGCTATTTACCATTGCTGCAAAATAATTATTAAAAGTTTCATCAAAATAAACTGTATGCAACTTATCGTTAATTTCAGGAATGGCCTCAAAAGCCTCGCGTTCTTTTTCAATATCAAACATCAGCCTTCTCCAAACAATATTTTGCAGCTTCTTCTAGTGTGTCGAATTCCTTTTCCTCATCACCAAGAAAAGCAAACCACTTACCATCCCAACCGCACTTAGAAATAAGATTGCAATTAATCCAGATGTCATCGCCATCAAATTCAATCTTTGCATTTTCAATATTCATGCTGCAGCCCTCTTTTGAAGGTAACGGTTGTTGCGTTTGGCCAGTGTGCCCCGGTTAATTGAAATCATTGCCGCTGCCCGGGTTAGATTGCCGTAGGCAGCCAGTAGCGCTTTTTGGACAATAATATCCTCCAGGTGCTCAATTAAATCTTTTGTTTTCCCGGTCTTAATTGCTTGATCAATATCAGACATACGAAATACAACCGAATTGTCTACCGGGGCGGAACCACCGCTTAAAAGTGGTTTCATATTTTGCTCATACCACACATCAAATTTTTCAGCGTCTTCCTTGGCTTTCAGTTTGCTCTGAGCAATATTTTTTTCATGATCTTCGGCTGAATCGGGCCAATTTAGCTGATTGCGATCATAAAATTCTTGAGCATTGGTATACATTTGCCATGTAACTTCGTTTGCCTGCTCAACAAGATTTAATAGCCAATCACGGGCATTATCGAAATCACTTTCAATAAGAGCGCTGGCAGCAACAACAACAGCGTTATGGTGCATTGTGACCATTTCACAGTATTTCAGTTGATCAATATCTGCCATGTACATGAAGCTTTCGGCCAGTTCAGGCGTAAGTTCAACTTTGGTCCCTGACTTTGCTGCTTCACGTAAAATTTCTTTTTGTCGATCGAACCATTCCCAACGTTCTTGGGGTTTCATTGCATTCAATTTTTCAGGTACTGTATTCACTTTCTTTTTCTCCAGGTCGCTTCTTTTAGCTTTGCATTGGCTACGTGGGCCAGAATTTCGGATTCATTCACATTGTCGAAAATGTGTGTCATGTTGCCCCCGAACACCGTTAGTGTTCGGGTGATAGTGGAATAGTTGAATTTCATGCAGTCTGGCCCTCATCGTTGACTGCACTTTCAAGCTGCAGGCGACGGGTATTTACGATGCGCATCATTTCTGCCTGAACGACTGGGTCTAGGCTGCCGACATCGATCTCAAGTGCATCCAAAGTGGTAAGATCCGGTGCAGTTTGGATCTTAACCATCAGTGATGGTTCAGCCTTAGGTTGTGGGTTTTGAAATTCCTGCAGGCGGCGGCTGATAGCGCGTAACAGTGGTTGACGCTGTTCCTCTGTCCATGACTTTGTATAACGGACAAGGGCATTAGCTTCCTCAGGTGTTTTAGTCTCAGGAAGTCTTGCAAGCAATTCTTTCAGCTGCGTATTCCATTCAGCAGTTTCTTTTTTTACCCGGTCAAAGTAATGGCCACCATCATTCGGTTTGATGATCTCTGGTGCTTCTGGATGTGGTGTATTAGCTGCTAATTGACAATAATTAGCGTTTGCAGCTAATGTTTCTGACTTTGCACACTTGGCAGCATTGATAGCTTGAAGTTGATCATCATTAAAACCGTACTTTTCAATACCGGAACAAACTGTTTCAACTTCATTGGCATCGACACAAGTAGCGATTGCATCAAGAATCACATCTTTATGCGCTTCGATTTCCTTTGCAGTTGGGCGTTTACCTTTCTGTTTTTTCTCGGTGCTAGGAACGTCATTGATCGTCAGTGCCAGATCTAAACCCAAAAATGCGTGATAGGCCTGCATCTGCAGTTTTGCATTTTCCATATCCCGTTGTACAACACCGCAACGTACAAAGTTCTGTACAGCAGAAGTATGATCAAATTTGACCTTGTGAATTTCTGCATAAGGGAAAATACAGACATAGATCTCTTGGCCTTTTTTCAGCTCATCAATAGTGCATGGCTTAGTAAATTTAATACCAGCCATTTCCAACATTTCAATTTGAATGCAAAACTCCATATGAGGTTTTGCATATATATCTGCTGGATAATCTGAAATTGGAGCAAATTCTGAATCCAAGTGTTCGCCCTGACTATTTGCAATACAGCGTGCTAAAACGTTCTTGCCTACAATCATGGCATTAAAGGCTTCTTGAGCATTTAAAATATTATTCATAGCCTTATCCTAGTGATGCATTTGTTGATTTTGTTGGGTTTGAGTCTGCGATGGCATCGGTAATTCCCAGCCTTGCATGTCGGCACGCGCCTGGCATGCTTTTCTGATACCGGCATAAAAATTAGTGCCGTTAAATGTGCTCAAAGCTCTTTCTAAAGTCGCAGGATTATTCGCCTTACTGATAGCTACTAATGCATCCTGAAAGCGCTGTCCCATAGACTTTTGAGCAGGCTGATTTTGTTGCTGTGCCGCAGTATTTTGGTTTTGCTGGTAATTACCACGCTGGTTGTTCTGACCATTCGCGTTTTGTTGGTTCTGACCTCTACTTTGCTGGTTGTTCTGACCCTGTGCACCAGTTTGCTGTTGATACGCTTCTGTATCAGCATCTTGAGTATCATCAATCAGGAATAGGCCATTCAAAGCGTATTTGCGCGCATAAGAGCTGGATGCCCCAAAAGTCTGGGCCACATCCATTCCTTTTTTATCGAGTTCTACACCGGCATGTGCAGTTGTCACAGTTTGTTTACCCTGATCATCGGTAAAGACAGCTTTAGCCGTGACCACAACAACCGGCCCGATCTGTTGCACTTCATCAGTCACCACAAGGGTAGCGCCGTATTTCTGTAAGAGCGGTTTTACACCTTCCAAGATATCTTCCAGACTACGGTAATGAAACTTACCAAATTTGTTGAATTTGCTCTTTGGCGCTTTTAATTCTTGCTGAATAGTGCCTAACACATCCAATCCAGCAGACTGATTTTGTTGTTGTGACATAACAATCCCCTTAATTAGACTGTGCGTTGTGGTAAGCGGTGCGCTGGTTAGCGCTGTAGCGTGATGTTTGGCTGTTACGTGCGTTACGTTCTTTTGAACGTTGTTCGTTAACAGCGCGCTTCAATTCACGCTTAACCCAAGGAATAGACAGCTCATCCGTGGTGATTTGACGGGGTTCAGCGTCCTTAGAATCCTTTACTCGAACTGAGTACCAGTCGAATGCAAGTTCCTGTGCACCGCCGAAAAAGTCATTATCGAAATCCGGCGTATAGTTCAATGAAACTTTGGCCATAAATATTTTTGAGCCAAGGCGAACGTGATAAACGCCTTGCTCATCTTTAAACAAGAATTCACGGAATGGGGTGGTATATTTAGTAATGCTCATGATCCCCCCCGAACCATACGGTTTTTTTCAATGTGGGCAGTGATGACTGAGATCATGTTGCGGATGTCGTCAGCATTGGTGAAATCGTTATAACCATCGCCATTGGCAGTGAGAATCCGATCTACAGCCAGGTTATAGATAAATACCGCTTCATCATTGCTACCAAGTTGACCGTTATCATCTGGTACGATCTCAAAATCAAAGCTTGTGTACACACGGAACCCGTCCAGATTTACAACGGCCTGGCCGGTTGTTTCAGATGTAATTTGAGCCGCTAAAACGCCGTATGTAGATTGTGTATTGGCATAGTTAAAGGCAGGGGCGATATCAACCGGCTTGGTAACCAGAGCATAAGCACCAGATAAAGTACCGGCAGTGATTGCTGCTACAGCACATCCTTTAAGCAAAGTCTTGCCAGATATGTAGCTACGGTTGTGATTTAAAACGTTTTGTTCCATAATGGACCTCATTGTAGTGAGAAGCCCCGTCTAGTCCGCCAAGATTGTTCGGGGCTTTTTGCTGTGCGTGCTACAAATATAACTATAGTTATTTTAATAGTCAATATTATAGTTATAAAAATATCTCTATAGTTATATTTGTGTTTTAATAGACAAAAGAAAACCCACCGCTGGGGTGGGTTAGATGGAGTTTGTTATGAGTAATAAATCCAAAAAAGAAGCGCGGTTTAATTTACTAAAGCCAAAAGATAGCGATTTTTCAAACAAGAACATACATCAAAGAATTGCAGATATAAAAGCTGCAGATGAATTTATTAATATGCATAAAGTGAAGAAAATCACGGTGCATGTTTGTGAAAGCAAAGTGCCTCAATTTGAGAAGCACATGGCTAAGTTCTTTATTAAACATGGCTATAAGGCAAATATCATGGATTAAGTTTAGGCCATAAATCCAGCATCTGATCAGCCTTTTGCTCCTCATGTGCCTCATCAATCTTTTTAAGGGCATCTGTATATTCATAGATCCATAATCCTGGATCTGTGATATCAAAAGCACTTTCACGCTTAGAGCGTTCGTTAATAACGGCTTTGGTTAGCTCCAAAGCCAAAGCTTCTTTAGTTTCTTGCTTCACATTTTTCTCCACCCGAACCATTGTAATGACTGTGTCGGGTTCACAGTTTTATTATTCAATACACATCTCAAACGTTTGAGTACTTTTCCAAAAATTCATCTACCCAACCCTGTGCTTGCTCTAAATTGCTTATATCCGCCACCTTTAGATTGGTCCCTTCAGCCTCATTAAATCCCTCAATTATGGCTTCAAAGATATTTGCTTCATTAATGATTTCTTGTGCCATTTCAGCGGCATCATAGCTCTGTTTGGCTTTTTTTAATGATGCAATCTGCTTATCAATTCCATCACCGATTTTGGACAACGCCGCTTTAAATTCTTGTTTGTTGATTGAAAGGGCTGTTTTAGATTTGTTAAGTGTTGCGATCATGATTCTATTCCTTTAAATATTTATAGGATTTACGGCTTCATTATGGTTTAACCAGAGCAGACTCTAATCGACCAACAAAACTCAATTCATTAAGCTGCTCTTTTGTGATGATCTCATCTGGATATTTGTTTTTATCAGGATTGTCACTTTGTAAGCGCACGGTTTTCTCATCTCCATAGCTGATGAATACTCGTTTCATTCTCAAGAAGCTATTGTGGAGAAATACATACACATCACCATTGATCATGTTTGATGTATCGATCGGAGTAATATCTACAAATAGAGGGCTGTCCGGGAGAACTGTAGGCCACATGCTGTAGTCTGCCGAGTAGATAATACGAAGCTTCTCAGGTTTTGATTTAATACCTACCATTTTTAGAAAGTCAGGATCGATATCTACATAACCGGTAACTTCTTCTAAAAAATTAGCAATACCATCTCCGCAAGCTGCTTTGACATTTTTATGGACAGGAATTTTGACTGTATTTTTTTTATCGTAGTCAGTTCTAAACTCTACAGGGGTGATGTAAACCTCATCTCTGGTTTGTTTAGTGGTGACAGGCAGAATCTTATCTTCACCAGTTTGAAGCCAAATTATATCAACACCAAGAAACTGCGCAATTTGTGGTAGATAAGAAGATTTCTGATTCTTGCCAGACTCTAAAGCTTGATAAGCTGGTTGTGACATTTTTACAGCTTCCGCAACCTCTGCTTGTGTCTTACCCGCTCTCTTTCGAGATTCTTTCAATCTTTCTCTAAGTGTCGTCATAAACCATATACCGCAATTTTAAAACCAATATATAACCTAGGTTATAAGTAATCAAACAACTATAGTTATTGACCATTAATAACTATAGTTATATTATGGTTATATCTTCACTCGAGATATAACCATGAGAGAGTCACAAAAAAACATTTATCAATCTTTAGTTGACTACTTTGGGGGGCAGGAAAGCACAGCTAACGCTCTCAAAGTCACTCAACCATCAGTCTCTGGATGGGTAAGACAAACTAAAAATATGTCGGAACTTGTGGCAATCAGGGCTGAAAAAGAAACAAAAGGTTTATTCAAAGCCTCTGATTTATGCCCATCACTTCAAGAGTTCCAATCTTTTTCCAGTTCAACTCAGGAACAATCATGCAAAACCTAAATAGCACCATTAAGCCAGGAGAAAAACTATTGGAACCACTGACAACGCGCGTACCAGTTGAGGTAAAGCAGTTAGTAGATGATCTGGCGGGAGGCAATAGAGCTAAGTGGGTAAGAGAGGCCATAGATTTAAAACTTCAAATTGATTTAGGCCAATCATCATTAGAAACGCTGAAAAAATCAAAGAATACAACGAATTCAAGTGAATACAGAAATCTCCTAAAAAGTATTTTTTCCGTATTCCAGATAAGCAAAAAGCCCGATGTGCAAGATCGAGCTTTAAGCAGTGTTCATTAACCAGAGAGATTAAATCACATGACAAATATATCAAATCACCCATGCGCTGGCAAATGTAGTCACTTCACAGATGAGCAGTGCAACCATTGTTTAGTTATTGATGACATGGGAGACGATAAATATCTACATACCCGTGTATCACCGAATTGCAAAATCATGGGCGATGAATCACGACATTACCACCGTGCGCTTTCGGCTCAGGGAGAAATTTCATGAATACATCAAAACTCCCTGAATACAAACAAACACAAGCAATCCAATCCTGGCATGAACCGGCTTTAAGGACACTCAGTGACTTTTTGGAGATCCGGAAAGAAAACCTGCGCCGGATAAACCGGGATGAGGCCAACGCTGCAGTAACAAAGGATGAGCTTGTCGAGGATTTAAGCCGGGCTCACCGGATCAGTTACGTTAATGCCGGTTTAATTATCGCCAGCCTACTTCGGGCAGACAAAATCATTATGTTCGGTCGCTTCATTCAATTGAAGGACCAGGGCGGTGAGGTAAATGTATAAATATCTTCATCACATAAGTGATTTCATGGTTGATACGGCGCACTTAACTCCATTGGAGGAGTGCTTCTATCGCCGTGCGATCGACTTTTATTACCTGAATGAAAAACCATTACCCAAAGAAACCCAGTCGGTTTTTCGTCGGTTACGTGCAATAACCCAAGAAGAAAGGGAAGCTGTATTAAATGTGCTTCAAGACTTCTTTGTTGAGCTGGAAGATGGTTTTCACAATAAACGTTGTGATTCAGAAATTGCTGAATATCACCAGAATGCCAACAAAAACCGTGAAAACGGTAAAAAAGGTGGCCGTCCACGTAAAACAAAACCGAGCGAAAACCAAAACGAAAGCCAGAGTGGTGAATCTGAAAACCCAGAAAAAACCCAGTCGGTTTCTGTGGGTTCTGAAAGTGAAACCCAAAAAAACCTTAACCGTAAACCGATAACCGATAACCGTGAACCAAATATAAATACACACACACAGGGCGCAGGTGAAAACCCGGCTCAGGAAAATTCTTGGGTACCAAATCCGGAAACCCTGTTGAACGTGATTCGCCAAAGCATGGGTATTCAAGCTGAACAAGTAATCGCTATGCCTGATTACGATTTTCATCTCGGAAAGTTTAATGCCCACTGGGAAGACAAGAAGGATCTCACTGATAACCAGCGCACATACAAGTTTGCTACTTGGTTGATTGATGAGTTCAAGAAACCTAAGGCACCTGTAAAACCGAAAACCCAGAAACCATCGAATACAGGCCGCAACGTCAACGATGCATGGGGTGATGTACAGGATTACCCACCTGCAGTCGATGATATCGATACCGGGAGCATGCTATGAACGCATTTGCTAATCAACTGAGTCAGAAAATCACAAGTACAAATCGTTTTTGTGAAATACACAAAGAGCGAATGATCAGCGTCAGCGGACGTGATTTCTGTAAAACATGCGCTATGAACGCATACAAGCGCGCCCAGGATGAACATTTCCAATCTGTAAACCAGATGGTTCGGGAAAAACACTTCGCCGGTGCAATGCTTCCGGATCGCCATGAGAGCAGCGGATTTAAAAATTATTCTGTTGGGAACATTGGCCAGAAGAATGCCAAAGGCCAATGTCATGCATTCGCAAAAGATTTTAATGCCGGCATTAAGCGCAATTTGATTATGGTTGGTCGTACCGGTACCGGGAAAACCCATCTGGCTTGTGCGATTGCCCGCAACATTTTAGACCAACGCAGCTATGTCCGTTATACGACTTCTGAAGACATGGCAAACGAGATAGCCAATGCCTGGACTAAAACTGACGACAGCGAAGCAAGCGCCGTGTTCCGGTTCACTGATTACGATTTGTTAATCATTGATGAGTATGGCCTACATGATCAGCATGAGAGCCGGTTACAGCTTGTGCACAAAGTTTTGTATTCCCGCTATGACGCCAAAAAGCCAACAGTCCTAATTTCAAACTGGACTGAAGCGCAATTGAAAGAAAGCTTGGGCGACCGTTTGTGGTCCCGCTTCCAACACGATGGCCTCACCGTTGTTGAGTGCAACTGGGCCGATGAGCGTACAGGTGGTGGCTTATGAAACACCCATTGGACACGCAAACAATAGATTGGATCGATTATCAAAAAAATTTAGGTGGCTTAAATGAGTTGGCTCTTTTCGCAGGCGCTGGTGGCGGAATACTCGGATCGCATCTCATGGGATGTACAACAGTGTGCGCAGTTGAACGTGATGCCTACGCCGCACAAGTTTTGGCGCAACGACAAAATGATGGAATTCTCCCGGCTTTCCCAATTTGGTCTGACATTAAATCTTTTGACGGAAGACCATGGCGAGGAATTGTTGACGTTATTTCTGGCGGATTTCCATGCCAGGACATCTCATCTGCCGGCAAAGGCGCAGGGATCGATGGGGAACGTTCAGGACTTTGGTCAGAAATGGCACGAATTATCAGTGAAGTTCGACCTGGCGAAGTCTGGGTGGAAAACTCACCAATGCTTGTTTCCAGAGGACTTGCCAGAGTCATCAGTGACCTTGCCCAAATGGGGTATGACGCGCACTGGGCACGTTTTTCAGCATCTAACTTTGGAGCGCCCCATATCCGCGACAGGCTCTGGATTGTTGCCTACTCCGTGCAGTCAGGAACGGGGCGGAGCACACACACCGGGATCACATCTGACTTTAACCAAAGCAGTCAACGGCTGGACAAAGGGAAGAGTGGGGCAGAATCCCAAGGAGTGTCGAATTTATCCAACACCCAAGGCATCGGACGGGAACAAACGTGGGAAGGTCAGCAACCATCCAAGGAACGGTCTGGCAGGTGTAGTGGAGAATTTACCAACGCCAACAGCAACAATGAGCAAAGGTTCATCGCCAGCAGCATTAACCAGAAAGGATGGCAAGAGCCGGATCAACGATCGGCTGGATCATCATGTAATGAACTCGCATGGTGGGAAGTTGAACCCGGATTGGGTCGAGTGGCTGATGGGGTGGCCCATCGGGTGGACAGACTTAAAGCCATTGGAAATGGACAAGTTCCAGTCGTGGCTAAAAGCGCATTCAAATTTTTAGGTGGTGGTCTATGAAACTCGATCATCCATTAATTCGATACCACGGCGGTAAATTCCGTTTGGCACACTGGATTATTTCTCATATGCCAAACCATATTTGTTATACGGAAGCATTCGGCGGAGCGGCCGGAGTTTTGCTTCAAAAGCCACGTGCTTATGCTGAAGTTTATAACGATCTCGATGGTGATATCGTTAATTTATTTGAAGTGCTTCGAGATTCTAGCTCGAGAGAAAAGCTTATTGAACAACTGGTTTTAACCCCATATAGCCGGGCAGATTTTGAAAAGGCTTGGGAACCTATCGAAGATAAAGTAGAACGAGCGCGCCGTGTTTGTGTCCGGGCGCAGATGGGGTTCGGTTCGGCCGGCGCAACAAAGGGTATTACCGGTTTTCGCATAGATACAAAGCGTCAATATGGAACAGCACAATCATTATGGGCTACTTATCCAGAACATTTAGGCATCATTGGCCAGCGCTTGAGTGGAGTACTCATTGAGAATCGGCCTGCAATCCAGGTGCTCAAAGATCATGATGGTGAAACTACACTTCACTATGTAGATCCACCTTATGTCATGGATACCCGCTATGACGGCGCCAAATCTGGTCGAATCTACCGTCATGAGATGAATGACCAGGATCATCAAGAGTTACTTGAAACATTAACCAATCTAAAAGGGATGGTAATGCTTTCAGGTTATCCATGTGAACTATATGGCGATTTGCTGGTTGGGTGGAAACGTATAGACACAAGTTCACGTATTTCAGCTGGGCGCGGTACGGCTTTGCGTACTGAATGTTTATGGCTAAATCCAGCTGCTCAAACTCCAGATTTATTTAAAGGATTGCAGGCATGAAAAAGAACGTGACCATAAATGACAAGCGTGACGGAGAAGGGTGATGGAGAAACATTCAGAAGGTTGTACTTGCATTCAACTAAACGGCAAAGAGTGTGCGTTTGAAGATCGAAATTATAAGTTTTGCCCTTGGTGCGTTGAGTTATTCGAGGGAATGGCTGCAATTGATGAAAGTTATATCGAACATGGCGGTCCTGAATATGAGGATGAATTTGCCGAAGATGAGGAACAAAGCCAATGATTCGAGTTGGTATTGATTGCGGCGTTAAGACCGGTTTTGCCGTTGCAGAAAAAGGGAAATTGAACCGGGTAGAGACTTTGACAATCACCCGGGCAATGGAAGAGGTCAAATCACTACATGCCCAGCATCCGGATTTAGTTGTCCGGATTGAAGATGCCCGTAAACGTACCTGGTTCGGAGCTACAGATGCGCGACAAGCCAAGTCGGGTGCCGGTGTACGTGAGGGCGTTGGATCTGTTAAACGTGACTGCAGTATCTGGGAGCAGTTCTGTATCGAGCAGGGTATTAAGTTTGATCTGGTGCACCCGGCCGCGAACATGACAAAAACCAAGAGCGATTATTTCAAAAAAGTAACTGGCTGGACTGGTAGAACAAGCGAGCACAGCCGTGATGCAGCAATGCTTGTATATGGACGGTTGAAATGAGACAGAAAAATAATGATTGGGTTTACATAGTGGTTTTTATTGTATTGGCGATTTTATGTCTGGCACTAAATACATATAACGCCGTACAGATTTGTAAGACAGCAGATGTTTACTGGGTTAAAGGGACCCAGTACAGCTGCAGATGGTTGAAGTAATAGGAGCGCAATTATGTTAGTTGAAAAGTTTGATTTTTTGGAGTTGTTGCGTCTTGCTATTGCTCAGAGTAATGGGAAGGGGAAAATAACAAAGGATGTGGTTTTAGGGGAAATTGCATTAATGCCTGCTCATGCACAAAAATGGGCAGAGTTGTTGGTGGAGAGAATTGATTTTGAGCGTATAGCGGTCATAACGCCACCGGAAAAGCAAACTGAACTATTTTTGAGTAAATATGATTTTAATTACCAGGTTGAGCGCCGTATTGAAGACAGACCCGGTAAGGTGGAATTTATAAAAGGAGAGATTAAGTCTGCAGATTTTTTCCGGGTTCGTAATATTCTTGCCGGCAAGATCCACAAGGAAATGATCAAGAAGAATTTTAAACCAAATAACTGTCAGGGCGATTTAACGAATGTGGCCAAAGGGATCGCTGAGGTTGTATTGCGCGGTCGGTTATTCACAAAAGCCATGTGTAACCCATGCCAAGGTTTGGGGAAGCTGGAATTATTTAATGAAAAAGGCTTTCCAGATGGATCAAAATTTTGTGAAAAATGTGGTGGGACGGGTAAGCGCCCATACACACTGCATGAGAAAATTACGATTGCAAAATTGAATGTTTCTAAATCTGGATACTCTGAACGATATGCGCCGTATGAATTAATTGCAGAGGCTGCTATCGAAAATTGGGAGCACTGTATTAGAAATTACCTGGCAAGATCGTTTCATTTTGAACCAAGTGAGATTTCACTTGCTTGACATAAACAGAACGGTTCAGTATAAGTATTTCTAAAATGGGCGTTTTCTTAAGTGATCGCCCTGAAAGATTTCCAAGGCTCATCGAAAGGTGAGCTTTTTTTATTTCTGACCCTCACTTGCATCGGCGCAATGCGAGTCAACTGGCCGAGCGTATTTCGGCACATGAAGCCCCGCTGACATACATGTTATTGGCGGGGCTTTTTCATTTCTTGTTTGGAGGTTCCATGCTTCATATTGATGATGAGATTCGGGAAGCCGAACAGGAATTGATGCACATAGGCAGTTGCTCAACAGCAGGACTTACGCCAGACCAGATCGCTCAATTAGATGAGCGATTTTTTTTGGCCATTGAAAAATTAAAATGGCTGAAAGGTCGCCGTGATATACGGGTGAAAGAATGGATATCGACAAGTATTTTAAACTCACCAGAAAACGTGCACCGAAAACCAAGCCTAGAAATACGCCGTTGCCGAAAGCCAAACAAAACTATTTAGAGGCAGAGGCAACTTTACTTGAAGAATTAAAAGATCATGCAATAGGTTTTGAGAGTAAATTCCAGCCGATCAGCACAAAGCACTGGCGTTTCGATTTTCATATTGTGAAATTACGATTGCTTATTGAAATTGAGGGCGGGCCATGGTCCGGCGGTCGCCGTGGCAAATTGGCATTTAAAGCCTGGAGTATGGATCGGTATTACCAGGTTGAAGAGATGGGCTACAAGATTGAGCGGTTTCATCCGGATTCAATTTTATCAGGTTATGTCATCCACTGGATTAAAAGTGAATTGGAGAATTTAGAGCATGAGCCAGATCAGACCATTTCCACCAACTGAATTGATGGACAAAGCCGATGAGGAAGAGGCTATCCGTTTGGCACCGGCACCGGATCTTATGGATTGGGTGGTAAAGAATTTTTTAACCATTGGTGGACCACTACATAACCCGGATCATGACCATATTGCTGAACTCATGCATGACAGTGAAGAGTTTCTGGCATTTGCTTGGGCATCATCTGCGTGTACTGCTAAAAAGCGTATGGTACTGGGCCAATGTGAAAAGGTGATGTTCAATCAGGGTGGATGGCGTAAAGCTCGACAAGAGCAGCAGATGCGCGACTGGTTTGGCTATGTGCCGGTATACCTCATCACGATTGATGCCAGTTTTTGCGAACAAGCTTCGGATCGGGACTTTTGTGCTTTGATCGAACATGAGCTGTATCACATAGGTGTGGAACAGGATGAGGACGGCGAACCACTCTACAGTGACATGACCGGGCTACCAAAGCATTATCTTGCTGGCCACGATGTAGAGGAGTTTGTTGGTGTGGTCAAACGATGGGGAGCGAGCGAGAACGTGAAGCGACTTGTAGAAGTGGCGAAGCAAGCGCCGTTTGTAAATGATGTAAATATTTCCAAGTGCTGTGGGACATGCATTATCAGTTGAGCCGGTTGGCTCATTTTTTTTTGCCATGCTTCCTTGACGTACCTTGACGGATAGAGAGAAATGGCGACATTAAATAAGAAGCAAAAACTCTTTATTGTGCAATCACTTGCTGTGTTTAATACACCTCAAGAAACAGTCCAACTTGTCAAGGAAGAATACAATATCGACGTAACACGGCAGCAGGTTGAATCCTATGATCCGACCAAACGGGCTGGTAAGGATTTGAGCGCTGAGTTTAAAAAAGAGTTTGAGCTTATTAGGAAAGATTTTTTAGATAAGCCCTTAAATATTCCCACGGCGAACAAGGCTGTAAGGCTCAAGATCCTGAATGATCTTGTTTATAAGAACCATAGGAATCAGCGTGTTGTTCGTGGCTTGCTTGAGCAAATTGCTAAAGAGATGGGCGGCTTGTATACCAATAAACAAGAGGTTGACCATACAAGTAAAGGGGAATCAATCAATAAACCTACAACTATTGAACTGGTAGCACCTAATGTCAAAGGTACAGATAGAACTGCCACCTAAGTTAATTCCACTATTCTCTACGCCTAATCTTCGTTACTTATCTTCATGGGGTGGCCGTGGCTCGGGTAAGACACGATCATTTGCATTAATGACGGCGGTAAAGGGTTATATTTTTGCCGAGGCAAATATCAGCGGCATGATCCTGGGTGGACGTGAATTTATGAATACGCTTGCAGATTCATCCATGGAGGAGATTAAGCAAGCTATCCGGTCAGTCCCATTTCTTAATGATTATTATGAAATGGGTGAAAACTTTATCCGCACGAAAAACCGCCGTGTTTCATATGGATTTTGCGGTTTACGCCATAATCTGGATAGCATCAAGTCAAAAGCACGAATTTTGCTTTGCTGGGTGGATGAGGCTGAAACTGTAAGTGAGATTGCATGGCGGAAACTCTTACCTACAGTGCGTGAGGAAAACTCAGAGGTGTGGATTACATGGAACCCTGAGCGCGAAGATAGTGCCACCAGTAAGCGATTTAGGCATGAGGAAATGTTTGATGAGATTACTGGTGAGCTGATTGGCCTTGGTGTAGAGATGAACTACTCCGACAATCCGTGGTTCCCACAAGTGCTGGAGCTGGAGCGTAGACGTGACCAAGCTACCCAAGACGATGCTACCTATCGCTGGATCTGGGAAGGTGACTATCTGGAGCTTTCCGAAGCTCAAATTTTCCGTGATAAGTACAAGGTTGATGCCTTCCATGATGATCTATGGAAGCAGGCAGACCGCTTATTCTTCGGTGCCGATTTTGGTTTTGCGAATGACCCAAGTACATTGATTAGATCCTTCATTCTGGACAATACGCTTTATATCGAATATGAGGCGTTTGGCTATCATGTTGAGATCGATGATTTATGGAAGATGTACGCAGGTAAAGCTGGCGCAACAGAGGAGCAGTTAGCAAAATGGACGTCTGAGGATGACGCTAAATATCCTGGCATTCCAGGTGCACGTGACTGGCCAATTAAGGCCGATTGTTCACGGCCAGAAACTATCAGCTACCTACGCCGTCAGGGCTTCAACATTGATGGAGCCGAGAAATGGCAAGGATCTGTGGAAGATGGTATCGCACACATTAAAGGCTTTGACAAAGTTGTAATACACCCACGGTGTAAAAAGATTTTGGAAGAGTTCCGCAAATATTCATACAAAAAAGATCGCCTCACTGATGAGGTATTACCAATCATTGTTGATAAATGGAACCATGGTATTGATGCTCTCCGTTATTCATTGGATGGCTACATCATGGCCCGTGGTGGTACCGGCGTTTGGTCAAGGCTTGCATAAGAGATTTTAAAATGGGCTTATTTCAATTTACAAAAGATTCATTTCAGAACTTTGCTGCAAGAGTTGGTCTAGGTACTAACAATCAGCATAGCCAAAGCACCTACAGTAGCAACTATTTAAGTCGAAATAGATTGTTGCTTGAACAGATGTATCGATCATCCTGGGTGGTTGGTCAGGTCGTTGATGTTGTAGCTGATGATATGACCCGTAAGGGATGCAATATCAAAGGATTCAGCTCACCTAAAGATGGTGAAATGATAGACCAAGAAATGGATCGTTTGCAGGTTTGGGATCGGCTTAATAAGACTATTAAGTGGTCCCGTCTCTACGGCGGTGCCATTGCTGTCATGTTAATCGATGGTCAGAACGTTGGTACACCATTGAACCCTAATACTGTTGGTAAAGGCCAGTTCAAAGGGCTGCTTGTGCTGGATCGATGGATGGTAATGCCTTCACTTGAGGATCTAGTCACTGAGTATGGTCCACAT
The DNA here is from genome assembly GCF_000805455.1 of Acinetobacter sp. A47. Classification (GTDB taxonomy): domain Bacteria; phylum Pseudomonadota; class Gammaproteobacteria; order Pseudomonadales; family Moraxellaceae; genus Acinetobacter. The sequence goes on from NZ_JSUS01000001.1 coordinate 362,643, forward strand.
TACGGCATGCCAAGGTATTATGATGTGATTACTGATTCAGTAGGGTTATGCAACCAGAAAGTCCATTATTCACGTGTAATTCGCATGGATGGGGTTGAACTACCTTACTGGCAATCCATTGCAGAAAACTTGTGGGGGCAGTCAGTCATTGAACGTCTGGAAGACCGTTTGACCATTTTCGACAGTGCTACGTTAGGGGCTGGCCAGTTGGTCTATAAGGCTCATTTACGGACATACAAGGTTAAAGGTCTACGAGAAATTATTGCCACTGGTGGTCGAGCATTTGACGGGTTGGTCAAGCAGATCGAGCATATTCGTCTTTGGCAGTCCAATGAAGGCTTAACCCTCATGGATGCCGAGGATGAGTTTGAGGCCCATCAATATGGTTTTACTGGTCTTGATAATTTGTTGCTGCAGTTTGGCCAGCAGATATCTGGTGCAACGGGTATTCCACTTGTCCGGTTGTTTGGTCAGTCGCCTGCCGGGCTGAATGCCACCGGTGAATCTGATCTAGCCAACTATTACGACAATATCAACCAACAGCAGGAGGGTCGATTACGGACGCCGTTGCAGATTCTCTACGCCGTGTTGTCTATGTCAGTGCTCGGTAAGCCATTGCCAGATTCATTCGACTTTCAATTTGCCTCTTTGTGGCAGCTCGGTGATGACAAAAAAGCTGAGATTGCCAGTAAAGTAGCTGAAGCTGTAACCAAAGTAGAGGATGCTGGACTTATTAAACGGTCTACGGCGCTCAAAGAGTTACGACAATCAAGCGAAAATACGGGAATTTTCTCTCACATCACTGACGATGAAATTAATGAGGCAGATGATGAAGATCCACCGGCCCCAGGGGAAGTTTTAGACGATGAAGAATCAAATCAGCCGCCTGACGCCGAATCGGGCCAGAAAGATGGAGATCCGGTACAGTCAGCAGCTTAGAAAGATTGCTGGCTATGTGGATATGATCGTCAAAGGCTTTGATGTGAATGATCCTAGTACTCACCCATTGATTGTTTCGTCTTTGAAAGAGTATGCCAATACTCTCCAATTCTGGGCGCAGAATGCTGCAGGTCGAATTATTACTGATGTTGCCCTACGTGATGAGAAAACCTGGCTTATTTACGCACAGGATATGTCGCGCGGTATGCGTGAGCAGATCCGCAATACTGACACCGGTGCGGTGTATCAACAATTGTTGAATGAGCAAGTCCGCTTAATTACTTCATTGCCATTGGAAGCAGCTCAACGCATACATGACCTATCTACCAGATCCTTGATTGAAGGCAGCCGGGCAAGTGAGATTGCTGGCTTAATCATGGCCACTGGCCGAGTTACCAGATCCAGAGCAAATACAATTGCCCGTACTGAGGTCAGCCGTGCATCATGCCTATTCACTCAAGCCAGAGCTGAGAACCTTGGTTCTGAGGGATATACCTGGCGGACCAGTGAAGATGGGGATGTAAGGCAAAGTCATAAGGCGATGAATGGAAAGCTGGTCTATTGGAATAATCCACCTACCTTGGATGGAATGGAAGGTCATGCTGGTTGTCTACCGAATTGCCGTTGTTATCCCGAGCCAGTTATACCTGACATTTAAGTATATTGTCTAAATTTTAATAGCTGGTATATTTATATTTTTTAAATCATTAGGAAAATATTGATGCGTGAATTAAAAGCTGGTGATGTTGTTACACTTCAATCAGATGGTGAGTATATGACGGTTGAACGTATTTATGAAAATGGCAAAGTTTGGTGTGTATGGTTTGTAGATGGGGATATAAAAACTTATGAATTTTATCCAGAAGCTCTAAAGCTAATACGCAATGGAAATTTGGATTAATTCAAAAAAAATGTAAAACCACCTTCGGGTGGTTTTTTTATGCCTATTAAAGGTGAATTATGTTTAAGCGCAAAAAGACAAAAGATCAGAAAACGGTTGATCGATCCAACATTCTTACATCTGGGCAAATTGGCCGCACACGTGAGGTTACGCCAGAAGGCTACTTGCTTTGCCGTGATGTACGTTTAGCCAGAACCGGTGTTCTTATCTATGATGATGGCGAGGTCCCGGTTGATGCAGACGATACAGGCTTAATTCAGATATATCGTGGAGAGGACGTTTTATTTGCACCTACCACAATTGCAAGTATCGAAGGAAAGCCGGTTACGGATGATCATCCTGATGATTGGGTTACGCCAGAGAACTGGAAGAACCTGTCCAAAGGATCTGGCCACAATATCCATCAGGGTGAAGGTGAAGATGCCGAGTATTTAATGGGTGATTTATTAATCATGGATAAGTCAACCATTGAGGCTGTTCAGGGTGGAAAAGTAGAAATTTCCCTTGGCTATGATGCTGAATATTCACAAATCAGCCCAGGCAAGGGGGTACAGAGCAATATTGTAGTTAATCATATTGCATTAGTTGATAAAGGGCGATGCGGTTCGCGCTGCTCGATTGGAGATAGTTTTATGGCGACTAAGGTCAAAAAGAAAAAACTCAGCTTTGCTGACCGTATTCGTAACCTGGTTAAAACAGGTGATGCGGATGAGGCTGAAAAAATTGCTCAAGCTGTAGAGGATGAGGATCTCGATCTCAAAACCGAAGATGATGACGGCGACGAGGAAGAGAATCAAACTCAGACCGGTGACGCAGCATTTCAGGCTCAAGTGCTTAACTTTATGAAAACCATTGATAAGCGTATGGCGGCCGTTGAAAAGCAGACCAAGGATTCGGAAAAGGATGAAACCGAGGACGGCGACGAGGAAGAAGAATCCGAAACAACGGACGATATTCTGGAAGCGGAAGAAGCTGGAAAGCTTTCTGAAGAAGGCGTCCAGAACTATACCGGTGATTCGCTGAAAAATGTTATCTCCCGCGCTGAAATCCTTTTCCCTGGCTATAGCATGCCTACTTTTGATAGTGCCAAAAATGGCAAAGCTGTGCTGAAATTAAAGCGTGCTGTACTTAAAGCATCTTATGGCACTAAAGATGGTAAAGGTGCGATTACGCCGTTTGTCGGTGAAAATCCTGACTTTGATAAACTGCCAATAGCCACGATTGATGCTGCATTCACTGGGGCATCAGAACTAATCAAACTTCAAAATAATTCGGCTGGTGTACGTTCAGGTATTTCTACTCGTGATTTTGGCCGTGCGCCAATGACACCTGCAGAAATCAACCAACGTAACCGTGAATACTGGAAAAACAAAGGACAATAATTGATGAGCAATGCATTTTTATACCGTATGCCTTCCGGCATTCCAGGTGATATCTCACGTAAAGCACATTCCACTGTAGAGGCACATATTACCAAGGGTAATTTCAGTGGTTTTGGTCTTTTTGGTAAATTAACGGCTGCAGGCTTTGTGCCATTAGAAGCAGCAGACACTGACGTATATGGATTAATCGTCCGTTCATACCCAACTCAATCAGCAGTAAACGGTATGGGCCTAGCGGTACCACAGCCAAATATCGTACATGACGTTATGCGCCGTGGTTACATGACAGTTAAGTGTAATGCTGGCACAGCCAAGACAGCAGGAAAGGTTTTTGTGCGTGTGGCTGCAGGTACAGATTTAAAACCGGTTGGTGGGATTGAAGCTGTTGCCGATGGTGCAAACACAATTGAACTGAAAAACGCCTTGTTTATGCATGATGCTGATGCACAAAACAACGTAGAAATTTCTTACAACATTTAAAAAATATTGACGTAAATCGAGACGCTATAGGCGTCTTTTTTTTCGTCCGGAGAAAAGAGAACATGAGTAAATTACTCCGAGCTACAACCATCGCTCAAGCAGTACAAATGGGGAAACCTATCTTGGCACGTACCCGTGACACTGGTGGGATGCGTACCTTTGATGCTCGTACAATTGACAGTACCGGTGCATTTCTTTTAGGTGAGTTAGAGCGTCTGGATCAGACGTTACATGAGCCATTGGCAAATGTTACGTGGTCCCGTGATATGGATTTGCGTTCTGACGTTTCTATTGCTGATGAAACCTCATCCTTCACAAACTCGACCTTTGCAGCAGCGGGTGGCCCTTCACCAACTGGTAAATCTTGGATCGGGAAAAATACGGATGCTATCGCAGGCATTGCGTTGGATATTGGCAAGACAGCACAACCATTATCCTTATGGGGTATGGAAATTGGTTACACGATTCCAGAGCTTGAATCAGCACGCGCTGTAGGTCGCCCTGTAGACAGCCAAAAATTCGTAGGTATGAATCTTAAATATCAGATGGATATTGATGAACAGGTTTATATCGGTGATGAAACACTTGGAGTGGAAGGCCTTCTAAACTCCACAAAAGTGGGTGCAACCAACGTAAATAAAAACTGGAAAACAGCAACCCCTCAAGAAATTTTGGACGATGTAAACCTTGTCTTGAATAATGCTTGGGTTGCCTCAGGTTTTGCAGTATGTCCAGATAAGTTGCTGTTACCACCAGTGCAGTTTAGCTTTCTTACTTCTCGTATTGTGAGTGATGCCGGCAATATCTCCATTCTGGAATTCTTGAAATTGAACAGCTTAAGCAATTCTGTGAATGGGAAACCATTAGATATCCAGCCATCAAAATGGTGTGTAAAACGTGGTGCAGCGGGTACAGATCGTATGTTGGCTTACACACAAGCAGAAAACCTGGTTCGCTTCCCGTTGGTTCCATTACAACGCACGCCGATTGAATATCGTGGTATTCGTCAGATCACGACTTATTTTGGTCGTTTGGGTGTTGTTGAGTGGGTTTACCCTGAAACTGCATATTATGCCGATGGCCTGTAAGGAGCGGTTATGTCTAAGTTAGTACAAATCCTTTTGAACAAAGAACTAACCGTAAACCTTGGTCGTGATGAACACGGCGAGGCAAAAACTATTGTTCTAAAACCCGGTCTGCAAGAAGTTGAAAAAGAAGTTGCAGACAACTGGTTTGTTAAGGCACACGCCCAAGAAATCCCGGAAAACTCCGCTTACGCAAGTGAGCTTGAAGGTTTGATTCAGCAGAAGGACCAGCAGATCGGCACAATGCAGATCCAGTTGGAGGCGGCCGAGAAAACCATTAATCAACAGGTAGCTGATCTGCAGGCCAAGGATAAAGAGATCAGTGATCTTAAAATCCTTTTGGCCAAAGCCGAACAGGCACCAGCAGCAACTGATGCCGGTACTAAGGGTGCGGCCAAAGCCAAAGAGCAGCCAAAGGAAGCGTAACCCATGATCGATGAGCAATCCTTCCGGGAAACAATGCCGGTCTTTGCAGATCCTGTGCAATATCCAACATTCCAATTTAATTTTTATCTCAACCTTGGGAAAAAGTTACTGAATGAGGATCGATGGGAGGATCTGCTCGATTATGGTCTGACGCTGTTTATCGCTCACTATCTCACATTGTACAAAAGAGCAATGGTGATGGATGCAATTGGTGGTGATGTTGGCAAAGTAGTTGGCAACGAAACCTCAAAGTCCGTCGATGGCGTTTCAAAGTCTATGGATGTATCTGGAGTAATCATTACCGATGCTGGCCATTGGAACCAGACTACATGGGGCGTCCAGTTCTATCAGTTATTACGGATGGTTGGTGCCGGAGGTATTCAGCTATGAGCAGCAAGGTAATTTCCACTGGTAATGGTCTGTTAGATATTCTGCAAGCAGTTGGTGAACTGTCAAAGGTGGATGTCCTTGTGGGCATTCCCCACGGCGAGGTCAGAACTGATGGTGATGGCCTCACCAATGCCCAGATCGGTTATCTGCAGGAAACCGGCTCACCGGCGATGAACATTCCTGAGCGTGCTTTTCTTGTGCCTGGCGTTGAAGAGGTACAGGACGAGGTTGGTGATACGCTGGTCAAGGCTGTTGATGCGGCATTTTCTGGCAACCATAAGCGCATGATGATGTTGCTTGAATCCGCAGGGATGAAGGCAATGAACTCTGTTCGGGTATATTTCGTAAATGGTGAGTTTGCGCCGCTGTCTTTAGCGACTATCCGGGCACGTGCACGGCGTGGGCGTAAAGGTGCCAAAAAGTATCTTAAACAGCTTGAATCGGGACCAGCTGATACTGATCTGGTTCGGCCGTTGATCGATACCGGTGAGCTTCGCAAGTCCGTCACTTACATCATCATGAAAAAGGATAAGGAGGTAAAACGTGGCTCGTCTTGATGTTTCAGACGTTTTGCTGGATCCGGATTTTATGGATACCGGGATTGTCTGTAATCGTACTGCAGTAGTCGTGGGTGATAACGGTCGATCGCAGGAGACTACAACGTCAACTCCATTTGCCGGTGTCGTCACTACTAATAGCGGCCTAAACATGGACCGCCGTCCTGATGGTACTTTGATCAAAGGTGCAATTAACATTCATACCAAGTTTGCTTTGTCCTCAGGTAATTCTGAAACTAAAGCAGATGAGATCGTATGGCGGGGTAAAACCTACATTGTTTCTCAGGTTCTGGATAACTTGCACTATGGCCAAGGTTTCGTTAAAGCAATTTGTGAGCTTAAGCCACTGGGGTAAACATGGGTGATTCTGCTTCCGGGGGATATATCACCCCCAGCGGCGGATCTGCTTATGACCAAGAACTTGAGGACATCTTTCAGGCCTTCATTATTGGTATTACATCTTTACCAGGTGCGCTGGTTCGTCCACGATTCCAGAAAGAACCACCGCCAATGCCGGCCATTGGTGTCGATTGGTGTGCATTCGCCGTAAAGTCAATAATTCCAGATGATGGGCCATACTTCGACCAGAAAGACGACACAATGGATTCAATTCGACATGAAGAATTGACGCTGTTTTTATCGTTCTATGGCGACCATGGCCAGTCGATCGCAAATGTCCTTAGGGATGGTCTAGGCATTCCGCAAAATATTGCGCAGCTCAAAGCGCAAAAAATCAAATTTATCAGTACCGGTGAGGTCATCACCGCGCCTGACTTTCTCAATAATCAGTATGTACACCGATATGACCTAACCGCTGTCTTTAAGCGGAAAACGTCACGCACGTTTGCAGTTAAGTCGTTCGTAGATGCTGGAACAATAAAATTAAATCAGGAGTAATCCATGACATTGCCCATTTCTAATGTCGTAAATGTCAGCATTAGCCTTGCTGCATTGGCGGCAGGGCCGCGCTCGTTCGGCACATTGTTGATTCTCGGTACCACCAGTGGTGTGATCGATACCATTGAGCGGATGCGTCAATATTCAAATATCACTGAAGTTGGTGAGGACTACGGCGTTGACGATCCGGAATATAAAGCAGCCTTGGCATATTTCAGCCAGTCACCTAAGCCACGTACGCTCTATATCGGCTACTGGCACAAAGAAGGCGCCGATGCTGAGACAGCACAGCAAGTGGTTCAGGCCTGCCTAAAATCGCTTAAATGGTACGGTCTGGTGATTGCATCGGATCTGACTGAGCAACAAGCTTTAGATGTCGCTGCTTTAATCGAAGCCGCAGACCCTTCGCGCTTATTCGGCTATACATCCCAGGATGAAAATTGCTTAAGTACAACCGATGTTACCAGCATTCCTTACAAACTTAAGCAGAAAAAATATCGCCGTACCTTCTCAATTTTTTCCAGTGATAACCCTTATGCGGCGGCATCAATGTTTGGCCGTGCATTCACTGTAAACTTCATGGGAACCAATACCACAATCACATTGAAGTTTAAGCAACTTCCGGGCATTGCCTCTGAGGATCTGGATACAGATGAGGCTAAAGCACTGGTGGCGAAAAACTGTAACGTGTTTGCAGGCTATAACAATGACACCGCCATCCTGCAGGAAGGTGTCATGACGGATGGAACATTCTTTGATGAGGTCCACGGCCTAGATTGGTTCCAAAACCATTTAGAAACGGCCCTATGGAACCTCTACTACACCAGTACAACCAAGATCTCACAATTGGGTAGCGGCGTGAACCGACAATGTGCTGTGTTGGAGGCTGCGTGTGAGCAAGGTGTTACTAATGCGCTACTTGGCCCGGGGCGCTGGAACGGTGACAGCTTTGGTGTGTTGGAAACGGGTGATTACCTGACCAAAGCCTACTATGTGTTTGCCAATAGCCTGGATGATCAACCTCAGGCCGATCGTGAAGCACGTAAAGCCCCAGTATTTCAAATTGCGATTAAGTTGGCAGGTGCAATCCACTTTTCCGATGTTCTTGTCGCAGTAAACCGTTAAGGAGTAATTCGTGAGTACATATTCTTTTATGGATACCCATTGCACTTTAACGAGTGCAGATGCAGTAATCGACTTGGGTTATGGTGCTGCTATTTCGGATGAAGGCATTACCTTTGCCATGGCCGGTGACAAAAACACGATGACTATTGGTGCCGATGGTCAAGGCATGCATTCATTACATGCTGATAACTCTGGTCAAATCACCATTCGTTTTCTTAAAACCTCACCGACGAATGCCAAGTTAATGAACCTCTATAACTTGCAGAAAAACAGCTCGGTGAAGTGGGGTAAGAACACTATTACCCTGAACCATGAAGGTTCAGGCGATAACCATACAGCCACCAAGTGTGCATTTAAAAAAGTCCCAGACTATACCAATGCTAAAGACGGCGGCATTGTGGAATGGGTCTTTGATGCAATCAAAGTCGATATGAAGTTAGGCACATACGAATAAGGTTTTAAATCATGGAAATTAATGGAATTGACTACACAATCGGCCGCTTAAATGCGGTCGATCAGTTTCACGTATCTCGAAAAATCGCACCGATTGTGCCAAAGCTGATGCCGATTATTGCGGAAGTGGCCAAAGGTGATTTGGCTAAAGCTATTGAATCGATCGATGGCGGTGAAGACGGCGATCTAAGTGATCTGCAGCCATTGGCCGATGCTCTATCGCCGTTGATGGGTGCAATTGCACAGATGCCTGAGGATGATGTGAATTACATCATTTTCAAGTGTCTGAGCGTTTCCAAGCGTGGCGGCGCTGCAGTATGTCGCAATAACACAATCATGTTTGATGACATCGACATGACACAGTTATTGCCGTTGGTGATTGCTACGATCCGGATCAACCTGGGAAATTTTATTCAAGGGTTGCTTACGAAGGCATCGAGCATGCAGAAGCAGCCTCAATAAGTTTTAAGTGCTTGCCGGATGAGTCTGATTGGCTCATGCGGCCAGTGATCAAAGGCATGTGTAAATACGAATCTTTAAAAAATGGTGAGCTGGATCTCTTTGATATAGCTCTCATGAATGATGCGCTTGATGTCGTAGCAGATAATGAATACCTGTTACACAAGGAGCGTGAAAGAAAAAATAAATAATGGTGGTTCCCATGGCAGATGGTGTAATTCGTGATTTCTTGGTTTCGCTGGGGTTCGATACTGACAATACCGGCTTGGCCAAAATGAAAAGTGCAATGGATGGCATCGAGTGGAAAGCTAAAGCGCTTAACGGCGCTTTATTGGCTTTGGCCACTGGTGCCGTACTTGCTGTAAAACAAACGGCCAGCGAGCTGGATAGGCTGTATTTTTCATCTCAGCGTATTGGTGCCAGTGTTACGAACATCAATGCATATGGGAACGCTATTGCACAGCTCGGTGGCAGTGCCGAGGGGGCAGTCGGATCTCTTGAGGCGCTATCGGAGAAGATCCGGAACTCTCCGGGCTATGAAGGGCAGATCAAAAGTCTTGGTGTAAATACCCGTGATGCCAACGGTGCCATGCGTGACCGCGTAGAGGTGATGAAGGATCTAAGCGGCGTTTTATCTAAAATGCCTGCTTATCAAGCCAATGCTTATGCCAATTCCCTTGGCATCGATCAAAAAACCTTGCTGGCCATGCGTGATGGTAAATTCATGGCAAACATGGAGAAATACCAGAAGATCCAAAAAGAACTCGGTATGAATGATGACTTGGCCAAGTCTGGCAATGAGTTCATGACTGAGTACCGTGATCTGACAATGATGACCAAAACCGGGTTCCAGGTCATTGTCATGCAGGCGGGTAAAGCGTTAATTCCTATCTTGAGAATGTTGAATCAGTTGATTCAGGCAGGTATTCATGCCTTCTCTCAACTGAATCCACAGATCAAAGAAGGTCTCGCCGTGGGCCTGCGCTTTGCAATGCTTGCTCTGATGTTTGGAGCTTTGGCCAAGTCGCTTGGATTACTACTTAAGTTCATACCATCATTTAAAACCTTTATTGAGTTACTCAAATTATTCCGATTAGGCTTCTTAGCTTCTCCAATTGGAATTATCTTGGCACTCGGTGCTGCCCTGGCTTTGTTATGGGATGACTGGAAAGTATGGAAAGAAGGTGGTAAATCCTTAATTGATTGGAGTTGGCTGAATGGTATGGATGCCATTATCAACAAAATCAAGGATTTTCTGTCCATTCTGGAAAAGGTTAAGGACAAGACAATCGAGTTTGTCCAGAAAATCATTAAGGACCCCGCCGGCGCACTAAAAGAGGTTGCTACGGAAGTTGAGAAGGGTGTCACCAAGACTGCTGAGAAAGTAAATAATGCAGTTGATAAGTACATCAATCCAACAGATCCGAAGAAGGTAACCCCGACACAGGATAAAGTGGCCAGCGTCACGGATTTTGCATTTTCTCTGGTTGATAAGGGCTTGGCGTGGCTTGGTAATGCAGATGCGCAGCACCGGGTTGACCAGCGCGACCGGGGCGAGATTGGTTACCAGTCTGTTGCAACCGGTGCAGCTAAAGCGGCAGTGAGTGCTGTTAAAAATGTTGTGAAAACTGGTAATGAGCTGAAATTATCCGAACAGGATATCGTTGATATCATGAAAGTGGCATCAACTGAGGTCGTTGGGTCTTTAAAAGGTCAGGCTTTTGAGCAACAAGCTGCAGGTGTCATTGATACCATTTTGAACCGTACGGCATCTGGTAAATATGGAAAAACTTTACGTGATGTGGTTAATCAGCCCTATGCATTCTCAGATATTAACTCTAATCAAAAAACAGCCTATGGTAGCGTTCAAAACGTACCGATGAGTAGAGTAAGTAAACGCATGGAGAAATTTGTGCGGGAATACATAGAATTACGTGCAAATGGTAAAGCCTCAAGCGTGGGCCTAGACGTATCTTATGCAAATCCATACTTCATAGGTCCAAAGGCAAGCGCCAATACCAAGAAGTGGGTAGCAGAAGTTGTTGAGCAGGCAAAGGTGAGTGGACAAAGATATGGAGCAGGTAATGCAGTTCATGTGCATGGAACCCCGAGTGCTGATAAGCACAAGATGCCAAAACCATTTTATATTTCCACTCCAAACTCAGGGAGTACACCAAAAGGAGCAACTTCATTAGCAGAGTTCGCACAAAATGCAATTTTGCCTAATATCCTTTCTTTTGGCCCTCCATCTGGGAATCCGCATAAATCGCAGATTAATAATGCAGATGCTATGACAGCAAGTAACATAGTGATTAATCAGAATTATCAAACTGATATGACAATTAATGGAGCTTCAAGTCCAATTGATTCTGCAAATGCTGTGAAGCGTCAACAGGAAAATTCAATGGTATTTATGGCAAGAGGTGCCAAAGGTGTTCTTGTCGGGTAATATATTTGACATGTAATTAAGCAGACTTCCCAAAAGGTTAATCATGAGAAAATTATTATTAGGTATAAGTTTTATACTATTTTCGACAGTCAGTTTTGCTGAAAAACTTCATAAGAACTCACTTATCGATTATATATTTTTCGATGATTTTAAAACGTGGTTAACTGGCGGGAAGTCTATCTATAACTGGTCAGGTTATGTAGATAAGGATAAAACTATATCTAAACAAGTGTATGCACCGCATGTGATGTATCATGAGTTCGATTCAAATGTATATGCAGCATCAAAAAAATATAACTCTGTTCCAACATTGTTAAACGGTGTGGTGTATAGCGTAAAGTCAGATATATCAAATAAACCAGTAGTAACCTTTTCAGCTGGTTCCTCTGATTATTTCTACGCTAAAGGCTTTGAAATTGATGAGGTTAATAAGCTAAAAAGAGGAAGTCAGTTTAAATTTGTATGTTATAAATTTGATTATGATGGTTTTATCTTAAGATCTAATCAGTGTACAACGATTTCAAATTATTATGATTTATTATCCGAAGGGCTTTTCAAAGATATAGATTTAGAAAAGATAGAGTTAAACTCACCTTTTAAATTTAAAGATTTACTTTTAAAGCATATATCTCCAACAGAAATGGATAAATTCAATCAGGAATGTGGTTATAGATCGATAAATGATGTGCAATGTTTAAACAAAGCAAATGACATTTCTATTAAAGCATTCAAAGAGATAGCAAAGTAAATTAAGTTTTAAGCAACCTTAACCGATCTTACAAGATCGGTTTTTTTATGAGTGAAATTATGTCGATAGGTACTTTAATAGATAGTGGCCTAGGCGCTATCACATCTGGACAAAATACTGAGGTTGTTGGCTCATTATTATTGTCTGGCCGCGGCCGGTCGATCATGGGCTTGTTTGCCGATGTTACAGTCGAAGAAAAACATAAAGATGAGCTGAAAATTACAGAGCATCCAACGGAAGTCGGTGCGGCCATTTCAGATCATGCATACAAAGAGCCGCCAGAGGTGACGATGAAGGTGGGTTGGTCAGAGAGTGCCGGCACCCTTAACGGCTTTCTGGGAAATACCGTTCTGGGCGGCAATACAAGTTTGACCATCGTATATCAAACTTTACTGCAACTGCAGGACCAGGCTCTGCCACTTATCATTTCAACCGGTAAGCGGCTATACACCAATATGCTCATTAAATCGCTAGCATGTACCACGGATCTACAGACCGAAAACGTTCTGATGATCGATATCACATTTAAAAAAGTGATTATGGTCAGTACACAAACAACCTTTATTGCAATCGAAAATCAGGCAAGTCCAGAAGCCACTGCAGGTGTTGCTGATGGAGGTACAGTGCAACCCAAAGAGGTGAGCACATCTATTCTTGGCCAGCTATTTGGTGGCGCTCAAGTCGGTGGAGGGTGGGAATTACAAAACCCATTTGGTGAAACATGATCTACGAAATCCCCCTTAACTATGGCAATCAAAAATTCAATATTCGTCTTGGTACCACTCAATACAAGCTGCAGTTTATCTATCGTGGTGACCGGTGGTATTTAGATATTTTTGATACTGCAGAGAATCCGCTGATTGCAGGCCTGCCGATGCTAGTTGGTGACAATCTACTGGCACAGCATCAGCACATCATCAGTGGTTCACTGTATGTGCTTAATACCAATGAAGAAGAAAGCCAAGATTTTGGTGACTTGGGAGCCAACATAAAACTGTATTGGAGCGATTCATGACAACACAATGGAAGCGCAATTGCCGGCTGACAATTCAGGTTGACGAGAATACCCCTGATGCTTTGGATTTTACCGATTTTAAAATGACTTTTCTGGTCAGTCAGGCCACGACAGAGCAACCTAAGGCTGCCGAAATCTATATCTATAATTTATCGCATGAGACCATGAATAAGCTGGCTGGTGTGGATGACGATAAAAAGAATACCCAGGTTATTCTGGCTTGTAGTTATGGAAATGATGAACCTGAGGTTATTTTTAAAGGTCGTGTTTTTCAATACCGCCGTGGACGTTATAGCCAGGTAGATACTTATCTTTGCATTCTGGCCATTGCTGGTGATCAGGTGCGTAATGATGCAATCATTAATCAATCCGTCCCTGCAGGTACACCAATTGAGGGTTTAAACGGGCTGATTGTTGAAGAAGCCAAAAAATATGGTATCGATGTAGGAAATCTGGTTCAGTTAAGTGATCAAAAGTATCCGCGTGGACGTACCTTATTTGGCAGCTTTCATGGATTGATTGAGCGTGTCGGCCGAGAAAATAACGTCACTTATGACTACTCAGAAGGTGTTCTTAATTCAACCGAACTGGATAAATTTTCGATTCAGCCAATCTTTGTTTTAACCGCAGAGACCGGGATGGTCGGTATGCCTCAACTGACCAGTGAGGGCCTTATCGTTAAGTGCTTGTTGAATCCAAAGTTAAAACGGATGGATCGTATTCAGATTGATTTAACCAACATGCAGTCTGAAAACTACGATATTGCATACAGTGGCCAGCAAGTAGATCAGCCTCACAAAACCCCGAAACTGGCCACCAATGCGCAGGGCGTTTTTGTAATCCAAGCAATTGAGCACAGTGGTGATACGCGTGGGGATGAGTGGTACAGCAATATGGTATGTACGGCACTTGGTGCTGTGGTACCAAAAACAGGCATCTCAATTAATGCGGTTGATGAAAGTTGGACACCGGCACCGGGAGCAGGTTAATGGCATTAACAGTCAATGAGCGTTCACCGGATCTGCTCGGTATTATCAAAGATGCGGTTACTGCAGAGATATTGGCCATCTGGACAAACTTACCATGTGAAGTGGTGAGCTATGATCCTGATGCTGTCACTGTAGAAGTAAAGCCCTTAATCCGGGTACCGGTACGTACACCGGACGGCGGTATCGAAATGCTGGAAATTCCAATCCTGCAGGACGTACCAGTTATGTTTCCGGGCGCTGGTGGCTTCACCATCACACATCCGATCAATGTGGGGGATGAGTGCCTTGTCAGCTTCTCATCGCGCAATATTGACAACTGGTGGCAATCTGGTGGGGTTCAGAATCCCTTTGACACCCGGCATCATGATTTATCTGATGGTTTTGCCTTTTTTCGACCGCAATCCCAGGATAAAAAGATCTCTGGTATATCGACCGATAATCTCGAGATCCGCAGTGATGACAACGCTACAAAGATCCAAATCACACCTGGTGGAATAATCAATTTTATTGGCCAGAAAGTTGTCTTTCATTGCGATGTGGAAATGAAAAAAACATTGTCGGTAGATGGGTTGATTAAATCGCTTGAAGATGTCCTGGCAAAAACAGTCAGTCTGTTCAGCCATAAACATAAGGGTGTTCAATCCGGATCTAGTACATCAGGTCCACCAGAATAAAAGTTATCAATATGAGGGGCGCGAAAGCGTCTTTTTTTATGCGCTATAGAAAACTTTCAAGTGATGGCGACTATGTCTTTGGATCTGGCAAGAATGACTTTCTTGTGAATACACCAGAGACCGTGGCGCAGGCAATTTTAACCAGGTTAAAACTTTGGCTCGGTGAGTGGTTTGCTGACACTGCAGACGGTACCGGATGGAATCAATCTATTGTCGGCAAACATTCCAAAAATATCTATGAGCTGACGCTCAGGCAACGTGTTTTAGAAACGCCAGGCGTAACCAACATTACTGACTTTAACAGCACACTTGATGCTGATACCCGCCGTTTAACGGTATCCATGACAGTAAACACAATTTACGGCGAAGCCTATGTAAATGGGGACTTAACAACATGACATTAACAACTGTTGCACCGGAGATTACAGATGCTGGTCCCGTTGCACCAACTTATTATGAGATTGTTGATTATCTCAAGACACAATACAAAGGCATCTATGGTGAAGATGCCTATCTTGAAAATGATAGCCAGGACGGGCAATGGATCGGCGTATTTTCCCGGGCAATTGCAGATGTAAATGCGGCGATTATAGATGTCTATTCTACTTTTTCACCGAAGACAGCAAGTAAAGATGCCTTGTCACGTAATGTGGCAATCAATGGAATTACCCGGCAGATCCCAACATTTTCAACCGTAGATCTCGAAATTACAGGTGTAAGTGGTACCGAGATTACCAAGGGTTATGCGCTGGACGACAATGGCAATCAATGGGTTTTCCCTGATCTGGTTGTTATACCTGTCTCTGGTAAGGTTGTTATTACAGCCAGAGCTAAAAAGCCCGGCGCAATTCTGGCCATGACCAATACCATTAAGATTATCGGTAAGCCGACACGGGGCTGGAAAGGGGTCAATAACCCTGCCACTTCGACCTTGGGTATGCCGGTTGAATCGGATGCAAAGCTCAGACAGCGCCAAGCGCTCTCTGTTGCTATTCCATCGCAATCTAAAACGGACAGCATCAAGGGGGCTATTTTTAGTTTACCTGGTATTTCACGCTGTAAGACATATGAGAACGATACTGATTCGACTGATAGCCTGGGGATACCAAGCCATAGTCTTTGTGTGGTCGTTTCTGGCGGTGATGCTGCAGAGATTGCAGGCATTATGCGGGCGAAAAAAAGCTTGGGGTGTGGCTGGTACGGCAACGTTAACGTCACTGTGATCAACTCATTCGGTGAAGAGGAAACGGTAGCGCTGTATCGGCCAAATATCATTAATATTGGTTTTAAGCTCAACATTACCGGTTCATCGGAATATACAAAAGAGATTGAGGCCAATATCAAACAGAATTTGGCTGATTATGTGAATCAGCTGGATATCGGCGACCGGATCATGCTGAACAAGCTATACATTCCTGCCGGGTTATTCGGAAATCTGGATTCTGAGACATACCAGATTAATTCTCTCGAGATAATTGCAAATGATGTGCCCATCGAGGGGGATTACAGTCTGGCATTTAACGCCGTGGCGTACTGTGATACCGACAATATCGAGATTAATACCTCGGGAGGGTTCTAGTGGATGCAAGCAAATATATCGCATTGCTGACCAGCCAGCATCGAGATAAACCCAAATTTAGGGCAACGGTTGAGGCCTCATTAAACCCATTGGTTGACTGCTTGGATTGCCTCAATATTCTGGGCAGTAAATTTGATCTGGAAACAGCGAAGGGTGATCAGCTGCAGATTATTGCTGACTGGGTGGGTGCACCGAACTCGATCCCTAACTCTGTACCGGTTCCATATTTTGGCTTTCAGGGCCAGCCGGCATCGTTACCTTGGCGTGAGACCAATGATCCAAGCTTTAAGTCTGGTTATTGGCGTGAGTCGGGCATGAGTGGCTACACGGCGTTAAAGATGTCACCACAGCTATTTAAGCGAGTAATCAAGGCCAAGATCCTT
Source organism: Acinetobacter sp. A47 (assembly GCF_000805455.1). GTDB lineage: Bacteria > Pseudomonadota > Gammaproteobacteria > Pseudomonadales > Moraxellaceae > Acinetobacter. The sequence continues at coordinate 379,574 of NZ_JSUS01000001.1, forward strand.
TTAAACAAAAGTGACTGCACCGAGCAATCAGCAAAAGAAATTATATCTCTCGTTATCGATAAACCATTCAAGTTTAAAGACAACAAAGACATGACTATAACTTTCAGCTTTTTAGCCAGTTATGAAGTCTTTGAGCGGGAGTTAGTCCGATTAATGTTCCCTTTACCATCCGGTGTAAGGTTGATTTTTGAGGGTGAAGATGAGTATTGATAAATTAACCGAGTTTGCAAAAACTGGTGATAAAAACACTGATGATCTGGATTTAGAGAAAGGCTTTCCTTCTAGGTTACAGCCTGCACGCCAATGGTTCAACTGGATCCTGAACAAATACAGCTTAAAGACCAATGAAATTATTGATGGTCTGGCAACACAACGTCAGGAGCTTTTAGATGCATTATCAAATCAGCGTACTGAGATACTGCAAGCTTTAGCAGATCAACGAGAAGATCTGTTAATAGCTTTGGCCAATCAAAAAGTTGAAATCATGAATGCCGTGCAACAAAAGATTGATCTGTTATCTGAAGCATTGACGAACATGGGCAATGATCTGAACCAGAAAATTACTTCACTTAATCAAAACAAACTGGATAAAACGGCCACCGCCGTTGCTGCAAAAAAGTTAGAGACAGCAAGGGAAATTAAGCTTTCTGGCGTCATTTCTGGTACCGCAAATTTTGATGGATCAGGCAATATCGAAATCATTACCTCTTATGTGAAAGGCATAGGTATTGGTCAGGAAATTAGAGATGTCACATCTAGCCGCGCTAATGGCCAGTCATACAGAAATACGGGCGATTTGCCAATTCAGGTGATTATTTCACTGGCACAAAATACAGCTCACTTTGCTGCAGTCTCTAAAGATGGAACAAATTGGATTAATCCTGTTTATGGTGATGGTGAAGCTAGTATTCCATTCTCAGCAACTATTCCACCAGGTTGGTATGTCAAAGCTACTTCGTTTGAACGTTGGTTTGAGCTGAGTTAAACCAGCACATTATTTATAATTTTTTATAGCCGCCTTCGGGCGGTTTTTTATTGCCTGGAGAAAAGTATGGCAACAAATTGGAATGCGATTTTAAGTAACGCAAATAGCTTGGCTGACATTTTAATGATTTTAAGAAAAGTTCTAGGAAGTCTAGAATTTAAGGCTGATTTAACAACTATTGACGAAGCTATCGACGAAATTAATAACATTAAAAGTGATGTTAAAGATGAGATCGAATATTTCCAAAAAATTATTAAAGAATCCATTGAAAGTGGCCTATATGTTCCTTTTGCCAAGCAGACGGATTTGCTTGCTTATGTGCCGGATGCGGAGCCAGTTGTTGGGAAAGCATTTGATACATCTAAGGTATGGATCTGGGAGACACGTGCACCTGATACCACACCTAAATGGCATGACACTGGCCTAAGTGAGCTTGATCAAGCTATTAATCGCGTGCAGCAACAGTTACCCAATGCTGTATCCAATTCAAACAATATCATCACGATCACTGATGAAAATGGTATTCCTACCTGGCTTGCTGCAGATAGTAACGGTGGAATCCCATCATCCTCATTAAGTGCGATCCAGAAGGCCCAAGCTTTTGCTTCAAGCAAAACCCCCGGGCTTGTTTTTACTGATGAGAACGGGGTTCTTTATGATTTGCGGCTTAATCCGGATGGAACGTTTAGCGACCAGACCAAAGATGCTTTAGGTGGATCGACCAAGTTTTCAAAGAATGATTTTTATCTGGACAGTGATAATGTCCTAAAAAAATTGGAAGCAGTACGAGGTAAGGCTGCAATTTTTGGATCGTCGACAATGGGTTTGATGCAGCCGGTGATTGCGGCAATGCTACAGCAAAGTTTTGCATTCCAGGACATTTTACAGGGCGGCCGCAGTGGTGAACGTATTGAACAGATCGCGAACCGGTTCGGGGCCATCCCAGTAAAACTAAAATTTGCAAACGATAAAATCAATGCAAATGGTGCGACCAATGTATCCGTTAACTTTGATGGCCTGACAAATATGCCAACGGCCAGCTCAACACTGGCTACACCCGGTTACGTCCGTATAAACAACCAGAATATCCAAGGAACATTTTCATATAGTTCCTCGGATTCTTCATTCCGGTTCACACGGGCTACAGCTGGTGCAGAAATTGTTGCACTGGATGAGTATGAGTTTATAGCAGACTGGACCAGCTATTCAGATGCCGGCCTTATTATTATTAATGCAGGAAAGAATAACGTTGGTTATGGTGACGCGCATGGAACAGCGGAATATATTGCTGATGCAACACTCAGAATGTTCAAGCATATTCAGCCATTAGCGAAAAAAGTAGTCGTAGCTTCTCACTACGCAAATACGACATCAACTGATGCGTTATTGAAGATAGTGAATGATACCAATGAGTATTATCGCAAACAGTATGGTGGGTTGTACTTCGACATGAATGCATATCTGATGAGTGCTCAGGTCTGGGTAGATACTGCTATTACCCCCAATGCTGATGATCTACAAAAGCAAAGCGAAGGACGTTTACCGTTATCTCTAAGCCGAGATACTGGCGCACATTTAAATGACACGGCAAATACTGCAGTTGTGGCAAAACTTAAACAATTTATTTTAGAAAAAGGGTGGTTCTAATGGGCTTAATCATTTCAGCTAATGGCATTATTCAATCAAGTGCACCGCGTAATGTCGTATCGCAAATTACCGCAGATGTTCTGGCATTAATGGATGCCCGTTACTTTACTGCCGATCATGCCATTGGATCTACAATTAACCAGGTAACTGTACACGGCAACCAGAAAACTGATTATCGCTATTTACGCGCATCCACCAATACAAACAATCCAAATCCACCGAAACTGGATACAGATGTCAGTTTACGGTTTGATTTGACTAATAGTTTGCGAACCAATACTTATGAGGATATTGCCTCAGATTTTACATTTGTACATGTTGTTAAACTTGATGCTGCGAGTATCTCGGGGGTATTCTTCCGGATCGGTGATGCAACAGATGCAACAACAAGTAAAACACTTTATTTCAATGCGACTAATAAAACGGTATCACTTCGCCAGAATTTAACAATCATTGCAACCGATACCATTTCTTTGGATAAATACATCCCGATTATTGTTAGCTGTTCAGCCAATAAAACCAGCTTGCTCATCAATAATATGATTATCGATGGTCCAGCAATCAGCAATAAAAATCGATACTACCAGCTTATGTCGGCAGACGATCCGAATCGACCTGTTGGGAATCTAAAATACTTCAGTATGTATAAAGGAGCAGCCTCATACGACGAAATGTTTAAATTACAGCAAATTTTAAAACAGAATTTCAGTCTCTAATCACTGAAACAAACAGCTCAAAATAATTTTATAGCCCTGAAATAAGGGCTTTTTTCATTTCTGGAGACAGGAAATGCAAGAACAAGCAGCAAGCGCGGTTGAAGCTGCTACAAACACAATCGCAGCAACAGCACCAAAAGTATCTTATATGTCAGCGGGGGCATCTGTGGCAGCGTATGCAGCAAGCATTGATTGGGCGGTATGGTTCTCGGTCGTTATTGGTGTGATCTCATTTTTCACAACGTTGTACTTTAAACGCCGTGATGACAAGCGTGCACAAGAGATCCATGAATTGCGTAAGAAGCAATATGAACAAACGAAAGAACGGATAAAAGGGGATTGTGATGACAAGTGAACAGACCAGGGCTTATCTGGCCTTTGCACTCGTAGGGCTGATGTTTGTATTGGTGATTGCTTTATTTTTTGTGGATATGCCCCGGGAAAACAGCAACCTCATCAACACAGCCTTAGGTTTCATTGCCGGCGCAATGACAACGGCCTGCGGGTTCTATTTCGGTGGTTCGGAGCAGGAAAAGAAAAAAGATAAAGACAGTCCAAGTCAGTAATTATCATTTTATCAACATGACCGCCTTAGGGCGGTTTTTTTATGCGTAAGGAAAGGTAATGGGTATTCAAAATTTACAGAAAGCATTGGGCATTAATGACGATGGTATCGTTGGCCGTGGCACGCTGACAGCCTTATTCAAGAAACTAGGTGCACCCCATGCACGGGCAGAAGAATTGGCACTTGCTGCGAACGTACACATGCGTACATATCATATTTTAGATAATGATCTACGTCTGGCACATTTCATGGCCCAGCTGGCACATGAATCCGGCAACTTTCGTTATATGGAAGAGATTGCCAGTGGCAGAGCATACGAGGGGCGTAAGGATCTAGGCAACACTGAAAAAGGGGACGGTACGCGATACAAAGGCCGTGGACCGATCCAGTTAACTGGCCGGGCCAATTACCGTAAATATGGTCGAGCTCTCGGCATCGACTTTGAGAATAATCCAGAGATCGTGGCATTACCGAGCATAGGGTTACTGGTGGCATGCAAATACTGGGCAGATAATGGGCTGAATGAGCTGGCCGATAAGGATGATATCAACCTCATTACACGCCGTATTAATGGCGGTTACAATGGTCTGGATGATCGTAAAACAAAGTTAAGCACGATGAAAAATATGTTGGGAAAGTAACCCGGCATTACTGCAGGCGTTCGCCAGTATCCATTGCACTAAGTCTTGCAGTATTGATACTTTTGCCAGGATGCACGGCGCATACGATCAACAATAATATTCAGGTAGGAATATGTGTAAAAGCGCTTTGATATTATTGTTTGATTGGCATTATCTTCCAAAAGAAAATTTTGGCCACAAGATCTGCAGCTGAGATCTGGGCGAACGGTCGACAACTTAACTTATTGAAAAATATATAAACCAAAAAAAATGCCAATTTTTATGGATTGGCATTTTATTACATTGAAAGAGATTCTACTTTAACCAGTTATAGGACTGGACATGCAAAGTATTGTATAGAGCATAGGATTAGCAATATCCCATTTATACTTGGCATTTGACAATGCTTCAGCCTTGCAGGATGCTAAAAATATCCCACTTTTAAAAACCTCTAAATTTTGATCACCACTATTATAAAAACAAACTTGATATCTTTCCATTTCCAGATCCCTCTTAAGCAGTTAATCTACAGTTCCCACAATTGGTATTAGTTGGGGGCCAGCCAATCTAGCCTTTCCAATTATTTCAACCAGCTCATCATAAGTTAATTCAAACTTATCTTCACTATCAAAAATATATACCATATTTTTGCCTTCAAGTTCCGGCGGGCTTTCAGGTACAAATCGTTTTGGAATAAGTATCTGTGCAAGCTGTTCATTTGTTAATTTAAATAAATGCATGGGAGTTATCCTATCTTAGGGAGATCAGACCATTAAATAAAGATCCCTTTCTGTATATATTTTGCGTTCTCCAGTCCGGCTGTCAGAAGAAAAAATAATAAATATACTTGAAAAGGAAGTTGGAAATTTAAAGTTAAACCAAAAATTTATAATTCTGACAGAGCAGCAGTCTTTTGTATAAATTACTAATGTTTTATTTTTAGAAAAAATACTATCCAATTCGCTAATGTTTCTAATCTTCATAAAGGGGTTTTGTAATAATGTTTTTTTAAAAATATATTCTAAATTATCATTTGTATAATTAATGCTGGAATCTAAGGAACAATAAAATAGAGAATTTCTATATATATCAAACTCTTTATTAAATATCATATTTCCAGAGTAATAAGCTAAAAACTCATAAGCAATTTTTACCGCCAATAATGCCACCATATTGAAGTTAAATGTTATGGTTCCTTCAATTTTAGGCTGCTCTATTGTTCTAGTATTTTCTTTTGCTAAATAGGGGATGTTTTTTAGTTGTTCTTCTAATTTATTTTTATTAATTTTGCGACCCTCTTTGGCAGCTAATCTTGATATAGATTTAAATAATTCATTTTTAATTATATTTATATCTTTAACGTCTGCTGAAACTTTAAATCCATATCCACCATTTTCATGTTTATAAACTTCATATTCTGGGATTTGATAAGTTGAGAAATCATTGTTGAATCTAACAGTTCCATCGGCATGCGTATAAGTACCAGCTAGAGGGTTTATTAACTTACCTTTCTTACCTTTAATTCCATTGAAGTAGCTATAAGCCTTGAATAAAAAATTATTTGAAAGAGGGCCTTCAACTTTTACACCAAGTCTGCTATTACAGGCTTTACAAACATTTTTTAAAATTAACTTTCCACCAAGAAATTCAGGAACTATATGTTCTTCTGTTAATTCTGAGTTTTCATCAAGATTATTGGGTATATTTAAGCAAATAATACATTTATCAAACTGTATTGTGTCCATATTTATACATCTTTCTCTATGTGATAGTGATCTTCAAAATAGTAGTCATTAGAAATATCTAACCATGCAGTAAGTTCTTGATCAAACTCTAAAACACGGTTCTTAAACAACCGAATCACACGGTTATTTTTAAAACCAAAGTGTGAGGCTTCATTTGGTAATTGAGACCAATCTACAGTGCCATTTTCAGCGAACCAGTCTTCCCAGGCTATTTGAATCTCTTTGATATAAAATTCCTGTTTTACTTTATTCCAAGCAAATGGATGTTCAGTCTGCATTTTAGTTACATGCTTACGGATGAAGTATTTATTTTGTTTGTGCTCATCAATGAATGCCTGAATTTGCCCCTCAAGGAAAGGGTAAGGCACCGTTATAGTATCATCCCTTGCAACTTCAAAAGCTTCAAAAGCATCCATTTCAGAATACGACCGTTGTGTTTTATTCCATTCTTTATAATGATTTTTGTAGGTAGCCTCAGCTACACTCATTGCTTCGGCAAAGTCTAACCTGTGTTCACCACGTTTTTTTAAGTTCACGTAACGTTTTAATGTATTCCAGGATTCATGCAGTGTGATTGTCTGCAGCTGGGGAATCGTAAAACCTTCTTCAGCGTAGCGGGTTGCTGCCTCATGTCTTAAGTCATGGAATCGCAGATCTTCAATATGTAATTGATTACATGCCCGGGTAAAATATGCTGAAACAGTTTTAGAATTTACAGGGACCAACAACTGATCACTGTATCCAAGCTCAAGTACACGTTCACGGACTTCCTTTTCCATTAATTTATTTGTAAGCATGATGGTCTTGGGTTCCATGTGAAAGTATTTATGATTACCTTCAGATCCATCCGGGTGCTTTGCATCTCGAACCAACCATTGAGTGTTATGCCGATCATAATCCGGTAACCGCAAAGAGCAAATTTCATCTTCCCGCCGACCAGAATAGATGGCATACCACATAATTAAATGCATCGGCACTGAACGTTTCTTTCGCATCCATTTTGAATAGAATAGTGTTGTGAGCGCTTGGAGCTCGTCAGAGGTGGGTAGACGATCCCGAAGTTTACTTTTAGTCACGATACGGGCCTTACGCAGGCCTGTTAATGATTTATCAAATTCATCAATAACATGTTCAATATTTTTGCCCCAAACAAATTGAGCATGAACCAGTACCGCTTTAATGTGGCTCAACTCTTTAAGTACAGTTGATGGGGCGACACCTTCAGTCCCTAAAATAGGATTACCTTTACGTCGACCAATTGCAAAATCAGAAAAATCCTGACGGGTTAGGGAATAGATATTTTTCTCGGATAGCTCTACACTAGCGATCCGTTTTAAAGCGCCTGTTTTTGTTCTGGCGAAGCTATCAGCTTCATCTAAATATGCAGTGATGAATTCAGCCAATGTTGCCTGTTTTAATTCTTCAGCAGGATTCAGCATTTTTTCTGGATTTATTTCGATCTCGGCCTCAGTTCTTCTAATCCATTCGTCAGCTAATGATTTTTTACTGAAAGTCTTTGATGCATTGTAAACAGGGTATCCTTCACGCTTAACACGGACTTGTGCACGGTAGCGAGTTGTGCCATCTGCTTGTGTACGTTTTGTGACTGTTCCCATTAATTTGCACCACGAAAATTTTAAGGTGCAAATAGGGTGCAACTAAAGTACATGTAAAGTCAAGAATACGCGACTAAACGAGAGTAAACGAGGTTTAAGAAATTGAGGCAAAACAAGACAATTAAAGAATTGTTTGATAAATCAATAGATAAGAAACTTTGGGTCGCGCCTATGGCCGGCGTTACAGATAGGCCCTTCCGGACACTCTGTAAATACTTTGGTGCAGGGCATGCGGTCAGTGAAATGATGACCGCAGACAAGACCCTGCGCATGAGCAAGAAGAGCCTTTACCGGGCCAATTTTGATGGCGAGCTTGCGCCAATCTCTGCACAAATTGCCGGTTCTGATCCTGAGCAACTGGCTGAAGCCGCGCGTTATCAGGTGGCAAATGGGGCGCAAATTGTCGATATCAATATGGGGTGTCCAGCCAAAAAAGTCTGTAATAAGCTGGCAGGTTCTGCTTTGTTGCAAGATGAAGATCTGGTTGCCCGTATTCTGGATACCGTGGTTGCAGCCGTTGACGTGCCGGTAACCTTGAAAACCCGGCTAGGTTTTTTAAATGGTCATGAAAATATTTTACGGGTGGCTAAACGTGCTGAAGAAGCGGGGATTGCTGCTTTGGCCCTGCATGGCCGTACCCGTGAAGATATGTATCTAAATACGGCACGTTATGAGCTGATCAGGCAGGTAAAAGAACTGATTGATATTCCATTGATTGCCAATGGTGATATTGATAGTCCTGAAAAAGCCAAATATGTGCTGGATTATACCGGTGCAGATGCCATCATGATTGGGCGTGCTGCTCAGGGCAGACCCTGGATCTTTCGGGAAATTGCCCATTACCTCAAAACCGGTGAGTATCTGGCTGCACCAGACATTGCAGAAGTCAAAGCAGTGTTATTAGGCCATCTGGCTGAACTGTATGCATTTTATGGTGAATATTCGGGTTGCCGTATCGCGCGTAAGCATATTGCCTGGTACACCAAAGGATTGCGCTCAAGTAACGAGTTTCGCCAGAACATGTACAAAGTGGAAAATACCGCTGATCAGGCCAAGGTGGTTGAAAGCTATTTTGATCAATTACTGGCTCAAGGGCAGCGCATGAGTGATGTGCAGGTTGAGCAGGTCAATTTACTGGATATCAAATAATTATTCTTGTTGATATAAAAAAGCCTGTAATTGAAATTACAGGCTTTTTTATTGGATTATTCCAAGTGAGCTGTGATTTTTTGCAGGATTTGCAAAATCACATCAAATTCACTTTGTAATGGCGTACTTTTACGGGTCACTAAAGCCAACGTGCGGCTTGGTGCAGCGTCAATCGACTTCACCTCAATATCTTCATTAAAGTGAATCATACTGTTTTTGAGAGCAATCTCTGGTAACAGGGTAAAGCCCAGATCTGATGACACCATTTCCACCAGTGTTGGTAGAGAGCTGGCTTTTAAACGATGGTCGTTTTTACGCTCACCGACCGGGCAGGCACTTAACGCATGATCACGTAAGCAGTGTCCTTCCTCAAGCAGCATCAGGCGAGATAAATCCAGATCATCAAGAGAGTTGGCATTTGCTGCATTGGTATCTTTTTTGTTGTACACCAGGAACAAATGTTCTTTTGCAATTTCGGCAACTTTCAGGCTACGCGTATCGAAGGGCAGTGCCAGTACAATCATATCCAGATTGCCGTGCTCCAGTTTTTCTACAATTTTCTCACTTTGCGCTTCATGTAGGTGTAACTGAATTTTCGGTAACTGTTGATGAACTTCTTCCAGCAACTGCGTCAGGATAAATGGCGCAATGGTTGGAATAATGCCGAGATGTAAATCACCGGTAAGCGGTTCACTCATTTCACGGCTTAAGCGCATCAGATCCTGGGCATCGGCAAGTAATACGCGGGCACGCGCCACCACCTGTTCACCCAAAGGTGTTAAACGGACGTTTTGACGATCACGCTCAACTAAGACGCCACCTAATAAGCGCTCTAGTTCCATGATGCCACCCGACAGTGTTGACTGGGTAACAAAGGAACGACGCGCTGCTTCAGTAAAATGTAGGGTTTCTGACAACGTAACTAAATATGATAGCTGTCTTAATGAGGGTAATGCAGCCATAGAGTCCTAGTGTGATGTTCTAAAGTGGTGAGCAAATAAACCACTAAGTTGTGGAATGAAATGTGCAGGAATATCATGCCCCATTCCTTGGATTAATTCAAACTTAGCACCAGAAATTGCTTTTGCAACAGCTTTCCCGTGACTTGGTGGTAACAGGCGATCTTTTGATCCGTGAACCACCAGCGTCGGCTGAGTCATCTTCTTGTTCAGTGGTAACAAAGAACCCGTACATAATATTGCTAAAAACTGTTGAAGTACACCCGCTGGATAAAAACTACGACGATATAATTTACGGATGGTTTGAATTGATTCAACCGGATTGACATAACCTGGTGAGCCGATAATGCGGAAAACATTCAGGCTATGGTTAATAATGGTTTCTTCATCATGGGCAGCCGGTTTGCCAAGCAGGCTAAATAACTGTTTCGGATAGGGTGGCGGTAAAAATGGCTGGTTGTTGCTGGTAAACAATAAACCGACTTTGTCTACCTTTTCCGGATACTTGGCAGCTACAATCTGGGAAATCATGCCACCCATTGAGGCGCCGAGAATACAGGTTTTTTCTATGCCGAGCTGATCCATCAGCATGGCGACATCATCGGCCATATCATATAGCGTGTAAGGAGCGCCCTCATTCCCGAGACCAAACATGAAGCGGCTCATCAGTTTCATGGTATTGAGCCGTTTGCCCTTATTACGGATTTTGGACGATAAGCCGATATCACGGTTATCAAAGCGGATCACCCGGAAGCCCTGATCAATCAGTGCCTTACAGAAAAAGTCAGGCCAGAATAACATTTGTGCGCCTAGTCCCATGATCAGTAAAATCGTTGGATGTTCAGGGTTACCGCCAATTTCAACATGCAATTCAATGCCATTGCCCAAAGAGACTTTGGTTTCTTGCATAAAGGAAGCATAAGGCGACACATTAAACTGGAGGGCACTGTTCATGATCTTCGTTCCGAATTGAATTCTTTTTATACCTGTGGGGCTGGCCGGACATACCTTTTCCGGCTAGCCCCGTATTTAAACCCTAAACCTGTGCAGGAATCAAGTCTGGTACCAGTTTGGTCAAGGTGAGACGTTGTTTGCCCGCCGTTGCGCCTAACAGGACAAATCCCCTGAGTGTGCCTTCACCATCGGCTGCTTTGGCAAGCATGCCATCTTCAAATTCTTCAGTTTCCCAGTTTACCTCCACATCAAGCGGGGCGGGTAACACGGTCAAAGGGGCTGCAGGCGTCTTGACTGCAACCGGCATGGCCGGATAGTGAACTGTAGTATTCTGACCGCTAAGTGTTTTGGCTAAGGCGCGTGCCTGCTGCATGATTGGCATGACGAAGGGAAGCAGGGTGCCATTTACTTCTGCACAGTCGCCCACCGCATAAATATCGGCCTGGCTGGTTTCAAGCAGGGTATTGGTAATGATACCGCGGCTGGTCTGGATATTGGCTGCTTTGGCCAACTCGATATTTGGCTGTAATCCGATCGCTGAAAGGACAATATCTGCAACTAATGTCTGGCCATTGGCCAAGGTGACTGCGTAGTCTTCGCCATCATTAATTTTGGTCACTTTCTCAACCGTGGTAGAGAGAGCAAACTTGATGCCGGCCTGTTCCAGGTTGGTTCTGAATGCATCTGCGACATGGTTCGGGAGTAAGCGGCCCAAAGGTTGTGGCGCAAGGTCAATCACTGTCACTTCATAGTCGCTATGGCGTAAGTCATTGGCAAATTCACAGCCAATCAGGCCGGCACCCAGAATCACCACACGCTTATCTTTACGTTTTGCCAGATTGTCACGGAAAGCACGATAATCAATCAGTGAATTCACCACATGAATATCGTCGCTACCATCACCGGCAATGGCCAAACGGATCGGGTTTGCACCCACGGCCAGCACCAGCTTTGAATAAGGCTGGGTCGAGGTTTCACCATTTTTTTCTAAAATAATTTCATGCTTGTCGGCGTGAATTTCCTTAACCCAGGTTTCCGCCTCAATCCGCATATTCAGTTGGGTGGCCATTTTGGTTGCATCACCGAGCGCGATCTGTTCCGGTGCTTTTTTTCCGGCAAAGGCATTGGATAAAGTTGGTTTTGCATAATTTACCGCATCATCTGCACAGATCATGACCAGCTCTTGCTCTGGGCTTAATTTACGAAACTCTCGTGCAACGGTATAACCCGCCATACCCGATCCGATGATGACGATAGGATGCATTCTATTCTCCAGTATTTTCTTATTTAAAAACAAACAATAGTAAAAAAAAGACCATGATGCCCATAGTCTTTTTTCTTTAATCTTTAGATTTCAACCATTTCAAAATCAGCTTTTGAAACGCCGCAATCTGGACAGGTCCAGTCATCAGGAATATCTTCCCATTTGGTTCCTGCTGCAATGCCGTCTTGTGGCCAGCCTTCTGCTTCGTCGTAAATCCAACCACAAACGATACATTGATATTTTTTCATATGACTCTCCAAACTGATCGGTATGTTCAAGTTGCCTTTCAGTAAAACTATTCCGTAATGTCGCTATGATCGCTGCAAAAGGAACTAACTTATGTTAATCGGGAATTAGATTTTTACGCAGAACGACATTTAAGTAAAGTAAATGCAAGAGTTTAATGATTTATTCAAAAAGTGATATGGCAATTCTATCTGAAAGTCTTGTTATTTGAGCAATTGCTCTAAAATTCTATACCGGGAAACGGATCAACAGGATGAAAAAAACGAAACGTATAAAAATGGTACGTGCAAAAAACAAACAGTCAGAATCACGTTATGATGATGAAAACAATGATAGAAGGAGAATAACGTATGGAAACCTTGTCTTATAATATAAAAATTTATGCGACCCCTGAAAAAGTCTGGCAGGTGCTTTGGTCGCCTGAAAGTTATCCTGAATGGACCAAATACTTTGCCTGTGATTCCACCATGCAAACAGACTGGAAAGTGGGTGGAAGAACTTATTTTGGTGATGGCAAGGGCAACGGCATGATCTCTACCATTGAAAGTGTTGAAAAACCCAAAGAAGTCGTGTTTAAGCATCTTGGCATGCTCCAGAATGGCAAGGAAGATCTGGAAAGTGAAGAGGTCAAGGCCTGGGCGGGTGCTTTGGAAAAATATATGCTGTTCGACTTTAATGGTGAAACCCAGTTACATGTCGAAGTGGATATTCAGCCTGAGCATGCAGAGTTTATCAATAAGGGATTTGATCAGGGACTCGCCATGGTCAAACATCTGGCAGAAAAAGAAGGCTGATCTGGCTGGTTGAACAGGGCAAATGCTTGTGTCATCTGTATTCAAAATTGATAAATCTTGATTTTTTTGAATTGTCTGGATGAAATAATACGAAAATGGGTTGTGATCTGCTATTCTATGTCACTTCATTTTTTACTTAATCGAGGCAGAGATGACGCAACAAAACGCTCAATCGACTTCTGAACAAACACTTTCCGAAAACGATTTAATCGCACAGCGTCATGCCAAGTTAAAGCAAATCCAGGAGACTGCAAAACAAACGGGTAAGAGCCCGTGGCCAAACACGTTTAAACGTGAGCATTATACAGCGGATTTGCAAGAACAATTTAAAGATCAAGATAAAGCACAAATCGAAGCTGCTGAAAAAGTTTATGTCAAGGTGGCAGGCCGTGTGATGCTTAACCGTGGATCATTTATCGTGATTCAGGACATGACAGGCCGTATCCAGCTGTATGTTGACCGTAAAGGTTTGGCAGCAGATGTTTTAGAAACCATCAAGAGTCTTGACCTTGGCGATATCATTGCTGCTGAAGGTTATATCGGACGTTCTGGTAAAGGCGACTTATATGTGCACCTTGAAGGCTTTGAGTTATTAACCAAATCCCTGCGTCCGCTTCCAGACAAATTCCATGGTTTAACCGATACCGAAGCGAAATACCGTAAGCGTTATCTAGATCTGATCGTTAACGAAGAAACCCGTAAGACCTTTGAAATCCGTGCCAAAGTGGTTGCGGGTATTCGTGCATTCTTGACCAATGAACGTTTCATGGAAGTTGAAACGCCAATGATGCATGTGATTCCGGGTGGTGCATCTGCAAAACCATTCGTAACGCATCACAATGCACTGGATATGGAGCTTTACCTTCGTATCGCGCCAGAGCTGTATTTAAAACGTCTGGTCGTCGGTGGTTTTGAGCGCGTATTTGAAATTAACCGTAACTTCCGTAATGAAGGGGTTTCAACACGTCATAACCCGGAATTCACCATGATTGAGTTCTATCAGGCTTATGCGGACTATAAAGACCTGATGGTATTGACTGAGAACATGCTTGAAAAGCTGGCAGTTGATATTTTAGGTACAACTGATGTGCCGTATGGTGATGAAGTGTATAGCTTCAAAGGCCCATTCAAGAAAATCTCAATGTTTGATGCGATTCTGGAACATAATCCGGACTTCACCCCTGAAAATGTCAATGATCGTGAGTTCCTGGCGAAATTCACGCAAGAGGTGTTAAAAGAGCAGGTAAAACCTGGTTTCGGTTTGGGCAAGTTGCAAACCATCGTGTTTGAAGAAACCGTAGAAACCAAGTTGCGTCAGCCAACATTCATTACTGAATATCCGGCTGAAACTTCACCACTGGCGCGCCGTAATGATGACAATCCTCACATTACCGACCGTTTCGAGTTCTTTATCGGTGGACGTGAGTTAGCCAATGGCTTCTCCGAGTTAAATGACCCGATTGATCAGGCTGAGCGTTTTCAGGCACAGGTTGCCGAGAAAGATGCCGGTGATGATGAAGCCATGCACTATGACGCAGACTTTATTGAAGCACTGGAATATGGTCTGCCTCCGACCGCAGGTCAGGGTATTGGTATTGACCGTCTGGTGATGTTGTTTGCCAATGCTCCAAGTATCCGTGATGTGCTGTTATTCCCGCACATGCGCCGTAAAGACTAATTGTCTTTTTTCTGAAAAAAGCCACTATAAAAGTGGCTTTTTTTATTTTAAGGCTTAAAAAATGATAATTGTTGCATTTGATGATTGAAAATGCAGAGTAAAAAAACGATCATGTGCACATAAATAAATTTGAGAACAGTTTAGAGATGTTTCTAAAAAAATCGCTTTATGTCGCATTATTTGCTTCTCTTTCTTCTGCAGCTTTTGCACAAGGCTTACTTTTAAATGATGCTAATTTACGTACCGATCTTAACTGGCTGAATCAGCAAGGCGTCATTCAGATCAGTACTTCTACCTGGCCATTGAGTGGTGATGAGGTTAAACGTGCATTGTCTCAAGCAAAAGTGAGTAATAATGCCCAGCAGAAAGTCATCAATTCTGTGATGAATGCATTACAGGCAGATAATGAAACAGTGAAAGTGGGTTTACATGCTGGAACTGATTTAAAAACTGTGCCACAAACCTTTGGTGACAATCAGAAATCTCAATATCAAATTGCTGCTGAATTTAATGCTGGTGGTGAGAACTGGGATGCCAAGCTTCGGGTCAACGGGGAGAAAGACCCATTGGTTGATAATGGACATGATGTCAATGTAGAAGGTTCTTATCTTGCAGGCAAACTCTGGAATCAATGGGTGATTGCAGGCCAGATCCCCACCTATTGGGGGCCTGGACATGATGGCAGCCTGATTCGCGGTGATGCAAGCCGTCCTGTATATGGCGTGACCATGCAACGTGCAGCGCAAGATGCTTTTGAAAGCAAATGGTTATCATGGATTGGCCCTTGGCAATATCAGGTTTTTGCAGGTCAGCTCGATGATTATGAAGCAGTACCAAATACAAAATTGATAGGATTACGTTTGACGGCCCAGCCTTTGCCTTATCTTGAGCTTGGTGCTTCGCGTGCCATCCAGATTGGTGGTAAAGGCCAACCTAACAGTTTTAAGGCGTACTGGAATGCCGTAATTGGCCGTGACAATGGCTGTGATGATAGTGGTTGTGTCGGCGAAAAAAATGCTTCCAACCAAATAGCCGGTTTTGATGGACGTTTATTATTACAACCTTTAATCAATGTTCCTGTGAGCCTCTATACCCAGTTTGTCGGTGAAGATGAAGCAGGCGGATTGCCAGCAAAATATCTGTATTTGGCTGGTGCCGATTTTTCTTCAATATATAAGAATATGCCTTATCAGCTCTATGCAGAATGGGCAGATACCCGTACCAATGGTGATGTAAAAGGTATTTCTTATAGCCACCATCAATATACGGACGGTTATTATCAGCACGGTTTTTCATTAGGTCACTCGATTGGCGGGGATAGCCAGATGTACTCGGTAGGGGGTGACATTCGCTTTGACAGCATGAACCGCTTAAATGGTCGTGCGATTTATGCGAAGCTGAACCAGTCTAACCTGGCGATCAATGCTGCTTTTCCAAAAGAAGATACGGTCAAAGGACTGGATTTGACTTGGACTCATTATCTAAAACCAACGATCCCGTTGAAAGTCAATGGCTGGGTCAGCGATTCAGATCGCGATGGGCGTGATGGTGGTGTTTCGGTTGGAGTCGAGCTTCCTTTAGAAACCAAAATGTTCCGCTTCTAAAAAAAGCTGAGCTGTGAAAAGAAGCCCGGATGGGCTTCTTTTTTTTATTTATTCATGTGAAAAAGATCATGTTGTTATTCACAAATCTTCTTTTCATATCATAATTTTGCATATTGATATGAAAAAACAAGCTAAAGAACTGCATCTAAATTATTATAATGAATATCCTTTACTCGATCGTGAAAGTAACACGAGTAAGAATCTCGATATCATGAAAAATTGGAGTTGTTATGGCACTCGTTCCTCCACACAGTCTTCAAAGTGGTGGTTTGAAACCACTTATAGATTTTATGGATAGCATGGATAAGGGGGAAATTGTACATGACTGAAAATCGCTTAACGCACCTCAAGCAACTTGAGGCAGAAAGTATTCATATTATTCGTGAAGTTGCAGCTGAGTTTGAAAACCCTGTAATGCTTTATTCAATTGGGAAAGACTCTGCGGTAATGCTGCATCTGGCATTAAAGGCATTCTATCCGGCGAAACTTCCATTCCCGCTCCTGCATGTTGATACGGGCTGGAAATTTAAAGACATGATTGCGTTTCGTGACAACATGGCGAAAACACATGGCTTCGATCTGATCGTGCATCAAAATGTAGAGGGCCGTGAGGCCGGGATTAATCCGTTTGATCACGGTAGTTCAAAGTATACCGATATCATGAAAACCCAAGGGTTAAAACAGGCCTTGGATAAATACCAGTTTGATGCCGCTTTTGGTGGTGCGCGCCGTGATGAAGAAAAATCACGTGCCAAGGAGCGTGTCTATTCGTTCCGTGATAGTAAGCACCGTTGGGATCCTAAAAACCAGCGTCCAGAACTTTGGAACCTTTACAACGGTAAAGTGAACAAAGGCGAAAGTATTCGTGTCTTCCCGTTATCGAACTGGACCGAACTGGATATCTGGCAATATATCTATCTGGAAAATATCCAGATTGTGCCGCTATATTTCTCTGCGGTTCGACCTGTGGTTGAACGCAGTGGTACGTTGATCATGGTGGATGATGAACGTATGCGCTTAAAAGAAGGTGAAGTTCCACAAATGAAATCGGTACGTTTCCGTACGCTGGGCTGTTATCCGTTAACAGGTGCAGTGGAGTCTGAAGCAGATACCTTGCCTGAAATTATTCAGGAAATGCTTTTGGCAACCAGTTCTGAGCGTCAGGGCCGTATGATCGACCATGATGAAGCGGGCTCGATGGAAAAGAAAAAGCAAGAAGGTTATTTCTAATTTCCTTAAGCAAATCCCTCTTTTGAAAGAGGGATTTAGGGAGATGAAAAGCGATTTCTAAAGAATATGTGGAGTTTTGAGCAATGTCTCATCAATCAGATCTTATTAGCCAGGATATCCTGGGATATTTAAAACAACATGAACAAAAAGACTTATTGCGCTTTTTGACTTGCGGTAACGTCGATGATGGTAAAAGTACCTTAATTGGCCGTTTACTTTACGATTCAAAACTGATTTATGAAGATCAGTTGCAAGCCGTTACCCGTGACAGTAAGAAAGTCGGTACCACAGGTGATGCACCTGACCTTGCTTTGCTGGTCGATGGTCTACAGGCCGAGCGTGAGCAGGGGATTACCATTGATGTGGCCTATCGCTATTTCTCGACAGAAAAGCGTAAGTTCATCATTGCCGATACACCTGGACATGAACAATACACCCGTAATATGGCGACAGGTGCTTCCACTGCCGATCTTGCGATTATCCTGATTGATGCGCGTTATGGTGTGCAAACCCAAACCCGCCGTCATTCATTTATTGCCAGCTTGCTCGGGATTAAAAATATCGTTGTTGCGATCAACAAAATGGATCTGGTTGAGTACTCGGAAGCGCGTTTCAACGAAATTCAGGTTGAATATGATGCGTTTGTCAGCCAGCTTGGAGACCGACGTCCTGAAAACATCCTGTTCGTGCCAATCTCGGCATTGAACGGTGATAACGTGGTAAACCCGTCTGCAAGTACGCCATGGTACAAGGGTGAAACCTTGATGAGCATTCTTGAATCGGTAGAAATCAAACGTGAATCAAATAAACATGAATTCCGTTTCCCGGTGCAGTACGTAAACCGTCCAAATCTCGACTTCCGTGGTTTTGCCGGAACGATTGCATTAGGTGCAATCAGTGTGGGTGATGAGATTGTTGCATTGCCATCAGGCAAGAAATCAACGGTAAAAGAAATTGTCACCTTTGATGGCAATCTGGAACAGGCTGTTGCCGGTCAGGCGGTTACTTTAACCTTAAACGATGAAATTGATATTTCTCGTGGTAACATTTTAGTCCGTGCGGGCGAGCAGCCTTTGATTTCACGTAGTGTACGTGCCTCAGTGGTCTGGATGAATGAACATCCACTGGTGAAAGGCAAGCTGTACAACGTCAAAATTGGCACTCAGACCGTTCCAGCTAAAGTTACAGCGATTAACTTCCGTGTCAATGTCAATACCTTGGAACATACGCAAGTTGAAGAACTTGAGCTGAATGCCATTGCAGATGTTGTGGTTGAGTTTGATGCGCCCGTGGTCTTTGACCAATATCAAGACAGCCGTTACACAGGTTCATTCATCTTTATTGACCGTTTAAGCAACGTCACGGTTGGTGCAGGTATGGTTGAAGCGGCAGTTGAATGGACGGCTCATAGTAATCCTGTGACTGCAGAAGATCGTGCTGCCCGTTTAGGTCAAAAGCCTGCGGTGATTGGTGTGTCTGCATCGTTGATTGAGAAAGCTCAAGCTTTAGAGAGTCTATTGATTCAGCAAGGTGTGGTTGCGATTGCGAAAGCCAATTTAACAGCTGAGCAAATTGCATTGTTACGTGAAACAGGCGTGGTGGTGATTACGACCACTGTTGAAGGCACGGATACTGAAATCACGGCTGACACAATTGAAGAAGCGGCTGAGAAAGTGGTGGAGTTGGTTCGCCTTTAATAGATTGAATTGATTTAAAAAAACCCGCGTAAGCGGGTTTTTTTATGCTGACAGGTTTAATCGCATAATAATAAAGCATTTAAAATATATGTGATATTTCACATAAAATATTTCACTATACAATGCCTCCCTTAGAGAGGTACGTATGAAAAAAATATTATTTTTAATGGGTTTATGTCTGGCTTTTAATGTCGAGGCCAGACAGGTGGGGAATAGTACAGCGGCCATTAAACAGAAAATTATTCAAGAATCTATTGAAAGCTATCCGGGTAATTGCCCATGTCCCTATAACACTGCCCGTAATGGTAATCGCTGCGGAAAACGTAGTGCTTATAACCGTGCAGGCGGATACACACCTTATTGTTACCCGGAAGATGTGAGTGACCGCAAGGTAAAAGAGTATAAGGAAAAGAATAAACTGGCCTAAAAGAAAGCCCTGTTCATCAGGGCTCCTTAATAGCGACTGTTAGAGGCCGTATCTTGATAAACGGAGAATATATTGCCGAATATCCAGAGGATAATCTTTTATTAATAATAGAAACTTATCTCGATCCCCTTGATATAAAGCTCGAGTTGCTTCTTCATAATTTGGCATATCGCCTGACATTGCTGACATAAAACGGTCGGTGGCCTGTTTGGCCAGCATGATATTACTTTCAGAGGCTGGATCATTCAGTTCCTTATCAATCAGCTTGCGAATTACCGCAGATGCACTGGCACTCTGCTGATCTAGCCAGTCCCAGTGTTTTTTCTGTAAGGTAATTTCACGAGAGATTACCCCCAGCTTAGGGCGGCCCACTTTCTTTTCCGGTTCAGGCTCACTATAGCGCTGCCGAATTTCTTGCTCAGAACCTGAAAGATCAAGATCGATTTGTCGACCGGTTTGATCGTTAAAAATCAGGATGTTATCGACAGTTTCGACTAGAGGTTTAAGCTTTAATGCGATGTCTGGAAGTTGATCTTGGGCGATCAGGGTATGACCTGAAAACGCCGTATAGGTATTGGGTCTGTTCATTTTATTTAAATGGTTTTATCCGGGTAAAAATAATATTACCAGGGTAAAAGTAATTGGGCAAGTCCATTAACCAATGAAATTTGACTTGACCCAATAAGCAGGGCATCTGGAAAGTCATCTAAAAAATAATGCAGATAGAATGCCATTTCTCATTTTTATCCTGCTTTAACAGCGCTTTTATGCGACAATACTGCTTTATTTATGTGTATAAGGCCTCCCATGATTGAGCAATCTCCTGAATCTTTAAGCGATATCGAAATTTTAGACATACTACAGTCTATGAAAAAAGATAAGCTGGATACGGAAGCAAACGAGATGATCCGTAGCGGGGGTAAAGCTGGGCGTCAGGAAGCACATAAGCAGGCCTTGGTTGCATTGAGTGCGAGTTTTGAAGAAAAGTTTGTGGAAGCGGTCACACTGGCATTGGGCTTAAATGCAGCACAAGCTAAAAAAATCCGTTATAAAAAAGACCGCATCCGTATTCTAAAAGCACGCGGGATTGATTATCTTGCGATTGATGGTACTGAAACGGCGCAGGTTCTGGCGCAGGTTGCACAGGCAATTCAACGTGAAGATGCGATTGTGACGCATGATTTACACAATATTTTTCCATTCTGGAAAGAGGGCTGGCCAATGGTTCAGTTTGATAATGCCTATAAGATTCTTGCAGAAGATATCACCATCCATTATCAGGCAGTGCTTGACCAGTTAATTGCCCTATATGGCGGAAATTAAGGTATATCTCTTGTCCTGAACAACGATTTACGAAAATAACAAGGATTGTTAATTTTATGAATTTACCACCGGATATTCCGCCAGAAGCATTACAGGTATTGAGGGCAGGACAACTGATTGATGCCATTAAAATTACACGGGAAAAAACCGGTTTGGGCCTGAAAGAATCCAAAGATTTAATTGATCAGTATTTACAGGATCATCCGCAGGAACAGGCTTTGATTCAGGAGCAGCTGGCGCAACGTAGTCGTGGCAGTGTTAAAATCCTGCTGATCATACTGGCCATACTGGCTGGCCTGATCTGGTTCCTGATGAAATAAAAAAGCCCCGTTATGGGGCTTTTCTTATCTAGCATACATTACTGTTCTGGCGCTGCTGACGGATCAGTCTCCAGGCTTGGAACAATTTGTGTTACCAGTAACTGGTCAATTTTATAATGGTCAATATCAACTACTTCAAATTTAAAACCGGCATATTCTACTGCATCGGCAGGGCGTGGAATCTTGCGTAGACGATACATGATAAACCCGGCAATGGTTTCATAATTCTCATTTTCAGGAAACTCTTCGATTTCCAGTACATGTTTGACGTCTTCAATGGGCGTACTGCCATCAATCAGCCAGGAATGATTGTCACGTTTAATGATTTGCTGTTCTTCATCCATTGGGGTTACCCAGTCGCCCATGACCGTAATCATGATGTCACTGAGGGTAATCACACCAACGACCAGCGCGTATTCATTGATAACAACTGCAAATTTCTCTTTGGTTGAACGGAAACGGTCAAGCAGTTCGGACAGGGTCAGTGTATCCGGGATAATCAGCACATTACGGATGGTTGATTCATTGAGCTGGGTAAAGGATTGATTGTTGAGTATACGAACCAGAATATCCTTGGCATCAACATAACCGATCACCTGATCGATATGTTCATTACAGACCAGAAATTTTGAATAGGGATATTCGGCCAGTTTTTGACGAATACTTTCTTCCGGTTCGGTCAGGGTAAAAAATACCACATTCTCACGGGTCGTCATACTTGAAGGAACGGTACGTTCTTCCAGCTCAAATACGTTTTCGATGAAATGATGTTCCTGTTTTTGCAATACGCCAGCCTGTGCGCCTGCATCCATGACAGCCGAAATATCATCAAAAGTGATATTGTCATCACGAGTGGTATTGACTTTGAACAGCCGGAACAACAGATTGGCAATGGCATTGATGCCCCAGGCCAAAGGTTTGCAGATCTTGATAAAAATCTGGATCGGTTCAATCACGCTAATCGCGATTTTTTCCGGTGCGATCATTGCCAGCCGTTTTGGCATGAGATCGGCAAACAAAATAAAGAGTGAAGTGACCAGGGTAAAGGAGAGGGCAAACCCGATTGTCTGTAACCAAGGGCCGTCGTAAAACCGAACAATCAGATCGACAAAAAATGGCCGAAATGCTGCTTCACCTAAAATACCACCCAAAATTGCGACTGCATTTAAACCAATCTGGGATGCAGCGAAGAAATCGGCGGATTGTTCTTGTAAATCTAAAACTTTCTGTGCCCGGGTTTCGCCAGATTCGGCCAAAATTTTTAATTTAACTTTTCTGGCGCCAGCGAGAGCAATTTCTGTGAGTGATAAAAAGCCTGCTGCAGAAATCAGCAGAACAATGACAATAATATTTTGAAAGAGACTCACACATCACCTGTGTTGCATATTATTATGAATATGTTGTAACACAAAAAAGAACCGAGGTAATCAAAACATTACCTCGCTATAACAGTTTTGCAGAGCAAACAAGCATATCCATTAGGAATTAAATATTATTATAGAGCAATATTTTTAGTATTGTGAAAATTGTGAGTTATTTAATAGAAATTCACGGTTCTCTTCTTCAATCATCTGTCTTGCCACAAACAGGATCAGCTGTCTTAACCAGCGATGCGCAGGATGATGATGCAATAAAGGGCACCAAGCCATTTTTAATTCAAATTCCGGAATATAAAAAGGCGGATCTTTTATAACCAGCTTTGGATTCTGGGTTTGCAGGCGTGCCATACGGGTAGGCAGGGTTGCAATCAGATCAACATTTTGGGCCAAAAGTGCAGGCATCTGGTAATGGCGGGTAAAGACAGAAATCTTACGGCGCTGACCAATACGTTCCAGTGCCTGATCAATCCAGCCGAGGCCGGCCTGTTTATCCGGATTTACCCCGAAACCGACGCCCATGCCTGTTTTTGACACCCAGATGTGCTGGGCATCGAGATAGCTTTTCAGGTTAAGATGGGTAACCGCAGGATGCTTGTCATTTAAAATACAGCTAAAGCTATCGCGCCACACCAGTACCTGATGGAAGCTTTGCGGTATTTCATTAAAGCGGTTAATGGCCAGATCAACCTTACCCTGTTCCATGTCCCGATAAGACACATCACTTGGTGTCAGAAAATCCAGTACTACATTGGGAGCTTCCGAGCGTAATGCCTTGACCAGTCGAGGCACCAAGGTTGCTTCGGCATAATCGGAAGTCATGATGCGAAACACACGGGTACTGGTATAAGGACGGAATTCGGTACGTGGCTCCAGAATCATGGAAAGATCTGAGAGCGCATCACGGATACGCGGTTGTAATTCTAGGGCACGCTCTGTTGGTGTCATGCCTTCAGAAGAGCGAATAAGTAGGGGATCATTAAACAGATTACGTAAACGACGTAAAATATTACTCATCGCGGGCTGGGTCACACCCAATTGTTCTGCTGCACGTGTGACATTTTTTTCACGAAGAAGTACGTCAAGGTAAATTAATAAATTAAGATCGACCCGCTCCAGATTCATAAAAAAAATACCGAAAATAAAATCCTTAAATTGTGTTGAATTATGACATAACTAAACCCTTTTGTGTAACTTAATCCTACATAAAAGCAACAGCGACGCGCGCCGGAGCACCGTTTGGGTTTGCCAGTGCGGGTGTGCCGGTTGCCTTAAAAATGTTTTCTATCCTTGGCCTGTTTCGGCAACAGAAATGCAAGCAAAAACTGTATTTTTTTAACTTTTTAAACGGTAAATTGAGGTGTTTTTTGAACTGTAGAGTCTAAAAAATAGGGCGAAAATAGGCTTGTTGAGTATGTTGTTGTATTTTGAAAGTTTAATAAAAACATGTGTTTAATATGTGTTTTTGGATTTTTTGAAAAATGCCTATACATATATTTTTTAAGAAAATACCGAAGATTAAGCCAGAATATTGGATAAATCGCTTGCCAAAGACTAAGCTTTGATTCATGTTGATGAGGCGCTTGAAATCTAGACTAAATACAATCAGGTTTTTAGCCCCCATTCGATGCCAATCCTCAAAGGAATATATCATGACTACATATCAAACAGCGATTGATGCAATCCGCGAATTAAAAGCAAAATTTGGCAACACTTGGGCAGATATTAGTCCTGAAGATGCTGCACGTATGCAAATGCAAAACCGTTTCAAAACCGGTTTGGACATCGCAAAATACACAGCTGCAATTATGCGTCGTGATATGGCTGAATACGATGCCGATTCTAGCAAATACACTCAATCATTAGGTTGCTGGCACGGTTTTATCGCACAACAAAAAATGATTGCGAATAAAAAATACTTTGGCACAACAAGCAAGCGCTATATCTATCTTTCTGGCTGGATGGTTGCTGCTCTTCGTTCAGAATTTGGTCCGTTACCTGACCAGTCAATGCACGAAAAAACGTCTGTTCCTGCTTTGATCGAAGAAATCTACACTTTCTTGCGTCAGGCAGATGCTAAAGAATTAAACGACTTATTCCGTGCACTCAAGAAAGCACAAGATGCTGGTGATACTGCTAAAGCAGCTGAAATCACTGCACAAATCGATAACTTTGAAACTCACGTTGTGCCAATTATTGCCGACATCGATGCTGGTTTCGGTAACGAAGAAGCAACTTACTTGCTTGCGAAGAAAATGATCGAAGCAGGTGCATGTGCACTTCAAATTGAAAACCAGGTGTCTGATGCGAAACAATGTGGTCACCAAGCTGGTAAAGTAACTGTTCCACATGAAGATTTCATCGCTAAAATCCATGCATTACGTTATGCATTCCTGGAAATGGGCCTTGAAGAAGGGATTATCGTTGCGCGTACTGACTCTGAAGGCGCTGACCTGACTCAAAAAATCCCAGTAGTTAAAGAGCCAGGCGACATCGCTTCTCAATACATCAGCTACCTTGATACAACTGAAATCGACATCGCTGATGCTGAAGAAGATGAAATCCTGATCAAGCGTGATGGTAAACTTCACCGTCCTAAGCGTTTAGCTTCTGGTTTATATCAGTTCCGTGCCGGTACTCAAATTGACCGCGTGGTACTTGACTGTGTAACAAGCTTGCAAAATGGTGCTGACCTTCTTTGGATCGAAACTGCGACTCCAAACGTAGAAGAAATCGCTCACATGGTAAACCGTGTACGTGAAACCATTCCTAATGCGAAGCTTGTTTATAACAACAGCCCGTCATTTAACTGGACTTTAAACTTCCGTCAACAAGCTTACGATCGTTGGGTTGCTGAAGGTAAAGATGTTTCTGCTTATGACCGCGCTAAATTAATGAGCGCTGAGTACGATGACAGTGAATTAGCTGCTGATGCTGACGCGAAGATCCGTACATTCCAGGCAGATGCTTCTCGTGAAGCAGGTGTGTTCCATCACTTGATCACACTTCCGACTTACCACACTGCAGCGCTTTCTACTCATGAGCTTGCACAAGGTTACTTCGGTTCTGAAGGCATGTTGGCTTATGTTGCTGGCGTACAACGTAAAGAAATCCGCGGTGGTATCGCTTGTGTTAAACACCAGGCAATGGCGGGTTCTGACATCGGTGATGATCACAAAGAAATCTTCTCTGGTGACAATGCGCTTAAAGCACATGATGACGCTAAAAACACAATGAACCAGTTCGCTGCTCACTAAGCATTGGATTGATTCAAAAAAACCCTGCACATGCAGGGTTTTTTATTGTCTTAAAACTTGCATGACCCAAAATCAATCTTTGGTTTAGTCTTGATGGAACGATGTATTTGGTCTGACGATGAACCGGCAACAGCCTTGTGTTTACAAGATGGATAGAAGAAGGGGTGGCTTGTTTGCCCAAGCAGTGATTCTAAAAAATGATGCGAAGCTATGTAGCCTGAAAAATACAGACATAAAAAAACTGCTCATCAAGAGCAGTTTTTTTATATTGAAGAAATAATCAGTTATTTCTCAACACCTGCTGGTTGACCTGCAAGTTTGGCGTTTGCATAGTCCCAGTTAACCAGGCTTTCAAGGAAAGTTGCGATGTATTTTGGACGTAAGTTACGGAAATCGATGTAGTAAGCGTGTTCCCAAACGTCAATCGTTAATACAGCAATTTGGCCATGAGCAAGTGGAGTATCTGCATTTGAAGTTTTGGTAATTGATAATTTACCGTTTACTTCGTCAGCAACTAACCAAGCCCAACCTGAACCGAATTGAGTTGTTGCAGCAGCAGTGAACTCTTCTGCAAATTTTTCGTAGCTACCAAAAGCTTCGTCAATTTTTGCTGCAATCGCACCTGTAGGTTTGCCACCACCGTTTGGCTTCATGCTGTTCCAGTAGAATGTATGGTTCCATACTTGAGCAGCATTGTTGAAGATACCTGCTTTAGATGCATCGCCAGCAGTCGCCTTGATGATTTCTTCTAAAGTTTTACCTTCAAGATCTGTACCTTTGATCAGGTTGTTTAAGTTAACAACATAAGTATTGTGGTGCTTGTCGTGATGGTATTCTAGAGTTTCACGAGTGATGTGAGGTGCTAAATCATCATAGCCATATGGAAGTGCAGGTAAAGTAATGGTTGTCATGTTTCATTCCTTGCAAATTTGCTGGGTTTTACATTAAGTGCTTTTATTGTAAATGATTCTGTATGCAATAGGGCAGTCTTTTAATACACAAAATATGCAAAAAACTTCTGTATGAGACATATACCATACACAATATGTGGTTAGAGCTTATCGTGATTTCAGTTAAGCTTTTCTATCGCTCTAACCATTTTTTTCATTTTGAAATAAAGTGGTGTTTACCTTAAAAATCAAACTTTTTTGTTTTTTATGGCAGCCTGATAACGGCAATTGACTTCATTCCAGTCCACCACATTATAAAATGCAGCGATATATTCAGGGCGACGGTTCTGATATTTCAGGTAATAGGCATGTTCCCACACATCCAGCCCCAAAACAGGAATATGACCCTGCATCAGAGGAGAGTCCTGGTTTGCACTACTTTCCACAATAAGTTGTTGCTCTGCTGTTACACTTAGCCAGGCCCAGCCACTCCCGAAACGGCTAAGTGCTGCTTTGGTAAAAGCTTCTTTAAATGCATCAAAACCACCGAGTTGCTGGTCAATGGCTGCCGCGATAGCGCCTGTCGGTTCACCGCCACCTTGTGGACTCATGATGGTCCAGAACAGGGAGTGATTGGCATGTCCACCTGCATTATTGATTACCGTATTTTTAAGCTCGGCAGGCACTTCATTTACCTTGGCAACCAGTTCTTCTACAGGAAGTTTTTGCCAGGCTGTGCCTTCAATCGCGGCATTAATGTTATTGATATAGGTCTGATGATGTTTACTATGATGGATTTCCATGGTCTGGGCATCAATATGTGGTTCAAGCGCATCGTAAGCATAAGGAAGAACAGGTAAAGAATAGGCCATCTGGGTTTTCCTTTTTTAAATAAGTGATTTTTTACAGGGAATGGATTTGCCATTATTATTTGAATAATTGATAATGAGAATCAATATCTTTATTGCTGATTTTTTTATGCTTGAAAATGGATAAAAAATAAATTTTATTTATAGATCATTGAGACGCCAACGGATAGCAAACTAGCTCTGCTATGGCGTTGATAGCGTGTATCTAAATACATGAAATAGAGAATAGATTGAACAGAAAATAGGGTGGGTGCTTGTTGGGATTACAGTTCATGCCTGTTAACCCCTGAATGAAAAGGTATTTCATCCAGAGGTAATGTCTCGGTTGCTTTAGATCGGATTGTTTAATTCAAAATATTCAGATTCAATGGCAAACTGTGTTGCAATTGCCTGTGCTAAACGTTGTACTCCATAACGTTCAGTGGCATGGTGGCCACAAGCGAAATAGTGTACGCCGAGTTCTTTGGCTTCATAAAAGGTACGTTCGCTGACTTCGCCAGAGATATAGGCATCGCAATTTGCTTGCGCTGCCTTGCTGATAAAGTCTTGTGCGCCGCCCGTACAGAAGCCAACTTTTCTGATGGCAGTTTTATCGCTTGGCAAATGAATTACATTAAAATCAAAGATCGCTTGTAACTTTGTTTTGAACTGCTCGGGACTAAGAGCATGGTCTAAATAGGCAATGTTGCCGATAGGGTGCTTTTCACCTGGATCTAATGCGTCCAGATCATGTAATCCCATCAAATCGGCAATGGCGACGTTATTGCCTAAAGTCGGATGCGCATCTAGTGGCAGGTGATAGGCAATCAGGGAGATATTATTCTGAATCAGTTTTTTGATGCGATTGCCACGCATACCGGTAATCGGATAGGGTTCGCCTTTCCAGAAATAGCCATGATGTACCAGTAATACATCGGCTTGTTGGGCAATCGCGGCATCAATGGCATCTTCTGATGCTGTTACGGCACATAAAATTTTATTGACCTCGGCTTTGCCTTCAATTTGTAAGCCGTTTGGTGCGTAGTCTTTAAACTCGTTTGCTTTTAAGGTCTGATTACACCAGTGCACAATATCATGCAAATTTGCCATGCGATTCCTCAAATCATTAATCACTTTTATAGGAGTCAATAAAAACATATTTTTAAATGTAACTAAAGCTAGACAAAACTTTTTTAACTTTTGCATTGATTTTAAGCAATTTACTTTACAATAGTGGAAACTTCCAGTTCTTCAATAAATTACGTACATCACATAATTTCGCCTAGAGGATAATAGACGTGCGCCGTGCATTTACATGGTTACCTTGGGTATTACTCATTCTTGTTATAGTTAGTTTTCTGGTTTGGCAGAAATCACATCAACCGAAACCGACAGTAGCGGCTGATGGCGTAAAAATGCCTGCCGAGAAGGTTGAACCACTCATTGATACTTCACGTGCCGGTGGGGTGGTGTCCTATAGTGCTGCGGTCAAGGTGGCTGCGCCAGCGGTGGTAAATATCTTTACCACACAGAAAGTCAAACAGATGAATCATCCACTGCTGAATGATCCTGTATTCCGTGAATTTTTTGGCAATCAGGTGCCACAACAGCCCCAAAATGAAAACAGTCTGGGTTCAGGGGTGATTGTGCGTGCAGATGGTTATATCCTGACCAATAATCATGTTATTGCCCAAGCTGAACATATTGTGGTAGCGCTGCATGATGGACGCCGTGCCGAAGCGAAAGTGATAGGGACAGATCCTGATACAGATTTGGCCGTAATCAAGATCGAGCTGGATAAATTACCGGTATTGCCGTTTAAATTGAGCGGTAATGAAGTCGGAGATGTTGTACTTGCGATTGGTAACCCGTTTGGTGTTGGCCAAACCGTAACACAAGGGATTATCTCGGCAACCGGCCGTTCTGATCTGGGGATCAATACCTATGAAGACTTTATTCAAACCGATGCTGCGATTAACCCGGGTAATTCTGGTGGAGCATTGATTGATGTAGCGGGAAATCTGATCGGCGTTAATACTGCGATCTTCTCTCAGTCTGGTGGTTCATTGGGCATCGGCTTTGCTATTCCTGCCAAGGTTTGTCAGCAGGTGCTTAATTCAATTTTGAAAGATGGTCGTGTCGTGCGTGGCTGGTTAGGCATTAGCTTAATTCCAAATAATCTGGATGAAGATGTACTGGCTGCTAAACCGGTGGGTGTTACTGTTGCCGATGTTTTGCGTGAAGGGCCAGCCGATACGGCAGGCATTAAACGTGGTGACAAGATCATTCAGGTCAACAATGAACAGATTTCGTCTGCATCACACTTGATTAATTATGTTGCCTTGCAAGCGCCTGATAGCCTGATTGATGTGGTGATTGAGCGAGAAGGCAAGCAACAAACGGTACAGGTAAAAGTGGGAGAGCGTAAAGTGCAGCAAAATGCACAATCGCAATATATCCCGTTGCCGAAACGCCAGTAATAACCACTCAGTATTAACGGGCCAGGGGTTGTGAACATTGGCCCTTATGATTGCCAGTTATAAAAAAGCTTGTTGATTTGGATATCAACAAGCTTTTGGCATTTTACAGACTTTTTTATTTTTCATTTCATCATGTAAATTTTATACTTTGATGACAATTTATTGATCATTAGATGACAAATGTAAAAGATTGAAATACAGGTTAATGGGCGCAGAAAGCCTGATTAAAGTATTCAAATAAATCTGGGGTATGAAACCAGATCAAGATGGATGCACTGATTAAGCAGAAGATCAGTCCAAATAGCAGGATTTTAAGTTTTCGTTCAATATTAGTCATGAATCATGGCCTCTTCATTGACGAACAGATGAATGACGACACCAAAAGCACTTAAAAGCAAACAGGCAAGCCAGATCATATTATAGTTGCCAGCCATGTCATGATTGACACCGCCTAGCCAGCCTCCGAAAAATGACCCGATTTGATGGGTGAAAAATACAATACCGCTGAGCGTGGATAAATATTTTACCCCAAACATGTTGGCAACAATTCCATTGGTCAGTGGCACGGTAGACAGCCACAGTAAGCCCATAATGATACCGAAACTATATACTGTAAAGGTGCTAAGTGGTAAGCATAGAAAGGCAATGATTGCGACACCGCGTAATCCGTACAGTAACATCAGCAGTTTTGGTTTTGAGTAACGATCGCCTAACCAGCCTGCACCATAGGTTCCTACAATATTGAATAAACCAACCAGAGCTAAAAACACTGTACCCGTGGTAGAGTCAAAGCCATGATCGATCAAATAGCCGGGTAGATGCACACCTAAAAATACCACCTGAAAGCCGCAGACCAGAAAACCTAAGGATAACCACCAGAACGGTTTGTGATGGCCAGCAATTTTTAACACCTGTTTAAAACCAAGGCTAGGCTGACTCAATGTCTTGGGTGCTGTAGAGGTAGGAGATTTTAATAGCCAGGCCAAAGGAACAATGAAAGCTATGGCAAATGCACTGACCAGTAGTGCTGCTGGCCAGCCCATAGTTTTGAGTAACAGCAGGGTCGATGGCAGCATGATAAATTGACCGAATGAGCCAGCCGCACTGGCAATCCCCATCACCATGCTGCGTTTTTCTGGAGGCGCTGCACGGCCAACAGCCGAAAGCAGCACGGTAAATGAGGTTGCCGATAGAGCCAGTCCTATTACTAGGCCCAGGCTAAGATTCAGCAGTAGCCCTGTAGAGCTGAATGCCATCATCACCAGGCCAATCGCGTAGAGCAGTCCGCCTGCTGCGACGACTTTTTTGGTGCCATATTTATCGGCAATAGCGCCTGTAAAGGGTTGTGCTGCACCCCAGATCAGGTTTTGCATGGCAATGGCAAAACTAAAAATATGATGACCCCAGCCAAACGTTTCACTCATCGGGACAAGATACAATCCGAAGCCATGACGTACGCCTAGAGAAAGTGCAAGGATGAGCGCACTTCCTATCAGCATATAGATCAACTGTTTTGAGAATTGTGGCTTTGACATTGTTGTTATGATCAAGGAATAAGTGAAAAGTATTTTAAAATACTTCTGTCTATATTTCGATTCTAAAAAATAATTATCCTTTTATAAGTTTAAATACTATTTATGCTTTAAAAAATATTAAAAACAAAAAAAGCAGCGAAGGCTGCTTTTTTGAGAGAATTAGCTTAGAAACGATAGCCGACACCGACATAGGTAATTAATGGATCAATATCAATTTTGGTATTGGCACGAATCAGTTCTTTGCCGGTATTGCGGTCAGTCACATAAATTTTTGCTTCATTATTCATTTTTGAATAAGACACAGAACCTACAGCAAACCAGTTCGGATTAAAGTCATAAGTTGCGCCTACTGTCATGATCGGCGCAAAGGTATCGGTTGCTTTGAGTTTTACGACTGGATCGGCTGAAGAAGTTTTTCCATCTAAAGCTGCACCAGCTTTACCATCATGAATATTCTGGATCATGTGGCCTGCTTTAATTAAATCAGACTCGATTCCTGAGTTGATTTTTAAATCGTTGAAGTAAGCATACATGACACCCGCACCGACATAGGGACGGAATTTATTGACGCCTGATTTGCCGAATTGATAGTGTAATTCTACAGCAGGTAACCAGGCACGTGCTGTAGCCGCTTTATCGCCTTGGGTTAGATCTGTGATAAAGATATCTTGCTTTAAGCCAATTGAGCCTAACGTAGTATCCGCTTTACCCGTAAGAGGGGCGTAGATATTACCTTTGCCTTTAATGTTAACTTTTGGAGGAATACCTGCTTTAATTTCTAAGGAAACATTATCGGTAAAATGATAGTTGGCCATAATACCGACAGTATCAACATCATCTGCTTCCAGACCAGTTCCCTCACTTTTCCAGTTTGAAAGACCATTTACTGTTGCGGTACCAGTTAATAGCCCCGGTAAAGTCTTTGCTGGCAGAAGTTTCAATGCATCATATAACAGGGGATTTGAATCGCGATCTGCGGCATCAAGCACAGCCTGCTTAGACACATCTCCAACTTTTGATTCAGTACCTTCGGCAACACTGGTATTGATATTGACCGGATTGGCAGAACCTTGCGGCATGGCATGAAGCCAGCCAGCAGAAACCGAAAAGCGTTTAAATCCATCACCATCTTTAAAACTAAAATAAGGCGAGTTTGCAAAAGTAATTGTTGGAAAGGTACATAAACCTGTAAGCAGGCAAGCAAATGACTTCTTCATCATCTTGGGACTCCATGTCCTAACGTTTGTAAGGCTTTTTCTTGCGCCCACCATAACTCTTTTTTTTAAAAAAATTGTTTAGTTAAAATTTATAATTGTTATGCTTATGCAAAAAAATGTTTGATTTAGATAAATTGATGAAGGAATTATGAAGAGATAAAAAAAGCCACCGAAGTGACTTTTTTATAAAAAATTAAAGAAAATAAATTACATAAAACGAGACAGGTCTTCTTCAGGACGCGCGGTCAAGACTTCGATGCCGGTTTCGGTTACCAAAATCGTATGTTCATATTGGGCCGACAATTTGTGATCTTTTGTGACAACGGTCCACTTATCACCTAAAAGCTTGGTTTGCCATACGCCTGCGTTGACCATGGGTTCAATGGTAAAAGTCATGCCTGCTTCCAGACGCATACCTGTACCTTTTTGGCCGTAGTGCAACACTTGCGGTTCGTCATGGAAGACATTGCCGATTCCGTGACCGCAATATTCACGTACGACACTGAAACGCTCAGATTCCACATATTGTTGAATGGCATAACCAACGTCACCTAAGTATGAACCATCTTTAACAGTTGCCATACCGCGATACATGGCTTCCTGAGCCACTGCGCACAGGCGGTTTGCAAGGATAGAGGTTTCACCGCCAACGATATACATCATGTTGGTATCGCCGTGATAGCCATCTTTAATGACTGTGACATCGATATTGAGAATGTCACCATTCTTCAAGATTTTATTTTCAGAAGGGATACCATGGCAGACCACATGGTTAACAGAAGTACAGATAGAATGCTGGAAGGCTGGGCGTCCAGGTGCAGCGCCATATCCTACGCATGCTGGAATTGCGTGCTGAACATTCTCAATATGATTGCGACAGATTGTATCGAGTTCCAAGGTACTCACACCGGCTTTGATATGCGGCTTAATCATGTCTAGAACTTCAGCCGCCAACTTCCCAGCAACACGCATCTTTTCAATTTCTTCAGGTGTTTTGATT
Organism: Acinetobacter sp. A47; assembly: GCF_000805455.1. Taxonomy (GTDB): domain Bacteria; phylum Pseudomonadota; class Gammaproteobacteria; order Pseudomonadales; family Moraxellaceae; genus Acinetobacter. The sequence goes on from NZ_JSUS01000001.1 coordinate 413,716, forward strand.
AATCGACGAGGGGCTGTATAAGTTGTATTCATGATCTCTAAAAACTTTTGGTAATTTGCAAGCGTCTATGGTATAAATAGCCGCCTATTTTATCAAATGCTTTTCGTGAATATATTTTACGAAGTTATCTGATAACAATAGTCGTAAAAAATCCGCACATATATCGACACATTACTCTGGGTGCCTAGCAATAGGTGGAGAATGCGGATATATGGAGGCCTAACCCAAACTTTAAGGTAAAGAAAATGGCAGATTACAACGTAAGCATGCGCGACCTTCTTCAAGCAGGCGCACACTTTGGTCACCAAACTCGTTTCTGGAACCCAAAAATGCGTCAATACATTTTTGGTGCGCGTAACAAAATTCACATCATCAACCTTGAGCACACTGTTCCTGCGTTAAATGATGCTTTGAACTTCGTTAACAACCTGGCGAGCAAAAAGAACAAAGTATTGTTCGTTGGTACAAAACGAGCTGCTTCTAACATCATCCGTGAACAAGCTCAACGCGCTGGTCAACCATACGTAGATCACCGTTGGTTAGGTGGTATGTTGACGAACTGGAAAACTCTTCGCCAATCTATCAACCGTTTAAAAGATCTTCAAACTCAATCTCAAGACGGTACTTTTGCCAAGCTGACTAAACGTGAAGCTTTAGAGCGTACCCGTGAGATGGAAAAACTTGAACGTGCTTTAGGCGGCGTTAAAAACATGGGTGGTTTACCTGACGCATTATTTGTAATCGACGTTGATCACGAAGCGATTGCAATCAAAGAAGCGAAAAACTTAGGTATTCCTGTAATCGGTATCGTTGATACAAACTCTAACCCAGACAACGTTGATTACGTTATTCCGGGTAACGACGATGCGATCCGTGCAGTAACTTTATATGCTTCTGCTATGGCTGATGCGATTCTTGCTGGTAAAGAATATGCTCAATCACAAGCAAATGCACAAGCGAAAGGCGACGACGCTGCTAAAGACGCTTCTGAGGCTTAATGCGTTTTGACGCAAGCTTGTCATTTTTGCGACATGTAATGGTGGCAGATTAAAGCGTCGAGATTGCAAACGGCCCAGAGTTTCTTTGGGCCGTTTTTGTTGAACAGATTTATTTTCTACCGATTTTAGGAGAACAACATGACTGCAATTACTGCAAGCATGGTAAAAGAATTACGTGACCGTACTGGTCTTGCAATGATGGAATGCAAAAAAGCATTAACAGAAGCTGGTGGTGACATCGAACTTGCGATTGATAACCTTCGTAAATCAGGTCAGGCAAAAGCTGCTAAAAAAGCAGGTAACATTGCTGCTGATGGTGCGATCACAATCATCCAAGACGGTAACAAAGCGATTCTTGTTGAAGTTAACTGTCAAACTGACTTCGTTGCAAAAGACGAAAACTTCAAAAACTTCTCTGATAAAGTTGCTGCTGCTGCACTTGCTGCAAACGAAACTGATGCTGCAAAAATTGCTGAACTTAAGCTTGAAGACGGTGCAACTGTAGAAGAAGCGCGTGTTGCACTTGTTCAAAAAATCGGTGAAAACATCCAGGTTCGTCGTGCTCAAATCGTTGAAGGCGAAAACCTGGCTGTTTACAAGCACGGTTTAAAAATCGGTGTTGTTGTTTCTTACACAGGTGATGCTGACACTGGTAAAGGTATTGCAATGCACGTTGCTGCGTTCAACCCGGTTGCAGTAAATGCAGAAGCTGTTCCAGCTGACTTGATCGCTAAAGAGAAAGAAATTGCTGAAGCGAAAGCATTGGAATCTGGTAAGCCTGCAAACATCGTTGAGAAAATGGTAACGGGTTCAGTTGAGAAATACTTGAACGAAGTTGCTCTTGATCGTCAAATGTATGTTATCGACAATGACAAGAAAGTTGCTGACGTATTAAAAGCAACTGGTACTGTTGTCGCTCAATTCGTTCGTTTCGAAGTGGGTGAAGGTATTGAGAAGAAAGCTGAAATGAGCTTTGCAGAAGAAGTTGCTGCTGCTCAAGCTGCTGCGAAGTAATTCGTATCTTCTAAAAAAACCCAGTCTTTTTGACTGGGTTTTTTATTGTCTATTAAAAAAAGCCCACTTCATCAAATGGGCTTTTTAATATTATTTAAGGTTTATTCAGCTTCTTTTTTAAGCTCGTATTTGCTTGCCAATTCACCTGTAATTTCTTTACCTTCTGTATCTAAAGCTTTCAGGTAGCCTTCAGCAACGAAATATTTACGACCGTCACCGGCTTTATCCAAGGTGATGACGGAAGTATTTTTGCTATCAAAGGTGAAGCTACCTTTACTTTCGAATACTTTACCATCGCCTTTACCTAAATATTTTTCTTTTAACTCATAAGTTTTATCTAGGTTGAGTTCAAGTTCAGTTTCAATACCTTCGCAGTCAGCACATGGAACTACGCCTTTATAAGTGCCATTCCAGTCCAGTGAGTTTTCTGCTGTGTGTGCACTATCGACTACTTCAGAAGATGCTTCAGTCGACGTTACTGATGCTGGTTCGTCGGTTTTTGGCGTTTCTGCCTTGTTACATGCGACCAGAAAAACAGAAGCTAAAGAGATTGCAATAATTGACTTTTTCATCCTGGATATTACCTTGTTTGAAAGTATTGATATCCAAGTTATTAGATTTTAAAAAGAAATGGAAGTAATGGAATGTAAGGGTTGTTTAACCTTTGGTAAAGCCGGACAAGCTTAACCTTGTCTGGCCTTGAAGCGTGGATTTGATTTGCAGATCACAAATAACTTGCCACGACGCTTTACAATCTGGCAATCAGCACTACGGCGTTTCGCACTTTTAAGGGATGAGCAGACTTTCATTGTGGTTCTCTATGTTAAATGTAATGTTATATTATTGCATAAATAGAGTGGTGTAAAGTTTGCTTTTTCCGGATAGGGTGTGCGCTGTTTTTCTGCAAGGGTAATCTTTCATACTGGTGGTATTCTATAATTATCCAGCTCAGCACTAGTTTTGCTATGTTTAGGAGAATCAGTGGGTAGGGGACAACCACCTGTCTGAGTGATTATGCGGAATAAATTTCTATAAAATATCATTCGGTCTTAGCGAAAAATTGATGTGTTCACGCACTAAGACCTGCATGGTTGGAATGATATTGCGTATATCGCCACGTCTCCATTGAAAAGCATAGTGCAATGAGGGTAAAGGAGGATTGCTTTCAAGTTGAATGAGAGTGCTGTCTATTCCGTTATTTGTCCAGCCTTTGGGTAAAAAACCAATCCCAACACCTTCCCGGATCATACCGGCAACAGCACTCCAGTTGTTGCAAGTAATGCGTTTAACTTCATGAATATTCTGGCTTAATAGCCAGTCATCCAGAATACGGGTTGTGCCTGCGCCAGAAGGCAGGGTGACAAGCGTATGTTGAGATAATAGGCTTTTTAAATCTTGGGGTGTAGCCTGAGCGAGTAAGGGCTGGGCGATCATCCATACAAAATCTGCTTTGATAATGGATTGAGATAAAATGCTGCTTTTAGAGGAACGCCCGGCCATGATGGCAAAGTCAAGTTCACCTGCATCCAGTTTACGTTCAAGTACTGCACCTACATCAACATAAGGCTCCAGATGTAATAAAGGATGCTGCTTCTGGGCAATGGCAATAAATTTGGGTAGCCATGTTAGTGCAGATAACTCTCCCACACCAAATTTTAATCTACCATTCAGCCCCTGATGTTCATTTGTAAAAGAAGTTTGTAGTGTGATGACAGCCTCGAGCACTTTGTTTGCCATGCCTAGTAAGCGTTCCCCATCCTCGGTTAAAACAGCCCGGTGCCCACCTCGATCAAACAGTTGATGATTTAAGATGCCTTCTAATTCATGAATTCTTTGTGATAACGATGACACTGATATATGTAAACGTTGTGCTGCGGTAGCAAAATTATCACAAGTTGCTGCCCAGTAAAAAGCTTCCAGTTGCTTGATGGTCGGAGATGACATTGTTCGATTTTTCCGAATAACCTTGTTTAAATAATATCGCTTTTATTTATGTTGCTCTATCACTATAAAGTAGATTGTGGAAGATGGATGAGCAGTTTATGGACGTAAATAAGCAAAATATTCAAGCAGGAGCGACGTCTTCTAAGAACCTGCCTAAAGTTCTGGAAGATATTTTATGTTTAGATGATTTTGAGGCAAAGGCACGCCGGAAACTCCCCCGGCCAATTTTTGGCTATATTGCTGGCGCGGCAGAGGAAAATACCAGCCTGCAGGATAACCGTACAGTTTTTAAAGATTATCGTTTTATCACGCAGGTCTTAACCGATGTTTCCCGGCGAGATCAAAAAGTAGAGCTATTTGGCAAAACTTATGCCTCGCCTTTTGGCATTGCCCCGATGGGCTTAAATGCATTGTCAACTTATCGGGGAGATGTGGTGTTAGCGCGGACTGCACAGGCTGCCAATATCGTTTCAATTATGAGTGGTTCATCTCTGATTCCTTTGGAAACTGTGGCAAAAGCTGCACCAGATACCTGGTTTCAAGCTTATCTTCCCGGAGATACAGCCCGTATTTTGGCATTACTGGAGCGGGTAAAGAACGCGGGTTTTCAAACCTTGGTGATTACGGTAGATATCCCTGTGTCTGCGAATCGGGAAAACAATGTGCGTACCGGTTTTTCGACCCCGTTACGGCCGAGTTTACGCTTGGCCTGGGATGGGTTGGCGCGACTTTCCTGGTTGTTTGGAACATTCTTTCGCACATTTATTAAACATGGGATGCCCCATTTTGAAAACTCCTTTGCAACAAGGGGGGCACCTATTTTATCGGCCAATGTGCTTCGTGATTTTTCTGCCAGGGATCATTTGAACTGGGAGCATTTCAAACAAATTCGTGAGTACTGGCAGGGACATCTGGTGATTAAAGGTGTGCTCAGTGTCAAAGATGCCTGCCTTGCAAAAGAGATGGGGGCAGATGGCATTATTTTGTCTAATCATGGTGGCCGTCAGCTGGATGGTGCCACTTCGCCGATGCGAATCTTGCCAGATGTTGTGAAGGCATTAGGTTCAGATTATCCGGTCATGATTGATAGTGGTTTCCGCCGTGGTTCAGATGTGCTCAAAGCTATTGCGTTGGGGGCAAAGATGGTCTTTGTGGGGCGTCCATTTAATTATGCAGCTGCTGTGGCAGGGGATGCAGGGGTTACGCATGCGATTACCCTGCTACGTGATGAAGTCGATCGTAATATGGCTATGTTGGGTGTTAATCGTTGTGATGAGTTGCATCCCGGTACGCTTATTAAATGTTGATCTTCGGATTGGCGCGTCTTTTTACTTTTAATAACCCGTTTGAATGATGACCTGTCTTATAGATGGAAACTATAGGCAATAGGGGTCATGTGCCTTAAATAAAGGATTATCAATATGCAAAATGTTCATGAAACAGAACAAGAAAAAGCCAGACGCCTAAAGAAAGTGGCCACAGCGACCATTGTGGGTTCAATGCTGGAATGGTACGACTTCTACTTATATGCCACCATGGCCTCTATTGTTTTTAGTAAAGTTTTTTTTGATAAATCTGATCCGGGTACAGCAGCAATTGCGGCTTTTGCAACCTTTGCAATCGGATTTATTGCCCGGCCCTTTGGCGGTATATTTTTTGGTTTTTTTGGCGATCGTTATGGTCGTAAGAAAATGCTTTACATTACCTTTTTGCTGATGGGCTTATGTACTGTCTTTATCGGTTTGATTCCCGGTTATGACACGATCGGGATTTGGGCGCCGATCCTGTTGGTTTTTTTCCGGATTATTCAGGGGCTTGGTGCAGGAGCTGAGTTTGCCGGAGCGGCAATTACTTCCTATGAACATGCATCAGATGAAAAACGTGGTCGTCAGGGTGCCTGGCCTGCATTAGGCTTAAATCTGGGCTTGTTATTATCCTCGCTGACTATTTTCTTGCTGACTTTAAATGGAGATGAATTTTTATTAAATGGCGGTTGGCGTATTCCGTTTTTACTCAGCTTTGTACTGGTGCTTGTCGGAGTGTGGGTAAGAAAAAGCTTGCCCGAAACACCAGATTTTGAGCAAAAAATTATTCATAATGAAGCTGAAATTAAAGCTGAAAATCCTTTTAAAAGTTTACTGAAGGCGAATCTAAAAGGCATCTTGGTGGTTTTGATTGTCGCAATTGGATATAACGCGCTCAGCTATATTTTTAAGACCTTCTCTTTAGCCTATCTAACACAATTTAAAGGAGTGACTGCTCATGTTACGTCCTTGTCGATTACCATTGCCAGTCTGGTTGCCATTGTTACTGTGCCATTGTTTGGCTGGTTATGTGATTACTGGAGTAGTAAAAAAGTCCTGATTTTAGGTGGGCTTTTATCGGCGTTATTTGCTTATCCATTTATGAAATTGCTGGAAACGGGTCAGGATTTATTGATCTATATGGCAATTGCGGTCGGAACGGGTATTCTGGCCCCCATGATGTTTGCCTCACAAAGTTCATTTTTATGCCGACAGTTTTCAGTAGAAAATCGCTCTACCGGTGTGAGTTCCAGCCGGGAAATTGGTACGGCAATTGCGGGTGGTCTGGCTCCATTAGGTGCCTTGAGCATGGTTGCAGCTTCGCCTACACATTCAACAGTCAGTGTCATCATGATTTTAATTACTGCGGCAGTATTTGTTGTGGTTGCTGCATTATGTGATCAGGGTTACCGATTTTCTAAACATAAAAACTAATCTCTGCCTTTAAACACGGCGAGGTTCAGATTTGGGATAGTGAGTAGTGACAAGTATTTATGCTTTATTGATGGAGTTAAATTGGTGTCGGGCCTGATTGGATTGGGTTGCCGGAATGAAAGATCACAATAAAAAAGCCCTTATCGATAGATAAGGGCTTTTTTGAATTTGGAGCGGGAAACGAGACTCGAACTCGCGACCCCAACCTTGGCAAGGTTATGCTCTACCAACTGAGCTATTCCCGCAATAGGACGCATTATAGAGAGTTTCATTCAACTGTCAACTCTCTAATGTGCTAAGTGCTGAATTAATCAGCACGTCGCCAGATTGTACCTTGACGCGTATCTTCCAGAACTACGCCTTGCTCCAGTAAAGACTGGCGGATGCCATCGGCTTTGGCAAAGTCTTTGGCTTTTTTCGCATCGACACGTTGCTGGATAAAGCTCTCGATTTCAGCATCAGAGAGGCTTAAAGCTTCTTGACCAATATCGGACTTGAGGAACTCATCTACATCATGCTGAACCAGACCAAGAATGTCAGTTAAATGACGCAAGGTTGAGTAAAGAGCTGTTGCCTGATCAGCTTGCTCTTCTTTCACCGCACGGTTGAGTTCCTTATTGAGTTCAAACAGGACTGCCATGGCTTCAGCCGTATTGAAATCATCACACATTGCATTGTTAAAGCGTTCAACAAAGTTCTGTTCTAAAGTCTCAATCGTTTTTTGACCATAGACTTGCTGATAAGCTTTGAAAGAATGATAGAAACGGCTGAGCGCTGTTTTTGCTTCTTTTAAGGCTACATCAGAGAAGTTAACTGGGCTGCGATAATGCGACGACACAATGAAGTAGCGAATTACTTCCGGATGGAATTTTTCCATCACATCGCGGATGGTAAAGAAGTTGCCTAAAGACTTGGACATTTTCTCGCCATCGACATTGATGAAACCGACATGCATCCAGTAATTGACATACTGTTCGCCAGTTGAGGCTTCACTTTGGGCAATTTCATTTTCATGATGCGGGAACATCAGATCCGAACCGCCACCATGAATATCAAAATGATTGCCCAGGCAGCAGGTCGACATGGCAGAGCATTCAATATGCCAGCCTGGACGGCCATTGCCCCATGGTGAGGCCCACGCCGGTTCATTTTCCTTGGCATGTTTCCAAAGCACGAAGTCAAACGGATGTTTCTTTTCTACTTCAACATCAACGCGTTCAGACGCACCCGCTTGCATGTCTTCCAGTTTACGGCCAGAGAGACGACCGTATTTGTCGAATTTGCTGACTTCAAAATAAACATCACCATTGCTGGAAGGGTAAGCAGCACCTTTATCAACCAAGGTGTTAATCATGCTTTGCATCTGATCGATATATTCTGTTGCCTTTGGTGCCTCATCTGGGGCAGCACAGCCCAGGTTGGCTGCATCTTCATTCATGGCATCAATGAAACGAGCCGTGAGCTGCTGAATGCTCTCACCATTTTCATTGGCGCGCGCAATGATCTTGTCATCAATATCGGTAATGTTGCGGATATAGCGAACTTTCCAGCCTTGGCTGCGCAAGAAACGAATGATGTAGTCAAATGCAACCATAACCCGAGCGTGTCCGATATGACAGTAATCGTAAACCGTCATACCACAGACATACATATCAATTTGACCTTCTTTACGTGGGACAAATTCAACTTTTTTACGTTGCTCAGAATTATATAGAACAAAAGGTTGCATAAGGGTTTTCAAACACTCTACAAAAATCGTTATTCATCATAACGTATGCACCATATTTCATAAAGTTATCGGCAGAAAAAAAGATGGTTTTAGTTTGCAATATTTTTTATTCAAAACCGGTTTGACTGACTGTCCGGATGTGCGGCTTTCTGGCGAAATGATAGTAAATCAATGCTGTTGCCAAAATGCCCACTAACCAGGAAATATCTACACCACCTAATAATGTGGCGATCGGGCCTGTAAAAACTTGAGTGTGAATGAAGGGGAGTTGTAGCAGTACGCCGATGACATAACAGCCAATGCCGACACTGTTCCAGCGGCCATATTTTCCATCCGGATCATATAATGCAGTGACGTCACATTGTTCTTTAGAAATGAAATAGTAATCGACCAGATTGATGGCACTCCAGGGAATAAAGAAGGTAAGCAGAAACAGGATAAAAGCCTTGAAGCTATTTAAAAAGCTATGTTCACCAAGGATTGCGATCAGGGTCGAGATCGTGACCATGGCAAGCACGACAGCTAAACGTGTATTTCTGGAAATCGGGATACGTGGATTAAAGCTATTCCAGATCGTTGCAATACACATAAAACAACCATAGGCATTGAGTGTTGACAGGGTCACCTTGCCAAAGGCAATACTGAAATATAAGAAAGTAACAAGTAATGCCACAGTATTCATTTCCACGACATACTGTACTTCGTTTCCAACAAAGCTGCCTTGAGAAATTTGTGCAATCAATACGCCTAAGGTCATAGAGATCTGCGAACTGAGCAGTGAACCCAGGCCAACAGCCAGAAAGACACGGCTGGAAGAGGTGTTTGATGGCAGATATCTTGAATAATCAGCGACATAAGGGCCAAATGAGATTTGCCATGAGGCAGAAAGGGAAATCGCGAGTAAAAATGAGGACCAGTTAAACTTTTGAACAGCAATTAACGCTGAAAAGTTTGAATGAGTTAAAATTTGAGTGAGAATAACGACAAAGGCAATCACCCCGATAATACTTGCAACCTTTCCAACCCAGTGAATTAAACGGTAGCCAATGGTGGCAAAGATTACAATAAAGGCTGCATAGATTAAAATCCCGGTACTATTGCTAACATGAATCAGTTGCGCAATAGCTTTACCAGCCAGCACCTCACCCGTTGCAGTAAAGCCGATATACATCAGGCATACCAGAATGATAGGAATACAGGCTCCATATACACCAAACTGAACGCGGCTTGAAATCATCTGCGGCAGACCCAGTTTGGGGCCTTGCGCGGCATGTAATGCCATCACCGTGGCGCCCAAGCATTGTCCGATCAACAAGCCGATGATTGACCAGAAAACATCACCGCCGAGCACAACAGCCAGCGCACCGGTAACAATTGCGGTGATTTGTAAATTGGCACCAAACCATAAGGTAAATTGGCCAAAAACAGTACCATGTCTTTCTTGTTCCGGAATGAAGTCAATTGTACGGCTTTCAAAAAATTGGGTTTTTTCTTTCTCATCCGCTGAGTTCATATAGACCTTGTCCTTAAAGTGTTGCTGTGCTGAAAACGATATGTTTACGCAGCTATTCTGTATATCCTGATATATATATGTATATACAACTAGCCCTAAAAGTGGGCAAACTGATTTGTGTTAAAAAAGGTAAGTCTGAAGATTTTTAAAGATGTGGTGATTTAGAGAGGGATGAACCGCCTTGAAATGGTGGTCTCAAGAAAGCTTTGTACAAGGCGCGATATTGCGATTTTCTCCATTTTTCATGAAAACTTATACATTTAGAAACGTGCATATTTCACAGTTATGTTAGAATCGCCAGTATTCTTTTGATTAAAATTATCTGCCGCTAGGTAGATAAAGTACTGTTTTGAGTCAAGCTCATATGTCACAAGCCATAAATTTTCAAAAAAGCGCAATAGAAACGCTGCGTATTGAACAGCAAGCGATTGAAGTGCTTGCCACACAAATTAATGAACGTTTTGATCATGCATGTGAAATCTTGTTGCAATGCAAGGGGCGTGTGGTAATTACGGGTATGGGAAAATCGGGCCATATCGGGCGCAAAATGGCTGCCACTTTTGCTTCTACAGGTACTCCCTCATTTTTTATGCACCCTGGCGAAGCTGGGCATGGTGATCTGGGCATGCTGGTGCGTGGAGACGTACTGATTGCGATTTCGAACTCGGGCAAAAGTGACGAAATCATGATGTTGATGCCACTGATCAAGCATTTAGGCGTGCCATTAATTACCATTAGCCGGGATGATAAAGGCCCAATGCCGCAAAATGCCGATGTCGCGTTAACCTTGGGCGCTGCCGATGAAGCTTGTCCTTTAGGTTTGGCACCCACCTCAAGCACAACCGCAACCCTGGTGCTGGGTGATGCTCTGGCCGTTGCTCTTCTGGAAGCCCGTGGCTTTACTGCAGACGACTTTGCACGCTCACATCCGGCAGGTGCACTGGGTAAACGCCTGCTTTTACATGTGAAGCACTTAATGCATACCGGTTCAGAATTGCCAAAGGTTCGTCCAGATACTCCGATGAACAAGGTGTTATATGAAATTTCGGATAAGCGCCTTGGCTTGACAACTATTGTAGATGAGCAGGACACCTTGCTTGGGATATTTACTGATGGCGACTTGCGCCGGATGATTGATCAGCAACAAGGTTTTGATGTCAATCTTTGTGTTTCTGAAGTCATGACCAAAAATCCAATGACGATTTCTCAGGAAGCCCGTGCGGTTGAAGCACTGGAAAAAATGCATGAGAAAAAAATCAACCAGTTTGTTGTGGTTGATGAGGCAAAAAAAGTGATTGGTGTAATCAGTATGCATGACCTTATTCAGGCAGGAGTAAATTAAGCCATGGCATCTTATGCTTTACAGGAACAAGCACGTCATTTACAGGCTCTGGTACTTGATGTGGATGGGATCTTAAGCGATGGCTTTGTGACCTTGACCAATACCGGGGATGAGATTAAATCCTTTGATATCCGTGATGGACTGGGCATGAAACTGGTGCAGCAGGCGGGAATGAAGGTGATCATTATCACAGGCCGTAAAAGCCATATTGTTGAAAAGCGGATGTCTGACTTAGGTGTAGATCTGGTTTTTCAGGGCCGTGAAGACAAAGGGACGGCCTTGCGTGAAGCCTGTGCACAGTTAGGTTTATTGCCTGAAGACTGTATTTATATGGGAGATGACTGGCCGGATTTGTCTGCATTTGCAATTGCAGGCATGAAAGTGACAGTCCCGAATGGCCATGAAGAAGTACGCCGCCGCGCCAATCTGGTGACCCAGGCAATGGGCGGCCGTGGGGCGGTTCGTGAAGTCTGTGATATGTTATTGATGGCAAAAGGTGTTTACCAAGAACTGCTTGAAAAATATCTTGCCGTACCACATTAATATAGTGTTGATTTGCTCAAAGGTTAGGTAACCCGGTTTATGGATACCAAAGTTTTATATGTCGTTGCTGTTGTTGTCGCTGCGGTGAGTGGTGGCTATTATTATTACAGCGGCAAGGCAAAAAAGCTGGATGTTGATTCAGCCAAGAATATGACTTATTCCGCACAGGGTGTTCATTTAACCCAGACTGATGAGCAGGGTAATTTATATGTTCGTGCTGAAGTGAAACAGTTGCAACAAAATATGCAACTGAAAACATCCAAGCTTGATCAACTCAACGCAGTAATGTACAAACAGGGCAAACCTGACGCAACGTTTTATGCAAAACAGGCGAATGGCTATGACGATAACAGTAAGGTTGTATTACTGGGTAATGTCGTGGCAACAAAACTGTCTGATCAGGGTAAAATGGAGTTTCATACCGATGAGCTTACAGGTTACCCAAAAACAAGAGAACTCGAAACACAACATCAGGTTACGGTTCAATCACCATCAGCTGAGTTTGTGAGTCAGGGTTTAAAGGCTAATTTGAATAATGGTCAATATGAATTTTACAAAATTCGAGGAAAGTATGCGCCAAGCTCTTAATTCTAAATCCCGTTTAACTTTCCTGAAACACGTAGGCTGTATTGCAGTTGTTGCATTAACTTCAACTGCAAGCTTTGCCTTGCCGTCTGACCGTAATCAACAGCTTTCTCTGGTTGCTGACCGTGCAACCTATAATGATAAAACTGGCGTGACGACTTATACCGGTAATGTTGTGATCGAGCAGGGCACAATGAAACTGCAGGCAAATTCAATCGTTGCCAATTTGAATAGCAAGAAAGAGATTCAAACGATCAGTGCCAAAGGCCAGCCTGCCAAGTTCCAGCAGCAGATAGATGCCAAGAAGGGACTGGCACGCGGTGAGGCCCAGAACATTGTCTATAATGCCGATACTGGAATTATTACCTTAACGGGCAATGCCTATCTGTATCAGGATGGCTCAAGTATTCGTGGTAACAGCCTGAAATACAGCATGAATAAAGGTGATGTTGAAGCGCAAGGTTCTTCAAGCAATCGCGTGCAGATCATTATTCCACCATCTAGCTCTAAAAGCTTCCCGGGGGCGCGTGATTAATGGAACAGGCAGTGCAGCAACCACAGACTTTATGTATTAAGCATCTGGCTAAAAACTATAGCAAACGTTGGGTGGTCAAGGATGTATCTTTTACCATGCAAAGTGGGCAGATTGTGGGGCTGCTTGGTCCCAATGGAGCCGGTAAAACGACCAGCTTCTATATGGTCGTCGGACTGGTTCGTATGGATAAAGGTGAGATCCATCTGGATGATCTCGACATGTCTGATCTGGCAATGCATGAACGCGCGCGTAAAGGCATCGGCTATTTACCGCAAGAGGCTTCAATTTTTAGAAAGTTAACCATTTCTGAAAATATTATGGCCATTCTGGAAACACGTAAAGATTTAAACAAGCAGCAGCGTCAGCAACGACTGAATGAATTGTTAAGTGATTTTAAAATTACGCATATTAAAGATTCATTGGGCATGAGTGTTTCTGGGGGCGAGCGCCGCCGTGCGGAAATTGCACGTGCCTTGGCTGCTGATCCGAAGTTCATGCTGCTGGATGAGCCGTTTGCAGGCGTGGACCCGATTTCTGTCGGGGATATCAAGGATATTATCCAGACCCTTAAAAACCGTGGGATCGGGGTGCTGATTACCGATCATAACGTGCGTGAAACTCTGGCGATTTGTGAGAAAGCTTATATCGTGAGTGAAGGCTCAGTGATTGCCGAGGGGACGCCTCAGGAAATTCTGGACAATGAGCAGGTACGTAAAGTTTATCTGGGCGATGATTTTGTAGTTTAGACTTGTCTGCCTCCGGCCATGAATAAAGAACCGCAAGGTTCTTTTTTTTATGCTGTGGATTTGGAAACAGTGAAATAACAGCCTTTGGTTATGGCAAAATCCTGATTTTTAGCTAATTGACTGAAAAATATTTATTTTAGTTTTTTAATTAGTTTGGCATAATCTATAAAAATGAGAACTGTTTTACAAAAATAAACACTTATAAATGTGTGAAAACGTGTTTAGAACATAGTGTTTTGTGTAAAAAAATGATTAAAATGAAAATGCTGAAATGATAACAATACGAAAAAATATGAACTTAAAGAAAGATATAAAAGTGAATAATGGATCATGGAAAAGAAGTATGAGTTTTAAGTGGTTACTTTATGCAGCAACGCTATCTGTACCAATGACACATGCAACAACACCAAGTGAACAGTATCACACTTTGAAGAACAATCTGTCCAAGCTGTTTGTTCCGCAAAGTAACGATGAGTTTAAAGTTGCACAGATGCAAAAATTGAGCAACTTCTCGGTAGATTCATCCCTGGGTAGTGATTTACCTGTGGTTGGCTCAGGACGGCCGCAAGAGACTGCAATCGCAAGTGCTTTCTGGCAGAATCAACGTAAAATATTGAAGGATGCGGTACGGGTCGCCGTGCAGCGCAATCCGGATATTGCCCAGGGGATTGCAGCATTGGCATCCCAAAATGCCAATATTGATGTCGCCAAATCCGGTTATTACCCACAGATTGGTGGCGGGATAAGCACTGGAGATCTAGGCAAGAAAAGTACCCGGGGTCAGCAATTGCTGACTTTGAGTGCAACCCAGATGCTTTATGATTTCGGCAAGGTTAAGTCTGGTGTCAATGTAGAAAAAGCAAAGGTTGTGGTAGGACAGGCCAATGTGCTGGTCAAAATTGATGACATCGCATTAGATGTTGCCCAGACAATTATCAATATTCAGCGTTATCAAACCCTTATTCGTATTGCCAATCAGCAGATCGCGGGTATCAAGCGTATTCAGGAGATGGCCAACCTGCGAGCCAATGCCGGTATCAGCAGTCAGGCAGATCCGATTCAGGCGCAGTCTTATTTGCAATCTGCCCAGTCGGCCATGATTGCGCAGCAGTCGTTGCTGAGCCAGTACCAGCAGCATTTGTATACCTTGCTGGGTTTTGATACCCGTAACGTACAGTGGAGTATTCCTGACGACTTTGTAAAACAGTCAGACCTATATGCAACACCTCAGTTTAATACCATTCCCCAAATGATTGCGGCGCAAGCCGGTATTGAAGTAGCGCGTAATCAAAAATTACAGACACAGGTCAGTAATTATCCGACACTATCTGTAAAAGGAGAACTGAGTCAGGCTTTACATGGACGCAATCCCGGTAATGATAAAGAAGGCGGGTTTGACAGCGCCATCATGCTCGAAGCCAGTAGCCAGTTTTATCAGGGCGGTGCAACCTCTTCCAAGACCCGTGCTGCCAGTTATGCTGAAGAGGCTGCAAGGGCGCAGGTCAATGCGGTTTATCTGAAAGTGCTGGACCAGATCCGCACCAGCCGTGAACAGATTGAAAATAAACAACGCCAGATGCAGGTGCTGGCAGGACAACAAGCAACCACAATACGTACAAGAGAGCTTTACCAAGAACAATATAAATTGGGAACCCGGACTCTGGTCGACCTGTTAAATGCAGAGCAGGCGATTCATAGTGCGAACTCAGAAGCTGAAACGGCACGTTATGATATTTACAGTAGCATTGCACAATATATTGCTGCGACAGGACGTTCCCGCCAAGCCTATGACCTCAATAATTTAAATATACAAGGATTTGAGGTACAACCATGATTACAAAAATAAATTATCAGCCATGGTTACAAGCTATATTAACCATCGCCAAACATTACCGCATTGAACCCTCTGAGGAACGGATTCGCTTACAGCTGGACTGGAACCAGAACCAGAACCTTGATGAGGTGCTGGTGCTGATCAGCCGGCAAATTGGACTGAACTTAAGAAAAGTTGCTTTTAGCAACGATGTAATCAACCCTTGGCGGTTACCGGTGCTGGTCGAGCTGGCCGATGGACAGGTCGGGGTCATCGACAAGGCTGATGGTACCGGTCATGTCAGTATCCAGCTCAGTGGTGATCAGGGGCTTTCCCAGAAATTTGCCGTGGGCGCCCTAAGGCATATCATTAAGAATGTCTACGTGCTGCGTCCGGAACAGTCCGTGCCTGATGCGCGTGTTGATGAATACATCAAGCCTTATCAGCAGAGCTGGTTCTGGTCGATCGTGTTGCAGGACTGGAAACGCTATATCGATATCATGCTGGCATCGATGATTGCCAACATTCTGGCATTGGCAACCATTATTTTCTCCATGCAGGTCTATGACCGGGTTGTTCCTTCACAGTCCGTTCCGACTTTATGGGTACTGGCCGCGGGGGTACTGATCGCCGCAATTTTCGAGTTTGTGCTGCGTCTTTCACGTATTTACATTTCAGATATTATTGGCAAACGTGCCGATTTAAGGGTGTCAGACCGTGTGTTTGGTCATGCACTGCGTATCAAGAACAGTGAGCGTTCCAAATCTACCGGTACCTTTATTTCTCAAATCCGGGAACTTGAAGGGGTTCGTGAGCTGGTCACTTCGACCACAATGGGTGCGATCGCCGATTTACCTTTTTTCTTCTTGTTTCTGGTTATCTTTGCGCTGATTGGCGGAAATTTATTTTGGGTCATGCTGCTGGTAGTGCCCTTAATGATTTTGCCTGCCATTCTGGCACAAAAAAAGCTCGCCCAGCTGGCACAAGAAGGGATGCGTGAATCCTCAATCCGGAATGCGATTCTGGTCGAAGCGGTGCAGGGGATTGAAGATATCAAGCTGTTACGTGCCGAGTCTCGTTTCCAGAACCAGTGGAACCATATGAATGAAGTGTCTGCCGACATTAGTATGCAGCAACGAAAAATCGTGGGTGTACTGACGGCATGGACACAAAAAATTCAGGGGCTGACCTATGCCGCCGTGATTCTGGTGGGATGCTTTGCCGTGATGGACGGTGAGATGACTACCGGGGCATTGGTGGCCTGTTCGATTTTATCGTCCCGTATGCTGGCACCGATTTCGCAAATCACCGGGATTTTAGGCCGTTTGCAACAGGCAAAAGTCGCCAAAAAAGGTCTGGATGAGCTGATGAAAAAACCTGTTGATCAGGCAGATCAGGCGCATCTTGTGCATAAAGAAGTCTTACATGGTGATTATGAGCTGAAAAATGTGGTGTTCCAATATACCGAAGAAGACCCAAGACCTAGCTTGTCGATTCCTCACCTGAAAATTCGTGCCGGTGAGCGTATTGCGATTCTGGGACGTAATGGTGCGGGCAAATCGACACTTTTACAGATTTTATCTGCAATGCAGTTTCCCAATGCCGGTTCGGTGCATTTGGATGATCTGGACATTAGCCTGATTGATCCTGCCGATGTTCGCCGTGATATGGGCTTACTCAATCAGAATGCTCACTTATTCTATGGCACCATCCGTGAAAACCTGACTTTGGGTGCACCTTTGGCACGTGATGAAGATATCTTGAAGGCGCTCAAAGTCACAGGCGCATTGAGCTTTGTACACGAGAAAAAGGAAGGACTGGACCATCTGGTGCTGGAAGGTGGCGTCGGGTTTTCTGGTGGGCAAAGACAGGCTTTACTGTTAGCCCGTCTATTGATCCGTCAACCGAATATCCTGTTACTGGATGAGCCGACAGCAGCCATTGATGATGTGGCAGAAAAGCAGCTTATTGATCATTTGCGCAACTGGCTGGGCTATCGCACCTTGGTGGTGGCAACACACCGACGTGCTGTTCTGGAACTGGTAGACCGGATTATTGTCATGAATGAGGGCAAGATCGTGATGGACGGGCCTGTAGAACAAGTCTTACAACAATCAGCAGTAAAACAAAAAATAGTTTAATACTTAGAGCATAGAGGCAAATTTATGAGTGAAGAACAAAAAACGAGTAGCCGGCCGATGAATGTAACTTATAAGGAACCTAAGTTACCTCGTTCGACGCTCGTTGTTTGGATGATTGGGATAGGTTTACTTGTACTCTTGATCTGGGCATGGTTATTTAATTTAGAAGAAGTTTCTACGGGGACAGGTAAGGTTATCCCTTCTTCAAAAGAGCAGATTATTCAATCACTTGAAGGTGGTATTTTAACCAAGCTGGATGTAAATGAAGGCGACGTGGTAGAAAAGGGGCAAATTCTGGCCCAGCTTGATCCGACCCGTCTGGCATCGAACGTTGGGGAATCGCAATCATTACTGATTTCTGCCCAGGCAACTGCCGCGCGTTTACGTGCCGAAGTGAACGGGACGCCATTGGTATTTCCGGAAGAGGTTCAGAAAATTCCTAAACTGGTGCAAGAAGAAACGGCGCTTTATAATTCACGCCGCGAAAATCTGCAGCAGTCACTGGCCGGCTATGAACAGGCCGCCAAACTGGTACGTCAGGAGCTTGCCATGACTGAACCGTTAGTGGCCAAAGGGGCTGCCAGTGAAGTTGAGGTGCTACGCCTAAAGCGTGAAGCCAATGATTTGAGCAACAAGATCAATGACACCCGCAACGAGTATTATGTCAAGGCACGCGAAGAGCTGTCCAAGGCCAATACCGATATCCAGACACAGCAACAGGTCGTTAAGGGACGTAATGACAGCTTGCAGCGTGCGGTATTTAGGGCACCAGTGCGTGGTGTCGTGAAAGAAATTGATGTGACCACTTTAGGCGGGGTCATTCCGCAAAATGGCAAGTTAATGACCATTGTGCCGCTGGAAGATAAATTGCTGATAGAAGCACGTATTTCACCCCGGGATATCGCTTTCATTCGTCCAGGGCAGGAGGCGCTGGTGAAGATTACGGCTTATGACTATTCTATCTATGGGGGACTGGATGGAAAAGTAACGGTCATTTCTCCTGATACCATCCGTGATGAAGTCAAGCAGGACCAGTTCTATTATCGTGTCTATATCCGCACCAATTCGGATCGGCTCTATAACAAGGCCGGCAAGGCTTTCAGTATCACACCTGGTATGGTTGCGACAGTAGATATCCGTACCGGTCAAAAAACCATTATGGATTATCTGCTTAAACCGTTTAATAAGGCCAAGGAAGCATTACGGGAACGCTAAGTTGTGCCGATATAAAAAACCTCGCCTCAAGCGAGGTTTTTTATTTGCTGTTTAAAAAGCTATAATCTGTTTTTCAGTTTCTATTTATGTTTTATGCCATTTACCATTGCCAGTACGGTAACTTTTGAAGAAGACATTAAAAAAAGTCGTTTCCAGGCGACTGCAGCTGTTGTGGAGAATGAACAGCAGGTTAAGGATTTTCTGGAACAATACCGGGATAGCTCAACCACACACCAGTGCTGGGCCTGGAAGATCGGGCATCAGGTTCGCTTTAATGATGATGGCGAACCTTCAGGTACAGCGGGTCGTCCCATTCTGGCAACAATAGAAGGCAATGAGCTCACCAATGTGATTGTACTGGTCAACCGCTGGTATGGCGGCATCAAGCTGGGTACGGGTGGACTGGTGCGTGCCTATGGCGGTTGTGCAGGTCAATGCTTGTTACTGGCAGAAAAGATTGAGCTGATCGAAAAGAAAGACATTCAGTTTGCCTGTCTGTTTAATGAATGGGCCATTATTCAATATGAGCTGATGCAGCAACAGATTGACTATCAGGAAAGTTATACCGAGACAGGAGTCGTTGTTGAGGCACGTGTTCAAGTCCACCAGATCGCACCATTAAAGCTCAAACTTCAGGATGTAACCCGGGGCCGTGAGCAATTGCGATTGATCGGGGAGCTAGCAGATGACTGATCCTTTATTGAAATATCGTGAGCAGCACAAGCAGCGCCTCAATTATATGCCTTGGCTGTACTGGACACTCAAGCCAAAACATCGTGAATGGGCTGAGGCATGGCAGGCTGAATATCAGGCTTATCTGATGGAGATGGAAACGGTTGAAATCGGCAAGAACTGTTTTATTTCTCCGCTGGCACAGATCTTTGCAGAGCGGGGCCGTAAGATTTCCATTGGCGATAACACTTTTATTGCTGCAGATTGTACCCTGCATGGCCCGCTAGAGATTGGCAATGAAGTGGCGATCAATCACCATTGTATTCTGGATGGAGGCCGGGCGGGGATCAAGTTACATGATCAGGTCCGGATTGCGGCCTATAGTCATTTATATGCTTTTGACCATGGCATGGAGCTTGATCGTGCCATTTACCAGCAGCCGGTGACTTCAAAGGGCATCGAGATAGGCCGCGATGTCTGGCTGGGCGCACATGTGGGAATTAAGGACGGGATTAAAATCGGAGATCATGCTGTTATTGGAATGAACAGTATGGTCACTAAAAATGTAGACGATTACGCAATTGTGGCCGGAAATCCGGCAAAAATAATCCGTTATCGGAATGACTAAATTTCGCTAAATGTGCCTTGTGCCAGCTAAAAAAATCTTGCAGCAAGAATGGCTTATGTTGCTATGAGAGCTTTAGCTGCTAAAGTGCAATATCAACACAGCCTGTTAAAAAGCTGATGAGATTCGATACATAAATTTAACCTTCATGGCTTTTATCTATGCTAAGTTAAAAATAAGTAGAAGACCTAAGGTATTTACCTAAAGAGAGGCGAAAAATGAACCGTGTAATTGCATGTATCGATTCTTCACCCTGCATTGATGCTGTGGCCGAAGCAGCTGTATGGGTGGCCAAGCAAACACAGCGGGAATTGGTACTGTTGCAAATCCTGGACTATTATCCAGCAAGCTATCATTTAGGTGAAATCAGTGGTGTGATCGGTTTTGAAAGTAACGCCATGCTCTTAAAAGAGCTGGCCGAGCTGGAACAAAAGCAAAGTGAGCTCGCACTGGATTATAGCAATAACCTGCTCAAACATATCTCGGAATTAATCGAAAAACAGTATGGCCTGACCAGTACTAAGATTCAGGAAAAAGGCGATTTTCTTGAGCAAAGTTTTAATATTCTCAACGAAAAAGACATTGTCATTATTGGACGGGTAGGTGAGCGGGCTGCCGAGAAAAACAAGCCGATCGGTAGTAATGTGGAAAACTTCATTCGTGGGGCGAACTGTACGGTAATCACGGTGGGCGAGCATTTCCAGCCACCGAAGCGATTTATATTCGCTTATGAATATTCACCGACCTGTCAGAAAATGCTGCAACGAATTGCCCAGAGTGACCTGCTGAAAAAACTGCAATGTCATCTGCTCTATGTCGGGGATCATCCGGAAATGCTGGCAGAGCCTGAAAAGTATTTAACCGATGCCGGCCTGGAAGTGCTATCGGTGTACCGTTATGGCGATGTGGCCCAGAATATTCTTGAATATCAAAAGGAACATGATATCCAGTTAATTGTATTGGGGGCCTTTAGCCATAGTAAAATCCATCAGTTCTTCCTGGGAAGCATCACAACGACAATCTTCCGGAATGCCAATGTTCCTTTGCTGGTGGCTAAGTAATTCATTTTCTTCCATATAGTTATCCGCAATTCCTGTGGATAACTATATGGAAAAGCACTAGAGATAAATATAATTATTTGATATTACACAATTAAATTAAACAGGTTGTTTTTTAATCTCTATTTTACAATGGCGATTGCAAAGCCATCATGGCCTTTTGAGCCGACAGTCTGTAATGCTGTACAGGACAACAGTTGAGGGTGATCCTTTAACGCTGTGAATGCCTGACGGATACCTTCAATACTTGGTTTCTTGTTATTTTCATCCAGAATTGCCCCGGCACGAATGACATTGTCTAGCACGATGATCGTACCTGAACGGGAAAGTTGCAGACTCAGTTCAAAATATTCAGGATAGCTTTGCTTGTCTGCATCAATAAAAATCAGGTCAAACGGTTCGCTGCCTTCGGCAATCAGTTGTTTCATGATATCTGCACCACGGCCTTTTTTGAGCTCGATGGTGGTGGGCATATTGGCAAAATCAATATTTTCCTGGGCAATCATCACGTGGGTATCACGTCCTTCCACCGTGAGCAGGTAACCATCTTCAGGCAGGGCCTTTGCCAGCCAGATGGTACTATAGGCGCCAAATGTTCCCAGTTCCAGTACCCGTTTGCACTGGTTCATCTGCACCAGCATTTGTAAAAACATGCCTTGATTAGGGGCAACAGCCAAATGATTAGAAAAACCCTGCGTATCGGTATTGTCTAATGCATGTTGAAGTCTTGGGTCTGTGGGAATTAAATGTGAATTGATATAGTCATCAATGTCGGTCCACATCTGTTGCATAATCAAGTTTACCTATGAATCTGTTAGCTGCATTTTAAACATTTATGAACAGAGTGCAATTTGCTTGCTTAATTAATCCTGCGCAATCAAACAAAAAAGAGACCGCCAGGATCTCTTTTAGGGGAGTGTTTTTAGAAATTACACATTGAACTGTTGCGTGTGAGGTCGGGACCCCAGGTACGGTAACCTTGTGTATCAATATGGATCTGTCCTGAACTATAGAGGCCAACGCCTAAATCCAGACTTTGTCCATGCTGGGCCCAGAACTGGCATAGCTTGAACTTGGTCTGTTCAATATAGGTGTAATCTTGTGGGTGCGGATATTGAGGCCCAATGCGGAAATCAATAGCCGAGTTAAACAGATGTTTTGATGAGCCGGCGCCGCCAGCACATTGGTTTAATGGTAAATCGCGGTACACCGAGGTTACCTCGAAATCAGTCAGGACTTTTGCCGCAATCAGGTATTTAAAAACACGCAAGGTCGGCAAAGAGTTCTTCCATAATTCGCGGTTAGGAACCATGTATTCTGAGCGACCGCATTTTTGCCAGTCCCGAGCAGTTCTTAGCAGTTCAAAACTCGGAATAATATGGGCAACGTTATTACGCGCCAGAAACTGTTCATATTCACGCACACGGGCATAATTGTCGCCCTGACCAAGCCATTGGCGATAGGAGGCAGGTTCGACTTTATTGGGAACAGGACGAGTTACGATAACCTGCTCTTGTGGAATATAAATTCTTTTGCCTTGGTTCTGGTTTTGTTTGGTGGTTGAACTGGTGCAACCCACCATCATCACAGGGATGATAAATAATGATAATAGACCCTGTAATTTATTTCGAATCATAAAAAAGTGCAGTTCATAATCGTTTGAGGTAGTATTTTAATGCAAAATAGCGCATGAATAATGATGTAATTGCAAAGAAATGTGTGTTTCAGGTATAAAAAAGACCAGTAAAAACTGGTCTTTTAAATTATCTTTCCAGATATTGCAGCTTGTCCGGCTTACCGTTCCACTCTTCACGATCAGCAGGCTGTTCACCAATCTGAGTAATGTTGTTGCCTGCCCATTTTTCTGACAATTCAGCATTCAGCTCGATAAAGACTTCCTGACCTTCCGGTAATTCATCTTCAGAGAAAATTGCATTTGCCGGACATTCCGGTTCACATAATGCACAGTCAATACACTCATCTGGATTGATCACAAGGAAGTTTGGACCTTCATAAAAGCAGTCGACTGGACAAACTTCAACACAATCTTGATATTTACATTTAATACAATTTTCAGTGACAACAAAGGTCATGGCGGCAGCTACCTAAAAAATATGGTTTTCATTTTGCATAGCGTATTTTAGGCAAAAAATACCGATAGAAACAATTCCTTTTATTGATATTTATTATTCGTATCAATGAAATGGACTTATTTATATGACTTTTGTTGATAATAACTCTCAACTACAGCCGCAATCTGCTTATTTATGCTTTTTCTTGAGACCACCACCATCTTGCTTGTTTACTGTTGACCAGGCTATACGTTCAGCTTCTTCCTGAGTGCGTCCCTGTTCCAGTTCGCTTTCCTCGATGTGTTTAGCCTGACGTTTCTGTTTTGCCGTATAGGCAGATTTATCGCCACGAGACATGGTGTTTCCTCCACAGAATCATTTTCTGACTATAGCAATAGCATGAAGTTTAATAAGGGAGGGTGAGAAAATGTGAGATTGCGCAAGACTATGTAAAAAAGCCCTATCGCATCAGACAGGGCTTATTGGTGGCGAATCAGTTTTCAAGTGCCTGACTTGTCTTGGATAAAGCCTTCAGTTGATAGAGCTGTTCGAGTGCCTGACGTGGCGTGAGGTCATCGATATCAATATTCTGTAACAACTCCAGAGCTGGCGATTTTACTTCTACCTCAATGATTTTCTCAACCACCTGACTTTCAATTTCATGTTCAACCGCACTGAACAAGTCGTTTTGCACGCTACTTTGCAGATGCTGATGTTGCTGTTTTTCCAGTATCTTCAGGCGTTTTTGCGCTTCCTTGATCACGCCTGCAGGAATACCGGCCAGTTTGGCAACCTGTAAACCATGACTTTGGCTGGCTGGGCCTTGTTGCACTTTATGCAGCAAAATCAGGTTGCCATTGAGTTCCTGCGCGGTGACGTGATAGTTGTCAATTCCCGTTTCACTGCCCAGTTCAGTCAGTTCAAAATAATGGGTCGCAAACAGACATAAACATTTCACCCGTTTGGTCAGGTCAAGCACACAGGCCCAAGCCAGAGACAGACCATCATAAGTACTGGTACCACGACCGACTTCATCCATCAGCACCAGGGACTGGCTGGTGGCATGATGCAGAATCTGTGAAGTTTCAGTCATTTCAACCATAAAGGTCGATTTACCTGTAGATAAATCATCGGCTGAGCCGATACGGGTAAAGATACGGTCAATCGAACCCAGCTTGGCAGATTTAGCCGGTACAAAGCTACCACAGTAGGCAAGCAGGCTAATCAGGGCAGTCTGGCGCATAAAGGTCGATTTACCACCCATGTTCGGCCCGGTAATGATGGCCATACGATGCTGTGGATCAAGAAAGGTGTCATTAGGCGTGAACGGGGCTTTATTTAATGCTTCGACCACCGGATGGCGACCCGCCTGAATCTTGATACAGGTTTCAGCGGTAAATTCGGGTCTTGCCCAACCATTTAATCTGGCCTGATGGGCAAAGTTTGCCAAGACATCGATATGTGCAATCGCGGCACTCATCATTTGCAGATGGGCAATGTTCTGACGCAGTTCATCCAGTAGTGACTCAAACAAAAGCTTTTCGCGGGCAAGGGCACGAGACTCACTTGAAAGGACCTTGTCTTCAAAGCCTTTTAGCTCTGGTGTGATATAACGTTCGGCATTTTTAAGCGTTTGACGACGAATATAATCGGCAGGCGCCTGTTCTGCCTGAGCACGTGTCAATTCGATATAATAGCCGCTGACCCGGTTATAACCGATTTTCAGGGTATTAATACCTGTACGTTCCCGTTCTTTGATTTCCAGATCAATCAGGAACTGACCGGCATGATCACGAATCTTGCGCAATTCATCCAGCTCTTCATCGTAGCCTTCTGCAATGACATTACCATCACGTAACAACACCGGTGGATTTTCAACAATCGCAGCCATCAAGTGCTGATGTAGACTCTTAAAATCACCCAGCTCTTGGTCAAGCTGTGTTAGTAGTTTAGATTGCTGGGTTTTTAATACAGGCGCCAAGGCATGACGCAAGAACGGAATCTGTGCACAGGCGTGACGCAGTTGAACCAGATCACGGGGACGGGCACTGCCTAGGGCAACACGACTGAGCACCCGTTCAATATCACCAATTTCTTTGAGAACCAGACGTACTGGTGCTTCATGAAAGCCTTTTAATAGCTGTTCTGTTGCATCAAGACGGGCATCGAGAATCGCGGTATCTCGGATAGGCTGCATCAGGGTTCGGCTCAGCAAACGTCCACCCATTGCGGTTTGGCAATCATTGATCAGCTGGAACAGCGAAGTGCCATGTTCAAATAAAGGTTCAATGATCTCCAGATTGCGACGGGTAATCGGATCAAGTGCGATAAAGTCAGTACTTTGCTCAATCTGGATGGAGCGGATATGGGGTAACGCCGTTTTCTGGGTTTCTTTTGCGTAGTGAATCAGCGCTGCCGCAGCAGCTCTGGCCAGCGGTAACGGATCGAGGCCAAAACCAGACAAGGTTGATACCGAAAACTGGTCACACAATGTCTTTTGGGCATTATTTAAATTGAAGTCGACATTTGGACGCTTGGTAATCGGGCAGTCCAGATTTTTCTTGATTTGCTCAATAATGTTTTGATCAATCAGGTCTTCATCAATCAGGATTTCGCTTGGCATCAAGCGTGCCAGTTCAATTGCCAATTGTTCCGGCTTGTAATCTTGTTGCTGGACTTTAAAAATACCTGCACTTAAGTCAAGCAAGGCAAAACCGATCTGGTTTTGCTGGATACATAGCGCAACCAGATTGGATGACTGATAACTGCTGAGCAGGGCATCATCGGTTAAGGTTCCAGGCGTCAAAATACGGACAACCTTGCGCTCAACCGGGCCTTTTCCAGTAACTTCACCTACCTGTTCACAGATCGCAACGGTACGACCCGCTTTGACCAGACGTGCCAGATAGCCTTCTGCTGAATGATAGGGAACCCCCGCCATCGGAATCGGTTGACCGCTGGCCTTACCACGATGAGTTAAGGTAATGCCTAGCAGCTTGGCTGCTAAATGGGCATCTTCAAAGAAAAGCTCGTAAAAATCACCCATACGATAGAACAGCAAAGCATGCTGGTAGTCCATTTTGACTTTGAGGTACTGCTGCATCATAGGAGTGTGGGAAGATAAGTCAGCCATGATTTCAGCGCTGTTCATTCGTGCTAAATCCTTGAAATTTAATATTTACGGTCAGAAGAGCGAATTAAGCTCTTCAACGAATATCGGTGCAAATCTGACGCAGTTAGATAAAAAGTATAGCTTTTATGTCAAATCAGGGGGCATTCATCTGCCAGCCCTTGGCAAATTTGCATGTCAGACATCTTAACAAATCAATGCAGATTCACAAAAAGGATTGCGGTAATGAGTGAAGAAATAAGCAGCAAAAGGGAAAGGGCGGGTCTGTTTACGCTATCGATCAGAATAGGTTGAGCGCTCCAGCGATTAGCCATGCTTATAAATACTCAGCTTTAAATATTCTGGCCAAAAACCAAGTAGGTCTAAAGATAAAAGAGTTTTTGATTCTCTTTCTTATTATATGCCTTTTATGCTTTCCCAATTTAGAACGATTCAAATCCTATCGATATTGTGCTGCAGC
The DNA here is from genome assembly GCF_000805455.1 of Acinetobacter sp. A47. Classification (GTDB taxonomy): domain Bacteria; phylum Pseudomonadota; class Gammaproteobacteria; order Pseudomonadales; family Moraxellaceae; genus Acinetobacter. Next base: position 440,589 of record NZ_JSUS01000001.1, read on the forward strand.
AAGTAAAAGCTGACATGAAGTGAATCATGAATTTTAAAAAGATGCTTGCAATTTAATCTATGTGGATTATTATTTAATCTACATAGATTAGTTCTTGTCGGGATTGTGCAAGATCTATAACAACAATGATGGAAAAAGTGTTTGATAATTAGGCTTAAAAGGATGATGTCTGATGCAAAGATCAAAAAAAATAAACGTTGGCGTATTACTGGCTATTCTCGGTTTAGTAAGTCTGAGCGCGTGTAACGAGAGTGATAATACTAATCGGGTAAGCACCCCATCTGATACGGATTCAGTATTAACAGATTGTATGTGGCAAAATTCGGTGACCAGTAAAACCCATACAGGGGAAGACCCGTTGAACTTTGCTTTTCCTGACTCAAATGTAAGCTATTGGTCATCAGAGTTCACCGTTCCAGAAGGCGCTAAAGTGATGATTGATGGAGATTACCCATATTCACGTCATTTTTCTTTGGTGAGTTATAGCGCGCAAGGTGAACGTGTTAATTCATTGCTGGATCGAGCGATTGTACCAAACCCAGGATCCACAAATCCTTTTGTTGTGGGAAATAATCGTTTAGGTAAAGAACGTGCTTATTCAACACAATTACAATTGGCAGACTTACCAGAAAAGCCTGCTACAAATACCCTGTATGCACCTAAAACTGCTGACAATAAGGTTGCAATTCTATATCGGGTCTATGTACCTAATAAAAATATGAATGAAAAAGGTAATGTCAGTTTTCCCCGGTTTAAAGTACAGCTTGCAAGTGGTGAAGTTAAACACGGGCAAGAGGTTTGCAATATTTTACAGGTGAAAAAAGGTCCGATAGACCGTACAACAAGCCTGCCATTGGCCGCCACTCTGGCTGCTTTTAACCAAAATAGATATACCGGTTTTCCCGCTCAGCTAGAACCAAAATGGTATAAGGCATTTAGTGGACTGGATAATTTTAAATGTACCTATAAATTTGATCCGGTCACCAAACAGCCGTTGGATAAATGTGAAGGGCTAAGCGTAACGCCTAAGCTGAACTATTGGGCCACGCCTGATAATGAATATGTTTTTGCAACCACTAGCCGACGTCTAGGTAAAGTGATTGAGCTTCGGGGTAAAGTTCCGAATACAGAAAAAACCTTTAATAATGATCAATTTGTGCAAAAAACTGATGTGCGGTATTGGTCGATCTGTACCAATGAAATCATCAGTACGGCAACTAATTATTGTTTATATGATGAGAACATCCAGAAAGTTGATAAAGATGGTTTCTATACCATTGTTGCTTCATTGGCAGAAGACCGTCCAGCCAATGCGCGAGAAGAATGCGGGGTATATTTCCTTGAATTAAGCCCACGTGGTTCAGGCTATATGGCAGAAGACGGTAAGGCGTTTGGACATGCTGATTTTGGTATTTTCATCATGCGTAATCTGTTACCGAATCCAGAATTTAAACAGGCTGTACAGAATGTAAAAGCGTGGGGAGAGGAAAAGGCGGTGATGGGTGATTATCTACCCGATATAAACTATACTTCCAGGGAAGCTTTTGAAACTAAAGGCTGTTCTTAGGGAATAAGCCAGCATGGAACAATAAACCAATCTGGAATAGATTGGTTTATTTTTTGGACTGGCCCGATATTTCTCCGGATAGGTTTGGATGGTTGCGTGAAGAATTGAATGAGTAAGCAAACTAAAGAAAAACTGATAGAAGCAGCGATAGTTCTTTTTTCACAGAATAATATTGAAACCCTATCGGTGCAGAAGATTAATGAAACAGCAGGTGTTGCAAACAAATCAGCGCTTTATTATCACTTTAAATCGAAATGGGGGCTGGTCGAAGCTGCATTGGATCATGTCATGCAACCTTATGTGACAGAAAGTTTGGCCTTGTTAAATAGCATTCATCCAGATCACGTACAAGTTGCTGATGTTGTCGATGCTTTGATGAAACCCATGGTCAAAATTCTTTTACAGGAGAATGGAATACATTACATCAAGTTTTTTTCAAAAACGATCAGTGCAGGAGATGAAGGGCGACGGATCGTTGCCAACACGCTTGTCCCGATTTCGAATAAAGCAGTGCAGTTATTACAGCGGGCTTTACCTGATGCCGAACCCGATGCAGTTTCACTTAAAGTCCTTTTTACATTTAATATCATTCTAAATGTAATCAGTGATATTGGTCTGGAGCATTTCTGGCCGACTAAGGTCAAGGATCATCGTTTGCTGGGTAAATACTTAAAAGATTATATTGAAGGCGGTATTAATTTCAAAATAAACGAAATTTATAAGTGATAGGCCTATCTGCCAGTTAGCCTTTACTTGAGCTAATTTAAGCACTGGCTAATCAATTTTACAGTCTTTCCATTCTGGCGCTGAATGGCTGAATATAAGACAGAAGTTATGAATGCCTTATATTCATATACAGATTTATTGTTTTGTTAGCCTATTTTCAATCGCAAACTTGAGTAAAGACGCACTGCGGTAAAAACCATGTGCGAACTTTCCAAATGGCATGGTAATAAAGAAAGTCATGACCGTAGCTAAATGGAACATCAGTAAAACTGCCATATAAGGGGTATTGCGAAGTGCCATGAGGGCTAGGCCTGAAGCACTGACTAAAATTAAAAGGAAAATAAAGCCCCGATCTACAGGTTTTTGCTCACGGTCACCATGCAATGGATGACGTTTAAGATTTAAATAGAGCAAGCCAGATGGTCCAATCACTAAGCCAAGCCCCCCCAACGTACCTAAAATCACAGGCAAGCTAAAGATAGGATAAGGTGCGTGTAGGTCAAGAAAATAATGATATAAAGTCGCTACACCTGTGGCTGCAAAGCAAAGCATAAAGCCATAAAAGGTCAGGTGATGGAACACACGGCGGATGTGTGTATAACGATCATCTTGCTCATTACAGCCTTTGCCATGACCACCATCTAAATATTTAAGTGTTAATACATTTTGAGAGGCTTGAATAAGGTCTGGTTTCTCAACTTTGCCGTGAATGACTTTAGACGTCTGCCGCCAGAATTTGCTAATTCCAATGCCGAGCAAAATAATTGCAACTGTAAAGGTTGTTCCAAACAGCAGCGCTAAAAAGTGATGTGGGAAAATCGCATAGAAATGACCTTGATAGCCTGCAAACAGGTCGGTGCCTTTGTACCACACCACAGCGAACATGCATAAAAAGAAAATGAGTGATAACACTGAAACAAAAGCAATACCTACAGACTTATAAAGTCGGCCTAAAGGCTGAGGGGTCGCAAACTCTTGGTAAGTTTGCAAACGGACTTGTGCCATCGCTTTTGGAATATTGACACCAAACTCGTGCGGCGGGGCATATTGGCAAGCATGTAAACATGCACCACAGTTATGGCATAAGTTTGCCATGTAATGAATATCGGCTTGATTAAACTCAAGGCGCTTGGTCATAGCCGCAAAAACAGCACAAAATGACTCGCAGTAACGACAAGCATTGCAAATCTGTAGGGCTCTTTGAACTTCTTGCTCATGGTCAGAGAGCTGAACCACTGGAATCAGGGCTTTGGTACTAGCATTCATGTTCAACTCCTTGTGAAAGTGCATAGTGGGCTGCATTTTTTCCGGCAATGCGTCCAAAGATTGTGCCGATCGACATGCCAACGCCTGCGGTATAACCCTGACCGAGTACATTACCTGCCATCATTTCACCTGCGACAAACAGGTTGCGGCTGGCTTTATTGTTAAAACGCACCGCAGCATCGTCTTCGACTTTTAAACCTAAATAGGTAAAGGTAATGCCGGGTTTAAGCGCATAGGCATAGAAAGGTGGCTGATCGAGAGGAACGGCCCAATGGGTTTTGTTGGGAACAATATTTTGGGTAGTGCAGTCATCTAAAACGGTATGGTTAAAGCTGCCTTGCACACAGGCCTGATTAAATTCTTCTACGGTATGGCATAAGGTTTTTGCATCCAGCCCGATTTTTTCGGCTAACTCTTGAATGCTATTTGCTTTTACACCAGCAAATACAGGTGGCATAAAGCGACCAATCGCTTTTGAATCAATAATCGAATAGGCAATTTGCTGTGGCTGTTTGGCAACAAGACGGCCCCAAATCGCATAACGTTTTGGCCAGAAGTCTTCGCCTTCATCGTAAAAACGTTCGGCTTTGTTATTGACCACAATTCCCAAGGAAACGCAGTCAATACGGGTACAGATACCGCCGTCATATAAGGGGGCGCGTGCATCTACAGCGACGCAATGTGATTGTGATGGGTCACCAATAATATCGGCGCCTTGATCGATCATAAATTTGAGCAAGTTGCCCTGATTAAAGCGGGTTCCACGAATAATGAAATTATCGGCAGGCCATTCGCCGTTTTCATTTTGTCCCCATGCTTCTCTTAACCATTCCAGATTTGACTCAAAACCACCTGCGGCCAATACACAGCTTTTCGCTTTAAACACACGGCCATCTTCGGCAATGGCAGCTTCAAAATGTCCTTGGTTTAACTTTAGATCTTTAATTTTTGTGTTGTATAAAATCTCAATACCAAGTTCTTGGGCACTACGGTAATACGCATTAATGAGGGCTTTACCGCCACCCATAAAAAAGGCATTGGTACGTGCAACATGCAAAGCCCCCGATAGTGGTGGCTGAAAATTCACACCATGTTTACGCATCCAGTCTCGACAGGTCGCCGTGCTACGAATCACCAGACGAGCTAAGTGCTCATTGGTTTTGCCCGCAGTCACTTTAAGTAGGTCTTGCCAATATTCCTCTTCGGGATAGGCTTCGACCAATACATCTTGAGGGGCATCATGCATGCAACGGAGGTTACGCGTGTGTTGTGAGTTACCACCACGCCACTCTTTGGGTGCTGCTTCTATGACCAGCACAGAAGCACCACTTTCTTTTGCTGTGAGCGCGGCACACAGTGCGGCATTCCCACCACCAATCACAATTACATCATGCATGGATGTCTCCCTTTCTCAGCTCGGGCTAATGTAGCTTTAAAAGGGAATATGCAGTGAGAGGCTAGGCTTGAATGGGTATTTAATAAAAATAAACACTAACAGCTTAAGTGTTTATGAGTTCCGCACCAGGCCAGCCTTTTTCATTCATCATATTGGTCACACAGGCACGAATTACCACTTTGGTAGCTAAGGTGGCAGGTGAGAGCTCTTCTTCAGAAAGACTAATCAAATAGTTAATGCGTTCAATGGCAGGTTCTATAATACGTAGTAAACATAGGTCTTGCCGTGAGTTTAATGAGGCACCCGCAGGTTGAATGGTTGCCATTTTCAGTTGGCTAATGCTTTGCATTAACAAATGCAACCCATCAATTTCATAGGCCACTCTAAGTTGATGAATTTTCTGTTCCAGTAACAAGCGCAGTCCATGTCGTTGGCTCGGTAAAATCAGGGGAAGTTGTTTAAGCTGTGAATGAGTAATCGTTTGAGTGCTTATACAGCTTTCAAGTTGGTACTGGCTCAGCACTTCTTTCGGAGAGATTACAAACATCTGTTCTTTGACTAAAGGCTGTATAGCCCACTGTGGGTCGACATCATCACTAAAGATGATGGCAACATCGAGCTGTCTGGCATTAACTAAAGCTTTTAAGTCACCTGATAAGCCCTCGATTAAACGGACTTTAATGTCGGGGTAACGGTTTCGCATCAGTTTTAAAAAGTGGGTGCCCATCACCGCCGCGACACTTGGCGAAAAACCGACGGTGACATGACCGCTTAAACGGGAAGAATGAGCTGAATCTACAGCATGGTCTAGGTGTCTAAGCGCCAGTTGAACCTGTTGAAAAAAAGCTAAGCCCGCAGGGGTGGGAACTGTACCCAAAGCGGTACGTTGTAACAGGCGAATCGAAAGCTCGCTTTCTAATTTTGAGATTTGCTGACTTAATGCAGACGTTCCAATATCGAGATTTTTGGCAGCTTTGCCCAAGCTTCCTGTCTCGATCACTGCAATAAAATACTTGAGTTGTTTGAGTTCCACGGCAAATACTACATTGTCCTTTATGGATGAATTCTACACTGCTTTGTTGCTCTACATTTTGTTCTATTACGCTGCGTAAAACGTTCCAAGAGTAAAGGCAACATCAGCTCAAAATGCTGCCTTTTAGGGCTTTTATTGTTTAACCTGCTCAAGACCCTGTTGTTCAATAATTTGTGTGGCTTGAGACGATTTTACAAATTGAATAAGCTGTTTGGCGACTTTTGCATGTTCCGAGTTTTTACCAATGCCCGCCGCAAACACAGTCACTTTTTGGTACGGTGCAGGGATTGGACCAACTAACTCAACTTGACCATATTGGCCAGTAAACGGTTTGATTTCACTGATTTGCTGGAAACCAATATCAAACTGGCCTTCGGCAATACGTTTGGCAACGCGGTCGCCAACCACTTTTTCTGCCTTACCAGCAATCACTTTGTATTCGACCGGCGGAAAGCTTGGGAAAACATCTTTTTCAAGATGCGTACCGCTGGCACTTGCGGAATAGCCGATGTGCTTGGCATTGAGTAAAACTTTCTCAAATTTTGCCGCAGAGCTAATATCCGGTTTTGGCGCACCTTTAGGAACAGCCATGCCAATGCTTGAATTGACCAAAGCGCTTTGTGAATCTGGGTCGACATAGCCTTTTTCTGCCAGCTTGCTCAGCTCTGGCGCTGCCAACACCACTACATCAAAACGCTCACCACGATCAAGTCGATTGGGAATAGCCGTTGGTGATGCACCCATGGATGAGCCGGATGAGAGATGTACGGTGTGACCAGTTTGTTGTTCAAAGATTGGAATAAGTTTTTCCATAGATGAATAAAAACCGCCTGAACTAATCACTTCGAGGATATCTGCGTAAGCAAGCGTTGAGCCTAAGCCTGCACCCGCTAGGCAAATGGTCATAAAGATCGGGGACGTTTTCATAGGATCTCACTTTAATGATAGGAGAGCACAGTCACAGTACGGAGACTTCAGATCCGCCGTACTGTTCATTAAAATCTCAGGTGAAGTCGTTGTTGTTTTAAGCGCTCACCTTGGCAGGCTCAGCAAGCGCGTCAGTATTGTTCTGTTGAGAACCTCGGCATAAATACAAGCTTGAGATGAGGCTACATACCGCAGCAAGCATGAGCCAGAATGCCGGGGTACTGGCATTACCGGTATTTTCAACAAGGAAGGTACAGGCCATAGGGGTCATGCCACCAAAAATCGCAGCGGCAAGGCTGAACGCCAAAGAGAAGCCAACGGTACGGACACGTTTTGGCATCACTTCTGCAAGGGTTGCGACCATGGTACCGTTGTACATACCAAAGAAGAACGAGAAGTAAGCAAGGGTAATCAGCAGGTTGGAGAAACTGATGTCACTGACTAACCAGCTTAAAACCGGATAGCTGGTAAAGATCGCAAGGGTGGTAATACCAACTAACACAGGACGGCGACCAATTTTGTCTGAAAGCAAGCCACCCATTGGTAACCAGAAGAAATTCGACAAACCCACAAACACGGTGGCTAACAGGCTGTCGGTTACCGACATTTCTAAAGTGCGTTTTGCATAGACGGTGGTATAAACCGTAATAAAATAGAATGTGGTTGTGGTCATGGCACTCATCATCATGCCGGCAAGGACAATGCGCCAGTTGTTGACCAGTGTGCTGAAAATTTCTTTTGAAGAGGGATGCGTTTTTTGCGCTTTAAAGTCTTCCGTTTCTTCTAAAGTACGGCGGAACAAGAAGATTAGAGGAATAATCAAACAGCCAATTAAGAATGGAATACGCCAGCCCCATTCACCCACTTGAGCGGTGGTTAGGATGGTGTTGAGCCAGTAACCCAGTAAGGCTGCAAATACAACCGCAATTTGCTGGCTGCCAGACTGCCAGCTGGTAATAAAGCCACGGTTTTTATCAGTTGCGATTTCAGCCAGATAAATTGAAACACCACCCGATTCCACACCGGCCGAGAAGCCTTGTAACAGACGTCCAATCACCACCAGAATCGGTGCAAGAATACCAATGGTTTCATAACCCGGTACAAAGGTAATCAGAATGGTGCCGATGGCCATCAGGCTTAAGGTCACAATCAGTCCTTTACGACGTCCCACCCGATCGACATAGGCACCCAAGAAAATAGCGCCGAGAGGACGCATCAGAAAACCCGCAGCAAATACGGTAAATGTCATCATTAAAGAGACATATTCATTATCAGAATGGAAAAACTTTGCTGCGATATAGGTGGCATAAAAGCCAAAAAGAAAAAAATCGTATTGTTCTAAAAAATTGCCACTGGTTACATTTAATATTTTTTTAAAGGTAGCACTGCGCTGATTTGCAACATCCATAAAGACCTCCTTGGCCTGACAAAATGGAAACGTTCACAATTTTCATGAGCTGGATATACAGGGTTCTGCTCCAAACCCTTGACAGGCGAAGGGGTGAGCCGAGATCTGGAGATATCCTGACGAGAAAATGTGATGCCTTGTTTCCAGTTCAAACTACACATCTATATTCCGATAAACCGAAATTCACTGATCATCCGGAACAAAATGTAATCTTAAAAAGCAGGCAGGAGTGAGAGGACAAAATTAATGAGGTCTTTAATAAAATTAATGACCAGTTATAAAATTATTTCGGAGCATGGCCAGATTTGATTTTGAATCAGTTCCTTGACACAGGCTTTAATTGCAGATTTTGCGGCGAGGGCCGCAGGTGACAGTTCTTCTTCGGCAAGGCTGACCAGATAATTGATCCGCTCAACTTCAGGATCAACCAGTTTAAGTAATTGAATCTTGTGCTGATACTCCTGCAGGCAGGCACTTCCTGGGCGCACACTGGCAAGGTCCAGATGAATCAGGCTATCCATCAGCAGGTGCAGGCCATCAATTTCATAGACGACATTGAGTTGACCAATCTTGTGCTCAAGCAGCTTTCTTAAACTATGGCGCTGACGTGGCAATACCAGCGGAATATCACCAATTTGCTGCGACTGAATCATTCCGCTTTTAATACATTCGCCAAGCCCGTATTTTTCCAGCACTTCCTTGCGTGCCATCAAATACATCTGCTCGCGTACCAAAGGCTGGATCGACCACTGCTTATCAATTTCATTGGTAAAAATAATGGCGATATCAAGCTGACGCGAATTAATTGACTGAATCAGGTTACCCGACAGGGTCTCTACAATTTCAAGGCGAATGTCCGGATAACGTTCAGACATCAGTTTCATTAACGGGATGCCAATCAAGGCGGTAATGGTCGGTGGAAACCCCAAGCTGACATGCCCCGAAAGCCGTGCCGAATGTGCAGCATCTACAGCGAAGTTCACCTGACGCAAGATCAGCTGGGAATGTTTTAAAAAGGCAAGACCTGCAGGGGTTGGGGTGACGCCAAAAGCATTCCGCTGTAATAAGCGTATGCTTAACTCTTGTTCGAGCTTACTAATTTGCTGGCTGATGGCCGAAGCACCGACATCGAGTTTTTGCGCAGCTTTACCGATGCTACCTGCCTCAACTACCATTAAAAAATACTTTATTTGTTTGATTTCCATGAAATATATTCTTTTATATGTGGGCATCTGATTGTTCAGTAAAGCAATTTAATCACTATGATGGGCATTATCAATAGGATGAGAACACTATCGGTAGGATGAGTTCACGCTGTTGTATGACAAGTATATAGCAATACCTGCCTTGAGCTCATAGCAGAATAAAGACAAAGAGGATGATCTTCTTTCATCAATCAGGATAGGTTTTTATTTACGCAAAATTTACGAGTTCGGCTTTTTTCAATATAGAGAATTTACGCCTTCAATTTCCATACTAAAGCTGACCTATTATTAAATGGCATCTGCTATGTGGGAATTTATCTCTGTATTTGTCCTTTCATTACTGCTGGCTTATCCGCTCGGGACTTATCTTGCCGATGTGATGCAGGCCAAGCCAATGAAAAGTGATGCGCTGTTTAACTGGATTGAACAGCCGATTTATGCTGTGCTCGGTGTCAAGCGTAACGGCATGAACTGGCGGCAATATCTGGGTGCTTTTATGCTCAGCAATGCTTTACTGCTAGGAGCCAGTCTCGCCATCTTGATGACTCAAGCATGGTTACCGCTAAATCCGGACCATATTCCGAATATGAATTGGGATCTGGCTTTACATACCAGCATTTCATTCCTGACCAATACTAACCAGCAACATTATTCAGGGCAGGCGCAACTGTCTTACCTATCGCAAATGACCGTGATTGTGGGATTGCAGTATTTGTCGCCCATTATGGGACTGGCCTTACTGGTCGCCATGTTGAGGGCTTTGTTTCTGCAATCGGGGCTTAAGGACGGAGCAAATAAAAAAGACTGGCAGACGATCAATCTAGGAAATTACTGGATGGATCTCATCCGCCCATTGTTTCGGTTCTTTATTCCACTCGGCTTGATTTTTTCTTTGTTGCTGACATTTCAGGGCGTTCCAGCAACTTTATCTGCTGGTCCAACCGCACAGGTTCTGGAACAAACGGCAGACCTTAAAACCCAGCATCTTCCACTGGGACCCGTTGCTCCGATGGTGGCAATTAAACAATTAGGCAGCAACGGTGGAGGCTGGTATGGACCGAACAGCAGTGTGCCATTAGAAAATCCAACGCCGTTGTCCAATGTGATCGAGATGATTGCGATTTTACTGATTCCATTGTCCGTGGTGTTCATGCTTGGACGCTTTATCCAGCGTAAGAAATTAATGTGGATGATTTTTGGCAGCATGTTACTGATGTCGCTGGCCTCAACCTTGTTGACGCTGTGGACTGAAAAATCTTCCTTAATTCCAGATACTGCCTTAATGGAAGGCAAGGAAGTCCGTTTCGGGGCCAAAGCATCGGCATTGTGGGGAAGTTTGACCACCCAAGTGAATAATGGCTCAGTCAATATGATGCATGACTCGGCTTCACCACTGACCGGACTGGTAGAACTGTGCAATATGCTGATCAATGCCATTTGGGGCGGGATCGGCTGTGGTCTATTACAGTTCTTTATTTATCTGTTCCTTGCAGTATTTATCGCAGGCTTGATGACAGGGCGTACCCCTGAATTATTTGGTCGCAAGATTGAAGTCACGGAAATCAAACTTTTAGCATTGGTAATTCTATTACAACCTGTGGTGATCCTGGGCTTGACCGCAATCGCGATTGCCTTTCCATCCCTTACAGGTCATTCAAATCCCGCTTTCCATGGCATTAGCCAAGTGTTCTATGAATATGTCTCGGCCTATGCCAATAACGGCTCAGGTTTTGAAGGCCTGGGCGATAACACGCTGTGGTGGAATCTGAGTGCCAGTGTGGCGTTATTGGCAGGTCGTTATAGCGTACTGATTATTCCTGTACTGATAGCAGTCAGTTTGGCAACTAAAACGCAAGCTGCTGAAAGTAAAGGTTCTTTACAGATCGAATCCCCAACCTTCGCTTTAACTTTAATCGGGATCGTGCTGATTTTGACCGTATTGCAATTCATGCCTGTGTTGGTGATCGGGCCAATTGCAGATTATTTATCTCTAAAAGTTTAAGCGTGGAGCAAGCACAATGAAACATTCTCATGCGACACAACAGATGGATATTTTGAATAAAGACATTATTCAACAGACCTTTCATAAGTTGTTGCCACAATATGCTTTTAAAAACCCGGTAATGGCCTGTGTCTGGGTAGGAACAATTCTAACGATTGTTGCGACTTTGTTGGGTCATGCCGGCCTTGGTTTTGGCTTGATCCTCAGTCTGATTTTACTGGTCACGGTGTTATTTGCCAATTATGCAGAAGCGGTTGCAGAAGCCAAAGGGCGTGGACAAGCTGCATCTTTACGGCAGGCGCGTGAAAATTTAACTGCAAATCGTATCCTCGACTTAAATGCGATACCGAATACGATTTCAGCCAATCTGCTCAAAAAAGATGATCTCGTTATCGTGAAAGCCGGTGAAATTGTTCCTGCGGATGGTGAGATTATTCAGGGTTTTGCCACCATCAATGAATCGGCTGTTACCGGTGAGTCTGCACCGGTATTGCGTGAAGCCCATACCGATCGTTCAGGGGTAATTGGCGGCACCAAGGTTCTGTCCGATGAGATTATTATTCGTGTCAGCAATGAAGCTGGTCATAGCTTTCTGGATCGTATGATTGCCTTGGTTGAAGGGGCTAATCGCCAGAAAACACCGAATGAGATTGCACTGAGTATCTTGCTCAATATCATGACCATCACCTTTATTGTAGTGGTCATCACCTTACCTTTTATTGGGTCTATGGTCGGGATTAAAATCAGCATGGTATTGCTGATAGCACTACTGGTATGTCTGATTCCAACCACGATTGGGGGCTTATTGCCTGCAATTGGTATCGCAGGAATGAACCGCGCTTTAAAAGCCAATGTCTTGGCCAAATCAGGTAAAGCCGTTGAAGTTGCGGGTGATATTGATGTGCTGTTGCTGGATAAAACGGGAACGATCACCTATGGAGACCGTCAGGCTACCGCCTTTTATCCATTGGCGGGCGTGACAGCCACCGAGCTACGTCAAGCAGCCATGCTGACCTCTTTTGCAGATCCCACCCCTGAAGGCAAATCGGTCATCAGTCTAGGGAAAGAACTGGGTGAAAGCATCCAAGAGCCAAAAGATGCAGAATTTATCCAGTTTAGTGCCTCGACACGGTTATCTGGGGTGGACTTGGTCAATGGGCAAAAGATTCGAAAAGGTGCTGTCGACGCCATTCTGAACTTTACCCATCAACAGATCAAAGACAATGTCGAGCTTAAAACCCGGGTCGAACAAGTGGCTTCTAAAGGGGCGACACCGCTTGTGGTGGCTTCAAATCATAGCATTCTGGGCGTGATTGAGCTCTCGGATGTGATTAAATCAGGGATTAAACAACGCTTCACACTGTTACGTGAGATGGGCATCAAAACCATCATGGTGACAGGTGATAATCCGTTGACTGCCGCGGCGATTGCAGCAGAAGCGGGTGTGGATGACTACATTGCAGAGGCCAAACCTGAAGATAAACTGGCATGTATCCGTAAACAACAGGCAGCGGGTAAACTGGTGGCCATGGTGGGTGATGGGACCAATGACGCACCTGCCTTGGCGCAGGCGGATATTGGTCTTGCCATGAACTCGGGCACGCAGGCCGCGAAAGAGGCGGGCAATATGGTGGATCTGGATTCCGATCCGACCAAACTGCTTGATGTGGTGGAAATTGGCAAGCAGCAATTGATTACCCGGGGTGCCTTAACCACCTTTTCTTTGGCCAATGATGTTTCCAAGTACTTTGTGATCCTGCCTGCCTTGTTTGCGGTAGCCATTCCACAACTTGCGGTGCTGAATATTCTGCAACTTGGCAGTCCGAGCAGTGCGGTGATTTCAGCCTTGATTTTTAATGCCTTGATTATTCCGATGTTGATCCCTTTGGCATTAAGAGGGGTACAGTTTAAACCTGCCAGTGCCTTGCAACTGTTGCGCCGTAATATGCTGATTTATGGTGTAGGCGGCGTGATCTTTCCGTTTATTGCAATCAAGTTGATTGACCTTGTTGTGTCATTGTGGATTTAGGAGATGAAAATGAATACATTAGAAAATCTGCCCTTATCAACCGAAGCTCAATCAATGCTACGTCCGGGTATGGGGCTTGTTTTGGTGGGATTTTTAATGGCTGGACTTTTGTACACTACGGCCAGTGTTTCTATCGCGCAACTGATTTTTCCTACGCAGGCCAATGGCAGTTTGATTGAGTTAAATGGAACAATTGTAGGTTCGCGTTTAGTTGGACAACCTTTTAGCAGTGAACAATATTTTCATGGTCGGCCCAGTGCGGTAAGTTACAATGTCGATGCAATGGCAGGCAGTAATTTGGCAATTTCCAATCCAGAGTTACAAAAACAGATTAAGCAAAGAACCGTGCAATTTGCTCATCGTCATCATATTTCAGAGCAACAGGTGCCGAATGAGATGATCACTGCATCAGGCAGCGGGATTGATCCGGACATTTCACCTGAAAGTGCCTTGTTACAGGTGAAACGCGTAGCAGGGCAACGCCATTTGGCAGAGCAACAATTGCGGGATTTGGTGCAACAACAGATTCAGTCGGCCCAGTTCGGTGTCTATGGGCAAGCGCGGGTCAATGTGCTACAGCTCAATCTGGCCTTAGATCAATTGTCATCTACATCTCGTTGATAGAGTCACATTTATGCAGATTGATCGCAATAACAAAGCAGATGCATGGTTGGCGCATAGTCAACGTGAACAGTCTGGACGTTTGACCATTTTCCTGGGGGCTGCGCCAGGTGTAGGCAAGACCTATGCCATGCTGACCCGGGCCCATGAACTGATGCAACAAGGGCAACAGGTGGTGGTGGGCGTGGTTGAAACCCACGGTCGATCTGATACCGAGCGCATGATTCAAGGTCTCAATGTGATTCCACGAAAGACGGTAGAATATCAAGGCCGCTTATTGGAAGAGATGGATCTTGACCAGATCCTTAAAATAAAGCCTGAAATCGTGCTGGTAGATGAGCTCGCACATCGCAATGTACCGAACAGTCGGCATGAATTTCGGTGGCAAGATGTTAATGAATTGCTGGATGCAGGAATTGATGTTTATAGCACTTTAAACATTCAGCATCTGGAAAGCCTGAATGATGTGGTGTACCAGATTACGGGCATTCGGGTGGCTGAGACCGTTCCCGACGCATTATTCAAGCGATTGAAAGACATTCGTCTGGTCGATTTGCCGGTACCTGAGCTATTAGAGCGGATGAACCATGGCAAGATTTATTTAGCCGATGTTGCCCCCCATGCATTACAGGGGTTTTTTAAGCCTGCCCATTTAACCGCATTACGTGATTTGGCGATTCAGACTGTTGCAGGGCAGGTTGAGATTGATTATCGGGAAAAGTTTGTTGCGCAGGGACAGATTATCCCGATTCAAAATCATGTCATGCTGGCGATTGACGGTTCAGCGTTTTCTGAAGATTTGGTGCGACGCGCGCATCGTATTGCAGAACGACGCAATGCAAGCTGGAGCGTAATCTCGATCCAAAAGAGCCAAAACGCCAATACCCAAGCCTTTGCCGTGACTAAAGCCTTTAATTTAGCCAGGAAACTGGGGGCCGATACCTATTTGCTGTATAGCAATCATATTGCATCGACCATTTTGCAGGCAGCCTATGATTATGGTGCATCCAATATTTTATTGGGGAAAAGTCCAAGCAAGTCGCTCTGGCAACGTCTGTTTTCTGACCATATTGCCGATCAGCTTTTAGAAAAGCAGCATCCCTTTGAGATTACCTTTGTTCAACCATTAAAAACTCAAAATCATCAGGCCAGGTCACAGGGTGATCATGTCCGCTCATCCTGGTTTGAACAGGGGCCAGCTTTCAATCCGCGCGAGATGATCGAAAGCATTTTGATTGTTTTACTTGGCTTGATTGCGGCAACCGTAAGTGATCATTTTATCGGTTATAGCGAGCTGGCTTTAATCTTTGTGGTCACCGTGCTGATCGTGGCGATGCGCGCCAGAATGTTCATCGCCATTCTGAGTGTACTGATTTGCTTCTTGTTATATAACTATTTATTTATTGAACCACGATTTACGCTACGAATTAGTGCCGAGCGTGGGGTCATGACCATCATTATCTTCATTATTTCGGCCTTGCTGGTTGGGCGTTTAGCCAATCAATTACGTGCCCAGGTGCTGAGTTTACGTGCAGCCAATTCGGTTTCCTTACAAATGCAGGAATTGGAACGGAAACTGTCTAGCTGTGTTGATATTGAGCAAGTGATGAATGTTGCCAAGCAACATTTAGAGAGCTGTTTAACAGCGACGGTCTGGCTCAGAATCGGAGAGCAGGAATTAGGCGATAGCAGTGTATTGAATGAAAAAGACCAGATTGCAGCAAACTGGACCCAGAAAAATGCCAAACCCTGTGGACGGTTTACCAATACCTTAACCCAATCGGACTGGTGGTTTAATCCATTGAATCTGGTCGGCGGTTATGGTGTGATTGCACTGCGGTTTAGTCCAAATACAGACACCATCAGTTTTGAGCAGCAGCGGCTGGCTGAACTGATGATCGATGATATTGCCCAAACCACGTCGCGGGTGCAGTTGTCTTTGCAGTTGGAAAACTCCCGCATTGTCGCCGAAACTGAAAAATTGCGTTCGGCATTATTGTCGTCGGTTTCCCATGATTTACGTTCACCTTTGGCGGCGATGATCGGTTCGGCGGATAGCCTGAAATACTATGCTGCGCAGATGTCCGCAGAAGATCGTGAAAGTTTACTGGACACCATTCATGTCGAAGGGGAACGACTGGACCGTTATATTCAAAACCTGCTGGATATGACCCGGCTCGGTCACCAGGGATTAAGCTTGAGTCGCGACTGGATTGCGGTGGAAGAACTGATTGGTTCAGCGACCCAGCGACTGAAACGCTACCAACCTCATGTCAGTATTGATGTTCAGATTCCGGAAGACTTGCCGCAACTGTATGTGCATCCTGCCTTGATTGAACAGGCGATTTTTAATGTGCTGGAAAATGCGGCCAAGTTTTCACCAGATCATGTGCCAGTGGAAATCCGGATTCGGCAGGAGGAAAACGCGCTTCAGATTGATATTATGGATCAAGGGATGGGCATTCCTGAAGAAGAACGCGAACAAATCTTTGATATGTTCTATACCATGCAACGTGGAGATCGTGGTAAAACAGGAACAGGTTTAGGGCTTGCCATTGTAAAAGCGATTATCGGGGCGCATATGGGCAGCATAGAAGCTTTAGCGGGAGCTCATGCGCAAGGGACTTTAATTAGAATACGCTTACCACTTCATCAGGATTAAAATCATTCTTTATGCCACACACATTCAATCAGCATGCTTCTATTCTCATCATCGATGATGAGCCGCAAATTCGAAAATTTCTGGATATTGCCTTACGGGCGCAAGGTTATTCGGTTCATGTCGCTGAGAATGGGGTGAAAGGACTGGAAAGTCTGGCGAGCCGTGGTGCAGATCTGCTGATTCTTGATCTGGGTTTGCCCGATATGGAGGGACAAGAGGTGTTGACAGAATTACGGCAATGGTCAGATATTCCCGTGATCGTCTTATCTGCGCGGCCGGATGAAAATCAAAAAATCAGGTTACTGGATGCCGGTGCCAATGATTATGTGACCAAACCTTTTAGTATTCAGGAACTGTGTGCCCGTATCCGGGTCATGTTCCGCAATAAACCGCAGCACTTAGAACAACATATTGTCTTTAACGATGGCTTGCTTTGGGTCGATTTCGCCGAGCATACGGTGCAATTGGCAGGTCAGGAAATTACCTTGACCAAAAAAGAATTTCAGCTCTTGGCGCTGCTGATTCGTCACCAAGGCAAGATTGTGACGCAAAAACAGATCATGACCGAGTTATGGGGCATTAGCCATGAAGAAGACACCCATTATCTGAGAATCTTGGTGAAAAAACTCAGAACAAAAATTGGCGATTCAGCCCTCAGTCCCAAATATATTTATACCATTGCAGGGGTCGGTTTACGTTTTTTGGGCTGAGTCTTTAAGCATCGTACAACTTGTAGACAGGGCTGATTTTAATTTTTATTTAAATCTTGATAAAACAAATCCTACTTATTTGCCATTTGTTATACTCTCTATTCCACTATTTGTCTTAATTTTTTCTTGCTTCTTAAATAAAAAGGATGGATTTTTAAACCATTTTGGTGTTAATCCTATGGTTTATTATTTGTCTCACCTGGCTTTTCTACTTTTATCTTTAAATTTTATTAAAATGAATAATCAATCTATTCTTTTTCCAATAATAATATTATTTATCTCTTTTCTAGGGCTATATATTTTAATAAAACTGAAAGAAAAGATAAATTTTATTAATGTCTTATTTGAAACACCAATTATAAAAGGTAAATGATAATCTGCATGAGCCCTCTAAGGAGGGCTTTTACAATTATGGTTAAGCTTCTTCTGGTTGTAGTAACTTACGGCCATATGCGAGTAAATCATAAATATGGGTCACAGATCTGCCGCCAAACAGAGGGGGCTGATCTATTAATTCAGCATAGTTAAAGTAGCAGATTGAACGAATATCAAAATGTTTTTACCACTGCCTGTCTGATACAGGCAGCGGTAGAGTAAAATAAGCTGAAAATCTTTCTATCGTTTTTATCCCGATTAACTGAAGGGGATATGGACGATTGAAGTTTATTATTTTCCTGCGCTGGGGTAAATGTATTTCTTTTGTTAAGCAGACAGGTCTGTATACATGTTTTAAACAGCATTTTTATAGAATTTTAAATATCTTTATTTTGTATCCAGCAGGATATGTGATTTAAATAATTAAGTGATTTAAGGAAATTATATGAAAAAACTTATCCTCTCTTCAGCAATGCTTATGTTAATTGCATCAACTTCTGCGATTGCCGGACAAAATCATACATTAGCAACACAGGGTAAAAATCTGGCTCAGTCATCTGAATACAAGAATGTAGAAACGGTTTGCAAACATCGTTGGTGTGGGGGTTAATAATTAAAATATTTATGTTTTAATGAACTTGTTTGATAAGTATCATACATCATCATTAAAGGGAGTAATTCATTTTACTCCCTTTACTTGAGGCTTTTAAAGAGGCATTTCTCGCTTTAACTCAAAATACTTTTATACGGTTTTAAAGTTACATGATTTCAGGTTTTACTGTGGCTAATATCTGGAGATAGAGTCAGTAATCTAATGGTTAATCCTGGTTATATTGTGTCACAATAAGTTTATCTAGATATTCATACCATCGCACGAATGCTTTAAAAACACGCTTGACGGATTGAACTGCTATTTCTCTTTCAGCTTCGGTAAATGTAATCTGATTAATCATGTTTTCATCCTGGCCAATCGTATGGCCGGTTTCTTTATTAACATGAATATCACTACAATAACTTAATTGATATTCGGAATTATGTGTAATATCTCTGAGTTTTGAAAATATGACATTTCCGGTCACTTCTATTGCTTCAATAATAGCAAGACGGATATTGGCGGGTTGATTGTGGATTAAATCAATCAATTCAAAAAAAAGAATCTGATTTTCATTATTTTCTTTTGCCCATAGTTGTTTTAATGTTTCTGTAAAACTTTCTGGAAGTGCATAGTTTAGTTTCTCTAAATCTTGTATGAACCAGATCCAGTGTTCAGCATCTTCAGCGGTATGAATATTGATAATATTTTCCCAACTGTTTTTAGGTGATTGAAATGGCAAGATATATTTATTCAGATCGCCAAAACTCATGACAAAATAAGCAATAGAGGGAAGAAATATAAGCCGGTTTTTTAATGGTATTGATGGATTGTCCAGAGTTTTTAAAAGATTGGATTGATCCAGACGTATACGTTCTGAGTCGATCAGTTTTTTAATTTGCATCATCTTGCTAGCTCCGGTCAGGACGATAGGGAAATGAATTGATGGCATTTTTTATATAGGCTGAAACCATTCAGATATTAATCATTAACTGTGTTTCATTATTATGGCTTTTAGGTTTTTAATGTTAATGATGTAAATTGAATTGAAGCTGGTTTATTTGTGGTTGAATTTTATACCCGGCTTTGGTGAGTGCTGTGATGATAGTTTTAAGTTATAAATATATCGGCTTTTATAAATTTTTATTTTAGTTTGGCTATATAATCAGTACGAAGTTATAAAATAAAAACAGTTCCGGTTTAGCTATATAATTTAAATATGCTGTTCTGAACCGGTGAAAGCGGAAGGTTTCTTCAGAGGTGAAACCTTCCAGTCAGTGCATTAAAGATGTTTTTGGAAAAATGGAATAATTTTTTCTAAAGCTTGAGCAACCGGGCCTGGCTGATCATATAAATCATAATGGCTTGCACCTTTCACGATAAATAGGTTTTTCTCTTTAGACGCTGCTTTGTTAAATAGTTCATAGCCATCACGATAAGAGCCAAAACTGCCCGGAATGTCTGCAATCACGATCTGTAAGGGTTGGGTGAGCAGATGATCGGCCAAATGAAAAGCGTCAAACCCAACAGCAGCAGCCAGGCTGGAAAAACGTAATTTGTTTGGTGAACCTGTGGCCTGACCACGAGCGGTCGTATAGTAATCTACTGCTTCCCTGATATCGATATCATGAAGGCCAGACTGTTCACGTTGCTGTTGTGAATTGGGAATATAGGAGGTGATCAAGGCATCTGCACCCCGTGCTTCGGCCGTGCGTTGGGCTGCAATTGCTTCCAGAGTTTTAATGGCTGCATCAGCACTCTGATCGCCTTCATGCATTAAACGACCATAGTTTACCCCGACAACACTCGCCACTGCTTTGAAACGCCGTTCAGTCATGGCGGCATTTACGGCATAGCCGCCACCGCCACAGATTCCCAATACACCGATACGGTCTTGATTGACATAATCCAGCGTACTGAGATAATCGGCTGCACAACGGAAGTCTTCTACACGGGTTGCAGGATCTTCAAGAAAACGTGGTTCTCCACCACTTGCGCCCTGATAAGATGCATCAAATGCCAAAGTAATAAACCCGGCTTCTGATAGTTTTTCACCGTAAATTGTACCTGAAGTCTGCTCTTTACAGCTGCTAATCGGATGCGCACATACAATTGCGGCATAGGATTTGTTTTCATCAAAATCTTTGGGGTAGCGGATGGTTGCAGAAATATCAATATGTTTATTTTTGAAAGTTACGGTTTTCATCATGGTATCTCCGGAAAAGGAACTCTGCCGATGAAACCACTATAAGCGGTAAGATTTATTATGATAATCCGGTATAATAAGATAAGATTTATATTGAATACTTATAAATAATGAAAGAAAACCTGAATGATTTACATGTTTTTATGGTGGTTGCCCAAGAGCGCAGTTTTACCCGTGCAGCCGCCAGACTCAGAACCTCCCAATCAGCGATTAGTCAAACCTTACGCAATCTGGAAGACCGTATTGGCATAAAGCTGTTGTCCAGAACAACACGAAGCGTAGCACCCACGGAAGCGGGTGAGTATTTATTGAATCTGGTGCAACCGGCAATAGAAGAAATCGAGCAGGGTATGCATCAGGTTCGGGCCTTGAAAGAAAATCCGGCGGGAACCTTGCGGATCAGTGCCGATGAGTATGGTATCCAAAGTGTTTTATGGCCAGCTGTCGAAAAAATTATCCGGCAGTTTCCTCAGATCTCGGTAGAGATTACATCTGATTATGGGCTGGTCGATATTGTCGATGAGCGTTTTGATGCCGGCTTACGCAGAGGAGGGCTGGTTTCCAGAGACATGATTGCCTTGCAGGTAAGTAAGCCGATACCGATGTTAACAGTTGCAACCAGCGCGTATCTGGCGAGATATGGTTATCCCGAACATCCCAAAGACCTGATTGCACATCAATGTATAAATTTAAGGTTGCCAACACATGGCGCGCTTTATCGATGGCAGTTTACTCAGGCAAATAAAATCCAGAGTGTCAATGTGGACGCTAAAATTGTGTTTACAACCTTGTCCCCGATTCTGCAAGCAGTGAGAAGCGGGGCAGGCATTGCTTATCTGCCGATCGATATGGTGCAGCCTTATATTGAAAGTGGCGAACTGCAAGAAGTCTTGCAAGACTGGAGGCACTGTTATGAACCTTATCATTTGTATTATCCGCATAGACGAGAGCAAGCCCCTTTACTAAATATCCTGATCAATGCCTTAAAAGATAATTTTAATCCTCATGAATGAATGTTTCCGGTCATTGATGCTCATCCGGACGATCAGGGCTGGGTCTTTAATCCGGTACAGGTTACACAGCTGGATGATTTTTGGGGAACAGGCTCAGGTTTGTTGATTTATAGACATGTTGTATTTTTTAAATTATTGATAATAAAAATATTTAAATCTAATTGCTTGAACGTGTGATCAACAGAAGCCGTTTCCATTTTACTGTTCTCAATGATTCAACCTGATTTTTCAGCTTCTAATTCCTTAACGCATATCGTGATGTTTTGTGCAGACCCGTAGGACAACGCCCGGTAAATAGCTCATGTAAGTGAATAAGTAAAAAATTGTGTGCACATGCATATAACTGTTTGACACAGAGCCTGCTGCTGATAATATGTGTGCACATGCATATATTTTGAGGCAATATGAAACGTATCGTCGTATGTATTACCGGGGCAACGGGCGTTATTTATGGAATCAGACTGCTTGAGAAACTGACAGCATTAAATATCGAGACTCATTTGGTCATGAGCAAATGGGCCAAGGTCACCGTGCAGCAGGAAACAGATTATTCATTAAAAGATCTGGAAAAAATCGCCACTTACATCTATTCAGATGCAGACCAGTCTGCGCCTATTGCCAGCGGGTCATTTCGTTATGACGGTGTGGTGATTGCTCCTTGCAGCATGAAGACGCTGGCAGGTATCCGGATGGGATATGCCGAAAACCTGATCATGAGAACTGCGGATGTCGCCTTGAAAGAAAGAAGGCGACTGGTATTGATGGTACGCGAAACTCCGCTGAGCGTAATTCATCTGGAAAATATGCTCGGGGTTGCAAAAGCCGGCGCCATTATTTTTCCAGCCATGCCCGCCTTTTATCACCAGCCTTATACATTGGATGATGTGATTAACCAGGGGGTGGGCAGAATACTGGATATGTTTGATATTGATGATCCTTCTTTAAAACGCTGGGAAGGCCTGGCAAAGCAGAAAACAAGACAAAACAGGGAAAGCAAATCATGAGTTTACTTGAGAGCGCACTAGATTTTCGTACCTTTCTGAACGAACTGGCAAAGCGTCAGGATCTGGTTGAGATACAGCAGGAGGTTTCTGCGGAACTGGAACTGGCGGCAATTACCCGTAGAGTATATGAACACCGGTTACCGGCGCCGTTGTTTTGCAATATACGGGGCAGCATGCCGGGCGCACGTATTTTGGGAGCGCCTGCCGGCATGACAGCCAAAGCGGGTGAGGAATATGCCCGGCTGGCCCTGCATTTTGGCTTGGCTGCCCATAGCTCACCTCAGGACATTGTTGCCAAAATTCGCGCTGCAGTGAAAGCCGAGCCGGTCGCACCTGAATATTGCCTGACCGGACCGGTCAAGGAAAATATCTGGCTTGGTGATGAGGTTGATCTTGAACGTTTTCCTGTGCCTTTGCTGCATGAAAAAGATGGCGGAAAATATTTTGGAACCTATGGTTTCCATGTGGTGCAATCGCCCGATGGTGAATGGAAGAGTTGGGGCATTGGACGCCTGATGCTGGTGGATGGCAAGCGCCTTACAGGCCCTGCAATCCCGACCCAGCACATTGGCATGATCCGGGAAATGTGGAGCAAGCAAGGCAAGCCGACCCCTTGGGCAATGGTACTGGGTGCGCCACCCGCTGCCGTGGCGGTCGCTGGCATGCCGTTACCTGCCTATGTCAGCGAGCCGGATTATATCGGGGCCTTGCTTGGCAAAAGCCTGTCTCTGGTCAAGACACAAACCAATGACCTTTGGGTTCCTGCCAATGCAGAGATTGTGCTGGAAGGTGAAATTAGCCTGACCGAGCAGGCGCAGGAAGGCCCGATGGGGGAATATCACGGTTATCAGCATTATCAGGGCAACCTGCATCCGGTGTTTCATGTCAAGGCGGTCACTTTCAGAAACAATCCTATTTTACCTATCTGTGTGGCAGGATTGCCGCCAGAAGAGAACCATACCATTTGGGGAACCATGATCTCGGCACAGTTGCTTGAGATTATGCAACAGGCGCAGCTTCCTGTAGACTTTGTCTGGTGTTCGTATGAAGCTGCCACCTGTTGGGCTGTTGTTTCGGTCGATCCGGCGAAACTGGCCTTGCTCGATACCTGTGCCGCCGAGTTTGCCGCGCGGGTTGCAGAGCTAGTGTTTGGTTCTCATCCCGGTTATCTGGTTCCAAAGCTGATTCTGGTAAGCAATGATATCGATATTACCGATATTCAACAGGTGGTCTGGGCTTTGGCCACACGTTCACATCCGCAGCATGATCATTTTACTTTTCCTGAGCTGAAATCATTTCCGATGGTGCCTTATCTGACGGGTGAAGATAAACAACGTGGACGTGGAGGAAAGGTGATTATCAACTGTCTGTTCCCTGAGCAGTTTAAAGGCCGGGAAAGGGCAGGGACAGCTTCGTTTCAACATTCCTATCCCGAACACATACGGAATAAAGTACTGGAAAACTGGACGCGTTATGGCTATTCATCAGGATCTTAAACATCAACTGGATGAGGGGCTGGGTTTACCCCAGGATGCCCTGTATCTCATGACCGAACTGGTGCGTTATCGCGAGAAACGCCTCAGTTCATTACTTGGTCAAAAAGGTATTTCGCTGCATGAGTGGCGTGCACTACGCATTCTCTATAGCTTCAAGGGCGATGTAGCGATGAGTGAATTGATCGCGCATTCGCAGACGGATCGCACAGCATTAGGACGTACCATTAACCAGCTTGTTCACAGGGGCTGGGTCAAACGTTTTCCTGCGCCAGAGGATAAGCGTGCCTTGTTTTTGACGGTCACAGATGATTCCCGCGAAATATTTGTGCAGGTCTGGCAGCTTGTTACAGAGTTTGACCGGCAACTGCTAGACAGCATTGATGAAGCGGAGCGGCCTTTACTCAAGCGCCTTTTACAGACCATGATGCAATCAAGCGATATTCAGGATGACAAATAAGCCTTGAGGGCTGCCAGAGCACTGACAGCTCAATGTAGATCAAGCCATATATCTTGCTCAGGATAGATGGCTTTATTTTTATGCGTATAAATCAAAATAGACTCAACAATAAAAATAAGGAGCGTGGTTAAACTGGCATATTCATTGCTTCATTTAAGCCATCTGGTCAGACCAGTCAGACAATGCCTTAAATTGGAGCGTGTATGCAACTCGAGATATTCAATCAGCTAGATTCAGGTGAGGCCAGCCAGCTTTTGCAGGCCTGTGTGCATATGCCGGCCTGGATTTCTGAACTGCTGGCGCAGCGTCCTTATTGCTCTACGCAACAGCTTTATCGAGCAGCCGCCGCACAGGCCCACAGCTGGCAATGGCCTGAAATTGCTACAGCGCTGGCACAGCATCCACGCATTGGTGAGAAAAAGGCGGCAACGGCCTTGTCTGAAAAAGAACAGCAATTTTCACAACACGAACAAGCCGGGGTTGAAACCGGTGCGGTTGTGCAACTGGCGCTATATCAGGGCAATTTAGATTACGAGCACAAATTCGGGCATATTTTTCTGATTCGTGCGGCGGGTCGTTCCGGTCAGCAGATCTTGTCCGAGTTGCAACGTCGCTTACTCAATACGGCTGAACAGGAGCAGGCCGAAGTAAAACAGCAGCTGGCTGAAATTGCCTTGATTCGTTTAAAACAGGAGATTCAATAATGGCAGGCATTAGCACACATATTTTAAATGCATCACTGGGACAGCCAGCTGCTCAGGTACTGGTGAAACTCTATCAAGCAGTCAACCATCAATATATTTTGCTGGATGAACAGTTTACCGATGCAGATGGTCGTATTTCTGCTTTCAAGACCGAAACATTGATTCAGGCCAGCTATCAATTGGTTTTTGAAGTGGGGGATTATTTTCAGGCTTTAAATACAGCCAGCTTCTACCCAAGTGTCTGTATCAATTTTAAGGTGGCCGATACGCAACAGCATTATCACGTCCCGTTATTGATCAGCCCTTTTTCCTATTCAACCTACCGCGGTAGCTAAATCAATGCAAGCAATGTGGGCTTTATGAATCTGATTTGAGGAATTAACCATGCAGCAAAACAATACCCACCCAGAACGAGATGCACAGCTTCCGGCGGAACATCAATATTTGGGCATGAAGAAAAACATGTTGTATGGTTTACAGCATGTGTTGACGATGTATGGTGGAATTATTGCACCACCATTGATTATTGGAGCAGCGGCAGGGCTGGAAGCTTCAGAGACTGGATTATTGGTGGCTGCGGCCTTATTTGTCGGCGGGCTGGCCACTATTATACAAACCATCGGTTTCAAGCATGTTGGTGCACAGTTACCGATTGTGCAAGGTGTATCTTTTGCCGGTGTGGCTACCATTCTGGCCATTGTCAGCACCGGTGGCGGGCTGGCTTCTGCCTTTGGTGCGGTGATTGTGGCTTCGCTCGTTGGTTTATTGCTGACGCCATTCTTTGCCAAAATTATCCGCTTCTTTCCTCCGGTGGTGACGGGCTGTGTGATTACCATGATCGGTATTTCGCTATTGCCTGTGGCAATCCGCTGGATGATGGGCGGTAATCCCAAAGCTGAAAACTGGGGCGATCCGGCCAATGTCGGTCTGGCGGTGATGACGCTGGCGATCGTGATTATCTTCAGCATGTTACGCAGCCAGATGCTACGCCGGCTCGCAATTCTGGCTGCAATTGTCATCGGTACGGGGCTGGCATATGTTGCTGGGTTTACGGATTTTTCAACGGTCAGTGCCGGAGCTGTTGTCGCATTTCCAAGTTTCTTCCATTTTGGTGTTCCGGTATTTGAGTTTTCTGCCATTTTGTCGATGACCATTGTGACCTTGGTGATCATGACTGAAACCACCGCCGATATTATTGCGATTGGTGAAATTGTGGGGAGCCAGGTTGATGCAAAACGTATTGGCAATGGTTTACGTGCCGATATGTTATCGAGTGCCATTTCTCCAGTGTTTGGCTCATTCATGCAAACAGCTTTTGCCCAAAATGTCGGACTGGTTGCCATTACCGGCATTAAAAGCCGTTTTGTGGTGGCGACGGCGGGCGGTATCTTGATTATTCTGGGTTTGTTACCAGTCATGGGGCGTCTGGTGGCTTCGATTCCAATGCCGGTTCTGGGTGGGGCAGGCATCGTGTTATTTGGTACAGTGGCCGCCAGTGGTATACGAACCTTGGCCAAAGTAGATTATAACGATCATAAAAACCTGTTGATCGTA
Organism: Acinetobacter sp. A47; assembly: GCF_000805455.1. Classification (GTDB taxonomy): domain Bacteria; phylum Pseudomonadota; class Gammaproteobacteria; order Pseudomonadales; family Moraxellaceae; genus Acinetobacter. Next base: position 467,542 of record NZ_JSUS01000001.1, read on the forward strand.
GCCACTTCACTGGCTATCGGCATGATTCCGATTGTTAATCAGGAGTTCTATGCACAATTTCCAACCTGGGTAAAAACCTTGTTGCACTCAGGCATCAGTTCAGCCTGTATGACTGCCATTTTACTCAATATTCTTTTTAACCATTTACCGTTCACTAAAAAAACAGTGCAAGTGGCACGTCTGCCTTTAAATTCAGGGCATTGATCATCACGGATTCAGGGCTGAATATACAAACTGAATCCCAACCTGTAGCGCATTAAAAGTGGCTTTTTTAATCTTGAAAAAAAAGCCCCCTATACAGGGGGGAGTTAAAAACGCAAAGACTTAATCCAGTGGATTACCGATAATATTACTGATAATGCCTTGCATGATATGTGAGCCTTGCTCCTGATAGAGTGACTGATACCATTCTTGGGTTACCTGCGGGTCTTTCATATGGGTCACATCGCAACGTTTGCGTGCTCTTAACACCATTTCTCGTGTCCGCTCATTACGTTTGTTTTGATAACGTGCCAAAGCATCTTCCAGACCAAAGGTATTGATTTGCAAGGCACGGGCAAGATATATCGCATCTTCCATGGCCTGGCAGCCACCTTGTCCAATATCGGGGGTGGTGCTATGCGCTGCATCACCCAGCAACACTACGCGTTCTTTATAAAAGTCCATAAAAGGTTCAATATCATGGATTTCAACACGATTGGTTTTGTGCTCATCTATATGTTCAATCAGTGTCTGTACGGGGTCGCACCAGCCACTAAAATGCAGCTTGAGATCTTGCTTATAGTGTTCACGGTGATTTTCCAGCCCAGCTGCTAACGGCACATCAAAAAAGAAATAAAAACGCTTCTGTGCAACCGGCATCAGCGAAACTCGTTTGCCTTCACCAATATAGGTGGTCCATTGCATGGCCGGCGCAATGCTTTCATCAATTTCAACCAGTCCGTTCCAGTTGACATAACCGGCATAGCGACGTTCGACCTGATAGCCCAGTACATATTGTCGGGTGAGGGAATGGGTACCGTCTGCCCCGATCAGCAGGTCGGCAGTAGCGTGTGAACCGTCTTGAAAATGAAGGCTAACCGCATCTGGACGGGCTTCAATCGCCGTCATTTTCATGCCCAGTCTGATATCTTCCAGCCCAAATTGCTGCATTAACAAGTGCTGCAGATCGGCCCGGGCAACGGGGTAGGCGCGTTGGCCAACTTCTTTATATAACGGTGTTAAACTAAATTGGGTCATGGTTTGCTGGCTTAGTCCATCGACATAGGCCAAAGATTCCATCTGTCCGCCGAGTGCCTGAATCTGGTCGGTTAAACCCAGATAGTTGAGGCATTTGACTCCATTTGACCAGAGTGAAATGGCGGCCCCAACAGGTAAAATTTCGGCTGCCTGCTCATAGATGGTGACCTGATGCCCAAATTTTTTTAACGCGATACCGGCAGTCAATCCCCCCATACCGGCACCTACAATTGCAATATTCATCGTTCAGACCCTAAATATAAAATGAAGTTTCTAAACAGTTCTAAGCGAGAAGTGTGCCAATTTTAGGAACTGGTTTTACTGGTCATACCAGATCGATTGCGTTATTCAAAAGCAAAAAATACAAGGCTGCATGGAGATGGTTCAAAGCATGCGGCAAAGTGGTGCATTGTCTGGTCGATGCTTTGCCCTGATATGACATAAAACAGCTGGCGTCCATGCCGTCCACTTTAGGGAGAGAGAGTTAAGCTGGATAAGAGGCTTTTTTAAATATGCTGATGCCGGGAAAAGTACACGCCCGCCCGTTGCGCCGCCCCGATAATATGTGCTTGCATGGCTTTTTCAGCCGCAACTGCATCCTGATGAAAGAGGGCTTGCAGTATCAGTTCATGTTCCTGAATGGTTTTAAATGCCAGTTTGGGCTGAACAAAAGGCAGGAGCTGGCTTTTTTTAATCCATTCATTATGCTGTTTAAGGGTTTGAATAATCGACTGATTATGGCTCAATTCAATAATATGTTGATGAAAGGCATAATCTGCCTCAGCGGCTGCCTGCCAGTTTTGTGCCTGAATTGCAGCGGCCAGTGACTGGTAATGTTGCTGTAAGGCCGATTGATCATGCTCAGTTAAATATTCGCAGGCCAGCAGCGCACAAAAACCTTCCAGTACATAGCGTAATTGATAAAAATCCTTGAGCGAAATACGGTGTTCACCGTCCCATTGTTCGGCGGCCTGACTGTGCTGTGAAATGACATAGACCCCTTTACCCGCCTTGATTTCCAGTAAGCCTAATGCAGCAAGGCGGGTGAGGGCTTCTCGTAGCGAAGCACGGCTGATACCCAATTGAAGGGCAAGATCACGTTGTGAGGGCAAGGCAGAACCGAGCGGATATGTTCCTTGCTGAATGCGTTGATGAATCACTTCCACCGCCTGCTCAGTGACCTGAAATGATTTTGCACCGAGCATCGTTTGTGGAGCCATACGCCACATCCTGTTGTTAAAATGCTGGTTTGATTCTACACAAAATTTTAGTTTGTAGTGACACCCGCAATTAAAAAATAGACGGGTTTTGGGCAACAGGTCAGACCAGTTGGACTGGATTTTGCATGCTTGCAAGCAAATGAAATATTCAGGATTGACCAATGACAGTGCATATTGCCCAGACTGTAGCCTTACCCGCCCATTTGCAGGCGTTCACCAATCTTGCCGATGCCAGAATTGGTGCAGGTATCGTGAGTTGTTCCGATGAGTTTTTTGCAGAAGCTGCAAGAATGTTGCAAAGCGCACCTGCCCGGTTCATTGAGGGAAAATATGATGATAATGGTAAGTGGATGGATGGCTGGGAAACCCGCCGTAAACGTGAGGCCGGTTATGACTGGTGTATTGTGCGTTTAGGTGCGACAGGAGTTGTCTCTGGATTTGATATTGATACCTCATTCTTTACCGGTAATTATCCCGCCTCTGCTTCCATTGAGGGCTGTTACGCGCCAGATAATCAATTGGAAGGTATCACCTGGACGGTTTTATTGGACAACTCGCCCTTGTCCCCTGATCAGCATCATTTTTTTGACTGCGCTGCACAGCAAGTGACCCATATCCGTATCAATATCTTTCCGGACGGAGGCATTGCCCGTTTAAGGGTATATGGCCGTGTAGTGGTTGAAAATGTCGATACAACCCGGCAGATAGACCTGATCGGGCTGAAAAATGGCGGGCGCATTGTTGCCTTTAGCGATGCACATTTTGGGCATCCCAACAATCTGATCAGTCCGGATCGTGGCTTAAATATGGGTGATGGCTGGGAGACCAAACGTCGCCGTGCCCCCGGTTTTGACTGGTGCATGATTGCGTTGGGACAACCCGGGCAGGTTGAAAAAATTGAAGTGGATACAGCCTATTTTAAAGGGAATTTTCCGGCATTTTGTTCGATTCAGGCCGCTTATGTTGATCATGCAAGCGACGCACAACTGATTCCGCAGAGTATGTTCTGGCCTTTTTTATTACAACAGCAGCCTTTGACCATGGACTGTATACATGAATATGTGGAAGAAGTGCTGCAACATCAAAAAGTAAACTATATCCGCGTCAATATGATTCCGGATGGCGGGATAAGCCGGATCCGTTTATGGGGGAAAGTCGTTGACTAAGATAAATGAGTTGATTGGGTACACTGGTAACACCTTATAAACTGGCCGTGTATAAGCTGATTTTTATAAGGGTACATTGCTGCTATCACAGAAACCGGCGGTGTCCATGCCGCCAACTGTGCTCGTGCAATATTGCGAGGTTTTTCATTGAGACAAGTGAAATTTGAGCAAGTATTTCTTTGGATGAAAGAGAATGTCTATGCATGAACAAGATATTGAAATCCGCCCTTTAACTCAAGACAGCTTTGCCCCTTTTGGTGAGGTGATCGAAAAGAGGGGTAAAGACTTTATTCCGATTAATCAGGGTCTGACTGAACGCTATCATGCGCTTTCACTCGCACAGCTGTCAGGAGAGCAGGCTGCCGTTGGCATGAGTATTTTTCATAACCTGTTTGCAACAACAGTTCCATTTCAGGTCGAGATGCTGGAACGGCATCCCTATGGTTCACAGTCTTTTATTCCATTACAGCAACAGCAGTTTATTATTGTTGTGGCACTGCCATTTGACCCAACACGACCCGATGAGCAGCAGCTTCAAGCTTTTATCAGTAATGGGCAGCAGGGAATTACCTACCATCAAGGGGTATGGCATCATCCTTTAATTACTTTGGAAGCACATAGCGATTTTCTGGTGGTAGACCGGATTGGCGGTGGTGCTAATTGTGATGTCTATCATTTATCTCAACCGTACCGGATCACGGCAACTTTAGCGCCACAGGTTGAGCCTCTCTGATGGTAGAACGGATAAAAACAAGATAAAACTTCATCTATTGGAAGCCTATGCATTTTAATTTAGAATGCCTGGTCAGCAGGATAGATGCCTGACATGATTATTTTTTTCATTCAGATTTTTTAGATAAAACAACAAATACTGATTTTCTATGTCCAGAAAACCTTATGGCACAAGCGATTTGCCTGAACAGCCTGCAAAGCAAAAGAAACAGCAGAAACAACAGCACAAACGTTTGGTGCTTGAACAACAAGCTAAAGCAAAAAGAAAAGCGATAGCAGTCATTGCTTGTTTGATGATTGTATTTGTTTTACCTATCTTTTTATTTCCAGCCTATCCTCGTAATCAGTGGCAGTATGAGATTTATCGGTATATTAGCGAGCAGATGTTAATAACGGTGGGAAGCAAAGGGCCGTTGCCATTTTTTACTATTCTTTCAAGCATTTATTATACGATTATCACCTCTGTTATAGGCGGTTATTTAAGCTTCTTATTTATTCAGAGAACCGGAGTAGGCAAGGCGTTTCAGGAAAAAATTTATAGCAAATTTTTTCAGGACGAGTTTAAGGCATCAAAGAAATATCCATGGCTTGAGAAACCGTTAATTAAAAAAACCATAGTGTCAGGTATATTTCTCTTATTATTTTTAATGGGCATTCTACATTTTATTTTTGATGAAATTTCCTTGCAGGATGGTAGCCGTAAAGGCGCGCTTATCCAGTTCAGTTATAATTACCGGCTTGGCGTAATTTTTTGGGAAGCCTGTATAAGTATAATCACGATATTCCCGTTTTTTTATTTCGGTTTTTTAATCATTTATCTTGTTAACTATTTTTTTCGGGGGTTCGGTACGGGCAAAATTATTATGCCCCCCAAAGTAGTTCATAAAAGCGCCAGAAAAAGATCGCGAAAAGGATCATAAACGAGAGCAGTCAATCGATGATTATTCAATGACAGACAGGAAGCACTGGTCGCTGTCTAGCATGCTTTTGCCAGCTTTCCCGGATATGGGAGCTATGCCATTAAGATGATTATAATATCAACAGTTTGCCAAGATCGTTTATCCCTGATAGGGATGATGCCTATACCAGTGCTCTGCGATCTGCTGACGGGTACAAATCCAGACCCGATCATGATTTTGCACATAATCCAGAAAACGTTGTAGCGCCTTAAAGCGGGCAGGCCGTCCTAAAATCCGGCAGTGCATGCCTACAGAAAGCATTTTAGGTCTGCTTGTTCCTTCGGCATATAAAACATCAAAAGCATCTTTTAAATATTCAAAAAAATCTTCACTACGGTTAAAACCTGTAGGCGAGGCAAACTTCATGTCATTGCAATCAAGGGTATAGGGAATCACCAGATGCGGCCGGGTTAGCCCCGCTGCATTGCTGAGTGTGGTCCAAAAAGGCAGGTCATCGCCATAGTAATCGCTGTCATATTGTACCTGATCATATTCCGCCAATAATTGACGGGTATTGGGGCTATCACGGCCTGTATACCAGCCGGTCGGCATTGCACCAAACAGATCTTTCAAGATGTGCATGGCCTCTGCCATATGCTGCTTTTCGGTTTCAATATCTATATTTTGATAATGTATCCAGCGTAAGCCATGTGAGACCACATCATAATGATTTGCCTTGATGGCCTCGACCACCTCTGGATTACGTTGTAAAGCCATCGCCACGGCAAAGATGGTCAGCGGTAATTGACGCTTGGCAAATTCCTGCTGAATCCGCCAGAAACCGACCCGTGAACCATATTCATAAATCGAGTCCATCGACAGGTGCCGTGCAGGATAACTTTCAGCGCCACTGATTTCGGACAAGAACTGTTCCGAGCCTTCATCGCCATGCAGGATATGTTTTTCCGCTCCTTCTTCATAATTCAGCACAAACTGAACCGCGATTTTCGCCTGATTGGGCCATTGCGCATGGGGAGGCTGATGAGCATAACCGATCATGTCTCTTGGATAGTCTGCTGTGAAACCTATGTCTTCCGATAAAACCATAGCAATGCCTAAGTGATGTAACCGATGAATCTTCACACCAAATTAGCTTGGATAAACTTGCATTGTCAAATATTAATTTTAATTAAATCAATATCTTGTGTGTTTATTTTTGGTGCAAAAATACAGTTTTATGGATCAATGTGCTTTAACATGCGCGATTTTAGTGCTTCCATTTCTGTAATGATCTGATTCATCATGATCTGGGCAATTCGCGAAAGTTGCCGTTTTGGTGCAACACAGAGCGCCAGCGTCACTGGATAAAGTCCCTTGTCCTGGATGGCTCTAAAGACAAACTCACCATTTTCTATATGAGGGGAGGCATCCAGATAACTCATGATGCCAATCCCCAGATGTTGCCTGAGTAATGAAATCATCATATGAATATCGTTGCATTCGATTTTATGTTGAGGATAAAAATCCTGCTTTTTATATAAGGCTGTGACATGGTCATGAATCATCAAGGGCTCGGCAGGGAGAATATGGTGAAATGTCAGTGTATCGGAGAAGTAGATTTTTTCTTTATGGGCCAGATGATGTTGTGAGGGAATGACAAAGCCCAGCGGCATTTCGACAAAAGCACTGACCTGTAACTGGTGCTGATGTTTTGGATTCAGAATCAGGCCAAAGTCGAGTTCAGCATTGATGACCCGATCAGCGATACGTTCACTGTCCAGTACACGGATATTGAAATTAATCCACGGATACTGCTGGACAGCCGATTGCATCACGGTACTGAGAAAACTGTTACTGAGGGCAGAAATCATCCCGAATTCAATTGAGCCCCGTTGTAAACCCTGAATTTCATGCAGACGTTTTTGTGTGACCTGAAACGCTTTTTGCCAGTTGCGTAGATCGGCATAGAGCAATTCACCAGCCAGGGTCAGTTTAAGTCCATTGGGCAAACGTTCAAATAGGGTCACACCCAATTGTTGTTCTGCCAGAACAATCTGCCGATGTACAGCAGATACCGAAATAAAAAGCTGATCGGCTGCTTTTCTTAAACTGCCTGTCTGGGCAACGGCAATAAAGTAATCGGCAAAACGTGAAAATGGCAATGTCATTGCAGACTCGCTGGAGTTAAGAGCAGTGCCCATACAGAAGCAATTATGATGCCGGACGTTCTAATTTTTAGAATGATGCATGTAATTCATTCTAATAGACGACAACAAGCTTCTATTTCACACTGCCCATAACAAGCAGAACCCTAAAAATGAGCAGCCACTATGAATGCGATTCCTTTCATTAGCCTTCCCCATAAACCATGTCATAGCCAGTTTGATGAGCAGGACTGGCAGATTCTTGCCCAGCACTGGTATCCGGTTGCACGTATTGAAGACATTACCAGCACGCCACAGCAAGTCACCTTGCTGGATATGAACCTGGCACTGTACAAGACCGAAGCAGGACAGATTCATCTGGTTCGGGATATTTGCCCACATCGTGGTGTACCTCTGAGTAAGGGCTGGGTTGAGGGAGATCAGCTGATTTGTCCTTATCATGGACTGCATTTTAATGAAGCAGGCCAATGTACCAGAATCCCGGCCCAGCCTGACTTGACTCAAATTTCTGAACGTTTTTCTCTGACCAAATTCCCTGTGGTTTTAAAATGTGGTCTGGTCTGGACCAGCCTTTGCGGACGCGATCAAAGTTTGGCTAATTTTCCGGTACTTGACACTTGGCAGAGTGATGGACATCAGGCCATTTTACCGCCTTATGTCGACATTGCTGGCTCCAGTGGCCGACAACTGGAAGGTTTTATTGATGTTGCCCATTTTGCCTGGGTCCATCATCAGGCTTTTGCAGACCGGGACAATCCGGTGGTGCCGAAATACACAACGGCACGTACCGAGTACGGCTTGCATACACATTACACCAGTCAGGTCAGCAATTATCCGCACGGCATGCAGCATCTGGCACCTGATGATTTTTTATGGCATCGGATTTTTGATGTATATCCGCCATTCTCGGCAGTGCTGACCGTTCACTTTCCCGAACAGGGCATTTTAAAGATCCTCAATGCTTGCTGTCCGGTATCGCACAATAAAACCCGGCTGTTTGTACCGCTAACCCGTAACTTTGATACAACCGGTGATCTACAGGCGGTCTATGATTTTAATGCCCAGATTTTTGCAGAGGACCAAGAGATGGTCGAGTCTCAAAAACCGGAGGAATTGCCTCTGGATATAAGTATGGAAGCACATTTTGAGGCAGATCGTTCTTCAGCCATGTATCGCCGTATTCTGGCAGAGTGGGGTCTCAGCAAGCGCTATACCGTTTAAAGTCCAGCACCGGTTTAGAGGGAAAAGACCCGTGCTTAAGCCATTTCCGCACAATGTATATTAAAAGTCGTTGTACCGTAGAAAAATGCGAGCTGGTCGGGACGATATCTGGCAGCCGTGGGTCAGGAAAATATTATAATTGGCACTCCCGGAAGCCGAGCCTGATATGTTGTTATTAAAGCTTGTTTTTACCTTTTAATATTTTGAACCTGATGAATGATATTGGTCTTGAGTATGAAAAGATGTGGATAAGGCGATTTTCTATCAGAAAAATTGAAAGATACTGACTTTTCCTTTTATTTATGAAACCGTATCCTGTTTAGACCCAAGCAGGAAATGATTGATCTGTTTTTCAATTGACTTGCATTTAACAAGGTACACCATTTATTGATGTGCCTTTTTTATTTGGTTTAATTTTCATTTTTAAGTGATTGAGTTTTGACTCGATAGTTGGGTCTTAAATTTGGCTCTATTTTGCGGTGTCATATCATGAATAAAAAGCATGTAACTTTTTCAGTAATTATTGGTTTAGTGGTTGGTCTTATCTTAGGCACTTTTGGGTATTCAAAAACGGTTGGACGTATCGATGTCATGACAACAGCCTGCACAATCGTCAATCAGGCGGTTGAACATGAGATATTGAAACCTGAACAGGTGAAACCATTAGGTGAGTTGACAGGTCAGGTCTTGAAGAAAGATTATGCATCAGTTGCATCGAAGTTTAAGTTTTCTGAAGAAAACTTAGCCAATGCTTCTGAAGGCTCGAACTGTAGCCAGTTTGTTGTTGGTGTCAATTCAGCCAAATGATAAGAAAAGCCCATAGTGTTATGGGCTTTTTTATTTTATAAACGTCAAACTTTTTTCTGCAGAACGGTAATAAAAGCGTGCGTTTTCCCAATTATCTAAAAACTGTTTGCCTGATTCCGGTACTTGTTTTACCGGCTTGCGCTTCTTTAAGCCTGGAAAACAAATATCCAAGCTACGAGTACAGAACCGACTATAAAATTTTGCAGGAAGATCGCATTACCGGCTTGGGAAAAATAAAAGCTGAAGATAAACAGGCTTCCAGTACCTTGCTGATTGGTGAAAATTATAATTATCTTCTGAGTGATGGCGGCGATGATGTTTTAAAGATCATGCAAAATTTGCCTGTACAAGAACGTGCCATACGCAACACCTTGCCGCTTGAACTTGATGTTTATAATGACAATGTTTTTTACGGACACATTCATTTTTATCATCCGGTTCCGATGAGCCAGCTCAGTGCGGCAAAAAAACAGCAATTACGTGCACTCGGTTTTATGGAAGAACCGGTGTCAGACCAGTCTGATGTGAAAGAGATATATCTGGCCAGAAACATTGCGATCAAGGGAACTGTCTATCAGGCAAAGCCGCAGCAAGCTAATCTTTCCCTCACCAGCAGTGTGCCGATTGTACTCCGTGAAGCGCGCCTGAAAACACAGGAAAATAAAGCGAATGTCATGAAAAAGCGGGTGCTGATGCCGGTTGCTCTGGCATTTGATATCGTGTCCTTACCAATTCAATGGGGGGCCGGAAAGCTGGCAAACAAATAATTTGCAACGGCCCTCAACAAGCACAGGCGGGTAGGGGTTTTAGCAGATCAACAGCAGTCTATACTCGCCGTCTTTTTCAACAGGTGCCCGATGAACGCACGGTAAAACATGTTGGCCGGGATGGTCGACTGCCAGACGCCAAAGATGGCCAACCCCGAGGTTGAGTGCTGTTGCGCCAGCACTGGGTTGATAATGCAAGTCAAAAAAATGTGCTTGCAGGAAGTTGTCAAACTCATCTGCCGGGCCATCATGGAGTTGTTCAAGCTGTGTCCTGATTTCTGGAATCAGGATTTTTTGTCTGACTTGGTGATTGGGCAGAATTTCGCTGGCAGCGCCATGATAGGTGCATAAGAACGTATCTGTTTCGATCGGTGAGCGATCGACATGATATGAATAGACGTCAGTCGAAATGAAGTCCAGCTCTGTATCGCGTGGATAAGATTGAATCAGGTTAAGCACAGGATCTGCTCCCCAATCGGTTAGCTGCCGGATATCTTGCAGAATTGTTAGCCTTGCGATATGGCCTTGTTCTGATAATGACAGTTCCAGCAGGTCTTCCGGCGTGACTTCAGTCACATGCTCTTGTAACGACAGTTTGTTTACAATTTCGGTAAAATCGCCAGAAAGACGTCTATGCCAGCACAGGGCATTCATTTTTCCATGAAAACGGGTTTGTACAAGCTCGGTAAAAGTAGAAACCACGCCAACTTGCGGGTTATCAGAAAATTGATGACTCATATAAAAAATTAAAAAGTAGCCCGTCCAATAATATACACCGATTCTGATCCGGATTTTTACATCAACCGCTTAGGTGAGGATTAAGCAGAATGGGGGAGGTCAGTCCATACTCAAGAGTCGAGTCTGGGAAAATAATGGCGAATGAGGCAGATTTGCTATTTCTTTTATGCTGCAGGACGCTTTATAAATGTGAGATTAATCACATCTTTAGCACGGCTCTTGATTTTTTTTAATGACATGGATTTTATTTAAATTTTTGATTTTTATAGTTATAAAATTAAAAAATATTTTTCGTTACAACCCCGTGATCGACAATTTAGGTTTTTATTTGAGATATTCCCTAGGCGTAATTTTGCGCAACATTAGCATGTATTGAAGAGATTTATCTCTTGAGCCAGATAAGGAGTTTTAGTTTAAATCACAGTCTTTAAAAAAAGCAGTGTAGATGATAACTGCATCATATCATCTTGCTTTTATTGTATTTTTTAATATTTTTATTTTTTATAAGATTTATCTTTTTAACCTGATGACAAGCTGTTTTACACTTTAAATGGAGTGATTCAATGAATAATATAAAAATCAAAGTAAAGGATCAGTTTGAGACTGAAAATGTTGCCCGTGCCTGGATTCGTCAAGCCAATGATCAAGAGCTTCCTTTATTCAAGCGCATAGAACACATTGAAATTGAGGGAGAAATTATCCTGCCCAATATGGAACTGCTTTATGAAAATCCGAAAGATGGCCGCATTTATAAATTTATAGAAGTGCTTTAGTCTCGCCAGCTCTTGGCTTCTATGCATCTATATCCATCCATAATCAAAAGATTATGGATTTTTTAATTGTATATCTTGGCAGCTAAAGCTGTAATTTTTCTTGTCTGATATGGTGTCTTGGATTGCAACAGATCAATGCATACAGCCTATTAAAAATTGTGTAGATGTTGCACAAAGCTGGTATTACTTACATGAGGCTTATAATTATTTACAAATAGAAAATGGTTTTCATTTCAAAATAATATTAACAAGATTTGCATTAAGGAAATGGAAATGCCCCAGTATTTGCGAATATCTGAAAATATCTACAGGAAATTTCAGGAAAACAAGCAGTTTACAGACAATAAGCAAGATTGCCTGAATTTAATTATCAAGCAGCTTCGTAAAGAGCTGGTCGACACAGACCTGAAGCTGACTTGTCAGTATATTGATTTTGTTGAAGGTTTTGAGCAACCACTCACCAACAGCCGTATCAGTCTGGATATTAGTCTGGTGCCTAGCTATAAGCACAAGGATGAATTTGTATTGTGGCTGGCAGGATTTATCGAGCGGATTACAGACGGTGGCGTAAAACGGTTACCCCCGCTACATACGGATATTCCTCCTGAATTTACGTTCCAAAGCGATCCCAATGTCATTTTAGATAGGCGCAATGAACATAGCGGGGAAAGGATTATTTCTTACTTTAGAAGTGATGACTTTGCCGAAGAAATCAAGAATATTTAGCCCGTCCTTGCAACCTCTTTTCGAGAGAGCAGGCTGATCTTGCGATGTTGACCGGAATGCAGGACAAACCGCGCCAATCGTAGCTGCGGCAGCTAAATCTGCGTTTTAATAGAAAGAATTGATTAAATTTTAACTCAATTCATAAGCCATAACATGATAATATTAAAGACTAAAATTACAATTGAATGGGGAATCAATGATGAAGGGTGCACTAGGTTTAATGTTTGTGTTTATTGTGGCAACACCTGTTTTTGCTGCTGAGACCATTGCACCTTTAACCGGTTCAGAAGCTGCTGTCGCCTCTACCGTATCAAAAGAAAAGGCCAAAAACTCTCTCATCAAGCAATCGGTGAAAAAAGCCAATATCAATGAAGAAGTAGACACACAGGCTTTAAAACTAGGCGGGATACACCGTAGAGAAGATGCAAGAGAATATCTGGAACTCAAACAGGCAGAAAAAAATGCGGCCCCCTTGCCAGACAAGACCAAAGTGAAAAATACAGCGGAAGAACTGGCAAGTAAATAGATGTATAGTGAGACCGCATATTGAACCTGTTTCAGCAGGATTCTGAAACCTTGAGTGCTTAAATTTGTAACCCAACGGTTAAGTTAATAGGAATATAAATTAAGACTTTAGCTAATTTTCAAAGACTTGGCTCGCTGAAATATAAAACGATAATAGTTATAATTCTTGTTACAACCCTCTGGTCGACAAGAGCGCAAAAATTTCCCATAGTCCTAGGAACTATAGTATTGGGAGAACTGTTATGGATAAGATTACAGTTATCGTAAAAGATCAAGAAGAGAACGAGTCTATTGTCATCGCCCAGTTAAACGATCTGGAAGATCAGGATATTCCTTTTTTTAAACGGGTCGAACATATCGAGGTAGAAGGCAATATTATCTATCCAAATATTGACTTGCTTTTTGAAAATGAAGCTGACGGCAAAATTTATAAACTGGTTGCTCCAGTAGACGATAAACGGTTTATCTAAATCCAGATGTTGGGGATCAGACAGAACAATACCCACTTGGTGGTCTGGAATAAGTGGGTTTCGTCATTTGCATGATAAAAATGTGCATCTGCTCTGGCAGTATTTTTGAGATCAATTTCTGGACAGTGGGAGCAAGTTATTTAAAGAGCCGGGAGATTAAAGGGCAGGGTCCGAGCTCTTTTTCAATTAAAAATTGGTATCTCTTGCTCAGGTAATCGGGTTCAGACCTTTTACGATATCGTTAAATTCAGAGCCATTTAACCAGAAAGATTTTTTCAGGAACAGCGTCGTCATAATACTCTCTGCGGTCTCACTATCCGGATTTTCGCAAAACAGGCCATAGCTATTGCCAAGTACGGTATTGTTCTCGATCAGGCGGATAAAGTAAGCATGTTGTTCATCTGCATAACCTAAAATAGCATCACGTTGTTTGTTCATTTTTCATGTCTCCACATCAAAAATCTTTGAATAAAACCTTACGGCTCTAGGCCAGATTTATTCATCAACCAGATCAATCACTTAACTCTGCCAAAAAAATAAAAAAACAAGCTAAGTCATTTATTTGATTCATGAATTTTAGTTGCGTTACATCCTTGTTCAAACTCGGCAAGCTAAAATCTGATCTACCGGATTTATTGTTATGCAAAATTAATTGGGCGTCAACTTGAATTTGTAACTTTTTCAAGTTAAATTATTTGAAGCTATTTTAGACTTGGGTAAGGGGGGAGTATGTCCAAAAAAAAAGAATTTGAACATGGCGGGGCCAGAGCCAATGCGGGCCGGAAGGCGCAGTTTAGTGAACCCACCAAAGTCATTCGTGTGCCTGAGTCCCAGGTCGATTTTATTAAAAACTGGCTACTCAATAATACCAAGACCGGAACCCGTTCAGATTTGACCCCGACCTTGAAAATACAGAATGTACAGGCCAACCATGAACGACTTTACCACATTCCGCTCGCAACGGAACGCGTCGCAGCGGGTTTTCCATCGCCTGCCCAGGATCATGTCGAGCAAGCGCTGGATTTGAATGAGTATTTAATCCGTAACGAAAACTCGACCTTTATAGTAAAGGCAAATTCACTTTCCATGCTGGATGCAGGTATTGATATTGATGATCCCCTGGTGGTAGATCGCAGTCTGGTCGCCAAATCCGGAGACATTGTGATTGCCCTGATTGATAATGACTTTACGGTAAAACGGCTGATGATCGACTATCAGTTCAATCCACCCAAAGTCTGGCTAAAGGCTGAAAACCCCGATTACCAGAATATTTATATTACAGAAGAGCAGGAGTTACAGATCTGGGGGGTTGTGACTTACAACCTGAAACCGATGAGGTAACCCGATGCGCCTGCCACAACGTATTTTTGCCTTGATTGATGTCAACAACTGTTATGTCAGTTGTGAGCGGGTATTCAATCCAAAGTTAGAAAACCGTCCTGTGGTGGTGTTATCCAATAACGATGGATGTGTGGTATCCCGTTCCTATGAGGCCAAACAGTTGGGAATCCGTATGGCGGTTCCTGTATTTCAGATTGAGGAACTGATCCGGCAATATCAGGTCGCTGTATTTTCAAGTAACTATGCGTTATATGCCGAAATGTCACGCCGTTTCATGAACATCCTGGCCAGCTTTGTAGAACCCTGTGAACAGGAGGTCTACTCCATTGACGAATGTTTTTTAGAGTTAACCGCTTATCAGCAAAGCTACGATTTAACTGAATATGCCCGGCAAATTCTGGATACCGTGAAGGCATGGCTGGGACTGCCTTGCTGTATCGGTATTGGTTACTCCAAAACTCAGGCCAAACTGGCCAATAATCTGGCCAAGACCCATGCCAGTTTTCAGGGAATATGCAATCTCATCGCGGAAGATCCATGCGTGATTGAAGATTTACTGGAAAATATGCCGGTGGGTGAGGTTTGGGGAGTAGGACGCAAGATTCGACAACGTCTGGAACAGATGCATATACACTCGGTCATGGACCTGTTACAGGCCGACCCGAAAATGATCGGAAAATATTTTTCAGTGGTTATGGAAAATACCGTAAAAGAATTGCGCGGCATGGCCTGTCTTGAAATCGAAGATGTTGTGCCGGACCGCCAGCAAGTTTTAAGTAGCCGTTCCTTTGGGCAGCCGATTCAGGATAAGGACCACCTAAGTGAAGCTTTAACCGAATTTACTTTACGTGCTGTAGAGCGACTCCGCAAACAGAAGCTGCTTTGTAAAGCGGTCGGGGTAAGTATCCGGACTAACCGTTTTAATAAAGAAAATTACTATCGGCCCTTCACTGTGGTATATCTGGCCGATTATAGCGATGACCGGCTACAGATCATGAAGGCTGTACTTCAGGGGCTGGACCGCATTTATCAGGACGGTCACCGTTATAAAAAAGCAGAAGTCATCTTGCTGGATGTCATTCCGCAACAGCGTCATGTGGTGGATTTGTTCCACAATACCGATGAGCTTATTGCCCGTCGTGAACTTTCACTGGCTTTTGATGAAATCAACAAGAAATTCGGGCGCGATAGCATGACTTTAGCTCGCCTGATTACACCGCATGGACGGTCATGGAGCATGATCCAGAACCATAAATCTCCCAGTTACCTCACCAAATGGGAAGACCTGCTCAGGGTGATTTGAAGCACTTGCCTGTAAACTATTAAGCAAAGCTGTTCTGGCTGGCAAGCTCGTTTTATACAGGCTGATGCAGGTCACAACGTTAATGTTTTAGTTGGGGTGCCAGCGTTGCCACCAACTGGTCAATTGCCAGACGGGTCTTTAACGGCATGTAAGGTAAAGCCGGCCAGATGACATGGATCGGAAAGTCTACACTGGAAAACCTTGCCAGTACCTGTACCAATACGCCTGACCGTAATTCATGATGAATCAGCCAGTCCGGCAGCCAGGCGATACCCTGATGCATTAATACGGCATTCTTGATGGCCTGCATATCATTCATCATCAATTTTGCCTTGGGCTTGATGGCATATTGCTGATGCGCCTCATCCTGTAACTGCCACTTGGGGAGCTGTCCCGAATAGGGATAGGAAATGGTGGTGTGCTGCTGTAAATCTTCCAGACTGTTGATGGGGGGCGACTTGCGCAGATACTCGGGCGTGGCGCAGAGTAGCATCCGGTGTACCCCCAGTTTTCTGGCTACCAGATGATGACTGTCGGGTAAATTGCCAATCCGGATGGCCAGATCAAAACCATCTTCAACTAAATCGACAGTACGATCATTAAAGGACAGTTCAACCTGTAAACCAGCATGCTGTTGGGCAAATTCAACCATGAGCGGGGCAACATAAAGCTGTCCAAACAGGGCCGGGGCCGAGATTCTGAGTAGTCCGGTGGCACTGATTTTACCTTGATCAAGCAAGGTTTCAGCACGATGAATCTCGGCAATTGCACGCTGGCTATGTTCATAAAACAGAATCCCTTCTGCGGTAAGGCTAAGGGTGCGGGTGGTACGTTTAAATAAAGTCGCCCCGAGGCGTTCTTCCAGACGGGCAATGTTTTTACTTACGGCAGAGCGGGTGAGATGGAGTTGTTCGGCTGCCTTGGTAAAGCTGCCTGCCTCCACCACTGTCACGAAAATTGAGATCGTATTGAATTCGGTTTGCATTATTGTAGATTTTTTGGAATCAATTGAGAGAAATACTATCACTACTGGTTCCTGAGCGGTAGTAGTAAGATGGCTCCATCAAGAATATGGAGAACAAACATGGCGAAAGTGTTGGTGTTGAAGTCAAGTATTATGGGTGATCACTCACAAACCAGCCGTTTGATCGATGAATTTTTAAAACAGCGTGTGGAAAATGGCATACAGGATGAGATCATCGTCCGTGATTTGACCACATTAAACCTGCCAGTACTGGATGCCGAGATTTTTCATGCCTTGCGTGGCGCTGACAATGCGAGTGCAACCATCCAGCAGATCGTGCAATTATCCGATGAGCTGATCGCAGAGCTAAAAGCGGCAGACTTATTGTTGATTGGCGCACCAATGTACAACCTGAATGTGCCAACACAGTTGAAAAACTGGTTTGATCTGGTTGCCCGTGCCCGTCATACCTTCCGTTATACCGAAACCTATCCGGAGGGTCTGGTTGAAGGTGTCAAGGCGATTGTCATGAGTAGCCGTGGCGGTATTCACGTGGGACAGCCAACCGATGCAGTCACGCCTTACCTACGTTCGGTATTGGGCTTGATGGGAATCCATGAGGTTAATTTCATCTATGCTGAAGGTCTGGATATCTCTGCATTAAAAGCCGAGGCGTTAAATGAGGCTTACCAGAAAGCGCGCCAGATCGCAGTTTAAATCACTCTCTACCCCTTTGCTGCTTTATGGCAGAATCGGACAATATTCCAACTATTGTCCGATTTTTTTTATTTAAAAAGCCTTCCAGATTTTTTATTGTATTTTGAAATGAGCATGCGAAAAACGCAAAGCCATAACCTGATAAAACCGGAATGAAAAGTCCGGACATGCTTGCTTGCCTGGCAGCTAGGATGTCTGGCTGGCCTGATAAGTGCTGGGCTTTATCCTCCGGTTTGAACTGTTTGGAGGCGTGATTGGACAAAAGGAAGTCATTTAGACCAAGGCAGTTTATGTTAGACTATAGGTCGCGTTACAGGAGCGAAAATCGCTGTAAGTGAAGAGTATGAGTAGATAAGATGGTCGGGCAGCAGAGAAACATATTGGCAACTTTGGGAATTGATATCTGGATTCCTCGAGAAGTGGTATGTCAAAAAAATACTGCGCCCAGCTTGTGGCGGGATCAAGTCATTGAAGACATCTCGCAATCTACTGTGCCTGCATTTGAGACTGGAGCGGTTGCTCAGGACGTTCAGGTCAAGGTTGTACCGGCAGCGCCGGTTACAGAAATCATTCCCCCGCCACAGGCCGAAATTGCTGCAAAACCGGCTATTCAGGAAGAAGCGGTTGCGGACAAGGAAACGGTCATTATCACAACCCAGGTTCAGGCATTTGAATTGCAAATGTATGTTCTGGAAAATTGTGCAATTTTACTGGAAAGTAGCCAGCTAGGCGATGCTCAACGCCAGTTGTGGCAAAACATTCAAAAGGCAAAACTGGGGCAATATGCAGAGTTGAAATGGCCATTTCCATTGCCCGCTTTTCAGGAAAGCAGGGGCCTTTCTTCGTATGTTCAGGGCTTTCTGGATGCAACGGCCACCAACAAAAAAATATTATGCTTAGGTCAACTGGACTTTATTCAGCATTCTAATATATTACATTTGGCAAGTTTGGACGAAATGCTGGCCCAACCTTTGTTAAAAAGAAGATTGTGGCAGCTCATGCAATAAAGAACGGAATTGAATCATGAAGAAAGTCGTTGTATTTAGCCAGAT
Organism: Acinetobacter sp. A47; assembly: GCF_000805455.1. Taxonomy (GTDB): domain Bacteria; phylum Pseudomonadota; class Gammaproteobacteria; order Pseudomonadales; family Moraxellaceae; genus Acinetobacter. Next base: position 486,367 of record NZ_JSUS01000001.1, read on the forward strand.
TGATCAGGATATTATCGCACGGTTGCAACAAGATTATCAGGTGGTGGTACTGCATCCCAAGCTGGGCGATATCAATGAGCAGATCCGGACTGAAGTCGTAGATGCCGATGCCATGATCGGGGCGGGGCGCTTACTCAATGAAAGTAATCTGGCGCCTGCACAAAAGCTCAAGGTGATTTCTTCGGTATCGGTGGGCTATGACAATTACGATGTCAATTATCTGAACCAGAGAAAAATCTGGCTGGCCAATACACCGCATGTATTGACAGAAACAACGGCCGATCTCGCTTTTACTTTATTGCTCAGCGCGGCACGACAAATTCCATATCTGGATGCATGGACCAAACAGGGTCAATGGAAACGTACTGTATCAACTGAACAGTTTGGTGTTGATGTATTTGGTAAAACCCTGGGAATTATTGGCCTGGGCAATATTGGTGCTGCCATTGCCCGTCGCGGTTTTCATGGTTTCAATATGAATATTCTGTACCATAATCGCCGTGAAAAAATTGAAGTGGCGCAGGCATTCAATGCCCAGTATCGCGAACTAGACCAGTTATTACAACAGTCTGATTTTGTGGTGGTTGCGGTTGATTTAAATACCGAATCCAAGGCACTGATTGGTGCAGAACAGTTCGATTTAATGCAAAAACATGCGGTATTTGTCAATATTGCCCGTGGTTCGGTGGTTGATGAACAAGCACTGATTGCAGCCTTACAGCAAAACAAAATCTTTGCAGCAGGTCTGGATGTTTATACCAAAGAACCTTTGCAGAGTTCCCCTTTATTTGAATTGCCAAATGCAGTGACTGTCCCGCATCTGGGCTCGGCAACTGCCGAAACACGTAAGAAAATGGTCAATCTGGCTTATCAGAATCTGGTAGATGCACTGCAAGACCGGACACCGCGTTATCTGGTCAATCCAAAGTTTGAATAATTGCTTACAATGCAGCACATGTGATCGCTGGATTATTGTACGGGCTGATCTTTCTAAACGGATGGATATTGCTACACTTGCGCCCTTTGTGACTTCGTCTTGGGGCGTCTGGTGTTTGAGAAATTAGCTGAACAAAGTTTAGGTTTAATGGGCTGGGAAATTGACAATCACTGGGATCTGGAGATTGATCAATGTGTCATGATTGCCGCCCCGCACACCAGCAACTGGGATGCACTTTATGCGCGTCTGGCCTTGAAAGCTTTGGGGGTGAATGTGCGGATCACCATTAAAGACAGTTATATGAAATTTCCCTTCGGACCGTTTGTGCGGGCGATGGGGGGAATCGGGATTGACCGTAGCGTAAAGCAGGCCGGTCAGGAACGTCCAAGCATGGTTCAGCTCATGAGTAACCTGTTTAAGACACATCCCAAACTGGTGATGTTGGTGACCCCTGAAGGAACACGCGCAAAGCAGGAACAGTGGAAGACGGGGTTTTATCATGTGGCGACCACTGCAGGTGTACCGATTGCCTTGGCCTATATGGACTATGCCAGAAAAAAGACCGGTGTGGGAAAAATAATTTATCCGACAGGGGATTATGCAAAAGACATGGCCGAAATCATGGCTTTCTATGCCAAGATTAATGCTAAATTCCCGGAAAAGTTCAGTGTAGACCGGCGTTATATGGCCGCAGAATAAATCGGCTGCTTGCAAAAATCATAAAATAAGGCAGATTTTTTCTGCCTTTTATAACACATTGTTGCAAATTTCTCCTTTTTTCAATGCTATATTAAATTTCTTTATTAAAATCATAGAGAAACCACTTGAGATCGTTGCTGCTTGCATGTGGCTTACTGGCCACAACTCAATTGAGCCATACAGAGGTGTTTTTGCCGACAGTGACGGCCGGGCAGACGGAAGTGCCTGAAATTGGCAGCGGTATCGGTTTGCTCGACCAGCAAAAAGAAAAATTTATTGGGGAAAAGGTGTATCGTGAAGTGCACCGGCAAATGCCAACGGTGCAGGATGCATGGCTGGAGGACCAGTTCTTGCAGGTTTTCTCAGGTATTTTAAGCCAGACCCAGCTAGGACAGCCCATCGGTCTGGTGATTGTCAAAGACCCCCAGATTAATGCTTTTGCCGTACCAGGCGGGCTATTTGCCCTGAATACAGGCCTGATTACTTCTGCCAAAAATATGGACGAGATTGCTGGCGTGATGGCGCACGAGATTGCGCACGTGGCGCAGCGACATTACAGCCGTTCTCAAGAAGCCTTCAAAGGTCAGGGTTTGCTGGCATTGGCCGGGATTATTGTGGGTGCAGCGATTGCCTCGCAGGCAGATGGCAGTGCCGGTTCGGCAGTCATGTTGGGAACTCAGGCTGCATTGATGGACAAGCAATTGAGTTATAGCCGTAATCAGGAGCGTGAGGCGGACCGGATTGGTATGCAGTTTATGTATGCGGCTGGCTATAATCCGCAAAGCATGGCCGATTACTTTGAGACCATGCATCGTGCGACCAGCCGTGTCAGCTTTTTACCCGACTTCTGGTTTACCCATCCTTTAACGACTGAACGTATGAGCGAAGCGCGGTTACGGGCTAATCAGCTGCCGAAGGTCAGGTCAAAACTGTATGACCTTGATTTTGAAATTTTGAAACTGTATACCGCAGTAGTGTCCAATCAGGCCACAGAAATCCAGTTACAGGCACTGGCCAACCAGAATAACACCGCAGCACAACTTGCACTGAGCAAGTTTTATCTGGAACGCGGAGATTATGGTCAGGCTCAGGAAAATCTGGATCTGGTTAAATCAAGATTAAAAAATCATGTGCTGATTCCTTTGATCCAGACGGATATTTATCTGGGGCAAAATAAAATAGAGCAGGCCGGCAACAGTATTGCTGCAGTGCAAAGAACCATGCCTGAAAACCGGGCCTTGTCGTATAAACTGGCAGAAGTGTTGATTCGACAAGGCCAGATTGCACAGGCACAAAGTCTGGTACAACGTTTTATCCATAAAAACCAGCGAGATATTGAAGGCTGGCAATTATTGCAACGTGCAACCAATCTGGATAAAAGCTCATCTCTGCAAGCAATTAATGTGCTATGTTACCGAGCAGAAGCCGAGTACTGGTCAGGTTATGAAGAAAACGCGATCAAGTCGATGCTGCATGCCCAGCGCTTGGCAAAAGGTAATCTGGCCATGTCGGCCAAAATCGATTCACGTCTCAAACAAATGCAGGATGACCGTCGCATGAAAATCTGAGCCGGTTAAATAAGGACAATAATATGATCAAAGGACAATGCCTGTGCGGCGCTGTGCAGTATCAATATCATGGGGAAATTGAAAACAGTATTTTATGCTACTGCTCGCATTGCCAGCAGGCACAAGGGACGATTGCCGGATGGAATAGTCCACTGGAGCAAAGCAAATTTGAGCTGATTGCCGGACATGCGCAGCTAAAAGAATATTTTCATACACCCGACAAGGCCCGGGTGTTTTGTCAAAACTGTGCCAGTCCGCTGTATTCTTATCGTATTGATTTGCCAAATGTCATTCGTTTACGTCTAGGTACAGTGACAGAAGGTAATCTGCCTGCGCCGAAACAGGAATTTTTTCTTGAGCATAAACCAAATTTTATTGAATTAAGATAAGATGGCCAGCGTAAGCAATGGCCGAGAAGTTAGAACGTCTATGAAGCAGATTTTAGTTTTTATGTTTGCAATAAGCAGTGTGGGGATCAGTTCGGCGGCATCGATTGAGCAATATGTAAATGCAGTCGATAAAATTCGTGGTGTATATGCCCGGGAGATCCGTGGCTTTCTACGCAGTCTCAATCCGCAAACGTCACAATTTACCCCTGAACAGCAGGCCAAATATTGCCAGATTAATCAGCGTTATATTCAGGATATGGCTGATGCAATTGAACGCAACCGTACTTCCTTGCCGCCGCAATATGCCAGTATGACCAGACAGGACTTAATCAAACAGGTGACAGATTCAAAAGAAATGCAAATGCTTGCAAAATATAATGTTCAGTGTGATTTTAAATAAAGCGGGGGGATTGGGTTCATTATTGAAATGAATCCAGTCTGAAACAGAGTAGTGGGGATACAGTTGGTTAAGCAGATTAGCTTAATTTGGCTTTAATTTTGGCAGATACTTGTGCAGGATCGGCACGCCCGGCTATGATCGGACGTAGAGAATTCATCACCTTACCCATATCTTTCATGCTAGTAGCTTCTTGAGCAGCAATCGTTTGCTCAATGATAGAATCAAGCTCTTCCTCAGTCATAGCTTCTGGTAGAAATTGAGAAATAACGTCAACTTCGGCTTGTTCTTTACTAGCTAAATCATCACGACCAGCGCCCTGAAAGGCTTTGATCGATTCTTTACGTTGTTTAATTTGCTTTTCAATGACCGCAAGAACCTGAGCATCGTCAAGCTCTATGCGCTCATCGACTTCGATTTGCTTAATTGCTGCCTGTACACCACGAATCACCGTTACTGTCGCCATATCTTTGGCGCGCATTGCATTTTTTAATACGTCAGTAATCTGGTTTTTTAAAGTATTCATAGTCTTCAGCAGTCAATCACAAATTAATTAGTAAAGGCGAGTAGTACGTACAGATTCGCGAGTCAATTTCTTTTGATAACGCTTAACTGCAGCAGCTTTTTTACGCTTACGTTCTTGAGTTGGTTTCTCATAGAATTCGCGCTTACGAACGTCAGCTAAAACACCCGCTTTTTCGCATGAACGTTTGAAACGACGGATAGCTACGTCTACTGGTTCGCCTTCTTTCAACTTAACTTGTGGCATGTAAAATCCTCTAAGATGATGGATAAGATCTAACGCACTATGCACTAGATCGCAAGTGAAGGTCAGTATTTTACTCATTTACAACTCAGATCACAAGTCTATAATAGCCTGGATATTATTTTTGATCGTAGTAAAGGCAGTTTAATGATTGTTTTGGGCTTGGAAACTTCGTGTGATGAAACTGGGTTAGCACTCTATGATAGCGAGCTCGGCTTACGTGGACAGGTTCTCTATAGCCAGATCAAACTGCATGCAGAATATGGTGGCGTGGTGCCGGAGCTGGCCTCGCGTGACCATGTCCGTAAAATGATTCCCTTGATGAATCAGTTGCTTGAGCAAAGTGGCGTTAAAAAGCAAGAGATTGATGCAGTGGCTTATACCCGGGGTCCGGGGCTGATGGGTGCACTCATGACAGGTGCATTATTTGGCCGTAGTCTGGCCTTTGCACTGAACAAGCCAGCCATTGGGGTACATCATATGGAAGGCCATATGCTTGCACCATTACTTTCAGAAACTCCACCGGAATTTCCGTTTGTCGCATTACTGGTCTCTGGCGGTCATACCCAATTAATGGCGGCTTATGGTATTGGTCAGTACGAGCTGCTAGGCGAGTCGATTGACGATGCAGCGGGTGAGGCCTTTGATAAGGTCGCCAAAATGATGAAACTGCCTTATCCGGGTGGGCCAAATATTGCGAAACTGGCTTTACAGGGCGATGCCCAGGCATTTGAATTTCCACGTCCAATGTTGCATCAGGGGCTGGATTTTTCGTTTAGCGGCCTTAAAACGGCGGTTTCGGTACAGTTGAAAAAGCTGGCTGAAGAAAATCGTGATGCAGATGTTGCTGCTTCTTTCCAGGAAGCGATCGTTGATACACTGGTAAAAAAATCGGTAAAGGCTTTAAAGCAGACCGGTTTAAAACGTCTGGTCATTGCAGGCGGGGTCAGTGCCAACGTTCGTTTGCGTGAGCAGCTGGAAGTTTCACTGAAAAAAATTAAAGCACAGGTGTACTATGCCGAACCTGCTTTATGTACTGACAATGGTGCCATGATTGCCTTTGCTGGCTATCAGCGTTTAAAGGCAGGACAACAGGACGGTCTGGCGGTCACCACCACACCTCGCTGGCCGATGACCGAGTTAAAGCCGACCTGAAGACAGTTTCTCTTTTTATCACGGCCAGGCTGCGGGGCAGTCTGGCGCTTTCCTATTTTTAAAAAATCAGATCATTGACAGATATACAGGGTGCCGGTGACAAACCAGTGCTCGTGTTAAGGCATTGAATATATTATTTATTTGAATGAGCTAAAACTCATTGTGGAGTACAAAAGTTGAAAATTTCTTATATTTTTACATGTGGCCGGTTAGAGTCTTTATTTAAGATTCTATGCCTCACTCAAAAAGGTGAGGACAAGGTGGCAGCAAAAGAAAAAATCGTCGAGCAATATAGAAAAGACATCGCGTTAGGGCGACCATTTGAAGAAACCGAACTTTATCAATTGATTGAACAAAGCGAAGAAAAAATTATTGTCAATCGCCTGAATAATATCCTGCGTGATAAACCAGCACAGCAAAAGAGCAGCTTTGATGCAGACGAATACAAGACTGGTGCCTGGTCTGAGTTTAATGACTATAAGCTGGCAGTACGCTTTTCAAATGCAAAAACCGAGTTAAGTGAAAAGCACTTTGCAAAAACAGGCGAGTATATGACCAGCCGTGGTATTGCCAAGCTGACGGGCTTTAACCCGACCAACATTAAAAATATGCTCAATCATAAAAGAACTGTAGTCAGAAAAATGCTAACCACTTTAGAAAAGTTGGCAAAAGAATATTAATATTTAAATCTGGTGATGGATGCAGAAAAGGTCTTTTCTGCATTTATCATCGTGATGGTTTGTGATTGTTCTGGAACACCGGTTCATATTCTCAATAATAAATCATTTTATAAAAAAGGAAGGAAAAATGTGGGTCGTTAAGGCTGCAACAATATTGGCATGGTTAGGTATCATTGTTATTGCTGCAGCAACACTATTTTCTATTTATGTTTTAAGTACTCCGTGTCGTTTTGACCAGATTTGTGAAATGCCACCGATCCATTTATTCTTTTTCATGGCGTTGATCATCTCGGTAATCTGTAATTTCATCGGTATCATGCTGGCGGCAATTGCCATGGGCGACGAGCCCCCGGTAAAAGAGTCGGCAAAAATCGCCCTGTTCTTCAATGGCAAGATGATTGTATTCAGTCTGGTATGTGCCATCTTCCTGCTATTGATGTTTATGAGCTAGAAGGTCATCTTAATCGTGGTTGCTAACGGTCTGGTTTAGACAGCACAGCCAGGCATACAAAAATCAGAGCCATGCCGAGCCAGCCAATTGCGGCCAGTTGTTCACCGACCAGCAACACGGCAAACAGTGCTGCCACCAGAGGCTCAAATAACGTGAGCGTGGTTGCAGTGCTGGCCGAAATGGTTTTTAAGGCATAACCAAACAGCAAATAGCCAAGGAACATCGGGATGAGCATCATATAACCCACCACATACAGGTTTACGGGCTCATCAAACAGGTTTGTACCGGTGAAGAATAAGGTCGGTAACAAAATCAAGGCACCAAACCCGAAAATTAGTCCCATAGAAGCTTTGGAGTCGACACCCCGGTCAATCATTTTCTTGGCGGCCCAGGAATAAAGAGAGTAGCTAAGTGCAGCGACCAGCCCGAGTATAATGCCAACGGTTTTCTGATCATGAGAAAGCTGCTGCATATTTCCTTGGGAATGTGACTCGCCCAAGGACAGGAGCAGTACTCCGGCCACACCAAAGATAAAGCTGATAAACCACTTTAATGAAAGCGCTTTTTTATCAAAAAACTTTTCCAGTAATGCGCTAAACAGGGGAGCCGAACCAATCGAGACCACCGTACCGATCGTGATGCCTGCCATACGCATAGAGGAATAGAAGGCAAGTGGATAAATAGCAACCGAGACCATGCCGATCAGCAGCAACGGATAATAAGCGCGGATTTGTGGCAAATGGCTACGGATATTTTTATGTGCCAAGAGGGCTTGTAATAATCCGCCACCGCCCATGGCGATTGCACCGATTGCTAAAGGGCTTAAATTGGGTGCATAGGACGCGGCAGTGCCTGTAGTTCCCCATAAAATAGAAGCCACCAAAACTGCAATAAAACCATAATAGGCTTTGATATTGATTGAACTGTTCAAGGTGAAATCTCTTGTTCTAATAAGCGCCGGGCCATGTGTCTGGCAGCAAATACTTTGTCACTCGAGCTTTCCAGTCCAGCACGGGCAATCGATCCTTCTAAAATAAAAGAAAGGTGCAGTGCCAGTTCCTTTACGCGTTCAGGATCATGGATAAACTGACTTAAATGTCCGGCTACAATCGCTTCGATTTCATCTTTATGTTTTTTGACGGCTAAGCGTTCAGGACTATGCGCAGGAAATTCTGCTGCCGCATTAAGCAGGCCACAGCCACGAAAACCTTTTTCATAGGCAAACTCGGCGTGGTCCTGATAGGCATCAAATACTGCCATTATGCCGTCTAGAGGTGTTTTTACCTGCATTTTTCTTTTTTCATACAAGTCGAGCCATTCCTGATGCCGTGCTTCGATATAGCAAGTGACAAGGTCTGACTTGGTTGCAAAGTTATTATACAAAGACATTTTGGCAACATTGGCTTTCTCGGTAATGCTGTTAATACCCGTGTTGCTGATGCCATCGTTATAAAACAAGCTTGACGCTGCATCCAGGATTTTTTGTTTTGCTGATTTTGAACTCATAATCGAATTTATTTATGTATACCGACCTACCTAATATTAGGGGGAAACTTTGGGTTTGGCAAGTATGAGTTGAACACTCACGATCATATTTTTTAGCGGCATAGTACCCAGATACAGGGTAAACATAAGCCTTCAAATTATTTTAAAGGCCTATTTGCAGCTACACTTAAATGGATTTATGCCTTAAATGCGTTCTGGTTTTCGACATCTATATATTCGATATAACCACGACCTTGAACGGAGGCATTTAAATATTCCCCTGTAAATGTGTAGGCACTGGCATAACCGACACCATGACCATAACGGAACGGGCTGTCGACTTCAGCACTAAGCTCCAGCACGTTCTGATCAGCATCGTTTTTAACCGACCAGATAAATTGCTGCGGTAGACGCATATATTTACCGCTTGGTGAAACATGGGGTTCGGGCTGATAGCGGGTGACCTTAAACTCGACATTGGTATAGATTTCAGCAGGACGGTCGGTATGGCGGACATGCAGGCTATAGGCCGCTGGCTGACCCAGAATATCGGCTTTGGTCAACAGTAATTGCGTGGTCTCGTTCAGGTTAATAATCTGGTAGGTAAAAAAGTCGAGCGGTAATTTATACGATTCGGGCAACAGCTTGCTGACGACCCCGTGTGCACCTGTTGCACGGGCGTATTCATAGGTACACAAACCTTGTGCCGCCGTGGTTTTACCCCGATACTCAAGTTGACCCCTAAAGCTTGCCAATAGACTAAAATGATCATAAATCGGGGTCTTGATAAACCATGAAACCTGATCGGTGACATCTAAATCAAACTCAAACGTCAGTCCATGATAAGCACCTTTCAGGTGAATATTTGGTAGTGTGCCCTGAATTGACACTTCTTCTCCCAGTGCTATCGTCGTACCATCTGCCTGAATATTGGTGTTTTCGGGAATAATGTAGGCCTTTAGCACATACTCATCAATTGCAGCGGTACTGGAAAAGAAGGTGGCACTCTTTCTGGGATGACCTACCGTAATATCGTCATGATCAAATGCCAGTGCACCTGGTGTGCCGAGCAAGATCATGATATTCAGATAACGGTGCGGTTCAGGCAGGAGCGGAAAGAAAACTCCGTAATGCGTCCATGTATAAAATTTTTCTGCGGTACGGGGCCGGATAATCTCCGGTTCGGAAAAAGGGATCGTTGAATACTTGACTGCTTTATCTAAAGTGCTCTGCGCAAGCAACAGGCTTTTGCCCAGGAGCTTGCTGGTCAGCGAAGTCGGTGGCAATTGTTTTTTCATCTCGTTTTCCTAAACTCGGTTTACGCTGGAGAGTAGGTTAGGGAAAACAATTGCCCATGCTAAGCGGAAATGAGGACAAAACCACAGCTTTAGAGGACAACTAACTACTTAACTTTTTAGGTAATTTTTCTAAATTTTGTGAACCAATCCAATGTTTTGAGAACTGGTACGCGGCACGTCCGGAACGCTGTCCACGGGCCTGACACCATTTTAAACTTTCAGCCCGGACCAGCTCGTTATATTCCAGTCCAGCCTTGACAATATAGTGCTCAACGATTTGCAGATAAAGCTGCTGATCCATAGGATAGAATGAAAGCCATAGTCCAAAGCGATCCGAGAGTGAGATTTTCTCTTCAATGGCTTCTTGTGGATGCAGTTCTGTATATTGGGGTACATCGACTTTACGCACCGGGGTATTTTCATGCATAAACTCAGGGAGCAAATGACGACGGTTACTGGTGGCATAAATAATAAAATTGCTAGAACCGGACTGGAGTGAACCATCCAGAACGCTTTTTAAACTGCGATAGTTTTCATCTTCAGCGTTAAACGCCAGATCATCACAATAGACAATAAATTTTTCCGGGCGTGTTTCAATCAGCTTTTGAATTTTAGGCAAGTCTGACAGATCATCACGTTCAATCTCGATCAGGCGCAGCCCCTGAGCCGAATATTCGGTAAGCAGGGCGCGTACGATTGAAGATTTCCCGGTGCCACGGGAGCCTGTTAAAAGCACATCATTGGCAGGAAAGCCATTCAGGAATTGTCGTGTGTTGTGGATAATCTTGTCTTTCTGGCGTTCAATCCCTTTTAAATCTTCCAGATACATTTTTTTTGGCTGTTGTATGGCAACCAGCTGCTGGTTTTCCCAGCGAAAAGCAATTGCAGAAAAGTCTGTGGGCTGTTTTGGGGCAGGAAGCACTTGCTGCAGTTGTGTCAGGACATTTGATAAAGACTGGATGATAGATTCAGGTAAATCAAGGATCGCCATACATACAAACCAAACTTAATGATGAATAGCGATACTAACATTGCCGTGACCAAAATAAAGAATATCTCATCAGAAAGATCGAAATAAATCGATTTTACCCTTGATTGTTACAACAGCTTTTTGCATTGTATAGGTGCAAGAATATAAAAAATATACTGAAAATCAGGATCGCGAATGTTCAATAGAGTTCAGGAAAAAAAGAATACATATCAGTCGCATAGGGTTGATGTGTTAAAAGAACACTTACGACACGCAAGTTGTTATGAGGAATGGAAGGAAATTGCCCTAAAGCTGGACGAAGAGTCGGGGCATGAAGCATGGAAATATGACAATGAATCGCCCTATTTTGATGCAGAAATCTTGTCCAAGCGTTATAACCTATTAAAAAAATATCGCACCCAGCACCGGACTCTTGATCTGATCTATGTATTGAGAGAGGGATTGTCCTATGATTTTGCCAATATTGGTCATCCCATGTTATTTGCCGAGACCTGTATCGGCACCAAAAAGATTATTGAAAGCTATGTTGAGGAAATGAGTGACTGTTTCCGCTATCTGGCCTCAAGTGAATGCATTACCTTTCAGCTAAAAGAAAAAATCCAGTTTTTTGAAGACTGCCAGACTGCTTATGGACAGCCAGCCCTGATGTTTTCAGGCGGGGCAACATTAGGGCTGTTTCATACAGGTGTATGTAAAGCGCTGCTAGAACAGGACTTAATGCCCCGGGTATTGTCCGGTTCCAGTGCCGGCGCCATCATGACCGGAATGCTGGGTGTTTCGGCACCAGATCAGGTTCCGGATTTGCTAAAAGGTGAACACTTCTTTAGCGATGCCTTCAAGTTTAGAAAACTGCGTGAGCTGATCAGGGGACATGGCGGATTTGCCGATGTCATGTATTTAAAACAGTTCCTGATGCAAAACCTGGGAGACCTGACCTTTGCCGAGGCTTACCAGCAGTCCGGACGCCATATCAACATCGTGATTGCCCCGTATAATACTGCCCAAAGCCCACGGATCATGAATGCCTTGACTGCACCGAATGTATTGGTCTGGAGCGCGGTTCTGGCATCTTGTGCAGTGCCCGTCCTGTTTCCGCCTGTGCATTTGACCAGTAAGCGTTATGACGGCCAGCATACCCCGTATCTGGCCAATACCAAATGGGTCGATGGCAGTATGCGTAGTGATTTTCCACAGGAAAAAATGGCCCGGCTTTATAACATAAATTACACCATTGCCAGTCAGGTCAACCCACATATTGTGCCCTTCATGCAAAGTGATACTGAACGGTTCCGCCGGGATGTACTGAGCTGGCCTGAACGCATCGTTCGACGTCAGGGTAAAGCGATTGCACTTGAGATGATGGATTTAACCCGTAATTATGTTGGTGGATTCTTTCCGGTTCGCCGTGCGCTGGATCATGGTTATGGAATTTTGGGACAGCGCTATTATGGCGATGTCAATATCATTGCCAAATACGGTTTAAGGCATTACAGCTATATGTTGAAAAATCCACGGCCAAAGCTGTTTAAAATCTTGCAACGGGAAGGCGAGCGTGCAACCTGGCCAAAAATTTCTGCCATTGAAACCCATGCCCGGATTGGTAAAACCATTGAGCATTGTTTAACATCATTGCGAAAGCAGGAAGAAAAGCAGCAGAATGAGTTCTACTACGTGGATCTTTGACCCCGAGATACAACCTGAAAACCTCACTTTAGTGACGAAAGCTAAAAGCTATGCCTTTGGCCGGCGCTTGTATCGCTGCGATATTAATCAGCAGCGTCATTGGCTCAAGTTTCATCAGTTCAATACACAGCCGGACTTGGAGCAGGCATTTCTGCGTGAGCTGGATTTTTATCGGCAGCCAGGCAACGGGCATAGCATTTTATTACCGCATCGGCTGGTTCCAATCCGGCCGTTTAAGCATTTACTGGAGGCCACAGGTGCAGAGATCGGCTTGCTAACGGTCGATGCACCATCCGATTTTTTTCCTCCGCTTAACCATAACCTTGATATCGGGCTGATCCGGCAACAGCTGTTGAAGGCTCTGGATAGCCTGGATGCATTGCATCAGGCTGGCTGGATTCATGGTGATTTGAAGGCCGAGCATTTTCGCTTATATGACGGTAACTGCACACTGATCGACTTTGAACAGTGCCTGAGGATAGGGCAGTCCATTCAGCGTTTAGAGGCTACGCCACGTTATATGGCACCTGAATTATTTCATGGGGCAGGGAAGAGTATCCAGAGTGACTTATATGCCTTTGGGATTATTGTGTATGAATGGTTGAGCCGAAACAGATTGCAGGCCAGAACTTATCATGATTGGGCGCTATTGCACTGCCAGCATTTACAGATTGGGCTTCCTGAGCAGTTGCAAGTTTTTTTGCCCTTACTGCAAGGTTTATTACAGAAACATATCCAGCAACGTTTTCTATCTGTTGCAGCAGTAAAAAACGGTCTAAACAGCACTTTTTCGCTCTAAAAGTAAACATAACACCTTGATTTGAATATTATATGTTCACTTGATAGGTTTTTTCTCAGAAAGACTTGTCATCAGAAATGTTTATCTCTAATATACAAATCCATCGGGGGCGTGGCGAAATTGGTAGACGCACTGGATTTAGGTTCCAGCGCCGCAAGGTGTAAGAGTTCGAGTCTCTTCGCCCCCACCAAATTCAAAAAAGCAAGTTTAACTTGCTTTTTTTTATGATTAAAGGTCGAGATGCCTTAATCATGCGATTATAGAGGATTGGTGTAATGGTAGCATGACGGTCTCCAAAACCGTTCGTCAAGGTTCGAGTCCTTGATCCTCTGCCAAACAAATAAAAGGGCCCTTGTGACAGCAAGGGTTTTTTTATTACCTGCAATTTGGTGGGTTGTACATAAAAAAAGCATTAGATTTCATAGATATGTTTTTTTATAAAAAAGACTTGTCATGAGGAAAGTTTCTCTCTAATATACACACCCATCGGGGGCGTGGCGAAATTGGTAGACGCACTGGATTTAGGTTCCAGCGCCGCAAGGTGTAAGAGTTCGAGTCTCTTCGCCCCCACCAAATTTAAAAAGTGAGTTTATCTTGCTTTTTTATGATTAAAGGTTGAGATACCTTGATCATGCGATTATAGAGGATTGGTGTAATGGTAGCATGACGGTCTCCAAAACCGTTCGTCAAGGTTCGAGTCCTTGATCCTCTGCCAAATAAATAAAAAGGCCCTTGTGAAAACAAGGGCTTTTTTATTGTCCGTAATTTTGTGTATGCCATGTGGTTTTTAGTGGGGAGTGACCACGGTGGGGACGTGCCTGTATAGAAAAACTAAGGCAGCGTCGTTTCAAATATTTTGTATTTCTTTCTTAAGGTTCTCGGTTTGATCATATGGGCCATGAATTCTGCCAAAACTCGTAAATTTTCAGCCAAATAGTTTTCATATTGATATTGTCAATGAATAAAATGACAAAAAACAGTCCATTTTTTGCTTAATTTTAAATTTTTTACAGCAATTAGTTTTTGAATAATAAGAGCATCAGCCTGAAGATGCATTTCTTGATGTTATTCAATCTTGGTTTCAGGTAAATGAAAGTAGTCAAAAAAGACTTGCATGATTAAAGTCAGCCCAGCGTCAATTGGCCGGGCTAGGGAAATTTAATAATTAAGGAATAAGAAATGTTTGGATTATGCATGGTTCGGCAGAGAAACGGTAAACTAGATGAATTTACTCACCCTGCTCATCAAGATTGTACCCGTCCGTTTTTGATCCGGGTAAGCTGAGGGGAATAGCGCATGATGATTATTCGTTATATCCAGCAGAAAGATATTCATGATCTTTACCAACTGGCAAAAAAAGCAGGTTTTGGCCTAACTTCATTGCAACCTGATATGGAAATATTGGCTGCCCGTATCGACCGGGCTGTCAAGACGGTTGAGGGTAAGCTGGATAAGTCAGAGCAAGGTTACCTGTTTGCACTGGAAGATACTGCCCTGAACAAGGTGGTTGGTGTTTGTGGAATTGAGGTCGCACTTGGATTAAAAGAGCCCTGGTATAATTTCCATGTGGGTACCCAGGTCCACTCCTCGGAACCTTTGAATGTTTATAAGGCCCTGCCGACTTTATATCTCAGTAATAACCATACCAACTGTAGTGAACTTTGTACCTTGTTTCTAGATCCGGATTATCGTTTAAACAAGAACGGTAAATTCCTTTCCAAGGTGCGTTTTTTATTCCTGTCAGCCTTTCGTCAATATTTTGAAGAAACGATTGTAGCTGAAATGCGCGGTTTTTCTGATGAGCATGGGCGTTCACCTTTTTGGGATGCAGTAGGGCATAAATTCTTTGATATGGAATTTGCCAAGGCAGATTATCTGAGTGGAACAGGTAAAAAGGTGTTTATCGCAGAATTGATGCCACGACATCCACTATATGTGGATATGTTGCCTGATGAGGCCAAGGCGGTGATTGGAGCAGTACATCCCAACACGGTGCCCGCTTATAATCTCCTGATTGAAGAAGGATTGCGTTATAAGGGCTATGTGGATATCTTTGATGGCGGTGCAACCTTGCAAGCCGATATTGAACACCTGCGCGCAATGAAGGACAGCCATGTGGTGAGGGTAGAGGTGGTGCAGCAGGAAAATATCCCTGTTGCTGATGCGCCGTATATTGTAGCCAATGATGATTATGACCATTACCGTGCCATTCTGGTCTATAGTTCACCTGCACACGATGTTCTGAAACTGAGTGAGGAACAGGCTCATCAGCTGCATGTCAGCGATGGCGATTCAGTCCGGGTGTTGAATATTGAAATTCAAAAAAAATCTTAAAGTGGGTCTGATCCGGCGCTGCAATTAATTCATGTAAAAGTTATGTGAATTATGTGATAATTTCATCAGCAAAAATCTGTTTATAGGAGTAACGATCTTATAAACAGATAGATAACCAGACAAGGCAGGGAACAGCTATTTAAGATCCGGGTGGCTGGTTGCTTGGTTGCCTGTTCAATCGGTAAAGCCGTGATATATCGGCCAAAAATGGCTGGTGAATAAGAAATAAGCCTATAAGCAATAATTGATAAGTGAGGTGAACCGATCAGGAGGATTTTTTTAAGCGCGAATAAGGAAAAACGGAATTTTTATAAACAGGCGGTTTGAAAATATTTTATTTTTATCAATTGCTTATAATGGTTGTTGGAAGTTGGAGTAAGGATTACATGAGTCAGAAGAATAACGAAATGCAACTTCAGGATGGAGTGCAGCAAGGGAGTGGGCAGGAAGAAGAAAAACTGCAACGCTCTTTGACCAATCGGCATATCCAGATGATTGCGATTGGTGGTGCAATTGGTACAGGGTTATTTATGGGCTCTGGCAAGACCTTGAGTGTTTCTGGTACCTCGATTGTTTTAACTTATTTAATTATCGGTTTTTTCTTTTTCTTTGTGATGCGGGCAATGGGAGAGCTATTGCTGGCCAATACAAATTTCAAAACCTTTGCAGACTTTGCAACCGCCTATATAGGCCCCTGGGCCGGATTTTTTCTGGGCTGGTCTTATTGGTGTAACTGGATTATTACCGCGATTGCAGATGTGATCGTCATTGGGGGCTATATGCAGTTCTGGTATCCTGACATACCGGTCTGGATTCCTGCATTTACTTCTCTGGCTATTTTAACCATTCTCAATTTTGTGGCTGTACGAATGTTTGGAGAGCTGGAATTCTGGTTTTCCCTGATCAAGATTTCTGCCATTATTTTATTTATTCTTGCCGGGATTTATCTTATCAGTACAGGCTTTACTTCCCCAAGTGGTGTTAAGGCGTCAATGAGCCACGTGTTTGAAACCCAGTCCATGTTTCCTTATGGTGTCACCGGGTTTTTGGCGGGCTTCCAGATCGCGATTTTTGCCTTTGTCGGGATTGAACTGGTCGGTACGACTGCGGCTGAAACCAAAGATCCACATAAATCCTTACCTAAGGCAATTAACTCCATTCCGTTGCGTATTCTGCTGTTTTATGTCGGGGCGCTGGTCTGTATTATTGCTGTGACGTCGTGGGCAAAAATTTCACCTGAGAAAAGTCCATTTGTTGAAATGTTTTCTTTGATTGGCTTGCCGATTGCAGCAGGTCTGGTCAATTTTGTGGTGGCAACTTCGGCACTTTCTTCTGCCAATAGCGGAATTTTTGCGACCAGCCGTATGCTTTATGGTCTGTCTCTGGACAATGATGCACCGAAAAGCTTTAGCAAACTGTCAAAAAGAAAAGTGCCTATTCGTGGTCTGGTTTTCTCCATGACATGCGTGACTGTCGGGACTTCTATTTTATTTATTGTTCCCAATGTAATGACAGCATTTACAATTATTTCTGCATTAACCTCTATTTTGTGCATTTTTACGTTTATGCTGATTATTCTGTCTTATATCGGTTATCGTAAGAAGTATCCAGAGCTGCACCGGCAGTCCAAGTTTAAAATGCCGGGAGGATTATTTATGGCCTGGTTTACCATGCTATTTCTGGTCTTCACCATTGTTATTTTGGCTTTAGATCACGATACCCTGATCGCACTGGCTGTGTCACCGGTCTGGTTTATCGGATTATTGATTGCATACCGTCGTAAAAAGAAAAAAATGCTGGAGCTTGATCTGTTAAAGACCAGGGCAGTGGATTATGTTTAGCTGATCTGAATGCGCTGCCAACAGTTGTGGCAGAGCTTGAAGCAAAAAAAAGCAGAGCCAAGGCTCTGCTTTTTTCATCATCGGTTTTAGATCTTGCTGATCAAGTCATTGATCTGTTTTGCCTGTTCCGCTGCATTACCTGTATAGGTTGCAGGTGTAAGCTCGGCAAGACGGGTACGTTCGTCTTCTGGAACTTGAGCAAGTTCATCGCCTTTTACGAAGTTGACCATCATGTCGCGTGTCATGGCTTGACCACGAGTTAGGGCTTTTAGTTTCTCGTAAGGCTTTTCAACGTTATAGCGGCGCATCACGGTTTGAATTGGTTCTGCAAGCACTTCTTGCGCCTGGTCTAAATCTTCATTTAAGCGGGCAGCGTTGAGCTCAAGTTTGCCAATTCCTTTCAGGCAGGCATCAAATGCAATCAGGCTTTGTGCAAAACCAACACCCATATTACGCAATACAGTTGAGTCGGTTAAGTCACGTTGCCAGCGGGAAATTGGCAGTTTTTCACCCAGATGACCCAATACTGCATTGGCGATACCCAGGTTGCCTTCAGAGTTTTCAAAATCAATCGGGTTGACTTTGTGTGGCATGGTTGAAGAACCCACTTCGCCTTCTTTCAATTTCTGTTTGAAATAACCGAGAGAGATATAACCCCAAACGTCACGGTTAAAGTCGATCAGAATCGTGTTAAAGCGACGTAATGCATCAAACAATTCAGCCATATAGTCGTGTGGCTCGATTTGCGTGGTGTATGGGTTAAATGCCAAGCCTAAAGACTCAACAAATGCCTGTGCATGTGCAGCCCAGTCGATTTCCGGATAAGCAGAGAGGTGAGCGTTGTAGTTACCGACTGCACCATTGATCTTGCCCAGTAATTCAACATTTTCAAATTGCTTGATCTGACGTGCTAAACGGTAGGCTACGTTCGCCATTTCTTTACCCAAAGTGGTCGGACTTGCTGTTTGACCATGAGTACGAGACAACATTGGTTGTTCAGCATGGGTGGTTGCCAAGGTGGCAATCGCATTGAGAATCTGCTTCATGCTGGAAACTAAAACTTCACGGCCATTTTTAAGCATCAATGCATGAGACAGGTTGTTGATGTCTTCTGATGTACATGCAAAGTGAATAAATTCGCCTGCATTTTTTAATTCATCAATGTTGGCAATTTTTTCTTTAAGGAAGTATTCAACTGCTTTTACATCGTGATTGGTGGTGCGTTCGATTTCCTTAATGCGGTTCGCATCTTCTTCAGAGAAATTTGCCACAATGGCATCCAGCGCAGCATTGGTTGCATCTGAAAATGGCGCAACTTCAATGATTTCTGCACGATTTGCAAGTGCTTGTAACCAACGCACTTCAACCGTAACACGAGCGTGGATTAAACCAAACTCAGACAAAAAAGGGCGTAGGGCATCGCATTTGCTAGCGTAACGTCCATCAAGTGGCGAGAGTGCGGTTAAAGCATTCATACAGATTCCTTAATTTTGGAATAAACATAAAAAATAAAATCGTTGGCACATCGGCTATACCACCTGATACTGCAAACGAGCGAGAGCTTGAATATCTTGCAATAACTTGCGTTTACTAAAGATCATACTCCACGAGCTGCCGCCGGACTGTTTCCATAAATGGGCCAGCTGCAAGCCTGTAAACAGGCAAGCCCGGATCCGGTTGGTATGATTAATATCTTTAAAGGCTTCCGCATTACCACGGACTAAAATGCGCGGATTAATCTGGCCGGCGGTGTCGACATAGGTTTGTGCAAGGTTGGCAATAATACTTGGGTGTAAATAGTTGTTATCAAAAAAGGAAAGTTGTTTCAGGATTTTCTGTTGGGCTGTTTCAATGATTTTAACGTATTCGGGATTGCCGTAGACTTTCTTTTCCAGCTGTAACAATGCCATTGCATAGGACATTGGCAGTTTGGCTGCCGACATCTTGGGAACCCGTGATTTGGGGGCCGTATTAAAAGGCTGGGTAATGCAGCCTTCCAGTGTTTTTAAGCCAAGCGAAATATCGGCCAGCTGGTTAAAGAAATCGAGTGTTTGTGTGGCATTGTTGGCCGTCGGGCGGATATTCAGACTGGCCTTGATGAGCAGTTCAAAATAAAAGTTACCACTATCGCCAATACTTTGCTGTCCGGCCATCGCTGTCATATGCGTGAGCTGGGTTGCCTGAAAGACTGCTGCCAATGCCAAAGCACGGTTTTGTCTGACATTCAACGCTTGCGTGTGCTGAAAGGGTAACTCGACCATGCTGCGCTTCCAATTTCCTTAAATAAAATCCGGTACAGGTGCATTGGTATGGTGAATGACACCACCGCCCAAGCAAACCTCGCCTGAGTAAAACACCACACTTTGCCCTGGTGTCACAGCGCGTTGTGGCTCATCAAATTCAACACGCACACCATTTTCAGTGTGTTCGTCACGGTAAATGGTACAGCCCTGATCCGGTTGACGATAACGGGTTTTTGCGGTGCAACGGAAACCTGTACCCGGAATATCCTGTTCGCCCGCCACCCAGTCAATTGACTCACTCCAGAGCTGGGTACTTTGCATCAATGGATGTTCATGTCCTTGACCAATGACCAGCCGGTTATTGGCAATATCTTTATGCAGGACAAACCATGCACCTTCTTGTGCATTTTTCATACCACCGATCCCGATGCCACCGCGCTGACCCAGCGTATAGTACATCAAGCCATGATGTTCACCAACTTCTTTGCCTGACTCCAAAACAATTTTTCCGGCTTGTGCTGGCAAATACTGTTTAAGGAAATCGGTAAAGCGGCGCTCACCAATAAAGCAAATACCTGTAGAGTCTTTTTTCTTGGCCGTTGCTAAATCGAGCTGTTCTGCAATACGACGAACTTCCGGTTTTTCGATTTCACCGACAGGGAACAGGGTCTTGTTAATTTCGCGACCATGCACTGCATGTAAGAAATAAGTCTGGTCTTTATTGTTATCGACCCCACGCAGTAAAGGGGCGTAGGTTTCACCACGAGAGTTTTGCATGCTCGCACCACGGCGTGCGTAGTGACCTGTTGCAATGAAATCTGCACCCAGGGTCATGGCATGATCGAGAAAGGCACGGAATTTAATTTCTTTATTACACAGAATATCCGGGTTTGGCGTACGGCCAGCCGCATATTCAGCCAGAAAGTGCTCAAAGACACGATCCCAGTATTCCATCGCAAAGTTGGCGGTATGCAACTTGATGCCGATTTTATCTGCAACGGCCTGAGCATCTGCCAGATCTTCAAGTGCTGTGCAGTATTCCGTACCATCATCTTCTTCCCAGTTTTTCATGAAAAGACCTTCAACCTGATATCCTTGTTGAAGTAACAGTGCGGCAGAAACAGAGGAATCTACACCACCAGACATACCGACGATGACACGTTGTTGCATCTAATTAAGCGTCCAAATGAGAAGTGAATGAGGGAGAAAAAGGGTGCTCATAAATAAGCGATAAAGGATATTTCTTGCCAGCAAGGGCATCTTCAACAGCTTTTAAAACCAGTGGACTGCGCGCCCGTGCAGATTCCTGGAGTTCATCCAGATTCATCCAGACTGCAGCAACAATGCCTGTGTCCAGTTGCGCATTTTCCTCAACTGAGGTCACATGTGCCAGAAAGCAAAAGCGGTAGTAGGTACGATCTGGAAACATCGGCGGGGTATAGGTATAGATCCCAAGCAGGTGATCGATTTCAACGTGATGACCTGTTTCTTCGAAGGTCTCACGGATTGCTGCCTGAACAATGGTTTCGCCACATTCTACATGACCCGCAGGTTGGTTAAACACGGTATGTACAAAGCCTTCACTGTGCTCTTCAACAAACAGAAAACGTCCGTCTTTTTCGACTACAGTGGCGACTGTGACATGAGGTGTCCAAGCGGTCATAGAAAGCACCATGGTTTTAAAAAATGTATTCTACAAAATTTGAGAGTTTTTGGCTACACAGGTGGGCTAATTCACCAAAGTGGAAAAAAATATTTGCTGCTATCAGTGTGTATTTGATGTGTTGAAAATCGAAAAGAATTGCTTCAAAAAAACAGAATATGATAGGGTGTTTTTTGAACACAAGGTAAAAACAATTATTCTAACCAGAAAAATGTAGCCTTGGTCTCGGCTTTTAATGATTCAGAACTAGAACAGAGAATTGATCAGATTCATATACATCACATGGAGTTGAAGTCATATGCAACATATTAAAATTAAACCCGGTGTCGCTTTAGCAGAACAGGCAGAAATTGGTCATAACCGTTGGCATCCGGATATTCCTTTTTTGACTTCGGTAAAACCGGGAGAAGAAATCCTGATTGAAAGTCTGGATTTTTTAGATGCTCAAATCAAAGATACTGATGATGCCTCCGATGTGAAAAATGTGGATCTCACACGAGCCCATCCTTTAACCGGGCCTTTTTATGTTGAAGGCGCTGAACCGGGGGATTTACTGGTAATTGATCTGCTGGATATCCAGCCGATTTCAGCAGTGGGTTTTTCTGGGGTGTTTGCGAAAGAAAATGGTGGTGGTTTTTTAGCAGACTATTTTCCTGAAGCGGACAAGGCAATCTGGGATTTAAAAGGATTGTTTGCAACGTCACGTCATATCCCCGGTGTTCGTATTGCAGGCTTAAAGCATCCGGGTTTGATGGGAACACTTCCTTCACATGAGCTGCTCAAAGAATGGAATCGAAGAGAGGCGTTATTGGTTGCAAAAGGACAGGCTAATCCACCTGATCCAAGAACAGCCGTGTTACGCGGTGTGACTGGCGCCGAGTTTGACCGGATGGCACTTGAGGCCGCCCGCACAGTGCCGCCACGTGAACACGGAGGGAATACCGATATTAAAGATCTGGCGGCAGGCAGTCGTATTTATTTTCCGGTCTATCAGAAGGGCGCTGGCTTCTCGATGGGTGACTTGCACTTTTCACAAGGTGATGGTGAAATCGGTTTTTGCGGTGCCATTGAAATGGATGGGGTAACTCGTGTCGGCTTTGATCTGATCAAAGGCGGTATGCAAAAATATAATATTGATTCACCTGTGTTTGTACCGAGCAATGTCAGACCTAATTATGATCAGTGGTTAACCTTTGAGGGGATTAGCGTTGAAAATGGGGTCAACCATTATCTGGATGCTACTGTTGCCTATCGTCAGGCCTGTTTAAAAGCGATTAAATATCTTGAGAATTTCGGTTTTACCGGATCTCAGGCCTATATGTTACTGACTGCCGCACCTGTTGAAGGGCGTATCGGTGGTATTGTGGATATTCCAAACTGTGCATGTACCATTTCTTTGCCAACGTCTATTTTCGAGAAGAATATTTTGCCGCAGGGTGCCTTAAACGAAAACAAGTTCTGGGGACATCGTTAGTTCTAGGGGAATGCAGAGTTAATCGTTCAATAAGGATTTTAAGATGCCACTATATGATTTTAGATGTGAACATTGTGAAGGGATTTTTGAGAAGAATGTTCCGATGGCCAGTATTGCAAGAGATCATACGTCCTGTCCCTATTGCCAGCACACCATGTTATTAAGGCCAATGATAACGGGACACCAAAAGATAGCGGTCAAAGATAAATGGCGACCGTCATCAAGTGCAGAGCAACTTGCAGGGCCCTTGGTTGAGGGGCCGGGTACCCATAAAAAAAGTGCTCGGACATCTGTGCTGCATAATTGCCGAGGTGTGAATTGCTCTTTATGTGAAGTTTGATACTTACGTTGCTGGCGTTTTAGTCGTTAAGTTGAGTCAGCATTTAATGAGGATTTTATGCTGACTTTAAAAACTAGTTATCTTGATTCAAATAATTATCTTTCACTTTCACATAGTGACGTGCCGAGTAAGGTAAAAATTCCATTTCCTTTTCGGTCAATGCACGCACCTGTTGAACCGGGCTGCCCACATACAGATAACCGCTTTTTAACACTTTACGTGGTGGTACCAGACTCCCGGCACCAATCATTACATCATCTTCAATAATCACGTCATCCAACACCACGGTATTAATTCCGATCAGGACACGATTACCAATGGTGCAGCCATGCAAGGTCACATGATGTCCAACCGTTACATCTTCACCAATCACCAGCGGAGAACCATTCGGTTTAGATTGATTCTTATGGCTGACATGCAACATGCAATGATCCTGTACGTTGCTGTTTTTACCAATCTGAATTGAATTCACATCACCACGAATCACGGCAAAAGGCCAGACCGACACATTTTCAGCGAGTTTGACATCACCTACAACAACCGACATGTCATCGATATAACAGCTTGGATCAACATCAGGTTTCTGGTCGAGATAGGGACGAATGTTCTTTTGCATGGCGGCGTTCGCTTGAAAATTTAGGGCAATTATAAAATAAAAAAGCATTCATACCCAAGCGCATGAATGCTTAATCTACCTATCCTGAAATTTAGAACAAGTTGCTGAAGAACATTTTGATATGGTCAATCATGCGGGCGAAGAAACCGGCTTCTTCAACAGGTTTTAATGCCACTAGCGGTTTCTCTGCAATGACCTTACCATCAAGACTGGCAACCAGTTTACCCACTACCTGACCCTTGGCTAAAGGTGCATTGAGCTTTGGCTGAACAACCAGCTGGGTTTTGATTTTATCGGCCTGACCTTTTGGCATGGTCACGTTAAAGTTTTCGGCCAGCCCGATTTGAACTTCATCTTCTTTACCAAACCAGACTTTTGCTTTTGCAAGAACCTGATTGGCAGGCTGAACATTGGCTGTTTCAAAGTTTGCAAAGCCCCAAGCCAGAAGTGTACGGGTTTGATTGGCACGCTCATTCATGCTTGGTGTGCCAAAGATCACCGAGATCAGGCGCATTGGCCCGCGTTTGCTTGATGTGGTCAGGCAGAAACCGGCTTCATCGGTATGACCTGTCTTTAGGCCATCTACACTTGGATCGGTATAAAGCAGGGCATTACGGTTGCCTTGTTTAATTCCGTTAAAAGTAAACTCTTTTTCTGAATAGATCGGGTAATACTTGGAACTGTCTTTAATGATGTGCTGTGCAAGGATACCCATGTCTTTGGCTGTTGAATAATGACCTTCAGCCGGCATACCGGTCGAGTTGATGAAGTGGGTGTTCACCATTCCGATACGTTTTGCTTCCTGGTTCATCATGTGGGCAAAAGTGCCTTCATTGCCTGCAATATGCTCAGCCATTGCTTTAGACGCATCATTGCCAGACTGGATGATAATGCCCCGTAACATTTCCAGCACGGTTGCCGTGCCATTAAGCGGGACATACATACATGATTCAGAGCTGCTGCCGCGACACCACGCCGATTCATTCATGCGTACCTGTTCGTTTTCAGTCAGCTCACCCTTTAAAAGTTTCTGCTCAATGATGTAGCTTGTCATCATTTTGGTCATTGAAGCAGGGGCCAGTTTTTCATTTTCGTTTTTGGCAGCGAGAATCTGTCCGGTCTCGTAATCCATCAATACATAGGATTTATTATTTAATTCTGGTGGAGCGGATAAGACAGTTGCTGCATATGAAAAGCTTGGCAAAAGTAATAATGCAGCAAGAGCGCTTTTTTGAGTCATTCTAGGTGGTTCCAATATCTTGTATGAAGCAGACGAGCCTAGCATTTTAGGATAAAGCAAAGCCGACTTCTACGGGGGAAATCGGCTTTTTCATACAGTATTGTAACCTGAACCTTAATTGCTCAGTTTATTTCGAATAATAATTACGGACATCATCGCAAATTTGGCGGTTGTCACTATCCGATGCCGCTTTTGCATCACTACGTGCTTCTTTTAAAGCTTCCTGGAAGTCTTTCTCTTTTGCCCGTTTATTTAAGGTGTCTATGGCTTTTGGATCATTATTTAAATAGGCCTTGACCAGATTGTCATAGGCTTTGTTAAATTTTAAATCTTTACCAATCAGGCTCGGACAAATCTCGGAAAGTACGTAGATCGCGGCAAGCTCTTGCTTGGTTACGGTATCAGAGGTTGGGGTTACTTCGATTTTTTCTGCATCAGCCGATTTTTTGTCTGCCGCAAAGGCTGTCGGCGCGAGCGCGCTAGAAGCGATGAGCAATGATAAACCTAGTGTTTTAAAAACATTTTTCTGCATAAGAAATCAATCTCAGAACAAGACTTAAAGAAATTGAATAACTTATAGCATAGAAAGTCGTAAAAAAATGTATGCTTGCTGTAGGAAACGTGAAGAAAATGTGGTTTTGGATGTGTAGTAGACCGAATCTGCTCAGTACCAACAGAAGATAACGCCTAAGGTGAATGACTGTATTGTAGCAGGCATATTTAACAAGCATTTATGAAAATAAATGTACATTCAGGAGCTATTACAGGACTCAGTGAAATTGCTTTGATTGTCAGGAGTTGCCAGAGAAAGGCGCCGTTGAATGTCATACGGAAGGGGAAGCAAATAGCTATCAGTACCTTTAGGGGATGGGACTGGCAAAGATTGTCCGGAAGAGTTTAAACGCCAGAAAAATAGTAACAACACAAGACTGGAATGTAGCAGGTAGTGTGCGGTATTAAACGGATCAGGTTTAAGGCCACACATTTACCTCAGGTGCGTACAATTATGCTTGGAAATTTAATACTTCTTCGCAGACGGCTTTCTGTTCGGCCTTGTCGACCTCGGTCGCTGCTTCACGGGCATCTTTTAACAGGCCTTTAAATTCAGCATCCTGTTGCAAACTTTCAAGTGACGCAGTTTTGTCTGAATAACTGCCGAGGTAGGTGCCGACCATTTTTTTGATATTCTGATCAAATTTCGCATTCTTTCCAATCAGGGCAGGACACATTTCGATCAGGACTTGCGCGTTGGCAATATCATCTTTGATTAATGCATCTGCTTCTTTGACTGAAACCGTCTCATCTGCAAATACAGCAGATGCTGTAAATAGCGTGAAACTTACCCCAAAAACTTTAATAAAATTAGATAAATGTCTCATGTTTACGTAAATTTTTAATACTAGGAAGCCATAAATATATATAATTCAAAGAATAATTCAATTGAAAAAACTGCTTAGTAAATAGTGTAGAGACTGGATTTTTGTGAATATTCTCATAGCAAACGATGATGGTGTGTTCGCACCTGGGTTACAAGCTTTGGCACATGCGTTAAAACCTTTGGGGCGTGTCGTGGTTGTTGCACCCGAAAGCGAACGTAGTGGTTATTCAAGTGCCTTAACACTGGATCGCCCTTTGCGTCCTGTTCAAATATCGAAAGATGTCTGGGCGGTCAATGGCACTCCGGCAGACTGTGTTTATCTGTCGATGAACGGGCTATTCGATTTTGAGTTTGATCTGGTGGTTAGCGGAATCAATAGCGGGGCAAACCTGGGAGATGATGTTCTATACTCAGGCACAGTCGGTGCGGCTTTTGAAGGCCGGTTGATGAAACATCCGGCGATTGCCGTATCATTGGCCGGTGCCAATGTGCGTGCTTATGAACAACCTGAACATTATGCCAAGGCAGCGCAATGGGTACATGATTTCATTGCCAGAGGCTTGCCGGTATTACCGCCACGACATATTTTCAATATTAATATTCCGGACGTCGAGCATATCCAGGGTACCCAAATCACCTATCAGGGACGCCGTGGGCAGTCTAAGCCGATCAGCAGCCATGTCGATCCGCGTGGGCGTCAGGTGTACTGGATTGGGCTGGCCGGTGAGGCTGTTACCGACCCGCAACCTGTGTCCAGTGATATCCAGTCTGATTTTTTTGCGGTGTCAAACGGTTATGTCAGTATTACCCCGATCCAGATGGATGCCACCAACTACACGGTACTGGAAAATTTGCATCAGCATGTAAATGGTTAATGGTGTGTATGTTATAACTTTGTGAATAAAGAAAGTGAGCACTCGTTTTTTCTCACTTTTTTGATACTCTTAGCGCCAATAAATTAAGGTTTTTTCGATGAGGGCGAAGATGCACTTAAACCATGTCTCGTTTTTTCTATCACAGAAAATGATTAAAACAATCGTTTTGTCTATGGCGGTTGCGACAGTGGCAGTTATGACAGGGTGTGCATCAAAACCGCAAGTCAATGGTGGAGTACGCCATACTTTGCCTGCACCAAACTACTATACGGTGCGTTCAGGTGATACATTAAGTGGAATTTCAAATCGTTATGGCCTGAATTATCTTGATGTTGCTGCATTGAACGATATTGCGCCGCCTTATCGAATTTATGTTAACCAGTCATTACGTTTAAAAGGCTCTGCATCACAGCGTACAACTTCTACTCAGGCAATGGCACAAACGGCGCCAATTCAACGCCAGAGTATTAATCTGCCGACCCAGCAACCTGTAACACCAAAACCGGTTGTACCACGCCCTGTGGTGCCATCGGTGCCTGTCAATCCGTCTTCTTCTACCATTGCATCTAGCCTGCGTTGGGTAAAACCATCCAATGGTGCCGTGATTCAGACTTTTAACCTGGCGAGTAATGTCAAAGGTACCCGCTATGGTGGCAATGAAGGCGATCCGGTTTTCGCGGCTGCCAATGGCCAGGTGGTCTATGCAGCAGATGGCTTGAAAGAATATGGAAATCTGGTTTTGATCAAGCATATTGATGGTTATATTACCGCTTATGCGCATAACAGCAGAATGCTGGTGAAGAGTGGTGATAACGTGACTGCAGGACAAAAAATTGCAGAAATGGGGTCTTCCGGTGCTTCACGTGTGATGCTGGAATTCCAGGTTCGTTTAGATGGAAAACCTGTGAATCCAAGCACAGTTTTACCAAATTAACTAAAGATTATTAATAAACTTTCAATAATTTATTAATAATCCCCCTAGTGTAGAAATAGACTTCCTTGTATACTCGATTTGATTGCTTTCATTAGAACAATAAGCATATTAATAAATTAAGTTAAGAGGGAAGTCTATGCTAGATCAATTGCGTGCAATGGGGGTCTTTGCCTGTGTTGTTGAAAAAAGTTCTTTTAGCGGCGCAGCAAGAGACTTGGGAATTACAACCAGCGCGGTTAGTCAACAGATCCGTTCTTTAGAACAAGAAATGGATGTCACCTTACTTCATCGTTCAACACGTAAACTGAGTCTGACTGAGGCCGGGCAGGCATTTTTTCTCAGCTGTCAGGAAATGCTGGCTGCAGCCGAGCGTGGTAAAATCCGGATCAATGAATTGCGTGATGATCTGGTCGGCGATTTGCGGATTGCGACAACGCCTGAACTGGGAGCGTTGCATGTGATTCCTGCATTGTCACACTGGATGTCTGCCCATAAGGGACTGGCGATTCATTTTGAAGCAGATCACCGTTATATTGACCTGATTGAAGAGCGGATTGATATCGCTGTCCGGATGAGCTTAAAAATGGATGATCATCAATTATGTGCCGTACCTTTGGCGCGTGTTGATCAGGTACTGGTGGCTTCTCCAAGTTATCTGAATCAGGCCCAACCGATTACCCGCCCTGAAGATTTGCGTCATCATGAGTTACTCCCGGTTACCTTGATGCAGAATTATCAACACTTTGCTTTCCGTCATGGCGTTAGCGGTGAAGTTGTAAATGTAGATATGAAAACCCGTCTGAGTAGCAATAATGTCTTTGTGGCAAAAGCGCTCTGTCAGCAGGGACACGGAATTGCCCGCATTCTATATATGGATATACAAAAAGAACTGGTCAATGGTTCGCTGGTTGAGGTTTTGCCAGACTGGCAATTGCCTGCCTACACTTTACATGCCTTAACTTCCAAGCGTGAACAATATCCAATGAAGGTTCATCGTTGTATTGATGCACTCAAGCAATATTTTGCCCAGTTGCCTGGTGGACGTTCCTTGCAAGGGGTAGCTTAAACAAAAAAGGCCATGTTTTAAGAAACATGGCCTTTTGCCTTATTTAGATTTCTTTTTCTGTTTTGGTGTGAGCGCTTTTGCCTCAACCGTATTGTCTTCCTCGGTTTTTACCTTGACCTCAAGGTCATCTTTCTTGGTTTTTTTACGCTTTTTCTTTTTCTTCGGTTCATCCTCTTCAACTGCTTCACCATCTTCAATCGCCTGCCAGTATTCTAGCTGTTCCATAACAGCGGCATAAATCGAATTTTTGGTATAGCGGCCTTTTTTATCCAGGGTGCCAACCGGGCGTGCCATCAGGATTTCTAAAGCCTGATCAATCGTATCAATCGCATGTACATGGAACAGACCGGCTTGTACGGCTTCAATGACGTCCTGACGTAACATCAGGTGCTGCATGTTCTGACGCGGGATGATCACGCCCTGTTTGCCAGTCAGGCCCTGCAGTTTGCAGGCATCATAGAAACCTTCAATTTTGGCATTGACACCACCAATTGGCTGCACCTGACCCAGCTGGTTCATTGAGCCGGTAATGGCCCATGACTGGTCAATCGGGATCTGGCAAATGGCCGAGATCAGTGCCGAAAGTTCGGCAACGGTCGCACTGTCACCATCAACCTGTCCATAGCTTTGTTCAAAGGCCAAAGCTGCAGAGAAGTGCAGGATCTGTTCACGACCAAAGTGTGCTTTGAGAAAACTCGACATGAGTAGCACACCTTTGGCATGCAGGGAACCACCGAGTTCAACGCTACGTTCAATATCAAGAATATCCCCGCCACCTTGATATACGGATGCGGTCAGGCGAGAAGGCAGACCAAACTCCACATCTGCATAATGGATCACGGAAAGGGCATTGATCTGACCGAGGCGATGACCTGAGGTCTCGATGAGCTGCGTACCCCGGGACAGGTCTTGCCAGTACAGTTCACGTAAATAGCCTAAGCGGTATTGACGGTGATGCAGGGCCTGATTGACATGCTCTTCAGTGACGATCTTGTCACCTGCTTTAAATGCATGATGATGTGCTTCGCGAATGAGGTCACCCAGTGTGGATGCATGCAGAGATAACGAACTTTGGTCTTCGGCCTGACGGCTTGAATCTGTCAATAACGCTGCCAGTGCTGTACGGTCGAAAGGCAAGAGCTTGTCTGCCTGAACATAATCTGCAATCAGCTGCATATAGGCCTGCTCATTGCTGTCATTACGTTGTAATGTATCTGTAAAGTCGGCACGGATTTTAAAAACACTGCCCAGTTCCGGTTCGACTTCCAGAATTTCATAATAAATTTCCGGCTCTGCCAGTAAAACGACTTTAATATCAAGCGGTACTGATGCGGGCTCAATGGAAATGCTACCGGTCAGAGTCAACATGTGCTCTAAAGATGATAGCTTGAGTTGCCCCGATTTTAATGCCCGTTTTAACCCTTGCCATGCATAAGGCTGTTCAAGCAGCTGTTCAGCTTCCAGCATCAGAAAGCCACCATTGGCCTGATGTAATGATCCTGGACGAATCAGGGTAAAGTCAGTGGTAATGGTGCCGTTATGTGTGAGCTGTTCAACATGGCCTAACAGGTTGTAGTGGGTCGGAAAGTCTTCAAAAATGACCGGTGCACCACTATTTGGCTTGTTGGATACAATCACATTGGCCTGATAGCGTGACGGAACACGGTTGAAGAGTGCAGGAGTAAAGTCATCTTCTTCCTGTTCCAGAATCAGCTCGACATTGTCAATAATATCTTCTGCATAATGCTTTAAATATACATCAAGGCCTTGTACGTCCTTATATTTGTTCAGGATTGACTCGACCCGGGGAGTGACCACCTGTGTTGCGATATCACGATTCAGACTAGAGACCTGATCACGTGCATCATCTTCAAGATCACCAAGATGTAAGCCGAGGCGCTCCAGTTTTTTCTCCATATAGCGGATATTTGACGAGATTTCAGCACGCTCCTTGCTGCTGAGCGTATTCAGTTCATTCTGGGTCAGCTCATGATATTCATCATCCTTAAGCTGCATTGGAATAAACACATGTTTGTCATTACGTGAAATCAGTTTTAAATCGAGTTCTTCACCTTCTTTGGTTAGCTCGACCAGCGCCTGTTGCTGTACATTTCCGGTATCTTGACGGATACGCTCGATGCGGTTGTGATAACTTTCGGCACTAAAACGGCGCTCTAGCTGTTTAAGGATAATCTGCCAGGCCTGTTGTAGCACATTCTGGAACTTGGCGCCTTGTCCTGCCGGAAAGCGTAAAGCAATCGGTTGTCTCGGGTTTTTAAAATTATTGACATATACCCAGTCATCCGGAGTCTGCATGTTCTTGGCATGTTGCTGTAGCAGACGCTTGATCATGGTGCGCTTACCCAGCCCCGCTGTGCCGACGGCAAAAATATTATAGCCGGAATAGGGCAAGGCAATACCGGCTTCAACCGAGGCGCGTGCGCGGTCTTGCCCCAGAAAGTTGTTGAGTGGTTTAATACGTTTGGTTGAGCTTGGTATTTCTGCCAGATCTGGAATATGGGTAAGTTGGTCTGCACGTAGTGCCGTTTTTATCAGTGTTGGTTGTATATCCGTCTGTTCAAAAGCGCTTGGAAAGGAATTGATCTTCGCTGTAATTGTGTTTGTTGGTGTTAAAGATAAAGTTGTTGCAGTCATTTGATCAAGTTTTTGGGTCACTGTTGCTATCCAACACATAAACGTAAGTTGAGTAATTAAAGGTATACAGTTTTAGACCTAAAGATCAAGCGAACTTGTGTTTTTTATCGACAAAACAAAACAATGATTGCATAAAGCAACTTGCAAGCCAGGGCAAGAAACGATTGAATAAGCACACTTAATAGATTATTGGAAAATAATAACCAATGACAACGCAAGCCACCGGGTGGGCATCGGCATTTAAAGCCTTTTTAGATCGCCGTGCCCTGATTATGTTATTTCTTGGTTTCTCTGCGGGGATACCGATTTTATTGATTTTTTCTAGCCTGTCTTTGTGGCTTGGTGAAGCCGGTATTGATAAAAGTGCCGTGACCTTTTTTAGCTGGGCTGCTTTGGGCTACTCCTTTAAGTTTGTTTGGGCGCCTTTAATTGATGAATTGCCTGTCCCGTTCCTGACCAGAAGTCTGGGGCGCCGCCGTGCCTGGTTATTGATTGCCCAAAGCCTGATTATCTGTGCAATCTGTATCATGGCTTTTTCTGATCCTGCCCTTGGAAAAAGCTACCTGATTCAAATGGCTGTAGGGGCGGTGTTACTGGGGTTTTCTGCAGCAACACAGGATATTGTCATTGATGCATACCGGATTGAGCTGGCTGAAACCGAAATGCAGACAGTTCTGGCATCTACTTACAATGCCGGTTACCGGATCGGGATGATCGTTGCGGGAGCTGGTGCCCTGTTTCTGGCGGCTTATCTTGGCACGGCCAAAGGCAACTATATTTATGAGGCTTGGAAATATACCTATTTAACCATGGCTGCGGTCATGGCGGTGGGTATCATAACGACGCTATGTGTGCGTGAGCCACAGGTCAGTCGTGTCCATAAACACTACAAATCTACAGATTATTATCGTCTGGTTCTGGTCTTTTTTATTGCAGTCGCTACCTTTGTGGTGAGCTATGTCTACTCGGGCAATGTGACTGAGGCTATTGCAAAATCGGCAGGCATTAAAGATACGGCTACCTTGTTTGGTCTGGAAGCACTCCGCTTTTTAACCGCTACCGCCACTGCATTGCTGATCGGTTCCGGGCTGGTCAAAATAGGTGTGGTAAACCAGCAGATGGCAAAAGAAACTTGGGTCGCGCCTATTCTGGATTTCTTTAAACGCTATGGCGTAAAGCTGGCACTGGTACTGTTGCTGCTGATTGGCTTTTACCGCATCTCCGACATTATTGCAGGAGTGATTTCCAATGTGTTCTATCAGGACCTGAACTTTAGTAAAGAGCAGATCGCGGAAGCGGTGAAAATCTATGGCGTTCTATTTAGCCTGATTGGTGGTTTTCTGGGTGGCCTATTGGCACAACGCATGAACATTATGAAACTGATGTTTGTGGGGGCCGTGCTGGCAAGTTCGACCAATTTGATTTTTATTGGTCTGGTAAAATCAGGAAAGCCGCTGGATCAGGTTGAAGTGCAGGTGGGCGACCAGCATTATCGGGTACAAGCTGATGAGGTGGGTTACTGGAAGCTAGAAGTGCCAAACGAGACCTTGTTAAGTGCCCAGAAGATTCAGGTCAGTACGCAATACCAGCAACAGGCTGAGAGCAAAATTCAGCTTGAGCTTCCTTATCTAATCACTGCGCAGCAGCCGCAAATCCAGTTATTGCCGATTAGTAATGATGACCAGTTAACGCCAAAAGAGTTGAAGCAGAGTCTGGTGATCAAGGGGCAACTGGCAGGGATCAAGGCTGAAGACTTAAATGCAGAACGTCCGGTTATTTTAAAACTGGATGAACAGGAATTTGTTGCCAAGCTAGACTCAAATGGGTTATTTACAGGAGCAGTGGATGGCAAGCTTTTGCAAAGCTCTGCGAGCAAGACCATTACCGCCTTGGCCAATTTGAAAAATGACACAGGCCAGCAATTGCTGGCAGCACGACAATATCGTATCAATACCGGCCCACAGGCTGATGCGCTAGATATCGACATTCAGCCTGTGGCGGTGATTGATCCTGGGCAGGCTGGAACTGTTGAACTCTCCGGTAAAGTGATTAAGAGCTATAGTTCTTTATGGTTGTATCTGGCCATTATTATCGACAATTTAGCCTCAGGTCTGGCGGGCGCTGCATTTATCGCCTTCCTGTCTAGCCTGACTAGCGTATCATTTACAGCAGTTCAATATGCGATTTTCAGTTCTCTGATGACCCTCACGCCTAAATTGCTAGGGGGCTATTCAGGCACAATTGTCAGCAATATTGGCTATCCGAATTTCTTTTTAATGACGACTTTAATTGGTATCCCAATTTTAGTTCTTGTGGTTTGGGTTGCGAAACTTTTACGTGACCATGAAAACCAGACAACACAGCAGAAAGGTGAATAACTATGCGCATGTTACATACGATGCTACGGGTAGGTAATTTAGAACAGTCTTTAAAGTTCTACACTGAGGTGCTTGGTATGAAATTGCTACGCCAGCGAGACTATGAAGAAGGACGTTTTACCTTGGCATTTGTTGGTTATGGCGATGAAAAAGACAATACCGTACTTGAGCTTACGCATAACTGGGATACAGCTAGCTATGACTTGGGTAATGCTTATGGTCATATTGCCATTGGTGTAGACGATGCCTATAAAGCCTGTGAAGAAATCAAGGCGCGTGGCGGTAAGGTGGTACGTGAAGCAGGGCCTATGAAAGGCGGTGTTACCGTGATTGCCTTTGTTGAAGATCCTGACGGTTATAAAGTCGAGTTGATCCAGCAAGATAAAGATGCCTATAACAACTGATTCTTGCCTGATGGGTCGAAGATTTTTGACCTAAAACACTGGCTTTATTGAAATAGCCCAGTATGATGAGTAATTTGATCAAATGGTTGAATTATTCGCCATATTGGGCTTTTTTGTTATTAGCGTGGATAGGGATCGTTATGTTGAAATTACTGGCATTGGATCGTTTTACAATCTTACTGGTTGTGATGGTGATACTGGCAACTTTTTTTCCGGTTTCAGGTCAGGTTGCCCATTATTTTAATATTCTTACAACAGTTGCAATTGCCATCCTGTTTTTCCTGCATGGGGCGAAACTTTCGCGTGAAGCTGTGGTTGAAGGCATGCTGCACTGGAAAATGCATGCGGTGGTATTTGCCTTTACTTTCTTGATTTTTCCAGCAATTGGCTTATTGGCCAAACCTGTTCTGGAGCCGTTATTAGGCCAGCAACTGTACTGGGGTTTCCTGTTTATGTGCTTCTTGCCATCTACAGTGCAGTCATCAATTGCATTTACCTCAATGGCCAAAGGCAATGTGGCTGGTGCCGTATGCAGTGCGTCTTTTTCTAATATTATCGGTATGTTTATTACCCCGGTTCTGGTCAGCTATTTTATTTTAGGTCAAAGTCAGCATGGTTTTGATCCAACCCAGTCCATTATCCAGATTACCCTGTTATTGCTGGTTCCTTTTGTGTTAGGGCAGCTATTACGTCCTTATGTGTTTCCTTATATGGTAAAAATGCCAAGTCTGGTCAAGGCTTTCGATCAGGGTTCGATTCTGATGGTGGTATATGGCGCATTTAGTAGCGCCGTCATTGCGGGTCTGTGGCATCAGGTAAGCGGTCTGACCTTGCTTTATCTGATTCTGGCTTGTTCGGTATTATTAACGGTTGTGATGCTGCTGGCGCTTTATTTGCCTAAATGGTTGGGCTTTACCCGGGCAGACCAGGTGACCATCTTTTTCTGTAGTTCCAAAAAGACGCTGGCCAGCGGGGTACCAATGGCGCAGATCCTGTTTATCGGGCAGCCTTTGGGCATGATTGTATTGCCGATTATGATTTTTCATCAAATCCAGCTCATGGTCTGTGGCATCATTGCGAACCACTGGTCAAAATCAGCCCAAGAATAGTTCGCAAAATTTAATTTATTGGCGTATAATGCTTGCCACTTGTTGGCTTTGCTCTGACCATTAGAGTCTCGGTGAGTCAAAAGAAATGGTCTGTTGTGGTGTTGATCTGCACGTGTGAAGACACGTTGCTTTCCTCGGATTGAGAGTGATCAATTGCGACAACAGCTTAAGCCTTTCTTACTAAATAGGAGCATCGACCATGCGCGCCGATATTCACCCTAAATACGAAAAATTAGTTGCTACTTGTTCATGTGGTAACGTTATCGAAACTCGTTCTGCTCTTGGTAAAGAAACAATTTACCTTGACGTATGTTCAGCTTGCCACCCATTCTACACTGGTAAACAAAAGAATGTGGATACAGGCGGCCGTATCGACAAATTCAAACAACGTTTCTCTGGTATGTCACGTTCTATCAAACGTTAATATCAGGAAAGAAAAAACGGGCAATATGCCCGTTTTTTTATGCCTGTAGATTATTGGACTGAGGAACATTTGCAGCAGCTCCTCAATCCTGAGAAAGGGTTATTGATCCTGTACATCAGTAAGGCGATCCAGTTTTTTCTGGAAATAGTTACCTTGCAAGAAGCGTGCTTCGACATTCCAGGCATTGGCAAACAGGTTCATGTCATTGAGTTCGGTCAGGAAAATTTCAACAGGTTTCTGCCCGATAAAATGCAGGATCTTCTCTTGCAAGGTGGCCATGTCTTTTTCCGAGTTGAGCATTTGGGTCAGTTTGCCGTGCAGGCTCAAGTACTGAACATCAATTTGTTGCAGCATGGAATCACTATAGAGCGAATCGCCAAAACCACGGATAGAAATCTCGGCGCCGTGCTGGCGCAATAGCGCGATTTGTGGCTGTGCCTGTGACAGGTTTTGCTGCAAGGCCTGTTCAGAGAACTGCAAGATTAACGGATGAGCCTGTTTGCTTCCAATAATGGTTAACAGTTTGGCGACCAGTTCAGGCAGCTTTTTATCATTTAACAAGACATGATGGTTCAGGTTTACAATCAGTTTTGCTTTTGGATATTGGGTAATGAAGTTGTGTAACTGTTTGCAGGCTTCCACCAGAATCCAGCGGTCAAGCTGGATGGATAATTCCGGGTCGTCTTTAAGGTCGCCAAGGTCGTTTAAATCCTGCCACTGGTTATTGTAGATAAATCCGCCAGAAACTTCATAACTATGGGTG
Organism: Acinetobacter sp. A47; assembly: GCF_000805455.1. Lineage (GTDB taxonomy): Bacteria > Pseudomonadota > Gammaproteobacteria > Pseudomonadales > Moraxellaceae > Acinetobacter. The sequence goes on from NZ_JSUS01000001.1 coordinate 523,402, forward strand.
TGCTGATCCTGCTTGTCATAGAGCTGCTGATATTTCAGATGGATGTCGCCTGTCTCCAGTTTCTTTTTGAGTTCCTGAAGTAGGGTTAACTGTACAGCAACAGGAATATGTTCTGTGGTCAGGCCAATATCGGCATCGATTTTCGGACTGTTAAAGACCGGCAGGGGAACCATAAATGCCTTGGTTAATACCTGTTCAAACCGGACCTCATCGGCAATAGGCTGGGCAATTTCACAATAGCCTAATTTCAGGTGCAGCGGGAAAGTGTAGTGATCGGTCACGACCAGCTGTGGTTTTTGCAAGCTGTTTAAACCCATCAGCAGAGAGTTGAGAACACTTTTTGATTCTGCCTGAAAGAGGGCTACATAGAGACCATGTTCAACCTGGCACACCGGTACATTGATCTGTTCTTTAATAAAATGAGGAATATTGGCGAAATAGGCTCTGGTACCGCGCCAGTCTGTCTGGAAAACTTCACTTGGACAATTGCTTAGGCTGAACAGCACCAGTGCATTGGCATTGGCCGGGTGATTGGTCAGCTGGCGGTTAATATGCTGTAAGGCGGCCGTCAGGCTAGAAACTTTTTCTGTAGTGGCAGGAGCTGACGGAGACGTAGCCGCTTGAGTGCCGGAATTGCATTCAATATTCAGCTGGACTTCATCTTCATTGCCTGAAGGCAGAAATTCCAGATGCAGCGGATTATGCTGAACGGCTGGGTTCTGGGTGCGGAGCTCAAAGCGGCCTTGCTCAAACTGCCCTTGGGAAATCTTTTTAAAACGCAGTTTAAACTGGCTTAAATCTTCCGGCTGCAGTACATCCAGGATAGGTAGCCCGACCAACTCATCGGCACTGGCAAAACCAAACAGGCTGGCATATTCGTTATTGACATGGAGATGGATGCCTTCCTGCAAGATCGCTACCGCTTTATGGCTTTCGGCGACCAGCGATTGTGCCTGGGTCTGTGCAGCTTCCAGTTCATTGAGCAAACGATGTTCTGCCTGTACTAAACGGCTATAAGAAAGCGCACGGATAATACTGATATAGAATGTTTCTGGCGACTGGAGGTTCAGGACATCATAGATGCCTTTATGGATATAGGCCTCATATTGGCTGGCATGATAGTCTTCCGGTTCAAGCAGCAGAACTGGCAAGCTCGGTTGTGACGAGGCCTGAATCAGGGAAAGTGTCTGTTCGATTTTCAGGTCGTAGGCCCGACCGAAAATGACAATATCCCATGGCAGGTTTAACTGCTTTTCAAAGGTTTTGAGGTCATCCAGCAAGGTGGCTTTTATTTGATGATCATGTGCTGTAAACAATGCTGAAATCTGATTATAACGAAGCTGGTTGTCATCAATAACCAATACGCGTGTTTCAGTCCGTTTTAGTTTTTTAGAGAGTAAAGAATTTCTCACTTTAAAGCTTCCCATAAATCTTGATCAATGGTGTCCATATTCTTTTGTGCCATGTATTTCTGAAGAATCGGTTGTTCCTCATCATTCAGCAGTTCAAAATCAAATTGAACAAAACTCTGGGTTATTAATTGTGCGTTTAATAAATACACTTTTACTTCCTCTTTCCCCAATCTTAAATGAACAGCCTGGTGTTCTCGAAAAATTTGTGAACCTGGTAAAATTAAAGTTGTTTTGGTTTCATCCAAATTCTGGTTTTTTAATAAAAGTGTCGGATGATAATTGCTGATATGGCGGTCTGCCTGAACTCGTACCGAGCAGGGGAAGATGTCCTGTGCCAGTACTTCCAGACCGAGTTCCAGACTTTTTTCGGTCGATTGCTTGAGCCAGCGAATGACACCGCCACGCCAATGCCCATGTGATGTTTCCTTAACTAAAATGTATTCACCTGTTCTTAAGTTCTTTGGTGCCTCCCCGGACCATTTGATCCGATAACCGTTTACGCTGATGTCGAGTATGTCTGCCTGATAGATCGCCTTACTTTCACGGCTTAAACGTTGTATGGCAGATTCCTGATTGTCCGATACGTTTTTTTTGTCCCAGGCCGACATAAAGCGTGATTCATTTTGCAGGCCATAACTATGATCTAGCAACAAGGTTTCAGAAAAATTCTTGGCTTTGGACAGATAGAAGTGTGCAGTCAGCAAACCAAAGCAGATATGCAGTTGTGCTGAATATTCATAGCGTTCATGCCGGCGTTCTGCCGTGGTACCAAGAATGGTTTGGACATGGAACTTTAATGCAGGGGTTAAATAGATCTTCTCGTTCTTGGATACATATTCGGCATTTTTATGTAAGGTCGCGGTGACATGATCCAGAAGACTATGGGTACTGATAAAAATATTGGGATTAAAGCCGGAGCTTTGTTTTTTATTATAAATGGGCGGGTGATCTTTGGTCGTGTCGACGACATATTTGGTCAGGTCTGTTTCCTTGGTCAGGATCTGAACCATTTTTGCCCAGTCAAAACTACACTGGAATAAAGCCTGAATCTCGGACTGACGGATTTGATTGGTATTAAAAATATCCATCAGGATCAATTGTGCATAGGCTTGCGAGATATTGCTTAAGGCATTCGGTTTACCTTGTATCTGATCCAGATTGGTGTGCTGATATTTATGGGTTACTGCAGCATCATAAAGCTGATGAGCAATAAGCCATTGGCCGGCAACAGGTTCGCTATACAACATATGTTGTTGATAGAGCAGTTGGGTCAGTTGCTGCAAGGACTGGAAGGTCGCCAGCGTTCGTGCAGTTTGCAGGTTTTTTTTCTGGTTCAGCGCAAAGATGGAAAATTTTTGCTGGTCAAGCTGATCATTACTGCGACGTACAATATTGATGTAGATTGCTGCGAAGTAACACCGCAAGAGCATGGCCAGTTCAATGATGTGTTCATTACGATCCGAGCTGATCACGCCCTGGTTAAAGAAATTCTTTTCCAGGCTGCCCAGTACGTTTTCAATAGTCGGGTGCAACACCTGAATCAGGTCAAAACGCAAGGTTTCAGGGCATTCAAGTTCACTGAGTTCAAGCAGTGCTGCAAATAATGCTTTGGAGGTATCACCCAACTGCATGATGGATAAATTGGAAATCCATTCATTTAGACTTTTTGAATTGGTATCGCAAAAGCTGAGCTTGTCTCTTCTCAAGACAGTTGGAATTTGAAAAATATCCGAAAAAGCATTATTCATCATTGTATTATCAATCTCAGAACGTTTGAACCCCAAAAAGCGGTGTTTTATTTTTCTCGCCCGCAATTTCCCTGACAAGTTTAGGAACCAGATAACCCGGTAAACTTGCTAATACATCGCTGTAGATTTGATCTATCTCTGAAGATCTTAAATCAAAATGCTGAGCACCTTTGACTTTATCCAGAACATGCAGGTAATAGGGCATTACCCGTGCTTCGAATAAACGGAAACTCAATGCATTTAAAGTTTCTGCAGAATCATTCACACCTTTGAGTAAAACCGCCTGATTGAGCACGGTGATATGGTGAAGTGATAACTGCAATAACTTTGAGCAGGTGAAATCATCAAGTTCAGCTGCGTGATTTGAGTGTACCACTACTACAATGCGTAGCCTACTGTTTTTTAATATAGAAATCAGCTCTTCATCAATCCGGTTCGGGATCACAATTGGAACGCGTGAATGAATTCTCACTATCTTGAGCTGGGGGAGAGAAGCCAGGCGTTCCAGCCACAAGGCAATTTTGCGGTTGTTCAGGGTAAGAGGGTCTCCGCCACTGAAAATGACCTCGTTGATCTGTGGATTCTGTTCAATATAAGCCTTGATATTGTGCCAGTCGTCATTTTTCGGCAGATTTTCCTGATAGGGAAAATGACGGCGAAAACAGTAACGGCAGTGGATGGCACAGGCACCGGTCAGGGTCAGTAAAAAACGCGACTGGTACTTGTGCAAGACACCGGCCATCTGGTTGGCTGCTTCTTCGCCAAGTGGGTCGGTAACAAACTCGGGATGCTCTTGCAGTTCCAGATGATGAGGTAAAACCTGTAGCAGCAGCGGATCGAAGGGATCGCCGATGTTCATTTTTCCGACGAATGCACGCGGAACGCGCAATTTAAACTGTTCAGAAGCCAGAATTGCGCCTGATAATAGCTGGTCGGTAGATAACTCAAGCAGATTTAACAGCTCTAAAGGATCAGTAATTAGGTCACTGAGTTGCGTTTGCCAGTTTTGCTCTTGATGTAAATAGTTTATCATGCCATACGTTAAAAATAGTGTTAGCCGCAGCTGTGTGCCTAGTCTAGCATTGGGGCTTGTTTAACGTTCATATATGAATTGCGTTATTGGCTAAAATTTAATCATGCGAGGCGTGAAACGCAGGGAATGGCTATTCCCTTGCCAAGTTTCATAACGAAGTATGAGGAAATTTTAGCCATAACCCTACGGGACAGGGAGATTTTTTGTCGCTACTGCGTTATGTATGGTTCATTTAGAAGAACTAAATTTCACCATCCATGCCTTGTATCGTTGAAAAAATCTCCTCTGTCGCAACCAAATATGAATATTAAACAAGCCCATAAGATTTGAGTTTTAAGTTTGGAGTGCGCCTTTCATGGCCTATTATTCTACAAATGATTTTAAAGCAGGCCTCAAGGTTATGCTTGATGGTAACCCATGTTCAATCATGGAAAATGAATATGTAAAACCAGGTAAGGGTCAAGCGTTTAACCGTGTTAAATTACGTAACCTTCGCTCTGGTAAGGTATTAGAAAAAACATTCAAATCAGGTGATTCTCTAGAAGCAGCTGATATTGTAGAAGTGGAAATGGACTACCTCTACAACGATGGTGAAATGTGGAACTTCATGGATCCTGTAACTTTTGAACAGATCGCTGCTGATAAAACAGCAATGGGCGATGCTGCGAAATGGTTAAAAGACGATTCAAATGAAAAATGTACCATCATGTTGTTCAATGGCGTACCTTTAACAGTAAGCCCGCCGAACTTCGTTGTACTCAAGATTGTTGAAACCGATCCGGGTGTACGTGGTGATACTTCTGGCGGTGGCGGCAAGCCTGCGAAACTTGAAACAGGTGCTGTGGTACGTGTTCCATTATTCGTACAGCAAGATGAAAGCGTTCGTGTCGATACACGTACAGGTGATTACCTGGAACGCGCATAATTGATTGAAGGTAGCTTTGCTACGCAAGATATACAATTATGGAAGGGGATGATGAACAATCATCCCTTTTTTTATGCCAAAGTATTAGATAAATAACTGTAAATAGAAGGTAAACTTACAAAGATATTTTTTCTACAGAAAATATGGAAAGGGAAATCTAATAGGGTTTGCTGACATTTCAGCCATGCATTGCATTATCTTGCACCGCTGTCATCACAGCTCATTATTTAGAGTGGCTAAATCACATTCAACATGGCTTTTGCCATCTAAACGTCCTGTATCCCAGATGGCTTTTGCCGTAATGGAGGCGAGCGCTCGTAAGGTGAAATATCAACGGACCCTAACCACGCGTTATGTATTTGAGAGGTTTTGAATGGAGACAACACAAACAGGGTCAACACTTCCCTCAAAACTCCTTTGGAGTTTGGTTGCCATTGTCGGGGCGATTTCATTTGGGATATTGGCGGTCAGTCGTGGTGAACATGTCAATGCAGTCTGGTTGGTACTGGCTGCGGTCTGTGTATATAGCATTGCTTATCGGTTCTATAGCTTATTTATTGCAAACAAGGTTTTTGAGTTAAATCCGAAACGGTTAACCCCGGCGCATCGTCTGGCCGATGGTCTGGATTATGTTCCCACCAATAAATATGTTTTATTTGGTCATCATTTTGCCGCGATCGCCGGTGCAGGCCCACTGGTCGGCCCGATTCTCGCAGCGCAAATGGGGTATTTGCCGGGAACGATCTGGCTTCTGGTCGGTGTGGTACTTGCAGGTGCAGTACAGGATTTTCTGGTGCTGTTTATCTCGACACGACGCGACGGTCGCTCATTGGGTGAAATGGCCAAGCAGGAACTGGGCACTTTTGCCGGTGTGATTGTAATGCTGGGTACGCTTGGCGTGATGATCATTATCCTCGCCGTACTGGCACTGGTGGTCGTCAAGGCGCTGGCGCATAGCCCTTGGGGGGTCTTCAGTATCGCTGCGACGATACCGATTGCATTATTCATGGGCATCTATATGCGTTATCTGCGCCCGGGAAAAATTGCCGAGGTGTCGATCATTGGTTTTGTATTGATGATGGCAGCAATTGTCTACGGTGGTGATGTTGCGAAAGATCCATATTGGGGGCAGCTGTTTACCTTAAGTGGAACACAACTGACTTGGGCATTGATCATTTATGGTTTTATCGCTTCGGTATTACCGGTTTGGCTGTTGCTGGCGCCACGTGATTATTTATCAACTTTCCTGAAAATCGGTGTGATTGCAGGACTGGCAATCGGGATTATCTTTGCGATGCCGGATTTGAAAATGCCGGCGGTCACGCATTTCATTGATGGCACAGGCCCTGTCTTTGCGGGCAGCTTATTTCCTTTCTTGTTTATTACTATTGCCTGCGGTGCAATTTCGGGTTTCCATGCCCTGGTTGCATCAGGCACAACGCCTAAACTGGTCGATAACGAAGTCAATATTCGCATGATTGGCTATGGCGGCATGTTGATGGAATCATTTGTCGGGATCATGGCAATGATCTGTGCCACTGTGCTTGATCCGGGCGTGTATTTTGCAATCAATGCCCCGGCGGCCATTCTGGGTACAACGGTGGATAGCGCAGCAGAGGCTGTGCGGAATCTTGGCTTTGTGGTGAGCCCGGAAATGCTGACAGTATTGGCCCAAGAGGTAGGAGAAAGCTCAATCCTGTCCCGTACCGGTGGTGCACCGACCTTTGCAATCGGTATGGCGCACATTATTTCAGAAATCTTTAATAGCCGTTCCATGATGGCATTCTGGTATCACTTCGCCATTCTGTTTGAAGCGCTATTTATTCTGACCGCGGTAGATGCAGGAACACGCGCATGCCGTTTCATGGTGCAGGATACCGTGGGGATTGTGGTTCCGGCGATCAAGCAATCAAGCTCGTTCTTTGGAAATCTGGTGGGAACCTTTGTTGCTGTTGCCGGTTGGGGGTTCTTTGTGTATCAGGGTGTGGTTGATCCATTGGGCGGTATCAATTCGTTATGGCCACTGTTTGGTATCGGCAACCAGATTCTGGCCTCGATGGCATTGATTTTGGGTACCGTGATCCTGTTTAAAATGAAGAAAGAAAAATATGTGTGGGTGACCATTGTCCCAACTATTTTCCTGTTCATTACCTCTATGACGGCGGGCTGGCAAAAGATTTTCCATGAAAATCCGAAGATTGGTTTCCTTGCTCAGGCAAATCGTTTTTCTGATGCCATTACACGCGGAGAAGTTCTGGCCCCAGCCAAGACAGTTGCAGAAATGCAGACTATTGTGATGTCGAACCAGATCAATGCAGCGCTGTGTGGCTTCTTTATGGTCGTGGCGATTGTGATGGTGATTGCTTCAATTGGGATTGTACGCCGTGCACTGGCAAGTCCAACAGCCACTGCCAATGAAGCACCGGCAGTTTATGCTGAAACACCAGTGACTGCGAACAGCATCAAGGGAGAGTAAGTATGGATTTTAAAATTGCGCGGCAAGGTGGCTCGGTGATTGTAAAGATCATCAAGTTTACCATCATGTCTCAAAAACACCTGATTTTATCTCCGAAAAACTGGTCACGTATTGCTGTGTTATGGCAGCGTCTGCAACAGAGTTTTCGTTTGATGGTGGGCGTGCCGGATTATGAAACCTATCTGGCCCACATGAAAGCACATCATCCAGACCTCACCCCGATGGATGCAAAGACCTTTTATCGCCATTGCATTGATGCCCGTTATCCGGCAGCAGGGGGTAACATGAAAAAGTGTCCATGTTAGACTATTAACATGGGAAAAATAGCGTATTGAAAGATACGCTATTTTTTTTGCCCGGATAATCGTTTGGACTGAGCCTTTAAACGGGGACAGATTAGGCAATAAATATATGTATATCAAACATTATCTTTAACGATTATGTGCGAATTAATCAATAATTCACCAACTGTAGCAATAAAATCATTTTCCTCTTGACGCTGGTGATAAATCTGCATAAGATGCGTTCCACAAAGCGGATGTGGCGGAATTGGTAGACGCACTAGTTTCAGGTATTAGCGAGTAAAATCGTGGGAGTTCGAGTCTCCCCATCCGCACCACCATACTATGATAAAAATAACTTACATTTGATTGACGCTGATTGAGCGTATTAAACCCAATATATCCTTCGATTCCAGTCTTTTTATCCAGTCTTCAATTCTGGTTTAATCTTTTTGCTAGTCCGGTTAATTTGAAATTTTCATTTCTGTCTCAGGTATTTGATCCTTTGTAAAAGAACTAAAACAGTGTATGTTGAGCTTACACTGTTTTATTTTGGGGAATAGAATAATGTGGGGGATAGAAAATTCATCGCTACAAGAAAAAACACAGCAGAACCGGGCATTACAACAAGACATACAAAGCTTTGCCGGGAAAATTGAACAATTCCTGTTTGAAGTCAACCAGCTTATTTTAGATAAACCACAACAGACCAAGCTGGCGCTGACCTGCTTGCTGGCAGGTGGTCATGTATTGTTTGAAGATTTACCGGGACTGGGCAAAACCACATTGGCCAGTGCTTTGGCGCGTTTGGCCGGACTGCATTTCCAGCGTATTCAGTTTACCAATGACATGCTGGCCAGTGATGTCATTGGCATCAATATCTTTAACCAGAAAGAACATGCGTTCGAGTTTAAGCAGGGGCCGGTTTTTACCCAGATTTTGCTGGCTGACGAAATTAACCGTTGTAGTCCCAAAACACAAAGTGCCTTGCTTGAGGCAATGGAAGAGGGAGCGGTTACCGTAGAGGGTATTCATTATGAATTGCCACAGCCATTCTGGGTGTTGGCCACGCAAAATCCGCTATTTCAAAGTGGTACCTATGCCTTGCCTGAGTCACAACTTGACCGTTTTCTGATGCGGTTATCGTTAGGATATCCTTCTCGACAAGCAGAAAAACTATTGCTGCAGCAAAGCTCAAGACATGTCCTGATTCATCAACTGACTGGTGTTTTTAATCAGGCTGACATTTTACATTTGCGTGAACTGGCCAAACAGGTTTTTCTGAGCGAGGCTGTCCTTAATTATATTCTGGATCTGGCGGCTGAAACACGTAAACAACGTCATGGATTGTCGACTCGTGCAGTATTGGCACTGAAAGCCGCAGCGCAGGCTCATGCTCTGGTTGAAGGACGCAGCTTTGTAATGACAGACGATGTACAAAGTGTATTTGTTGCTGTGGTAGCGCATCGTTTAAGTCTGGGTGAAGCTGAGGCTAGACTGCTGTTGCAATCGGTCGATGTCTTATAGTTGAGAGATGACCATGCAAAATGGATTTAAGCAGCAGCTACAGCAATGGCTTGCGAAGCGCTTTCAGATCGAAGACCGAAAGCGCTTATTGCAAAAGGATGTGCTGGTTTTTATTCATCAACAAGGTTTTTTGTATCTGCTGCTGATTGTCATTACCTTTATTGCAGGAATCAACTATGCCAATAACCTGATTCTCGGGTTTTGCTTTTTAATGAGCGCCATGCTCTGTATCAGCTTTTATCTGACCTTTAAGCAACTGCATGGCCTGCAGATTGAACTGGCGCTTACAGAGGTCGGGCAAGTGGGACAGCCACTGTTGTTGAAAATAGTATTGAAACAAGCGCTTCCCTCAATCCGCTATTTATATGTGCAGTGGCACGATCAGACGCATTTGTTTTATCTGGATCAGGCCCAGCAAAGTCTGGAGCTGGCCGTTTTACCAGAACAACGTGGCAGATATGAGCTGGGCGCATTGAAAGTTTATGCAACCTATCCTTTAGGATTGGTCCGTGCATGGACGTATTTATACCCAAAACAAGAATTCTGGATTGCACCCAAGGCCAATGATTGGCAAAAAGAGCATAAAAGTCAGCCAGTTGCAGTGCAGGACAGTCTGGATGAGTTTAAAGAGCTCAGAACTTTTCAGCATGGGGATTCTTATCAGAATGTGGCATGGAAGCAGGTTGCACGTGGGCAGGGTTTCCTGATCAAGATGTTTGAAACACAGACCAATCATCAACAGCTCGATATTGATTATCGGCAAATTCCAGCGCTGGGTCATGAACAGAAATTAAGTGTGATGATGGGGCTGATTGAACAGTGTGAACAGCTGGGAAATAACTATACGGTGATTTTGCCGCATGTCAGACTGGAAAGTGGGCAAGGACAAAGCCAGTTGATGAAAGCCAGACTTTTACTTGCGCAGGCTTAAACATGACCAAAGCGATCTATTTTTGTGTGTTAGCTGCTCTCGGGCTGATTCTGGTCGGACAGGTGAGCTTTGTGCCTGTTACTCTGAGTGGATTGTGGGGCATTATCTGGCTGGCTTTGCTGTGGCGTTATAACAAGCAAAACATCAGGCCGCTGCCGAAACTGCTTTTGCTGGCATTTATCAGTTTGTCGGTGGCATTGATTTATATGCAGTATCAAACCTTACTGGGGGTCGAGGCGGGTGTGGCATTCTTGACGGCCTGCTTATTTGCCAAAAGTCTGGAAGCTAAAAATACCCGTGATGTATTGATTGTGTTTAACTTTGCCTTATTTGTCGGGGCAAGTTTACTGTTATATAGCCAGGCTTTCTGGATGGCAATAATTGTATTCATGACTTTCATCATGTGCCTGATGGGTTTGTACAGGTTGCAAACCGGTTTATTTCAACAACGCAATCAGGGCAGTAGACAACTAAGGCAAGATACGGCACAGATCCTGAAATTTGTCGGTATTGCCGCACCATTTTTTATTCTGCTGTTTATGTTCTTTCCTCGTTTACCTCCACTTTGGGCGATTCCGGTTCAACAGAAACAGGCAACTACAGGGATCAGTGAGCGGATGTCACCCGGGGATATTGCACAATTATCTCAATCATCTGCCTTGGCTTTCCGTATTATTGCACCGATGCATGATTTGCCCAGCCGACCTGAATTGTACTGGCGGGCTCTGGTGCTAGACCAGTATGATGGCACCACCTGGAGCAGTAGCTTTGAGAATCAGCAATTAAAGCAATACCCGTCATCATCGCGCCGTGTATCTTATCAATATGTACCTGCCGACGATCAGGCCAGCTGGATTATGGGGCTGGAATATTCGATTCCTCAAGAGCGTTATTTACAGCTTTATCAAGATGAGAGTATCCGTCCCGTTAAGCTGATTAAACGCAATCAGCCTTTACAACTGCTCTGGCTGGGCAGAACGGGAGCAGAAGCGGTTCCTTTATCACCACGCCAGATTGCATTGAATACCCGTTTTGATCCGGCGAGAGATAAACAGGCACAGCAACTGGCTCATCAATTATTTCAGCGGCATCAGGGACAGCCGGAAAAATACCTGCATTCGGTGTTGTCCTGGTACAGGAAAAATGGTTTTGTCTATACCTTGACGCCAGGCATATTGGGTGGCGACCGGATAGACCAGTTCCTGTTTGCCAGTCGCAAAGGATTTTGTGAACATTATGCTTCCAGCTTTGTGATGATGATGCGCTATGTGGGGATTCCTGCGCGCGTAGTAACAGGTTATCAAGGAGGACAACTGGCACCAGATGGACAAAGTTGGGAAGTTCGCCAGCTGGATGCACATGCCTGGAGTGAAGTTTATCTGGATGGGAAATGGCAAAGAGTTGATCCTACCGCCATGATTGCACCACAACGGATAGATACCGGGATGCAGGATTATCTGGCACAAGACCGGAATATCTGGGGCGAAGGGCAAACGCAGGCTTGGCGTTTGCAGCAGTTTAAATTTTTGAAGAATGTACGTATCTGGAGTGACTATCTCAGCTATCAATGGCAAAGCAAAGTGGTCGGTTATGATGTAGAAAAACAGAAAAACTGGTTATCCCGCTTGGGGCTGGATTCAAGTTATGGCTATGGGATTGCACTGTTTGTTGGTCTTGGCAGTATTTTATTGATCTATGCGGGCTGGTATGGCTGCAGACAAAGACAGCAGCAAGATCAGTATCAACGCTTGATTAGGCAATTTGAAAAACACCTGCCCAAACATTTGCATAAATTCCCGGCTGAAACCTTTCAGCGCTGGATGCAACGGATCGCAATGAGGGTAGAAGATCGGGCGCCATTTGAACAAGTGACTGTGTTATATCAAAAAATCATATTTTTAGAGCAAAAAGATCAAAAAAATACCAGAGAATTTAAACGGTTGCTTAAAGACTGTTCGGTTGTTCTCAAACAGTCGCAAAAATACTTGTGAAGTAACAAAAAAATGAATATTATGCTTCTCATTCTAGGTGTATAGCTCAGTTGGTTAGAGCGCTACGTTGACATCGTAGAGGTCTCCAGTTCGAGTCTGGATATACCTACCAAAATTATAGCTTTATCAGCTACTTAGAAACCGCCTAAAAAGGCGGTTTTTTTGTTTCGGGGAACTGATTCACGCTCTAATGTGCATGAGTGAGCAAATTCTCCGGATTTAGACTTTAAAAGTTAGTGAAAACTCCCCCCTTTGTAGCTTCGGTTCTGTATCTCCTTCCCGATAGTGCTGTTTTAATTTTCCAGTTAAATGTTTGCTTGGCACCACAGTAGATGGTATTCAAAAAATACGTAGGGCGAAAAGCGTAACAGGACGGTTTCAGTTGTTCCGACTAATCCTGTGATAGCATTGTTGGATGGATTGCTTGTTAAATATTGGGGTAAATACTTCTATAACTGATCTGACAAGATTGGCTTAAAGATAGAGATGACGCAAATTGTCAGAAATAGACAGAACCGTATAGACAGAATAACGCTATAATTTGTAAAATGCCCTAAATTTAAGCGTAAGCCTATAACAAGATGTTGAACAATATATTTCAAGCCTTAGACAGCTTAGGGCTTACTGCACAAAAACGTGCCTTACATATTTTATTTTCAAATCAGGATTTAAATACGCAAGTCTTTTTACAGCGTATTGATGGGCAACACCAAATCAATGCAGGGATTCAAGCCGAACTCATCTGTCTGTCGACCAATGCCACCATTCCACTCAAACAATTTATTGGCAGTCAGGTTGCCGTTGATCAGGTCACAGATACAGGACAACTATTCCGTACCACCGGCATTATTACTCAAGCATTGCAAGGACAATCGGATGGTAGCCTGACGGTCTATAAGCTGACTTTGCAAGATCCGACCGCACTGTGGCATAAACGCCGCAACTCCCGTGTATTCATGAATAAAAGTGTGCGGGACGTTGTTGAACTGGTGTTTAAGGAGTGGCAACAGAAAAGCCCGCTCTTTGCCGCCAGTCTGACGCTAGATTTAAGCGGGCTGAGTCAAGACTATGATATTCGCCCATTTATCATGTCACAGAATGAAAGTGATTATGATTTTCTGACCCGCCTGATGCGTAGCGAAGGGATCAACTGGCTGATTGATGAAGCGCAACTGATAGTACCGAATTCAAATAGCAGCATTCAGCCGCAGCGATTAAGACTGATTGATGACAATGCCCAGTATCAGGCGCTGGATCGTCGTAAAGTACAGTACCATCGTAGTAGTGCAACGGAACAATTTGACTCGATTACCAGTTTTATCGGCAACCGTTCCTTACAACCGACTTCGGTGTATGTGAACCGTTGGCAGCCTGATGCCTTAGACATGGATGAAGGCACCGGTTCGGTCCTTACCACGCAGCAGCATTTAGAACAGCATGATGCAACCCGCTTGGCGCTGGAAGATGCATGGCACTTTAGCCCTGCATGGATGCAAGACCTGAACCAGGAAGATGGTGCAACACCTTCAGGCAATCAGCAGGTTGAACGTTTCAATCAAAATCTCAGTCATTACCATAATGCACAGGCCAAGCAATTTATTGCCCAATCGACGCTACGTGACGCACAGGTGGGCTACTGGTTTGAGTTGCATGACCATCCTGAAATTGATCAGCATGATGGGGCAGACAAGGAATTCCTGATTACAGCCAAGCATTTCTATAATCAAAACAACTTGCCTAAAGATCTGCATCAGCAAATTGACCAGCTCTTGGCACAGAGTCAGTGGCAACCTAAACAGTTCAATATAGATAACACAGAAGAACGCCAAGCCAATCAACTTACCTTACAACGCCGTCAGATCAAGATTGTTCCGGCATACAATCCTCAGCAGCATCGCCCCGAAGCGTATCCGCAACGCGCCAAAGTGGTCGGGCCAAGTGGTGAAGAAATCCATGTGGATGAATGGGGACGCATTAAAGTTCGATTCCTGTTTACCCGTGCAGAAGACCATAGCCATGATGGCGGCGCAGGTGCTAATGACAACGATACTGACTCTGCATGGATCGATGTACTGACGCCGTGGGCAGGTGAAGGCTACGGCGCACGTTTCTTGCCACGTATTGGTGAGATTGTGGTGATTGATTTCTTTGATGGCAATATTGACCGTCCTTATGTGGTAGGGAGGATTCATGAAGCACAACGTAGTCCGACCAAGTTTGACAATGCCGGCAAGCTGCCGGATACCAAAAAACTGGCCGGGATCAAATCCAAAGAAGTCCAAGGCGAAGGTTTTAACCAGTTACGCTTTGATGACACCACGGGCCAGATCAGTGCACAACTACAAAGCAGTCATGCTGCCAGTCAACTGAATCTGGGTAAACTCAGCCATCCCAAAGACAAGGCTGAAAGTGAAGACCGAGGTGAAGGTTTTGAGCTGCGGACTGATCAATGGGGTGCGGTTCGTGCAGGTCAAGGTTTGTTGCTGAGTACGCAGAAACAGGATCAGGCCCAAGGGGAGCATCTCGATGCGCAGCCAGCCAAGCAACAGATCGAAGGCAATCAAAGCAATGCCAAAGCGCTCAGTGAAGTGGCCAAGAACCAGCAAACGGATGAAATTGAATCACTTGATCAGCTAAAAGACTTTGCTGATCAGATTCAGGACAAGATTGCGAAATTTGAAAAAGCGTTATTGCTATTGAATTCACTTGCCGGAATTGGCCTCAGCACTAATGAAGATATTCATCTTTCAGCAGATGGGCAGATCAATCAGATTGCGGGCGATAGCATTAACTTGAGTACGCAAAAGAATCTGGTTGCTCATGTACAGAACAGGATTAGCCTGTTTGCGGCACAGAGTGGCATCAAGCAGGTCGCTGCCAAAGGTAAGTTTGAGGTACATGCCCAATCGGATGGCATGGACTTGCTTGCCAAGCAAGGGATTCAGATTATTTCCACCGAAGACCGCATTGAAATTACCAGTCCAAAAGAAATTGTATTTACTGCGCAAGGTTCGCAACTCAAGCTGAATGGTTCAGGGATTTTTCCGACTACAGGTGGTAAGTTTGAGGTGAAGGCGGGGCAGCATTTGTTTATGGGTGGGGCGAGTGCAATGGCCGAATTTCCAGCTCTACCCATTATGGATAACAATCGATTTATAGAACTTAATTATCACTATGATGATTTGACTCCGATTAAAGGGGCTGCATATAAAGTCATTTTAGAAGATGGCTCTATTTTAAGTGGTGTTCTAGATGATAAAGGTTATGCCAAAGTTGAGGGTGTACCAATGGATAAAAAATATATGGTTGAGTTTGGTGAAGACCCTATCGAGTGGGTTCCACCACCATTAGAAAATATTAAACCGAATGATGCTGAAAAAGAGAAAATGCAGGCAGAATTGAAAAAACTAGAACAAGAATACTATAAGAACGGTGGTTTTGAATGAGTGTTGTAGATGATGCAATTGAATTTTTAGAAGATTTAATTATGGGGGATTTTAAAGAGAATCCCTCAAATATGTCTATTATTGCCAATGCGGTTATTGGTTTGATTCCAATTGCAGATCAGGTTTTAGATGTCCGAGATGTTGCTGGCATGGTTTGCCGAATTACGAACAAAGGACCAGCAAATTGTACAATTGATGATTGGGTAGATCTATCATTCGCGGCTATTGGGTGTATACCAGAAGTTGGAAGCCTATTTAAAGGTGTGTTTAAACCATTATGGAAATCACGTAAAGTCGTTAAAAAAATTGATGCAAAGACCTGGAGTTCTATTGATCGTATGCTTGGTATGAGTAAGGGTAGCTCAATCAAGTATTTAAAAACTTTTCCTTGGGCTCAACGTAAAGCTCAGGCTTTACAGCAGTTGAACATTGCATTTAATTCTTTAGATCAATTACTAGCATATTTGTCTATTCCACGTTGGTGGATACCTGATAACCTTGAGCTATTGGCAAGAAGAATGCGTCCGAAAGTGAAGCAGGTCCGTGATCCGATTAAAAAAGGATTTGATATGGGCTTTAAAGCGATGCAAGACTTTGTAATCGATATGATTGGGGAGGAAGGATATAAAGTCGTTAATGCAGCTGCAACGATAGCACTTTCTACAGGTAATAAAACAAAGAGTTCACATGAGAAATCTAAAGTTAAACTAGTTGGAAATAATACTCAGAAAAAAGTAAATGGTGGTTCTACAGCCAGTAAGAAAGTAGATAATAAAGCTACGGGTAGTGCAGTAGCGGGCAAGAAAGTTGATGCGAAAAAGCAAGAAGTAGATAAAAAGAAAGTAGGCGGTGAGAAACGTGCTGATCACGATAAAGTCAATGGTAACGAGCGTCAGACTGTTGAAAAAGGATCGGGAAATAGGGTTAATGCAACTCAACATACTATTGATAAAATTGGAGATTTTACAAATAAGTTAAAAGGAATTCTTGGTGAACATATGGCTGATTATCATTGTCAGCAAATTAAAGGATGGGGAAAGGATACAGCGAAGCATGATGATGCTAATGCGATTAACTCGCATAAGTTAAATGATGGCGGGAAAATGGTTCAATTACTGGAAATAAAATCTCGTGGTCGTGGAATTGATGGTGTGTGGAAAACTAATAGTGGTAAACCGTACGCAATTATTGAGGCAAAACTTAGTGAGAGTCCTATTAAAAGTCTTGGTGAACTATTAAATGATGCTAAAGATAAAAATGGCGCAGATATGACTTCTGGCATAGAAGAAATGAAAGGAACAAAAAAGAAAAAAAAGAAAAAAAATAAGAACACTAATACAAACTCAAAAGGTGGGAGCGTAGATGTTGGTGGAGAACGAAGTAGAAAAGATAATGGTAAAGTTATGCAAATGAGTCATAACTGGATTCAAACAAGACTAAGATCCACTCGACTGGTGCTAAATGATCTTTTTGCCAAAGAAGATTTATTATCTGACACAAATAAAGTTTATAGTCGTTGTGTATTATTTTTCTCAATTCCACAAATAGCCAATCATTTAACAGCCCTTTCACAAAAAGCTTCAGGAGAAAAGATTAATCATGAAATACACATTGCACATGAAGTTACAAGGGAATGGGGTGATGCTGCCATAGCAAAAGAGGCAGACAATAAGGCAAAAGTTTTTGATAAATCACGTGATAAAAGAACTAGATAAAGGTACTTTTTATGAGTTTTTTAACTGAAAGAAGACAACAGTTTTTAACTGAAGTAAATTTTCATGGCACTAGAGATTTAACTTTACGTGTAATGCAAAGACAAAAAGAGAATTTGAGTAAACCAGAAGGTAGTGATGTTGGATGGCATTTATCAATGTGGTTTGGTATTGCTGAAGGCACATTTAATAATTTTATATTGTCATATACTGCTGGTGAGCCACTTGAGAATCTACGTTATGCCTTAGAAAATGTAGTTGTTGCTTATGAAAATTACTTAAAGGCATTAGTACAAAGTAGTGGTGATACTGATGAAATGGCATTTCCGATTCGGTCATTTGATGGTTATTGCCCTTATATATGGTTAATAAGTCTATGTTATTTATTGCATCGACAGGATTTATTACCAAGAGTTGCTCGTTTAGTGGATGGTGAAGATGAGGAAAATGCAGGAGAAGATGTTTTAATTGAAGAAATGCTTGCCTATGATGATAGTTTAGAAAGGTATGAAACTGATACTATTTTAGGAGTTAAGCCTTATAGTCTCTTATTTAAAGCTTTCTGTACACACGATAAAAATAAGTCATTACATAAGATTAATGAGTTTCTAAAGAAATGGTACAAAGATTTATCAGCAGCTCCTTGGCACGACAGTCATTTAAGTGATGATGGATATTTCGGGTACTGGGCTTTTGAAGCAGGTGCAGCAGTCTACTTATTGGAAATTGAAGACGATAGCAGTCTTTATCAATATTTATATTATCCGAAAGATTTAGTTCAATTTGTGAAGACTTTTGTACCACCAAAAAATGATGTTAGTAATAAAAAAGGAAATCAATTTAGATGTGAAGCTGGTCAAAATTGTCCAAAAACAGGCGATTGGTATAGCCCAGCAAATAATATGGAAAAGCGTCATTTCAAGCAAGGCGAAATAATGCCTGAGATTAAAAACAATCCGTGGGGATTGACGATTTGGTATTTAGAGAATGATATTTGATTAAATAATTCTAGAATAACCATCCTCATTTGGATGGTTTTTTACATTTAGTAAAGCTTTAAAAATTAAATAAAGGTTAAACAGTTCAATTGGTTTTCAAATGGCAGCAAAGGAGCGTCTAGCTGGTATGGATAAAGCGGCAGCTCAGGCTCAGGCTAAGGGGATGGGGAAAGATGCGATGGATGTTGAATTGAAGCGTTGTAAGTAATGGAGAGTAGTAAGATGAACCAAGAAGATATTGATTACTTTTACGAAAAATATGGTCAGCCAATTGATAAAGTCGAAGCTACAGAGAACATAATAAAAAAATATCGGGGTAAATTGCCTGAAAGTATTTTAGAGCAATGGCGATTGTTTGGTTTTGCAGGCTATCTAAATGGTTTGTACTGGATTACCAATCCAGATGATTACGCTGAATTAATTTATGACTGGCTGGAAGAGACACTATTGCCTGATGATGATGTTTATCATGTTTTAGCGCGTACCGCATTTGGTGAGCTGTTAATTTGGGGTGAGCGTAATTATGGTAGATATTATATTAAAACAATGGAAGGCATTCTACATGACAATGGAGAACAGTTAGAAAGCGCTGAATTTTATGGCAGTGACTTTTTCTTTCTTGCTAAAAAAACTTATATGGATTACACCGATAAAAACGGTAAAAAGCTATTTGATCGTGCGGTGAAAAAACTTGGTGTTTTAAAGACAGATGAAATGTATGCATTTGAGCCTGCACTTGCTTTAGGTGGTGAAGAGTCGTTAAGCCATTTAGCAAAAGTTAATTTACCAGTCCACATGAAACTATTAAAGCAGGTAACTCCACTAAGAATGAGAAGCTTTGAGGATCTTACAGCGGCTCTATATGGTACATCGTATAATGTGGAAGATTTAACAAGTGGGCAAGATGCCGAGTCACAATATAATCATTCAGTTAAAGCTGGGGAAATTTGTCCGAGAACTGGCTATTGGAAAACACCCGCACAACCAGATTCACGACAATATTTTGAGCAGGGGGAGATTCTTCCAACTCTTGCCGAGCTAGATTGGGGAGAGGTGTATTGGTATTGGGATGGTGAGAACTAATTAAATGCCCCAAAGGGCATTTTTGTTTTGCTCATATTTATAAAAGTTAGGTAAAGCAAAGGTCCATAAGCGTGTATGGAAAAATTTGATAGATTTTTAGTTAAAACATTACGCTAATTCGGAGGGAAAATGAGTGATGAAGACTTTGAATATTTTTTAGAAAAATTTGGGCAACCTCAGCAAGCAATTGCAGTAACTGAAGATATTCTAAAGAAATATAAAGGGAAACTTCCTGACCAATTATTAGAATATTGGAAAGAAGTTGGCTTTTGTTGCTTTAAAGAAGGATTGTTTTGGATTACCAATCCAGAAGATTATGCAGAGGACATTTATCATTGGCTAGAAAGTACTGATATTTTAGATGAGGATGTTTGGCATGTGATTGCTAGATCAGCATTTGGAGAGCTTTATTTATGGGGAGAAAAAAATTGGAAAAAATATGATTTAAATATTTCAAATGGTCAAGTATTTCAGAATAGCGTTGGCTTTAATGATAAAAAACATACAAGTAATGAAATTGTTAGAAACTTCTTTGCTTTTTCTGATGTAGATGAATTTGACAAAAAAGATGACAATCTCAAACCTCTATTTGAACGTGCTGTAAAAAAATATGGTCCTCTCGCCAGTAATGAAGTATTGGGCTTTGAACCTGCCTTAATACTTGATGGTAGTGCTTCATTAAAAAATCTAAAAAAACTTGATATTCATGTTCATATGTCGATACTCAAAGAGTTTACCCAAGTCTATAAAACAGATCTGGAGGGCTTAGGGAAGATGTTATATGGAGAGAATGCATCATTTAGTAAAGCTATTGAACAGGTTGATCAACAGAAAAGAAAACAGCTTAAAATTAGTGTGCAAGGTGGACAACAATGTCCACAAACTGGCTATTGGAAAACACCAGCTCAACCAGATTCACGACAATATTTTGATCAAGGTGAAACAATGCCTGAAATTCCGAATAACCCTTGCGGTGAAACCATTTGGTATTTAGATACAGAGACGAACCATTGAATCATTTAAGTACAAAAGATGTCAGGTTTATTCAGATAGATATTGGGCTTCAGCTAGTAGGCCTAACTATAAAATCTTATGTATTGCTTTTGAATAGATGTTAGAACAGGTTAAGCTGTTGCAATTTTGTTTTTAATTGTTGATTTTAATAGATAACTGATAAAAACCTACTTTTTGTAGGGCATTTCCTGAGTAAAATATGAAGATCGTAGTCTCATGTCAGCTGTTTAAGGATATAAACAGTTTTACGATGACGTTTTGGAATGGTGTTTTTTTATAAATACTCAAGCACGATAAAAGGTGCTATGAGCTTAGTGAAGTTAATGAAAAATTTTATTTTAACGGGTCTAACTGCAATTGTTGCAGCATTTTCCACCCATACAATGGCTGCAAAATTTGTTGCAGGACAAGACTATACCGTAGTAGAAAATCCGGAAAAGACATCGGTTCCCAATAAAATCGAGGTAAGAGAGTTCTTCTGGTATGGCTGTACCTACTGTTATAAATTAGAACCGCATATGCAAGCCTGGCTAAAGAAAATTCCAGACGATATTTATTTCCTTCGTACTCCGGCAGCAATGAACCCGATGTGGGAGCAGGGTGCTCGTGCTTATTATGTCAGTGAAGCGCTAGGTGTGCGTAAGCGTACACATCTACTATTATTTCATGCCAATTTTTCAGGTAACCAGAAAGTTTTGCAAAAGGAAGCATTTGCGAAATTCTTTACCCGGTACGGCGTGCCTGAGAAAAAATTTAATAGCATGTATGATTCTTTTGCAATCACTGCAAAAATTGCCGAATCTAATCAATTGGCCCGTAAATACCAGCTTACCGGTGTTCCGGCGGTCGTTGTAAATGGTAAATACATTGTACAGGGTGGTGATGAAAAAGTTGTGCAAGTAGTTGAATATCTGGTAGAAAAAGAGCGGAAAAACAAATAGGATTTTTCGTGTATGTCGGTTTAAAAAAGATGCTTGACCCGGACAGTTGTTGGTGCTAATTTAATCAATAAGGAAGTCATATACTATTTAGGATTTAAGAGAAATCTTGCCTAAATGCAAAAAGATATGATGACCTGAATACACAGCTAACAACGAACGAAACAATCCAGATTGTTTTTAAAAATGTTCAAGGTTGTAGAAAAGCCCGTTAATCGGGCTTTTTTAATGTCTGGCTTTTAATGTCTCTAGGCCAGATCTGATGACTTCAAGCTTGGCAGGATACCCGAGACTTTATGCTGTTATTTATTGCTCTACTTGTTGTGATAGGCTTGGTTTTATTCATTCTCTGGGTAAAGAAAACCAGTGCTAGTCAAGTTTCATCTGACCCTGATCACTCATATTCGCCAATGCCTTATATCAATGATTCATCTCAACATCATGCTTCCAGACCTACAGATCACTGTAGTATAAGTGACAGTAATAGCCCGGATTCTGGGGGCTGTGATGGTGGGGGAAGTAGCGATTAAAAAGCCCGTACCCCCGAGGGAGGAGTACGAGTTAAACCGGGATTTAAGGAAGGTCAAACCAGATCATCTGGCTGTCTTGTAGCGCAGTAATGGTGGCTGTTTCATCAAATAGCAAGGCATCACCCGCTTTCACTAAATGATCGGCAATCATTACTTCACCTGAAATCACATGCACGTAGTTCACTTTTTTCCGTGCCGTAATGTCTAGATGTTGATCCTTTTCAATGACCGCGGTTTTCACCTCAGCATTTTGACGGATCAGCATCGGTGCAGATTCATCACCTGCGATCAGGTGCCATTGGTTTGGATGGTCTTTCGGATTGAGCTGAATTTGCTGATAGGTTGGCTCGGCATCTTGTACATTCGGCTGAATCCAGATCTGTAACAGATGCACCGCTTGATCATGCTTGTTCATTTCACTGTGAGTGACACCTGTACCTGCACTCATCAATTGCCATTCACCAGCATTGATCTGGCCTTCATTGCCCATACTGTCTTTGTGGGAAATGGTGCCATCCAGCACACAAGTCAGGATTTCCATATTGTCGTGCGGGTGAGTACCAAAGCCATTATGCGCTGCAATGGTATCGTCATTAATCACACGAAGCGCACTGACTCCCATATATTTCGGGTTGTACCAGCTACCAAATGAAAAGCTATGATAGGTGTCTAGCCAGCCAGCTTTGACATGGCCACGATTTTCACTGCGATGTAGATAAGCATTCATCTTGCATCTCCTAATTTTTATGTTCTGCTTGATGCTTATATTATCGATTCATAATGCAGTTAAATAGGGTTTTAATGCGACGTGTTGTTCTATAAATGCAATGATGCTGAAGATGCTATGACCCTGAGCCCAATAAAAAAGGCTGAATAAAATATTCAGCCTTTTCAAGTTATTAAACGAGTTTAATATGCTTTTATTTTGTCTTGTTCTCAAGCTGTGGAATTGCCGAACCCTGACCAACAGCAAGCAGGCCTGTGTCGGTATAAATTCCAAGTTTTGCGCGGGTATCGGTAATGTCGAGGTTACGCATGGTTAACTGACCGATACGATCCATTGGAGTAAACATTGAATCACCTTTCTCCATGGTTAAACGCTCAGCTTCATAAGTGAGGTTAGGAGATTCGGTATTCATGATGGTGTAATCATTACCGCGACGTAATTCGAGTGTCACTGTACCTGTAATCGCTTTCGCAACCCAGCGTTGTGCAGTTTCACGAAGCATCAACGCTTGTGAATCGAACCAGCGGCCCTGGTAAAGTAAGCGACCTAAACGTAAACCGTTGATACGGTATTGTTCAATGGTATCTTCGTTATGAATACCAGTCACTAAACGCTCATAGGCGATATGTAGCAAGGCCATGCCCGGTGCTTCATAGATACCGCGAGATTTTGCTTCAATGATACGGTTTTCGATCTGGTCAGACATCCCTAGACCATGACGGCCACCGATACGGTTTGCTTCTAAAATCAGTGCAACCGGGTCTTCAATGCGTTGGCCATTCAGTGCAACCGGCATACCTTCTTCAAAAGTAATGCTCACTTGTTCTGGCTGGATTTCAACATCATCTTTCCAGAATGCAACACCCATGATCGGATCTACAATTTTGATGCCTGCATTCAGGTATTCCAAATCTTTAGCTTCATGCGTTGCGCCCAACATATTCGAGTCAGTTGAATAGGCTTTTTCTTTTGACATTTTATAGTCAAAGCCGTTGTCGATTAAGAATTGCGACATTTCGGCACGGCCACCTAACTCATCAATAAACTGTTGGTCTAACCACGGCTTATAGATTTTAAGGGCAGGGTTGGTCAATAAACCGTAACGATAGAAACGTTCAATATCGTTACCTTTATAGGTTGAGCCATCACCCCAGATATTAACGTCATCTTCTTTCATGGCGGTGACCAGCATGGTACCTGTCACTGCACGACCTAAAGGTGTGGTATTGAAATAAGGAACACCGCCTGTGCTGATATGGAACGCACCACATTGAATCGCAGCAATCCCTTCAAGCGCAAGTTGTAAACGACAATCGATTAATCGAGCTTTGACTGCGCCGTACTGTTCAGCTTTCTTTGGAATAGCATCATAGTCATCTTCATCAGGTTGACCCAGATTTGCAGTGTATGCATAAGGCTCTGCGCCTTTCTGTTTCATCCATAATAAAGCTGCTGAAGTGTCTAAACCACCAGAGAAGGCAATCCCTACTTTTTTACCTACTGGTACATGCTGCAAGATCGTTGCATTATCAGTCATTGCTAGTCCTAACTATTTCGAAATAGGCACCCTAATACTTCGGTGACCAAAGAGAATTTATACGCCAAGTACTATATCACTTTTCAAATCGATTTTTTTTCTGTAAGGAAAGGAATTCTTTTTTTTTGATTTGAAAAATAGATTAACATCGGAAAAATATAAAGTTTTACGATAAACATAACGTTTTTATGAAGATTCTAAACAGGATGAAAGAATAAAATACTAGAAACACAATCAGATACTCTCTGCATTACATCGCATTGTCGCGTTTATCTTGATACCAGATCTCGTTTATGTGATTTATAATTTATTTATGCACATGCCCTAATACTTTATGGTGTTCTCTTCGGGCGTATAGCCTTGATCGCTATACATTTTCTATGTGCGAAAACTGTTCAGACGGGAACTGCTGGTAGTCGCAACGGTTCGATTTTAAGGACAGTCTTTATGCTCAATATGTTTCCTTTAGGAACGGTTGTGGCTGTTGTCATGCTGTTTTTCTCTCTATTCAAATGGGATAAAGATTCGACCTTTAAACTGCCAACTGAACTACAAAAAAGTTAACGATGTCCATAAAAATGAGCTTAAAGTGCATCATTTAGGCCAATAAACTGCTTTTCAATCGGGGTAAATACATGGTCATTGCGTGCAATCAGATAGAGGCCAATATCCCGATATGGTTCAGGTGTTTCCCGATAATATTGAATCTTGTATTTCTCGATCAAAGACTTGGCGATCATGGAAATCCCCATACCCAACTGGGTAAAGTGAATTAAGGCTTCATGATCATAAATGTGGGTGAGTTCACCCTTTTTGAGATTGTAGTCGCTATAGATGCTATCCAGAGTTGTGGCATAGCAGCATTGTTCAGAGGCCAGCAAGATATTTTGATGATTCAGACATTCTTCAAGACTGTCGTGGTTAATCATATTTTTGCCAATAATCACCAGTTGATCATCCGCCTTTTGAATATATTGCAGGTTCTTCTGTTTTGGATGACCCAGCACATAGGCCATATCCAGATTGCCTGCCAGAATTTCATCTTCAATATAGCCTGTAGAGCCCGTTTTCATGGTAATCGAGAGGTCTGGATAGGCTTCATACAGTTTGCTAAAAGACGGATAGAATCGCATCCCTCCCAGACTGGTATTGGTACCAAAACGCAGTACACTTTCTTGCTGGTAGATTTTATTTTCGGTTTCTTCCCAGGTGAACATCATCTTTTTATACTGGGTGTATAAGTGCATGCCGGATTCGGTCAGTTCAACGCCTTTGGGTCTGCGGATAAATAACTGGCGTTTGTAGTGATTTTCAATTTTCTTGATTTTTGCGGTCATGTTGGACTGTAAATAATTGAGCTTGTGTGCCGCTGCGGTAATGCTTTTCAGTTCAGCCACAGTCACAAAAGAACGGATATCGTTAATATCAATATTCACGGCAATTCCTCAATTATTCCAGCTTCATGATTGATCGGGAGAAAAAACAAAAAAGTACGCTGAACAGGTATCAAAAAAAATGATGGTTCTATTAAAACATAGCATTATTCATGATGCCATTTATTTTATACACTACAATAACTATCCAAGGGTTGAGTACAACACGTGAATATCCGAGTCGTAAGCGCAATTGCATTGTTATGTCTGGTCTGGGGTTCTTTATGGGGACTGGTCAAACATAGTTTACAGGTCTTTCCTCCATTCCTGTTTATTTCTACGCGTTTGATTCTGGCTGCGTTGACCTTAATGATCATGCAGCGGATTTTAAAGAAATCGATTTTGCCAGAACGTAAGGAGTGGAAGCCCTTGATGATTTTAAGCTTGCTGATCTGTCTGGGTTTCTATGCCACGCAAACCTTTGCGATGCAGTTCGTTGATTCGGGCTTGTCGGCTGTACTGGTCTTTACCATGCCAATTTTTATTGGTGTGCTGGCCCATTACTTCTTAAATGAACATTTAACAATCCAGAAGGGTGCAGGACTGATTTTGGGGACATTGGGACTGATCGCCATTCTTTGGCCGCAACTGCAGCATATCCATATGAATATGTCATTGTTTGGGCAAATCCTGTTAATCGGTTCTGGTTTTTTCTGGGCCTTATCAACGATCTATATCAAAAAGAATTTCGCGACGTATGACAAAATCAAGCTGACCATTTGGCAACTGTTGCTAGGTGGTATTGTTATTCTTGTCGGTGCATTAGCTTTTGAACCTATAGAGATGCAGGTTTGGCTCAACCCTTTAAATGAATCTGCCTTATTTTATATTGCAGTGGTTGGGACGGGTTTTGCTTTTGTACTGTGGAACTGGATCGTGAGCCAGGTGGATACTTTTGTTGCTTCGATCTCAATCATGTGCATTCCAATTCTGAGTCTGTTTTTTGGTTCTTTGCTCTGGCATGAACCTTTAACCTTTAATATTTTACTGGGTGCGGCCTTGATCTGTCTGGGCATTGTGATGAGTTCGCTCAAGGTGAAAAAAACAAAAGACCGTTTGGCCTATTCGGGTGACCATTCACATTAAATGATTTGTCCTGTGACCATGCTCAGTGTTGGTAAAAAGCAGTCGGTAAAATGGCTGCTTTTTTATGTATCTCTCTGGAAGACAAGTTTTAGGTCGCTACAGTATATTGACACTTTCAACCATTAAAATTCGAGATTCAGTCATCCCAAATCAATAAAAAAGGATTAAAGTACTATGCAACAAGTTGCAAAGCCAAAATTAAAGAAGGAATACCATGACTAGCTATGCAAATATCTTGAAACCTTTACATTTGGGTTTTACCACGATTAAAAACCGGGTTGTGATGGGCTCAATGCATTCCGGTTTAGAAGATCGTTTTTTTAATTACCCTAAACTTGCGGCTTATTTCGGCGAGCGTGCAAAAGGGGGCGTTGGCTTAATTATTACTGGCGGGATTTCTCCAAACCGTCAAGGCTGGTTATTGCCCGCAGGCGGCACTATGAATAGTCTGGCCGATATTCCGCATCATCGTCTGGTCACGCATGCAGTACATAAGCATGGCGCAAAGATTCTGATGCAGATTTTGCATTCTGGCCGTTATGGCTATCATCCATTTTCAGTTTCATCATCTCCGATACAGGCACCGATTAATCCGTTTAAACCGCGTCAGATGTCTGAGGCGCAGATTTTGGCAACGATTGAAGATTATGCCCGTTGTGCCAGTCTGGCTAAAAAAGCCGGCTATGACGGGGTGGAAATCATGGGGTCAGAAGGGTATCTGATTAACCAGTTCCTGAGCAGTCATGTCAATAAACGTAGTGATCGCTGGGGTGGCGATATTGAAAACCGTATGCGTTTTCCGGTTGAAATCGTTAAGGCGATTCGTGCCAAAGTCGGGGAAAAGTTCATTATTGCATTTCGCCTTTCCTTGCTGGATCTGGTGCATGATGGCAATACCATGCCCGAAGTGATCGTGGTTGCCAAAGCCTTGGAGAAAGCCGGGATTACCTTGCTCAATACCGGGATTGGCTGGCATGAGGCACGTATCCCGACGATTGTGACTTCTGTACCTCGCGCAGCATTTGTCGACTATACCGCAGCCGTGAAGCAGCATGTCTCGGTTCCGGTGATTGCATCGAATCGTATCAATATGCCGGATGTTGCTGAAGAAATCATTGCTTCAGGTAAGGCTGATATGGTGCAGATGGCACGTCCATTCTTGGCAGATCCGTATTGGGTCAATAAAACCGCCACCAATCGTGTTGATGAAATTAACACCTGTATTGCCTGTAATCAGGCTTGTCTGGATCATGCCTTTAAGAATCAACGGGTCACCTGTCTGGTCAACCCTCAGGCCTGTTTTGAAACAGAACTGGTATATGTCAAAACCAGAAAACCAAAACGTATTGCGGTTGTGGGAGGTGGTGTGGCCGGTATGTCTGCTGCAACGGTAGCTGCAAGCCGCGGTCACGCCGTGACACTATTTGAAGCCAATGATGAGGTTGGCGGACAGTTTAATCTGGCCAAAGTGGTGCCAGGTAAAGAAGAGTTTCATGAAACCATTCGTTATTTTAAAGTGCAGCTGAAACAGACCGGTGTTGATGTACGTCTTAATACACGCATCAGCCGTGAACAGTTAGAGCGTGAAGGTTTTGATGAGGTTGTGGTTGCAACCGGGGTAGTGCCACGTGCCTTGAAGATACAAGGCAGCACCGCACCGCAAGTCTTGTCTTATGCCGAGGTTTTACGTGGTGCTGAAGTAGGACACAAGGTTGCAGTGATCGGTGCAGGCGGGATTGGCTTTGACGTATCAGAGTTTCTATTAAAACCACCTCATCAGCCTCAGCCGCAACCTTTGGCAGAGTGGCAACGTGAATGGGGCGTTGACCCAAACCCGGATTATATTTCTGAAGGGGGCATGCAGCATCCGGAAGTTGAAACACCTGTACGCCAGATTTATTTACTGCAACGTAAAACCACACCGCTGGGCATTGGTTTGGGTAAAACCTCCGGTTGGGTACATCGTGCCCAGCTGAAAAAACATGCAGTACGTATGCTGCGTGGTGTGCAGTATAAGTCGGTGACTGCAGAGGGCTTATGGATTGAACACAATGGTCATGATCAATTATTACGTGTAGATACCATTGTGGTATGTGCCGGGCAAGAGTCGGTCAGGGATTTAATGCCGAAAGAGGGTGAAAGCACGTTGGCAAACTATCATCTGATCGGGGGAGCGAAGTTGGCGGCAGAGCTCGATGCCAAGCGTGCGATTCGTGATGGTGCTGAATTAGCCGCTAAACTGTAAAATTGATGAAACATTATGCATTTGAATACATTACAGTTAAATTTCTCTTGTATAAAGAGGGCAAGCTTTGTATTCTTACGCACATGGAAGCGTGGCAGAGCGGTTTAATGCACCGGTCTTGAAAACCGACGAGGGTGTGAGTCCTCCGTGAGTTCGAATCTCACCGCTTCCGCCAAATATCTAAATAAGCCCTTGTTACTGCAAGGGCTTATTTTTTTTGTCTATTAATTTATCTCTTTAGTGGCTATCGTATAATGACATTTTTCTTTCCAATCTATCTACAGGTGCTATAGCGAGTCTGACAAAAGCCTCTATGACCCGATTGGGGGTGAAAAAAACACTGAATGCAGCTGCTGGCTCAAGACGTATGTCACTTCATTCGCAGCGGGGTCGTATTAATTCATGTTCTTCGGATGATATTCCAACTGGTAGTACGACTGGGGAAGTATTAACAGCGTCTGCACCAGCTTCGCCAATAAAAGCTTTATATCCAAGTAAGGCCAGTGTACAGGTTAAGGCTCCATTTGTTAGTACTACATCACGTACTTTACATTTCGATAATATTGATACATTTAACAGGGCAGCCAATAATCCAACTCCAAATACCTCTTATAAATATGGTGGTGTTACGTGGACTACAGATAATTTAAGTCGCGTATCAACACTCGAGGGATATGCAGCTATAAATCCTGCTAATAACCGTTCAGGAATAGATGGCCTTTCAACAACAGTTTTAGGTAAAGGTCCTGATGCTGTGACGTGAGATATTGGTTTTCATTTATGGGCAGATTGGTTCAGTGGACCAACCAATAGAGTTAACATTGTCCCTGGAAATGGAAGACCATTAGTTTTATCTGATGGTACAAAGTTGAAAAACTTAAATCAGGGAAGGTATAGGGCAGATTTTGAGATCCCTGTAGCTGAAATCTATAGGCAAACATTCTGTAAAGATTGAAAGTATATATAAGCGCAATAATTTTACATCAAGACCTGGTAGCTTTGTGGCAAGTTTTCAGAGATCGAATGGTGAGTGGGAGCGTATTAGATTTGAAAATAGAACGGGTGGCTAAAAATGAATTTTTTAAAAAGAGCTGAGTTAGTTAATATCATTGTAAATGAAATAATTTATGTGGCTCCAGTCAATTGGTCAAAGATTGTATATTATACAGAGCGATTTCGAGATGAAAAAATTGGATTAAGAAATAAAGATATTGCACGATGTTGGCTAGGGAATGAAAAGATACCTCATAATAATTCTAAGGGACCACCTTTGAAGTCTTCAGTAGAGTTATTTGATGCTATAGATGCACTATTTCTATACTCGGAAGAAAATGTAGAAATATGGAATGGCTTTGGTGTGGCTATTGATAAAAATCGTAAATACATAACTCAGTTTTACTATGGAGATACCCCACTTTTAGATAATAAAACAGATGACTACATAGAAAGGCTTGATGCTTTAGCTGAGATGAGTTAGGTATATTCTATTACATCGTTGCGCCCTTGCTGAGCGGGATATTCTGTTCAGCATGCAGCACAACATGGCAATGGTAAGCAAGCCCAATACATGCAGATTATCTTTCACAGCTTAATTCTATCTGTATGGAAAATAATTCTAAGGTTAAAACTGACCGTTTTCAGGAAACACGCATTAACCGATTAGAAAGCCATCCTATCCAAATACAAGTATTTAATGCGCCATTTAAACCAGATATTTGTGAATTTACCTTGAACTATGATGCAACTGAAGATTACGAAACCGTATTTTTTATCAGTGATATGATGTTAAAACTGTATAACCGTGCTGGGCAAAGAATAGGACTGTCTGAATATCATGTCTCTCGAGGTGATGGGCTTGATCTTACAAAATGTCAAGGTAACGATGTAAAAATTAATCGAGTGATCGATGGACTTTTAGATACAAGAAAGAAGTAGGAATTACTTCTTTCTTTTTTGAGAACCTTGCTGAATTAATGCAGCCCATTTTAATTATCAATCATATCTTTGACCCGAACTTCAGCTAAATAAACTTCGGACTAAGAATCCATACCAATATCACGATGATGAGGTTTGCACTTTCCATCTTTATCCTGGCGTTTACCTACTATCATACGCAAACTCCAGACACGGGATACCCTTTGACATTCAAGTAAAATCCATCAACCTCTCCTACAGCATATGCAGTGCTCCGATAATCAGTGCCTGCATACTTTGAATAAATTCATTCTCCATTTCTGCTTCTTCAATTTCACGATGATCTGCGTTAACAGGTGCTTTGCCGGCTACTGAATAAATGGTGTCAGCCACTGCAATACAGTGAAAGGCAATGGTTGCAATTAACCAGCGGGCCTGATCCTGAGTAAGTTGATAGGCTTGAGCAACGGTCTGGTGATGTTGCTCTATCTTGGTGACCATTGACGGTGTTGAAGCCATTCTACGGATTAAGTAGGGTGTAAAACCTGGGTTTGATTTAACCAGTTCTCGCAGTGAATGCATGAAAATAATTAAATATTCTTTTAATTCGATCTGATTTGGAGATTCTGGTAAAGGGATCTGCCATCTTAAAAAAATTTCTTCTGCAATTAGATACTTAAGTTCTTCTAGGTTGGCAACATGTTTATATAAAGCCATATGGCTGATACCTAGCTCAGCGGCAACACCAACAAAAGTAATATTCAGTAAACCTATCTTTATACCTGCATTCATGATGCGTTCATGGGTGATTGTACGTGGACGTCCACGAGAAGATGACTTGGCTAGAGAAGGCATAATTATTCCAGATAATCGATTTTTTCATGTTGCCATGTGACGGAATTTGGGTCAAATCCGTTTACTTTGCTGAATTAGTTTACTACAATGCAACTAAATATATTGATATTGATTCTCATTTGTATTTTTAAAACAGATTTACTGTCATTTTCTAAACAGATCAGAACTTGGCGGGTCATGAATAATCAAAACAGGTTTTTTATGTTATGTGTGCAACTGATATAAAAGCAGGGCAGCCTCAACCGGCCAGTCCATTAAGCTTTATCCTGAAACCCATACGAACATCTTTATTTTTAGCTTCGTTTATTGCAGCACTCGGGGCCATGCTGACTTTAGTGCCCCTGATTGGCGTTGCCTGTTTGGTTAAAGCCAGATTTGCCGGTCATGGAGCCATGGGCATGTTGAATGCAGATTTGTCTAATGCTTTATGGATAGGGCTAGGTGGTTTGGGAAGTTTATTGGTAGGCATGTTATTGATCACCCTGAGTGAATTCATTGCACATTTGGCAGATCATAAAATCACTGGGATATTACAAAAAAACATTACTCAACATCTGACTCAACTGCCTTTGGGGTGGTTTACACAACGAAGCTCGGGGGAAGTAAAGCAGGTTATTCAAGATGATATAGGACAGCTTCATAGCTTGACGGCGCATTTTTATCCAGCTGTTGGTCGAGCGTTAGGTATCATCATTATTGCGGTCATTTTTCTGTTTTATATCGATTGGCGCATGACAGTTCTGTCATTGCTTCCCTTCATCGGCTTTATATTTTTTTTACGCAAGGCCATACATGCCAGCGAACAGAATATCCAGGATTTTGCGTCCCAAATGGGGCAGATTAATAGTGCTTCTGTTGAATTTACCCGTGCAATTCCGGTTGTAAAAACCTTCGCGCAAAGTGGACAGGTTTCGCTGGGATACCAGCAGGCTGTTCGTACTTTTGCACATGCATTTAAAGTATTTACCCGGCCGCTGGTCAAATCGATGGCACATGCACATGCCATGATCTCACCCATCACGATATTGGGTGTGGTCATGCTGGGTGGGGCAATTTTTATATATCTAGGCTGGCTTGATGCCATCGATATATTGGCATTTGTCTTGATTGCCCCTGCAATCTGTGCGCCCGCTTTATTGTTACATACCTTGTTGCATGATTTGCAAGCCAGTCAGGGTGCAGCACAGCGAATATTGGCATTGTTAGAAAAACCGGTATTAGATGTCCCTGCAACAGCACAATCCCTTTTACCTGCAGACCGGACAGTCTGTTTTCATCAGGTGAGCTATGCCTATAATCAAGCGCATCAGGTGTTATCTGACCTGAATTTCTCGCTGCAAGCTGGCACCTTTACGGCCATCGTCGGTCCATCGGGAGCAGGAAAGTCAACCATAGCGCAATTGATCTTACGTTTTTTTGACCCGAGCCAAGGCCATATTACCTTGGGCGGTGTAGATTTGCGTCATATTCAACCCGGCATGCTGTATCAGCAAATTGGATTTGTGTTGCAAGACACGCAGCTGATTCATGCCAGCATATATGACAATATTGCTTTAGGCCGATCCAGTGCAACCCGGCAAGAAGTCGAACAAGCGGCCAAAGCTGCCAATATTCATGACCGGATCATGCGTTTACCCAAACAATATCAAACCATGATCGGTGACGAGGTTGAATTGTCTGGTGGTGAACGCCAACGGATCAGCATAGCCAGAGCAATTCTGCTTGATCCCCCCATTTTCATACTCGATGAAGCAACAGCCGCAGCGGATATCGAAAGTGAAATCGCCATTCAAAATGCGCTATCAACTTTTGCTCAACACAAAACCCTTTTAGTGATCGCACATCGCTTAGAGACCATTATGCATGCAGACCGTATTCTGGTACTCGATCAAGGGAAAATCATTGAGCAAGGCACACATACGCAGCTTCTAAGCCAGCAAGGCTTATATGCCAGATTGTGGTCACATCTGGTCCAGCCTACCCGACAATCAACCGGAGAAAGCTTATGCTGAAAACATTTTCTCAATTGCTGGGTGATGATCTTTCTGTTTTCCATCGTTATGTTGCGATTGCCCTGATCTATAGCCTGATTTGTGGTCTGAGCATTTTGATGTTGGGGGGGATTTTATCCCGATTAATCCTGGGCGATATGCAACATATTGGAGCTGGGTTGGGGCTGTTATTTGCCGGGATTGTATTGTGCTGGTATTTACGCCGGATTGTTGAAGAAATGGGTATCAAGGTTGGGATTGCGCTATTGCAACATGCCCGTTTAATTCTGGGCCAGTATGTCGCAAGTTTACCTGTCGGCTGGTTTACTCCTCAAAATACAGCAAAGTTTAATCATCTGGTGACACAAGGCATGATGTCAGTTGCCCAGCTCCCGGCACATGTTTTTACCCCCTTAATTACAGGTGTGATTACGCCGTTGGTGATTATTGTCGGCTTACTGATGATATATGGCATTTTAGGATTAATTGCGTTGTTGGCGATTCCTTTAATTGCTGGCGTATTCTGGTTGAGCTCAAGCATTGCAAAATATGCCGATGAAACATATCAGCAGCGTTTTGCTGAAACCAGCCAGCGTATTGTGGAGTTTGCCCAGTCCCAATCTGTTTTTCGCGCTTTTAGCGGCGAGGGAAATAGCCAGCGTTTTCTTGATCAGGCAATTGATCAGCAACGTCAGGCCAGTTTGAAACTGATTTTACTCTCATCATTATCTTCAGTATTGAATACATGGCTAATTCAAGCTGTTTCCATACTGCTTCTTGTGACAATGCTCATGCTTGTGAATCAGCAGCTGACAGGGCACTGGTTCAGTCAGGAGTTGCTGAGTATCGCCGTATCGTTGTTATTTATCAGCCGCATTATTGATGCATGGTTGGAAGTTGCAAGTTATAGCGAAGTCTTGCGCAGTGCAGATAGCCAGTTACAGGAAATGCGCGATATTTTAAATCTCCAGGGCTTGACTGAAGGCAAAAAAACGCAACAGCTTGCAGATGCTTCAATTGAGTTTAAACAGGTTGATTTTCAATATACGCAAGACGGGCAAAAGATATTACAAGGCATCAGTCTATTGATTCCTTCAGGGAAAATGACGGCATTGATCGGGGCATCGGGTTCAGGAAAAACCACTTTGGCCAAATTGATAGCGCGTTTTTTTGATGTCAGTCAAGGACAGGTTTTGCTGGGTGGGGTAGATGTCAAGCAATTACCTTATTCACAGCTTAGCCAGCAGATCAGCCAGATTTTTCAAGATAATTATTTATTTGCCGGCACCATTGCCGAAAACATCCGCATTGGCCGGCCCGATGCAACAGATGCAGACATCATGCGGGTTGTTGAGCAGGTAGGCATCTCTGAAATGATTGCCCGATTGCCTGAGGGGCTTGAGACCCGGACGGGTGAGGGCGGAGCGCGTCTTTCAGGAGGAGAGCGACAGCGTATTGCGATTGCAAGGGCATTACTTAAAGATGCACCGATCTTGTTGGTGGATGAAGCAACGGCTGCGTTGGATATGGAAAATCAAGCAATTATTGCCGAGGTGTTAAACCGCTTGCGTGGCGAAAAAACCATTCTGGTCATTGCCCATCAGCTTTCAACCATTGCAACGGCCGATCAAATTGTGGTCTTGGACAATGGACAAATACTTGAGCAAGGCACGCCGGCACAACTGCGTTCAGTTGATGGTTACTATGCCCATTATTTACAACAACGTCAGCGCGTTAAGGGATGGTCGATTGGAAAGGACATACACGCTGGGGTAGTTCACGAATGCCCGTAGCTTTATGGTTTATTTTTGGTCTGCTTTGCCTTACCTCACTTTTACTTGGGGCGCAGCAACTTGACTTTGGCGGCTTGTGGGCCATGTCTGACAATACAGGGTTAACCCTGACGGCCAGCCGTATTCCGCGTTTGATTGCCATTATTCTGACGGGAATTGGCTTATCTGTATGTGGCGTGATTTTACAGCATATTGTCCGTAACCGTTTCGTTGAACCCGGAACCACGGGTGGACTGGATGCAGCAAAACTCGGGATTTTGGTATCACTGACGCTCATTCCAGCAGCAGGTACATTGAGTAAAATGCTATTTGCAATGCTGTTCTGCCTGATGGCCAGTCTGGTCTATATCGTAATTATTCGCCAAATCCGCTTTAGGAACAGTGTATTGGTTCCTGTGATCGGATTGATGTATGGCAGCATATTAAGTGCATTGGCAGAATTTTACGCCTATCAGAATAATATGATGCAGAGTATGCAAACGTGGCTGATGGGAGATTTTTCGCGCGTTGTTCAGGGGCACTATGAAATTATTTATTTTATTTTGCCCATTATCCTGTTGACCTACGTTTTTGCACATCGTTTCACTGTGCTGGGCATGGGTGAAGACATGGCATCAAGTCTGGGACTGAATTATGCCACTATGACAGCAATCGGTCTGGTACTGGTGGCTATTACGGTTTCGGCAACCGTGATTACAGTTGGTGCAATTCCATTTGTAGGATTGGTGATCCCGAATCTGGTGGCTTTGAAGTATGGGGACAATTTAGCAAAAACCTTACCTGTCGTTGCTTTGGCTGGCGCTTCACTTCTTCTGCTCTGCGATATTGCTGGACGTACGATCCTTTATCCATACGAGGTTCCGATCGGTCTCACGGCGGGCGGTGCAGGGGGAATGATCTTTCTGATGCTGATTTTGCGAGGGTTGCGCTGATGAACAGAGGCAAACTTGGCGCAATGCTATGTGCAACGGTTGGACTCGCAACGGCTTTTGTATTGATCGGCTCCGGTCTTGATATGGACTATGTCATTCCCCAGCGATTATTGAGACTTGTTGCGATTGTATGTGGGGGAATTTGTGTTGCTACAACCTCAATTATTTTTCAGACCCTTGTGGGTAACCGGATCCTGACCCCCTCCGTCATGGGCTATGAGGCTGTTTATCTACTCTGGCAGGTGATGCTGCTATTTATCTTTGGTACGCAAGGGCTGTTATGGCTTGGCTTCACTGCTCAATTTTTTATTTGTATTTTTCTGATGCTGTTTTATTCGTGGGCACTTCACCATTGCCTATTGTCACGTACACATAAGGATATTTTTCAGCTTTTGCTATTCGGCCTGGTCTTGACCATGGTGTTAGGCACCGTCACTCAATTTATTCAATTAAAAATTAGTCCGGGTGAATTTTCTGTTTTTCAGGGCTTGAGTTATGCGTCATTTAACCGTGTTCAGCCAGAAATCCTGATCTATGCCCTGATTACAGTGGTTCTGGTGTTATGGCGGGTGCGCCGTACATTAGCTGTTCTGGATGTCATGCGTCTGGGGCGGGATCAGGCGATGTCACTCGGGGTTGACCATCACCACTACGTAAAATTTTATTTGGCTTTGATTGCAGTTCTGGTGGCAATTTCAACCAGTTTGATTGGCCCTACCGCATTTATGGGCGTGTTTATTGCCAATATTGCCTATGTTTTTGCAAAAACGTATCAGCATAAATTTACTCTGGTGATCGGATCTATGGTCGCAATCGCAATTTTTCTGATGGCTCAGATTCTTGTTGAACATGTATTTAACTACAAAACTACGGTCAGCATTTTGATCAATTTGGTGTGTGGTCTTTATTTTCTCGTGTTGATGGTTCGTGCCAGGGGGATGACATGATCAGTGTCCGTAATCTTTATAAATCTTATGAGGGTAAAAATATTTTGTCTGATGTGACAATCGACTTTCCTGAAAAGCAGTTAACTTCTTTGATTGGCCCCAATGGTGCAGGCAAATCGACGTTATTGATGATGCTGGCAAATTTGTCTAAACCCGATCAGGGAACGATTTTATTCAATTCAAAAAATATTCAGGATATTCATCTCTCGGATTATGCCAGATCGGTGGCAACCCTCAGACAGTCACCGGGAATCAATTTGCGTATGACGGTGAAAGAACTCATTGCATTTGGTCGCTTTCCTTATAGTCGGGGTTCACTGACTTCATACGATCATCAGGTG
The DNA here is from genome assembly GCF_000805455.1 of Acinetobacter sp. A47. GTDB lineage: Bacteria > Pseudomonadota > Gammaproteobacteria > Pseudomonadales > Moraxellaceae > Acinetobacter. The sequence goes on from NZ_JSUS01000001.1 coordinate 561,248, forward strand.
ATTGATGAGGCAATCCGGTTTCTAGCATTAGATGCCTTGAGCGACTGTTATCTGGATGAACTCAGTGGTGGCCAGCGGCAAATGGCATTTCTGGCAATGACCATTGCCCAGCAAACTGAGGTGCTGTTACTGGATGAACCCCTCAACAATCTTGATATGAAACACGCCGTTCAGATTATGCAGGCCTTACGTCGTCTGTGTGATGAACAGGGGCGTACCGTGATTTTGGTGATTCACGATATCAACTTTGCGGCGAATTATTCAGATCATGTGGTTGCATTAAAAAACCACAATATTTATTTGAGTGGCCCCACCCAAAGCGTGATTACAGCATCGCAGTTAAGTGATCTGTATGAACTTGATTTTGACATTACATATAGTGAGCGTGGCTATATGTGTAACTATTTCAACTCATCTGGAGCTTGAATACATGAAGTGGAAAAGTAAATATCAGCGGCTTGCTGTTGCCATGCTGGTTGCATTGAGTAGCGCAGGTTGTCAGGAAAAACCGGCACAACAAACAAAATCTAAAGATCAACAGGTCATCCGGTTAAATACCGCTGTTGTGATTGAACATGCACTTGGCAAAACCCGGCTAGATTATCGGCCACAGCGAGTTGCTGTATTGGACATGAATGAAGCAGATTTTCTTGATCAGCTTGATGTTCCCCTGGCGGGCATGCCCAAGGACTATGTGCCGCACTTTTTAAACAAGTATCGACAAGATAAAAGTGTTGAAGATCTGGGCGCTATCGTTCAGCCCAATATAGAAAAGATTTATGCATTAAAGCCTGATCTTATTTTGATGACACCATTGCAAGCAAACCAGTATCAAACCCTGACTAAAATTGCACCGGTTTTGCACTATGACATCAATTTTAATAACAGTCAGCGGCATCATATGGACACCATCAAAGCGCATATGATCAGCTTGGGGAAAATTTTTGATCGGTCAGAACTGGCGCAACAAAAAGTGGCTGAGCTGGATGAAAAAATCAGGCAGGTTCAACATATAACTCGCAGCCGGCCCGAAAAGGCAATGGTGGTTCTACATAATAATGGCGCATTTAGTCATTTTGGCGTTCAGTCTCGTTATGGTTTTATTTTTCATGACTTGGGTGTCAAGCCTGCCAGTACTGTTGCAGATACCAGCTTGCACGGACAGCCGATTTCCAGTGAATTCATACAGCAAGCAAATCCCGATATTTTATATATCGTAGACCGTACTGCGGTCATGGAACATCGCCCAACAATTAATGCAGAAAATCTGGGCAATCCTTTACTGCGTCAGACCAAGGCCTGGAAAACCGGCAAAGTCGTTTTTGTCGACGCAGATGCATGGTACACCACTGCAGCAAGCCCAACGTCCATGATGATTCTTATGGATGATGTACTCAAGGGGTATCGACTATGAATTGACTCTTTTTAAGATACATTTATAGCCAGATCAGCCTCTAGCCAAAAACACATACCGTCCACATCTCCAGATCACATACTTTTTATCAAAAAAAGTGTGCTCGGGAAACGTGTGTTTAAAAATCAATGGAAATATAGATATGCAATTTCATAATAGCTTGGTATTGACTGATAAAGCACAATCTTTCACTTGTTTACAGTCGAGATTTAAACTGAAACACTTGATCTCTGCCCAGAGGATGTTGGGTTTGGGACTTACACTGAGTATCCCGATGACTTGCGTGCATGCAGAGGGGGTAAATGAAACGGGCCTGTCTCCATCATGGTCACAACAATTACCGACCATTAAGGTACAAGCCCGACAACAGAATAAGACGACTTTAGCAGGACAGATCGCATCGCAAAATAATTTAGGTTTTCTTGGCAATAAAGACTTTATAGATACACCTTTTAATAGTATTGGTTACACAGATCAATATATCGAGAACCAGCAAGCCAAAGATATAACTGATGTCATTGCAAAAACCGACCCCTCCGTCTTTACCAATGGGGCAAGTGGTGGATGGAGTGAAAATTACTTTATCCGGGGATTTGCCTCGAGTACCAGCGATATGTCGATGAATGGAATGTTTGGCATGACACCATTCTACCGAACCTCTCCTGAAATGTTCGAGCGAATCGAGGTACTGAAAGGCCCATCGGCTTTATTAAATGGCATGCCTCCAGCAGGTTCAGTGGGTGGCGTGGTAAACCTGGTGACCAAACGTGCAGCTGATGCACCATTAAGCCGTTTTACCGCGACCTATATGTCAGACTCGCAATTTGGCGGTCATCTCGATCTAGGCAGACGTTTTGGTCAAGATAATGAATTTGGGGTGCGTTTCAACAGTGTTTATCGTGACGGCACTGGTGCGACAAAGAAACAAGATAAAAAGACCCGGCAATTTTCTTTAGGTCTCGACTGGCGTGGTGAAAATGCCCGTCTTACTGCAGATTTGTATAGTGCCGAAGATCGTGTAGAGGGAGTCAACCGCGGGATTAATCTTGCTTCGGGAATAGGGATTCCAAAACCGCCAAAGCCAGATACCTTACTTAATCCAGATTGGTCATTTGTTGAAACCAAAGACAAAGGAGCAATGATACGTGGTGAATATGAAATCAATGATCAGTTGATGGCTTATGCAGGTTATGGACAGAGCAAAACGGATTATAAATATAATGGTGCTATGTCTGCCACAGTACTTGACCAGCAAGGGACTTTGCAAACCAAAATAGGCCAGCTGGCATTTGATCTGGAAAAGAAATCGGCAGATGCCGGTGTGAAGGGGAATTTCCAGACGGGAACAGTTGCTCATCAATGGGTAGCCAATGCGACCTATTATGAACATGATCAAAATGATTATGGGGTCAGAAATGTTGCTGGCGCTGAAAGGGTGACCAATTTATATGATCCGGTATGGGGCAAACCGGTCCCGTTTAATACGCCACCTATTTCTAGGAGTTCATCTCGTCTTAGCAGTTATGGTATTGCAGACACCTTGTCTTTTGCTCATGACACAGTTCAACTGACACTGGGAGTACGTCAGCAGGATGTGGTGAGCGAATCCTTTGATATTTCTACAGGCAAACGTATGTCTCGTTATGACAAAAGTGCGACAACACCAGGGGCAGCCATCTTATTTAAAGTCACCAATGACTTATCACTTTATGCAAATTACATTGAAGGCTTAAGCCAGGGAACAACTGCGCCCTATACTGCGGTAAATGCGGGGGAGGTATTCGCGCCGTTTAAAACCAAGCAGAAAGAGTTGGGATTAAAAGTAGCATTAGAGCAATTTAGCAGTACCTTAAGCGTATTCGAAATTGAAAAACCAAGTAGTTATACTGACCCTGTGACCAATATTTTTACGGCAGATGGTGAACAGCGTAATCGGGGGATTGAATGGAGCTTTCAGGCAACACCTGTTGAACATTTCCGTTTACTCGGCGGTCTGGCCTATATTGACCCTGAACTGACCAAAACAGCAGGCGGAAAAAATCAGGGCAATACAGCAACAGGCGTTGCAAAACAGCAAGCCAAGCTGGGGCTAGAATGGGATACACCGATGCTACAAGGCTTAACCCTGACCGGAAATGCAACGGCAGTGTCCAGACAATATATCGATCAGGAAAATACCTTGTCTGTTTCAGGCCGGACACTATTTGACTTAGGGGCAAGATATCAATCAGCGTTGGCACAGTGGCCATTGAGCATTCGTGCCAGCGTCAATAATGTTACCAATAAAGCCTATTGGGGCATGCCACAATTATCCAGTTTAACGCTGGGGGCACCGCGAACATATATGCTGTCTGTTTCTCTAGACTTTTAATCGATAACACTTGATTATTTTATTCAAAGTAACGTTTCATCACTGCTTTAATAGATTGTAGGGTGTTTATCGCCCTACAAACCTTATAGTATTTATCTTTTATATATCAATAAAATACAATTTATTAGAACGAAAATTTAACTTTCAGTTTGCAAATATTACACTGAAAGCTGCTGAATGAGCTGATCTTATAACTTGAGACCTTCACTGGAATTTACAGGAAAATGATGATGTCTAAGCAGCGTATATTTTTAAATTCTCTGCCTGTTTTGGGGCTGTTGATCATTAGTGCCATGAGCAGTGCAACTTTTGCAAGTTCAGAGCAGGCATGGAACAAACATCATGAAGAGATAAAATCGGCGTGCATAAAAGCCAGTCAGCTTAAAAATGCCAGGGCGGTGAGTAATGTGATGTTATTTGATGATCGGGTTGGTTATTCTGCATTGCTCATCCAGGGAAAATATCCGCAGCCGCATATGAAAAATAAAACTGGCCAAGAGCTCTGTTTATGGCATAAGACTACGAAGAAAGCTTATTTAAGTGAAGTAAATATGAAAGCACGTTAAACATGTACAAGACATTAAAGGGGGAAAATATTGTGTAAATCTGAGCTTTTGGGAAGAATGTTCAATAAAACAAGCGGGATATAAGTCTGGAGTAACAGAGCAATCGCGATCAAAATACTTATAAAGCTGGTCTGGACTAAATGCAATTCAAAATAATTACAAGATGTTTTTGATACATATAAAATCAAAGTTACAGTTCATATACAATGTAATTTGATATGTGTTTTTTTTGTTGGTTTAATTGAAGTAAATAATAAAATAAGGATAATTACCATTTTCAATTTACCTGTATTTTAAAATATCCTGAAGTTGCATGCTTTAGCATTATTTTAAATAAATTGAATATTTTAAAGGGGTTAAATATGCTCACTAAAGATCTTGAAGATTTTAAAGCTTTTTCACGTAAGCTGAATGCTTATGCCGCTACCTTGAAGTTTCATAAATTTGATAGAGAAAGTGTCGAACAAGTTGCCAAGAATTTAAGTGAAGAAATTGATCGTTTTGTTGGCTTATATCCTGACCATAAAATAATTAAAGAACTGGCTCTTGAATTGAAAAGTATATATATAAAAGCCTTTTATGAAAAAGCAGAAATAAATCTGTAAATTGATATTCTACTTTTAAGTACCTTATTTTAATATCTGGATTAAAAATTTTTATCTATATCGAAAACATTATCTTGTCAGTAGTTTTGCAGAGTAATGTAAAAGATTGAAAATAAAGTTCCTGTCTTGTTTTTTTTTAAGCATAAATTCTGCCTGTGTTGTTTATAAATAACTCAGGCAGTATGTTGCTTTATATTGTGAATTTTAAAATATTAAAATTCTTTAAATGTCCATAACATATTTTATTTAGACCCGGTTTTCTTGGTTTGTTAAATTAAAGAAATTTATTTTGGCGGTTTTATGTTCTTTAAAAATATAAGTTTTTTAATTTTCTGCTTTTCAGTGAGGAGTATATTATGGATGGCTCTCAGGTAGATCGAATTCTACATAATCCAAAGTTTCAGGAAATGGTCAGCAAAAAGCGTACATTAAGTTGGACATTAACAGCAATCATGCTGTTTATCTATGTTGGATTTATGCTTTTGGTTGGCTACAACAAAGAATTTTTAGCAAGTTCATTTAGCGGAGGTGTCACCACATGGGGCATTCCTCTGGGTTTAGGCATTATTTTCCTTGCGTTCATTTTATGTGGACTCTATTCCTATATTGCCAACAATAAGCTTGACCAGCTAAATGAAGAAGCCCTCAAGGAAGTTGAGGCCATTGCACATGAAAAAGGGATGCATTGAGATGAAAGGAACTTCATGCAAGGCGATACTGTTT
>NZ_JSUS01000069.1 GCF_000805455.1 Acinetobacter sp. A47
CTGGTTATCCGGTAGAGCGCCTGGCCTATATTATGGAAGATGCCTCTCCAAGATTATTACTGGCTGATGCGACGGGTATAGATGTGCTGAAGAGTTCATCGGTACCGGTGGTATTACTGCAGGATGCTTTTGAACAGGCTTCTGCATATTCTGAAGAGAATCTGCTACCGGCGGAGATTGGTTTAAACAGCCGTCATCTTGCTTATGTGATTTATACCTCAGGTTCTACAGGTAACCCGAAAGGGGTGATGGTTGAACACCAGCAGGTGACAAATTTGAGTGGTGTTCAATGCCATCATTTTGGAGTTACTTCCCATAGTCGTATTTTGCAGTTTGCATCAATTAGTTTTGATGGAAGTATATTTGAGATAGTTCAAGCTCTATGTAATGGGGCGGCGTTAGTTATTATCTCTGATATACAACGTCAGGACCTAGATCAACTTGCAGACTTTATGAACAGACATAAAGTGACTCATGCAACGTTCCCTCCAGCATTGTTTGGTTCTGAATATTTAGATATTTTTGAAACTCTGGAATTTGTTATTTTTTCTGGTGAATCCCCGAGCATTAATCTATTGCAAGAGGCAGCTAAAAGGGTAACTGTATTTAACGGTTATGGACCTACAGAAGGGACAGTTTGTGCGACTGCCTTAAAGTATGAGGGGGGAAGTTTAAATATCGGCAAGCCTGTTACGAATGTAAAAACCTACCTACTGGATCCGCAAGGTAATCCGGTACCGGTTGGTGTTACAGGCGAGTTATATATTGGTGGTGTACAGGTTGCGCGAGGTTACCTGAACCGGCCAGAGCTTACAGCCGAGCGTTTCCTTCCGGATCCGTTTAGTACCGAGGCTGAAGCCAGAATGTATCGCACAGGGGATACTGCACGCTGGCTGGCAGACGGGAATATCGAATATCTGGGCCGTAATGATGATCAGGTGAAGATTCGTGGATTCCGGATTGAGCTGGGAGAGATTGCGGTACAGCTTTCAGGCCACCCGGCTGTGAAAGAGGCGGTTGTACAGGTCCGTGGAGAAGGTGAAGGCCGTCATCTTGTTGCGTGGTGGATAGCAGATTCAGCGGAGGCAGAGGTTGATGCTTCAGAGCTGCATGCCTGGTTAGCACGTGAGTTACCGGACTATATGGTACCGAGAAGTTATGTGAAT
>NZ_JSUS01000048.1 GCF_000805455.1 Acinetobacter sp. A47
AAACCACACGTAAACGTGGGTACAATTGGTCACGTTGACCATGGTAAAACAACTTTAACTGCTGCGATTGCAACAATCTGTGCAAAAACTTACGGCGGTGAAGCGAAAGATTACTCACAAATCGACTCAGCTCCTGAAGAAAAAGCACGTGGTATTACCATTAATACTTCACACGTAGAATACGATTCTCCAATCCGTCACTACGCTCACGTAGACTGCCCGGGCCACGCCGATTATGTTAAAAACATGATTACTGGTGCTGCTCAGATGGACGGCGCGATCCTTGTATGTGCTGCGACTGACGGTCCAATGCCACAAACTCGTGAACACATCCTTCTTTCACGTCAGGTTGGTGTACCTTACATCGTTGTATTCTTGAACAAGTGTGACCTTGTTGATGACGAAGAATTACTTGAATTGGTAGAAATGGAAGTTCGTGAACTTCTTTCTACTTATGACTTCCCAGGTGATGACACTCCTGTTATCCGTGGTTCAGCACTTGCTGCACTTAACGGTGACGCTGGTCAATATGGTGAATCATCAGTTATCGCGCTTGTTGAAGCCCTTGACTCTTACATCCCAGAGCCAGAGCGTGCAATCGACAAAGCATTCTTGATGCCAATCGAAGACGTATTCTCTATCTCAGGCCGTGGTACAGTAGTAACTGGTCGTGTAGAAGCGGGTATCATCAAAGTTGGTGAAGAAGTTGAAATCGTGGGTATCAAAGACACAGTTAAGACAACTGTAACTGGTGTTGAGATGTTCCGTAAACTTCTAGACGAAGGCCGTGCAGGTGAGAACTGTGGTATCTTGCTTCGTGGTACTAAGCGTGAAGACGTACAACGTGGTCAGGTACTTGCTAAACCAGGTACAATCAAGCCGCACACTAAATTCGATGCAGAAGTATACGTACTTTCTAAAGAAGAAGGTGGTCGTCACACTCCATTCCTTAACGGTTACCGTCCACAGTTCTACTTCCGTACAACTGACGTAACTGGCGCGATCAAATTACAAGATGGCGTAGAAATGGTTATGCCTGGTGACAACGTAGAAATGTCAGTAGAATTGATCCACCCGATCGCAATGGACCCAGGTCTACGTTTTGCGATCCGTGAAGGTGGTCGTACTGTAGGTGCTGGTGTTGTTGCTAAAGTAACTGCATAA
>NZ_JSUS01000055.1 GCF_000805455.1 Acinetobacter sp. A47
TAGGTAAATGCTCTGGAAAATCTATTCCCACAACGTACTCATCTTTTAATAGATCTTTATAATCCCATTGAGCTGTATAATAATCACTAGCAATATAGATATTCGTTGCTCGAGTTAGAACAATTTTTTCTTTAGCTTCATATTTTTCGACAGCTCCTTTTTCTACTTTTTCCATCCAGTCATAGGGATAATCTCTACCCTGTGCGATTGCAGCATTATTAATGCTGCTCATTCTTCTTAATATAGGCAAAAAGCCTTCTTTTAAGTCATCCAAGCCATCAACTAAATGATGTAATACTCCTTTAAAGTTTGGTAGTACGATGGTTCCCCAAATATAGTCGGCTTGATGAGATGAATGTTGGGCACGATGATCGGGTGCTAAATGAGCACTATATTTATCTAATAGTTCTTCAGCATATTGAATCAACTCCTCCCATAACTTTACCGTTTCATAGTAATAGTTATATGAAATAAATTGTTCAATTGCATAGATCTCTTGAGGGAATAACTCTAGCTTCTTTAAATCAATCATTTTAATTATATAAATCTCAAAATTTTAAATGCCCCGAAGGGCATATTAGTTATTCGTCACCATCCCAATACCAAAACACTTCACCCCAATCTGCATCAGGAAGCACTGGCAATATTGCACCTTGAGTAAAATAGAGTCTCGTATCTGGTTTTGCAGGAGTAGACCAATAACCTGCTTTCTTTACTTTTTCTCCACCTTTTTGAGATATTCTTTCTTCATTAAATACCGCACTGCTGCCACCATCCTTAACTACTTTTTCCACCAATATCCATGTCGTTTCTACATCCTCAGAATCCTCAATTGTGTCTGGTGTCGTAAAAAGGTCAGGATTCGTTTTAAAACACTGAACTTCTGGAGCTAATTTCCAGTCTTCAGGATGCTTGGCTGACATTTTTTCTTCTTTTATCATAAAATTACAAGCAGAGTATGGTTCAATTGAACGATAAATCCCTGTCACCATGATGGGCTCGCCAGTTTTAACCATAATATTCGTATTGAGCTGATATTTAGGTAAATGCTCTGGAAAATCTATTCCCACAACGTACTCATCTTTTAATAGATCTTTATAATCCCATTGAGCTGTATAATAATCACTAGCAATATAGA
>NZ_JSUS01000045.1 GCF_000805455.1 Acinetobacter sp. A47
CAGTTAGTCCTTGATGCCGACAAGACCATCAATGTCAGCATTACTGCAACCGATGCCGCAGGTAACACCGGTACAGTAACTGCAGATGCCAGCTATACCGTTGACATCACCACACCAGTAGTCGTGATCAACCCGATTGCAGGCGATAACATCGTTAACGCAGCAGAAGCAGGCGTTGACCAGACTGTTAGCGGTGCGGTTGTGGGCAGCTTCACAGCAGGTGATGCTGTGACAGTCGTGGTCAATGGCAACAATTACACCACCACCGTACAGGCGGATGGTAGCTGGAGCGTGACCGTTCCGGGTAGCGATCTGACTGCAGATGCAGACAGCACCATCAATGTCAGCGTGAATGTAACAGGTGCGGGCACCATTACCGCAGACCAGAGCTATGTAGTTGATGTCACTGCTCCGGATACCACAGGTGCAACACTCGCCATCAATGATGTCACAGCAGACAACGTATTGAATGCAGCAGAATCAACCGGCACAGTGACCATCACGGGTACCCTGACCGGTATCCCGGCAGATGCAGCAACGACTGTGGTTACACTCCTCATCAATGGCGTGACTTACACCGCAACGGTTGATGCAGCAACAGGTAACTGGACAGCTGATGTAGCCGGTAGCGACTTGCTGGCAGACACCGATGCCACTATCGATGC
>NZ_JSUS01000037.1 GCF_000805455.1 Acinetobacter sp. A47
AGTTCAGCCCAAACAGGAGCTTGATCAGCTGCCCTGCACCGACCATCTGTGCAATCAGGTAAAACGCCACCACAACCAGTGAGCTGAAGGCCGCCAGAGTACGTACCGGCTTTTCTTCCAGACGGAACGACACCACATCGGACAGGTTATATTTGCCCAGATTACGTAAACGCTCGGCCACAAGGAATAGCACGATTGGCCAACCGACCATGAAACCGAGTGAATAGAGCAAGCCATCAAAGCCTGAACTGAACACCATCGCCGAAATCCCCAGAAAGGAAGCCGCAGACATATAGTCCCCGGCAATTGCCAGACCGTTCTGGAAACCGCTGATTCCACCACCTGCGGTATAGAAGTCCTGTGCCGACTGGGTTTGCTTGGCTGCCCATTTGGTAATGAACAGGGTAAAACCGACAAAGATCATAAACATGATGATTGCATGCCAGTTGGTCGCCTGCTGTTCAGCTGCGCCCAGATCCGGTCCGGCGAATGCAATACTGGTAAAGCAAAAGCTAAGTAGCGTAAACAGTATCGCCTTGCATGAAGTTCCTTTCATCTCAATGCATCCCTTTTTCATGTGCAATGGCCTCAACTTCCTTGAGGGCTTCTTCATTT
>NZ_JSUS01000013.1 GCF_000805455.1 Acinetobacter sp. A47
TCACGACTACTGGTGTGGTGATGTCAACGGTATAGCTGGCATCTGCAGTTACTGTACCGGTGTTACCTGCGGCATCGGTTGCAGTAATGCTGACATTGATGGTCTTGTCGGCATCAAGGACTAACTGACCGCCATCAACCGTTACGCTCCATACCCCGCCAGTTTGTACCGTGGTGGTCAGGTTCACGCCATTGACGTTGACAGTAACCACGTCACCGACAGTGTATTCACCGGTGACTGTACCGCTAATGGTCTGGTCGGTTGCCGCTTCGCCTGAATCAACCACGCCATCGCCCGCAATCGGGTTGATGGTAATCGTGGTCGTGCTGTTGTCCGGACCAGTGGTATCCACGGTATAGACTTGCGTATCAGTCACATTACTGCTGTTGCCTGCTGCATCGGTGAAGGTGGCTGTGGCATCAATGGTCTTGTCACCATCTGCCAGCAAGTCACTACCTGCTACATCGGCTGTCCAGTTGCCTGTTGCTGCATCAACTGTTGCAGTATAAGTCACGCCATTGATGAGGAGTGTTACCACAGCCGTTGCTGCATCTGCAGGAATACCGGTCAGGGTACCCGTGATGGTCACTGTGCCGGTTGATTCAACTGCA
>NZ_JSUS01000047.1 GCF_000805455.1 Acinetobacter sp. A47
GGTCAGAAAGCTTCAACGTATTGGTGAAGCAGGAGCACCTACCCGAGAACAAGAAGTTCTTTCCTGGTGACAGGGTGGAAGCTGAGGTTCTAACGGTTGGGTCTTACAGTCTTGTCTTATCGCTGAAATAGGGGTTACACGTGCTTGATCACTTGCTAAAGATGGAGGCGTTACATTCCAGGGTTCTGTGGTGGAGGGCTTCTTTCTTTCTCGTCGTGTGTTTGCTACTTTTGGTTATGGGGCATGTAGATTACTCGAGGGTTATTGGAACCTTGAGGAGAACTCACGACTACGTCGCAAGGGTAAGAATCAGCGGTGAAATCGGCCGTAGCAGGGCCAGGGAAGCAATGCTCGCTCGGCTAGCGGAAAGTGATTCTGTAAAGGCGTTAGTCCTTAGAATAGACAGCCCAGGCGGTACTGTGGGCGATAGCGAAGCTTTGTATCAACAAATAAGAGAGATAGCCCTGAAGAAGCCCGTGGTCGCGGTGCTTGGGAACGTAGCTGCCTCGAGTGGGTACCTGGCTGCCATAGCGGCTGACCATGTGGTTGCACGCCATGGTACCATAACCGGGTCCATAGGTGTAGTCTCGCAGTATATCGGCGTGG
>NZ_JSUS01000056.1 GCF_000805455.1 Acinetobacter sp. A47
ATGCCATGCGCTACAATGCGCGCATGTCACGTGCAACCCTAAGCATCTCGCTTCGGGCTGTGTTGCTGCTTCTTATCGTGTTGCTGCAGCTGCTGAGCCCACTTCTGCACGGCCATTTCGGAATTCCGAAACAGACTGGCCTGCACGTGCACACCGCGCTTTCTGGCGCGGTTGATTCTCATTTTCAATCCCTCGGATCTTCCCATCATCGAGCCTCCGCGCATGAGGGGTATGCTCTTGATCGCGAGCTGGCTCTGACGAGCAGGGAACCCTTTGAGGTTGATGTAGAGCCCTCGATCGGTCCATCGGATCTCGCCGGATTTCTTTGGGCTGCTGCGGGGCCTGGGTTATCGGCACTCACCTTTCTTCTGCTGGCAGCGCTTGCCTGTTCAGCCATATCACGCCCAGTCTTTCGGCCAGCACCAATTCGCGCGCGCTGGCGCGATCGCATCAATCGAACGCCTCCAGCGCAGGCTCCCCCACCGGCCTGCTGATCCTAAGCAGGCGGACGGCACGCGCGTCACGGTGCAGCAGAACACTCGTTGAGTTGATCTGCAAC
>NZ_JSUS01000064.1 GCF_000805455.1 Acinetobacter sp. A47
ACACCGCCGGCAATAATCAGGTCGGCTTCATTGGCTTTAATGGCACGGGCAGCCATGGCAATGGCATCCAGTGATGAACCACATAAACGGTTTACTGTGGTGGCTGGCACCTGATACGGCAAACCTGCCAATAGCGCTGACATACGACCCACATTACGGTTGTCTTCACCGGCTTGGTTGGCACAGCCATAGATCACATCATCCACCTGTTGCCAATCGACACTCGGGTTACGCTGCATCAGGGCCTGAATTGGAATAGCTCCGAGGTCATCAGCACGTACAGGGGCAAGACCGCCTGCATAGCGACCAAATGGGGTACGGATGGCATCGATGATATAAGCGTTTTTCATAGTCTTACATTTCCATTTCTAAATCTGTTGTGAGCACTGCCATATCGTTAAAGTCTTTTTGAGCATTTATCGATAGTTGGTTGTCATTACTCAGTTATGAGTGAACACGACGGAGTCTTATCGTCTTAAATCAAATACCAGTAGCTCATTCTTGTCACTTTTTTAAAAAAGTGACCAAAAACCTTTGTTACTCAGACACAACTTCCTTGTTGTGCTGAGTAACAGGGCGACATCCTTGTCGCCAATCACGATAGCAACTCTCAATTTATATTCGACTATGTGAAAATCTCGATCTGAGGCTTTCCCATAAGCATTTCGCGGCGGCGGCATGGATGCCGCCCGTTAGACTGTGGTATATGGATATACCATCAGTCTAACAAAGGATTTTTGTTACTTTTTATCCTTAAAAAGTAAGGCAATGCTTATACAAAAAGCCTTTGCTTTAACCCGTAATTATTGGCTGTGTAAACATTATCCTTGCGTCGCATCAATCAGTTTCGCACCCGTCAACGCCTGCAACTCCGCAAAGCTCAGCCCATCCACTTTCTCAATCACTTTTAAACCGTCAGGGGTCACATCAATCACACACAGGTCGGTATAAATACGGTCAACACACTTTAAGCCGGTAGCTGGATAAGTCAGTGCTTCAACAATCTTCGGTTCACCTTGCTTGGTAGTGTGATCAGTGGTGATAAATACTTTCTTGGCACCGACCGCAAGGTCCATTGCCCCGCCCACCGCAGGGATCGCATCCGCGGCTCCGGTATGCCAGTTGGCCAGATCGCCATTGGCTGCCACCTGAAAGGCACCGAGTACCGCAATATCCAGATGACCGCCACGCATCATGGCAAAGGAATCACCATGATGGAAAAAGCTGCCACCGGTCAGCATGGTCACATATTCCTTACCTGCATTGATCAGTTCAGGGTCTTCTTCACCTTTGGCAGGCGGTGGCCCGAATGCCAGCAAGCCATTTTCCGAATGCAGGAATACATCTTTATCGGCTGGAAGATAATTGGAAATCTTGGTAGGCAGACCAATGCCTAAATTGACATAGGCCCCATCGGGAATATCTTGTGCCACACGTTCAGCGATCTGGTCACGGCTTAGTTTTTGATAGCTCATGCTGATGCTCCTGTACCTGTTGCAGTCTCTACCGCTACGACATGCTGGACAAAAATCCCCGGGGTAATGATATGCTCGGGATCAAGTTGCCCCAGTTCAACCACTTGAGCCACCTGCGCAATGGTGACATCTGCAGCCATCGCCATGATCGGGCCGAAGTTACGCGCCGATTTGTTATAGACCAGATTGCCCCAGCGATCGCCCTTATGGGCCTTGATGAGGGCAAAGTCAGCCTTGATCGGATACTCAAGCACATAATCCTTGCCATCGATATGACGGGTTTCTTTGCCTTCTGCCAATAAGGTACCGAAACCTGTTGGGGTAAATACGGCACCCAGGCCCATACCTGCAGCCTGAATACGGCAAGCCAGATTGCCTTGCGGCACCAGTTCCAGTTCGATCTTGCCGGCACGGTACAGTTCATCGAACACCCATGAATCGGACTGGCGCGGGAAAGAACAGATGATTTTGCGTACTGCTCCGGTTTTGAGCAGTTTGGCCAGACCGTAATCGCCATTGCCTGCATTATTATTGACGATCACCAGATCCTTGACCCCCAGCCCGATCAGGCCGTCAATCAGCTCAGCAGGTTGTCCTGCGGTACCAAAGCCGCCGATCATGATGGTGGCACCATCCCTGATTTGTGACAGCGCCCCGGTCAGCGAGAGCGTAGTTTTATCAATCATCTAATACTTCCTGTACTGTACATCACTCGTTTTTTCATCCTGAAAACCGATGAAATAAAGTTGAGTGCCTTGTTCGGATTTCTTCTCTTTATTCTTGATAAATTTTATACAGACTTCTACGCTTAAAAATGCATTTTGTTCGACTATCATTATTTATGTTCGATCATCGAACATTATCCAAGTAAAATAGTCATCTTTCGCTTAGAATGTTTTTATAAAGCCCCCGTTTTAGAAAGGATATCTAAAGAATGGATACTGATCAGGATAAAAGCCCCCGCTTGATTCACCATACTGAAAACAAAAAAATGATTCGGCATGAAGACTTTATTGCAGGTATTGCCAAAGGTCTGGCCATCCTGGAATGTTTTGGGCCTGAACGGCATCGTCTGAATATGAGTACGGCGGCTGAAAAAACAGGCATGACCCGTGCTGCAGCGCGGCGTCATTTACTCACTTTAGAATACTTAGGCTATTTAGATTTTGATGGACATTATTATTATTTAACGCCCAAAATTCTGAAGTTTTCAGGCGCATATCTCGATGGTTCCCCCCTGCCGAAAATCTGTCAACCGCTGTTAAATCTTTTAACCAACCAGACTTCGCTGATTTATTCAGTGATGGTTTTAGACGGCTACGAAGCCATAACCATTGCCCGTAGTGCAGCTCACCAGCAAACCGACCGGGTTAATCCTTATGGGCTGCATTTGGGAAATCGCCTTCCTGCCCATGCCACCTCGGCAGGTAAAATTCTGCTCGCCCATCTGAGTATTGAAGAGCAAAAGCAATGGCTGGAAAAATATCCCTTAAAACGCCTGACCAAATATACTCATATAGATAGTGATGCCTTTTTAGCATTACTCCATGAAATCAAGGAGCAGGACTGGTGCTATTCCTGCGAAGAGCATGAGCTGGGGGTACATGCCGTGGCCGTTCCCATTTATGATGCCAATGCGAGCGTGATTGCAGCACTGAATATCGTCTCCCCGACCATACGTACCACCAAGGACTATTTAATCGCACACATCCTGCCTTTGCTACAGGAAACAGCACGGGATTTACGGCAGGTGGTCTGATCCAGCTGGAACGGGTTGAAAATCTGGCATTTTAAAGATAAAAAAATGCCACATCTGGAAATGTGGCGAAAGGTGTACTGTTAAGTACGCTTATGTCTGTCCTTATAAATTAATCGCCCCAGCTTAAATGAATATTAATTTTTTTAACGTTCAGAAAATTAATTGAACCGTTCATCTCATCGACCTGCCGGAGCGATCAAGCGATAAGGCTCAGAGGTCAAGTACCAGCCTTTTACCTTTCGCCCTTGATACACAAATCATCATTGACTGCTGTGAAGCTTTTTCATCATCGCTGAGATATTGGTCAAAATGTTCGGCCTCGCCTTCCAGAATCGTGGTTTCACAAGTGCCACATACTCCTTCACGGCATAAACATTCCACATCAATATTGAGCAATTCAATCGCTTGTAAAATGGTTTGATTGCCTTGAACTTCAACTTGCTGATTGGATTTGGCCAATACCACCGTAAACGCTTCGCCCTCTTCTGGTACAGTAGATGCAAATTGCTCCCAATGGATATATTCATCACGATAACGATGATTATTACAACAGTCTATCACGGCATCAATCATCGGTTTAGGTCCACACACATACACATGTGTGCCTTTGGGCTGAGACCCGATCAACTGGTCGAGATCAAGATATTTTCCATCTGAGTCGATATAGCTAAAAATATGTTCGCCATGTTTTTGTTGCAGTTCATCTAACAAAGCCGCATGCTCTGGCGAACGGTAGGCATAATGCAACTCATAGTCGGCACCACGTGCAGCCAGCTCATCCATTTGCGGCACAAACGGGGTAATCCCGATACCACCTGCAATTAAAATGTGCTTCTCGCCATCTTGCGCCAATGGAAACAGGTTCTTTGGTTCAGAAATCAGAATCTCACAGCCTTCATTGCACTGGTCATGCATATAGACCGAGCCACCCTTGCCTTCAACATCCTTACGGACACAAACCTGATAAGTCGAAAGGTCCTGAGCACAGCTCATCAATGAATAGGCATTGGACAACTGGTCATTCATTTTCACAATGATATGACTGCCGCCATTAAACCGAGGGAAATCTTGTCCGTCCTGACGTTTAAATGTGAACCGTTTAATCAGTGGAGTCAGTTGCTCTACACGAGTAACCACTGCAGGAAACATTTCATAATGACTCGCCATGTCTAAATCCTCTTTACCGCATGCTGTTCAGCTCAGCATTTCCTGTTTTTTAGTCTTTCTGGCAGGCAGGCCGTCCTGAATAAACACCTGACTGCCAACGTGCTAGATACCTAAACACATATATTTAATGGTCATGAACTCTTCCAGACCGTATTTGGAACCTTCGCGGCCCACGCCAGATTGTTTAACCCCGCCAAATGGCACCACTTCATTGGAAATGGCCGTTGAGTTCATTCCGACCATGCCATATTCCAGTTGCTCGGCCACACGCCAGATCCGGGAAATGTTTTCGCTATACACATAAGCGGCCAAACCAAAAATGGTATCGTTGGCTTGCGCCACCACATCGGCTTCGTCGGTAAAGCGTATTAACGGTGCGACTGGCCCAAAAATTTCTTCCTGAACAATGTCCATGTCACGCGAAACATCAGTCAAGACCGTTGGTTCAAAAAAAGTTTGTCCAAGCGAATGCTGCTGACCACCACAAGCTACTTTTGCCCCTTTGGCGCAGGCATCATCAATCAACTGTTTTGCTTTCAGTACCGCTTTGTCATTGATTAACGGCCCGATCTGTACGTCCGGTTCCAGACCATTGCCAATTTTGAATTTCTGTACTTCTTGCACAAATTTCTCGGTAAAGGCCTGATATACCTTATCATGGATATAAATCCGGTTGGCACAGACACAGGTCTGGCCCGCATTGCGGTATTTGGCAAAGATCGCTCCTTGTACCGCCTTATCCAGATCGGCATCCTCAAACACGATTAACGGGGCATTGCCGCCCAGTTCCAGTGCCAGTTTTTTGATGGTATCCGAGCATTGCTGCATCAATAAGCGACCGACAGGTGTAGAACCGGTAAAGGTCAGTTTCTTGACTTTTTCATGGCTGGTGAAAACCGAACCAATCTCTTGCGATTTGCCTGTCACTACATTAATGACACCCGCAGGGATACCCGCCATTTCTGCCAGCTTGGCAATTGCCAGTGCACAATACGGCGTTTCATTGGCCGGTTTGATCACGATGCTACAGCCCGCTGCCAAGGCAGGCGCCGCTTTACGGGTAATCATGGCAATCGGAAAATTCCACGGCGTAATGGCTGCAACCACACCCACAGGTTCTTTGGTGACAATAAAACGTTGCTGACTGTTGGTGGTTGGAATCACATCGCCATAAACACGTTTGCCTTCTTCGGCAAACCATTGAATAAATGAAGCGGCATATTTCACTTCGCCCAAGGCTTCGGCTAAAGGCTTACCCTGCTCAATGGTCATGATCCGCGCCAGCTCATCTGCATGATGCAAGACCAGTTGATGCCAGGCCAGTAACAGATCGGCACGCGCTTGTGCAGTCAATCCTTTCCATTGCGCTAAAGCCTGATACGCGACTTCTACCGCTTGCGTAGCTTCCGCTGCACCCATATTTGGAATCTGACCAATTTCTTCACCCGTCGCCGGATTGGTTACAGCAATGGTGGCACCAGATTGCGCATTGACCCATTGACCATTAATCAATCCGCTTTGTTGAAATAATGCATTTCCTTGCAAACTTGACATGTCTTGATCCTATTGATTGAAAGCAAGGTACGGCCTCAGCACCGTACCTTAGATTAGCTATGGCCTGTTACCAGATTACTTGTGATATTGGGCAACAAGATTCTGGAAATAAGCAATCCCATGCTCACTGATACCTGAACGTTGCTTGTCGGTCATGATCCGGCCCTGACCGCGATAACCCCGAGATTTCAAGCCACGTTGCACACTTTCAACCAGTTCCAGGTCTTCCGGACGGAAGACATTGCGATACCATTCGATCAGGTCTTTCTGATCTTGGGTCAACTCTTCATTGGTGAAGAAAATGTCATAGTGCTGCAAAGTGGTTTCTGCATCCATCGGAAACTCATAGATCACCGTCATGAAGTTTGCACCCGGTGGAACATTAAACATGGTGCACGGCCAGGTCCAGAAACCGCTAAAAGTCGGATCTTTTACCGATGGATCAAGCTTGAATGACTTTTCTGAAGAACGTGCATAACCATATTGCAGCGTCCAGTTCTGATGGGTGGTATGCCAGTATTTATCGACCTGTACCGAATCGGCAAAACCGGGATGCGCCGGACCACAGTGATAACATTCCAAATAGTTATCTACGATCACTTTCCAGTTGGCAGGTGTTTCCGTTACGAAACGTGCCGCCAGTTTCAGGTCTTTGATCACCGCACAGGCTTCATTCAGTTTTTGTGCAAATTCAGGCAATTGGTCTTCAACACAGGTCGCATTTTCATCCATATTGATAAAGACAAAGCCGCCATATTCTTCCACTTTTAATGGCACCATGCTGGAGTTTTGCTTGTCAAAAGCTTCGACATGGTCACAGTTACGCGCTAGAGCCAAGCTTCCATCCAGCTTGAAAGTCCATGCATGATATGGACAGGTAATCACGTTTTTGGCTTTACCGCTACCACTTAATAATTCATGCCCCCGATGCGGACAGACATTATAAAATGCACGCAATACGCTATCTTTGCCGCGAATCACGATAATGTTTTCACCAATCACTTTACGGGTAATATAGTCATTGTTCTGGGCAACTTCACTGCCATGTGCCACGCAAATCCAGCTTTTCGCAAAAATCTCTTCTTTTTCACGCTCAAATACCTGAGATGAGGTGTAGAACACTTTGGGGAATGTCCACGCAACATCCGGGTTTGCACAGAAATCTTCTGGTAATTTTTCAACTGCATTCATGGTTTTACTCCATTAAACTCTTTTGTCCTAACGACCGTTTTATCAAAATTGGCTGGTGTTCATATCACTTGAACATTTGCTTTAACGAACTCAGCATGTGCTGATATAAATCCTGCACTACAGGACAGTCCCGTACTAAACGTAAACTGCCATGCAGTAATCCTTTGCCGAGATAAAACTCGGCGGTAATATTGGCTTGCTTTAACTTCTCGACGAAAATACGTCCATCGTCACACAGCGGATCGTATTCAGCCACCGCAACAAAGCTTCGTGGCATACCTGAAAAATCTTCAGCTCGCAGTGGCGCTAATCGTGTATCTTTCCAGTCGCTTGCATTGGGTGCATATTCCTTCAGGTAATAATGCATTTCCTCCAGTGTCAGTAACGGCGCATGCGCGTGCTGCTGGCAAGACGGGGTGTCAAAACTGCTGCCCAAACATGGATAGATCAAGGCCAGCCCACAGGCCTGTTTGCCTGTATGCTGCAGTTGAACCGCCAGTGCTGCCGCCAGGTTGCCTCCGGCACTGTCACCGGCTAATACCACCTTCGCTGGATTGATGTTCCAGTCTGTGCCATGCGCGCGGAGCCAGTGATAGACCGTTTCGCAGTCTTCATAAGCAGCTGGAAAATGATGTTCTGGTATCAAACGGTAATCGACACTCAGGACTGCAACATTCAGATCACGACATAAATAGCGGGTGATGAACTCATGCGAATCCAGATTGCCCAGCATCCAGCCTCCGCCATGGATAAACAGGATACACGGCCAACCTGCTGCAGGTGCCTCGACCAACGGGCTATACAACCGGACATTCACTGAATGAGTCGCACCGGTAACGGTTTTATCTTCAATATGGACTGACCCATCGCGTGGCAAGGTGTAATGCCGGCACATCGCATCATAGGCTGCACGTATTGAGTCAATATCGTTATCCGCTGCTGAATAAATGCTGCTCCAGTACACCAGACTTTGCATTTCTTCGCTTAACTCATAGTTCATGTACGGTTGCTGTGTCATAACAATTCCTTTTGACTGCTTTTATGCGTAAGTGCTGTTGCCGCAATATCAATCTGCATCTGCTGGCTTGAATCATGATGCTCCAGTGCTTCCTGCTCACTAAAGCTGCGCTGTTCAATCAGGTGAGATGGCACCTTGGCATAATCCTCAATCAGCCATTTCACCAGACCGTAAGTCTGCACCAGAATAATCACGATAAATGGCAAGGCCGTCACAATGGTCGCAGTTTTCATGGTGTCTAGCGGTGCCTTGGAGAAGATCATCGCAATCGGTACCAGGGTTAACATGACACACCAGAACAAGCGCGCATTTGGAGATGGATCTTGCCCTTCACGCAAGCCACGGGTACAGGTTGCCGATACCGCATAGCCCACTGCATCCATATGTGCGGCAAGGAAAATCACCATAATGCCCAGAAATAACCACATCATCAGCTTGCCCATTGGCAACAAGCCAAGTAGTTGACCAATCGCCACTTCACCGCCTTGCTGGCTCAAAATTTGCGGGACATTGACCATACCGTGAATAAAGCTGTAGACACTATAGTTCTCAAATACCCCGAAGATAAACCATAAACCAACGCTACCGCCAATGACCATGGCAAAAATCACTTCTTTGATGGTACGACCCTTAGAGACACGGGTCACAAATAACGCCACACCCGGCGCATAGGAAATCCACCACAACCAGTAGAACACCGTCCATTCACGGGTGAATTTTCCATCGCCCATCGGGTCGGTAAACAGGCTCATATCCACAAAATGGGTAGCCATCAGGCCAAAACTCATCAATGAATTATTCATAATGAACTGAGTTGGCCCAAAGCACAGCACGTAGATTGCAAACAGCACCACGCCCAGACATACCATATGACTCAAACGCTGCATGCCTTTGTCCATACCGACATAAGAACTCAGTGCGAATAACACCGATACCGCTAAAATAATGATGACTTTGGTCATGAAGGTATTGGGAATACCTGTCAGCTGCGACAAGATGTTGGTAAAGGTTACGGCGGTCAGTACCAGTGAAATGGTCAAGGCACCAAACATGCATAACAGGAACATCAGATCGACCACACGGCCAATCGGGCCCGTTGCTTTAAAGCCGGTGACCGCTTCAATCACGGAAGCCAGACTCAGGCCTTTATTTTTTCTGACATGGTAGCTGTAGCACAATGAAATCGATGCCAAGGCATAGATCGACCATGCACTCAAACCAGAGTGGAAAAAAGAATAAGCCACACTGTATTTCAGCGCTTCTGCCGATTCAGGGGCTAAATTTAAACCCGGGGTCTGGTAATAATAGGCCCAGTCCAGAAAGCCCCAGTACAAGGTGGATGATCCAATCCCCGATAAAATGAACATGAAAATCCATGACATGGTACTGTATTCGGGTTTGCCCTCACCCAGCTTGATTTTGCCGTACTTGCTAAATGCCAGACCAAAGGTAAAAATAATTGATAAAAAAGCGAATAACAGCACTGGCGTGGTGAATACCGAGGTGGTCCACTGCATCCATTTTGCCGCCAGCTGTATTGATTCAGATGAGTAGATTGCCAGACCAGCCACCGAAGTAAATACAACGGCCAGACTGATTATCGCAAGCGTCTTATCTGTATAAGGTTTTATAATTTGATTATCCATATCTATTCAATCCATCTCGGATAGTGACTATTCCCTGAGGGGTATTTACTCCATCGCGAATAAATCCATTTTTTGCTGAGTCACACAGGCGGCAATCGCATCGCCCACTTCATACGTCTTTGCCGTTCCTCCGACATCTGGTGTTTTCGGACCATGCACCAATACATGCTCAATCGCCTGCATGATGTCCTGCCCTGCCTGCATCACCTGTTCATCACCATCTGCCAGGAAATCCAGCATCATCGCCCCCGACCAGATCGCAGCAATCGGGTTGGCAATCTGCTGACCGTAAATATCGGGTGCCGAACCATGTACAGGTTCAAACAAGGATGGAAACTTACGTTCGGGGTTGAGGTTAGCCGAAGCCGCCAGTCCAATGGTGCCGGTACATGCAGGACCTAAATCCGACAAGATGTCACCAAATAGATTGGATGCCACCACCACATCAAAACGTTCAGGCTGTAATACAAATCGTGCCGCTAAAATATCAACGTGTTGCTTATCTGCCTTGATGTGTGGATAGCGTTTTGCCATTTCATCGACACGTTCATCCCAGTACGGCATGCTTACTGCAATACCATTTGACTTGGTTGCAGCCGTGATTCTTTTAGCCTCACGCTGGTCAGCAAAGTCAAAAGCATATTTTAAAATACGGTCAACCCCATGACGGGTAAATACGGCTTCCTGCAACACAAACTCACGGTCGGTACCTTCAAAAGCCTTCCCACCAATGGCAGAGTATTCACCCTCACTGTTTTCCCGCACCACATAAAAATCGATATCACCCGGCTGCTTGCCCGCCAGCGGACATTTCACCCCCGGCATTAACCGGACCGGGCGTAAGTTCACATACTGGTCAAAACGACGGCGGAACTGCAGTAATGATCCCCACAGTGAAATGTGATCCGGCACCTTTTCAGGCCAACCCACCGCACCAAAGAAGATTGCATCATATTCCTGCAGAACGTCAAACCAGTTATCCGGCATCATTTTGCCGTGTTCAAGGTAGTAATCACAGCTGGCCCAATCGAAGCTATCCATTTGAAGTTGAATGCCATATTTGTCTGCTGCTGCCTTTACAACCTTAATGCCTTCTGGTAGAACTTCTAAGCCAATTCCATCGCCCGCAATCGTGGCAACTTTATACTTTTTTGCCATAACGCTCCCTTACACCTTTGGTTAATATCCTGAGTTGTAAACATGCTGTTTTCGGCAACAATGATCAATAAGAAAACTATCACCCCAATGGACACGGATCGTGAATAATCTACCTAACCTATCGGATTTAAAGGTTTTTTGTACAGTCGCCAAACGCAAGAGTTTTGTCGATTCAGCAGAAGAGCTGGGCGTTTCGCCGGCTTTTATCAGCAAACGCATCAATATTTTAGAAACCAACCTGAACTGCAAGCTGTTCCACCGCAGTACCCGTCATGTCAGTTTGACCGAAGATGGCAAGCTGATTCTGGACCGGGTCTCCAATATTCTGGATGAATTTGATGAAATCAGTGAGCTGGTCAATAACCCGTTAAGCACGCCTACCGGTCATCTCGATATTGTCAGCAGCTTTGGTTTTGGCCGTAAACATGTTGCGCCTATTTTGTCTAAATTGATGACCATGTATCCCAAACTGGAAATCCAGTTTGATACCATCGACAACACCAAAGACCTGATCCAGCACAGCATTGATCTGGACATTCGGATTGGCAACGACATTGCCCCGAACATGATTGCCAAAAAACTGGTGTCGAATTTCCGGATTTTCTGCGCTGCACCCAGTTATTTATTGCAACAAGGCATGCCGGAAAGTCTGGATGATTTACGCAATCATGATTGCCTGACCATCAGTGAACGTGATCAGTCTTCCGTGTTATGGAAATTACGGCATTTTTCGGAAGACCGGTCGGTGCATGTCACTCCGCGTTTTATCTCCAATAACGGCGAGATTATTCACCAACTGGCCATTGAAGGACATGGCATTATTTTACGTTCGATCTGGGATGTAGCGGATGAACTGATTAGCGGCCAGTTACAGCATATCTTGCCGGAATACTGGCAAGATGCCGATGTCTGGGCAGTCTATCCTTCTCGTTTAAAAAGCTCGTCTAAACTACAGACCTGTATCCTGTTTATACAAAATGAACTAGTTAACCGTTTACAGCATATCCAGAACCTGTCTCGCGGCCAGTTGATTCAGCCGGTTGAACCTGTAAATCCCACTACCGGAAAAGTATTTCTATAATCGCGCCAGGCTGCCTGCTTTCTTTTTTCAATTACATCATGCACATTAACTGTATCAGCAACGAACAGGCAGCCTAATGAACACGGCAATATTTGGCCTTATTTTACTTGCGGCGTTATGCCACGCGACATGGAATGCCATTGTCAAGGCTGGTTCAAATACGTTTTTAACCACGGTGCTGGTCACGGCATCTGCTGCAGTTTTAGCTGCATTGCTATTACCTTTTTTCCCGTTACCGCATCAGGATAGCTGGCCTTATATCCTGAGTTCAACCGCAATACAGATCCTGTATTTTGGCATGGTGGCTAAAATCTACCATGTGGCCGATATGGGACTGACCTATCCCTTGATGCGTGGTACGGCACCGCTGATTGTGGCGGTTTTAGGCAGCCTGTTACTGCATGAAACACTACAATTGAATGCATGGCTCGGCATCATCACCATTTCGGCTGGCATTTTATCAATGCTTCTGGCGGCTCCGAAAACAGGACGTAAAGGCATTGGTCTGGCCTTGCTCAATGCCATTCTGATTGCGGGTTATACCTTGCTGGATGGGCATGGAATCCGCCTTTCCGGCTCTCCTGCTGCCTATATTTTATGGAGCTTTGTACTGTCAGGCCTGATCTTTTTTATGTTTGCCCTGAAAATGCAATTTCGTCAGCTGGGTAAGTATTTCCGGCATAACTGGCATTTAGGTTTAATCGGTGGAATCGGTTCATTTTTTTCTTATGGACTGGCACTGTGGGCGATGACACTTGCCCCTGTGGCGATTGTTGCGGCGCTACGCGAAACTTCGATTTTATTTGCCACGCTGATTGCAATCTTTGTGCTAAAAGAGCGTATCAATGCAATCCGGATGATCTCGTCCTGTATTATTTTAATCGGTGCCTTGATTTTAAGAACAGCCTAAACAATAAAAACCAGCCCATTTATAAACAGGCTGGCCGATGTTTCAGGTTAACCTTAGAAATAATAACCCAGCGACAAATAGAACAGTTTATTCCACTGATTGCTGTCACCCTGTGCTAGCCCATCTGCACCACTGCCCGTCATCGGGTCATTGCGGCTCCAGATATATTCGCCCTGTATACCGACTTTTTTATAGTTAAAATAGAGACCTGCAATTAACCGATCTGAATCTTTATAGCCCGATTCGTCTTTATAAAAACGGCTATACGAGACATAGGGTTTAATATTTTCTAACTGATGAAAAGGCTTGGCAAAGCTGTAGTTAATTTCATTGGCCATATATTTGCCTTTGTTGGCGACCTGGTAAGGATAATCAAATGCACCAATGGTCGAACTTTTCGGTAAAAGATCATCTGCATTTTTAATATCCTGCTCACCTGCCAGGAACAGCCACTGCCATGCCTGATAATTGGTGGTGCTAAATACATTCCAGCTACTGCGATGGCCATCTTTATTGGTACGGTTATTTTCCAGTTCCGAGTACCAGTAAGAACCACCAATTTCAGTCGAAAAATTTTGTGACTGATCGATATCAAACTTTCTGGACAGGCGCGTCACCCACATATTTTTTTCATCAATATCGGTACCCTGGGTCAAATCATCTGCCCGAACAAAGTTACCGCTATAGCGGCTGGAATCTTTAGAAGTACCTTTGTAGTTACCGCCATCGGTTGGGTAAAAACCGAGAATGAAGTTATACCGGTTATCCTTAAACTGGTACTTCACCCCAAGGTTTTGGATATCTTCCAGCCCAACAGTATTGAGTAAAGTTTCATAATAGCTATTGCCCCACAGTCGACCAAAGCCAAAATCAACCGATTGCAAACCAACTGTGACGCGTTGCTGATCCGAGAATTTATAGCCTGCCCAGGCATCTTTTAAAAATAAGGCATCACATAAACGGTCATACTGGTAACAGCGCACATCCATGGAGGCAATCCAGTCCGGGTTTTCATAACTCAATACTGCTTTGATATCGGCCAGTCGCCAGTCATCATTTTTAGAACCTTCATTGGCCTCAACAATATAATCCTTATGGATATAACGGGTACGGATTGCGCCTGTCAGTTTCAGTTCACCTGCTTGTGTTTTGGGATCACCAATACTTAAATCGGCAGCCAGGATTGGCATATTTGCCAAGACACTCATTGAACCCAAGAAAAGCCATGCTTTTTTCATTGTTGTACGTCCTTGTTTAATTTCATAAGAAAATGAAGAAATTCACGCTGACAAACAACGCTTAAACTATAAAGTCGGTCTTTACTGAGTGTGTTTAATGGCCCAAAATAATAAAAAAATAAGTCATTCATATTGCGATAATTCCTATAAACCCGACCAAAAACAGAAGCAATGAGATGATAGATAGGGAATGGTACAGCTTCACTTTTTTGGCATATGGACTATTTAGCCCTGATTTACTTTTAAAAAACGTGTAAATTTCTTTTCAATGGCTCAAACCTTTGCCGGTTCAGGAGAATATTGGTAAAGGTTCCAGCGCATCGGTCAAAATTAAAAATTGCAAGACCATTGAACATGAGCCGGTCTCCCCTTACCCAGCCTCAACTCATGTCTTTCAGGTCTCATGTTCCGATTTAAAAATTGACAGTAGAAATTTCCTCTACGACCTTTAAGCCTTGCTGCGTTTTTTTAACCGAGTACATATTTAAGTCAATTGATGAGGCCAGGCCAAATTGAAGCCGTGTACTTAAAAGTATTGAAATGTTATTACTATGATTGATTAACTGCGGGTCAAGACTTTGTAAATGATCTAAAAACTCTTGCGCGAAAAATGAATTATTAAGTTTGGCCCGATCATTGATCTGCACATCAAACAAAATAAATTGCGTCTCCGAGCCTTGTTCCTTTTCTGAAATCTGTTTTACATGGATAATTTCTGGCTGACTGCCTTTAAGCTGTTTAACTTCAGCTGCATTTTCACGGTTAAAGACATTAAAAGACGATAGGCCTGTACCGACGCATACCAGCATGATGAGTGCAGCAAAAATCTTATGCTTAGTCCACATCTCAGGAACTTTTTGTTCTTCGTCATCTTTTTGTAAATTAATCACCATTGAACCGGCAATAAAGTCGTGTATTGAGCGGCGGTTTCGACGGTTAAAAACATAAAAATAGATAATCAGGATTTGCAGACAGACCAATAGCAAATCAAATAATTCTGTCAAAAGTAAAATCGAGAAATAACCACTTAGTGACATAAGGCATGATGGTGCAAACAGGATTGCCGAACGAAGCAATGATGGAATTACAGCCAGATCTTGTCCATATGTATCAGTGACCCTGATTTTTAACAACTGTTTGCCAAAAGTTTGTCCTGAATGTAAATGACTGTTTAACAAACCAAAATATAAAATAACAAAGGCATATCCAACAAAGATAGATATAACTGGAAATGGATACATAAACTTGGAGAGCAGTTGAATCGTACTCCAGCAGAAACCTCCTACCAGCAATAAATCAATAAGGAAAGCAAATGATCGACGCCAGAAACCGGCAATATAAGAAAAGTTTACAGAAGACAAAACACACCCTTTATATTTAATTAAAAATTTATAGCTATAGCTATCCACATCAAATTTTTAAGATTATATAATGAATTTTAATAAAATACATTATTCAGGCATCTCACCCAACTTCTTATACTCAACCACTTTTCCCCAGTATATTTTATTTGAGCAAATAAATTTCATTCATTTTTCATTTATATTAATTATAAATACTGATATTATTTTATCCAGAAATTTAATATATTCACGCCTATCTTTATAGTAATGAAACTCGGCATAAAATAAAGTTATATAAAATGCTTCCTGTTGAATTTATTTCGCCCCTACCAAGAAGTTATCTAAGCGATTGTAAAAAAATATAACAATGGTTTCTATAAAAAATTTCTGATCAATATGATTGATCGCCTGCTGTACCTTTAAGATCATGGCTTAGTTTAATCACTCTTTTATTAGAATTATAAATGCATGGTCTTTGCTCAAGTCGTGAACAACTCGACACAGATACAAACATTGCAAAGATTGATCGTTTTTTAGATTAGCTTATCATTGCTTCCTTGTTTACAAAAATTTTATATAAATTCAAAAAAATTATACAATTATTTTTTATCCTTTAACTCTTCCAGTTTATTTTTTGCTTCAACATTTCCCAGCAAACTAGCTTTCCTTAACCAATTTTTAGCTTCGGCCAAATCTTCAACTTTATTCTTATTCAATAAAATTAAAGCTAACTGCAATTGTGCATTTTCATGATTTTTATTTGCTGCCAACCTGTAATAATACTCTGATTTAATTATATTTCTATCACTACCCAAGCCCCTAAAATAAATAATACCTAAAGCATTTTGCGCAGAAGCGTCACCTTGTTCAGAAGCTTTTTCAAGCCATCTCTTAGCTTGATTATAATCTTTTGGGTAACCTTCATCACCATTTAAAAAATTCATTGCAATATTATATTGCGCATCAACATTACCAGTTTCTGCTAATTTAAACTCATGACTACTTTCATATGGAGCACTATTTGCGCAAGCACAAAAAAGCAAGCTCAAAATAAATAATTGAAAAATATTAAACATAAAACTTATTATAAAATAAAACCATACTTACTTAATATCTAAAGAATTATATTAAAATAAAAAGATCTTCAAAAAAGATCTCTTCATTTCTAATACAAAGCTATTAATTATCAATTTTCCTTAAATAAGAAATAGCCTCTTCATTTCCTGAATTTTTTGCCTTCTGAAACCATTCTTTAGCGGTTTCGATATTTTTTTCCACACCCTCACCATTTAGATATCTGATTCCCAATTGCAATTGACTATCCGCATCTCCTTGCAAAGCAGATTTTCTATAATATTCGACTGATTTTGGCAAATCTTTTTTTACGCCATATCCATTTAAATACATTATTGCCAAGTTATATTGCGATTTTGCATCATTTTGATCAGCTGCTTTTTGATACCAATCAAAGGCTTTTTTATAATCAACATCAAAATCATATTCACCAAATAAATATACATCTCCCATCTGTGATTGAGCGCGTATATCCCCTTGCTCTGCTGCACTTTTCAAACTTTCAAATTCAGGATTTGCTGCACTATCAGGGCTATTACAGCCAACTAAAAATAAGATTACAAAAATATTTAAATATTTAACCATAAAAGTCTCAAGTTAATTTAAGGAAAAAATTGCTAATTGGAAGTAAAACAACAGGTGTATATTTTGGGGCCGATTAATGCCTCATTTAATACTAAGAGCATCTTTCTGAAAGCATCCATCCACCTACATTTGAATACTTCACTAATCACACTACTACACCTCAAATTAAAGTTGATAAAAATAAAAATAGAAAACTTATCTCTCACAACTATTCACACCATTTTTGTTATAGTACAACCCTATATTCCAAGAGTTCACATCCTCATAAGTAATTTCCTCACCTTTCTTGTTTCTCTCAATTAAATCATTAGGATACAAAATCCCAATAAGCTGATAATTACCAAGACAATACAAGGTATAGTTTTCCGAATTTTCCATTTCAACCCACCCATCTGATTTTATTTTATTTTTTATCTCATCTATTTCTACATTTGATAATTTTTTCTTATCAATTAAAATTGTTCCAGCATGATTTCCAGGGCGTCTAATAGATGACTCAAAAACAGGATCATAAGATTTAAAATACTTAGATGTGATATCTTCAAAACTCATCATTTCAGTTTTTTGCTCAGTTTCATTTACATGCGTACATGCAAATGAAAAAAAACAAAAGATTAGCATAATAACACTCTTAATATTCATATTAATTACCTAACCTTTCTTTTGCCTTATCATATTCTTTATTAATATTAACTGATTTCTGGTTTATAGAAATACCACTATTATTCTAAATTTTAAATATCAACTACCTGCATCATAAAATGAGAATAATATCTATCTAAGATGTGATCACAAAAAAATATAGTTAGCATCACTTTCAAAATGGTTAATTACAGAATTTTCAATTATAAAACTATTTAAATTATCTTTATTACCACATAAAATAGTTAATATAACAAAAATCACTCTTAAAAACATGTATTAAACCGAATAATCAATAAGCTTTCATAAAAAATCATTTATCACAATTACACTAAACCACCTTATATTAACATCAATTTAAATTTTAAAATTATTCTAAATTCAATTTCCTATTCCACTTAACTCCTACTTCTCAAATAACACTCATTTAAAGTACCATTAGCAGTATGTCTAAGAAAAATATTCCAATTCTTTTTGAGCTGTTTACCGATATCTCCCCGGCCTAGTTCATTGTTACCGACAAGCACTTGTGGAGGAATTATTTCTAATTGGCGAGAACCTTGGCAAAAAATATAGCCTTCATTAATTTTTGATCTAAAAATCCAATTTTTTTTAGGCAATATCTGATCTTTATAATTTTCAAACTCTTCCATACTCAAATTTTCAACATTAATTTTATAAACAACACATTTGAAGAAAACGATTGATAACTTCTCTCACTTTCTAGCTTATCTCCAAAAACATCTTTAGCCTCTCTTTTTAACTCCATATTAATTGGATGATTACTTTCTCTAGTCTCAATATTTTCATCTTGTGCACAGGATGTTAACAACATGAGAATTAAAAATAATTTATATACATCTTTCATTATATAAAAATATACACTCCACTCAAAAAAATATATTTAAAATATAAAAATTATTTATTGAAGTCATAACAAACATAGCGCTTAGTATTATTTGGTGACATAAATATTACATGCCAAAAGTCATCCAACTGCATACCAGCAGAACCTTTAACTAAAACTTCATTTTTAGAAACAATTCTAGGTGATATTATCTCCAATTGCCTTTTCCCATCACAAAAAATATAACTTTCATTATACTTTTTATAGAAAGACCATCCCATTTTTTTTAAATCTTTACTCTCTTCTTTCATAAAAAAATTAATATCAAATTTATCTGCTTTAATTTTATATGCCACGGTGTTATCAGTATATGAAGAATAAGCACTTAAGTCTTCAACAGTACCATTAAATAAAACTTCTGCCTCATCAACAAATCTTTGATTAACCTGATCTAAATAAGGCTTTTGCACATTATCTTTACTACAACCACTCAGAATAATTAAAACACTCCAAATAATTCTTTTCATAGCTTATTTCCTTAATCTACTTATCTGATAACATTTTCGTGATACCCACATCTGCATTGATGCCTGTAGTTCCAACCACAAACTCAACAGCTCTTGCTTTATAAACCGGGCTATTTTTCGTAAACATTGGTATAACATAGTTACCCCCCCCCCACTAGGCCCTACAACTATACCTGCCGAAGCAGAAGCGCCATTAACAAATTGATCTGTTAAATATTCCATACCTCTCTCTTTAACAAGTTTTTTATCAAGCCCTGTAATAACTCCAACAGCGCAACTAGCTCCAACTAAATCTTTAGAACTTTTCGGTGAGGATTGCGTGATTAAAGCCACTTTAGAACCCGCGATATACCATCCCTGTGCTTGATCTGCCCATAAATTTTTAACGATAGTTACGTTATGCCCTAATAACCCTCCACCGCATGCTAAATAATCAGCTTTTATAGCCGCGCATTGATATTTACTGCAATGATTTGTAATAATTTCATTTTGAATTTCAGGTACTGTACTACCTGAAGGCATTATTACTTCATCTGAAAGATAGATTTCCTTCAAACTTCTTTTCTGCGTGGTTCGTTCTAGCTGTATTTGTCTTTCTTTTTCCGCTGCTTTTTGCTTCGCTTGCTCATTTGCAAGTTTAGCCTGCTCAGTTGCTTTACGCTGACGCTCTAAAATCAGAGCATTCCTACGGTTAAAGTCTTGAGAATAACGTTCATAGTTTGACTGATTAGAATTCTTATTTTTCTCTGCCATCAAGCCCATTGGATCGCCCCATTGAGTGGGATCACTTACATAGGCAGAAGTGTTATATCCACCAAATAACCCAATCGGATCTTTACTCATATACCTTGCACTATACGGCTCATAATAACGATAACGGTTATAATGCAGTCCTGTTACATTATCGTAATACTGACCTTGGAATCTCAGATTACTCTGCTCAAATCGATTATCTTTATTTAGCATCTGAATCTCGAGCGCAGCCCCCCACGTATCCTGAGTAATTTCCCAAACACATTCACCTACTGCGTTAGTCAGTGTTTGTGGTGTTCCCACCTGATCACAATGATAAAAAACTGTTTGCTCTAAAGCTACACGGTTTCTATATGTAGTGCTTTAGCATATCAACTAAATCACACTTGAAAGTCTCCTTTCTGTGATAGCAAATAATTTTTTAAGTAATTTTATTGATATAACTCAAATATACACCTAATCAATTTACATTTATAGTTTTGACAAATTTACCCAAATTATCATGTCACATCCTACCAAATGATTTTGAAGTAGAAAATTAGTCTAAATTTTTCTGTTTATGTTGATTTTACGTTCAATATAAGGACAAAAAAACCTCTTTATAGTAAATTATCAAATTATTTATGCTTGAAATAAGATATGTTATCTAAAAAAATTTTCTTAACAATTTGTTTGCTTAGTGTACTGAATTCTGGTTGCGCCAGATCAACCGAAAATAACACTAATAATCAAAATTATAGTTCTAACAATTCAAACTTTGACATAGCTGATATTAGAATAGAAGCTGAAAAAGGTGATCCTGAATCACAATATAATATGGGGGTAATTTATGCTGATGGATATGAAGATATTCGACCAAATATAAGTGAAGCTATAAAATGGTATTTATCTTCTGCTAAACAAGGAAATATTAATGCTCAATATAATTTAGGTTTTTTATATAGTAGCAATCCTAATATTAAACATGATTACGAAAAGGCAAAATTTTGGTACGAAAAAGCAGCAAGTCAGGGAGACATCCCCTCATTTAATAAATTAGGCTATATATATAGTACAGGACTAGGAGGAGAAAAGAATGAATCAAAAGCTATGGAATATTATTCAATAGCAGCAAATCATGGTGATTCGGATGCTCAAGCCAATCTTGGGATTATGTTTTTGCATGGTAGAGGAGTAACTCAAGATAAATTAAAAGCTTTTAAGTGGTTCAGCAAATCAGCCCAACAAGGCATAAGAAGTTCACAGTACAACCTTGCACTTATGTATTTAACTGGCGATCATATTAAACAGGACTATTCAGAAGCGAGAAAGTGGTTCTTAGAAGCTGCAAAGCAAGGGGACAGCAATGCGCAATACCATTTAGGTAAAATTTACAAAGATGGATTAGGTGTCGATAAAAGTTTATCTATGTCAAGAACTTGGTTTGAAGAGGCAGTAAAAAATGGGAATTCTTTTGCTAAAGACGAATTGACCCATTTCAATTAATCAGTCAGCAAGATATTTTGCTCAACTTTATCTATCACAATTATCATCACCTCAGTATCATTCTAGTTAACTTATTCGTATTACTTTGATAATAAGGTGATTAAGTATATTTTCAACATGAAAAATTATTCACAATTTATAGTTTGCTTACATTTAGCGTCCCAATAACTGTACTCTTTATAATTATTTACAGCCTTATAGTAGAGTCTGATATTATAAATTGCATCTGGATCACCTTCTTCAGCCATACTATTAATAATACTTATAGCTTTCTCTATATTTTTCTCTACACCATATCCTTTATAATATAAAGTTGCCAACTGAATTTTTGCAAAATCATAATCTTGTTTGGCTGAAGCATCATACCAATAAAATGACTTTTCATAGTCTTGTTTAACTCCCTCACCATAAAAATACATTTGCCCTAAATTAAATTTAGCATCAGGATTACCTAAGTCAGCTGCTTTTTTATAATATAAAAAAGCCTTATCTAAATCTTTATCAATATAATCTCCATTATTATACATTACACCTAAAAGATTAAGAGCCGGTGCATAATTCTGATCTTCTATGTTATTAAATATTGAAAAAGCTTCAGCTGTATTCCCATCTTCTAGCTTTAATCTTCCAATATTATACATTGCAGGAATATAATTATTATTACCTGCTTCACTATATAACTTTATTGCTTTTTTTATGTCCTTTTCGACAAATATGCCTTTTTCATAAAAAAAGCCCATTTCATTCTTTGCAAAGTTATCATTTTTAGCAGCTAACTTCTCAAGTATTTTAAAGGCATTTTTATAGTTCTCATTAGCCATTTCATTTTGATATTTAGAAACATATTCTTTTTTTTCAATTTCAGAAATACTATCATTGTTTTTTGAATTACAAGCGCCACTAGAAACAAGACAGAAAAGTATAAAAACAAAAGCTATTTTTTTAAAATAAAACACAATTAATCCTTAGATATTAAATCTATTTCCACAATCGGATCTCTATCAAAATACTCTTTACAGAATCGTATCTATAAATTAATAATCCATAAACTTAATAATTAAAAATCTAATACCTGAATACGATTCTTACTATAAGCAGATATAAGAACCGTTAATAGATAAAAGCTAATCTAAGTATCATTAAGACAAGCCTTATTTTTAATCAGATACAATATCTAACTTTTATTTTTCTTCAAATAATCCTCTTCATCCATAATTTCCCATTCGCTAGAAGGGTCATCTACTGCGATTTGTATACTTTCTCCATTTTTAAAATCCGAATATTTTCTTTAACTACTTTACTATCTAGTTCCCGTAATTTTTTTTGAGCGACATCCAATCCAAACTCTTTTGCTAAGGTATAATAAGCATACGCAAGATCAAGATCTTGTTTTACTCCATCACCTTTTTCATATAACGATGCCAAATTATAAGCAGCACGAGGTTCACCGTTTTCTATTGCTTTTTTATACCAATACACAGATTTTTCAATTGACTTATCGACAACTTCTCCTTTTTTATACATAACAGCAACATTAAATTGTGACGGTGCATAGTTTTTTTCAGCAGCTTTTAGAGAGTAATCGAAATATTTATGTTTATCTTTCACACCTCCCCAACCCTCATAGTAACAATTAGCTGTATTTGCAGCTCCTAAACCATAGTCTAAAGATGCTGATTTCTCATAATATTCACATGCTTTTTTTAGATCTTTTTCAAGATAGAAACCATTAAAATACATAAAACCGATTGAATTAATAGCCTCAGGTACATTTTTACTCATTGCACTCTTATAGTAGTTATAAGCTTTCTCATAGTCTTGCTTAACTCCATTACCATGAGCATACAAACTCCCCATATTATTTTCAGCCACCCCATTATTATTTTTTATTGCCTTTTCATACCAATAGATTGATTTTTTAATATCCTTCTTTTGATTTAAATATCCATTTTCAAACACTACCCCCACTAAATTTTGCGCAATAGGATTATTATTTTCAGCCTCAACCAATAAAGCATTAAAATATTTTATTTTCTCATTATTGTCTTTACTTTTTACAACGTTATCAATTTTAGACAAATCTAGGTTAACACCTTGGCTTTCCCCACTAACTTTATTAGCTTGTACATCACAGCCTGTTAAGCTCACTAATAAAATTGATAAAAAACTTAAATATCTCATTTATTAATCCATAAAGAAAAGCCATACACTAAGAATATAACCCCAAGGACGGAACCTAAATACAGGGAGGAAAGATTTATTAATAGCCAATTTTTATGTTTTCCCTCAAATACATTCACATTCTCTCTATATGTATCTGGAATAATTGATATTGGTTTATTTTTTTCACCATTTATAGATGAAA
This sequence comes from Acinetobacter sp. A47, assembly GCF_000805455.1. Lineage (GTDB taxonomy): Bacteria > Pseudomonadota > Gammaproteobacteria > Pseudomonadales > Moraxellaceae > Acinetobacter. Next base: position 23,819 of record NZ_JSUS01000064.1, read on the forward strand.
AGTGTAACTTTGCAGAAAAGTTTTATAATTTGAGTAGCATATTAAAAACCAATAAGCAACTACAACCAAATCTCCTCCTACTTTAAAAAACTTTCTCCGCCTCTCTCCAAAGAAAAAAACCAAAAAAACCCTCTTATTTTTTCAATACAAATCTTATTATAAATATATGTAAACCACAATAAGAAAATACTAAAAGGAATAATTAAAAAACACAAACAAGAAATATATCATCAGCAACTATTATATCTCTAATTCTAATATTTTTTAAATCTTCAAACATAACTTATATTCCTAATTACATACACCTGTATATTTTCTAGCAATCGTAGTTCTACCATAATTACCTACAAAACCAGCGCCAAGATCTAATAATACAGCACCAACTCCATCATCTTCTACTCCACTAAATACAATTGGTATTCTAGCTCTTGCAAACGCTATAGTCTCTACTATTTAATATTCTATATTTCTTATAAAACAAGTTATCTTGTTACAAAAAAACAAATAACAGGCTATCTAATTTATTGTTCTATATAGAAATATAAATTAATATTTATCTTTGTCTATGTTGCACTAAAGTTTAAAATTTTTATGAAAAATCTTTTGGTTCTTGCATCACTTATCGTCTTGATTTCATGTGGTAGTACAACACAAGAGCACACTACAAATACGAAGAACTCAAATTCAGAAACAGTATATATTTATGACCAAAAAACAAACGGAAAGCTAAAACAGGCAGAAGATTTTATCAATAATGATCAATATGATAAAGCATTTCCAATTCTATTAGAGCTTGCTAAACAAGGGAATCCAACCGCCCAGAATGATATTGGTGCAAGTTACCAATATGGATTTAATGGTGAAGCTAATGAAGAAAAAGCTATTTATTGGTATACGTTAGCAGCTAAACAAAACCATGCACCATCGATACATAACTTAGGCTTAATAGCATTTAATAAAGCAAAAAATGAAGATGACTATCAAAAAGCATTAACTCTTTTCGAAAAAGCAGCTAAGCTCGGTTCTTATGAAGCTATTAACTATATTGGTATATATTATGAAAATGGAATTATCTTTCCACAAGATTCAACAAAAGCTTTAGAAAAATTTCTATTTTCTGCAGAACATGGTAGTGCTGCCGGTCAGTTTAATGTAGGACAAGCATACTATTATGGTAGAGGAGTTAAGCAAGATTACAAACAGGCATTTGATTGGTATACAAGATCTTCAAATCAAAATTATAGTGCCTCTGCAATTAAATTAGCTATCCTTTATAGAAAAGGTAAAGGGACAGAAAAAAATATTGATAAAGCAATAGAGTTATTAAAACCATATGCAGAACAGGGTTATGACCTTGCACAATACAATATTTCTCTTTGCTATAAAGATAAAAACGAACTAGGAAAGTCTATATACTGGTTAGACCACTATAAGAAAAATCCTAATAAGAGTAATTAAATTACTCTTTAACTTTTTTATTATAAATAAATAAAGGAATTACAATTGAAGCCCCAGCTTGATGATCAATACTTGGGGCCTTTATACTTTTTTTACCTATATTTATCTGCCCCATACCACCAACCCCATCTATATCTTTATCCTCTCCAGTATCATAATCTTTTGTCTTAGATTTTACATTCATCAAACCCACATTATAAGCTCCTAAGTTAATACTATTTGTTAGACTATATCCTGCTCCAGTCAATTCTGAAACATGTTTTGCATTAGTTTTAATATTGCTTCCTGCAAGAGAAAATCCAATATCATCACTTAATTTTTTGACGTTCCCACCATGTAAATTTATTGCACTCTTATCAATACTTATAGAGTCTTCAACAGCATAGTATAGCATCCAGTTACCACGAGCATCATAGGCTATTCCTATTTCTAAGGAAGCGCCTAATATCTCCCACAACTGTGCTCCAATAATTACAGAAATTTGTCGAGTATAATCTCCACTCACTTTAGTAACTGGGAATAAACCTTCAGTATATAATTTTCTTAATATTAGTTTTTGATTACTTAGGCCTAAAAATTTTGCAGAATGATTTATTAACTTTAGCCTTTGACCCGCATAAAGACTATATGTATCAGTTATTTCATTATCTTGTTTAATTCTTTCTGCATTTAAATTAAATTTTCTTGCAATACTTAATAAAGTATCGCCAGCATTTACAATATAATCTATTTCAATAAAATAACCTTCTTTAGGAGCTGCGACTTGAAGCATCATTTGATTTGATGTATTAGCACTTCCAATAAATATTTTCTGACCTACTTTAATTTCATTTGCATCAGAAATATTATTATTTTTCATAAGTATAGAAATTTCTTTGTTATATTTTTTGGCTATACTTGCTAAATTTTCACCAGATTTCACCTGATGATAGTCACTTTCATAATTCTTAGACGCCCCTTTTACTTCTGTTGTAACCAAAATCTTCATCAGACTTAATGGTAGTGTTAATGTTGCTCCATTAAGAAAATAATCTTTTTCAACATTCTCCTGAAAAATTTGTGTGTAGGTCTTATATTTGGTTGGTCCACCTTTTACAAAAACTCTCAATATACCTTTTTCAGAATGTGTATATAAAGTTTTTGTTACTTTTCCTTCTTTTGTAGTTTGATTTTCATCTAAAATCCTAGTTGTAGTAGGAAATACTAAACTTTGAAAAGTCACTTTATAGTCTAAGTTTGGAATTCCTTCGTCTACATTCTTATATGTAAAGCGTAATTTAAATGCAATATTAGACATTATTTATACCAACTATTCTTTGCTATCTGTTTCATTTCCAATATAGCCAATAACTGGCTCATCTGTATCAATAAAGACTTCTAAAGGTTCTGCAACTTCTGAATAAATCCTATTAGTCCGACCCCTTTCATCCAATACACCTTCCAAATAAACTCCATCTTTTTTACGGACCCGGTAAGAAGTTTTCAAATAATCGGAATAAAGCCCAAGACTAGAAAAATCAAGACGATGGCTAAATTTTTTAACCTCAGCAAAAACTGGTTCTTTTAATATTGGTAAAGACGTATTAATTTTCGCCCCACCCATAAATAAATGCTGCCCCGCCTTGACCTCAAACTTGCCGCCCGTTACGGGGAAGATCCCTGAACCATTCAGCTTAATCTGGGAACCGCCCGCAGTAATCACGATTTCTTTCGGACTGGTAATCTCAATTCGATCTTCAGTTGAAATGATCTGAATGCCTTGCTTGGCCAGTAAATCCATGCCATCCGATTGTGCCTGAACTTCAAACTTACCTTTCGCAGCTACCTGTTTAATCCCATTCTGTGCTGCAAACACACTAATCCTGTTTTGCGCATGCGTAATCAGGTTCTTCTGCGTACTCAGATTAATACTGTCGCCTGCAAACTGGCTGATCTGTCCATCTGCCGATAAATGAATATCTTCATTGCTACTTAAACCAATACCTGCTGGTGAGTTCAGCAATAATAATGATTTTTTAAACTGGGCGATCTTCTCTTGAATCTGCTCAGCAAATTCTTTGAGTTGATCAACTGATTCAATCTCATCAGTCTGCTGGTTCTTGGCTACTTCACTCAGCGCCTTGGCGTTGCTCTGGTTGCCTTCCAGCTGTTGCTTGGCAGGCTGTGCATCCAGATGTTCGCCTTGCGCCTGATCCTGTTTATGCGTGGAAAGCAGTAAGCCTTCTCCGGCTCGTACCGCACCCCATTGATCGGTACGCAGTTCAAAACCTTCGCCCCGGTCTTCGCTTTCAGCTTTATCTTTTGGATGACTCAGTTTACCCAAGTTGAGTTGGCTGGCAGCATGACTGCTTTGCAGTTGGGCGCTGATCTGTCCGGTGGTGTCATCAAAGCGTAACTGGTTAAAGCCTTCACCCTGATATTCTTTCGTTTTAATGCCGGCCAGTTTCTTGGTGTCTGGTAGCTTGCCTGCATTGTCAAATCTGGTTGGACTGCGCTGTGCTTCATGGATGCGGCCCACTACAAATGGACGGTCAATATTGCCATCAAAGAAGTCAATCACCACAATCTCACCGATTCGTGGCAGGAAGCGTGCGCCATAGCCTTCTCCTGCCCAAGGCGTGAGTACATCCACCCAGGCGGAATCGGTGTCGTTGTCATTGGCCCCTGCACCACCATCGTGGCTATGGTCTTCACTACGGGTAAACAGGAAACGGACTTTGATACGGCCCCATTCATCGACATGGATTTCTTCGCCGCTTGGCCCAACCACTTTGGCACGTTGCGGTGAAGCGGCTGGGCGGTGTTGTAATGGATTGTATTCGGGTACGGTTTTGATATTGCGACGTTGCAGAATCAGCTGGTTAGCCTGTCGTTCGTCATTTTCTTTTATGGGCCAGTTGCTTTGGGCCAGTAACTGTTTGATTTGCTGGTTCAGGTCTTTTGGCAAGTTGTTCTGGTTATAAAACTGTTTGCCTGTGATCAGGAATTCTTTGTCTGCACCACTGTGCTGGTCAATTTCAGGGTGTTCTGCCAGTTCAAACCAGTAACCGACATGGGTGTCACGCACCGTGGTATTGGCCACAAACTGCTTGGATTGCAGGTCGTGGTATTGTCCAAGATTGCGGTTGAGTTTTTCTATCTGGCCATTACCCGATGCGGTTGCACCATCTTCACCATTGAGGTCTTGCATCCATGCCGGTGAGAAATGCCAGGCCTGTTCCAGTCCCAGACTGGCATTGTCATGTTGTTCACTGTGCTGGTGGGTGCTTTGTACACTGCCTGCACCTTCTTCCTGTTCCAGGGCATCGGCCTGCCAGCGTTGTACATGAACTGCACTCGGTTGTAATGAGCGTTGTCCGACCAGACTGGTCATGCTGTCGTATTGTTCGGTGGCACTGCTGCGATGATAACGGATCTGGCGACGTTCCAAGGCCTGATACTGGCTATTGTCATCAATCAGACGCAGTTTCTGCGGCTGAATTGCAGCGCTACTTTGCGGAACGGTTCGTTCTGCTTCATCCACCAGCCAGTTGATGCCTTCGCTACGCAGCAATCGGGTCAGAAAGTCATAGTCGCTCTCATTGGACTGCATCATGAATGGTCGTACATCATAGTCATGACTGAGGCCGCTTAAATCTAGCGTTAAGCTCGAGGCAAATAACGGGCTTTTCTGCTGCCATTCTTTAAAGACAACTTCCACTACATCGCGCACACTCTTGTTCATAAACACGCGGCTGTTACGGCGTTGTTTCCACAGTGCAGTTGGGTCTTCGAGTGTGAGTTTATATAAGGTCAGGCTGCCGTCCGACTGGCCTTGCAGGGCTTGCGTGATAATGCCCGTGACACGGGTAAGCTGGCCCTGATCGGTCACGCTATCGATTGCGGCCTGACTGCCAATAAATTGTTTGAGTGGAATAGTGGCATTGGTCGACAGGCAGATCAGCTCGGCCTTAAAGCCGCCATTCAGCTCATGCTGGCCATCTATACGTTGCAGGAAAACCTGAGAATTTAAATGTTGATTTGAAAATTGAATATGAATGGCACGTTTTTGTGCGGTGAGGCCCAGACTTTCTAAAGCGTGAAATATATTCGCCAGCATCTTTTTATAAAATATTAAATCAAATATTAACCATATTATACAAAACAGACAAATTTGTCTATTTTGTATAACTCTCGTTACGATTGATTTAGATGTCGATGATAAATCCCGTCACTCATTAAGGTATAGATATTTTTCAGGTCGGGCCGTTGCGCGACTGCTAATAACTGGCTGTGCATATTTAATATATTTTTATCACCTCGCATTGCAGGCCCTGTCTGCATTTGCTTCGGCTCGTTCTGGGTGGCCTTGTTCGCAGTTTCGGTTATGAGAGGATAAAGCAAGCTAAAATCCACCTGCTCTGCATCAACAATTTGTTTGGCCATATCATAACAATAATTGCTAAAGTTACAGGCAAATACAGCGGCAAGATGTAATGTTTGTCTTTGTTGAGAGCTATATTGATAGACACGCTGGCTTAAACTGTTTGCAAGCTGTGTTAAAACGGCTAAATCCTGTTGCTCGGCTGCTTCCACAAATAAAGGGGTTGCGGCCCAATCTACCTCGCGTTCAAAACTAAAAGTCTGCAAGGGATAAAAAACACCTGCCCGACGATGACTGTCTTGCAGAGCTGATAAACTGGTACTCCCCGAGGTATGCACAATCAGGTGATCTGGTAAATATGGACTAATGGCTTGAATGACTGGAGAAATGGCCTGATCACTTACAGCTATAATCACCAAATCTGTCTGCGACTCAAGCTGGCTCATATCATGAATGGCTCGAGCATTAACCTGGCTTGCAAGGGCTTGAGCACGCTGTAAGTCTCGACTAAAGATTTGAACAATCTGATGCTGTTTCTTTAAGGCCTTGGCCAAATGTGTCGCAACCCGTCCTGCACCAATCAAGGTAATTTTCATAAACGTTATCTAAGCATGTGTTTGCCTAAGCATGCCAATAAAAAAAGGACGAATCAATTCGTCCTTTCCTTTCTGTTCACTTAATTGACATTATTCAAGTAAACAATCCGTTCAATTGTACGTTGAATAAAGCACTTGGTATATTGCATATCCTGATTTTGCTTATGCATCGTCTCGTTCCAGTAGTCAGCCTGCTTCTGATACGTTTCACGGTCTTTCTCAGGCGTATCATAAACACTCTTCTGTGACAGGACCTTACAGTCAACATCGCGCTTCTCAAACCAGTCTGACTGATCTTGTTGCAGTTGTTCCTTCTGTTCAGCACTGAACTTGTCCCAGGTCTGGTTCAATCGTTCAACCTGTTTTGCCTTTTCAGCCTCCAGCTCCTTTTTACGGATATCCATGGCTTTTTGCGCCAGTTCTGTCTGCGCAGATGACTGGGCGTCATATTCCTGCTGCGCTTTTTCATTATTTTGTTCGATTAAGCGGTTTTCTTTCAAATAGGCAACATATTGCACCGCTTTGGTGGCCATGAACACTACGCCATCGATAACTGCATTTTGGTCCGGGATATTAAAGACCAATCCATCCTTATCGGTTTTGGTAATATCATAGTAAAAGCGACCTTTAAGCTGGTCATCTTCCAGCGTTAATGAATATTCATTGTCTGCAAAATAATCCCCTAAAGTCTGGTTACTATATTCACATTCTTCACAATTCTTCTGTTGCTCGACATAGGCATTTTCCGCACGCTTTTGTAAGCCTTTTGGAAACTGTACGATTAACTGGCTTTCACAGCTTAACTGGGTTTTTGAAGCTTGCTCACCTTCTGCCGGATCAAGTGTCCGCACATTTTTAATGCTAAATTTGAGCCCTTTGTTAATTTTGTCCAGCACATCATAATCTGCCTGATATTCACTTTCACGCAAACTCCGTTCGATCTGCTTTAAATATGCTTTTTTTAATGCAGCCTGAATATTATTCAGGTTATCCTGATTGGTACAACTCCACTCGGATACAACTGCATCAACTTTCTCAACTTTATCTTTAGGTTTGATTTTATCGCATCCTGTTAATAAAACTGTTGCTGTCAAGGCTGTGAATATAAAAAACTTATTCATATTAATTGACCTGTTATCTTGTTTTTTTCGGGCGTATTCTACTCAATTTAATTCACTCTATTCGAGTGTTTTCTTTCATTTTATTTAAATTAATTTTGATAATAGACTTTAAAATCGAATGAACAGCTAAAAATAAAGGAGCTATTGTTTAAATAGCTCCTTTATATACTGTCGTAAAGCTGGAATTAAGGGGTAACCGAAAACTCGATACGACGGTTTTTAAAACGACCTTCTTCAGTTGTATTATCTGCTACAGGATTATCTGCACCATGACCTACAGCGGTAAGCTTAGCGGCATCTACCCCTTGACTCACCAGATAATCCACCACAGCCTGGGCACGTTTTTGCGATAAGGTTTTATTGCTACCGGCATTGCCTGTTGAGTCGGTATAACCAGCGACTGTCAATTTCGCATCCTTGGTATTTTTCATTAAGGCGGCTGCTTTATCCAAGATGGCCTTGTTTTCATCAGGAATCTGATTTGAACCGGTTGCAAAATTAATAATCTGTAAATTCAATGCCTTGATTACATCATTAATATCAACCTGGCTGGCATCAATATTTGCCAATGCATCCTGTGCTGCATTTAGGCTATGACTGACCGAATCAGCTGCTGTCATTGGGGCTTCGACCGCGACCTCGGTATTCGGCACCAAGCCTTTAATTTTGCCGAGTAAATCATCCAGCTGTTTGGCATCACCGCCTTTTAAGGTAATCTTGTCACCAATCCAGTCCAGCGACACATTAGGCACACCTTTAAGCAGTCCCAAAACCCCCGCCAGACTAGCCTGATCCATAAAGGTACCTGCATGGGCCGTACTGTCGACAGTACATTCCTGATTTGCAGAGAAAACTTCCTTTACCTTGGCTTGTATTGTTGCCAGAAAGCCCTGATCACCAACACCTACCTGGCATTGGGCCAGATTACCCGCGGCATCGGTACTCAAGGATAATGTTGCCGGAGCTGCATCTGCCGCCACCTGTGAAGCCTGATTATCTTCCTGTGTAGCCGGAACAGCCTGTTCCTTATGCTGACATGACTTCCACAACCATGCGAGTAACAAACCGAGAATAATCAGGGCAACGATCGGCAGCCAGGCACGAGATTTGGCCGGTGCGGCTGCCGAAGTATGGGCAAAATTTGACGTTGATGCCGAAGCACTGCTTGCAAGCCCTAAAGGTGCCAGCAAGCCAATTGCCCATGCAGGCAAGAGTGAGCGGATTGAATCCATATGCTGTTTTAAATAATTTACGATACTTGATGTATCGTTGCCCGCCTCGCTACTGAGCGCAGCCAGACTTTTGGGAATGGCCTGGCTTAAAGTGTGCTCTGTCTCAGCAACGGAAAGCTGCCCTGTATTTAAATTGCTGAGCAATGCATTTTTGACTTGTTCATTATGGCCGAGTAAATCGGACAACGAGGGTGAAATGGAATCTTTCAATTTCTGAATAAGTTCAGGTTTGGCCGCTAAAATGGAAAGTAAAATAGGATAAAACCGGGATAAAAGAGCACTTTTTTCATTCATCAGACCGTCTTGAGGACTTACGATCAGGGAAGTGACTTTCTGTTTTAACAGTTCCATTGGGTTTATTGACATTGTTATTCACTCCAACACATTAAATTTATAATATTCAGAACACTCAAGAAAAAATCCAAGCTCAAGTGAACTGCTGCTATTTCATTCTAATCTTTTGTGTGTTTTTTATTCATTTTTATATAATTTAAATACAATACTTACATCACAATTTACAAAGCAAAATAAGCATTAGACCTCTCTTTTAACATTTACCCCTGTGTTCAACTACCAGCAGGCAACCTCTTACCATTTTAAAATCAAAACCTTACAACTTTAAAAACCCAAGACAAATTAAACAGTTACGCCAACATGCTTACTTACTCAAGTGATATAAAAAAATCAGTGAAAAACCAAAAAGTACGGTCAAAAATGGAAAAATCTTAGTTTGCTTTTTGGGTTCCGGTTCAGCAGAGATTGCAGGCATCGGTGTTAAAACCGGCACGTTATGTTCAGTTTCATACAATTGAGCCAGTACCTCTTCCGTCCAGTTTGGCAATAGAGAATAAATCGAGGCTTTATGATCCCTTAAATAATAAATAATACGGATCGCATCATTACCGGCTTCGTTTGACAAGACGGCCAGACTTTTAGGAATAGCCCGGTTTAAAATAACTTCAGCTTCAGCAATAGACACTTTGCCCGCAGCCAACCTGAGCAACATAGCGTTTTTCACACGGTCATTTTCTTCCAGTAAATCAAAAACCGAAGGTGTCAATTTTTCTCTTAATTTATCTACAAGTTCAGGCTTTTCCAGAAAACGGTACAATAATATCGGATAAAATCTTGATAAGACATCATTTTTTTCATTCATTAAGCTGGTTTGATCATTCACAATCACAGAGGAAACTTTCTGCTTTAACAGTTCCATTGGATGTATAGACATAGAATTAAGCTCCAATTATTAGAATGGATTATTTCTCTTTTTTATAATTTTATGTAAAGCATATCTCATTTATTATAATACTTTAAGCTATTTTTCTTGTTGATTTCTAACTCTGTAAAATTTAAATACAATATCTACATCACCGTTTACAAAGCGAAATAAGGACGATGCCTTATTCCGCCAGTCTCAATCTGTTTTTTATGCAAAGGTCGATAGCACTTTACCCGTCAATTGCTGACCGAGTAATGGCGTATTCTTGCCTTGTGAAATAATGCTCTCTTTAGACACCGTCCATTGTAGCTCAGGGTCAACCAGCACCCAACCTGCTTCCTGTTGCCAACGTTCTGTCATATTGGCCACTTGTGCTGGAATAGAGGTCACTTTTGCAACCCATTCCAACGGCTCGAACAGGCCTTCATGAATCAACTGCACCCCTAAGGCCACATAAGTATCGAACGCAGTAATTCCCGGCAAGGTTTCTGCAAACGGCGCCATTTTTGCCGAGCTGCTTAAAGGCTCATGATGTGTACAAATGGCATCAATGACTCCTTCTTTTACCGCCTGACGCAATAATGCCTTGTCTTGTTCCGAACGTAATGGCGGACGCACATGTGCAAGGGAATTAAAACCATCCGTTAATTGTTCAGTCAGATGTAACTGATGCATGGCCACATCGGCAGTGACCGGCAAGCCTTTGGCTTTGGCTGCACGGATCAGCTCGACCGAGGCACCGCAAGACAATAAGCCAAAGTGAGCTTTTACACCGGTTGCTTCAATCATCAACAGATATTTTGCAATGGCTACTGTCTCTGCAATCGCCGGAATCATCGGCAATCCTTGGCGAGAAGCAATGAAACCTTCATGAGCACAGCCGTCTTTGGCAATCTGGGGTTCTTCTGCATAGAACACCACGGTTAAGCCAAGACCGGCGGCATACTCAAGGGTACGAATCACCACATCATCATTTTCAAAGGCCGCATTGGCATTTGAAACCGCAGTACAGCCGCCCTTCTTCAAACTGGCCATATTGGCTGGTTGCTTGCCTAGCAGTCCTTGAGTCTGTGCACCAATAATATGCAAATAGATGCCGCCATCAAGCTGGGCTTTTTCAATCAGGCCATGAATCAAGGCTCCGTTGTCCTGCACAATTGGCTTTGAGTCTGGTGGAGTGATGACATGCAAAATGCCATTGGCACGGGCAGCCTTGCCTTCAGACTTCAAGGTTCCGTGCTGTTGCTGGCCTGGTTCACGTAAACGCGCACATAAATCGACCATGGTTGGCATTAACCATTTGCCTTGACCGTCAATAGTCTGGTCAACTTGAGCAGTAGCCCCGATCAGTTTTCCATTTTCAATATAAACTGTTTGTACCTGATCAAGCTGTTGAACCGGGTCGAGCACACGGACATTTTCAATTTTTACAATACTCATGTAATCTCCCCCTTACAGTGCAATTGCTTCAATTAAACCTTGTTCTTGTAACTGCCCTTGCATGGCAAGTGCCAGCACAGCCATACGAACCGCAATACCGTTGGTAACCTGCTTTAAAATTACCGACTGGTCACCATCAGCCACGCTTGAGTCAATTTCAACACCACGGTTCATTGGCCCGGGATGCATCACAATACAGTCAGGTTTTGCCAGTGCCAGACGCTCCTTGTTCAGACCATACATTTTGTAAAACTCGGCCTGTGATGACAGGGCTGGTGAATCAATCCGTTCATTTTGAATACGGAGCGCAATAATCACATCGCAATCTTTTACGCCTTCATCCATTTTGTTAAACAGGCGTACATGCTCACCGTATTCATTAAAACCTACCGGCAATAATGTATTCGGAGCAATCACACGGATATCTTTACAACCCAATGTTTGCAATGCAGCGACATTCGAACGGGCTACGCGTGAATGCTTGATGTCACCAATAATCGCCACCGTTAACTCTTCAAAAGGCTTTTTGGTTTCACGGCGAATGGTCAGCATATCCAGCATGGCCTGGGTCGGGTGCGCATGACGCCCATCACCAGCATTGATAATCGCCACTTTCGGACAGACATCCTTGGCAATAAAATGCGCTGCGCCCGATGAAGAATGACGTACCACAAAAATATCCGCCGCCATGGCTTCAAGGTTCCAGAGCGTGTCACGTAATGTTTCACCTTTAGAAGTACTTGAACGGGCAATATCGATATTCAAAACATTGGCAGATAAACGTTTTGCTGCTGCTTCAAAAGTAGTGCGGGTACGCGTCGAGTTTTCAAAGAACAGGTTCATCACCGTCAGTCCTTCAAGTAACGGACGGTTGATCAGGTTATTATTGTCATCTAAAAAGCTTTGCGCTGTATCTAAAATCTTGGTCAGGGTTTCTTTGGAAAGACCTTCGATGGTTAAAAAGTGCTTTAGATTTCCTTGTTGATTGAGCTGGATCTGGCTCAAAGTATGCAATGCCGCCAAGTGCATAAAAGATTCCTAACACGTTAAGTTAAGGCATTATACAGATTTTAGGTTTTCTTCGCAGTTGAAGTTTTCAGCACTTAAGTAAAAAAGATGCCTTTCCCCTCCAGACATCCTTTTTACACTCTAGTCATTAAATGTCTTATAAATTAACGTAGTGCACCAATATAGTGATGAGGCACCTGAGCCTGATAGATTTCCTCCTCGGTTACCTCCATTGAATATGACGCCTCTGGCAACGGTTCTTTATGAAGGGCCTCCTTATGCCCTGCGATGGAAGAAACCGGCTCAGCATACAGTTCAACCAAGGGACTCAAGCGTGCCACCAGACGTTCCAGCTCCGGATCGCAGGTCAGCCGGGCCATCTCCAGCACATGTCTGGCATAATCCTGATTATTGACCAGATACATCACATCAATCACCCGCCCACAAACCCGTCTTAAGCGGACATACATCTGTGTGGCAATGGTAAAAGCTTCAGCATTGACCAGTACTTCATTCTTTGTGCTATCTTTCATCATCTTTTCGCAGCCTTTAAATTAAAAATACTTAAATTTCATCAGCTTTAAGTAAAATTGTTTGCCGATGAAGCAAACATTAAAAAGCAAAAGCTATACCAGTTATTCAAATTGCGGCGCAAACCGGCAATTATTGCTCTGGCAAACCGGCTGAACCCATTCAAACATGAAAAATTTATACAGAATCGATGATAAAGCTGGCAATCACACAAATATGAGCCGACAGAACAGATAAAAATCAGTTAAAATAGCCGATTGCTGAACTGCTTTTTTTGGAAATGTGCATGAATTCTACACAACGTCTGACAAACTATTGGGTGACCTGTGCGGATGGACTTGAAACCTTATTACAACAAGAACTTGAAGATTTAGGGATTCAGAACATTCAGCGCTTTGCTGGACGTTTGGTGTTTAAAGGCACACTCGAAAATGCATATCGCGTTTGTATGTGGTCACGTCTCGCCTCTCGTGTCCTGTTACCGATTCATACCCATACGCTTGAACGTACGCATGATGCCCGTGATGTTGCCGAAGAACTGTATGAAGGTGCGATCAGTTTTGACTGGTCACTGATTTTTGCACCACAAAGCACATTTGCGGTGCGTCTGCATGTTGAGCGTGAAATCAAGGTCAACACCCAGTTTGCCACGCTTCGTGTCAAGGACGGTGTGGTCGATTCCTTTATGGAAGCTGTCGGCAAACGTCCAAGTATTGATATCAAACAGCCAGAAATCACCCTGTATGTACTGGCAGGTAAAACTGAACATACCTACTGTCTGGACTTGTCCGGTGACTCTTTACACAAACGTGGTTACCGCCGTTATATGACAGATGCCCCGATCAAGGAAAATCTGGCAGCAGCCATTTTGCAAAAAGCCCAGCTGGCTCAATACCAGCCCGATATTATCCTTGACCCGATGTGTGGTTCAGGGACTTTCATTATCGAATCTCTGTTGATCCTGACCGACCGTGCCCCGGGTCTGGTACGTCGCTTTGGTTTCAATGGCTGGCATGGACATGACCGTGAGCTCTGGTTATCACTGAAGGCAGAAGCGGCAGAACGTCATGAGAAAGCATTACAGCAGCCGTTACCAAAATTTTACGCTTATGATGCCGACTGGGAAGCGGTCAAAGCCACTCGCCAGAATATCATTGCAGCCGGTTTTGAAAAATTACTGGATCAGATCCAGATTGAAGAACGTACTTTGGCAGACTGGGACGATTTCCATGCAGAAGGTAAAAAAGCCTTTATCGTTACCAACCCGCCTTACGGTGAGCGTTTAGGCGATAAAGCCTCTAACCGTTCTTTATATCTCGGGCTTTCTGCCTTACTGCAAAAGAATTTTCCAAACCAGCGCGCAGCAATTATTGCTGCCCAGATTGAACAAGCTGATGTACTGGCCTTCAATGATCCGCAAACCTTACGTTTGATGAACGGTAAATTACCGATCTACATCCGTTTCGGTACGGTCAAACCAGCGACGGTTACCCAGCCCTTCCTGGCAAATTGGCAACCGCAACAATTTGAACCGATTGAAGGTGCCGAAGACTTTACCAACCGTTTGCAAAAAAATATGCAGGCCCTGAAAAAATGGGCAGTCAAAGAGAATATTTATTGCTTACGTTTATATGATGCAGATTTGCCTGACTTCAACCTGGCGGTTGATTTATATGGTGATAAATTGCATGTACAGGAATATGCACCACCGAAAAAAATTGATCCGGAAAAGGCCAAAAAGCGCTTTAACCTTGGACTTGCAGCCATTCGTGCGGTGACAGGTCTAGGCCGTGATGCCATCTTTATTAAAACCCGTGCCCGGCAGGCCGGAACCAATCAGTACACCAAACAAAGTACGGCTTCTAAACGCTTTATCGTGCAGGAAGGCAATGCCCGGATTCTGGTGAATCTGACCGATTATCTGGATACCGGTCTGTTCCTTGATCACCGCCAGATCCGTTTACGGATTGCCAAGGAAGCACGCGGCAAGCATTTCCTCAATCTGTATAGCTACACTTCTACGGCCAGCTTACATGCTGCTTTAGGTGGCGCAGCCAGCACCACCAGTGTTGATTTGTCCAATACCTATTTAAACTGGTCAAAAGAAAACTTCGTCCTGAACGGTTTAACGGTAGACCATGCCGATGAACAGCATATGTTCTTTGCCAGCGACTGCTTTGAGTGGCTAAAAGAAGGACATGAACAATACGACCTGATCTTTATCGATCCCCCGACCTTCTCTAACTCGAAAAAGTTCTATGGTACCTTTGATGTCCAGCGTGACCATGTTTCCTTGATTAAACGTGCCATGAACCGCCTCACCAGCGACGGTACATTGTACTTCTCAAATAACTATCGCGGCTTTGAGCTAGATGAAGAGATTGAGGCGATGTATCAGGTCGAAGAAATTACCTCTGAAACCATTGGCCTGGATTTTAAACGGAATCAAAAAATTCACCGTGCCTGGAAAATCCAGCACCCAAATATTTAAGCGTTTTGAATACTCACCGAAAGGTAATTTTACATTTTTTGATGTTCGGTGATTCAAACTCATAAATCATAAAGCGATCAGGAGCCTCTTCATGAGGTTTTATGGTCGCTTTTCTTTTCTCGCGTACATCCATCACTGTCGTTTTTTTCTGTTCTTCATAAGGTGAAAAACCTCCCTCAGCAAGCATGCTGACACGGATTTCGCGCAAATTCCGGTCACTGAGTACCCGCTGAGAACGCCAGCGCTCATCTTCCGGCTTTAACGCATCTTGCTGCGCTTTGATAATGATATTAGGCAAGGCATTATTCAGTGCACCTGTTTGTAAAGACAAGCTTCCCTCAGGCAATGGCTGCGCCGCATGTCCGACTGAAGATAAAACGGTGAACAACACAATTACACACATCGCTGTGCAATGATGTTTGTTATTTTCCATTGCAATTCATCCTGAATTTTTTCTTGTTTGTGTTGAAACTAGCAATTTTTTATTCGGGCTGCAATGTCATTGGTAATTTTCCGGCAAAAATCAGACAAGATGCGCCAATATAAAAAAAGATGGTGATTTTCATCACCATCTTTTCTGTTTTGCCCTTATGGTTCTGACTTAGCTTAATTTCAGCTTGTCAAAGACCAGATGACCACTTTCACCTTTGATCAGTATATTATCCCCAGGCTGGAACTCGCCAGAGAGGATTTTCTGAGCCAGACTATTTTCAACCTGCTGCTGAATTGCACGTTTCAATGGACGGGCACCATAAACAGGATCAAAACCGGCATCAATCAACAGGTCAAACGCCGTATCATCTACAGTCAAGCCCATGTCACGCTCGCTCAGACGAGTACGCAAACGATCTAACTGGATATCTGCAATACCACGAATCTGTGCTTTTTGCAGCGAATGGAAGATCACCAGTTCATCAATACGGTTAATAAACTCCGGACGGAAATGCTGGGTTACCGCACTCATGACCACAGCCCGCACTTCATCATCGGTTGCACCTTCACCCAGCTCACGAACATCTTGTGAACCCAGGTTAGAAGTCATCACGATCACCGTATTCTTAAAGTCGACCACACGCCCTTGCGAATCGGTTAGACGACCATCATCCAGTACCTGTAACAGGATATTAAATACGTCCGGATGGGCTTTTTCTACCTCATCAAATAACACCACACTATAAGGCTTGCGACGAACTGCTTCAGTTAGAACACCACCTTCTTCATAACCAACATAGCCCGGAGGTGCACCGACTAAACGGCTGACAGAATGTTTTTCCATAAATTCGGACATATCGATCCGGATCATGGCATCATCACTGTCAAACAGGAAATTGGCCAGTGCCTTGGTTAACTCGGTCTTACCTACACCAGTCGGGCCAAGGAACAGGAATGAGCCACTTGGACGGTTCGGATCAGACAAACCTGCACGTGAACGACGTACCGCATTGGAAACGGCCACCACGGCTTCATCCTGCCCAACGACACGGTTATGTAAAAACTCTTCCATATGGAGAAGTTTTTCACGTTCACCTTGTAGCATTTTCGCCACAGGGATTCCGGTTGCCGCGCTCACGACTTCCGCAATTTCATTTTCAGTGACTTTGGTACGAATCAGCTTCGGTTCTTCATTTTCCTCGGCAACCTCAGCCTGCTCCAGACGTTTTTGCAACTCTGGAATCACGCCATATTGCAAACGTGCTGCTTCTGCCAGATCACCTTCACGTTTGGCTTTTTCCAAAGCACTGCGGGCCTGATCAAGTTCAACCTGTGCCTTTTTATCACCTTCAACCAGTGTTTTTTCGGCTTTCCAGATCTCTTCCAGATCATTATATTCTTTTTGCTTTTCAGCAATCTGCTGCTCAAGATGATTCACCTCGGCCTTACTGCCCGAATCTTCATCTTTTTTCACCGCTTCCAGCTGCATTTTTAACTGAATGAGACGGCGGTCAAGTTTATCCAGCGCTTCAGGCTTGGAGTCAATTTCCATTTTGATCCGTGACGCAGCCTCATCAATCAAATCAATGGCCTTATCAGGTAACTGACGATCAGTAATATATCGATGGGACATCTTCGCCGCAGCAATAATGGCCGAGTCGAGAATCTGCACGCCATGATGGGTCGCATATTTCTCTTTGAGGCCACGCAAGATTGCAATGGTATCTTCGACACTTGGCTCATCTACCAGCACTTTCTGGAATCGACGCTCCAGTGCAGCATCTTTTTCAATATACTGACGGTACTCATCTAAAGTGGTTGCCCCTACACAACGAAGCTCACCACGTGCCAAAGCAGGTTTTAACATGTTGCCTGCATCCATCGCACCATCACCCTTACCGGCACCCACGAGTGTATGCAGCTCATCAATAAACAGGATGATTTCACCTTCGTGTTTGGCCAGGTCTTTCAGAACCGCTTTCAGGCGCTCCTCAAATTCACCCCGATATTTGGCACCGGCAAGCAATGAACCCAAATCGAGAGAAAGTACACGTTTGTTTTTGAGGCTTTCAGGCACTTCGCCATTAACAATCCGTTGTGCCAAACCTTCTACAATCGCAGTTTTACCTACCCCCGGCTCCCCAATCAGCACCGGATTATTTTTGGTACGGCGTGATAGCACCTGAATGGTACGGCGAATCTCGTCATCACGACCAATCACCGGGTCAAGTTTACCCGCCAAGGCACGCTCGGTTAAATCAATGGTATATTTATTCAGTGAGTCACGTTGATCTTCATGATTATTGCTCATGACCTTGTCATTTCCTCGAATATTTTCAATTACTTTACGTAAGCTTTCAGGCGTTACCCCGGCACTACTTAAGATATTTTTGGTTTCACCTGTTTCTGCCAGACCAAGCAACACCCAGTCAGTTGATAAAAATTCATCACCTGCTTTTTGTGCATAACGGTCAGCCAGATTGAGGGCCTTTACCGCTTCAGGATTGAGATTAATATCACCTGTCGGGTTGGCCAGTGTTGGCGCATTTTGCAGTGCCTGTTCCAGTTTCTGCTTTAACTCAGGTAAACGCGCCCCCGCTTGCTGCAACAAACTCAGGTTGGCTGGTTCTTCAAGTAAGGTCGTCAAAATATGAATACCTGCGATCGAGGTATGATCCTGACCCATCGCCAATGATTGAGCATCTGAGAGTGCTTGCTGCAAGCGGTTTGTAAATTTTTCAAATC
This sequence comes from Acinetobacter sp. A47, assembly GCF_000805455.1. Lineage (GTDB taxonomy): Bacteria > Pseudomonadota > Gammaproteobacteria > Pseudomonadales > Moraxellaceae > Acinetobacter. The sequence continues at coordinate 42,455 of NZ_JSUS01000064.1, forward strand.
GCATTCTTGTTATTCCTCACAACAAATTTCTAACTTACCAAATAGATGGGAACGCTTTTTTAAATTTCAAATAAAAAATTATATATTTTTCAATATTTTATTTAAACAAAAACAGGTGAAACTCAATATTAATATGGGTATATAAACAATCTATTTCAAGTATATTTTGTATAGTTTTTCTGTCTGTTGAGTTGTGAACAAAATCAATATTGTGATTTTTGACCAGACGTTTTAGTTTAACCCTTTGCTTCAATCTAATCAGACCCTCATGTATCTAAGAAAAATTCTGCTTGGCGCCGCCTGCCTGCTACCTTTACATTCAGTATTTGCCCAGCTTCCACAAGACTCCCGACGTGCCGGAGGGATTGCCGTGATTCCACTGGCTGCACACACCACTCAGGTTTTTTATGAGCAAAAGCCTGTGCTTATTGCCGAGCAAGGGTCACAGCGCTATGCCGTATTCGGTATTCCGCTTGCTGCGCCTTTGGGCACCTTGACCCTGAATACCAACAATGCCCCCATTCAAATCGAGGTTAAGCCCTACCGTTATGCCGAACAGCGCTTGAACGTCAAGAATCAGGATTATGTCAATCCTAATCAGGATCAGCTTGACCGTTATGCACGTGAGGCAAAGGAGCAAAATGATATTTACAGCTCTTTTACCCCAAGTCCATGGACACAATTTCCGAGTTTTATCCGCCCGACAGCAGGCAAATTCAGTAACTCTTTCGGAAGAAAACGTTTTTTCAATGGTGAAGAACGTGCACCACACTCTGGACTGGATATTCCGGCACCTGTCGGCCAAAAGGTGATTGCTCCCGCAGACGGGATTGTTGTTGCAACAGGCAGCTATTTCTTTAATGGCAATACTGTATTAATTGATCACGGTCAGGGCCTGATCAGTATGTTTTGCCATCTAAGTCAAATTAAGGTTGAAAAAGGCCAACATATCCGGCAAGGCGAAACGCTAGGGCTGGTTGGTAAGACAGGCCGGGTTACAGGGCCACATTTGCATTGGGGAATGAGCCTGAATAATGCTCGGGTCGATCCACAACTGTTTCTAAAATAAAAAGACAAGCATATAAAAAAGTGATCTATCCGAAAATAGATCACTTTTTAGAAATACTTAACAATATTGTTTTTAAGCCGCTTCGACTATCTCGAAGTCATGGGTAATTTCGACACCGCCATCAGACAGCATTTTACTGGCTGAACAATATTTCTCAGCCGAGAGTTCCACAGCCTTTTCTACCTGCTTGGCTTTTACCGCCTTACCAGTCACAACAAAGTGCAAATGGATTTTGGTGAAGACCGCCGGAATGCTGTCGGCTCTTTCAGCTTTTAACTGACATACGACATCCGTCACATCTTGACGGGATTTCTTTAAAATGGTCACAATATCAAACGAAGCACACCCACCAAGTCCCATTAAAATCAATTCCATAGGACGTGGTCCACGGTTTTCACCGCCATATTCGGCAGAACCATCCATTACCACAGTGTGACCACTTTCTGATTTTGCCTCAAAAGCAACATTCTCTAACCAATGTACACTTGTTTGCATTGCAACTACCCGAAAAACGTTATAAATTTACTCTGTTCTTGTACACTAACATAAAATGAGTTGATAAGGAATTTCATCTCTTCTGTGTAGAAAAGGCTCTTCCAAGGGTCTGTGCGATCGGTTTTATCCAAATTCGGAAATTTTAAGCATGACTTCAAATTTTTCACAACTTAGCACTGATGCTTTATCTCCAGGTCAACTTCCTGAATCAGTAAAAGCTTTGCTAAAACGTGCTCATATTAATAGATATCCTAAACGCACCACGATTGTTGACGCTGGAACGGAATCAAAATCACTGTATTTAATATTAAAAGGTTCAGTGTCAATTATCTTACGTGAAGATGACGAACGTGAAATCGTAGTTGCCTACCTCAACCCGGGCGATTTCTTTGGCGAAATGGGGCTTTTTGAAAAGAACCCTCAACGTACCGCAGAAGTACGTACCCGAGATGTCTGTGAAATTGCAGAAATCTCTTACGACAATTTCCACGAGTTAAGTAAACAATATCCGGACTTAAGTTACGCTGTATTTGCCCAACTGGTTCGTCGTCTTAAAAATACCACACGAAAAGTAACCGATCTGGCCTTTATTGATGTGTCTGGCCGTATTGCGCGTTGTTTAATTGATCTCTCTGCTCAGCCTGAAGCAATGATTTTGCCAAATGGTCGTCAGATTCGTATTACCCGTCAGGAAATCGGCCGTATCGTGGGTTGTTCCCGTGAAATGGTCGGACGTGTCCTCAAGACCCTTGAAGATCAGGGCATGATCCAGACTGATGGTAAGGCAATCTTGATTTTTGATGCATCTTTGGAAGAAAACACCTTCTCTGAAGATGATTATGATGACGAAGATTGATTTGATCTAGCTTCAGCTCAATTTTGATAAAACCAGTGCCACATCACTGGTTTTTTATTTTTAATGCACTCAATAGAACAATTGCTGATTACATAATTACAATGATTATAGAGATATTCAGAATGTTAACTGTTGTAAACATTTTTTATAATCCACCGTGATCATGACTATATTGATAAGATACTGATTTGGAGAGAATAAGTATGAAGAAATTCGCCTTGAGCCTGTGTGCTGTAACTGTAATGACAATTTCTGGCTGCGCCTCGTTTGCAGATATGGCGGGAGCAGACAGTGCGACCCTAAATGCACAATCTGCACAAAGTTTTGCAAAGATGACTCAAGAAGCACGTGCTAAAAACCAGCTGGATAGCAGCTCGAGTACGTATCAACGCATCAATACCGTTTTTAACCGCTTAAAGCCTTATGCTGACCAGATGAACCAGACTGGTCAACGTTTTGACTGGCAGCTTGCAGTCCTCAAATCTGATACGGTCAACGCCTATGTTGCTCCAGGTGGTAAAGTTGTGTTCTATACCGGCATTGTCAACAAGCTCAACCTGACCAATGATGAAATTGCAGCGGTTATGGGCCATGAAATGACCCATGCCCTGGAAGAGCACGCAAAAAGTAAAATTGGTGCACAGGCTCTAACCAACCTTGCTATCGGGATTGGCAAATCCTACGCAGGTAGCAGCATTGGTGATCTTGGCAGTGCTGCAATCGATTTGGGTAGCCAGGTCGGTATTGGCTTGCCTTACTCGCGTAATCTGGAAAGCCGTGCAGATTACGGCGGTTTAATGCTGATGGCAAAAGCCGGCTATAACCCGAATGCTGCAATTAGCCTGTGGGAAAAAATGAACCGCTTAGACGGCGCTGGTGGCAGCTCGTTCCTGTCAACGCATCCATCCAATACACAACGTATCAGCGATATGCGTAAAAACCTGCCAGCTGCTCTGGCCGTTTATAATAAACGTCGCTAAACTGCCATCCACCCTTAAATGCGCCTCAGCATTTAAGGGTTTTTATTGCAAAAGACTTTAAGGCCGAATTAACCTTAAATGCAACATATGCGTTGCAACGGTATGCCGGATATGATCAGGCCGTGCCTGAAAATAACGCTCACTCAAACCGTTTCCTGATAAATCCTCGATTATTTCATATCCCATTTGAATCATGGCCTGATGCAATGTCTTTGGCCTAAACTGTCCTTTTAGTGGTTCCTTCAAGCAGCGGGTAAATTGGGACACAAACAGAACCCCTAAACGCTCTACTCCTTTAAGTTCATGATAGTCAATCGAATAGTCCAGTACCACCTCACTACCTTGAGCTGCAACCTGTGCGATACTTGCCAGTGTATGTAAAGTCGTTTGCGGTTCCAGATAATGGGTAGTCCCCAACCATGAGAAAAAAGCCGCCTGCTCTTGCCTGAATGAACTACGCGCCAGAGCATCGGCAATCGATTGCTTTTCAAAATCGATCGGCACAAACTCGACATTGGCAGGGAAATCGCCAAATTGACGTAATTTATTCTGCTTGCTGGCTTGAGTATCGGGATGATCCAGCTCATAGATCTTGAGCTCCGGAAATTGTTGTGCCTGTCGCAAGGTAAATGAATCTAGCCCGGCCCCTACCAGTACATATTGTGTCACACCACGTCCAATCGCGGCATTGAGCTGGTCTTCTGCATAGCGTGAACGCCCGACCACTTGTCCAGTCAATAAACCGAATGTACGGTTAAATACGGATGAATTCATGACTTTGACGGTAAGCGGCATGCGCAGTAAAGTTTTCCAGCCTTTACTGGTCAGCTCAAATGCAAACGGATCGGCAAAAACAGGATTGGCAGCATTTTGAAAGTGATTGGCACGTAAGGCTGCCGCCGCTTCAGCCGTGCGACTCGATTGTCCTTCTTTCATGGCATGTCCTTATATTTTTTTAACTGACAAAAAATAAGCAGCAAACTCCATCCTCAGATAAAATTTACTGCTCGGTTTATGGGCAAGCTACAAATCAGCGGGTCTTTTCAGTCTGATAGGTGACTTGGTAATCATTCAAATCAAGATGCTTCAAACGTTGCTTCAATTTTTTTAGCGACCACGGCCAAGCTGCAAAGTTACGGCCATTTGCATCCAGATAATAGCTTTTACATCCGCCTGCATTAAATACCGTTGTTTTTAGATGCTTTTGTACCAGCTCATTATGTTTCTTGATCACCTCTGGCTTGATTGACAATTTGCTAATCCCTTCATTCCTGATTTTAAGCAGGCCATCAACAATATAGTCGAGTTGTGCTTCTGCCAGTCCGATGAACGAGTCATAAACCAATACGTTCGGGCCTAAAATCAGGAAAGCATTCGGTACGTTTTCAATGCTGGTTCCCAGATATGCTTCTGGCGAACTGCTCTTCCATAAATCGTTAAGGCATTCGCCCTTTTCGTTTGAGACCCGCTTGCCGATCGGAGGATGAGACACCTCGAAACCCGTCCCCCAAATAATGACGTCCACTTCATGACGCTCGCCATTGGCAGAAACAACCGTATTGCCTTCCACTTTCACCAGTCCGTGAGGAATCAGTTTGGTATTCGGTTGCTGTAAAGCCGGGTAGTAATTGTTGGCAAACAACAAACGTTTGCAACCGATAGTAAAGTTCGGAGTTACATTTTTCCGTAATTCAGGATCTTCAACCTGGAAGCGTAAAATCAGTTTGGCCAGCTCACCGACCGGTTTTAGCACGGCTGGATTGCGTAATCCGAAATTGATTGCATTTAGCGACTGGGCAACGGTTTTACGCCAGGTTTTTTGAATCAGTGGAAACTTTTCAATCAGTGCCTTGCTCATGTCTCCCAGATCAGTGTCGGGTTTTGGTACCACCCACGGCGCCGTACGCTGAAAGACATACAGTTGTTTTGCTTTTGGCTGAATCTGCGGGACAAACTGAATCGCAGATGCACCCGTACCGATAACGGCAATACGTTTGCCTGTTAAATCATAATCATGGTTCCATTTGGCGGAATGGAACATTTCTCCCTTAAAGGTTTCCAGTCCTTCCAGTTTTGGAATTTGTGCTTCGGTGATCGGACCTGTGGCAAAAATCACGGTCTTGGAAAGAAACTGTCCCTTATTGGTATCAATTACCCAGAGATGGCGCTGTTGATCCCAGGCTGCATTCAGGAGCTCTGTACCAAATTCGATTTTTGAACTGATACCAAAGTTTTCACTGACTTCCTCAAGATAACTCAGGATTTCCGGCTGGCGTGCAAACAGATGACTCCATTTTGCACTTGGGGCAAAAGAGTAAGAATATAAGGCTGACGGAACATCACAGCCACAACCCGGATAGGTATTTTCACGCCAGGTCCCCCCAACACGGGTGGCTTTTTCGATGATCTTGTAATTGTCATAGCCGACCTGATCCAGGCGAATGGCAGTCGCAATACCAGAAATCCCTGCACCGACGATAAAGGTATCGTAAATGTGTGAGGGTAAAGCCTTTCCTTCAGCTGAATTTAATTTTTTTGCTTGAGCTGTCATTTAAAAATCCTTTCATCAATCAGTAGATGTGTTAAAGCGGCGCCTTGCCGGGTTCACATCTAAATTTCGTCATTAAACTTTGGCTTAACCTATCTTCGGAAATATGGTTTCGCATTTCCGAAAAACCGATGTCGTGGTTGTGGCCATAAGATCGGTCAAAGCTGTTCTCTGCTTGGGCTATTTCATAAACCGGTATGATGTACCCAACAATTTTGCATATAAATTTGGTGCAGTACGTTTCATCAGCCAGAACAACTTGGCATCGATTTGCGGAATGGTATACAACTCATTTTTATCCAGACGATCCAGTGTCAGCCTTGCGACCTTGTCACTGGTGGTAAAAGCCAGATTGGTCAGTGCATAGTCCAGAATGCCTTTATGCGGGACTTTGCCATTCTTGATAATGTTGGTGGGAACCAATGTCGGACAAAGTACATTTACCTTGATGTTATGCTTACGCAGCTCGGCAGATAATGTTTCCGATAAAGCCCTTACACCGGCTTTGGTCACGTTATATGCCGTCATTTCAGGCGCGGCTGTATAGGAAGCAGCAGAAGCCACATTGATAATCGCCCCGTGTCCAAGCTGTTTAAATTTCGGCACAAAATAATGGCAACCGTGAATCACTCCCCATAAATTGATATCGGAGACCCATTTCCAGTCTTCCAGCGACGTTTCATCGAACTTGCCCCCGAGGCCAACTCCGGCATTATTGATGACCAGTGTAGCCGGATGCTGCATCAATTGCTCGGCCTGCTCTGCGAGTTTTTCGACCTGCTTGGCATTGCCGACATCACACTCCACCGCAAACGCTTTACCGCCCGAGGCTTCAATCTGTGCAACAGTTTCCTTGGCAGCATCCAAGTTGATATCCGAGCAGACCACCGTACCGCCACGTTTTGCCAGTTCCAGTGCAAAACTACGTCCGATGCCACTGCCGGCCCCCGTCACCACAGCAAATGCGTTCTGGCTTGGCTTGGTTTTCTTTGCAAATAATCTCATCATTGTTTTTCCAGCAATCTGTTATGGACTTGAGCCAGGTTATGCAGACGCAGCACGCACAGGCGGTACAAACTCTTTCAGGAAATAAGGACTTAACAAACCTGTTTCAGGGTTGAGTAAACGCTCTTTGTAGTACGCCATATACGCTGTCGTATCGTGGTCATTTGGATGAAAACCCGGACGCAGGTATTCCAGAATATGCATGAAACTGCTACCAAATACGCCACGTTCGCTGCCAAATAACAATGCGGTACTTTCCACAATATCTTTCATGTAGCGCGGGTTGATCAGGTTACTTGGTTTGCGTATAAATGGCATCAGATAGCCACCCAGTGACACCCCACCTAAAATGGTCACGCTGGCCAACAGGAAACCTGTAATTCTGAGCCAGTAATCTCCGGATAATTCCAGAAACACATCGTAGGCAATATCTTTGTGCTCTGACTCTTCCAGCATATGCCACATCCACATGGCACGCTGTCTTTCATCTTGTGAACCCAGTAAATAGTCTTCATGCTGCATCATGAACTCGGCAAGAACGGCAGTGTAATGCTCAATACCGGCCATCAATGAAAGCTGTAAAGACTGAGGAAGCTTATAAATGCCATAATCAAACACCTTGCCAGCAATGGCACGCAGCAACTCCACCGGATAACCATTTTCTTTCAGGACTTCATCATTAAACTGGTTATGGATTTTGGAATGAATCGCCTCCTGACCAATAAGTGAAGTAAGCCTTTGTTTCAAGACCGGATCTTCAATAAAATCGCGGTGATGACGTGCCGTTGCAATGACGACATCTTCACCAAAGGTCAAAAAAATGGATAAGGCATGAAAATAAGACGTCGCCAGCTCTTTATTTAAAAAGAACTTTTCATCCAGTTCCGCAGGGTTGAACTTGAAGTCAAAATGGCGAATCGGAATCGGTGATTTACTCGCCAGGTTTTTAACCATCCCCTGATATTTGCTACTGAGTTTGTCTGAAAAAACATTACGAAGAACTTGAGCGACCATATCTTGATCCCCTAAAACTGCATTACAACTTAAAAGGCTTAGCCAATTTGTACATCTCTATATACAGCGAATGGATAAGATGGTTTGATTTGCATAGTGCATGACCGCAATGTAGGCAACAAGAACCAAACTGCTCATCACGCGCTGAGCTTTTTTGCCAACCCGGCGGGCATTACCATGTCTGTCACGCATACTTCATCACACCGCATTAAGCGGCTTGCACCTTTGGTGTGAACTCTTTTACAAAGAACGGATATAAAGCCCCTCCTTCTGATAAAAGTTTCTTTTCGTAGTACTCAAAGTACGCCGATGCATCATGATCATTTGGATGAAAGTCAGGACGCAAATAATCGAAAATGCGGCCTTGGGTACTTCCAAAAACACCATCTTTAGGACTAAATACCAGCTTCACACCACGTGCCGCATCTTTCCAGAATTTGGCAGTCAGCATTTCCTGAGGCTTGCGTAACAAAGGAACCCAGGTTGTGGTCATCGGGATCAGGCCAAGAATGGTGAAATAGGCAAGGAAGAAACCTGCAATACGCAAGGCATAATTGCCATTTAATGTCTGGTAGACATCATAGGCGACATCTTTATGTTCTGATTCTTCCAGCATATGCCACATCCACAAGGCACGTGTTTTGGCATCTTCCGAGAAATAAAAATTCTGCTCATGCGCCATCATGTACTCTGCCAATACCGCAGTAAAATGTTCAATACCGGCCATCAGGGACAGTTTTAAAGGCTGTGGAAATTTCAGGAAAACCAGTTCAAAGAAGGTTTCCCCAAGGAAACGGTAGAGTTTGACCGGATAGCCCAGCTCAACAATGGCATCGTTAAATTCGTTATGTAATTTTGAGTGAATGGCTTCCTGCCCGATCAGGGACGTCACACGCTGTTTTAAAACCGGATCTTTTAACAGGTCACGATGGTGACGGGCAGTTTCAATGACCAGATCTTCACCATAAGTCAAAAATACAGACAAGGTTGCGAAGAAAATCGTAGCGAACTGATTGTTCATGTAAAATGACAAATCAACTTCCTTGCCTTCAAATCCAATGGCCAGATGGCGGATTGGAATGGTTTTTTTACTCGCAAAATCAATTTGCTCAGTTATCGGGTTTGGCTTAAATAGGCTTAAACCTTTCTTGAATGTGCTGCTAATCATGGCTACACCTACCTACTCACTTGAGCGTTTTTTGCCCTTTTACATGCATTGCATCTGGTCCATTTCTTTTCGTATTCGCTTTTGCCTGTCATTTACGAAAAAACATTCGGGAGATTTTGATGGACCGGTTCCTTTACTGCAACCACTGTAAACCGATCTTATGTTCGGATTCAATTCGGGTAATTTTGTGCGGCATATTCGTGGGGTTTTTGTCGTCTTGCAGATGTATACATATGCTTTATAAAAAATCTGTAAAATTTTAAATCATCTGTTTTTTATATAATTATTAATTAGATATAAGAAAAACAAAAATAAAAACAGTTGTTTTTTAGGGAACAGGATTTCTCCTCACCTATAGTTTATTACACATTTAAAATTTAAATAAAATCATTAGTAATTTTATTTGTTCGGATTAATTCACCCCTGCTTTGCACAGATTAAGCGGCATGTTAATCTGACGTTATGTTCGGATTTTAATAAAAAATTTTATGGCAACACGCAAACCACGCCAGTCACGTGCCAAAGTCACGGTAGACACCATTATTGAAGCCGGCTTTATTGCCGTGGCAACCAACGGTACCAGCGGCACCACAACGCGACATATTGCCGATATCGCAGGCGTAAGCGTTGGCTCGCTCTATGAATATTTCAAGAACAAAGAAGAAATTTATGACGCGATGGCAAAAACCTTTGTCAAAGAAGTGCTGGATATGGTGAAAGAGCTCACCCCGATCATGATTGAACAAGAGCTAGAGCCCTTGTTTGAAATGATTTTTTATACTTTCAGAGACCTGCTCACCCGTGATGATGACCGCTACCTGATCTGCCTGCGTTACGCAACTGAACTCAAGTACGAAAAATATATCGGGCAGATCGAGATGGCCCTGATGGAAGTATTGATGAAATACATGATTCGCCATCCCCGTTACTTAAAAGTGAATAACCTGAGTGTAACCGCATATATCAGTATCAACAGCAGTATTTTTAATGTCGCACGCCATCTCATCCTGCCCAACCCCCAAATCAGTTTTGATGAGATGGTGAAAGGATTAAGCACCATGATTATTAGTTATATTGAGGCAGAACTGGCCAAGGCCGAGCCTTGAAAATCCGGCGTGCACCAGTCAGGCAGAGGTTAAAAAGGCCGTGCACCTGCCAGACTGACACGTTTTAGTAAACGGCGTTGCCCGGCAGGAAATGCGGTACGTGAATGTAAAGTCAGCTGATTATCCCAATAGACGATATCCCCAATTGTCCAGTGATGCTCATAGCGATATTTAGGCTGTACCACATGTGCCCTGAGCCGTTCCACCAGCGCAGCTCCTTTCTGGTCGTCATATCCCACCACTTCAACTTCTGTCTGTGCATCGAGATAAATCCCGCGTCGACCACTTTCCGGATGGGTGCTGACCAGTGGATGAGGAAATGCAGCACCTAAAACAGGTTGATCAGAAAAACGATATCGGGGAATTTGACTGTTATCGGTTCGTCTCAGAAATGGATTATAGGTTATCAGCTGAAGACCTTCTATTTCGTCTTTAGTTTTCTGATCAAGGTCTTCATAAGCCTGAACGGTATTGTACCAGCTGGTCACACCACCCTCGCCGGGAAGCTCAATTGCATAAAGCAATGAGCCACTGGATGGCTGCGGAGTCCAGTGATGATCACTATGCGGCGACAACTCGCCATGACCGGTATAGTCGCCCTCACCAACGGCATTGGACACAGGTACGATATCTGGCGGAACAAGGGTCTGATGATTGCTGGCCAGTACATGTACATCTGTTGGCGGGCGAAAGATCCCACCAAAATAGCTGGCAAATGCCAGAAGTTCATGGTCTTCCAGTTGTTGTGCCTTAAACACCAAAACCAAATGCGCTTGTAAAGCTTTCTTGAGCTTTAAGATAACCTCCCAGCTTTGTGGCTGGCTGGCATCCATACCTGTTACAACCGCACCTAAGGCAGCATTGATTGGTGTAATATGTATTGCCTCCACACCAGGTTTTGGATATTCATACCAGCGCGGGGCTTGGGCAATTGCAGCTGAGAGTTGTGTTGATACAGTCATTGTCGTTGCTGTTCCTGACTTAAGGGGCATTATTTTTGTTTTTATGCAAATACAGATAAAAACGACCAGTTACTGTGCCAATATATTCAACTTATCTGCTCAACAAAACCAAGTTTTTTGCATGACCTTAGGCTTTTTTATGCTGATCGCAAACGCTTTTCTATAAGCCATATTGCACCGGAAAGCTACGCCTGTCGCGGTAAGCTGATGGTAAACATGCTGTTATTGGCCGGATTGTGATATTCAATGCTGCCCCGATGTGCGATAACAATGGCATGCACCACCGCCAGTCCCAGCCCCGTTCCACCAAATTCTTTATTTCTGGACTGTTCCAGTCTAAAAAATGGCTTGAATAAATCCTGTTGATATTGCGGTGCGATGCCCGGACCATCATCGGCCACTTGCAGCATCCAGCTTTGCGATTCCATTTTCAAACTAATAGACAATTTCCCGGGATGGGCATAACGGATTGCATTATCCATCAGGGCCATCAGTACCTGCTCGATACGACGGCGGTCACAGTACACCTCAAGAGCGGCAACCTGAAGTACCGGTTCAAGCCTGGCCTGTTGCAAACGTGGCTCAAACAGTTTTAATACTTTTTCAGTCAGTGCCTTAAAATCAACCCTTTCATAATTCAACCTGAGTTGCTGGTTTTCAACCAGACTCAAGGTTCGCAGGTCTTCAACCAGATGTGACAGTCCTTCGACCTGATTTAGCAGGCTGTTAAACAAAGTTTCGTCTGCCGGAAAAACACCATCTAAAACGCCCTGTAAGCGTCCTTGCAAAATCGTGATCGGTGTTCGCAGTTCATGGGCAATGGCTGCATTCCAGACCTGGGCATTTTCTACAGAGCTTTCCAGCTTTTGCGCCATATCATTAAAGTTATGCATCAGTTCTGCTATTTCGGCAGAGTGAATCTGGCTGTCATCGGCCCGTGCAGAAAGATCACCCTGACTGATCTTTTTGGCTGCCTCAGCCAGATAGTTAATCGGCTTGATAAAACGCTGTGCCAGATGCATGCCAATGATCAATGAAATAACCGAGCCACAGAAGATCACGGTAGAAAGCCAGATCCAGTCGATAAAATGAAATTCGGTCCAGTCTTCCTGCAAGGAACTGAGGGTGATCCAGCCGACATCAATTGCATAGTTATAGATAAAATAGCCAAGTAACACAGAAAAAAGCGTCACGCTTAAATTCACAATACTTAAGGCAATAAACAGCTGTTTACTGATACCAGACTTATTTTTCATGCCAATTTTCCCGGTTCACCGCTTTGTTGCTGTGTCATGATACGCTGTTTTTTTTCATGCTTTACACACTTTTTCCACACTTCCCTGATCATTCCTCCTCAAAGCTGCCAAAAAATAGCAAAATCGAAGATGGTATACATGTGGTACTGATGCTGAATCAACAACTGAATCTGCGTAAAAAAACAGGTTTTATCCTTTTGGCGATTGTTGGAGTTTACTGGATCGCTTTTCCGATTGTCCCTTTTCTGGACATTCCGCACAAAGCGCTGGTGATGACCACAATGGCAATTGGTGGCGAAATCCTGTTATTGATTGTTATTGCGCTGTTAGGCAAAGAATATTGGGACAAACTCAAGACTGGATTTAAACGACTGTTTTCATCGTTTAAAGTCCATAAAAAAAGTCCTGATGACTTAAATTAAAAACCGTTCCAGTCAAAAGATATTTACTACGCAGGGTGATCTAGCCGATAGCCAACCCCGCGCACATTGATCAACATCTGTTGCAGGCCCTGCTCTTCCAGTTTTTTCCTGAGCTTACTGACATGACTATCCACCGTCCGTTCCAGTGCATCGCTATCAGGTAAACAATGATTCATCAGCTCCCCGCGAGTAAAGACCTTATAGGGCTGATCGATCATCAGCAGCAAGATCTTATACTCGGTCAAGGTGAGATTCAGCATGATTTTTTTGTCCTGCTGACGGACATAAACACTATGCAAATCTGTATGAATCTCAATATTTTTATAAAGCAGGTTTTTATGTTGAACTTGCTGATTTTGTTGCGCCCTTCTCAGCACGGCCTGTACACGTGCCACCACTTCATTGGGATTAAAAGGCTTAACCACAAAATCATCGGCACCAATGCGCAAGGCCATGACTTTATCAATATCCTGATCTAGCGCTGTCAGCATAATGACGGGCGTTTGAGCCTTCTGGCGGATTTTGCCCAGTACGTCCCAGCCATTGAGCTCAGGTAACTTGATATCGAGCAAGATTAAATCAACAGCTTGTGCTGCATGAATTTCTATTGCCTGCTTGCCATTCATGGCACGAAGCACCTGCATGCCTTCGCGTTTCAAATAATGCTCAATGATATCGCCAATCTCGTATTCATCTTCTACGACCAGAATCTGCTTATCGCGGCAATCAAAAGAAAATGAGGCTTCAAACATGAATCAGTCACCGGATAATTACAATCATTTGAAATGATACGCCGATTTCCCTGTCAATCTCCACACTTTTTCCACACTTCAGTGATGGTCAGTACACACAGCCCGAAAATAATAGCAGCATCAAAAACTCCCTAGGTCTGGATAGCATGCAAAAGCAGCTCTTACTTCCCTTATTTTTATCCATCGGACTGGTATTGCAAGGCTGCGGTTCCGAGCAGGCAAAGCCCGCTGAAACACCGCTTGCCAAAGTCAGTGTTATTAGCATCCAGCCGCAATCGGTGAACTTTAGTGAAAACCTGCCCGCCCGTGTACAGGCGTACCGGACAGCAGAAATCCGTCCCCAGGTTGGCGGCATTATTGAAAAAGTCCTGTTCCGGCAAGGCAGTGAAGTCAAAGCCGGACAAGCACTTTATAAAATTAATGCCGAAACCTTTCAGGCCGATGTAAACAGCAACAAAGCCTCGCTAAACAAGGCTGAAGCTGAGGTCGCCCGTTTAAAAGTGCAACTGGCGCGTTATGAACAGCTATTGCCAAGCAACGCAATCAGTAAGCAGGAAGTCAGTAATGCCCAGGCTGAATACCGTCAGGCCTTGGCCGATGTCGCCCAGATGAAAGCGCTACTGACCCGTCAAAACCTGAACCTGCAATATGCCACCGTGCGTGCCCCGATTTCGGGCCGTATTGGTCAGTCCTTTGTGACCGAAGGTGCATTGGTCAGTCAGGGCGATGCCAACACCATGGCTACGGTACAGCAGATCGATAAGGTCTATGTTGATGTCAAACAGTCGATTGGTGAATATGAACGTTTGCAGGCTGCACTACAACGTGGTGAATTGTCTGCCAATAATGAAAAAAGTGTGCGTATTTCCAATAGTCACGGTCAGGCCTATAACGTCACCGCGAAAATGCTGTTTGAAGATATCAATGTGGACCCCGAAACCGGTGATGTGACCATCCGGATCGAAGTCCAGAATCCTGAGCGCAAACTGCTTCCGGGCATGTATGTACGCGTCAATATTGACCGTGCTTCTATTCCGCAAGCGCTGCTTGTTCCTGCTCAGGCCATTCAGCGCAATATCAATGGTGAACCGCAGGTTTATGTCCTCAATGCCAAAGGTGCAGCAGAAGTGCGTCCAATTGAACTGGGACAGCAATATGACCAGTTCTATATCGCCAATAAAGGTCTAAAAAGCGACGATAAAGTGGTGGTAGAAGGTATCGAGCGTATCCAGCCAAATCAAAAACTTGAGATTAGCAACTGGAAAGTGCCGGCAGTACAAGGAGCTCAATGATGATGTCTCAATTCTTCATTCGCCGTCCCGTGTTTGCATGGGTGATTGCGATTTTTATTATATTGTTTGGGCTACTGAGTATTCCGAAACTCCCGATTGCCCGCTTTCCCAGCGTCGCGCCCCCGCAGGTCAATATTAGTGCCACCTATCCGGGTGCAACGGCAAAAACCATTAATGACAGTGTGGTTACCCTGATCGAAAGAGAACTGTCCGGGGTAAAAAACCTGCTCTACTATAGCTCAACCACAGATACCTCGGGTACCGCAGAGATTTCGGCGACCTTTAAACCAGGTACCGATGTAGAAATGGCACAGGTAGATGTACAAAACAAGATCAAGGCCGTTGAAGCACGCCTGCCGCAAGTGGTTCGGCAACAAGGCTTACAGGTGGAGGCCTCTTCATCAGGCTTCCTGATGCTGGTCGGGATTAACTCCCCCAATGGACAATATTCCGAAGTAGACCTGAGTGACTATCTGGTCCGTAACGTGGTGGAAGAACTGAAACGCGTTGAAGGCGTAGGTAAAGTTCAATCCTTCGGTGCAGAAAAAGCCATGCGGATCTGGGTTGATCCCAACAAGCTGGTGTCTTACGGCCTGTCCATCAGTGATGTCAACAATGCCATCCGTGAGAACAATGTCGAGATTGCACCCGGACGGCTTGGCGACCTGCCCGCTGAAAAAGGCCAGCTTATCACCGTGCCTCTCTCTGCCCAGGGGCAACTGGACAATGTCGAGCAATTCCAGAACATTAGCCTGAAAAGCAAGACCAGTGGTAGCGTGATCAAACTGTCCGATGTTGCCAGAGTCGAGATCGGCTCTCAGGCATACAACTTTGCCATTTTAGAAAATGGTCAACCCGCAACAGCGGCAGCTATCCAGCTCAGTCCGGGTGCCAATGCAGTAAAAACCGCCGAAGGTGTCCGCGCCAAAATTGAAGAGTTAAAACTCAACCTGCCTGAAGGCATGCAGTTTACGATTCCTTATGACACGGCGCCTTTTGTCAAGATTTCAATCGAAAAAGTGATCCATACCTTGCTGGAAGCCATGGTGCTGGTTTTCATCGTGATGTATCTGTTCCTGCATAATGTGCGTTATACCCTGATTCCCGCCATTGTTGCCCCTATTGCCCTGCTAGGTACCTTTGCGGTCATGCTCATGGCTGGCTTCTCGATTAACGTACTGACCATGTTTGGTATGGTGCTTGCCATCGGGATTATCGTCGATGATGCAATCGTGGTGGTAGAAAACGTCGAACGGATCATGGCAACCGAAGGACTGGCTCCCAAAGAAGCCACTTCCAAGGCCATGAAGGAAATCACCAGTCCGATTATCGGGATTACCCTGGTGCTGGCCGCTGTGTTCCTGCCGATGGCCTTTGCCAGTGGTTCGGTCGGCATCATCTATCAACAGTTTACCCTGACCATGTCGGTGTCGATTCTGTTCTCGGCATTACTGGCCTTGATCCTGACTCCGGCGCTCTGTGCCACTATCCTGAAACCGATTGACGGGCACCACCAAAAGAAAGGTTTCTTTGCCTGGTTTGACCGTAGCTTCGACAAAGTCACCAAGAAGTATGAATTGATCTTGCTAAAAGTGATCAAGCATAGTCTTCCAATGATGGCGATGTTTGTGATCATTACCGGTCTCACCTTTGCAGGAATGAAATACTGGCCAACCGCCTTTATGCCAGAAGAAGATCAGGGCTGGTTTCTGACCACTTTCCAGTTACCTTCCGATGCGACGGCTGCAAGAACGCGAGCTGTGGTGAACGAGTTTGAGAACAGCTTGAAAGACAACCCGAATGTGAAAAGCAATACCACTATTATGGGTTGGGGCTTTAGTGGCGCAGGCCAAAACGTTGCCTTGGCTTTTACCACACTCAAAGATTTTAAAGAGCGGACATCAAGTGCCAGCGAAATGACCAATGCGGTCAATGAAACCATGGCACATAGTAAAGAAGGTGCCACCATGGCGGTGCTTCCACCTGCCATTGATGAGCTGGGGACTTTTGCCGGTTTCAGTTTACGTTTGCAAGATCGTGCCAACTTAGGCATGCCAGCACTTCTGGCAGCACAAGACCAGCTCATGGCAATGGCGGCCAAGAATAAAAAGTTTTATATGGTCTGGAATGAAGGCCTGCCACAAGGTGACAATATTTCGCTGAAAATTGACCGTGCAAAACTCAATGCTTTGGGCGTGAAATTCTCGGATGTTTCCGACATCATTTCGACGTCAATGGGCTCAATGTACATCAATGACTTCCCCAATCAGGGACGTATGCAACAGGTGATTGTACAGGTGGATGCCAAGTCACGGATGCAGTTAAAAGACATTCTGAACCTGAAAGTTGCAGGTTCAAGCGGTCAACTGGTTTCTTTATCTGAAGTGGTCACGCCTCAATGGAACAAGGCACCGCAGCAATATAACCGCTATAACGGTCGCCCATCGTTAAGCATTGCCGGTATTCCGAATTTTGATACTTCCTCCGGCGATGCCATGCGTGAAATGGTGAACCTGATCGCCAAGTTACCAAAAGGCATTGGTTATGAGTGGACCGGTATATCCTTGCAGGAAAAACAGTCCGAATCACAGATGGCGTTCTTGCTTGCTCTCTCCATGCTGGTGGTATTTCTGGTACTTGCGGCACTTTATGAAAGCTGGGCCATTCCGCTTTCAGTGATGCTGGTGGTGCCTCTAGGTATTTTTGGTGCCGTGATTGCAATCATGTCACGTGGACTGATGAACGATGTGTTCTTTAAAATCGGCCTGATTACCATTATTGGGCTCTCTGCCAAGAACGCCATTTTGATCGTCGAATTTGCCAAGATGTTAAAGGAAGAAGGCATGAGTTTAATTGAGGCCACCGTTGCCGCAGCCAAACTACGTTTACGCCCGATTCTGATGACCTCCCTGGCCTTTACCTGTGGAGTGATTCCACTGGTGATTGCATCAGGCGCCAGTTCAGAAACACAGCATGCCTTGGGTACGGGCGTATTTGGCGGCATGATCTCGGCCACGATTCTGGCAATCTTCTTTGTGCCTGTGTTCTTTATCTTTGTTTTGGGCGCAGTCGAAAAACTGTTTGCTCCCAAGCAGAAAAATCCGACTTAAATGACGTTGGGTAGAGGAAACCATTTACTTTCCTCTGCCTCTACCACGCTACATCCCCCTATTTTATATGGAGAAGACCATGTCTAAAGCGACTGTCTTATCTCGTGGCCTGCTTATCTCTACACTTTCAATGGCCTTGACGGCGTGTATGAACCTGCAGGCTCCCCAGCCGATGATCAAACCGGATATTTCACAAAACTTTTCCCAAGCTCCGGCTGGGACTTCGATTGCCCATCAGGGTTATCAACAATTTTTTTCTGCCCCACGTTTATTACAAGTGATTGAAATCAGCTTAAATAACAACCGTGATTTACGTATAGCAATGCTGAATATTCAACGCGCACAACAGCAATATCAGATCAGTAAAAATGAGCAGCTGCCTACTATTGGAGCAAATGGTAGTGCGGTACGACAGGTGAATCCATCTGTAAATCCAAACAATCCCTATTCAACTTTTCAAGTCGGTTTAGGGATGACGGCTTATGAGCTGGATTTTTGGGGCCGTGTACAAAGTTTAAAAGATGCAGCACTGAACCATTACCTTGCCACCCAGAGCGCCCGAGATGCCGCCCAGATTAGTCTGGTAAGTCAGGTTAGCCAGGCATGGGTAGACTATGCCTATGCCAAAGCCAGTTTAAATCTGGCTGAACAGACCCTAACCGCACAGCTCGACGCTTATAACCTGAACAAAAAACGTTTTGATGTCGGGATTGATAGCGAGGTGCCGTTACGTCAGGCACAGATTTCGGTTGAAACCGCCCGCAATGATGTTGCGGCCTATAAGACCCGTGTTTCACAGGCACAAAACTTATTAAACCTATTGGCAGGTCAAACAGTTCCTCAGCATCTTCTGCCCCAGCAAGCTATACAAACGATTAGTGCTGAAACCAGCTTTGCAACAGGCTTAAGCAGTGATCTACTGAATAACCGTCCAGACCTAAAAGCTGCTGAATATCAATTACGTGCTGCCGGGGCGAATATTGGCGCAGCCAAGGCCCGTATGTTCCCGACTATTCGCCTGACAGGTTCAGCGGGATATGCCTCGGCAGATCTCAAAGATTTATTCAAATCAGCAGGTTTCTCCTGGTCAGTTGGCCCAAGTATTGATATTCCGGTCTTTGACTGGGGAACCCGTAAAGCCAATATTCAAATGACCGAAACAGAACAAAAAATTGCACTGGCTGATTATGAAAAAACCATTCAGTCCGCTTTTCGTGAAGTAAATGATGCCCTTGCTGCCCGTGCCCATCTGGATGAACGTTTGAATGCCCAACGCCGTTTGGTTGCTGCAACCCATACCACCTATACATTATCCTCGGCCCGTTTTAGAGCAGGTATTGACAGTTACCTGTCCGTGCTGGATGCGCAGCGTTCTGCCTATGCCGCCCAGCAAGGCTTGTTAGGACTGGAACAAATCAAGCTGAATAACCAGATTGAGTTATATAAGGCTTTGGGTGGCGGGTTATCCCGACCAGTAGCTTAAAGTTGTATCTTTTACATCCGGTTTCTAGTCAAGGCAGGTTGTGGTTTTCTTGCATGGAATTAGACATCTTGTTTTAGCTAGAAAGTTTAAATCATTTATGATTCCAATAATTTAGGTTAACAGAAACATGGGAGGGTAAAGTATGATTAGGAATATGCAAAACAAGGCCCTCCCCTGTTTTACAGGACTGGATATATAAATCAAATGAAGTTGTGATACTTGGGTCAATTGAAGCATGTGTCACAACCATTGCTTTAAGCAAAGTAGCCCAAGTTTGAAAAGCGACCGGATAAAATGGGCGGATAGAAATTGAAAAGCAATCATTGATCTTCCCATGGCCAGCCTAAAACAGCTAACAGTATGGCTTCATTGAAATAGTTGACTCAAAAGCGGCGGCTGACATTCCTCTAAAGGTGAAATATGACCTTCAATAAATTGGCAAAAAAATTCGGGTTTTTCTTATCCGCTTTCGCTGTTTTAGCAGCCTTTAATATGATAGAAAATCAAAATGTTAAAGCGAATGAACCAGCTATATTTTCCCTGGATTTAACCGATGAGGATATAAGTCCAGAAGGTGGAGGCATTGAATTACATAAAGAAGGACAACTCTGCTTACTTATCTTAAATATCTACAGAGAATCAGGACAAGAAAACTATCGTTTTAAATTTAAAAAGAATAATTTAATAGAAACATCCTATTTAAAATATAGATATCCAAACGCTTTGTTGGCTATTAATGATGATTTGCAAGAGCTTATTGCTCATGATGAAAGCCCTGACAGCAACAATAAAATGGAACTTATTAAAAATGACTTCATCGTCGGGCAAAAAAATAAAGCAATTTTGCACAAGTTTTTTTTATATCAAAAAAAAATCCCTGACGGACTTTTAAAGAAAAACTGTAATTAACATTTGAAGGTTTTCCTCTGCCAATTCGCTCAGAATGCTATAAAACCGGTACACTCAGGCATATCAATACCAACGTGACTTCCGGCTGGTCTGAGACAGCCCACGAATCTGTTATTCCCCATAAACACTTTCCCGCTGAAATAAGCTGATTTATTTCAGCGGATTCAACTTATTCGCCTAAATCTTCAAGAAAATCAAAGCTAGGAACAAAGAATAAGCTGCCTGAAACAGGGGTACTAAAATCCAGTAAGCGATCAACATGTCCGGTTTCTTTCCCCAGGAACATATTTTCCAGCATGGTTTTGGTGATGTTAAAAGAGCGTGAATAGCCGATAAAGAAAGTACCATATTCCCCTTCAGTCGGATTGGAAAATGGCATATTGGCTCTCAAGATTTTAAGCTCGTTCCCTTCAGCATCATGTGCCTTACTCGCGACATTATGCGCACTTTGCGGTTTGACATCATCACCCAGCTCGACATCATCATATTTTTTCCGGCCAATCACCTTTTCCTGTTCTTCAGTGCTTAGGCCCTTCCACATTTCCATGTTATGCAGGTATTTCTGGATAAACGCATAACTGCCACCAAGGAATTCGGCATCTTCTTGTCCGACATAGGCAATCTCTCTGGCAATTTCATGTTCAGGGTTTTCGGTTCCATCCACAAAGCCAAGAATGGCACGACCATCAAAGTATCTGAACCCCTTGGTTTCACTGATCGGATAGGTATCTGCTTTTAATTGCTCATGCAGTATTGAAGCGAGCTCATAACAAATCGCCATCTGATTGGCACGGATATGAAAGAACAGGTCTCCAGCCGTAGCGACTGCTGTATGCCTTGGCCCCTTGATTTCCTGAAAAGGCGTAAGCTCTTTGGGTTTATTATGGTGAGGAAACAGGATATCCCATGCATTCGAGCCAATGCCGACAGAGGCACTAAAATTACTGTGTGGAAAACGGTGGGTCAGGCTGCGTACCAGTGCTGAAAAATTGGCAAGGCAATCAATTACCCCGGAATGGTCAGGATTGCTATTGAGGCCGAGTACAATAAATAATGCATTTTCACCTGAAAGGTTATTGATCACAGGCTGAGGTCTTAAAGGAACATTCATAACGTTTAGGAATAGAAGAACTTAATGTTTATATCCTACACAAATCATGTACAGAAACAGTCCTAACATCACAAATATTTACGATTATCCTGTATATAAAACAAAACTTTTACCACGACAGAAACTGGCCAGGCTGAGATTGAGTTTTTTTGCCATCTCGATTGCCATACTGGTCGGTGCCGAAATGGTCGCCAATAGTGCAATATTGGATTGGGCGCATTTACGGATCAGCTCATAACTGGCGCGGCTGGTCATCATCACAAACCCGTTGGCAATATCCAGTTTTTGCTCGGCCAGATGACCGAGTAACTTATCCAGGGCATTGTGTCTTCCGACATCCTCAAACAGAGCAGTGATTTCGCCATCAACGATCCAGGCCGCAGCATGCGCACCACCCGTTAATTCACTAATTTTCTGGCGGGCCTTGAGTTGTCTCACCGCCTCCGGAATCTGGTCAAGCCATTTGGCCTGCCGATGGGTGGTCACTGCAGGTAAACCGGTATAAAACTGTTGCAGGCTTTCGATACCACATAACCCACAACCGGTACGTCCGACCATCATTCGCCGGTGCGCTTTTAAAGCCATAAATGCACGCGATGAAATCGTCATTTCGATCTGTATTCCCAGATCATTCTGACTGATCTCAAGCGCATATAGTTCACTCAGGCTTGATAATATTCCTTCTGACAGGCTAAACCCCTTGGCAAACACGTCAAGATCTGAAGGGGTTGCCATCATCACGGCATGAGAAATCCCGTTATAGATCAATGCAACAGGATATTCCTGTACAATATAGTCCATTTCATCGGCAAACATCTCCCCATCAAAACGGTGCACCTGCACCGTTTCATAACCTTGTGTTTTGGTATCCACCCCAGCCCTCACTGCTTGAATAGCTATACGCCACCCACACGTTCATTGGCATGTTCAGGATCAACCTCTACAGCCAGATTAAAATGTGCCGGTGCCTGCCCGGCATGCAAGATCACCGGAATGCTTTTTGATGCAGGGATTTTGGCATATTTGTCGTGGCTACCCAAAGCCACCAACGGATTGGTTTCTGGATAATAAGCCGCCAGACTTCCCCGTGGAATGTTATAAGGCACGATACGGAAACTATGCACAATCCGTTTCACACCATCTGAAAATACACTTTCGATATCAACCCACTGATCGGCCTCAAAGCCCGCAGCGTCAATATCTGCCTGATTCATAAACAAGACACGGCGTTGCCCGAATACACCACGATAACGGTCATCCAGACCATATAAGGTGGTATTGTACTGGTCATGCGAACGTGTGGTCATCAAGGTATACACCTGCTGCTCAGTATAGGCAGCGGCATACTGATTTTCTTTATCTTCATACACTTCGGACAATGGTGTAATCAGGAACTGTGCTTTACCACTTGGTGTGTTCCAGACATGCTGGTTGGCAGGATGCTCTAAATGGAAACCGCCGGGCTGGTAGACCCGCTGGTTAAAGTCATGAAATTCATCAAAGACCTCTGCAATGGAATCCCGGATACGGTCATAACTTTCAATATACCAGCGCCATTTAATCGAGCTGTCGGGCAAGGCTGCCTCAGCCATACGGGCGACAATATCAGGCTCGGATAAAATATTTTCAGAAATTGGCGGATTACGCCCTGCCGAAAGATGCACGTTACTCATCGAGTCTTCAACTGAAATCGCCTGTGGCCCATGCACCTGCATATCCACTTCGGTACGGCCCAGACAAGGCAACATCAAGGCATCCTGACCACAGACCAGATGGCTGCGATTAAGCTTGGTGGTAATGTTCACGGTCAGGTTACAACGGCGTAAAGCTTCCTGGGTATATGGGGTATCGGGAGTCGCTACCGCAAAGTTACCGCCCAGGCCAATAAATACTTTGACATCGCCCTCATACATCGCCTTGATGGTATCTACCACGCCAAAACCATGTTTACGCGGTGACTTGATGCCAAAGACACGATCAATACTGTCCAGCAAGGCATCGCTCGGATTTTCATTGATGCCCATGGTACGGTCACCCTGTACATTGCTGTGACCGCGTACCGGACATAAACCTGAACCGGGACGTCCAATATGCCCTCTCGCCAGCATCAGGTTGGCCAGCATATGGATATTGGCCGTTCCATGACGATGTTGAGTAATCCCCATCCCCCAGCAGAAAATGGCGGTTTTTGCCTCCAGATACATCTTGGCAATCGATTCAAGCTGTTCCGGTGGCAGGCCGGTGTGCTTGTGAATCTGTGACCATTCGGTGCGTTCCACTTCAGCAAGCATCGCCTCGAAACCTTGCGTATTTTTCTCGATAAAACTACGATCAAAAACACTGGATTTACCTTTGGCAAGGGCCTGCCGGTCCCATTCCAGCAAATGCTTCATTACCCCGAACATCAAGGCATAATCACCACCGATTTTGGGCTGGAAATAATAGCGGCTAATCGGGGTACTGCCATTGGTCATCATCTCTAGCGGAGCCTGCGGGTCCTGAAAACGCTCCAGACCGCGTTCTTTAATCGGGTTAATCGCGATAATGTTGCCCCCGCGTCTGGACACCTCTCTCAAGGTCGCCAACATACGTGGGTGATTGGTGCCGGGGTTATGCCCAAAACTAAAAATGGCGTCGGCCTGATCAAAGTCATCCAGAATCACGGTTCCCTTACCCAGACCAATCGAGTCTTTTAAACCGACACTGGTCGTTTCGTGACACATATTGGAACAATCAGGGAAATTATTGGTACCAAAGCTTCTGACAAAAAGCTGGTATAAAAAGGCAGCTTCATTGCTGGCGCGACCAGAAGTATAAAATGCGGCCTGATCCGGATGATCCAGTGCCTGTAAATGCTTGGCAATCAACTGGAAAGCGTCATCCCATGAAATCGGTACGTATTTATCCGAAATAGGGTCATAACGCATTGGATCGGTTAGGCGTCCGAGGTCTTCCAGATAGAAATCGTTCTGCTCGGCAAGCCAGCTGACCGTATGCTGCGCAAAAAACTCGGGCGTAACAGTTTTACTGGTGGCTTCAAACGCAACCGCTTTGGCACCGTTTTCACAAAAATTAAAGGCATGTGCATCCTTTTTTTCAGGCCATGCACATCCGGGACAGTCAAAACCTGTAGGCTGGTTGATATTTAATAATGTAATCGAACCTTTTTTTAAAATATCCTGTCTTTTCAAATTCCTAGCAACACTTAATAATGCCCCCCAGCCACCTGCCGGTTGAGTATAAGGCTCAATTCTTGCGTAGCTCGTATTCTCTTGCTTGTGAATAGTTTGTTCTGAATTATCCATCAGGTTGCCCTCATCTGAGCTATTTTTAACATTTGCTACAGATAGGATTAACATGAATTGTGTTTCTTTTCCATGCCAGTTTTGTCTCATGCTCGCTTTCAGCCAGCCTGATTCTGTCCCGGTCTAAATAGTCATCACCATATCCAGCGGCCTGAGCGGCTGGGCAGCAAGAGCCGGGGCACCAGCATGCCTTGCCAAAAGCACCTGCTGTTCAGGTTTCCGCTTGCTTGTTTATAGCGCCGGAAGGTTGCACATGTGCTGCATTCTGCTTCTGTCGGGAAGGCATATAATCTGGCTGGTGAGTTACTGCCAAAAAGAACAACACCAGAAACAAACAGCCTAATAAAATGCTGATCCCGACTGCAAGATATGGAAATCCGGATTGCTGCTGAGCCATGAATGTAACTCCTGTTCAAATAGTAAATTGAGATATGCCCTATCGCATGGACAAAATCTTAAAGCTCGCCCCATTCTGGATACGGGTCTGCATGTATTCGGCATAAACCGATAACTTTTCAAAAATATGTTCCGAATAAAACATATCCTCGATCAAATGGGCCGCCTGAGATGAGCTGAACCGGCCAACTTGTGCAACCAGTCTGGCATTTAAACCCGAAAACAGGCTACACAGCGTTTTGTGCAGCTCATCTTTATTTTTAAACAATAATTTGCGGGTATTGATCAATTCACCTGACAACACCGTGTCAGCCCTCCCGGCACCAATCACCTCAATGTTCACATCAAAATAATCTTCCAGACGATGCAGCTGTTCCTGATCAACCTGTAAATGGGTCACCAGAAAAATCTGAAACACATCCGTGCGACACAGTGCCTTGATCAGGGCACGAAACAGAAAATCGGCCTCTGCTTCCGGGCTGTCAACCAGATCAATATAAAGCCTGAGACTATTGATAACTTCTTCGATTTTAAGGTTGATACGCTTTTCGGCCTGATAGTACGGGCACAAAATATCAAGCACTGCAGCGGTAACCGGCGTGGTATAAATCACTGGCTGATTCAGGTTGGCAATGATAAACGGAGCAAATAAATAGCCAAGATCAGCATCATCTTCCCCTATTTCAGCCTGGGCAATATAAGTGACCTGCTGGGTAGAAAAATCCCTAAGCACCTTGCCCCTTAACAAGGTCGCTTCAAGATTGACATACTCAACACGTAACTGCTCTTGTACCGCCTGCGAAGGAACACAGCCCTGAAAAAGCCGGATCAATGCATTCAGTTCTCGGGTGATAAACATAGTCATGCGCCATTCGCTCAGAATCTGGAGTATTCCAACGAATTACAATGCGTGATCAATATTTAACACATTGCGTCGTTGCTTATGTTATTTTGAATAAGATACAAACCTCTGGATAGCTACAGAATTTTGCTAAAAAAATATAACAGATCATTGCAGGTCAACTGATCTGTTATAAAAAAACAAGAAGAAATTGTATCTACTCATATACAGTAGAAGAATGGATGATAAACCAGCTTAAATCAGGCACCCTCGCTCTCTATCTGTGCCTGTCTTTAAGTCCGTTCTTTCACATTTTCCTAGCGACTGCTTGTGCTTGTCTGTTATAGGAGAGGATCTATGGATCTCGGTCTCACAGCTTTAGAATTAGCCCGGATACAGTTTGCATTTACTGTTTCATTTCACATTATCTTTCCCGCTACATCAATTGGTCTGGCCTGCTTCCTTGCAATGCTGGAATGGAAATGGCTTCGCACCCAAAACCCGATTTATAAAGACTTGTTCAAGTACTGGATCAAGATCTTTGCGGTTGCCTTTGGTATGGGCGTCGTTTCTGGTGTAGTGATGAGCTACCAGTTCGGAACCAACTGGAGCGAGTTTTCCCGTGTTGCAGGAGGTGTTACCGGCCCCTTACTCACCTATGAGGTACTGAGTGCCTTCTTCTTGGAAGCTGGCTTTCTGGGCATTATGCTATTTGGCTGGGGGCGTGTCAGTCCCAAAGCCCATTTCTTCGCGACCTTAATGGTCGCCATTGGTACCTGTATTTCCATGTTCTGGATCTTGTCTTCCAATAGCTGGATGCAAACCCCGCAAGGCTTTGCCATTGAAAATGGCATTATTGTTCCAACGGACTGGTGGGCAATCGTGTTTAATCCATCCTTCCCTTACCGCTTTGCGCATATGGCTGTAGCAGCATTTTTGGTCTCCTCGTTATTGGTGGTCGGGACTGCGGCATGGCATTTGCTCAAGGGCCGTCGCGATGAGCTTGTCAAAAAATCATTTTCGATGGGATTATGGATGGTACTGGCCACCTCATGCCTGCAAGTGGTGATTGGCGATAATCATGGCCTGAATACCTTAAAACACCAGCCTGCAAAACTGGCTGCCATCGAAGGTCATTGGGAAACCAACCACAATGAATCCATGCCACTGCTGTTATTTGCCATTCCGGATATGGACAGCGAAGAGAATCACCATGAAATCGGCATCCCTCATTTAGGTAGCCTGATCCTGACTCACTCGCTGCAAGGCAAGGTCACGGGCCTAAAAGATTTCGCACCTGAAGACCGGCCCAATGCCACCATTATATTCTGGAGTTTCCGGGTCATGGTCGGTCTTGGCATGTTAATGGTATTGCTTTCCTTAACCGCTTTATGGCTGCGTAAAAAGGGAATGCTGTACGGTACGTCATGGTTCCATAAATTTGCACTGGTTATGGGCCCGACCGGTTATATCGCCCTGCTGGCAGGCTGGGTGACCACCGAAGTTGGGCGTCAGCCCTGGATTGTCTACGGTGTCATGCGCACCAAAGACGGCTTGTCACATGCTGTAACGGCCGATCAGGTCGGTATCAGCCTGATCATTTTTGTTGTGGTCTATGCCATTGTATTTGGTAGCGGAATCTACTACATGCTGAAGCTATTGAAAAAAGGCCCTGAATTTATTGATGCAATTGAGCCTGAGCCAGCAGGACCCGGTCATTTCAAAACCCCGATGCGACCCCTGAGTGCAGTCGATGAAACGATTGATACCCAGGACACAGGCAAGGAGAAACACCATGATTGATTTATCTCTGATTTGGGTCGGTATTATTGGTCTGGGCGTACTGATCTATGTCATTCTTGACGGTTTTGATCTCGGTATCGGTATTCTGTTCCCGTTCATTAAAAGCAGCGAAGAACGTGATGTGATGATGAATACTGTCGCACCGGTCTGGGATGGCAATGAAACCTGGATGGTACTGGGCGGTGCCGGCCTGTTTGCAGCCTTTCCGCTGGTCTACTCTACTGTATTGTCCGCTTTATATTTGCCTATTATCCTGATGGTCATTGCACTGATTTTCCGGGGAGTAGCGTTTGAATTCCGTTTCAAGGCCAACCGTACCAAACCTTTGTGGGATCTGGCCTTTATCTGGGGTTCGATTTTATCCAGCTTTTTCCAGGGTGTGATTTTAGGTGCCTATATTCAAGGCATCCAGACCAGTAATGGTATTTTCTCCGGCTCGGGACTGGACTGGCTGACACCATTTGCCCTGTTTACAGGGTTGGGCGTGCTGGCCATGTATGCCGCTCTGGGATGTGGCTGGCTGATCA
Organism: Acinetobacter sp. A47; assembly: GCF_000805455.1. GTDB lineage: Bacteria > Pseudomonadota > Gammaproteobacteria > Pseudomonadales > Moraxellaceae > Acinetobacter. The sequence continues at coordinate 70,865 of NZ_JSUS01000064.1, forward strand.
TCAAGACAGATCATCAGCTGCAAGATCAAATGTATGCGCTCATGCCCAAACTGATTATTGTTTTGTTTGTGGTGTTTGCCAGCGTCAGTCTGTATACGCCGCTTACCCATCCTGAAATTGCCGCACGCTGGTTTGCCTTGCCGAACCTGATCTACTTCAGTCCGGTGCCAATTCTGGTGGTGTTATTTACTTTCCTTATATTAAAGGCTTGCAAACAGCGACAGGATTACAAACCGTTTATCTATACCTTAGCTCTGGTATTTCTGGCCTTTACAGGCTTTGTTATCAGTTTATGGCCGAACATCATCCCACCTTCTGTTAGCATTTGGGAAGCAGCAGCCCCTCACTCCAGCCAGAAGTTTGCGCTGGTCGGTGCCTTGATCCTGATCCCGATCATTATTGCCTATACCATCCTGTCCTACTGGGTATTTAGAGATAAGGTACGGGTTGGAGATGCTGGTTATCATTAAGGAGCAGCCTTGCATGAAAATAAAATCACGGCATTTAAGTTCAACACAATGGTTTATAATCTTGTGGCTTACCGGCTTTTTTGCACTGGCCCTCATTGCCGGCCTGTTTAGGCTGTTATTGATGCTTGCTTATTAAAAAATGGATGGAATAGCTTTTACTCAAGGCTATTCCATCATCATGGATTTACCCGACTTTATGTATAAATCAGAACAGTTAGCACATAACCTGAAGCTTCTTATTGAAAATGGATCATGGAAGCCACACAGCAAATTGCCCTCCCTGCGGGAACAGGTGAAACGCTCAGGTTTTAGCCTGATTACAGTAATGAATGCCTATCAGGAACTAGAAGCACAAGGACTGATTTATTCAAAAGAAAAGTCAGGCTATTTTGTGGCCGAGCAACCCAACAGCCAGATTCCACACGCCTATTCGGTCGTGTCGTTGAACCCTAAAATTGAAATCAATTCACAGGTGTTTAAGTATCTCAAGTCTATTCAGTCCAAACAGGTCATCCCTTTAGGTTCGGCCTTTCCCGATAGCCAGTTGCTCTATCCACCCAAACTGATGCAGATTATGGGCCAGCTGTCCCGCAACCGGCACAGCTATGACCAGACAACCAGCTTGCCACCGGGCAATTTAGCCCTGCGGCAACTCATTGCCCAACGCTACTGCATGCAAGGCATCCCTACCGATGCAGATGACATTGTCATTACCTCTGGCGGGCTGGAAGCATTAAACCTTTCCCTGCAAGCCATCACCCAGCCGGGCGATTATATTTTATTGCAGCAAACGATCTTTTACGGCGCATGGCAGGCGGCCGAACGTTTGGGCTTAAAGGTGATTACCATTCCTGAGCATCCGCAGCATGGTTTTGATATCGAAGCCTTTGAGCAGGTCATTAAAAATTATCCGATCAAGGTATGCTGGTTCATGCTCAATGCCCACAACCCGATTGGCTTTACGGTAAGCGACGAGATCAAGTACAAGATCGCAAGATTATTACATGAACACCAGATTCACCTGATTGAAGATGATGTCTATGAAGAGTTGTTCTACGGCAACCAGAAACCTTTGCCAATGAAGTATTTTGATCAGCAAAATCTGGTACTGCACTGCTCTTCTTTTTCCAAGACTCTGGGGTCAGGTTTCCGTATGGGCTGGGTATATGCAGGCCAGTTTTCCGAACATATCCAGCATTTACAATTGATGAGTACCATCTCGGCCAATGCCCTGATCCAGAATGCACTGGTTGAATTTCTCTCACATCATCATTATGAAAAACATTTAAGAACCCTGAGACGGGCACTGGAAAAGAATAAAAAGCAGTTTTTTCAGTATCTCAAACAGCATCTGCCAAAAGACTGCAAAGTCCATAATTACCCAAGCGGCTATTTTCTCTGGATACAGTTACCAGAACAGCTCAGCAGCATGGCCGTTTATGAACAACTTATCCGGCAACAGATTGGCGTTGCACCCAGCCCTCTATTTAATGTGCTGCCTTCACACCGGCATTTTATCCGCATGAACTGTTCCTTTGAGTGGACAGCACAAATTCAGCATGCGCTGGAATGCTTTATTCAGACCATTCAGCTTTTTTCCAGTTCGCGATAAAAATAAAAAAACGGCCTTAAAACATGTGTCTTAAGGCCGTTTCAACAGTAAAGCCAGATTAGCCCGGGAAAATACCGCGCTCTTTACGTGCTTTCAAGATACGCTCACAACCCAGAATAAAGGCCGCTGTACGTAAGGTACATTCTTTTTCGCTTGACTTGTGCCATACATCATTAATGGCCTGAACCATCAATTTATCCAGTCTTTCGTTAATTTCTTCCTCAGACCAGAAATAGCTCGACATATCTTGCACCCACTCGAAGTAAGATACGGTAACACCACCGGCGTTACAGATTACGTCTGGAACTACCGTGATGCCACGCTGTACCAGAATGTCATCCGCTTCCGGATAAGTTGGGCCGTTCGCACCTTCAAGAACCAGTTTTGCCGATAATTTTTTCGCACGCTCAACCGTGATCTGGCTTTCCAGTGCAGCAGGGATCAGGATGTCCATGTCTACGCTCCAGAACTCTTCATCACTGATAGCCTGTGCGCCTTCAAACCCGCCAACACCCTGGTGAGTTTCCATGTACACTTTCAATGCAGCAAGATCAATCCCTTCCGGATTGAAAATGGTACCGGTATGATCCTGAATCGTCACGATCTTGGCTTTTGAATCTGCAAACAAATATGCAGCTTCACTACCCACGTTACCAAAACCTTGAACCGCAATTCTGGCACCATCTAAAGGCAGCTTGATTTTTTCAGCAACTTGCTGGCCCGTGATAAATACACCACGGCCTGTTGCCTTGATACGTCCTAAAGAACCGCCCAGGTGTACCGGTTTACCCGTTACCACACCCGTTACCGTATGACCCTGACCAGATGAATAGGTATCCATGATCCAGCCCATTACGTTTGGATTGGTGCCTACATCCGGTGCCGGAATATCTTTTTGCGGGCCAATAATATGGCTGATTTCACTGGTATAACGGCGGGTTAAGCGCTCTAATTCACGTGGAGAGAGCTGACGCGGGTCAACACGGATACCACCTTTTGCACCACCGAATGGTAAGTTCAGTACTGCAGTTTTGATTGTCATCCATGCTGACAGTGCCATTACTTCATTTAAATCTACATCTGGATGATAGCGGATACCGCCTTTACCCGGACCACGTGACAAGTTGTGTTGTACACGATAACCTTCAAAATGACGAATTGTGCCGTCGTCCATAACGATTGGCACGTCAACGATCAAAGCACGTTTTGGGCGCTTCAATGTGTCCACATATCCTTCCAGATTTTCCAGATATGGAGCAACACGTTCGATCTGCTCGAGGTAGGTTGCCCATGGACCGTCATTTTGAGAGACATAAGATAAATTAGACATGTTTTAACCTTTTGATGAATTCACATGATCCATCAATCAAATATGTAGTTAAAAATTATATAAGCGGCTAATTTGGCAGTTCTGCTGTCCAAATCAAACCGTGGATTACATTCCGCCACATCAAAAACTTTAATCTTTCCGGTTTCCTTAATGGCCTCTAGTAATGGGTCAAAAACTGATAAATCAATTCCTTTTACCGCAGGTGCGCTTACACCTGGAGCAATGCTAGCACTAAATACATCAAGATCAACTGTAATATACAAATAGTCAACTTTTCCTGTAAAAGCTGTGATTTTTTCGATTAAAAACTCAACATTTTGCAGTTGTAATTCATAGTCATGGATGTAACTACAATTCAGCCGATCAGCCGTGTCAAAAAGTGCTTTGGTATTGGCGTGTTTTGCGACCCCGATACAAAGATAATTGAACGGTTGCTGATGCTGGGCAGACAGTCGTGCTGCATTTAAAAAAGGTGTGCCGGAGGTGACTTGTTCGGCTTCACGCAAGTCAAAATGCGCATCAAAGTTGATAATGCCAATTTTCTTGTCAGGTTCATGTTGTTGCAGATACTGGAATAGCCCGGAGAAGCTGCCAAAGGCCACCTCGTGCCCCCCACCCAAAACAATCGGCTTCATGCCCTGTTTTAAGCTACGTTCAACCTGGTCTGCCAGCTCTGCCTGCGCCTGTTCCAGTCGCCCATGATCACACACCACGGTACCCAGATCTGCAATCGTGACTGGTTCATGTACGGGCAGGTTGGCCAGTTGCGCGCGAATCATGTCTGGTGCATCGGCTGCCCCCAGACGGCCCTTATTGCGTTTCACGCCTTCATCGGAACTAAAGCCGATTAGAGCGTATGCAGCGTGCTGTTGCGTATTGACCACCTGATGGATACGTAAATGTTGTTCCCCGTCTCCATCGTGCCGTCCTTGCCATTTAAATGAATGATTCATTTTAAATACCGCGTTTAAAAATAAGTTTTAAGCCTAGAGGGCAACTTCATTGCCATGCTGGATGATACGTTTTGGCAAATCGCCACCTAACCAGTAAACAATTTCTGATGGATGTTCGATGTCCCAGGCAACGAAGTCTGCCACTTTGCCCTGCTCCAGACTGCCATGCGTGTCTTGCAGCCCCAGTGCATGGGCAGCATGGATGGTGACGGCAGCCAGCACCTGCTCAGGAGTTAGCCTGAATAAGGTACTGCCCATATTCATCATTAGCCGTAACGACAAGGCCGGCGATGTGCCCGGATTTAAGTCACTCGACAAGGCAATGCGTACCCCATGTCGATGCAGACTGTCCAGTGGAGGGTATTGGGTTTCTCTTAAGAAATAGAATGCACCCGGCAATAACACGGCAACCGTTCCCGCCGCAGCCATGGCTTTTACGTCATCTTCTGTCATGAACTCTAAATGATCTGCCGACAAGGCCTGATAACGTGCAGCCAGACTTGAGCCGCCAAGCGCAGAAAGCTGTTCTGCATGTAGCTTGACCGGCAGGTTTAAAGACCGGGCTGTTTTAAAAACCCGTTCCACCTGAGCCGGAGAAAATGCCAGATATTCACAAAATGCATCGACTGCATCGACCAGACCTTCCTGATGGAGCTTTGGCAACATCTCATTGCAAATATGGTCAATATAGGCATCACTTTGCTGCTGGTATTCAGGTGGTAGCGCATGGGCAGCCAGGCAGGTACTGCGGACGGTCATCGGCAAGGTGGCTGCAAGCTGACGGATGACACGCAGCATTTTACGCTCATTGGCATAGTCCAGACCGTAACCTGACTTGATTTCAATGGTCGTAACACCGTCCCTGAGCAGACAGCTCACCCGTTTCAGTGCCGATGCCAGCAACTGCTCTTCGCTCGCTTCACGGGTTGCACGAACCGTACTGGCAATTCCGCCACCACTTGCGGCAATCTCGGCATAGCTGACACCTTGCAGGCGTTTCTCAAACTCCACACTACGGTTGCCGCCAAATACGCTATGGGTATGGCAATCAATCAGGCCGGGTGTTACCCATGCCCCGTTCAGGTCGATGGTTTCAGTATAAGCATCGGCAGGAAGGTCTTTAAATGTTCCAATCCAGTGAATATGCTGTCCCTGAGTCACAATTGCAGCATCTTCAATACTGGAATATTGACCATGTTGCATGGTGGCGATATGACAGTTTTTCCAAAGCTTTTTCATTTAAAACTCCTCTCGCTGCCCAGACAGGATGGTTGCCTGAGCAGCTTGATGATTAACTTTCCATCTCAACGTTTTGTTGCAAGGTCGGGTTTTCTGTTACTGTGCTGTGCTTGGGTTTTACCCAGATGGTATAGGCAATCCAGAGTAATACCAGCCAGGTTGCACCGACATAAATTGCAGGTCGCGAGTCCGGGAAATATCCCATCATGGCCAAAATAAACAGCATGAATGCAATTGCAAATGCAGGAGCATACGGCCAGCCAATCACAGGGAAATCCAGCGCCTTGATTTCTGCCTTGGACAATTTACGGCGCATCGCAACCTGGGACAGCAAAATCATGAGCCAGACCCAGACCGTTGCAAAAGTCGCGATTGAGGCAATGATGATGAAGACATTTTCTGGAATCAGATAGTTCAGGACTACACCGATTAATAGCACGCCCGCCATCACCACCACGGTCATCCAAGGCACACCGTTCTTGGAGATTTTCTGGAAGGCTTGTGGTGCCTGTCCACGGCTCGACATGCCATACAGCATACGACCGGCACCAAATACATCACTATTGATCGCAGAAACTGCGGCAGTGACCACAACAATATTCAGGATCGTTGCGGCAGACTTAATTCCCAGACTTTCAAAAATCTGTACAAATGGACTGCCCTGACTGCCAATCTGGTTCCATGGAAAAATCGACATCAGAACAAAGATTGTCAATACATAGAACAGCAGGATACGGACCGGCACGGCATTGATGGCGCGTGGAATCGAGGTTTTAGGATCTTTTGACTCGCCTGCGGTCAGACCGATAATTTCAATCCCGCCAAAAGCAAATACCACCACAGACAAACATGCAATCAGGCCGGAAATGCCATTTGGCATAAAGCCGTCATGAATCCACAAGTTTTGAATGCCCGTCGTAAAGCTACTATGATCAGCATGAAAGCCATAAAACATCAGGCCAAAACCACCCAAAATCATGGCCACAATGGCCGAGACCTTGACGATGGAGAGCCAGAACTCAAGCTCGCCAAACACTTTCACATGAATCAGGTTGATTGCACCCAAGAACATGATCAGGGACAAGATCCAGATCCATCTCGGTACATCGGGATACCAGAATCCCATATAAATTCCGAATGCCGTGACATCGGCAAGCGCAACAATGATCATTTCAAAAACATAGGTCCAGCCTGTGGTAAAACCTGCAAGCGGGCCAATATATTGGGAGGCATAATGGCTAAACGAGCCTGATACCGGATTGTGTACGGCCATTTCGCCGAGTGCACGCATCACGATATAAATTGCAATCCCTGCAACAATATAGGCAAGCAATACGGATGGACCTGCCATTTTGATCGCAGTGGCCGAACCATAAAAAAGGCCTGTCCCGATGGCTGAACCCAATGCCAGGAAACGGATATGGCGGGTATTGAGTCCCCGCTGTAATGTGGCGTGTTGTGACATTATAATCTCCAATCCTTGAGGAAATTTAGTTAGATTCGGCCACTCCATGTGACCGATTTATTGATCACACTTCAGACAGACTTGGTAATAGCTTTGGAAGGATAAGTTCGTTCAGGCAACCACTTGCGAGCAATTCGCTGGCTTGCTCGATATCGGGTGCAAAGAAACGATCTTCACTGTAGTAAGGCACTTGGTCACGCAACACTTTACGCGCACGCTCAAGTTTTGGAGAACTCTTTAATCCTTCACGGAAATCAAGGCCCTGACATGCACCTAGCCATTCCACTGCAAGGATGCCACGAACGTTGTCAGCCATATACCACAAGCGTTTCCCGGCATTCGGCGCCATGGAAACATGGTCTTCCTGATTTGCAGAAGTCGGTAAACTATCAACACTGGCAGGATGTGCAAGTGCTTTATTGTCACTTGCTAACGCAGCGGCTGTTACCTGAGCAATCATGAAGCCTGAATTGACCCCGCCATTGGCAACCAGGAACGGCGGCAACTGTGACATGTGACGGTCCATCATCATCGAAATACGACGTTCAGACAGTGAACCGATTTCGGCAATCGCCAATGCCAGATTATCTGCTGCCATGGCAACAGGCTCTGCATGGAAGTTACCCCCCGAAATCACATCGCCTTCTGCTGCAAATACCAACGGGTTATCCGACACGGCATTTGCTTCGATTTCCAATACTTCTGCCGCCTGACGGATCTGGGTCAAACATGCTCCCATCACCTGTGGCTGGCAACGTAGAGAGTACGGGTCTTGAACCTTGCTGCAATCTTCATGTGAATGTGCAATTTCACTTGATTCAGTCAACAGGTCACGATAGGCAGCAGCTACATCAATTTGACCACGCTGGCCACGCACTTCATGAATACGTGCATCGAATGGCGCACGCGAACCCAGCATGGCTTCAACGCTCAAACCACCACATACGGTTGCTGCGGCAAACAGGTCTTCTGCTTCAAACAGGCCACGTAATGCATAAGCGGTTGATGCCTGTGTACCATTTAGCAGTGCCAAGCCTTCTTTGGCTGCCAGTGAGATCGGTTCCAGCCCTGCAATTTTTAATGCTTCAACTGCCGGCAACCATTCACCTTTATAACGTGCCTTGCTTTCGCCAATTAAAACCAGAGACATGTGTGCAAGCGGCGCCAGGTCACCAGATGCCCCGACAGAGCCTTTTAATGGAATATGCGGATATACTTCAGCATTAATTAAAGCCAGCAACGCATCAATCACTTTACGGCGAATCCCGGAAAAACCACGTGCCAGACTATTGGCCTTAAGCAGCATGATCAGACGCACCATGGCATCATCCAGCGCTTCCCCCACACCTGCAGCATGGGAAAGCACCAATGAGCGTTGTAATTTTTCCAGATCTTCAGGTGCAATCTTGGTCGAAGCCAGTAAACCAAAGCCGGTATTGATGCCGTAAGCAGTCCTGCCTTCATTGACAATTTTTTCCACACAGGCAACGCTGGCATTAATTGCCTCCGATGCACTGTCATCCAGTTTGACCTTGATTGGGTTGAAATAGGCTTTACGGAGATCGGCCAGAGTAAGTTTGCCGGGTTGAATTAAAAGTTCCATCATTGGCGTCCTGTTTTGCACTCTATTGTTCGCTTACGATGCGTTTTGCACAATTGCAAAAAGCATCGTAATGTCCTTGTCTGTTTATTGGGTGATCATCGGCAAGTTCAGGCCTTGCTCTTTGGCACAGTTAATCGCAATGTCATAACCGGCATCGGCATGACGCATAACGCCAGTTGCCGGGTCATTGGTCAGTACACGTGCAATACGAGCCGCTGCTTCATCGGTACCGTCGCAGACGATCACCACACCTGAGTGTTGCGAGAAGCCCATGCCTACACCACCGCCATGATGCAATGACACCCAGGTTGCACCACCAGCAGTATTTAATAACGCATTCAATAACGGCCAGTCCGATACAGCATCCGAACCATCTTTCATTGATTCTGTTTCACGGTTCGGACTAGAGACTGAACCGGAATCGAGATGGTCACGACCAATCACGATTGGTGCTGAAAGCTCGCCACTACGCACCATTTCATTAAATGCCAAGCCCAGTTTTGCACGTAAGCCTAAGCCCACCCAGCAAATACGTGCCGGTAGACCCTGGAAGCTGATACGTTCACGCGCCATATCTAACCAGCGATGTAAATGTTCATCATCTGGAATGAGTTCTTTTACTTTGGCATCTGTCTTGTAGATATCTTCCGGGTCACCTGACAGCGCAGCCCAACGGAACGGACCGATACCGCGGCAGAACAACGGACGGATATAGGCTGGAACAAAGCCCGGGAAATCAAAGGCATTTTCTACGCCTTCATCTTGTGCCATTTGACGGATGTTGTTGCCATAGTCAAAGGTTGGAACACCCATTTTCTGGAAATCCAGCATGGCCTGAACATGTTTCGCCATCGACTGTTTAGCCGCCTTAACCACAGCTTCTGGCTCAGTCTTGGCGCGCTGACGGTATTCTTCCCATGTCCAGCCAATTGGCAAATAACCGTTCAATGGATCGTGGGCACTGGTCTGGTCAGTGACCATGTCCGGACGTACACCACGACGGACCAGTTCAGGTAAAATTTCAGCAGCATTGCCATGCAGTGCAATCGAAACCGCCTTGCCTTCTTCGGTATATTTTTTAATACGCGCCAAGGCATCGTCCAGATCAGTGGCTTGCTCATCAACATAACGAGTACGCAAACGGAAATCGATACTGCTTTGCTGGCATTCGATATTGAGTGAACAGGCACCTGCCAATGTTGCAGCCAGAGGTTGCGCACCGCCCATACCGCCTAAACCGGCAGTCAGTACCCAACGACCTTTCAAGTCACCGTTATAGTGCTGACGACCTGCTTCCACGAAGGTTTCATAAGTGCCTTGTACAATGCCCTGACTACCGATATAGATCCAGGAACCCGCTGTCATCTGGCCATACATGGCCAAACCTTTGGCATCCAGTTCATTAAAATGTTCCCAGTTGCCCCAATGTGGTACCAGGTTGGAGTTGGCAATCAAGACACGCGGCGCATCCTTATGGGTTTTAAATACACCTACTGGCTTACCCGATTGCACCAGCAGGGTTTCATCGGTTTCTAATTGTTTAAGTGTTTCAACAATCTTGTCAAAGCATTCCCAGTTACGTGCAGCACGACCGATACCACCGTAAACCACCAGTTCTTTTGGATTTTCTGCGACATCAGGGTCAAGGTTGTTCATCAACATACGCAGTGGCGCTTCTGTTAACCAGCTTTTGGCATTGAGCTCGGTACCACGCGGTGCGCGAATTTCTACATCACGAAATTTTGTTGTCGTTGTTGTCACAATCGGACTCCTTCCTTTGAGTTTGAACCAGCAAATTAATCTGCCTTTACTGTATAGCAATGTATTAACTTGTATATACATCCATATACTACACAAAACTTTTTTATTGAAAAGATGCTTTTCTATCCTTTTATGAAAATAATTTACAAGCTTATGAAATAAATAGATTTATTTTTTATAGCCAATAAAAAAACACATACAACCTGAGGTCATATGTGTTTTCAAAACCTGATAAAAAACTATTTTTTTGTGAGTTCAACCAGACAAGCCTGCCTTAAATGCCCGGCTTTCATCACGATCTTTTTCAGTAATGTAGCATGCTCAATTTTAAGGCTTTCCTGCTGTTTTAACTGAAAAACCTGCTGCTCAACCTCAATATCCAGAGGCGCCATGCTGTGGTTAAAAATAAAAACCAGATCGGCAGAGCTAAAGATTTCGGTGGTAGAAGGCTCAAGGTACCATTGCAAACGTGCATGCAACTGTCCGGGATCATAGATCAGATTAAAATCCCGTATCGGCCCGTCCGTCAATGCACAACTGGTCTGGCTATCGCCACTGAACTGGGCAGATTGCAGGGTTTTCAGATGCACAGAACTGTCATCAATATCCAGCCGGATACCCGGGCCTTGCAATACCGTAAGGATACGCTGCATACCATTAAACCGGGAAAATTCGCCCGAGCTTTTGACATCGGCCATGGAAATACGCCAGTCAAATGTATCCAGACTGGCACCGTTACTCCGGGCAAGCTCGACCGTATGACCTGCACCATTTTTCCACAGCATCTGCTTATAATCGGTTGTGACTAAATGCCTGATCATTGGGTGAATTTACCTTCCAGATAATAACGGCTACCTGGATAGATCAATCGGGCACTGGAAATCAGCTGTTTATTCGACCAGGTCCGGCGACGAATCAGCAAGCAGGGTTCGGTCTTGTTAATTTTCAGCCATTTACACTCTTGTGCAGAGGCCAGAATGGCCGTGACCACGTGCTCACCCTCTGTTACCGGTGCTTTTGACATCAAGTAGGCATTAGGGGTAATGGCGGTGAAATCCTGTGCCAGATAATCCGGAATCAGCATCGGATCAACCAAACGGTCCTCAATCTGTACAGGAACATCATTTTCATAATGCACGATGATTGAGTGAAACAGCTTTTGCCCTTCACGCATCTGCATCAGCAGGCTTTGTTCGGCATTGGCCTGAATCTGCTCCAGCACCAGCACTTCAGCACGATGTTTATGATTTCGGGCAATAATTTCCTCTGCAATATTATTGACATGGAATAAGGCCGTACGCCCTTGTCCCTCTGCAACAAAAGAACCCACCCCCTGAATACGTACCAACAGGCCTTCGCTGGTGAGTTCACGCAAGGCACGGTTGACTGTCATCCGGCTACAGCCCAGTAAATTGACCAGTTCACTTTCTGAAGGAATCTTTTTGTTGACGGTCCAGCTGCCCTCATAAATTTTTTGCGAAATCATCTGCTTCACACGTAAATACAAAGGAACAGGACTATCTTCTTCCAGAGACAAATCCAGATTGTTTTGCTTTGTCGCTCTTGACATTGGCTAAAACTCATACTAAATATTCTAAATCATTGTATATTGAATTGAGGTAAATTGTATATACAAGCCTATACAAATCAGCTTAATCGATTGAAGTTTCCCGCGTCTCTACCCTAATCCCCTATAAAGAACAGATATAAAAAACGGCAATCCTCCAAGATTGCCGTTTTCATTTGCATGGTTTTAAGTTTAGTTGAGGCTATAGGCAATCACATAATCACCATGATCAGGTGATTGACGCGCACCGCCAGCCGTAATCAGCACATACTGCTTGCCTGTTTTCGGTGACACATAACTGATTGGTGTACCTTGGCTACCGACAGGTAAACGTGCTTTCCAAAGCTCCTTGCCTGAGGATGAATCCAGTGCGCGCAGGTAATAATCCTGAGTGGCAGCAAAGAATACCAGACCGCCCTGTGTGGCCATTGGCCCACCAATGGTTGGCATCCCGATCGGCGCTTTCAGTCCCATTTTGATTCCCATCGGGCCAGTATCTTCTACTGTCCCCATCGGTACTTGCCATGCCACCTGACGGGTTTTCATATCGATTGCCGTCATGGTACCGTACGGCGGTTTCTGGCAAGGAATGTTCAGCTTCGACCAGAAACGGTCTTTATTGACCTTATAAGGCGTTCCTTTCATGGGTACAGCGCCCATTCCGGTATTCACTTTTTCACCGCCATTGGCCTGTAGCGCCAGATCTTCCGGCGTCTGTTCAATCAGCTGAATCCATAAGCCCAAACGCATGTCATTGACGAACATATATTGATGGCTTGGATCAAAGGCAATACTGCCCCAGTTCATACCGCCGAGAGAACCCGGGAAGCTCAATGATTTATCGGTACCCGGTGCAGTAAATAAACCTTCATAACGCATCGATTTAAAGTTGATACGGCACATGAGCTGGTCAAATGGCGTAGCGCCCCACATATCTGACTCGGTGAGTGTCTGGTTACCAATCTGTGGCATTTCGACCGAACGTGGCTGTGTTGGACTGTATTGTTCTCCGGGAATATTTGCCGGTTTCACAGGCTGCTCAACTACTTTTGTGAGTGGCTGTCCCGTTAAACGATCCAGTACAAAGAACTGACCGGACTTGGTACCAATCACCACAGCAGGCTTGTTGCTACCATCTTTCATCGGGAAATCGACCAGACTTGGCTGCATAGGCAAATCAAAATCCCACAGATCATTGTGAACCGTTTGGTAAACCCATTTTTCCTTGCCGGTGGTCGCATCTAAAGCCAGTACGGATGAGTTGTATTTATGGTCCAGTGGTTGACGGTTGCCACCCCATACATCAACAGATGAGCTTCCCATTGGCAAGAATACCGTGTTGGTTTGCGGATCATAAGACATCGCCGCCCATGAGTTTGCTGAACTGCGTTTATAGGTTTCACCATCCTTCAATACATAGTTCGGATCAGGATTGCGTGGATCAAAGGCCCAACGTAATTCACCTGTAATGACATCGTATGCACGAATTACACCACCAGGCATATCCGCTGCAAAGTTATCGGCTATCCGGCTACCGACCACAATCACCGTACCTGCAATGGTTGGCGCCGAAGTCACCTCAAAACGTGGTGCTGTGGTTCCCTCACCCAAGCCTTTGAGCAAGTCAACGGTGCCTTCTACGCCAAAGTCTTTACAACGTTCGCCCGTATCTGCATTGACTGCAATCAAACGGCCATCCGGTGTATTGGTATAGACACGACGTAAGCATGAGGTATTGGTGGCCACCGCTTTTACCGGTGTCGCCCCAGCCAGCGTCGGCTGAACCAGTGCTTGCGTTGAGTCAAAATAAGCCACGCCACGGCAACGTTCCCATGCATCTGACCTGGAATTGACCTCTGCTTTCCAGAGCTGTTTACCGGAGTCTGCTTCCAAAGCGAAAATATTATTATGCGGGGTACACAGGAAAATCTTGTTGCCCACCTGTAACGGGGTCATCTGATCTTCTGCACCATTGCCTGAACCTGTAGTGAAATCACCGGTTCGGAAACGCCAGACTTCTTTCAGCTGGTGCACATTATCACGTGTAATCTGGTCCAGTGCCGCAAAACGGCTGCCTCCTGCATCCTGGCCATAATGCTGCCAGTTAGTCTGCTTCATATCGGTTTTTACCGGGATTAGCGGTAATGCCTGTCCCGACGCAGTGACGGTTGGATGTGGCTGGAACATCTGGTAAAGACCAATCACCATACCGATGACTGTCAGTATCCCCAGACCATAAGCCGGCAGGTCAGCACTCGGCTGAAACTGGTAACGGCGTATGGCAGGCAGGGTAAACATTAATGCAGCAAATAAACCTGCTGGAAACATCAGCCTTGAAAATAAAGGCCAGAATTCCCAGCCAGCATCAAATACGGACCAAAGCAGCGTTCCGGCAAATACCAGGGTAAATAACCATACACCGAGCGCTTTTTTCCTGAAAATAAACAACGCTGAGACCAGTGTAAGCACACCCGAAATCACGAAATACCATGATCCGCCCAAGGTCGCCAGTTTTACCCCACCCACTGTAAAAAACAGTCCGGTCAGCAATAAAACCAGCCCCAAAATAAAACACCATATTTTCAGTATGGTATGCGAGCTTGTAGATTCAGACATACGTCATACTCCTGTATTAGAAATTCAGCCCAACCGAAACACCCGCAACCCAGACATTATCCCGAGACGAATTGCCTTTTGGCTGATAAACGTACTGGATATTGGGGCGTAACATGACTGCCGGGGAATATTGATAAACATAGTTCAGTTCAGCATTTATCTCATCATCACGATCATGGTTGGCAGGGTTCTGGTCATTAAATTTATAGCGTCCCACCCCGAAACCGATCTGGTCGGCTGGTCGTGATGGCAAGGCTCCCTTGTACCAGAGCGCAATTTGCTGGGTATCGGAAATATTGGCGGTTTTGTCATTGTTCCAGACCAGATTCACGGCGCCATATAAACCACCCTTCGGATCTGTGGCATTGCTGCTCAACTGTTGCTGGGTATTGAGCCAGATGGCCGACTTTGGATCTTGTCCTGCTTGTGCATCAACCCGGTCATAATCATGGCTGCTCCAGAAACCGCCAACTTTATACTCGCCCGCCAAGCCGTTTAATTTGTTGGTTTTCCAGGCCAATTCGACAGGAATCAGGACTCCTTTGGCCCGATCCGTAGACAGGTTGAAATTGGCATTGTCCTTCACTTCAGTATTTTCGGGATTATTTTCATAAACGCCCACACCAAAGGTCCATTCGGGCATGAACTGGTATTTCACATTTGCAGCCCAGCCACTCACCGGACCGTTATACCAGACATCGCCCTGACTCTTGCCCACTTGGCCACCACATAAAATCAGGCTCTGAAAATTACAGTGTGAACCATTAAAGTCCTCGGACATTCCCATCCGCCCTAGCTTGAACTGTAAGGTATTGTCCAGAAATCCTGTTTTGATCCATGCTTGCGTCAGGCGCCAGATATTACCGCGCCCATAGATTTCCGTTGGACTACCGTTCATGCCTATATTGCTGGCAATATTACGTCCATCCCGTTTGGTCACGGTCAAAGCAGCCGTGGTATTAGGTAATCCGGCAATCTTGGCCAAATCAAAGTTTGCGCCCAATGCCACCTGATTGGCATTTTTGGTGGGATGATGTTCCAGACCGTCCAGCACGGTTGCTGTCTGGTTCATGACATTGAGGTTAAATTTATAGCCCTCTTTTTCCAGTTGCTGGCGCTGACCATTCCAGTCGCCGAGGAGCCACTGGCGATCCTGTGACCAGAGCTGATCGGCAAAACCAGATTGGGCAGCACATAATGCTACTGCCAGACAGCTCATCTTGAGCAATAATGCATTCGAATTCATGTTCGGCCTCCTTGCCGTTTATTTCAGTTTCACCGCTGAACCGAGTTCAGACGTTGCACCCAGATGATCCGTAATACTTGCTGTCACTGAAGCGACTTGTGCGGTTGGTTTCCAAGTCAGCGTCGCCATTCCTTGCGCATTGGTGGCAGCAACCGCCGAACCTAGATAAAACTCGGCTTCATTTGAATTTGCCGATGAGTTTCCAAAAAACTCGACCTGATAACGCTGGTTCGGTTGCCCTTTGACTTCAACTGCAATTTGCCCTTTGGACAAGCTTAATTTCGGTGCCTGAATATTCTGGTTCGGTTGAGCATTACAGCCTTGATCATTGGCCTGCTTGCAGGTCTTCTGCAAGTTTGCAGGATCAATCTTGACGCCATGACCACGTGAACCAACATAATGGGCGTGTTCCAGCCCCGGAACATCAAATACAATGGCACCTACCCGCTGGTTCGGCACACAACTTCCGCCTGCTTCACAGCGTTTGATTGCTTTACCATTATTCCAGATCTGGTTTTTCGTCAAAGTAATACGGGCATTTGCATCTTTCTCGGAACGAATGGCAATGCCCACCCGATTGCCATGTACCTTATTGCTGTCAAAAATGTTGCCATCACCCGTCAGGTTAAAACCGTTGGAGTTATTGGTCAGCTCGTTATAAGCAATATAGTTGCGCTTGCCCCAGTTGATCTGTAAGCCATCCGAATAATTTTCAAATTTATTGCCGACGACGGCATTGTCATTGCCCCACAAGATTTCAATCCCTTGGGACGGTTCAGGATTGGCTGCTGTAGAGATAAAATGGTTATTGGCCACAAGGTTAAAGGCCGCGCCACGGGTCAGTTCAAGACCATCACCATTGTCCTGAAAATAATTATTCAGCACTTTATTGTTATTGGTGGTGGTTGCTGTTGGATTGCCTTTGCCATCATCACCGGTCAGCATTACCCCTGCACCGCCATAGTTATGCATGATACGGTTATTTTGAATCAGGTTATTGCTGGCACGGTTCAATAAAATTCCGATACAGAAATGGCGGATTTCCAAACCTTGAATGGTTACGCCATTGATGTCACGTAACACGATGCCCGGTAAGGTCGTTGTCCGGACATTGGTCCCGAACTGTCCTTCAACCGCTCCTGGGCAAGCTTCAACTCCTGTGCCTTTAATATAATTCGATCCATCGACTGCAATAAACTCACCTGTTTTTGCCCATTGCGTTCCGATAATTTTTACAGGTGCTTTGATCTCGGGTAATGGACGATTCACTTTAATGGCATAAGGAGCTTTGCCGACTGCCTGAATCAGAATCTCGCTGCTTTCTGTCGGCTTACTGTTGGCTTGCTCAATTGCCCAGCGCAAAGAACCCTTATCAGTATCATCCTGATAACGATCAACAATATACGTTTCTGCTGCTGCCCAACCCGAAACTGCCATAGCGATGGCTAAAGTACTTAAACGTAAGTAAATTGTGTTCATGTCTAAACATCCTTTTTAAATTATTGTGTCGGTTGAACCGTTTTTAAAAACTGTTTCAGCTGGGTCACATCAATCTGGCCGGGTGCCGATGCTTCACCAATCATGCCAAAGCTAAAGCTACCGCCCATGTTGGCAGTGGCGATGCGGGAAATCGTGCCCAGTTTGCCCATCGACATGGTGAGTAATGGCTTTTTAGACTGTTGACTGACTTTCAAGGTCGCATTCATGAGGGTAAATACGTCTTGTTTGTTTTGCGGCATCACTGCAATTTTCAGAATATCGGCGCCTAGCTCATCCTGTTTAAGTAAACGCTTGATAATCTCAGACTCGGGTGGCGTTTTCTGGAAGTCGTGATTGGACATGACGATCAGTACTTTTTTCGCATGCGCCAGTTTCACGGTATCGTTCACAATCTGCTGATCACGGAACATTTCTACATCGAGCATGTCCATAAATGGCTGCTGTAAATATGCCTGATAGGTCTTGCCATAATCGGCATCACTTATAGTTAATTGCCCACCTTCGTTATGGGTACGAATGGTAGCGATCAGCGGTTTAGTGCCTAATATCTGTTTGAGCTCATGGCCTAAGGCAATCACCTGCTTGCGATCACTGGCAAAATTGAGTAAATCAATCCGAAACTCCGCAAGATCGGCATCCGCATTGGCTGCAATGACTTTTGCCTGAGCAATGGCCTGCTCTCTGGTTTTAGCGGTAATGGGCACAATGGTTTTCACCGGCAGCTTTGCCAGCTCAGATAATTCAACCTGCTTTTGCTGATGATCTTGCGCTTGTGCTGTGTGAACCATCAATAAGGGGCTAACAAGCAACATTACTGCTGCCAGTGTTTTCATTTTCATCTGTATCATCCTTAATAATAGATTTGCTAATTCGGCAGAGTCTTATCTAGTTTTGTTTAAATGATAGGATTAGCCTTCGGCTGGACTTACTTTGGTTTTGCCCAAAGTAAGCAAAGGCATCGTCATCTGCAAAACCTGTTTTATTCTTTCAACGATCCTTTCTATCGCAGAAACAATATCGTGCTGATACCACATTCGTAGCATAGCTACTCGTCTTGCGCTCAGACAAAGCGTTGCTTTGTTTATCTTCGCTCAGGTTGCAGATGACATTTTCTCGTATCCAATGTTTCCAAGATTATTACTTATACTAAATATCAAAGAACACGGTTTCATCATCACCTTGAATACGAATATCAAAGCGATAGACCACTTCACCATCCACCTCACTGCGTTTGGCGATTAATGTCTGACGACGTACGGCCCACTCAATGCTGTTTAACACGGGATCATTGGCGTTGGCATCCACCTCATCATCAAAATAGATACGGGTGTGCAAACCGATATTAATGCCGCGAGCAAAAACTGCGACTGCAATATGTGGTGCCTGAATCGAGCCTTTACGGCCGGCAACAGCGCCCGGTTTTATGGTATGAAAACTCCAGAAGCCTGTTTCAAAATTGGCTCCTGTACGCCCCCATCCCTGAAAATGCGGGTCGGCAGTTTTGCCTTGAGTATCGGCCTGACTTGGATAAACCCCATTGGCATCTGCCTGCCAGATCTCCAGTAACACATCTCTTAATGGCAAACCGAGGCCGTCAAACACCTGACCTTCCAGACGAATCCGTTGCCCTTGTGTCTGCTCATTGACTAACCGGTTATCGAAGTTATGCTCAAATACTTCAATATTGGCCTGTTGTGGCAATAAACCGATATGCACATAAGGGCCACCGGTTTGTGATGGGGTCTCTTTCAATTCCTGAAAATTCCATGCATTCATCGTAGGTCTCCCTTATGTCAAATCATTTTCAAAATAAGTCGCACGACGACCACGCAGATGAATATCAAAGCGGTAACAACGGCTATCTGCTTCAATAAAATTGTTTTTATCTTCCAGTGCGATCAAGGCACGACGCTGATCTTCAGACGGAATGGTTTTTAAAATCGGGCAAGTATCAATCAAGGTATCGCCTTCAAAATAAAACTGCGAAATCAGACGTTGCGCCCAACCATCTGCAATCAGGGAAAAATGGATATGCGCCGGGCGCCATTCATTAATCCGGTTACGCCATGGATATGGCCCCGGCTTGATGGTACGGAAAATATAGAAACCATTTTCGTCAGTTAAGGTCCGGCCACAGCCACCAAAGTTGGGGTCCATCGCACCAATAAACTTGTCATTGGGATGACGATAACGACCCGATGCATTGGCTTGCCATACTTCCAGCAAGGCATTTTTCACAGGACGCCCAAACTGATCACGTACATAACCATGCACAATAATACGTTCCCCAATCGGTAGCCCATCTTTGGCATAGTTCAGGATCAGGTCATTATCTTTGGGGCCAAAAATATCTGGTGAAAAATGTGGTGCAGTGACTTCTGTCAAGGTTTGGTTAATTGAAATCAATGCATTCTTTGGCGAGCGTAATACACTGGTCTTATAGCCAGGTGTATATGCTGGCGGATGATCATCGGTGTTTCGTTGTGGGTATGCACCTAATGTATGCTTTAACATGCCTGTCTCCTTAATCCTGTGGTTGTGCCGTAACAGGCTGTACGTCAATGCCAAGTTCCTTAAAGACCTCTTCGGCCATATGCATTGCCGCATTTGCTGCTGGCAAACCGGCATATAAAGAACTATGTAAAATCAGTTCCTTTAATTCATCTTTAGTCACACCGTTATTGAAGCAGGCACGTAAATGCATTCTCAGTTCGTCTTCTCGCCCTAAAGCCAATAAGATGGCAATCGTGACCAGACTGCGGGTATGGCGTGGTAAACCTTCACGTGACCACACTTCCCCCCAGGCGAAGCGACTAATAAAGTTCTGGAAGTCCTGATTGAAATCATTCAGGTTCTGTAAAGAACGTCCGACATGTTGTTCGCCCAGTACTTCAGTACGGACTTTCAGTCCTTGTTGATAACGCTGCTCATCATTCATTGACTTTTTCCTCGATTAGGTTGCATCGGTATGGGCAACAACAGATTTAACAAAAATGGCGACTGCGGCTGCGGCAGCAGGAATCATTAGCAGGCTCAGAATGGCGGTAAATGACCAGTTATTTCCAAGCAGGATCGCCCCGATCCACGCACCAAATACCGCACCAAAACGTCCAATCCCCATCATCCATGCAATTCCGGTTGCGCGGCACTGGGTTGGGTAGAAACGGGCACTTAATGCAGGCATCGAAGACTGGGCACCATTGATGGCAACACCAGCACAAAGCACCATAATCGCCAGTAAGGTCGGGCTATTCAGGCTTTGTCCTACAGCAACAGCAAACAGGCCTGCAACGACATAGAACACGGCCAATACCCGGTTGGGATTGAATTTGTCCATTGCCCAGCCAATCACCAATGCACTGAGTACACCGCCAAACTGGAATAACCCGCCGATAAATGCCGCACGTTCCATGCTCGCACCGGTCTCACGCATCAAGGTTGGTAACCAACTGGTCAACAGATAAATAATGACCAGCCCCATGAAATAGGTGAGCCACAATAAAACCGTACCTTTGGCATATTGTCTGGAAAACAACATCTTGAATACGTTGCCCTTTGGCGCAACATTGGATTCTTCTTCTGGAATATGAAACTGGCTAATACCCTGGACTTGTGAAGGCGCAATATGGTTTAAAATTTTACGTACCTTTTCAGGGCTCTTATTTTTTACAATCAGGAAGCGATAAGACTCCGGCAAAAATACAATCACCAGAAGCATCAATATCAAAGGAATAATTCCGCCAAACAGGAATAGGCTGTGCCAGCCAAAAGCAGGAATAAGCCAGCTACTGATAAAGCCACCAATCGCCATGCCCAGGTTAAAACCGCAGAACATACACACCACAAGGATTGAACGTACGCGTTTCGGGCAATATTCCGAAAACAAGGTTGTGGCATTCGGCATGGCTGCACCCAGACCAATGCCTGTTAAAAAGCGCAATACCACCAATTGATCCAGACCTGATGCATAGGCAGAAGCAAAGGTAAAGCCACCAAAAATCAGCATGGCCACAGTCAAAACAATCTTGCGACCAAAACGGTCAGCAGCCGGACCGGATACCAGCGCACCGATAATCATGCCGCCTAACGCAGCACTCATCACCGGTCCTAACTGGGAACGGTCAATGCCCCAGTCCTGTGTGAGGGCCGGTGCAATAAAACCCATTGCAGCAGTATCGACACCATCAAAAAAAACAATTAAAAAACATATAATTGCAATCATCCATTGATACTTGCTAATCGGTGCATTATCGATCAGTTCCTGCGCATCCATGCTGTTATTTTTTGCAGCGTAATCCTGAAACGCCATAATAGTCTCCTTGAGGCGAAATCCTTTTAACCAACCTAAGTGTTTATATTCTTTGGATAAACTTTGTCAGTTCCTGAGTAAATACCTGTGGTTGCTCGATATTCGATAAGTGTGAAGCCAGCAAAATCGCAAGCTGACTGTTTGCAATGTGCTGATGCATAAACTCTGCATCCTCGATCGTGGTGATGGGGTCGTATTGCCCTGCGATAATTAAAGTGGGTAGTTGAATCTGACCAAGTTGCGCCCGAACATCAGCATTAGCTAGGGCACGGCATGCATTGGCATACCCCTGTGCAGGCGTCACCGCCAGACTCTGAATGGTTTTTTGCGCCAGAATGTCATGCGCATAATCAAAATGCTCACTAAACCAGCGGGTATGCGTGGTTTTTACAAGCTCTGCCAAACCGTTTTGCTCGACACTATCGGCACGGCTATTCCATGCCTCGGTATGGCCAACTTTTGCTGCCGAATTTGCAACCGTAATGCTGTGAAAGCGTTGTGCATGGTCGCTGGCCAAAGCCAAAGCTGTAATTCCGCCCATTGAAATGCCACAGAAATGTACTTTCTCAATCGCCAAGGCATCAAGTATATCGACTACATCTTCGGCCAGATTTTGCAAAGTGGTATCGGCAATCACGCTACTGGTCCCATGTCCACGTGTGTCATAGGTGATGACCTGATAATGCTCAGTCAAGGCTGCTACTTGCGCCTGCCACATCCCATGATCAGTTCCCAAAGAGTTAGAGAACATGATCACCGGAGCATCTTTGCACCCTTGAACCTGAACAGCCAGCGGATGTCCCTGACGATTATTGATATGCATGATCATGTGCTTACTCTCCTTGTTGTGCATGTAGGACTGCATCGATTTGTGCCTGAATATTGCCTAGGTAAGATGCTGGGTTGAACAACTCATCTAATGCCTGATCATCAAAATGGGCCTGCACTTGTTCCATGTCTGCTAACACGGTTTTTAAATGCTGCTGTTGGGCAACAGCTTGCTGGCAAGCCTGTTCAACCAGATGATGTGCGTTCAAACGGCCAAGCTTTGGAGCCAGCGCCATCATCACCGCCTCTGCCATGATCAGGCCATGTGTACATTCAAGATTATGTTGCATCGCATCTGCATTCACCTGCATGTGTTCAAGTACTTCACTGCTTCGCTCCAAAGCACCTGCACATAACTGGAAAATTTCCGGAATTGCCAGCCATTCTGCATGCCAAGCTCCTAAAGCCCGTTCATGCTCTTGCACCATGCTTTGAAAGACACTTGCCATTAAGGCCGGCACACGATTGGCTGCGGCAAGAATTGAAGCTGCTGCCACCGGATTACGCTTATGCGGCATGGTCGATGAACCACCACGCCCTTTTGCCGCCGGTTCAAAAACTTCTGCAATTTCAGTTTGCATCAGCAATGACCAGTCTTTTGCCATCTTGCCAACATTCCCTACAATCAAGGCAAGCATACTGGCAAGCTCAACCATACGGTCGCGCTCACCATGCCATGTACATTCAGGCGCTGTTAAATTGAGTTGTGCTGCAAAAGCGGCAACCACCGCAGAGCCTTGATCCTGTAAAGATGCCAGTGAACCGACGGCACCACCGAGTTGTGCAGTCAATACGCGACCTTTCATGGGCTGTAGACGATCAAGATCACGTTTCAAGGCAGCGGCCCAACGGGCAAATTTATGACCTAAAGTAATCGGCAAAGCCTGCTGTAACCAGGTACGTCCAATCATGACCTGATCGCGATATTGCTGCGCTTGCTTTAAGCAAATTTGATAGGCCTGTTGCAGTTGCTTTTCGATCAATGCCAAGGCATCCCGACACTGTAAAATCGTTGCTGTATCAATAATATCCTGACTGGTTGCACCCCAATGCACATAGCGGGATGCTTCTTCATTCTGCTGTTTGACCAAGGTAGTGAATTGCTTGACCAATGGAATCGCAATATTACCTGCCAGCCCTGCTGTTGTAGCCAACGCCTCCAGTTCGATGTGCGCTACCGCATTTTGCCCCACCTGTTCAATCATCGTTGCCGCTGAAGCAGGAATGACGTTGACCTGTGCCTGAGCTTTGGCTAAAGCCACTTCGGCCTGCACCATATAGCCCAATAAAGCTTGATCGCTAAAAATGGCTGTGACATCAGGCTGATAAAATAAGCTGGCGTATAACTGGCTCATGACAGACCTCACTCAACACGTTGAATAATCAAGGCAATCCCTTGACCGACACCAATACACATCGAACATAAGGCATACTGTCCCTTGATCTGTTCAAGCTGATTCAAGGCGGTGGTGACCAGACGCGCACCAGAGGCGCCTAAAGGATGACCCAAAGCAATTGCACCGCCATTCGGATTAACCCGTGCATCATCATCTGCCAAACCCAAATCACGGGTGACTGCCAAAGCCTGTGCCGCAAAAGCTTCATTTAACTCAATCACATCCATTTGTTCTAATGTAAGATTGGCCTGTTTCAGCAGTTTCTTGATCGCAGGTGCTGGCGCAAAGCCCATAATCCGTGGTTCAACCCCAACTGTCATGGCTGCAATGATTTTGGCACGTGGCTTGAGTTGGTATTTTTCTATAGCGTGATCCGAAGCAATCAATAAGGCAGCAGCACCATCATTAATTCCAGAAGCATTACCTGCGGTCACGGTACCCTCGGCTTTGACCACACCTTTGAGTTTGGTTAATGCTTCCAAAGTGGTCGATGCACGTGGATGCTCATCACGATCCACCACAAGAGCATCGCCCTTACGCTGTGGAATCGTCACCGGGATGATTTCACGAGTAAAGAAACCTTTGGCTTGTGCGGTTGCAGTACGTTGTTGGCTGTTCAGCGCAAACTGGTCCTGATCGGCACGGTTGATGTTGAACTGTTCCGCCACGTTTTCTGCGGTTTGTGGCATGGTGTCGACGCCATACATTTCTTTGAGCTTTGGATTGATAAAACGCCAGCCCATGGTGGTGTCTTCAATTTTTTGACTACGGCCAAAGGCGCTGTCGGATTTACCCATCACATAAGGCGCACGGCTCATGCTTTCGACACCGCCGGCAATAATCAGGTCGGCTTCATTGGCTTTAATGGCACGGGCAGCCATGGCAATGGCATCCAGTGATGAACCACATAAACGGTTTACTGTGGTGGCTGGCACCTGATACGGCAAACCTGCCAATAGCGCTGACATACGACCCACATTACGGTTGTCTTCACCGGCTTGGTTGGCACAGCCATAGATCACATCATCCACCTGTTGCCAATCGACACTCGGGTTACGCTGCATCAGGGCCTGAATTGGAATAGCTCCGAGGTCATCAGCACGTACAGGGGCAAGACCGCCTGCATAGCGACCAAATGGGGTACGGATGGCATCGATGATATAAGCGTTTTTCATAGTCTTACATTTCCATTTCTAAATCTGTTGTGAGCACTGCCATATCGTTAAAGTCTTTTTGAGCATTTATCGATAGTTGGTTGTCATTACTCAGTTATGAGTGAACACGACGGAGTCTTATCGTCTTAAATCAAATACCAGTAGCTCATTCTTGTCACTTTTTTAAAAAAGTGACCAAAAACCTTTGTTACTCAGACACAACTTCCTTGTTGTGCTGAGTAACAGGGCGACATCCTTGTCGCCAATCACGATAGCAACTCTCAATTTATATTCGACTATGTGAAAATCTCGATCTGAGGCTTTCCCATAAGCATTTCGCGGCGGCGGCATGGATGCCGCCCGTTAGACTGTGGTATATGGATATACCATCAGTCTAACAAAGGATTTTTGTTACTTTTTATCCTTAAAAAGTAAGGCAATGCTTATACAAAAAGCCTTTGCTTTAACCCGTAATTATTGGCTGTGTAAACATTATCCTTGCGTCGCATCAATCAGTTTCGCACCCGTCAACGCCTGCAACTCCGCAAAGCTCAGCCCATCCACTTTCTCAATCACTTTTAAACCGTCAGGGGTCACATCAATCACACACAGGTCGGTATAAATACGGTCAACACACTTTAAGCCGGTAGCTGGATAAGTCAGTGCTTCAACAATCTTCGGTTCACCTTGCTTGGTAGTGTGATCAGTGGTGATAAATACTTTCTTGGCACCGACCGCAAGGTCCATTGCCCCGCCCACCGCAGGGATCGCATCCGCGGCTCCGGTATGCCAGTTGGCCAGATCGCCATTGGCTGCCACCTGAAAGGCACCGAGTACCGCAATATCCAGATGCCCGCCACGCATCATGGCAAAGGAATCACCATGATGAAAAAAGCTGCCACCGGTCAGCATGGTCACATATTCCTTACCTGCATTGATCAGTTCAGGGTCTTCTTCACCTTTGGCAGGCGGTGGCCCGAATGCCAGCAAGCCATTTTCCGAATGCAGGAATACATCTTTATCGGCTGGAAGATAGTTTGAAATCTTGGTAGGCAGACCAATGCCTAAATTGACATAGGCTCCATCGGGAATATCTTGTGCCACACGTTCAGCGATCTGGTCACGGCTTAGTTTTTGATAGCTCATGCTGATGCTCCTGTACCTGTTGCAGTCTCTACCGCTACGACATGCTGGACAAAAATCCCCGGGGTAATGATATGTTCAGGATCAAGCTGCCCCAGTTCAACCACTTGCGCCACCTGGGCAATGGTGACCTCTGCAGCCATCGCCATGATCGGGCCGAAGTTACGGGCAGATTTGTTATAGACCAGATTGCCCCAGCGATCGCCTTTGTGTGCTTTGATCAGGGCAAAATCGGCCTTGATCGGATATTCCAGTACATAGTCTTTGCCATCGATATGACGGACTTCTTTGCCTTCAGCCAACAGAGTACCAAAGCCAGTTGGGGTAAATACGGCACCCAGGCCCATGCCTGCAGCCTGAATACGGCAAGCCAGATTGCCTTGCGGCACCAGTTCCAGTTCGATCTTGCCGGCACGGTACAGTTCATCGAACACCCATGAATCGGACTGACGCGGGAAGGAACAGATGATTTTACGAACTGCTCCGGTTTTGAGCAGTTTGGCCAGACCGTAATCGCCATTGCCTGCATTATTATTGACGATCACCAGATCCTTGACCCCCAGCCCGATCAGTCCATCAATCAGTTCAGCGGGTTGTCCTGCGGTGCCAAAGCCGCCGATCATGATGGTTGCGCCATCCTTGATCTGTGCCAGTGCCCCGGTCAATGAGAGCGTACTTTTATCAATCATAAGGCCAACCTTTTATCCATGTTTTTAAATGTCTATACATGCCGGTTTCGCTATAAACGGATATGCATAGAAATTTAAAAACCGTGAGCTAATCCATAGCTCACAGTCATTTTTTAGAGAATTAAGCACCCACGCGACGACGGTCAACTTCGGTACTTGGTGCGTCAGCATGTTCCTTCACCAGTTCCACATTAAAGGTAATGTGTTTGAATGGTTTATTCACACCACGACGGGCAATTTCGGCTTCATCAATTACGTCTACCGCAGTTGCGATGAGGCCTTCACGTGTTGCAAATGCGAAGTCATCCCACAGGTATTGATCGCCTTCGATATTGAACTGTGTGGTTAACTTGCGGTAACCCGGTGCAGACACAAAATAGTGCACATGAGAAGGGCGGTTACCATGCCGGCCTAACTGATTTAATAACGCTTGTGTGGTGCCTTCTGGTGGGCAGCCGTAGCCTACGGGCATCGTGGTTTGTGCGACATAGTGCCCATTGGCATCAGACAAAATGGTGCGGCGCAAGTTAAAGTCTGATTGTGACTTATCAAAGAATGAATAGTTACCCAGGCTATTAGCATGCCAGATTTCGACTTTAGCGCCTTCGATAATATTGCCTTCAGAATCAGTCACGGTTCCTTCAATAAATAAGGTATCGACTTTGTCTGATTCAGAGCCATCATCCATACGGGCAAAACCGACAGATTCAGGCGCACCTGCCACATAGAGTGGTCCTTCAATGGTTCTTGGTGTCCCCCCGGTAATGCCTGCTTTGGCATCGGCTTCATCGGCACGCAAATCCAGATAATGTTCAAGACCCAGACCTGCTGCCAATAAGCCCAGTTCATTGGCCTGACCTGCATCGGTAAAATATTCAAGTCCTTTCCATAGCTCACTTTGCGTGATGTCCAGATCTTCAATCGCCTGAAAAAGATCACCCAGCAGGCGAACTACAATCTGTTGTACACGTGGATTGACGTCACCTGTCGCGGTATCCACATTCATTTTTTTGACCAGAGCATCAATTTCCTGACGGTTCATACATATTCTCCTGACGTATGATTATTTTGGGTGGCTTGCGGTCTTGCTGTCTTTATAGCTCGCCACTTTCCTTGTTTCAATTTTGCTGTATGCAGGCTGTTAAAACCTATTCGCTGTCATCTTCACGAATGGCAGAAGGGTGACGGTTTAATGCAGTCACTTCGATCTTCATGTAGGGATATAAAGGCAGACCCTGCAAAATATTGTGTAATTCCTCATTACTCTCTACATCAAAGATACTGATGTTGGCGTATTGGCCAGTAATGCGCCAGATATGACGCCATTTGCCCTGACGTTGTAAATCTTGTGAATAAGCCTTTTCCGTAGCTTTAATTTGACTGGCTTGTTCAGCTGGCATGTCCAGCGGGATGTTTACATCCATTCGTACTTGGAAAAGCATGTCAACTCCTTGAATTATTGACGACGCAGGTTATCGATTTTGTCTTCATCCAGTTCAATGCCGAGGCCCGGACCTGTTGGAATCTGGAGTGCGAAATTGTCATATTGAAGTGGTGACTTTAGAATCTGTTCTGTCAGCAACAGCGGGCCAAACAGTTCTGTGCCTGCTGCCAGATCATTAAAAGTCGAGAACGCATGTGCAGAAGCAATAGTGCCTACCGGGCCTTCCAGCATGGTGCCGCCATACAGGTCGATCCCTGCCAGATGAGCAATTTTTGCGACCTCACAGGCTTCGATCAGCCCGCCAGATTGGGCAATCTTGACGGCAAACACAGAGGCTGCATGGGCTTTTGCCAGTTGATAAGCACTTTGAGGGCCTGTTAAAGATTCATCTGCCATAATGGCAATATCAAACCTGCGGGTAAGGCGTTGCATGGCTTCAAGATGATGAATCGCACAAGGCTGTTCAATCAGATCAACACCGCCATCCTGAAGCATTTGAATGCCTTTAATCGCCTTGAGCTCAGACCAGGCACGATTGACATCGACACGGATTGAAATCTCCGGACCTAGCGCCTTTTTAATGGCCAGCACATGTTCCACATCCTGTTCAAGCGGACGTGAACCGATTTTTAGCTTGAACACATTATGGCGTTTTAGTTCAATCATTTTTCTGGCTTCGGCAATATCTTTGTCGGTATCCCCTGAAGCAAGTACCCAGAGTACGGGCAGGCTATTACGTAAGCGTCCTCCCAATAACTCACTGACGGGTATACCCAGACGTTGTGCCTGAATGTCCAGCAAGGCTGTTTGTACGGCGCATTTGGCAAAACGGTTGCCATTGATATGTTGCTGGATCATTTGCAAGGTTTGAGCCACATTAGAGCGTGCCTGATTTTTTAACAATGGCGAAAAGTAATGCTCAATATTGGCTTTTATACTTTCAGGACTTTCTTCGCCATAACCCAGGCCTCCAATGGTTGTAGCTTCTCCCCAACCCGTCAAACCATCTGCTGTGGTGATTTTTACCAGTACCAGAGTCTGGGTCTGCATGGTTGCAACCGCCATTTTATGTGGGCGAATGGTTGGAATCTCGACAAGCAAGCTTTCTATAGATTTATACATCTTTTATGTTTCTGACATCTTTACCTATTTATATACCTTAAATTAATGTAATATTTATAAATAGGCTAAATATGGTATTTTTAGATACTTAAAAGGTATATTAAATGGAATTAAGGCATCTTCGTTATTTCGTGACGGTGGTCGAGGAACAGAGCATCACCAAAGCGGCAGAAAAGTTATGTATTGCGCAGCCACCTTTGAGCCGCCAGATTCAAAAACTGGAAGAAGAACTGGGCATTTTGTTATTTGAACGTGGCTCCCGCCCGGTACGAACTACTGAGGCAGGGCAGTTCTTTTATCAGCATGCGGTGCAGATTCTGATGCATACCGCTCAGGCCGCCTCTATGGCAAAACGGATTAGTACAGTAAACAAGATCGTGCGTATCGGTTATGTCAGTTCCTTACTGTATGCGCTATTACCTCAGGTCATCTATTTATTTCGCCAAAACCATCCTGATATTCAGGTCGAGCTGATTGAGCATGGCACCAAAGACCAGATTGAGGCCTTGAAGCTCGGTAAAATTGATCTGGGCTTTGGACGCCTCAGGATTAGTGATCCTGCCATCAAACGGATCTTGTTACGTAAAGAAAGGCTGAAGCTAGCGGTGCATAAGCATCATCATTTAACCCGTTTTGCTGAACAGGGTATTTATTTGTCCCAGCTTATTGATGAACCGATTTTTTCGTATCCCGCTACACAAAAACCAAATTTTTCTACCCTGATCCAGTCGCTGTTTACCGATCTGGGGCTGGTACCCAAGCAGATGCTCGAAGTGCGGGAAATTCACATGGCCCTTGGGCTGGTGTCATCCGGTGAGGGAATTTGTCTGGTTCCGGAAAGTGCCAGTGACATTGGCATGAAAAATCTGGTCTATATTCCGATTCTGGATCTGGAGGCTTATACCCCGATTTCACTGGCGGTACGCAATATGGATCAGAGTCCGTATCTGCCGCAGATTCTGGAGTGTATTAAACAAGTATTTGAAGAAGAAGGGATTCCGGTACTGCCTGATGGGGATTAGGCTCCGAAGGAGGCGCCTGCTATGCTGAAGTGGCCTGCCTGGTCGCTTTGGGTATGGGCCGAACCCTGCACTTAAAAGGTATGACAATATACTTCAATATCTATGGAAAATTACATTAATAATTAAAATAATTAAGCCTGATGCATATTTTGACCAAATATATCTAACTGAAATTATTTAGTTTTTAAAATTGACAAAAATATGGTCGAGATGGCGAGTGCGGTATTTGTTCAAACCGTAAATGAATAAGAATTTCAAACATTCAGGAAAGGATTTCCCATGTTAAAACCGAACACGCTGTATAAAACACGGCGCTTGGCACTTTATACGCTTTTGGGCTGTTTCAGTAGTGATGTTGCCTTTGCCGGCTTTTTCCAAGACAGTCAAAACAGTATCTATTTACGTAATTTCTATATAGAGCGGGATTTTGAAGGTACCAATCAAGACT
Organism: Acinetobacter sp. A47; assembly: GCF_000805455.1. Lineage (GTDB taxonomy): Bacteria > Pseudomonadota > Gammaproteobacteria > Pseudomonadales > Moraxellaceae > Acinetobacter. The sequence goes on from NZ_JSUS01000064.1 coordinate 101,783, forward strand.
TGGGGAGCTGGTCTCAGGCAATGACTGGCCGCTTTGAATCCGGCTATACCGATACACCGATACAGGTCGGTCTGGATGTAGGCTTTCAATATGCGCTGCGTTTAAATGACCGTTATGATGAACGCCTGGATACGGTATTTAAATATGATCAGCATGAACGACGACAGGAACGTGATTACTTAAAATCGGGTGCAACACTCAAACTTAAATATCACAATACCGAACTGAAAGTAGGGGAGCTTTTTCCAAAAACACCTGTTTTATTTATCGATGACTCACGACAACTGGTCACCACCTATGCCGGCGCCATGCTGCAAAGCAAAGAGATCAAGAATTTAACCGTCTCGGCAGGGCGTTTTACCCACATCAATGCCCGCGATGATGACGAGTATCGCAAATTCACCTTAGGTAACTCGACAGATCCAGCGAAAAGAAGTGATGGACTCAATTTTCTAGGTCTGGACTATAATTTCACGCCGAACTTATCCGGGGCTTACTGGTTTGGCCAGCTTGAAGATATTTACCAACAACATTATGTCAATGCTGCCTATACAGAGCAGGTTAAAAACAGCAAGTTAAAAGTGGATGCCCGCTATTTTAACTATAAACAAGATGGCGATGCCTATTTTGGTGATATTGATAGCCAGTCGGTTGGGCTGCAAGCCAGTGTCCAGAATGGCGCGCATACCATTTTGACCGGTATCCAGAAGCAGATGGGCGAGGACAATATTCCCTTGTTAAACGGTTATGTGCCCCAAGCCTATTTACAGAGCTGGTCTGCGTTGGCCTTTTATAAGGCTAAAGAGTTGACCTGGCATGTTTTATATAGTTATGACTTTAAAGAGCAGGGTATCCCCGGATTAAAACTCACTTTACGTTATCTCAATGGTAGCGAGATTTATCGGAAAGGTTTTAAGGACAATAAAGAAACCGAGAAAAATGTCATTCTCAATTACAGCATCCCCGAAGGAAAACTCAAGGGGCTCGGCTTTGAATGGCGCCATATTCGTGCTGATATTAAATATGGTGCAGGCAACAATCCTGGAACAGATTTTGTTGAAAACCGGATCATGACCACCTACACCCATACGTTCTAATGGCACCCGCCCACCTGAGCGATCAGGCTCAGGCGGGGGCCAGCAATGATGGGTCAGATGTGCTGTTGTGTGTTCAACATTTCCTGACCCACCACCATTTTTGCAAATTGATTGGCAATTCGACCAGAACGGTTACCTTGCTGGGTCGCATACTGAATCGCTTTTAACTGGATATGATCCCAGTCTTCCTGCTGTTGCCATTGATATTGATTTAACCAGAACTGCACGGTTTTCAGGTATTCTGGCTGGCTAAAGCCATAGAAATTGACTTGCAGGCCAAACCGGTCAGCCAGAGAAATCTTTTGCTCCAGACTATCACCCGGACGTAATTCACCATTGTCACTCTGGTTGATTTCGGTATTGTCTTTATTGTATTCGGCCACCATGTGTTTGCGGTTTGAAGTGGCATAAATCAGGGTATTGCTGGAACTGGTCGCCAGTGATCCATCTAAAACGGTTTTCAGGGTGGCATAACTGCTATCACCTGCTTCAAAGGCCAGATCATCACAGAAGATAATATAACGCTCGTCACGGTCATTGAGCAGGTTGATGATTTTGGGTAAATCCTCAAGATACTTTTTTTCCAGTTCAATCACCCGCAAACCAAGATGGTGATATTCATTTAAACAGGCCTTAACGATTGAGGACTTTCCGGTGCCGCGCGATCCGGTCATCAGCACATTATTGGCCAATAGCCCTTTGGCAAAAGCTTCGGTATTCAGTTTTACTTTTGCAAGCTGCTGGTCAATATTGCACAGACTGTCAAACGAGATCAGCTGGGGCTTACGAATGGCGATCAGGTTTCCTTTATTGTTTTCTCTTTCCCAGCGAAACGCAATGGCCTGGTCCAGCACCTCGAGCGAGATGTCCTGATAATTGGCGACCTTTTCAATCGCCTGAGTAAGTTTTTGAATTTCGCTGATCAGACTGGAAAGGGTTTGATTTAATTCCATAAGTTTTACCTGGAGAAAAGGAATGGGCGTCCATTTGAAAATTTAAACATAGGATGATAGTATCATTGGATGTTTATAAGTGCTAGCAGAAATTTTAATGGCCGAACTTATCCAGAAAAAATCGCTTGTCGATGAAGTGATTGCAGTCGTCCGTCATAATATCCAGACCGAGCTTTGGAAAGTAAATGACAAGATCCCGACTGAACCTGAGCTGGTGCAAGCTCTGGGGGTAGGCCGTAATACCATTCGGGAAGCCATTAAGATATTGGAATATCTGGGCATTTTAGAGGTCAAGCAAGGGCTTGGAACCTTTGTCCGGAGCAGACATGACTTTTCCCGTATCATTCATTCGATCCAGCAGTCCGATTTATATGATCATCTGGAAGTCAGGTGTGTACTGGAAATTGAAATTGCAAAACTGGCTGCGCGAAACCGTGAAACAGCCGATATGCTAGATATTCAGGCCAGCTTGCAGGCCAGAGCAGAGCTTGATGCTAGCGATACGGCCCAGTTTATGCTGGGTGACAAGAAACTGCATCTGGCCATTGCAAAAGCTACCCATAACCAGGCCTTGTATGCCACCTATGAATATTTCCTGAATTCAAGCTATCCCTATACCTTGGAGCTGGTAACCAATCAGCATTTGCCTGATCCGGATCAGGATATCCATGCAGAGCTGGTGGCTGCCATAACAGCCCAGGCAGAAACCCGGGCAGCCGAAATCGCTCAAGCCATGCTGAATCCGTTATTGGCAGCAGTCAAGGCAACTGATGCTGCGATCTATTAAACTGATGGATACCGCTATGCAAGAATTTATGATCATCTCCCGGCACCGGGGCACACTGTATTTTTTAAACAGGCGCCAGGAAGGGGGGATGACCGCCTATTTTTGGTCTACCGAATCGAAGCGGCTGGCACGTTTTAACAGCTATGCCTTGGCCTATCAGTTTTATTTTCCTTCCAGACATCTGCTATTACACTGCGAAATTGTAGAACTCACCGAAACAGATACGGGTATCGGGCTGCCCGAACCTCAATAATCTCCCGCTTGACAGGCATGATGTACCCGAGCAAAAGAACAATAACTTTTTGTCTTCCGGGAGATTGTCTCATTTATAAAATGATAGTAATTCTCATTATTATTGTTATTTTTTTTGATTTTGATTATTATGCCTTGATTTTTTAAGCTTGAATTAAGCTTGATCGGGGTGGGGTTTTGAATTATTGCATTTTTAGGCTCGAAAAAACCAATGGTGGGCAAACACGGCCACATGAACCGGACGACTTATACCGGGCTGGCCTGTTGATCACATCATCCATCCTGTCCTTACCCAATCCGGCATGGCGGTACGGATACTGCCCTGAAGATTGTCCTGATCATTCCTGTAACCTTGACGATCGCGTGTGCTGATCGTTACTTGGCTGGGTATTATTTTTTATGACTATTGATGCATCTATGAGGCTGGATAAAGCCAGAAAGATCACGAAAAAGCAGGCCAAGTCTTCCTCATTGCTGAAATACCGCCTGATGATTTTTTCACGCTTTGTGCTGGCAATTTTTGGGGGCTATTACTTTGCTGCCATTGCCGCCATGCTGGTGGGGTTTTTATGTTCGTCTGAGCCCTCCAGAGCCAATGCGGTCTTTGGTGCAACCATGCTGGCTTTTGTGGTTCATTGCATTCTGTTTATCTGGATTTTCATGGTCAACTCAACCTTGAAAGTATGGCTGGGTGTCATCCTGCCAAGCATTCTGATGACCATCATGTACTGGTTTTTAAAAGGATAGGCACATGCGTGTAGATGGTAAACATGAAGGTCCGCGCCAGTCCATGTCCTGGCTACATACCTGGACAAGCCTGTTGCTGGGCTGGCTGCTCTATGCTGTTTTTCTCACCGGTACGCTCAGTTTTTTCCAGAATGAAATTACATTGTGGATGAAACCGGAACTCCATCAGTCGGTAAATACGTCTTCGCACCACCAGCAACTGGAGCATGCACTTCGTTACCTGAGCCAGAAAGGTCAGGCTGCAGAAAGCTGGAATATCCGTCTTGCCAATGAAAGACAGCCGGTCATCATGCTGAATATCCGCCAGCCGGGTGAGACAAGACGCCGGGGTGGTGAAATTTATCTGGATGCCGATACAGGGCAGGAGATTAAAGCCAGAGAAACGCGGGGTGGCGGTTTTCTCTATCGTTTTCATTTCGAGCTCTATGGCATGCCACGCATCTGGGGACGCTGGATGGTGGGGATAGCCACCTTGTTCATGTTTGTTGCCATTATCAGCGGCATAATTACCCATAAAAAAATTTTCAAGGATTTCTTTACTTTCCGTCCTGCCAAAGGCCAGCGTTCATGGCTGGATGCCCATAATGCAACGGCTGTGTTTGCCTTGCCTTTTCATATCATGATTACCCTGAGTGGCTTGCTGCTGCTGATGCATCTGTTTATGCCTTGGGCGATGAATACCCATTATGGCAATGCCCGAAATTTTTACCAGATCTTGAATGAACCTGTGGCACAAACGCCTGAACAGGCACGCTTATTGGCTGAACAAAAGCAGAAACAAGCAGTCGAGCAAGCACGTGGTAAGCGTGAGGCTGGCCGCCGTGAAGCTGAACAAGCTGCACCAGCGCCTGCCCCGGTACCGATGATGAACCTGCTGTTGTTAAGCCGGCAGGTTCAGCAAGACTGGGGAGATAACCCGATTGCATCGGTACGTGTCAACAAACCCAACACGGCCGATGCAGATGTACAATTCCATGCGACCCGTACCACGACATTGCTGGATCGTGACAGTATTCCTTCGTTAAAATTTAATGCAGTGACCGGGCAGCCCATTGATGAAGCCAAGCCTGTCAACTCGGTATCAAAGGCTATTTATACCTTGCTCACCTGGTTACATATGGCACGCGGGCTAGATCCGGTTTTGCGCTGGCTGTTATTTTTATCGGGAGTGCTGGGCACCATGATGGTGGCTTCTGGCCTGATTTTATGGGGGGTAAAACGTACCCCGGAACAACAAAAGCTCGGTTATAAGCCTTTTGGCCATCGTGTGGTTGAGGTTCTGAATATTACAGCGATTACGGGCCTGCCGGTTGCCTGTGCAGCATATTTCTTTGCCAATCGTATTATTCCGGCTCAGGTCGTAGAACGTTCTGCACTCGAAATAAACACCTTCTTCGTGGTCTGGTTCATGTGCCTGCTGCATGCCGCTATTCGACCGCATCGCTCGGCATGGTTGGAACAACTGGCCCTGGCCGCTGTGATGCTCCTGTTGATTCCGGTTCTAAATGGCTTAACCGGAGGGCAGGTACTGTGGATGAGTCTCTATCATGGACAGTGGATGATTGCCAGTTTTGATCTGGTCTGCATGCTACTGGGCCTGATTTTTATCTATGCTTATTACAAGTTAAAGCGTTATCAGGGCGTAACGCTTAAACATAAACGGCAAGCCAAAACACGATCTGTACAGGAGCAGGCAGAATGACAGCATGGATATTGTGGTGTCTGGCTGTGATGGGCCTCTCAAGCCTTGCCTGTGCCATGAACAAGCATCAACGCGATATTTTTACCATGCAGGTCTGTGCCCGGCACACGCAACTGTTCCAGTGTGCAGGGTGGGGCATCTTGCTGTTTTCTGTCATGCTGGCAATGTGCTGGAAAGGGCCTTCGCTTGGTGGCTCTATCTGGTTAGGATGTATCAGCTTTGCTGCCATGGCGGTCGCTTTAGTGTTGAGCTATCGGCCCCGAAAAATCTTTCATGCCAATGCACTGGTGGCGATGTTACTGGGGCTGTTTGTCTTCATCGGCTGGAGATGAGCATTGCGGTTAAATGGACAGCTCCGGCAGCAACACCAGCCCTGCTAGCCGTGGACAGGAGATTGAAAAAAGCAGCCCGATGAACGGTGGCCATCAGAAATGAAAGCCATTTGAACTATACCGCAGCCATGAGAGACCCGATTTTAAACGGCATTTCCGGGCTGAACCGGTGCATTCCGTGAAGTTCAGTCGCGCCTGTGTTTAGTGTCATCTCGATGAATTTATGTAAATTTTAGTAGTTAATCCAGCAAATAACGATTCGATCAGTAGAATAAAAAATAAGCATCTAATTAAAAAACCATCTCAATTATAAATTCACCTGATATTGCCCATTTCTGCTTCTGGCTGATCTGAGCTAAAGGAGTAAACATGACTGTCGTATTGATATTGCTTGCCTTGCTGGTCCAGTTGGTTGTGTTATGGGCCATATTTTATTTTGAATTAAACCGCAGTACCGGCAGTATGGTGGCAATTGTGGCCGCGATTCTCTGTGCTGCTTTTATTACGCCGTGGAGTCTGTTGCTGGGCCTACCCATCATGGCTGGCAGCCTGATGCTACTGGTTCCTGCCTTGCGCGAAGCATGTATTGGGCGCCCTGCATTTAACCTTTTGTCTGGTGCCATGCCCAGTATGAGTACAACCGAGCGTGAAGCCCTGGACGCAGGGACCAGCTGGTGGGAAAAAGAATTATTTATGGGAGCGCCTGACTGGCAAAAGTTTGATGATTACCCTTTTCCGGAGCTGTCTGGTGAAGAACATTCTTTCCTGCATCAGGAGGTTGAACAGCTTTGTTCAATGCTGGATGAATGGAAAATCCATCATCAGGACAAGGACTTGCCGGCTGAGGTCTGGCAGTTTATTAAAGATAAGGGCTTCCTTGGCCTGATTATCCCCAAGTCTTATGGTGGCAGGGAGTTTTCGGCCTTTGCCCAAAGCCGGATCATGAGCAAAATTGCTTCCCGTTCCTTGACGGCGGCGGTTAGCTGTATGGTGCCCAATTCGCTTGGCCCGGGCGAGCTGCTGTTGCATTATGGAACTGATGAGCAAAAACAACGCTATTTGCCCGGTCTGGCCAACGGTACGGAAGTTCCCTGTTTTGGCCTGACCAGTCCGGAGGCCGGTTCAGATGCCGGAGCCATACCGGATACTGGCGTCGTCTGTTATGGCACCTATAACGGACAGCAAGTACTCGGCTTAAGCATGAATTTCTCCAAGCGCTGGATTACCCTTGCACCTATTGCAACCGTAATAGGGCTGGCATTTAAGTTATATGACCCCGAGGGATTATTGGGAGACAAAACCCGCGTTGAATATGGTATTACCTGTGCCTTGATTCCTGCCGATCATGATGGCATTAAGGTTGGGCCACGCCATAACCCGGGAGCGCCGTTCATGAATGGAACGGTTGAAGGAAAGGATGTCTTTATTCCTCTGGACTGGATTATTGGCGGAAAAGACAATGCCGGTAAGGGCTGGCGCATGCTCATGGAATGTCTGGGAGTTGGCCGTGGTATTTCCTTGCCGGCTTTAGCAACTGCAGCAGGAGAAATGAGCTATCTGCTGGTCGGGGCATTTGCCAGTGTCCGACAGCAATTTAAAATCTCGGTCGGACATTTTGAAGGGGTACAGGAGGCGACCAGCGATATTGCCAGTGATGCCTATATGCTGGAATCATTCCGTTATCTGGTGACCTGCGGCCTGAACCAAGGTGGAACCCCCGCAGTAATGACTGCGATGGCCAAATACTATGCGACCGAAACCATGCGTAAAGTGGTCAATCACGGCATGGATATTGTCGGGGGGCGGGCCATCCAGCTTGGTCCCCGCAACTTTCTGGCGCTAACCTATCAGTCCATTCCGGTTGCAATTACCGTGGAAGGAGCCAATATTCTGACCCGTTCGTTAATGATTTTCGGGCAAGGTTCGATGCGTTGCCATCCTTACCTGTTTGAAGAGCTGCAACTGTTACAGTCGGAAGACAAAGCTGCTGCCATTAAACAGTTCACCCCGTTGTTGCTGAAGCATCTGGCCTATACCTTTAACCGTGCAGCCAAAGCAGTGGCGTATGGTATCACTGGTGGCTCAGGTGCAAGGTCGAAACATGCCGATGATTTCTCGGCACCTTATTACCGGATGATCAACCGGATGAGTACGGACTTTGCATTCACGGCAGATATGGCACTCGGGATTCTGGCCGGGGATTTGAAACGCAAGGAAATGCTGTCCGGGCGTCTGGCCGATATTCATGCCTACTTATTCATTGCAACGGCGATTCTGAAATATTATGCGCATGGTCAAAGAACCGAAGCCGAACAGAAGCATGCTGAACTGGCCCTCAATAAAGCCTTATACCAGGTGCAAGAAGCATTTTTCGGTCTTTATGATAATTTTCCGGCTCAATTTGCTGCCCAGCTGGTGAAACGGATCTGTTTCCCATTTGGCCGCCCGCTTGCACCGCCGTCTGACCAGTTAAAGCAGGAGGTCGCACAACTGATGTTGCAGGAACATGCTTTCCGCGAAGACCTGAAAAAGCATGTCTATTACACCACCGCCGCAGAGGATGTGATGGGGAGAATGGAATCGACCTTTCAGATGTTGCTGGGAATGCAACCACTCTGGGACAAGTTTAAAAAAGCCGAATCCAAAGACCAGTTTACAGGCTTAAGCTTTGAGGAGCGGGTGGCCAATGCGGTTGAAACCGGTTTTATCAGCCCTTCTGAGGCCGATGTATTGTTGCAATATAATGCCAAACGTTATGACAGTATGCTGACCGATATTTTTGATGAGCATCTAGTCGATGACCTGCCGTTGGAAAATCCCCATCTTCGCAGCTTATGACTGAATTGTATCAGCACAGCTTGAAGCAGGCCTGAATATATAAAAGATGAGGTGATGACGCCTCCTTTAAATATATTCAGGGCTGTTTTTTCATAACAGTTCTAAATTTTTATCCCGATCTGTTATATTTTTTTTCGAAAACTCTGTGTCTTTTTTTGTTCTGTACCTTCCTGCACTATAACAGTATGAGTTGATCAAAGCCAAAGGTGACATCATGAGTTTTTTGAGAAAAAAGAATAATGCCAGTTTTGTGTTCTTTATTATTACACTGTATGCCTTTCTCGGTTTTGGCATCGGTTATGTCATCTGGGAATATCTTTTATAAAACAGATTATGCCATGTACAGCAGTTTATGCTGCAACGTCATGGCATTTGCTGTTTCTTCTACTGAATGGCTGAAGTCAATGGCCCGATAAAGGGGCAAGTTTATGGCCGAATTGACGGCATCAATAACCACTGTACCGAAGCATCGAACAGTTTTAGCCCTGCTTCTGAAAGATTGCCAAAAGTCTCGTTATTGAGGAAGAACATCAGCCGTTTGGCTGGTGCCAGCGTTTCATAATCCATGGTCGCACCTTGTTCATAGCCCCAGATCGCCACTTTTTCAGGTTGCCCGTAAATGGTTGCAATAATGGTCGCGCCCAGTCCCGGTTTGCCCCAGCTCATCGGGGCCTGTGCTTTATAAACATTTTGTGTACCGGCTGGCAGGCGGGCCGACAGCGGATGTGGTGCATTGACCAGCCACAGATAACGTTCTTTCTCGACTTCGCCAAAATCGGTATTTATCCGTTTACCGGTCATGGCCAGATCATCAAGATAATCATTTTCCCAAGTCATGAGGGGCACCGGAAGTTGACGCCAGCCTGGTTTTAAATTTTTGGATGCAACCGTTGATGACAGGATGACCAGATCAGGATGGTTTAAGCTGTCGGGAGAAACCGACTGGTCCAGTATATCGACCTGATAGCCTTTGCTTTGCAAGTATTTCTGGATGGCGAGATCCGTAGCCGCAGATGCACCATGTAACTGGGAAATCAGGGCAATTCGGGGCTGGGCATACGCAGCAGAGCTTAACAGCAGGCCAAGCAACATAATGACAGAAAGAAATGTTTTCATCTTGATCCCGAAAGGCAGTGAATAACTCACTGCCTTGATTGCATCATTAGAATTTAAAGGTGGCACGCAATAACGCTTGGCGCGACTCACCTTGAGATACGGCCAGATTATTGACACTGGCTGTATAGTAGGTTTTATCAAAGATATTATTTAAATTAAACTGGAAGTTCACTGGCAGTTTGGCAATGGTGGTGTCATAGCTGATAAAGGCATTGGCCAGTGCATATTCAGGTAGATCAAAGGTATTTTCTGAGTTACCGGCACGTTTACCGACATAATTACCGCTCAAGCCCAAACGTAAATGACCATTGTAGAGTTCGCCATAGTTATAAGCCAATGCCAGAGACGCGGTGTCTCGTGCCACATTATTTAAGCGGTTACCTTGCAGACCGGTTTCATCTTCAGTGACTTTGGCATCGGTATAGGCATAGGTCAGGGTGGTGTCGAGTTGATCGGTTAGACGGCCTGTGAGGTCGAGTTCAACGCCTTTGGAACGGACTGCACCTGTGGTGTGTAGTTCTACTTCTTTGCTTGATGGGTTGGTGATTTTGGCAAGCACATTACGCTTTTTAATATCATACAGCGCAAAGTTGGCCTTAATACGGTCATTAAACTCATATTTTGCCCCAACTTCATAAGATTTGGCCTGTTCCGGTTGCACATCCGAGTCAATCACAGCATTACCCCCTAAAGGCGCAATCGAGGAGTTCGGTTTGAGTGATTCGGTATAGCTGCCATACAATGAAAGCTGCTCATTCCATTGATAGACCAGGCCTGCATGCGGCAGCCAGGCATCATCATTGGTATTGGTATTTTCCTTAAACGGTCTGCCACGCCCAGCTGTTTGCTGATAATGTAAATAACGACCGCCGAGCACGGCAATCCATTTTTCATTTAAGTGAATCGCATCTTGCAGATAAAACCCATAGGTATGCAATTTATCGGTTTGATCACTATCAGAGGCAACGATATTACGCGATGCTTCCACCGCACCAAAATCCGGATTTAAATAGTCCAGGGTTGAGGTATTGCCACGAACCATATCTGGGCGAAAATATTTACGGTATTCAATGTCTGAGCCGATCTGAATATCATGCTTTAAACCGAGCAGGTTAACCGAGCCATCGAGATAGGCTTGGGCATTACTATCGATGCTTTGTGCATTTAAGGTCGCATCGGTACGACGTTTCACCGTATGATTCTTGGTATCTAACGAGGTGATGCGTAACTGGTTGGCATCATAGGTTTCGTAGTTGTAGGTATAGCCGAAATGAGCTGACCAAGTGTCATTAATTTGATGATCTACCAGCAATTGTGCCAGATGATCTTCACCTTTCATCTGGTTAAAGGCTTCATCCAGACGCTGGTATTTTGAGATTGGCAAAGCCTTGTTGGTTTTCAGGTCAAAAACGGTGGAACGATCAAAAGGCACATCAAAATGGCGGTACTGGTAGCTGAGGTTGACTTTGGTCTGGCTATTATCCCATGCCACCGACGGCGCAATTAAAGTCTGTTTCAGGTTGCCAAAATTACGCCAATAGTCTGCATCAGAATGATCGACAATAAAACGATAGGCAAAATGACTGTCATTGATTGCGCCCGTGCTATCCAGGCTTGCACCTACACCATTTTTACCGGCCGCAAAGCTTGAACCATAAACTGAAAATTCAGTTTTTTGCGTCGTTTCAGGTTTTTTAGTTACTACATTGACCACGCCGCCTGGGTCCATAATCCCGTAAAGTAGGGAGGCCGGGCCTTTTAACACTTCAATCTGTGCAACTGCCGCATTCATGGTACGACCTTGTACAATCGGCATGCCATTTACGGTAATTGACCCATCACGGTTATCACCAAAGCCCCGTTTCATTACCGTATCCTGAGTACCGCCCAAGGTGTTGCCTTGGGTAATGCCACTGACTTGAGTCAGGGCATTGTCCAGATTTGCAGGCATATAATCTTTGACATATTGCTGGGAAACCACATTGACCGTTTGCGGACTTTGCAGGTTTTTTTGATTGCCTCTTAAGGTCGATGCTGTTTGTGTTCCGATATAGCCCGAGCTGGATTCAGCCTGTACTTTGATGGTATCGAGCTGGGTCATTTCTGGTGGGGTTGTTTCTGCCCAGCTCAGCACAGGGATACAGGACAGGAGCAATGAACCGCTATATTTTAAAATTTCAATCGTGATGAGATTTTTACGCGGAGAGAATGCAGACATAGGAATACCTGGGCGATACCGAAAATCGGGTAGAGATAGGGGAGAAGCGACTTTTAATCTGCTGACAGTTGGGGCCATAGCACGATAAAAGCGTGCTCAGTATATTTAAATAGGAATCATTTACAAGAAGTTGGGCCTAAGAAAATGATTAAAAAAATTAACTCTTTGATAATGTTTCAGTATTTTTCTAAATGCGATCTGATTATTGATCGTCGTCTGTCAATCTGTATTAAAATGACAATAAGGGTTTGAAATTTAAATAAAAAATAAAGTTTATACAGCATAATGAAGGAAATTCATATCTTGATATTTAAACAAATCATTTTATGCATAACGGTCGGTCGGCTAGGCTTAAAGCTGCAAGAAAATGATCTGCAATGCTGCTGAGGCCGTAAATCCGGGCAGTTCATTGAACATGCAATTGAGCTATTTGAGCTCAAGCCGGTTATGTCGACCTGCCCTGTTGCGGTAGAGCAAGCCAAGGTTACGCGAATGATCTGATGCCGGTTTATCTACAGAGGCGGTATCCGCATAGAGCAGGCCTTGATAGGATTTTCAGGCACAATGCAGTACATTCTTATCAACATTATATAGAATCATGACATGAAAAATTTTAATCAAAAAGTTGCCGCAATTACCGGTGCTGGCTCAGGCATTGGCCGGCAGCTAGCCCTTTTGCTGGCCCAGCAAGGTGCCAGTCTGGCGTTAAGCGATCTGAATGAACAGGGACTGGCTGAAACCGGACAACTATTAGCGCAGTACCCGGTCAAGGTCACCTTGACCCGACTGGATGTTTCGGACCAGCAGGCAGTACGTGACTGGGCGCAAGACAGTTTTAACGCGCATGGCAAGATCAACCTGATTTTTAATAATGCAGGCGTGGCGCTGGCCAGCACGGTGGAAGGGATGGATTATGAGGAACTGGACTGGATCTTAAAGATCAATTTCTGGGGTGTGGTCTATGGCACCAAGGAGTTCCTGCCTTATCTCAAACAAAGTGGTGAAGGACATATCGTCAATATTTCCAGCCTGTTTGGCTTGACGGCTCAACCGACCCAAAGTGCCTATAATGCAACTAAATTTGCGGTTCGTGGCTTTACCGAGTCATTACGTCAGGAACTCAAACTCCAGAACAACGGAGTCAGCTCAACCTGCGTGCATCCGGGCGGAATCCGCACCAATATTGCCAATAGTGCGCGTATGAGTGACAGCATCCGGGCTCTGGGAATGAATCCTGCCAAGGCCAGTCAGGCGTTTAACAAGGTATTGAAAACCCCACCTGAAGACGCAGCCAAAATCATTCTTGAGGCAGTTAAAGCCGATAAGGCCCGTATCCTGATCGGAAACGATGCCAAAATCATTGACCTGATCCAGCGGATTACGCCGAGCCATTATTCACATGCATTGAGTTTCTTTAGCAAGAAATCCAAGAAGAAAAAGCGCGCTTGACGCTATATCGGGAATCAAGAAAACCGGTTGTGCCTTGATTAGCTCAACCGGTTTTCTTCATATAGCGCTTGCCGCACACCCTTAAAATCGTAGAAAGGACGCTGCAACACATCGCAAGTGCGCCTATGGTTTAGGTGTTGATCTATATCATTTACGTCATATGCATAAAAAACTACAAAATATCGCCATAATTGGACTACAAATGTGCATTATTCGTGAGTACTATTTATTTCCTAAATGTTGAATCACTTTACATACAGTCAGATTATTCGGTTTCGGGGACTGATTGGTGTAAATTATGCACTTCGCCAAAATTCTTTTTGCAGAAGAATTTCAGCAACAAAATTTTATATATTTGACGGATAATCTCAAGAGTAAGGTATGCCTGCGAACCCGAGTAAAATCAAAAAACCTTTATATATTCCTTATGCTGGGAATGCTCTTTTAGAACTTCCGCTGTTAAATAAAGGCTCTGCTTTCTCTGAAGAAGAAAGAGAAAATTTTAATTTACATGGTCTCGTCCCATACAACATTGAGAACATCGAAGAGCAGACCCAACGCTCTTACCAACAGTACCTTTCATTTGACAGTGACCTGAACAAGCATATTTATTTAAGAAATATCCAGGATACCAATGAAACCCTGTTCTATCGTTTATTGAGTCAGCATCTGGACGAAATGCTGCCGATCATCTATACCCCGACGGTCGGGGAAGCCTGCCAGCGTTTTTCTGATATCTACCGCCGTCACCGGGGTATCTTCATTTCTTATCCGGAACGTAAGTATATTGACCAGATTATTCATAATGTGAATAAGAAAAACGTCAAGGTGATCGTGATTACAGATGGTGAACGTATCCTCGGTCTAGGCGATCAGGGCATTGGCGGTATGGGGATTCCGATCGGGAAACTGTCTCTGTATACCGCCTGTGGCGGAATCAGTCCTGCCTATACCTTACCGATTACCATTGATGTCGGCACCAACAATGAAGCCTTGCTCAACGACCCGATCTATATGGGCTGGAAACAGCCGCGTATCCGTGGCGAGGAATACTACCAGTTTGTTGAGCAGATCATTACTGCGGTGCGTCAGCGCTGGCCGGATGTCCTGATCCAGTTTGAAGATTTTGCCCAGATGAATGCCATGCCGTTACTGACCCGGTACCGCGACAAGATCTGCTGTTTCAATGACGATATTCAGGGAACGGCAGCCGTAACGGCAGCGACCCTGATCGCGGCTTCCCGTTCACAAGGCAAGCAGTTGAAAGACCAGACCATTACCTTTGTGGGTGCGGGTTCGGCCGGTTGTGGCATTGCAGAGCAGATCGTCCGCCAGATGATGGATGAAGGCCTGAGTGACCATGAGGCACGTTCTCGCATCTTTATGGTAGACCGTTTCGGTCTCATGACCGATCAACAGCCAAACTTGCTCGATTTCCAGCAAAAACTGGCAACCCCGGTGAATGCAATCAGTGACTGGGATTATACGGGTGAATACGTCGGTTTACTGGATGTGGTGAAAAATGCCAAACCAAGTATCCTGATCGGGGTGTCTGGACAGGCTGGCCTATTCAGCGAGGAGGTCATCAAGACGCTGGCGAAATATTATAAGCATCCGATTGTCCTGCCACTGTCGAACCCGACTTCACAAGTGGAAGCACAACCTAAAGATATTATCGAATGGACCGATGGGGCGGCGATTGTTGCCACAGGCAGTCCGTTTGCACCGGTTTATTATCAGGGCAAGGCCTATAGCATTGCGCAATGTAATAACTCGTATATTTTCCCGGGCATTGGTCTGGGTGTCATTGCCTGTGGTGCAACCCATATCAGTGATGCAATGCTGATGGCTGCAAGTACCGCATTGGCAGATTGTTCGCCACGCCTGAAAAATCCGGCAGCGGATTTATTGCCGAATATTAATGATATTCAGCAGGTGTCCAAGTTTATTGCCTTTAAAGTGGCAAAAGCCGCGATGGCAGATGGTCTGGCAGTGCCGATGAGCAATGATCTGTTGAAAACGGTGATTGATGATAATTTCTGGACTCCGGAATATCGCAGTTACCGCCGCGTCACGGCTTAAGCCATCAGTGATTTTTGGAGGGCGCATGATCATGTGATTATGCGCCCTTATTTATGTCTTTAAGCTTTAAGTTCTGGTCAGATCAAGTTTTATAGGTCGACAGTAAGATACTGGTTTCACTGTTATAAATGCCTGAAATATTTCGGATTCGCTCAAGCGCCTTATCAAAGTTTTCCAGACTGTCAGATTGCAACTCAACCAGAATATCCCACTTGCCATTGGTGGTATGCAGACGCTCTACCGCAGATTCGAGGCGTAATTCCCGGATGACCGCCTGTGCGCGTGTTCCTTCAACCATAATATTCATCCAGGCCCGGATAATGTTTTTCTCTGCATTGGGGCGAAAACGCACGGTATAACCGGTGATCACGCCAGTCGATTCCATATACTCGATTCGCTTTTGCACGGTTGCACGCGATACCCGGGTTCTGGCCGCCAGATCGGTAATTGACATCCGTGCGTTATCTTTGAGTAATCCTAATATAATATGGTCGATATTGTTCATTTTGATACTTACTATTGGCAATTTGATAAAAAATAATTCATTTTAGTTACTATAACAAATTTTGTGAATCAATTTGATTCTTAATAATAATGACTATACAACACCCCAAACATTTTTACGTTCGCAAAAAAGAACAAAAAATGTAGGCCAGGGAGGATGGGGTAGGATGCCCTGAAACAAAGGGAATCTGTGAATAACAGGGACAATGGATGAATGAAGGAATAAATAATGTCTTTATCATATGCGGCTCAAAATGGCAGTGCTTGGCAAACCTTTCTTACTCAAGTTGATCGGGTAGCTCCTTATCTGGATGCTGACCTCAGCAACTTTGTCAACACTTTGAAAACCCCCAAACGTACCCTGATTGTTGATGTTCCAATCGTGATGGATGATGGCACAATCCGCCATTTTGAAGGCTATCGCGTACAACACAACCTATCACGCGGGCCGGGTAAAGGCGGTATCCGCTATCATCAGGATGTGGAACTGAATGAAGTGATGGCCTTGTCTGCATGGATGACCATTAAGACTGCCGTACTCAACTTGCCTTTCGGCGGTGCCAAAGGCGGTATCCGTGTGAATCCAAAAGAATTGTCAACACGTGAACTAGAGCGTTTAACCCGCCGTTTTACCAGTGAAATCAGCCCGATTATCGGCCCACAAATTGATATTCCGGCACCGGATGTCGGCACCAATGCCAACATTATGGGCTGGATGATGGACACTTACTCAAGTATCAAGGGACATACCGTTACAGGCGTGGTGACGGGTAAACCTGTTCATCTGGGCGGCTCGCTGGGCCGTGTCCGTGCTACAGGCCGTGGTGTATTTGTAACCGGTATGCAGGTGGCAGAACGTATCAAGTTACCGGTCGAAGGCAGTAAGGTCGCAGTACAGGGGTTTGGTAACGTCGGTAATGAAGCTGCTTACCTGTTTAACCATGCCGGTGCAAAAATTGTTGCGGTCCAAGATCATACCGGCACTATTTTCAATGCCGAAGGTCTGGATGTAAAAGCACTGCAAAAGCATGTGGTTGAAACAGGCGGTGTCAAAGGCTTTGCCGGTTCCAGCGTAATTTCAGATGAGGAATTCTGGACGGTCGATATGGACATCCTGATTCCAGCTGCACTGGAAGGCCAGATTACGGTTGAACGCGCACAAAAACTCAAAGCCAAAATCGTACTTGAAGGGGCCAATGGTCCAACCTACCCGGAAGCCGATGATGTCTTTGTCAGCCGTAACATCACGGTGGTGCCGGATGTGATCTGTAACGCAGGCGGGGTAACGGTCAGTTATTTTGAATGGGTTCAGGATATGGCGAGTTACTTCTGGAGTGAAGACGAGATCAATGAACGTCTGGACAAATTGATGATCCAGGCTATTGCAGATGTCTGGAACACGGCAGCACAAAAAGAATGCAGCTTGCGTACCGCAGCATATATTCTGGCGTGTGAGCGTATTCTGAAAGCACGTAAAGAACGCGGGATTTTCCCAGGCTAATTGGCCCGTCAGACCATCAGTGTACAGGCCTGTTGAGCATTCAACAGGCTGGAAGATTAAAACAGGAAGTGAGTAAATAAAATGAGCAATGTCGCAATTACACGTAGCAACTTTAACGACTGGATGGTACCGGTTTTTGCCCCGGCAAATTTCATTTTAGTACGTGGCGAAGGTTCTCGTCTTTGGGATCAAAACGATAAAGAATATATTGATTTCGCGGGTGGAATTGCAGTAAATGCCTTGGGTCATGCACATCCTGTAGCGGTCAATGCCTTAACTGAACAGGCACAGAAACTCTGGCATATCGGCAATGGTTATACCAACGAGCCGGTATTGCGTCTTGCCAAACAACTGGTCGATAACACGTTTGCAGACAAGGTGTTTTTCTGTAACTCAGGTGCAGAAGCCAACGAAGCTGCACTGAAACTGGCACGTAAAGTCGGTTTGCTCAGCGGCAATGCAAACAAGAACCAGATTGTTGCCTTTAAAAATGCCTTCCACGGCCGTACCCTGTTTACTGTTACGGCAGGCGGCCAACCAAAATATTCTCAGGACTTTGCACCACTCCCGGGGGGGATTGAACACACGGCATTTAATGACCTTGAGGCAGCCAAGGCCGTCATTAATGAAAATACCTGTGCCGTGATTGTTGAACCGATTCAGGGTGAAGGCGGGGTTGTCCCGGCAGATATCGAGTTTTTGAAAGGCCTGCGCGCGCTATGTGATGAAAAAGGTGCGGTACTGATTTTTGATGAAGTACAAACCGGTGTTGGCCGTACTGGTTCACTGTATGCCTATATGAACACCGGTGTCACACCAGACATTCTGACCACGGCAAAAGCATTGGGCGGTGGTTTCCCGATTGGTGCCATGATCACCACAGATCATTATGCCAACATGTATGCCGTAGGCGATCATGGTACTACTTATGGCGGTAACCCGCTGGCCTGTGCTGTTGCAGGCGCGGTACTTGAGTTTATCAATACGCCTGAAGTATTAGACGGGGTAAAACAGCGTCATCTGTATTTCATTGATGCCCTGAATAAAATCAATGCCGAATATGGTCTGTTCAAGGAAATTCGTGGGCAAGGCCTGTTAATTGGCTGTGTATTAAAAGATGAATATGCAGGTAAGGCAAAGAATATTGTGACTTTGGCGGGTGAAGAAGGCTTGTTGGCTTTGGTGGCCGGTGCCGATGTAGTGCGTTTTACGCCTTCACTGATCATTCCACAACAGGATATTGATGAAGGTCTAAGCCGTTTTGCCCGTGCATTAGCACGTCTCTAAGTCTGTTGTGAGCATCTAACCATGATGATTGTTAGACATGCAGCGCATCGGGACTTAGATGATATTTATCGTTTGGCGCAAAGAGCGGGGGAGTCGGGCATTGGCCTGACATCCTTACCACAAAATAGAGACATCCTGGCTGAACGCATTGCCCGTACTACCCGTACCCTGGATGGCCTGGCTGAAAAGTGCGAGGCAAGTTACCTGTTTGTACTGGAAGATACCAGCATCCATAAGGTGGTGGGGGTCAGTGCAATTGAAGTTGCAGTCGGGCTGAATGAACCGTTTTACAACTTCCGTGTGGCAAAACAGGTTCATGCCTCTAAGGCCTTAAATGTGTACAAGACCTTGGACACCCTGTTTTTAAGTAATGATCATACCGGATGCAGCGAACTGTGCACCCTGTTCCTTGATCCGGACTATCGTAAAAACCAGAACGGCAAATTTTTATCCAAGGTTCGTTTTCTGTTTATCGCAGCTTTCCGTTCTTTTTTTGAAGAACGGCTGATTGCAGAGATGCGGGGTTTTTCCGACCAGAATGGACGTTCGCCGTTTTGGGACTCGCTTGGTTATCTGTTTTTCAATATGGATTTTGCTGCGGCAGATTACTTGAGCGGTGTCGGGCAAAAAGCCTTTATTGCAGAGCTGATGCCCAGATTTCCGGTCTATGTAGATTTGCTGACTGTGGATGCGCGTGAGGTGATTGCCGAAGTGCATCCGCATACCTTGCCAGCAGCCAAGGTTTTAATGTCTGAAGGGCTGACCTATCAAGGCTATGTCGATATTTTTGATGCAGGCCCGACCCTGGAAGCCAATACGGCCGATCTTCGCGCTGTAAAGGAAAGCTGTCTGTTTAAAGTCAGGATTAGTGAAGAGGTTGAGTGTACCGAAACACATGTTCTGGTGGCCAATGACCAATATAAAGATTACGCCGTGTTGCTGGTCAATAACCGACTCGATGAGAGCGGAATATTGCAGTTAACCGCAGCACAAGCACGGGCACTGAATATTGCTGAACACGATGAAGTACGCGTTTTAGCATTAGAAAAAATGGAGAAAAAAGAATGTCACAAGGCGCATTATTAATTGATGGTGTCTGGGTTCAGGGACAAGGAAACTCATTCAGTAAAACCAATCCGGTCAGTAACCAGCAAATCTGGACCGGACATGAAGCCAGCGCAGCTGATGTTGCACAGGCATGCACTGCCGCACGTCAGGCATTTCCAGCTTGGGCACGCTTAGCCTTAGATGAACGTATTGCCATCATTGAGCGTTTTGCCGGCTTATTGGAACAACATAAAACCCGGCTGGCTGAAGTGATCAGTCAGGAAACCAGCAAACCGCTTTGGGAAACCTTGACCGAAGTACAATCGATGATTGGTAAAGTGGCGATTTCAATCCGTGCTTATCATCAACGCACAGGGTTCAGCGAAACTCAAATGCCAGATGGCGTGGCGTCGTTACGTCACCGCCCGCATGGCGTTCTGGCTGTGTTTGGCCCATATAACTTCCCGGGTCACTTGCCAAATGGTCATATTGTTCCTGCCCTGATTGCTGGCAATACCGTGGTATTTAAGCCAAGTGAACTGACCCCTTGGACTGCAGAAGAAACTGCAAAATTATGGCAACAGGCCGGTTTACCCAAAGGTGTGCTGAACCTTGTACAAGGCGGACGCAGCACAGGTGAAGCGCTTGCGGCGGCTGAGCAGATTGACGGTTTACTGTTCACAGGCAGTGCCAATACCGGTTATCACCTGCATAAACAGATGGCCGGTGCGCCTGAAAAAATTCTGGCTCTGGAAATGGGCGGCAATAATGCCCTGATCATTGATGAAGCAACCGATATTGATGCGGTGGTGAATTTAGCCATTCAATCGGCTTTTGTTTCTGCGGGACAACGTTGTACCTGTGCACGCCGTATTATTGTTAAACAGGGTGCCAATGGCGATGCCTTCATTCAACGTTTTGTTGAAGTTGCTAAAAACTTGGTGGTTGGTGCGTGGAATGCAGAACCGCAACCGTTTATGGGCGGGGTGATTTCTGCACATGCCGCAGAACAGATGCTGGCAGCGCAAAGCAAACTGATGGCTTTAGGTGCAAAAGCATTGTTGGAAATGACGCGTCCACAAGCAGACAGTTCCTTGCTTACGGCGGGTATCTTAGACCTGACTCAAGTGTCCGATATCCCTGATGATGAATATTTTGGTCCATTGACCACGATCTATCGTTATCACAGCTTCGAGGAAGCCCTAAACATTGCCAATAATACCCGTTTTGGACTGGCGGTGGGTCTGGTGTCACCAGATCGAGAGCTGTTTGAACGTGTATTGATTGAAGCCCGCGCAGGCATTGTGAACTGGAACAAACCATTAACAGGTGCATCTAGTGCAGCACCGTTTGGTGGGGTGGGTGCATCTGGCAATCACCGTGCCAGTGCCTTCTATGCAGCGGACTATAGCGCATGGCCAATGGCATCACTGGAAAGTGACAGCGTTACTTTACCTTCAAAATTATCACCGGGCATTGTGCTGTAAGTCGGCTTGTATCGGGACACAGGGAGAAAAAAATGTCAGGTTATGAAATTAATTTTGATGGTTTAGTGGGACCGACCCATCATTATGCGGGTTTATCGTATGGCAATGTGGCATCGACTAAAAACCGGAATAATGCATCAAATCCGAAGTTAGCCGCCAAGCAAGGCTTAAAGAAAATGAAAGCCCTTGCCGATTTGGGACTCAAGCAAGGTGTGTTTGCCCCACAAGAGCGTCCGCATGTGCCAACGCTACGCCGTTTGGGTTTTACCGGCAGTGATATTGACGTGATTACCCAGGCCATGCGCACTGCACCGGCATTGTTATCATCATTGAGTTCGGCCTCATCGATGTGGACGGCGAACTCCTGTACGGTGTCGCCATCGGCAGATAGCGCTGATGGTCGTATGCACTTTACTGCGGCAAACTTGAACAACAAATTCCATCGTTCAATTGAGCATCATACCACCACACGTATTTTGCAGGCGATGTTCAACAATGATGTATATTTTGCGCATCATGAAGCATTGCCTGAAGCAGCACTGTTCGGTGATGAAGGTGCAGCCAATCATAACCGTCTCGGGGGGGACTATGATCAGGCCGGTGTACAGGTTTTTGTTTATGGTCAGCAACAGCTCGGTGGCAAGGTTGCACCGCAGAAATTCCCTGCACGGCAAACCCGTGAGGCGAGTGAAGCGATTGCGCGTTTACATCGTTTAGATGCGAAACGCACGGTGTTCATTCAGCAAAACCCGCATGTGATTGATCAGGGCGTGTTCCATAACGATGTGATTGCGGTGAGTAACCAGCAGGTCTTGTTCCATCATCAGCATGCCTTTCTGGATCAGGCGGCAGCTCTGGATGAAATCCGTAAAAAAATGGCGGGGATCGGGCAAGAGTTTATCTCGATTGAAGTACCGGAAAGTCGTGTCAGTGTTGATGATGCCGTGGCTACCTATTTGTTTAACAGCCAGATTCTGACCCGTGCAGATGGCGGTATGAGTATCGTGGTCCCTGAAGAGTCGCGTCAGAACAAAGCGGTGTGGGACTATTTGAGTAACATGATTCAAATGGGTACGCCTATTGATGACATCAAGGTGTTTGATTTGCGTGAAAGTATGCGTAATGGCGGCGGCCCGGCATGTCTGCGCTTACGTGTGGCGGTAAATGACGCGGAACTTGCTGCGGTGAATCCAAACCTGTTTATGAATGATGCCCTGTTCAAAACCCTGAACCAGTGGGTCGATCAGCATTATCGTGACGAGTTAACCCAGGACGATTTGGCCGATCCAAATTTATTGATCGAGAGCCGTACCGCGCTGGATGAACTCACCAAGATTCTGGGTTTAGGCTCGGTTTATCACTTCCAGAGATAAGCACGCAATAACGGCTTTTAAGGATGAAAGTACATGGTTGATCTACTCGCGTTGACTTTGGCGCAACAGACCCCTGAGCAGACACAGGGAGAAACGGCTGGGTTTAGCTGGCAGTGGCTGGGTGAAGGGCTATTGCAATGCACGCCCAAAACCGCTTATGAAAAAACCATGGTGCTTTCTGCCGGTATTCATGGCAATGAAACAGCACCGATCGAACTGCTGGCACAGATCATTCACGATCTGTTTGCCGGCCAGCTGGCTTTGGCGGTTCGGGTGCTGTTTGTATTGGGGAATCCTGCTGCGATCCGGCAAGGGGTACGTTATCTGGAAAATGATATGAACCGCATGTTTTGCGGGGCCTATCAGAGTTTACCGCAGGATCAGGAAACTGCCCGGGCTGCACAATTAGAGCAGGCGGTAGCAGCATTCTTTGAACAGGATCAACTTGCGACGCAACGTTATCACTATGATTTGCATACTGCCATTCGTGCTTCGCTATTGCCTGTATTTGCCTTATTTCCTTACCAGACGCGGCCCTATGATGAGGCTATGCTGCAAAGCCTAAATGCTGCCAATCTGGATGCGCTGGTTTATCACAATGCGGCGGGCAAAACCTTTACCCATTTTACCACTGAGCATTTCCAGGCTGCGAGCAGCACCCTGGAGTTAGGCAAGGCCAAACCATTTGGCCAAAATGATCTGGCCGATTTTGCCAGCATTGATCAGGTGTTACGTGCCGTACTGGCAGAGCAGGCCTTACCCGCCAGACAGAAGCCTGCGATTCGCCAGTTCAAGGTAGTAGATTCCATCTTAAAGCAAAGTGAAGATTTTCAGCTGAATCTGGGTACCGATGCGCCGAATTTTTCTACCTTTCAGCAAGGTGAGCTGATTGCTTCTCAGCAGGCAGGTGACTATGTGGCACAGCAGCAAGTCTGGATTTTATTCCCGAATCCGAATGTAAAGACCGGACTCAGGGCTGGACTGGTATTAAAAGAAATGTAATAAGGCTTTGCCAATAAAGCGGTCAGATGTCGGTATGTAAGGCACATGGATGGAGTTTGAAGATGGATGTTCAGTGAATCAAGACAGGTCAAGAAATATCGTTTAGATATTCATTTTTATGAAAGTGAAACAGCAAGGACAGGTTGTCATAAGGATACAGTGGGAGTGACCGTGTATGAGTAACAATAATGAAAAGACATTTCCCTCAGCAGAGTTTCTGGGCGGACAATGTGCACCACAGCAGGATGCTGCCAGTTTGTCAGGTCTTTGCAGTGCCGGAGCAGAGACGGGTAAGCCGTTAAAGCGTGCCATGACCAAACGACATCTGGTGATGATTTCACTGGGTGGTGCAATTGGAACCGGACTATTTCTGGGTTCCGGTGATGTTATTTCTCAGGCAGGTCCGGTGGGGGCAATTTTTTCTTACCTGCTAGGTGGCGTGATTGCTTACATGGTGATGCTGTGTCTGGGCGAGCTGGCGGTGCAGATGCCGGTTTCCGGTTCTTTTGGAGAATATGCCAGAACCTATATCGGGCCGGGTACCGGTTATATGATTACCTGGCTCTACTGGCTGACCTGGACAGCAACGTTAGGAACCGAATTTACCGCAGCGGCGTTACTGATGCAGGAATGGTTTCCTTCAATTTCCATGTGGACATGGACCTTGTTATTTGCCGGCCTGATATTTGGCCTGAATGTCAGCTCCACCCGTTTATTTGCCGAATCCGAATTCTGGCTGTCTCTGGTCAAGGTCTTGACCATTATCTGTTTTATCGGATTAGGTCTGGCGGCAATTTTCGGATTAATTTCTTATCATGGACACGAATCTGCGCCTTTATTCAGTAAACTGACTGAACATGGCTGGTTCCCGAATGGTATTTTCCCGATTTTTGCAACCATGCTGATCGTAAATTTTGCCTTCTCCGGGACTGAACTGATCGGGGTTGCCGCAGGAGAAGCAGAGGAACCTGCCAAAACCGTACCTAAGGCAATCAATGCCGCAATCTGGCGGTTGCTGATTTTCTTTGTGGGAACCATTGTGGTGATCTGTGCATTACTGCCTTACGAGATGGCTGGTCTCAATGCCAACAGTGTCAGCAATAGCCCGTTCGTTACCGTATTTAACTATATCGGCATTCCATACGCAGAAGACATTATCCGTTTCGTGATCATTACTGCACTTTTATCGGCAGCAAACTCGGGCTTGTTTGCCGCTTCACGCATGATGTGGTCATTATCGGCAAAAAACCAGTTACCTAAAGTTTTTTCAAAATTGACACG
This sequence comes from Acinetobacter sp. A47, assembly GCF_000805455.1. Classification (GTDB taxonomy): domain Bacteria; phylum Pseudomonadota; class Gammaproteobacteria; order Pseudomonadales; family Moraxellaceae; genus Acinetobacter. The sequence continues at coordinate 126,838 of NZ_JSUS01000064.1, forward strand.
TTCCGGTACACCGATTATTGCCATCATTGTGACCATGTTTGGCGCCATTCCGGGATTATTGTCAGAACAATTTGCACCAGAAACGATTTTCAAGAATTTACTGGGCGTAGCCGCTTTTACCATGGTGGTGGTATGGATTTCGATTTGTGTCTGTCAGTTTAACTTCCGCAGACAATGGATCAAATCGGGTAAAACCGTGAAAGACCTGAAATTTGCAGCGCCTTTATTTCCCCTGACGCCGATTCTGGGTGGGCTGTTCTGTGTGATCACCTGTATCAGTATGGTGACGGACCCTTCCATGCAGGTGGGCTTTGTTTGCTGTATCTTGTTCATCGTGGCATGTTATGTCAGCTATTATGTTTTTTATCGGGATAAAACCGCCTGACAGATTTGTTCATATCAAATCGCTTGCTGCACAAAATAGGTTACAGAGGCTGTCTGTAACCTATTTGTTTTTATGGTGAGGCAGCAGCGGTTAACAAGCTTTGGCCGTCAGTTTTTTGTTTTTTCGCTACACTTTCGCGCGCACATGCGCTACTTTTATGCAACAGCCAGCTGACCTGCCCATGTGTCTGGAGTCGTTTTAAAAAAACACTGGTGCAGGCTGGATTAGCAAAATAACGGTATCACTGGTTAATATTAATATTTGAATATGACAACATCTGGGTAACGGGCAAGGCATCATGGCGAATAAAAATCAGCAGCCCTGGCGAATGGCTCAACCGGTCCGGTTAACAGAGCTGGCAGGTTGTGAAGAATGCGATGCGGTTTATCGCAGGATCGAGCTTGCCGCCGGAGAGCGGGCTTATTGTACCTGTTGTGGTGCAGAACTGTATCGTAGAGGCCAGTCATTTTCCTCTTTGCTCGCACTGGTGGTTACGGCGCTGATTGTTTTCGTGATTGCCAACAGTTTTCCAATCGTGATAGTCGAGTTGCAGGGCAATACCTCTCAAACTACCCTGATTGGTGCTGCATGGACCATGTTCCATATCGATCGGGCGCTGGTCGGGGTCTTGATCCTGATAACCACGTTTATCGTCCCTCTGGTTGAGCTGTTATTGCTGAGCTATGTGCTTTTCAGTATCGGTTTTCTCCAGCGTCGACCGAAATATTTAACCCCGGCCCTTAGAATCTTGTTTTTATTCCGTACCTGGGGAATGGTCGAGGTATTTTTAATCGGTGTGCTGGTCACCTTGGTCAAACTGGTGGGAATGGTGACGGTCATTCCGGGCATTGCACTGTGGGCATTTACCTTATTAAGTATCCTTTTGGTTTATATTGCTTCGCTCAAGATCAAGGATCTCTGGGACGAAGTAGACCGGAGCCTGCAATGAATGAATCCTATCCGGACGAGATCGGCATCATTACACCGCATCTGCCTGCCGAAGACTTAAAGATCAGGCCTTACCTGCGGGCAAAGGATGCCGGATGGATCCAGTGTCACTGTTGTGGTTTGCTAAATGTCGTAACCGCTAACAGGCGCTCGCAGCAGCCTTCCCGTTGCACAAGATGCAAAAGCCCTTTACATCAGCGTAAACCACAAAGCCTGAACCGTACTTTTGCTTTGGTAGTTGCTGCCGCTATTTTATATATTCCAGCCAATGTCTTGCCGATGACGGTTACAGACTCGTTATTGGGCCGTCAGCAAGATACCATTATTAGCGGTGTCATTTATTTCTGGAACAATGGAGATTATCTGGTCGCGACCGTGATTTTTATGGCCAGCATTTTTATTCCGATACTTAAACTGCTGATTCTGTTATTTTTGCTAATTGCCGTTTATATGCAGTCTTCGTCCCGATGGCATTTTTCACCGGAACATTGTGCCTTGTTGTACCGGATTGTGGAGTTTATCGGGCGCTGGTCAATGATTGATGTGTTTGTCGTCGCCTTATTAACTGCCCTTATCCAGATTCAGTCACTTGCCACCATACTGGCAGGGCCCGGCGCGGTTGCATTCGGGGCAGTGGTGGTCTTGACCATGCTGGCATCCATGAGTTTTGATCCGCGTATGATCTGGGATAATTATTTTCAGGCCAAAGCAAGGCACGATCAACGAGCAAACCCTATAAACCCGACACCAACCCGGCAATTGAAAAGTTAGAATTGTATACGTAACCTGTTTTGACCTATAAAAGAACGATCACTATGTCAGAAAATACACAAAATGGCCAAGATTCTGAACAGAGCTTGAATGAGTTCAACCAGAACGATGAGGCCTTTGCCGAACCTGAAAAAAAGAAAGGACGCTGGAGACCAGCGCTGATCTGGCTGGTGCCTTTTGTTGCACTATTAATTGCGCTGTCACTGGCGGCAAAGGCTGTGCTGGCGACCGGCCCGACCATTGAGGTCTCGTTCCGTACCGCTGAAGGGCTGGTGGCGGGCAAAACCACAGTCCGCTATAAACAGGTCGATATCGGACTGGTGCGCCAGATTGATCTTTCTGAAGATCGTTCTCATATTGTTGCCAAGATCGAGCTGCGTAAGGATGCCAGCAATTTTGCTGCCAAGGACTCGCGTTTCTGGGTGGTAAGACCGCGTATAGGCACCGGCGGGATTTCGGGCATTGATACATTATTATCTGGTGCCTACATTGGGGTTGATGGCGGCAAGGCAGAGGAAAAACAGGAACATTTTATCGGGCTGGAAGTACCGCCTGTGGTTTCCTCCGATATACCGGGCAAGGTTTTTTTCCTGAAGGCTCAGGATTTAGGATCGCTGGATATCGGGGTGCCTATTTATTATCGTAGAATCAATGTCGGACAGATTACTGCCTACAAGCTGGCCAATGATGGTAAAAGCGTCGAATTACAGACCTTTATCCAATCGCCTTATGACAAGTTTGTCACCACAGATGCCCGTTTCTGGCAGGCCAGCGGGGTAGATGTCACCTTAAATGCCTCCGGATTTAATTTAGACACCCAGTCCCTTGCCAGTATCGTTGCCGGCGGGATCGCATTTGGCTATCCAGAAAACTCGCATGGCGAGATTGCACCGAACCATAGTTATTTTACCTTGTCAGATTCACGCAAGGAGGCCATGAAGGAACCTGATGGCAAACCACGTCAGATCATCATGTATTTTGATCATTCCTTACGGGGGCTCAGTGCGGATGCACCAATTGACTTTATGGGCATTGAAATTGGTAACGTCAAGGCAATCAATGTGGAGTTTGACCAGAATTATACCCATTTGCGTATGCGTGTAGACGCCGTGATCTATCCTTCACGTTTAGCACATGGAAAAGAGCTTGATCCGGATGGTGAGATTTTCAAATACTTTATTGCAAAAGGATGGCGTGCCCAGATGCGGACCGGCAATCTGTTAACAGGCCAGAACTATATTGCCTTTGATAAGTTTCCAAAAGCCAAGCCTGCGACTTTAATCATGCGACCGGATGGACGGGCCGAGGTACCGACCACGGCAACAGAGCTGAGCGGTTTACAGGCACAGGTATCGCAAATTGCCGATAAGGTCAGCAAGTTCCCGCTGGAGGAAATCGGGCAGGACGTTCGTAAAACCCTGAAGAATATGAATACCACCATTGAATCGACTGACAAGCTGGTGAAACAGCTGGACGGTAAAGTAGCTCCTGGTTTACAGGCAACCCTGAATGATGTACGTAAAACCATGCAATCGAGCGAATCAATTTTATCCAGTGATGCACCGATGCAACAGGACGTGCGTAAGGCATTGCAACAAATGACCCGGGCTGCGGCATCATTACAGTTGATGGCCGATTATATTGAACAGCACCCTGAATCATTGATTCGTGGCAAGAAAACAGAGGCAGATAAAAAATGAGAATGATGACAGGCAAAGGGCAATGGACGGTTTTACCCAAGCTCAGTATTTTATCGCTGGCCTTGCTGCTGGGCGCATGTTCAAGCTCACCTACGCCAAACTATTATACGCTGGCAACCCAGGTTACACCGTTGCCAAGTTCTAAAGTGAAAGTGATTGAAGTCTTGCCGGTGGGTTTGCCTGACCGTATTAACCGCGCCCCGATGGTAATTCAGGATGCCACGGGTAAATCAAAAATTCTGGAGAATGAACGCTGGACTTCAACCCTGGCATCAGAATTAAGGGATAACGTGTCAGCCGGTTTACAGCAAAAGCTGGGTGCAGTCGACCGCTATAATAGTGGTATGGCAGGCGGCAAGGTGTCTTATCGGGTGGCGACAGATTTTTCCCATTTTGATGTGGTAACAACCGATGTAGCCAGAAAAAGCATGGCGGTCGCTGTGGCCTGGATTGTCAAGCGTAACGATCCGAATATTACCCTGGACCCGAATTCAAATCAAAACCAGCAGCTGGCCTGCCGGATGAGCTTTAGCCAGCCAATCGGGGGCGACAGCACATCGGTTCAGGATATTGTCCGTGTTGCCAGTGCCTCGTTGGGGCAGGTGATTGATGCAATGGCGGTTTCCATCGCCTCACTGGATAGCAAGGTGCCCCTCAGGATAGAAGGGGCCGTGTGTTCTTAGTTTTTTATAATGAAAGAGTTGCATGATCATGGACGAATGCAACTTATAAAAACATAACCATTAAAAACTGCTTAAACTGGAGTAGAAAATTATTTTTATTCGATGCATAAATTTAATTTTTCTTTAAGCTGTTATTTCTAATCTTGCTGATATTTAGTCATCATGGAACGATTGACAATGTCAGTTCAATCAATGGATATTTATCTATTTAACTGGATTAACTCGGCAGCAATGCAACATCCGGTGCTAGATAAAATGGCAATATTTGCATCACATAATTTAATTGCCAGCTTATTTATATTTTTAATTGCCTCTATATTTTTTAAGGAGAAAAAATATAGAGAGCAGTTTATGAAGACCTTATGCATTGTGCTGGTTTCTTTATTGGTGACGCAGCTTATCCATGCGGTCTATTATCATCCAAGACCTTTTGATCTGGGGATTGGGCATATACTGACCGGGCATGGTTCATCATCTTCATTTCCAAGCCAGCATACCCTGACTGTGGCAACTATTGCTTTTGCATATTTACTTGCGGGCTATCGAAAAATAGGGAGTGCAGCATTAATTCTGGGCTTCATTGTTGGATGGTCACGGATTTATATTGGGGTTCATTTTCCTTTTGATGTATTGGGCTCTTTTATTATTGCGTTTATACTGGTTTTAGCCATGAATATATTGTTTAGGACATTTAACGCTAAAGCTAAACACAAGCAACCACTCCCGGTCACAGATTAAAAAGCTTTTATTTTAAGGTGACTTGTATCCCAGAAATAATCCTGAGCAAAAATAAAACCGGTCTATTGTATAAACCGGTTTTATTTAATTCGAGCCCGTTTTAGCGGGTTCAAGACTCATTTGCACTGGCTGTCAGCTGACCTTCAGCAATCAGCTGATCTGCCATTTCCTTGGTTTTTCTTAAACCTGGCATCCGATACTCGGTATGACCATAATCTTGAATGGATTTCCAGCGGCCACCCCAGGTCAGACCAACCGATTCGGCCACCTGACCATAAAGCTGATAACCCCGCATGGCCCACGGGTCCCGTTCACTAATCACCACTTTTCCATTACGTTTAAAGGCTACATCTGCGGCCAGACCGAATTGGTGATAACTTTGATAACCTTTGGCCCGTGTGGTATTCGGGTTGCCAGCCAGCATGTTTTGACGGCTTGGGCTTCGGTAACCTTCAAGTAATACCAGTTCATAGCCGTGCTGTTCTTTCATGATCTTAAACACCATCAGCAGACGTTGTTTGTAGCGTGGATTGATCTTGTCCCATTTACGATCCACCATGGATGAATCCAGACTACCATGAGAATGGGTTATCGGCACTTCGATTTGTGACGCGTCAATGCTCGGATCGGTTGTATGTTGCGCCTGATAGGCCTCTTCCAGCCGGGTTGCTTCAACAATCGCATCCTGAATCAGGTTTTCATCGACATCGGGAGGTGGACTCAGCAGTTCCCCGTTCAGTAGGGCATAAATCTGAGGGTCGGTTTCTTTTAAATATTCAGCTTCAATCCGTGTAGAGTTGATCGGCCGGGTAAACGCAAAAATGAGGATACTGGCAAATAGAAAGAAACCTGCGATCAGAATCCACCATTGTTGCAAATGCCAATGGGACTGGAGTTTTTCCGGAGATGCCGCCTGATGCATGTGTTCTGCAAACTGCATGGCATTGGCGATCTTTTTTTTCCCGCTTGGCAGTAGGGATTGCAAGAGCTGTGTACATTTGTAACGCAGCTCATAGGACATTAACAGGGTAAGTCCTATGGCAACCCCGACAAAGCAGAGAAAAATAAACCAGATCATCCGTTATTTGAGTTCATTGACAGCAAAAGGCTTCTGGGTCACTTTAATCTGTACGGTTGCATCAGGTGCTTCGGCTTCTGGCTCTTTCGGTGCCACAGCCTTCGCCGGTTGCGGGGCAGGCTTTACTGCTTTTGCCGGTGCGGCTTCATTCTTCGGCGCAATTGCCTTTGCCGGAGTTGTAGCCGGTTGGGCTGGTTTGGCATGAGGTTCATTGGCAAAAGGTGAAACATGAGGTCTGGTCTGGGCCGGCGCAACAGCAGCTGGCGGAGTCCGCTGGAAGAATTTATTCAGATCATTACTGCCCGGTTGTGCAAAGTTGCTATCTTCTACAGACTCTACAGCTTCATGATGAGTTGCTTCTGGCGTTTCTGTGACCGGGATGCTGGCTTTAGGGCTTACATGAGCGACCGGATCGTCCTGTTTTTGCTGGGTCGGGTCGAACGCTTCACGACTTGGTGGTGCATCGGTAGATAACATGAAGAAAAATAATGTGGTCAGGATAATTCCTGACACAAAGCCTATAATTAAATAAATAACCGGAGAAATCGTTTTTTTCTTATTTGTCTGTAAGATGCGTAAAGAGGTTGTTCTTTCCTGACTCATACTTCAATCAACTAAGGCAAATGGATAGTAATATGTGCTTCTTCTGCAGGTGCTGAAATCACATTTTGATAAGGGGTTAACGCATTTTGATTTTGCTTGTTCAGCATAAATTTCAGACCGGCAAAAGTCAGGGCAGCGAACAGGAGCAGGAAAATGAGAATCCAGAAAAAAGGCAATTCATGATGAATAATGTGCTTGATCTGGTCGGGAATCGCGGCAAACGGAGAAAACGCTGCTTTTTTTCCTTTGAGATAGTCAATTTCATCACCGACACGCGCCACTAGATGATTCAGGCTTTCGACAGATTCCAGACGGTATTTGCCCTGAAAACCCAGCAATAAACAATAATGAAAGACTTCCAGTGAAGCCAGGCGTTCTTTACCGCGGCTACGGAGTTGTTCCAGAATCTCGAAAAAACGATAGCCGGCAAGTTGGGAACCAAACAGGCTTAATTGCAACGGGCTGATCAGCCAGCTATTTTGCAGGTTAAAGTAGGCTGCATCCTGTTGCGTGGCAATGGTTTCATCAATCAGGGCACAGAAGGCATATTTGGCATCGTGAATATCGTCTGCAGAAAACTGCAGACGTTTCGCCTGTTGCTCGAAACGGTTGAGCAAATCCAGAATCTTTTCACGAAAATCACCCGGATTTGCAGGGATATAACGGTTGCGTAGCAAGAACACCAGATAAAACCCATCATGTAACAGATCGATCAGGTTGGTAGTTTGTGCCTTGTTCTGTGGCTGGTCAGAGCTGGGTAAGCCTGAACCGATTTTTCCGTCATCGAATAAGGAAGGGATGCCAGCTGGATGTTGAGTCATGGTGATTCTCTTAACTATTCATTACAGCAATCAGTTCAATACTAATGTCTTGGAAACCGGCAGGGACATAGACACAGATCGATTCTGACTCAAGCATACGTTGATAGAGCTCGTGATGCGGTTCGATCTCAAAATAGCTGACGCCCGAGCGAACCGGAATTGCTGTAGGCACCTGCATCAAATGATGGAGCGGAACAGCAGGGAGTGCCGCAATCACACGTTGCTCGACATCAATGGTACTGCCCACCTTAAAGCGTAAAGGGACAATCTGGATGAGCTCATGGGTTTGCATCATGCTGCTTGAGACCGCGATGTAGAGACGCGTATCCCGGGTAATCTTGTCAGATTCGAGGCTGCCAACCCAGTATGACGGACGTGTCTCTTTCAGGGCAATGCTGAAATAGCGGCTTGAAATAATGGTATCGAGTAAATCTCTCAGAATGATATCCAGTTGCTGGAAACTGTCCTGTAGCTGGTGATGCCGATAATGGGGTAAATGATCGACATCATAAGCGGTTGAGAAGGTAAGCAGAGAACCGGTCAGGCGCAATAACTCGGAGAACAGGCGTTCCGGGTGAATCTGCGGATACTGGAGTAGATGATTCAATCCTGCATAGGCCGTATTCAGCGCATTGATCAACCAGAATGAAACAATGTCTCCTGAACGGAATTCGATTAGTTTTTGCTCGTTTTCACGATTGTTGCTTTGAATGGTCTTGATCTTGGCCTTAATCACGTTGAGGGTACGTTTTAGGTTATTGATTAAAGACTCTGATGCAGCAATATGTAAAATGGGCGGAATAAACTTGGCATCCAGTTCAAAGCTGCCTGAACTCTGGCGCTTTAAACGGCCTACTGCCAGATACAGGAAACCGTCAAGATTCTGGGTCGGCTGAATATGGGGTTCAAGCAGTTTGAATTCTGCACGGCGGCGTAGCAGGCTCAGTTCAGCCGGGCTGGCATCTGTAAACAGGTCATGTGTTTCGGACAGGTAGTTATGATAACGGCTCGACAGGGAGCGGCTTTCATCTGCAATATTTTTCTTGTTGGCCTGCAAAATCGGCAGGGCAAGGTAAACGATCATTTCACCTTGCAGGTTCAGGTCGTCCAGCAATAAAGGTTCTGGTAATAGATCCTGTGCAGGGGCATGATAGATTTCGCCATCTTGCCAGATAATTTCAGCCTCTTCCAAGGCCAGAATATGGGTAGAGAGCTGGACTTCATCAAATTTGAGCTTCTGTACACCGTAAGCATAAGGAACTAAGGCCCGAACGGTGTGGTTCAGGCGCTGCTCATGATAGGTATCCTGAATCTGGAAATGCTGGGGGCGCAAAAACAGGCCTTCACCCCAAAGAATTTTCTCTGCTTTAAACATATCGATTTACCAACAATTATTCGTAGTCATTCTTTGGTTGTACACCGAGCGTATCTTGCAGCATTTGTAACGGATGCTCATCTTTAATCACCTGGGTTAACCATTCATGTAGTGGCATTTGGCTCCACTTGATGGTTTTTTGCAACATATAACTCACAGGGCTATGTGGTTCATTCTTCTGGAAGTACGTCGCAATTTCCTGAAGTACCCGCATGGCTTGCTCACGATTTTCAACATGAGATTGAGCTTGAGGCTGGAAGGCGGGTTGCGCTTGTACCAAAGCGGGCTGGCTGGTCACAGGTTGGGGAGAAGTGGTCATCGCAGGTTCATTATCCAAAGCCACGGTGGGCGCTGCTTGCTCAAACAGCTCGGTTTTATAAATTTTCTTGAGACTGGTATGAATACTGTCCAGACTTGAATCGATTGCTGCAAAGCTTGGTGAATCTAGACCAAGTAAACCATCCAGCACATTCTTCAGTGTCGACCACTGTTGAAAAATCTCGGTAAAGTGCTGATAGTTCTGGCGCTGGAAGGTTTTATCGGTGCCCAGCAAAGCCTGCTCAAACTGTTCCAGCTCGCTTGCATTGCCAGTGCTTTCATAGTCGTCGCTCTGCTTGCGGCGGATATTTTCATGGTAGAGAAAATTATCGTAGTCGAGCAAATGATAAAAAGGGGCATGATTGATCAGGGGGACTTTCTTGATCAGCAAGGGCAACTGGTTAATCAGGCCCTGTAATAATCCAATCCGTTGATCCAGATCGTCATCTTCCACTTCAGGATGCAGCGTCAGCCAGTACTGTTCAAGCAAGCGGTGGCTGAGCTCAAGACTTTTGGCAATCCCTTCAAAACCATACAGGTTGGCCCAGGCTTCCGAAAGCCAGGTCAGTATACGGATATCTTTACTCTTGGTTTGCAGCAGTTCAACCGAGGTTGCTGCAACAAAGTCCCAATCGGCCTGTTTGGGCTCGGTGACCCAATCGCCCTGATCCAGCAAAAGATCATCTTGGGTTCTGGCCTTTTTAATGGCATGGAACTCATTTGAAAAAGAGTAATCTTCACCACAAGGTGACTGCTCATTAATCGGGTTCAGTAACGGGTTAATATCCATATGTATCACGGTATTGGCTCAATCTTAAATTTCAGCTTTGGCTTTTTTGCCCGTACGTTTTCTGCTGGTCTTTTCTACAGGATCAAGCTGATAGATGATGTCATCATCTTTGGTATCAATATTGATCAGTTTCGGCAACTTGTGATCAGCCAGCGCCACCAGGATTTCTGTCGCCAGTGCAGGCAATACGGTCGAGTTTAAAATATTATCCACATTTCGGGCACCACTATCGACTTCGGTACAACGGCTTAAAATCAGTTCAATCACGTCTTCTGAATATTGAACTCTGGTTGCATACTGTTTTTCAATCCGGGCGATAATTTTTCCGAGTTTGTGCTTGATGATCCGGACCAGCAAATCATCGTGTAACGGGAAATAAGGCACAATGCGCATACGGCCAATAAATGCCGGCTTGAACTGTTTATACAGGCTTGGTTTCAAATGTTCGATCAAGTCATCGGCATTTGGCCATTCTTCGACAGGTTGGTTTAAGCAGGCTTGCATGATGGCGCTAGAGCCGGTGTTGGAGGTCAGGATGATGGTGGTGTTCTTAAAATCGATGACACGGCCTTCACCATCTTCCAGCGTACCTTTATCGAAGACCTGATAAAACAGTTCCTGAACATCGCTATGCGCTTTTTCAATTTCGTCCAGCAGCACAACGCTATACGGATTACGACGTACCGCTTCGGTTAAAACGCCGCCTTGGCCATAACCGACATAACCGGGAGGCGCACCTTTGAGGGAAGAAACGGTATGGGCTTCCTGATATTCAGACATGTTGATGGTGATAAGATGCTGCTCACCGCCATACAGCTCATTGGCCAAGGCCAGGGCTGTTTCTGTTTTACCCACCCCGCTTGGGCCAATCAGCATGAATACGCCTTGCGGTTTATTTGGGTCTTCTAGTTTGGCTTTCGAGGTCTTGATGCCTTTTACCAATTGATTCAATGCATAATCTTGCCCCATGACGCGCTCAGCGAGCTTATCTTCAAGGGTCAGGATCTGCTTGATTTCGTCATTGACCATATTGCCAACCGGAATACCGGTCCAGTCGGAAATGATCTCATTAATGATCTGGGCGTTGACGCGCTCAAAGACCAAAGGCGTTTGTCCCTGTAACTGGGTCAGTTCTGCTCTTAATGAGGCAATCTGGGTTTTGAGCTGTTCGGTTTCATCTTGTTGGCTCAATTGCTGGATTTGCTTGACCAGTGCAAGCTCTTGTTGCCACTTGACTTCAATGTCCTGTATTTCCTGATCTAAAGAGGCCAGTTGCTGGTTGAGGTCTTCCAGACGTTCATGATGAATCGGAAAATGCTGATGTTCACTGGTTAGAATCTGCTGTTCCAGTTTCAGGTTGTGCTGCTGCGCCTGTAACTGGTCCAGAATCACCGGCTGGGCATTTTGGGTCAGGGCAACACGGGCAGCTGCCGTATCGAGGACGCTAACGGCTTTATCCGGAAGCTGGCGGCCACTGATATAGCGATGAGATGCATGGACTGCTGTAATGATGGCCTGATCTTCGATTTGCAGGTTGAAATGCTTCTGCATGACCGGGATCATGGCACGCAACATGTCAATGGCGACTTCTTCAGTCGGTTCCTCAATTTTCACGACCTGAAAACGGCGGCTTAAAGCAGCATCTTTTTCAAAGTATTGCTTATATTCTGCCCATGTTGTTGCTGCAATGGTTCTTAACTCACCCCGCGCCAAAGCTGGCTTCAGCAGGTTGGCTGCATCATTCTGACCGGCCTGACCACCAGCACCGATCAGGGTATGCGCTTCGTCAATGAACAGGATAATCGGGTGGGTTGAAGACTGAACTTCCTGAATTACCTGTTTTAGGCGGTTCTCAAACTCACCCTTGACACTGGCACCAGCTTGCAATAAGCCCATATCCAGCACATGCAGGTGAACATTCTTTAATGCCTCCGGTACCAGTCCTTGTGCAATTTTCAAGGCAAGACCTTCTACAACGGCAGTTTTACCTACACCGGGCTCACCGGTCAAAATCGGGTTGTTCTGACGGCGACGCATCAGGATGTCGAGCATCAGCCGGATTTCAAACTCACGGCCAATAACCGGATCAATGCCGCCATTCCTGGCTTTCTCTGTCAGGTTGATTGTGTATTGGTCAAGGGCCGGGGTTTTCACCGCTGTCGGCTTGCCGGTTTCGTTTGCAGCCGCTGAGGTATCGGAAGCCGGAGCGGGTTCTGTGGCCGGTTGTTCAGAACTGTTGCCGCAGATATCCAGAAACTTGTGCTTCATGGTATCAATCGGGAAAAGCTCAAACAGGCTGGAGGCCCTGAATGCAATCTGTTGCAAATCGGGAGCAGTAAGCAGTGCGATCAATAAATGGCTGCTGCGAATAACCGGGGTTTGCTCGGCTGAAGCCAGTAACCAGGCCTGCTCGAATAACCTGACGATGGATTTGGCAAAAATAGGGGTACGGGTATTGCCCTTTGGCAGAGAGCCGATTGTTTCTTTTAAGTCGTTAATTAAGGCGTCGGCAGCGATATTATTTTTTTTTAGTAAAATATGTAAATCATTGGCAGGATTCTGGTTTAGTAACTCAACCAGTAAGTGCTCGATCTCAATCTCATAATTCAATTGGTTAATACAGTAATTTGCAGACTTTTCTAATGCAGTACGAGTAGGAGGTGATAGTTTTGTAATTAAAACCTTTAAGTTACTCATTTATTACTCACAATAATTTTTTAAATACCAAGTTCTCTTCGGGCGGTATTAACTTGATATGGTTGTTTTCTCTTAAAAATATTTTTTGAATAAAATCAAAAACTTAGTTCAACTCTGCACGAGTATACAGATTATTCTACAACAAAAAATGTCACATTTAAACAAAAAATGCACGCTATTTAAGTTTTTTTTTACAAGAATGTCTGTCATTAAAACTTAATAATGTTAATAAACGTAAATAGTATTGACTTTATGTGTCTTTTTTTTGTTAAATTCGCGAAATGATGTAAATGTACAAAAATTGACGAGTAAGAGGGTTTTTTAACAATAATTGTCAGCTCTTCAATTATAAGTTAAATAAAATGAGGCATATTTTGAAAAAAGGCATTGTAATATCAATTCTTTGTATCACCGCAGGTTTAATCTCAAACTCAGTTTATGCTGAAGAACAGGCGGTAAAACCGATTAAGCTCAAAAGTAAATGTATCAAGCAATATCCGCTGGCTGCCAACCAGACCGATCATGCATTGCTAGACATTTATCAGCAAGCTTGTGACAAAGATAATGCTTCACGCGTCAATGATTTGTTGGCTCAGGCTGCCATGCGCATGTATGAGCTCAAACAGCCAATGAATGCCTTAAAACTGGCCACACAATTACAAGAGCAAAATGTTCGTGGCGCAACTTTAACCGATGTGACTTTTTTAGCAAGTGTTGAAATCGCCAATCAGGCATTACAGCACATGCGTTCAGATGAAATGCGTTATTTGAGCAATGAACTGACCTATCCACCGGCAAAACAGTTAAGTGATGGCATCCGCGCTGCGGTTCCTGCACCGGATACCTCAACCAGCAAAGCCATAACGGACGAAACACTCAAAAAAGAGTCCCGTAATATCGCACCGGCAAATACAAATACGCGACGTACCACCACTAAAAAAGTACGTACAACCCAACCGGCACGTAATAATGTAACTCAGACTGCTGCTCCGGTTAAAAAACAGGCGGCTGTGGCGCCAGCAGTTACGAAACAACCTACTGTCCAGAAGACAGGTTCGAATCCATTCGATTCGTTGAAATAATAAGCAAGGGTGAAAGTTATGGCAAAGAGAGAAAGCGTCCAGAAGAAACTGCAACGCATACGTCCTCCTCGTGTACAGCTCACATATGATGTTGAAGTCGGCGACGGTAAAGAGTCAAAAGAACTGCCTTTTGTGGTGGGTGTCATGGGGGATTTCTCTGCGGCATCCGAATTAGAGAAAACCAAATTAAAAGACAAGAAATTTATCAATGTAGACCTTGATAACATTGATGAAGTCATGGAATCACTGGCACCACGTGCAGCCTTTCAGGTTGAAAACACCTTGACCGAAGAGGGTGGGCGCATGTCGGTTGACTTAACCTTTAACTCGATGGAAGACTTCCGTCCGGAGCAGGTGGTTCAGCAAGTCGATCCATTACGTAAGCTGGTTGCGGCACGTGAGCGCCTGACTGATCTGCGCAACAAGATTTCTAACAGCGAGCGTCTCGAAGACTTGCTGGATGAAGTATTGAAAAATACCGACCAGGTACGCCAACTGAGTGCGGAGGCAGATAATGAGTAATTTACAGGCAGCCGCTGCAGCAAGCGTAGAAGCCGAATCGGCAAACCTGCTCGACTCAATTGTCGAGCAAAGCCGCATTGCACGTAATGACGATGAACATGTCCGTGCAAAAAGCCTGATTGGCGAGCTGGCAAAAGAAGTGATGGCAGGAACCATTACGGTTTCTGAGAATATGACCTTGTCGATTGACAAGCGTATTGCCGAGATTGATGCCCTGATCTCGAATCAGCTGAGCCAGATCATGCATCATGAACAGTTTCAGAAAATTGAATCGACCTGGCGCGGTCTTTACTACTTCTGTCAGGAAACGCCATCTAACTCCATGATCAAGATTCGTATGTTAAATACGACCAAGAAAGAGTTGGTAAAAGATTTCCAGGGTGCGACCGATTTTGACCAGAGTACACTGTTCAAAAAGATTTATGAAGAAGAATACGGTTCATTTGGTGGTGCGCCATACGCTGCCCTGATTGGTGATTTCGAGTTTGACCGTACTCCATCTGATATGTACTTGCTGGAGCAGATTTCTCATGTCGCTGCGGCGGCACATGCACCATTTGTTTCGGCGGCTAGCCCGAGCATTTTAGGCCTTGAATCATTTACCGACATTGATCGTCCTCGCGATGTTTCAAAAATCTTTGAAACAGCCGAATACGTTCAATGGCGTTCTTTCCGTGACAGCGAAGATTCACGTTACGTTGCATTGACCATGCCGCATGTACTGGGCCGTTTGCCATACCATCCGAAAGAGGGCACGGCAACAGAAGGTTTCAACTTCATCGAAGATGTCTCTGGCGAAAACCATGATGATTATTTATGGATGAATGCAGCCTATGCCTTTGGTACGCGTTTAACCAATGCATTTGACATGCATGGCTGGTGTGCTGCAATTCGTGGTGTAGAAGGCGGTGGTCTGGTTGAGGGCTTGCCGGTACATACCTTCAAGACTTCAGACGGCGAAGTGGTGTTTAAATGCCCGACCGAAATCGCAATTACAGACCGTCGTGAAAAAGAACTGAGCGATCTTGGTTTTATTCCTCTGGTTCACTGTAAAAACACAGACTATGCAGCTTTCTTCGGTGCGCAATCGACGCAAAAACCAAAGAAATATGATAGTGATACGGCAAATGCCAACTCGGCTCTTTCTAGCCAGATCCAGTACATCATGGCGGTGTCGCGTATTGCACATTACTTAAAGGCAATGATGCGTGACAAAGTCGGAAGTTTTGCATCTGCAGGTAACGTTGAGGCCTTCCTGAACGAATGGCTGTCTCAATATGTCCTGCTCGATGATGGTGCATCTCAAGAAGCAAAAGCACAATATCCGCTTCGTGAGGCATCTGTAAAGGTTGTAGAAGATCCTGCTCAACCAGGTCACTACAAGTCTGTGGTTTTCTTAAGACCACATTTCCAGCTGGATGAGTTGTCTGTTTCTTTACGACTCGTGACTGAACTACCTCAGTCCTCAAATTAACAATGAGATCAGCTAGATAATAACTTTAAATAAAATAGAGGTAATGTTTCAATGAAAGATATATATGTTGAGTTTCGTGGTAAATATAAGGTAGACGGAGAATCTCGCGATTCTGAACACAAAGGTTGGCTTGAAGTTAACTCTTGGTCTCATAACATTCGTCAGCCAAAATCTGCGACTTCAAGTAGCGTTGGTGGTCACACTGCTGAACGTGTTGAACACTCAGACATGATCTTCGTTAAAGATCTGGATGCAACAAGTCCAAAACTTTGGGAAGCATGTTCTGCCGGTTATACATTTGATGAAGTACAGATCGATTACTACCGTGCAAATGGTGACAAGCGTATCAAGTACTTACAAATCAAATTGAAGCACGTGCTTGTTTCAAGCGTTACACCGACTGTTAATGAAGAAGGTGTTCCAACTGAAACATTCGGTTTGAAATATGCTGCTGTTGAGTGGACATATAACCAGCAAGACATTAACGGTACTGCCAAAGGTGCTGTTACCAAGAAATGGTCACTTTCTAACAACACAGCTTCTTACGCTGCGTAATAGAAACCGTGATGTTCTCATAGAGGTTAATAGGTTCCTATTAGCCTCTATTTTTCCAAGATTTTGTTCTTAAAAATGAATTTAGATCATTTATATCCTTACGGTTTCCGGTCAACATTATTTGATCGTCTGGTGCCAGAGCAGGAAGATTATTTAAGAGGGATGTCGATTCAGCAGCTACGCGAATCGGTTGCCCGTGATCTGGAAGACTTGCTCAATAGCCGGATTGCACAGTTTGACCGTGATATGGATGAGTTCCCACTTGCCAGAAAATCAATCTTGCAGTTCGGGATTATTGACTTTGTTGGCTTATCAACCGCCAATCCGTTAGATCGGGATAAAATCTGCCAGTCAATTGAGCAGTCGATTGCTGCACATGAGCCAAGATTGAGACAGATAAAAGTCGAGATGTTACTGGATGGGCACAATATGGGCTCACTCTGTTTAAGTATTCAGGCTTACCTGAACATACACCCTCTATATGAGCCGGTGTTCTTTGATGCCTTGCTTAAGCCGACAACACAACAATATGTAATTTCTGCCAGAACCTAGTGTGAGCGAACTGTGATCGAGCAACTTTTACCGTATTATGAAAAACAACTACAAGAATTCGGTCAACAATCCAGAGAGTTTGCGCAGAAGTATCCCAAAATTGCGCAGCGACTTTCCTTAAATCAGGAACAGATTGATGACCCGCATATCGAACGGTTAATTCAGGCTTTTTCCCTGATCGCTGCACGGATCGACAAAAAACTGGAAGACAGTTACGACGTATTTACCCATTCTCTGTTTGAGGTGATGTTCCCTCAATATTTACGTCATTTCCCGGCTTGTACCGTGGTCAGCTTTGAAGATATCAATAAGCTGAAACAACTGACAGCCGCCCATGTCATTCCTCAAAAAACTGCGCTGAAATCCCGTAGTTTTAAAGGGGTTCAGTGTGAGTTCAATACCACCTGTGCTGTCCGCCTGCTGCCAATTTCATTGACGCAACTCGAGTTTCAGACTTCGCCAAGTACCCATATGCATTTGAACCAGAATGCCACCTTGAGCCTGAAATTCGAGATTTTTAATGAAGCGCAGAAGTGGATTCTGGATGAGAAGCTGCCGATTTATCTGGATGCCATTTCAAACTTTCCATTACAGGTGCTGGACAGTATTTTCCGTAACGATACAGGTTTTGCCATACGTGTTGGACAGCGTGTAGTTGAAATAGCAAACCCTTTTGAAATCATGGGTTTTACCGAGCAGGAAAGCCTGTTACCGATTGATCAGCATACCCACCATGCTTATCGTTTACTGATGGAATATTTCTGTTTTCCAGAAAAATTTAACTACCTGAACCTGGATTTAAGCCGTTTAAAAGGGGTGCTGAACCAGCAAAACCAGTTTGAAATTCTGATACACCTTAAACTGAACCTCAATGATCAGGCCATCGTACGGAATTATTCCGAGCTGAATGTTGCCAACTTCAAGCTGTTTACCACTCCAGCGATCAATCTGTTTGAAAAACAGGCCGAGCCGCAAAAAATTTCCCATACCCAGTTACAATATCCACTGATCACCGATGCACATCATCCTGAGCTTTATCAGGTCTACTCGGTGACCGAAATGAATATGGTGCGTGAAAAAACCAATCAGGAGCAGACCTATGTTCCGGTGTTGCCGTTTTTTGCGATGAGCCATTACCATAACGATAAGGTACAGTTTTTCTATTCGCTGAATTATGTACCGGCACAGAATAAAACCACACAGATGGGTTATTCGATTGTTTCAAAGCATTTGAAACCGTTTGAAATTAAATCCGATTTTATCAGTACGCGCCTGCTGTGCTCAAATGGTGACTTGCCGCATGAGGCATTGAGCCAGAGTAATAATATCCTGAACCTGAATGACAGCAGTCTGGCCCGGCGTGCATTAATTTTAAAACGCCCAACCTCGCCGTTTTATTTTGATAAGAATAAAAATGAACAGTGGCGCATTATCTCGCATCTTTCCTTAAATACTTTGGCATTGATGAAAGGGGATGCCCTGAGCCACGTAAAAGAATTGCTGGCTTTATATAACTTGCCTCATTCAAAAGAAAATATTCTACTGATTGATGCACTGAAACAGCTGAGTTTTTCAAGCACCAATAAACTCGTCAACTCCAAGCCTTTCCCGATGTTTATCCGTGGGGTGAAAGCCGAGCTCGTGGTTAACAAGAGCGTATTTAGAGGGCATAGCCTATATATTTTCAGTCAGTTACTGAGCCATGTTTTTAATTTGAAAGTTCAGATCAACAGTTTTGTCGATGTGGTCGTGAAAGACAGTCTTAATCAGCAGGAGATATACCAATGCGCGCAGAACGTTGGTGGCAAGACTCTTCTGTAGTCGATCAGGTTTTTAAACGGGCAGGTTCATTTGAATTTGTACAGTCGACACGTTTATTACGCCATTTACCTGTGCCTTCGCGTCAGCAGGACTGGTCTGACGATTTTAAATTTGGCACCTCGTTCAGCTTAAGCTTTCCGGCTACTGAAATTGAGGAACTGAGCTATCAGGAGCAGCGCATCCATTTGACCAATCTGGTGGTCGGTCTTACCGGAACCCAAGGCGCGTTGCCTTATACCTATACCAATAAGCTGAAACAGGGCTCACGTCAGCAACGTCTGGAAATTAAAGAGTTTCTCGGTTTATTTAACCATAAGCTGACCAGTAAGTATGTGGATGCCAGCCTTGCATATAATCTGCCGGTCCGTTATGAAATTGAGCAGCAGAACCATTATCTCGATATTTTGCATGCCTTGAACGGCTATATTCGTTCACAACACGAGCAGCACGATCTGGATGAATATTTTGCTGAATTTTCAGGATTGATGCAGGGACAGAATAATACAGCACATGCCTTAAAAACCATTTTGGGCCGCGTCTTTAATACGCAGGTGCATATTCAGGAATTTGTCAAAGAAAAATTCCAGCTAGGGGACGAGCAGAAAACCAGGTTGGGGGGAAGCCAGCCGAGCCTGCTGGGAATCAATACCTTCTGTGGCGAGACAGTCCAGCAGATTGATGGAAAAATTGAAATTCAGATCGGTCCTTTAAGCCGTGAACAGTATCTGGCATTTTTACCGAACCAGCCGTTGAACCAAAAATTAAAACACCTGATCCAGACCTGGTGTAGCCCGACCTTGTTTATTGATGTACGGCTGATTCTGGATAAAAACGAAATTCGCCCGATGTGTCTGGATTCATCTCATGAAATGGGCTTGGGGCAAGGGGCCTTTTTAATGCCACAGGGACAATTGCAACATAACAGTGAAACGCGTTATGCACTTTTAGGAGCCGCATAATGATCAAGAAAATACTGGCAACTTTAATTACATGTTTTATTCTGGTTGGGCTGGTTGTTATCTTTTACTGGCGAGATACCCAATATCTGCCTGAGTCGGCAGACCTGATCAATTACTTCCTGATTTTGCCTGTAGTTATTACCTTTGTGCTGTTGTCACCCTGGCTGATTTATAAGGGTTATCAAAAGTATAAACAGAAAAAGCAGCAGGCTCTGGTTGCCGGACAAGAGGAAAATGCAACTGAAGACGAGCAGGCACCTGCGTTACAGGAAAGTAAATGGCTGCATGTCAACCTGTATTCAGCTGCGGCTTATCATGCGCTGGGAGAAAATGATGCTGTTCTGGACGGAATCAGGGAGTTCGCCAGCCCGCAACTTGATCCGCTTTTACTGAACTTTCAGGGCTTGCCGATTTTATCTTACCGGATCGGGGCACTGGATCAGCAGGTCACTCAGGACGAGGACAATGAATCTGCATTTGTTTCGGTTCGGCAACAACGCATCATGGCGCTGATCCAGCACCAGATTGAACAGCATCACGATATCCTGACCTCCATTTCGGAACATTTAAAGCGTTCCAGCCTGTTTTATGAAAGCCAGAACCTGCATGAATACCGGATGCATCCGGCATGGATTGACCCCGGGTTGTCTGGGGAAGAACAAAATGAAGAAATGCAGATCGAGCAGGTCTACCGTTTAGATAAGTTAAATTTACATATTTTGCTGTCTGAGGATGTGGTACATACCTGGAATGACCACGCGAGTAATGACATGATTCAGGGCATTTTTTATGAGCTGGGCATCATTCCGCAAAAATTCCATATCGAATATCATTTTATCAATGCAGCATCGACAGACCAGAATGTGGTTGAACTGGTAGAGCGGGTGCTGAAACAGCCGCATGAAATTTCACTGATAATTGCCGGGGATTCGGAAATCGATCAGGAAATTATTGATGAAAAAATCTGGGGGATGAGTGTCTATACGCCTGCCGAGTTTGTCGGGAGCAGCTGTGTGGCGCATCCGGATGTCCAGCTGATGCAGCAACAGCCTTTAAAAACCTTAAAGCTGGTCTCTAATCAAAATAATCTGAATCAAATATTCAAAGAGCTAGAAATACATGATTTACCACAATATCAAGATGAAGAACCTTTTGTACTGGTGGTCGAGGATGGCACCGATATCAAGGTGGTCAAGAAACTGGACCGGTTTTTTGCACAGAGTCCGGTAGAGCAGCACCACTACCTTTATTGTAAGCCTGTTGCCGGACATACCCAGAACGTGGCAAAAGTTTTTGGCTTGATGTTGGGGGCGCATCTTCCAGATCAGCAGGTTGCCTTTGTTTATGGACAAAATTTAAAAGCATTTATTCAGACTTTACCTGAGCTGTCACCAGATCAGGAAAGTGTAGCAATTGCTGGTTGATTAACTTTTATTAAGAATTCGAGAACTCAATGTACATCATTTTAGGTTATCTGTGGCAGTACATCACTAATCCTAAAGCAATCATTGCTTTGTCCTTGTTTGTGGCGCTTATTTCTTCGTATTCGTCTATTCCGCGGCATATTTTCTGGGCGCTGGCGGCAACCTATGCCCTGGGCCTGATTGTGTATGGGATCTACTGGCTGATCCAGCGCAAACGCCATGCCGAACAGGGGGAAGAACTGGCCAATGCCATTGAGCAGGACAGCAAGGCAGAGTACGGACAGCACAAGGATAAAGCCGAATTACAGTTAATCCAGCAACAGATGAAAGAATCGATCCAGCTGATTCGTAAATCCAAACTGGGCGATAAAAAGGGCAATGCCGCTTTATACGAGTTGCCTTGGTATATGGTGATTGGTAACCCGGCTGCCGGAAAGAGCTCGGCAATCTATAATTCCGGCCTGAAATTTCCTTTTGAAGAAACGCACCAGAAGATGGTCTCTGCGGGCTTAAGTGGTACCCGTAACTGTGACTGGTTCTTTTCAACCGAAGGGATTTTACTGGATACGGCGGGGCGTTACTCGGTGTACTCGGAAGATCATTCGGAATGGCTGGGTTTCTTGAATATCCTGAAGAAAAACCGCTCCAAGGCACCGGTGAATGGTCTGATCGTAATTGTCAGTATTGCCGAGCTGATCAGTCAAAGTCCGGAAAGCTCATTGAAACTGGCCAAGAATTTACGTGCCCGTATTCAGGATTTAACCGAGCGACTTGAAGTGGTGGTGCCGGTTTATCTGGTCTTTTCCAAAATGGACCTGATTGCAGGATTTACCGAGTTCTTTGATTGTTATGAATCGCAGGAATACAATCAGGCCTGGGGGGCAACCTTGCCTTATGAGCAAAACTCGTCGCAAAATGCAGTTGAATTATTCGAAAAACATTACAGCATTCTTTACGATGGTTTAAAGAGTGTGAGTACGACGCATTTAAGCCGTCGCCATTCGCAAAATATTTCTCCAAGTGTGATGACGTTCCCGCTGGAATTTAAAACCCTGAAACCGGCATTAAAAAGTTTTATTGGCACCCTGTTTGAAGATAATCCATATCAGTTCCAGCCAGTTTTCCGCGGCTTTTATTTTACCAGTGCCTTACAGGAAGGCATTATTGAAAGTCCAATGACGGAAAATATTGCCCAAGAGTTCCAGCTTCAGCAGGTACCACTCAATGGTCAGGAAGGCGTGAGTCCTTCTTTGGCTCCTAACCATGGCTATTTCTTGCAGGGCTTATTCTCCAATGTCATTTTGCGTGATAAGGATCTGGTAAAGCAGCATATCAATCCGGCGAAAAAGCGTCAGCGTTACATTGGATTTATTGCTGCGCTGGTCGGGGTTTCACTGGTCTTGGGCGTCTGGGTCTGGTCATATCGCAACAACCAGCAACTGATTGCCGATGTTCAGGCCGATCTGGACAAAGTCGTGCATCTGGAAAAAACGTCGGGACAACAGCTTTCTACCCAGCTTGAATCTTTACTGATCTTGCAGGAGCGTTTACAGCAACTCGATGAGTTCAGTGACCATCGTCCGCTCAAGTTCAGCTTTGGTTTATATCAGGGCAATCAATTGCGTGAGAGCTTAAAAGCAGAATACTTAAAAGGGATCAAACAGATTGTCCTGACCCCGACGCAACAAAACATCGCGCAATATCTGCAACGTGTCAAGAACAATGAAGCGACCCTGAAAGCCAACCATGTCAATGTGGAAATCAAGCAGGTCGCCAAGACACAGCAGTATCTGGAGCCTTCGGATACCAATCCGCAAGATGCCTATAATGCGCTAAAGGCTTACCTGATGATGAGCAATCCGGAATATATGGATAGCAGTCATTTAAGTGATCAGGTATCGCGTTTCTGGCGTTCATGGCTAGATGCCAACCGTGGCCAGATGCCGCGTGGTGAAATGATTCAGGATGCAGAGAAAATTCTGTCTTATGCCATGACTCTGGCCAATCAGGAAGGTTTCCCGATTCTTGAAACAGATGCGCAAGTAGTCGATCAAACCCGTCAGGTGTTGTTGTCTGTCATTCGTGGCATGCCGGCCCGTGACCGTGTCTATAACGAAATCAAGATGCGTGCGGCGGTACGTTTCCCTGCAGTGACCGTTGCACAGATCGTGGGTGAGCAAAACCGTTCCATTGTGTTGGGCAGCTATGCCTTGCCAGGCGTATTTACCCAGAAAGCCTGGGACGAATATGTCGAAAAAGCGATTGATGACGCGGCGAATCAGCCAACAGACAGTAAAGACTGGGTGTTGAACAGCCGTCAATCTGATGACCTGACTTTCTCGGGCAGCCCGGAACAGATCCGCAAGCAGCTGGTGGCCTTGTATAAACAGGAATATGTGACCGAATGGAAGAAGTTCCTGAACGGCATCTATTATGCCAAGGCCGATCAGTTCAGCCAGCAGGTCAAGACCATTGATGTGTTAGGTGAACCGCAAAACTCGCCAATCCGTACCTTGTTACAACGGATTGCGATCGAGACCAACTGGGATAACCCGATTGTACAGGCTGAGCTTGCCGTACCTGAAAAAGGCTTTGTGGCCTGGTTCAAGCGCAAGGTCTTGAACAATGCAGACGATAAGGCTGCCACTCAGGCGATGAATAAGGCACAAGGTGCGATTTCACAAGAGTACCAGATGTTCTATCAGTTGGTGCGTAAGCGTGATGACTTACAAGACAAGTCGCTGTTTGATGAGTACATGAATAATCTTGCGCAGGTTCGCAGCAAGTTTAATGACCTGAAAACTGCAGGCGAGATTGGCCCAAGTGCGATGGCACTGGTGAAGCAAACCATCAATGACCAGACTTCGGTATTTAATGTCACCCAGAAATATGTGGATGAGAAAATGATGGTGGGGCTCAAGGATAGCGACCAGCAGTTGTTACAAAAGCTGTTGATGGGCCCACTGACTCAATCATTTGCCAGCCTGATCGCACCAACACAGGATGAGTTGAACAAGCTGTGGGGCATTCAGGCTTATCAACCGTTCAAAACCAATTTGAGCCAGAAGTATCCGTTTAACTCAAGTGTGACCTTACAGGCAACCAGTAGTGAAATTGGCCAGATCTTCGGTGAAACCGGTAGCATCGCACGCTTTGTCAAAGAAGCGCTCGATCCATTTGTGATTCGCCGTGGCTATGTACTGACCTCTAAAACCTGGAAAGATCTGGGGATTAGCCTGAATCCGCAGTTTGTAATGGCGTTCCAGCAATATGTGGCACCGATCAACGGCATGGCGACCGGTAGTCTGGATCAGCCGGCTGCTGCACCTGTATCAAATCAGTCGAACTTCCAGTTCTACCCATTACCAAACCCGCAGTACCTGTCGTATACCATTGATATCGATGGGCAGCGGATGGTATTTGAAAATGGTATCCAGCAGTGGGTGAACTTTGTCTGGCCGAACCAGGGTGCAATACCGGGAGCACGTATTACGGCAGTGGATCTGGAAGGCAAGACCCATACCATTTTTGAAGAACCAGGTGAGTACGGAATTAACCGTTTGATCGATGCGGCACAACGTAAAGAGCAAAATGGCAGCTTTGAAATGACCTGGACCAGCAAGACTGAACCGTCGCTGTCATTAAAAGTAAATTTCCGCTTAATCAGTGGCAACAGCTCTGGCAAGATCGGTTCAAGCCGTGGCTATGCCGGCTTGCAGCTGGTCGATAAGGTGGTTACCGAAAAAGCGGTACGTGTGGTATCGGCGCAGACAACACCTGCCGGTGCTGCGCCAAAACCACAACCTGCACCTGCGGCAGCGGCACCAGCCCAGCCGGGAGTAACACCGTAATGTTAGGGACAATCACGGACTATCAGGAGGCGCCCGGATGCACCAAGTAAAGACTACACCTTTGTATTATGGCAAGACTCCCGCGCGAGGGGACTTTCTAAAGTCCAAAGGTCAATATGCGTTGATTCAGGTGCTTGATCAGTGGATTACCGAGGCACTGGAACATGCCATGCGGGCGCCTGACTTCAAACAGCGTTATGACACGCTTCCTGCACTGGATTTCTTTATCGCCAATCCTGCGGAACCGATGTTTCTGGCGGCTAACCTGATCGCCAGCCAGGACAGTTCCGGACGGGCATTTCCAATGGTACTAAGCCAGTTACTGGAAGTTGAGCAGCCCTACCAGAACCTGCTGCTGGCACCGTATTACTACAAGTCGGTACTGGTTGATCTGTTCCAGCGTAACCGGGTATTACGCAGCATCCGTGATACCAGTATCATGCTGGAAAAGCTGAATAATCTACCCAATGTGGTTCAGCTATTTAGCTCGACCGAATGTAACGGTTTCTATGAAAACCACACCATGCACTCATTTGCACAATTGATGAAAATCAATGTCTATGAACTCGCACAAAGCATGATCGGTCTGGGGCTGTTACTGCAGCCGATTCTAAAGAATGGTACCAGTCGCTTGAACAAGGTGTTGATCTTGCCGATCAATAACCATATGTATTGCTATGAGATTGCTGCCTTTTGGGTCGGGATGATTGGACGCTTCCTCGGCATTAACAATGCCGAAATCCTGATCGGGATACTGCATCGTGAAGAACCGATATTATTTATCGGATTTCAGGGGGCTGACATCATGGCCTTGAGCGATATTTTTACCCAGAATATGCAAAGTGAGCATTGGGTTTCATTGATTCAGGCGCAATGGATCGATGCCTATCTGGAGCAAAATGCCGGTCTTGCGACACTCGAACAATCACTTTGTCAGCGTCAGATGAGCCTGAATCAGGGCTTAAAGCTATTTCGACAAACTTTTTTAGATGAATAAATATGAGAAATAATTTGAAATCTGTATCGGCTGGTTGGGTTCTAGGATTAACACTCCTGGGCCAAAGTGCCGTGCTCAATGCCGCTCCGATCGTGGTGGAAGGTGTCGTACCGAACGATGCCAGCAAACAGGCAATTCTGGTCAAGATGCAGTCGGTGTATGGTGCCGATCAGGTGGTCGACAAAATCCAGGTGCGACCGGTTGCTGCACCAAATGGATGGAGCGATTCGGTAACCCGGGTGATTACCCCTGACCTGAAAAAGATTTCACAGGGGCAACTGCGCGTTAGGGGTACCCAGGTTGAATTGACCGGTAAGATGGCTGACCCGAATCAGATTCAGCCAACCACCAGCAGTTTTCAGGCTCTGGTCCAGCAACCTTATCGCTTTAATGCCCAGCTTTCTGTCAATCAGGCCGAGCAAAAAATTATTGATGATGCCTTGAAAAACCGCATCATTGAGTTTGAATCGGGCAGTGCAATCCTGACTGCCGCAGGGCAGCAGATTCTGGATGAAATGGCGGTGGCTTTAAACAAGGTGGGCGGCAAGAAAGTCAAAATTATTGGACATACGGATAGTTCTGGTGATGCTACCAAGAATACAGTATTAAGCCAGCAACGTGCTGCAGCAGTACAAAGTTATCTGGTCAGTAAAAGTATTGCTGCTGACCGTTTGAGTACAGAAGGCAAGGGCTCTAGCCAGCCTGTTGCAGATAATGCAACGGCAGACGGGCGTCGGAAAAACCGTCGAATTGAGTTTGAAGTGCTTTAAGCCGTGTAATACGGATATGCGAGGGATGTGATCATGGCAACACCTTATATTGTTGTAGGCTGTCCGACCACGGGCGGTGGACAGGTGATTAGCGGCAACAGTAGCTTCTTGATTGAAGGGATTCCGATTGCCTGTGTGGGTGACAAGGCGACCTGTCCAAAACATAAAACGGTTGCTACGATTGTGGCGGGTGACCCGAATATGCAGGTGATGGGTAAGGCAGCAGCACGTGTCAATGATCCTTTATCGTGCGGTTGTAAATTGTTGCCGAAGCAGAACTTAGCTGTGAGAGGTTAAAACTTTTTAAAGCTCTTTGAATAATAAAGGGCTTTAAAATTTAATCTATTTCGGCAAGGTCGCTGGTTAGAGCAATAATTTGGTTGTTGCAGCAAGCTCAACTAAACTGTGTATTTCGCATTTTACTGGACAGATCAATGCTTGATTTTGGGATGAGCATTTACTGATGTCAAAACAATTGCCTATGCTCTTATTGATGGCTTTTCTTGGAGGTTGTAAAGAAAAGCAGACCGAAAATTTTAATTATGAATTTTCAGGTCATCAGCTTTGTGCTCTAAAAACAAGTGAGATGAGTGCTGCTAATAAGTTTGGATTATTAGATAGTTCATTTAAGTATAAAGAAAATGTTTTTGATGAAAAATTATCGATTGATATATATAAAGAAAGTTTAAAAAAATTATCGAATAAACAAAGTAAGTATATTTTCTGTATTGATACTTCAAGCATAAAAGAAGGTACTTTGGAGACACAGATCAGATTGGAAATAAAAAAAGGAAAGTATTTAAGACAGTACGAATTTATAAATTATTCATGCCTGTCGACTCATAATTCTATGTTGAATCTATCAAAAAATGAAATGATACAAATATGTAGCTTCTAGATGAGGCTAAGTAAAGTCCAATATGATGATATTTAATCAATTTCTATTAAAATTTTAAAAGATTTTATTTCTTCTAAAACTTTTTTCCAATGAGCTTAATTTTCACGTCAGTAGCGATGGGTTAAAAAACTAGAGCTTTGCGGGGACCAATCATTGATGCTGAAATGCTGAATTAAGCAGCTATAAAATTTTTTTGCACCCAAAGTCGCGATCTTGCCGCTTTATAGCTCCGCTCCATACTCGTCTTTAAACAGCTGATGGATAAAGCCTAACTAAACTGGCGAAATGTTATTTTTAGTGTATCTTTAGCAGACCATCTGTTGAGATCACATCCCGAAACCTGAGGATAAAACAATGCCGACCCTGCTCAAAGCAAACTGTCTATGTCTGGCTGTATGGGCAGCAAGCGTAATGCTACACAAGCAGGCAATTGCTGCCGACGCCGTTACGGTATATGCCGCTGCCAGCTTGACCAATGCAATGGATGAGCTCGATGCAATCTATGAAAAAAATAATAAAACCCGGATCAAAACCTCTTATGCCGGTTCCTCAACCCTAGCCAAGCAAATTGAAGCCGGCGCACCTGCCGATGTATTTATTTCGGCAGATTTGCAATGGATGGATTATTTACAGAACAGACAGCGGGTTGCTCCAGCAGATCGCATCAACTTACTGGGGAATCGTCTGGTTCTGATTACTCCTAAAGCCCAGCCTGTCCGGTTCAGCATCGATAAACGTGTAGTCCCGGGGCCGCTCATGCAGGGCAAGATCTGTACGGGAAATACCATAAGCGTTCCCGTTGGTAAATATGCCAAGCAGACCTTAAGCTCGCTGGGGTGGTGGGACAAGCTGAAAACACGGCTGGTAGAAACTGAAGATGTACGGGCTGCCTTGAACTTTGTGGCACGTGGGGAATGTCAGTTTGGCATTGTCTATGCAACAGATGCTGCCATCAGTAAAGATGTGGCCGTGGCTGCTATATTTCCGGAAAATACGCATTCAGCCATTACCTATCCTGTGGGACTGATCCGGAAAAATACCGACTCGATGAAATTCTATAAGTTTTTACAAAGTGAGCAGGCCAAAGCCGTATTTAAAAAATATGGGTTTAGCGTATTGCAGTAATTGAATGATGATTTTAAGCCCGGAAGAAATCGAAGTCCTCAGGTTATCTTGCAAAGTCGCCACGGCATGTCTGGCATTTAGCCTGATCCCTGCCATAGCAGTGGCCTGGGTGCTGGCCAGAAAAGAGTTTTGGGGTAAATCACTGATCGAGACCCTGGTGTTCCTGCCTTTGGTTTTGCCGCCTGTGGTGCCGGGCTATTTGTTATTGCAATTGTTTGGTAATCGCGGATTATTCGGACAATATCTGGCGCCTTTGGGTTTAGAGTTTGCCTTTAACTGGAAAGGGGCGGTATTGGCATCGGCAGTGATGGGTTTTCCCTTGTTGGTACAATCGATTCGTCTGGCCATTGAACTGGTTGATCAACGACTGGAACTGGCAGCTCAAAGTCTGGGAGCCTCCCGCTTTGGGGCATTTAGGCAGGTCACTTTGCCGTTGGCCAGCAGCGGGATTCTGGTCGGAAGCATTTTATGTTTCTGTCGCAGTCTGGGGGAGTTTGGGGCGACCATTACCTTTGTTGGCAATATTGCCGGTGACACCCGGACTTTGCCGCTGGCAATGTATAGCCTGATGCAGCAACCTGATACCGACGCTGCACTCTGGCGGCTGGTTATGCTGTCTTTATCCGTTGCTTTTTTTGCCTTGTGGTTTGCACAGTGGTACAACCGTTATCAGAAAAACAGGCGTGGGCATACAACATGATGGATTGTCATATTCAGTTGCAACAGGGGCAGTTTCGTCTGGATCAACGCTTTCAGTCCGACCAGCCGGTGATCGGTTTATTTGGGGCTTCCGGTTCCGGGAAAACCACCATATTACACAGCATTGCAGGTCTCATCCGGCCACAATCCGGCTGGATTAAAATCCAGAATCAGATCTGGTTTGATCAGGGCCAGAAGATTCATCTAAGTACCCAACAGCGTCGCGTGGGTCTGGTGTTTCAGGATGCACAACTGTTTCCGCATAAAAACGTCAGACAGAATTTACTGTTCGGTTTTAAGCATATTGCCCCCCGGCAACGACAGTTTGAGCCGGGCCATATTATTGAACTGCTGAAATTGGAACATCTGGTTGAACGCATGCCGGTAAAACTGTCCGGAGGAGAAAAACAGCGGGTGGCGCTGGGACGGGCTTTACTGTATTCACCGCAATTGCTGCTGCTGGATGAGCCGCTGTCTGCACTGGATACGGCACATAAGGCCGAGATTATTCCTTTTTTTCAACGGGTAAAACAGGAGCTCAAGATCCCGATGCTCTATGTCAGCCATGACCAGAGGGAAATAGCGCAACTCACCGATGAGATCTGGTATTTATAGATAACGTTGTAACAGCGCAAGAAACTGTTGCACTTCTTCATCATTGACCTGTTCAGCATCCTTGAGCACATGCGCTTTTAAATGCTGTTCGATCAGTTGATTCATCAGGCCATTTACAGCGCCCTTAACTGCCGCAACCTGTTGTAACACGTCGATGCACGAGCTTTCCGGGCTGGAGAGCGACTTCTCCACGGCAGCAACCTGTCCCTGTATACGCTTAACCCGGTTTAAAATTTTTTTATCATGGTGTAGATGAGCCATACTTTTTTCCTAAAAAAATATATACTGTGGGGGAGTATATTGGAAGACTAGAATAAATGCAGCATAGTAACCTGAAACGTCGTCATTCTCATCAGTTTGATCAGGGAAATCCACTCGCACAAAAAAGAATTTTAATGGCGACCTTATTGACCGCAGTCATGATGATACTGGAAATCATGGGAGGCTGGGTTTTTAATTCGATGGCCTTGCTTGCCGATGGCTGGCATATGAGCTCGCATGTGCTGGCCTTGGGACTGGCCTATTTTGCTTATCGTATGGCACGACATTATGCCCACGATCAGCGCTTTAGTTTTGGAACCTGGAAAATTGAAATTCTGGCGGGGTATAGCAGTGCCATTTTATTGATGGTAGTTGCGCTGTTGATGGCAATACAGTCACTGGAGCGGTTATTCAATCCGGTCACCATTCATTTTAATGAAGCGATTCCGATTGCCATTGTCGGACTGCTTGTCAATCTGATTTGTGCTTGGTTATTACATCAAGGCGGTCATGATGATCACCATCACCATTCGCATAGCCATCATCATGAAGCACATCACCATGCTCATCATGATTTAAATCAAAAAGCTGCATTCCTGCATGTGGTGGCCGATGCGGTAACCTCTGTTCTGGCCATTATTGCCTTATTTGCAGCCAAGTACTTTGGCTGGAATTTTCTGGATGCACTGCTTGGCGTGGTGGGGGCAGTGCTGGTGGCAAAATGGTCTTGGGGACTGATGCAGGAAACCGGAAAAACCTTGCTGGATGCCGAAATGGGACATCCTGTGGTTGAGGAAATACGGGAGGTGATTGCCGGGTTCCCGCAGGTTGACATTACCGACCTGCATGTCTGGAAAGTGGGGAAAGGCAAGTTCTCGTGTATTGTCGGTCTGGAAACGACATTGACCGATCTTAATCCTGATCAGGTCAAAGCCGCGCTGGCGATTCATGAGGAAATTGTGCATGCCTCGGTAGAAATTCATCATATTTAAGATTGAGGGGCATCGAGTCGGATTTTGCGCTACCCGATGCATCTGCTTAAGCCCCGATATATAAGAGCAGACCACACAGGGCTGAGGCAAATATCACATACAGTACATTGATCTGGAATTTGAATAAGGCAACCAGTGCTGCAAGGGTAATCAAGGCGGCTTCATAATTAATCGGGTGGTCAAAGCCCTTTGGCCACAGCACATGATAGCTAAAGAATAACGCCAGATTTAAAATGACCCCGACCACGGCGGCCGTAATGGCGGTGAGGGGTGCTGTGAATTTCAGTTCATTATGGGTCGATTCAATGATTGGCGCGCCTGCCAGAATAAATACAAAGGAAAATAAGAAGGTAAACCATGTCACGATTACGGCGCCGAGCGCACCTGCCAAAAACAGCTGTTCAGCACCCAATACCGCATGATTGTAAGCCCCTAGAAAACCCACGAATGCCACCACCATGATCAGGGGGCCGGGAGTACTTTCACCCAGTGCCAGACCATCAATCATTTGAGTGGGACTCAGCCATGCATAATGATTGACTGCACCCTGATAGACGTAAGGCAATACGGCATAAGCACCGCCGAAGGTAAGCAAGGCGGCCTTGGTAAAGAACCAGGCCATCTGGGTATAAGCATGGTGCCATCCCAATCCCAAAGTTAAAAGCAGCATCGGTACACACCAAAGCAATGCTGCAATGAGCAGGATTTTGACGAGATTGCGCCAGCGGAAAATGGCATGCGCAGGTGTCGGGGTATCATCATCAATCAGGGCGGGGCCATAGCTTTTATGACTTTTTTGATGGGCTGCCTGAGCCGTAAATAAATCCGGGTTTTGCTTACTGAGCAGATAGCCACTCAGGGCAGCTGCGAAAACGATGAGGGGAAACGGTACATTAAACACAAAGATGGCAATAAATGCCGCAGCGGCGATCCCCCACATAAACGGATTTTTCAGTGATCGGCTGCCAATACGATAAGTCGCATGAAACACGATTGCTGTAACCGCAGGCTTAATCCCGTAAAATAGCCCGGCAATGATTGGTACATCACCAAATTGGACATAAATCCAGGACAGGGTAATCAGGATAAACAGCGAGGGAAGTACAAACAGAATCCCTGCCACCAGTCCGCCCGCTGTTCGATGCATGAGCCAGCCAATATAGGTGGCTAGCTGCTGGGCCTCGGGACCGGGCAGGAGCATGCAATAATTCAACGCATGTAAGAATCTTTTTTCCGAGATCCAGCGTTTATTTTCGACCAGCTCCTGATGCATCACTGCAATCTGGCCAGCAGGCCCGCCAAAACTGATAAACCCCAGTTTCAGCCAGAACAGCAAGGCTTGCCAGAAGGGGACAGCGGTGATGGGCTGATCGGGCTTATTGATTTGTTTTTGTTGCATGATCATTCTCGAGAAAAATTGGCATAGAGGCCATCAAAGACATAATTAGAGAGTTCAAGTAACTGATCATCATCCGTAATTTTAGTGCTTAAGCCCCGGATGACTTTTTCGATCCCGATTGCTTCGGGCGGCTCCACCCCACCAACATCAAGAAAATGCACAATTTCCGCAATCTGCTTTAAAGCAGACTGTTGATGCAGGCCAAAGCTGTGCAACAAGGTTTCAAAGGTGACCCAATGATCAAGGTGACTAAAGCGGGCGCCATCAAAATCAAACCCCAAGGCGGTGGCTGGACAATCATTTGGTGTGTCTAACCACAGGAAGCTTGCCTCAGGGTCAATAAAATTCTGGATCAGCCAGGCAGATGCTAAACGGTCAATCCATGGGCGTTTTCTGGTGGCCCAAACCCTGTGCTGAAAGTCCTGTTTGTGTAGCACCTGAATATCGCCGTGAGCAGCCTGTGGCTCATCGACCTCACCCCAACGTAAAATGCTCTGTTCAACGGCCTCTAACTCCCGAACGGTTTGTTGTTGTGCTTCGGTGGGGAAATAGTCAATTGCAATCAATGCCTGCAGCTGCTTGCGCAGTTTGCGGATCTGTTTCAGCAGTTCTTTTTTATCGGTCTGGTTGAGCGCCTGCCGCAGCTGGCCGAGCTGCTGATAGAGCGCTTCATAGTCTTCTTTCCGGTTAAATAACTGCTCCACATCCAGATGTGCTGTGGCCATGCCTGAAAATAGATAGGCATTGCCACCTTCTGCAATTAAATTTTCAGCAATGGCATCAAACTTTTCTGTATATGCTTCCGGCAGAACATATACTCCATCCCGTAATGTCGCAGCACCGCAGGCCTTGAGTGAGCGCCATACCCGCATCCGTGTAGTGGTGTTCGGGGTGGGGAGTGAGGAAATCAGTAAGGTTATTTTCATGTAATATACTTAACTTATTTGTTGAATATATTACATACAATTTCCGGGCTGTGGTTGCAGTATTTTTATATCCTTTTAGGATGTATATATCAGTTATTTGAATATTCTATGACGGTGTCAGGGTTTTTAAAAAAGCCCATGGAAAGATACCTTGGTCATGTCCATCATCAAAACAGATTTGTATGCCGTAACCTTGTGAGTAGATGGCAGAGATGGCAACACGCTCTGGATATTGAATTTCTTGCTGACGTAGACGTTTGGCACGACAAAAACCGCATGGGCAACTGGCCCGTAGTTGGGCATGGCTAAACTGCTTTTCTGTGCCATCCTGCCAGGACAGCAACAGGCGTTGCTGTTCGGTATCGACTGTAAGCTGATCAGGTTCAAGCGACATACTGTTTCTCCTGAATCAGCGCCAGCCCGATACGAATCGATTTGCGTACTTCCGGGTCTGGGTCTTCGGCATGCTGCAATAAAATATGCTGGGCGCGTTCTCCACCAATTTCTCCTAAGGCAATCGCCACTTCTTTGCGCAGGTTACTGATGTCATGCTGGAAATTTTCCTGAAGCTTGGCAATCGCAGCTTTGGACTGAAGTAAGCCTAAACTGCGGGCCACCGCAATCCGCACTTGCCAGTAAGCATCATCCAGCTGTTGCAACAGTGGTTGTTCTAGTTCAACGGCTTTAAGTTTGCCAATGCTCAAGGCAGCTTCGACCCGGAGTTGCCATGCTTCGGCAGTCAGGGAGCTGTGTAAGGCCGATAAAATCTCGGATGTTAAAGCTCGACTTGCGACCAGACCACCTGTGGCGATTCGACGGATTTCAGCATCAACATCATGCTGGGCAATTTGTGCCAGTGCAGACAGTCCTTCCGTTTTTTGCAACCAGCTTAAGCTGCTGACGGCTTCCTTACGTACCATAGGATTGGCATGTTGTAGCTGTTGCAAAATATCATCAAATAGCTGCTCAGCGCGTAATTCCCTGATGGCCCTTAACACCGAAGCAAGCACAAAGTCATCCTGATGCCTTAAATAACTGGCCAAATGCCCAGCCGATGCGGAATGTTTAATTTCACTTAAGCTTTGCGCGGCTGCAACACGCACATTTTCATGGGAATCGCTCAGGGCTTGGGCCAAGGCATGTAATGAAGTTGCATCCTCCCAGCCTTCTAAACGGGCGGCTGCCAGCTCACGAACCTTGCTGGCCGGATCATGTAGCACTGCATATTGTAACCAGCTTAATAATTCAGGTTGTTCCTCATCGGCAATATTCATGATGGCGACAAAGCGGATATTTTCATCGTCCTGATTCAGTTGAGGCAGATAATTGGCATAATCCGTATCAATATCGGTCAGGAGCGGGTAATTTAGACTCATCTTTTATACTTCCTAAACAGCGGCTTTCTGATTTAAACCGAGCGGATTTAACCGGCTCAGCTCAGTATGGGTGGCCTGTTTTAATACTTGGATGCAATGTTTTTTTATTTGGGTAAATTCGGTCGAAGTGACCAGATCAACTTGTCTTGGGCGGGGGAAATCCAGTTTGATTTCTTCAATGATACGTCCCGGACGATGACTCATGATCAGGACCCGATCTGCCAGAAACAAGGCTTCATCAATATCGTGGGTAATGAATAGCACCGAGGTCTGAACGCTTTGCCATATCTCTAGCAGCAGTTCCTGCATCTTTAAACGGGTTTGTGCATCCAGCGCGCCAAAGGGTTCATCCATCAGCAACACCCGCGGCTGATTAATCAGCACCCGAGCAATTTCAACCCGTTGCTGCATGCCACCAGACAGTTCGGCAGGGTATTTATGTTCAAAACCTTTTAAGCCGACCAGTTCAATCATTTGTGCTGCCTGTGCCTGTCTTTGAGCTCTGGAAATGCCTTTCATTTTCAAGCCAAAGCAGACATTGTCCAGTACACTTTTCCAAGGAAAGAGCGTGTGCTGCTGGAACACCAGACCGCGATCGGAAGAGGGCTTTTCAATGGTTTTTTGATCGAGCAACATGCTGCCCGAGCTAATCGGTAAATGTCCTGCCAGTGCACCGAGCAGGGTGGATTTACCGCAACCCGAAGGGCCCAGTAAACAGACAAATTCACCCGCCTGAACCTCAAAAGAGACCTGATCGAGTGCCTGAAAGCGTTGTTTGTCCTGACCCAGATGCAGGTTGATATTGTTTAAATGAATATGACCGTACTGACGCATGTTATGCCTTCCTTAACTGATACCAAGGGGTAAGTTTTTTACCGAGATAGCGTAGAAAAGCACTGCTGAACATGCCTAATGCGCCAATCAACAGCATGCCGACAATAATGTCTGCGTAGTTTTGCAAGGTGAAGGATTCCCAGGTGAAATAGCCAATGCCAAGCTGACCAGAGATCATTTCAGCCGTGACCAGACAGAACCAGCAGGTGCCCATGCCAATCGCCAGACCTGTAGTAATACTCGGCAAGGCACCCGGAATAATCACTTCACGCAAAATGGCAAACTGACCCGCACCCAGACTTCTGGCAGAAGCAATCAGACGTTGATCCACGCCTTCAACGCCATGAATGGTATTGAGCAGGACTGGAAATAGCGCACCTAAAAAAGTGATGAAAATCATCGAGGCTTCTGAGGATGGAAACATCAGAATGGCCAAGGGAATCCATGCCACTGCAGGAATCGGACGCAAGATTTCTAAAGGTGGCATCAATAAGGCAGCCAAGGTTCTGGAATAACCAATCAACAGCCCTAAAATGACACCGACCACGGACGCGAGCAAGAAGCCAATCAAAACCCGGATTATACTGGCTTTGACATGCGCAAGCGCGCTGTCCAGTTCGGCAAAAGCAACTAAAGACTGAATCACCTCTCGTGGTGAAGGCACATTGGCAAAATTGATTAGCCCCAAATTGAAATGATGCTGTGAAGCCAGTTGCCAAAATACCAGACTGAACAGCAGTGACACGGCACCTAAGCTATATGAAATCACACGATTTTTTGAAAATATCAGCACAGGGCGGATGGCCTTAGACTGAATCGGTTGGGTATCCGCTAAACTATTCATATTGTTTTCTCCTGAATCTCAAAATCCCCCTAAATCCCCCTAAATCCCCCTTTAAAAGGAGGACTTTTCACGAGTCTAAACACTGACCAAGATTCGTGAGGCTCCTCTCTTTCTAAAGGGAGGTTGGGAGGGACTGGATCACTTCACCAGTTTTTGGGCCTGATTAAAGTCATAGACTTTGCCGCCATGTGCCTTGGCCCAGTTAT
Organism: Acinetobacter sp. A47; assembly: GCF_000805455.1. Classification (GTDB taxonomy): domain Bacteria; phylum Pseudomonadota; class Gammaproteobacteria; order Pseudomonadales; family Moraxellaceae; genus Acinetobacter. The sequence goes on from NZ_JSUS01000064.1 coordinate 163,927, forward strand.
TGGCATCGCCACGCAGTAAGAAGGCACTGATCTGGCCATTTTTATCGGTGGCGTACCATGCCAGATTGGCCAGTAACTTGATGTTTAAATTACGGTCCTGGTTATAGACCACACGGATATTTTTACCGCTCTGCTTTAATTTATTTAAATCTGCAAAGGCCGTTTCAGGCGTGGCATAACTACGCACTTGGGCTTCACCTTTGACCCAAATTTGTGTAACGCGATCAAAACTCTGGATTGGTTTTTGCGTCAGGGCATCTTTGGCAACAAGTGGCGATGGTGCGTAATTTTTGAGTTGTTGTGCGTAATTCAGGCCGGCACTCTGGAAGGCTTTTTTGATGTATTGCTCATCAATGAATTGATTGACATGAAGATCAACATCATCACGTCCCAGATATTTCAAGGTGTCGACCGCAGTTTGCGTGGCACGTTTATATTCAGGTTTCCAGCTCAGGTCACGGGTTTGTACACCCAGCGGTCCATGAAATAAATACACCACTTCGGCCGGGATGCCGGTTTTGGCTGCGATCAGTTCACTATATTTTTCCGGTTCTTTACGGATCAGCTGATCGGCTTCAATGGTCGCGCGTAAGTAGGCCTGAATAATTTCCGGATATTGCTGGGCATAGGATTTGCTGGCTAAAGCACCATGAAAGGTAGGCGTTTTGGCCTGTGCGCCGTCATAAATTTTGCGGGCAAAACCTTGATAGGGGAATAATTCGGCAAAAGGGACGAAGTCGGCATGAGCATCAATCTTGTTACTTTTCAGGGCTGGGCCTGCCACTTCAGGCGCTTGGGCAATAATTTTGACATCCTTTTTCGGGTCCCAGCCTTGTGCAGCAACGGCCCGCAGTAACAGGCCATGTGCAGTGGAAGCAAAAGGAACCGAAATGGTTTTGCCTTTGAGTTCCTGAATCGAAGTGACTTTTGAACCCGCAGGTACCACTATACCGTTACCACTTCCCGTAGTACTGCCAGAGAGAACGCTCAGAAAAATACTTTCTTTGCCTGTCTTTTTAAACGCGACACTGTTATTGACCGCGGGGAAGTCGGCCATGGCGCCAATATCCAGACGACCCGCCACCATTTCGCTGGTCAATGGTGCCCCGGAAGTAAAGTTTTTCCAGACAATATCGTATTTGGCATCTTTATATTTACCTGTTTTAGGCAAATATTTGGGTAGCAGGTTTAATTCGCGAATCAGCAAGCCACCCGTAGCACAGTTGATGGTGGTGTCCTGTGTGCCAATGGCGATGCGGATATTTTCTGCCTGTGCCGGGCTAAAAAGCAACAGTAAACTACTGCTCAGAATCAGGCTTTGGGCCAGGTGATTGAGTCTCATGGTGTTCCCCTCATTTAAGTAAATATGGAATGTTGACCTGAATGGCATCGGTCGGGCAGTCTTTCTCGCATGGCATGCAATACCAGCATTCATCAAACTGCATATAGGCTTTGTTGCTGACCGGATGGATTGCCAACAAGTCCATTGGACAGACATCCACACAGACGGTGCAGCCCTTGTCCGCAATACATTTGTCTTCATCCACCAACACGGGTGCAGCAGTGCGATGGGCAATTTCCTTAAAAATAAAAGCCATGTGTTATTCCTTATTCGACTGTCTCGGCGACGAATTTTTTATTAATCCGTAACAGGTTGTAGGCGTTGGCCTCATCTTGCTCAATCGGGATCAGATAGGGCTCAACCGCTTTTTTGAAGCTGATCATGTTGCCGTGCTGATCCTTTTTCAGATGGGCATGACAGAACCAGTCCCGATCGTTTTTTTCAGGGCAATCTGCACGGTAGTGATAGAGACCCCAGCGACTTTCTTCACGAAAGAGCGAGGCCCGTGCGGCCATTTCGGCACAGTCACGAATCACGGCAACTTCGGCAGCACGCATCAGTTCATGGGGATGACTGGCATTGATCTGGTCGATATCGGCTTTGATTTCCTCAAAGCGTTTCAGCGCAATCTCAATTTTTTGCCGGGTTTTGGGTGGTTGTAAGTAGTCGTTGACCATACGACGCAACTTGTATTCGACCTGTTCTGGTGACAGCCCTTCTGGACGATGTAAAGGCGCAAAAATACGGGCTTTTTCAGCTTCGATTTCCTGCGCATTCAGTTCTGTATCGGCTTGTGCTACGACATATTCTGCGGCATTGACCCCGGCAAACCAGCCATAGGTAAAGGCACCCAGCATGTAGTTATGTGGAACAGCGGCCATATCGCCCGCGCTATACAGGCCTTTGACCGAGGTTTCGGCCTTTTCATTGACCCAGACCCCGGAAGCACTGTGACCACTACAGAAACCGATTTCCGAAATCTGCATTTCCACCATGTCTTGTCGGTAATTGGTGCCACGGCCTTCATGGAAACGGCCACGACTTGGGCGTTCATTGCTATGCAGAATTTCTTCAATGGTTTGAATGGTTTCTTCGGCCAAATGATCCATTTTCAGGAACACCGGGCCATTGCCGCTTTGCAGCTCCTGATAGAACTCCCACATCATCTGGCCTGACCAGTAGTCACATTCAATAAAGCGTTCACCTTTGCTGTTGGCGGTATAGCCACCCAATGGGCCAGTCACATAGGCGCAGGCAGGGCCGTTATAATCTTTAATCAATGGATTGATCTGGAAGCATTCCAGATTGGACAGTTCAGCCCCTGCATGGTAAGCCATGGCATAGCCATCACCGGCGTTGGTCGGGTTTTCATAGGTGCCCATCAGATAGCCAGATGCAGGTAGGCCCAAACGTCCGGCAGCCCCACAACACAAAATCGCAGCCTTGGTCTTGATCACATAGAAATCACCCGTACGGCAGTCAAAACCGAGTACACCATTGATGGCACCTTCGGCATTTTTGAGCAGACGGGTGGTGACAATGCGGTTATTGATCTTGACCTGAGCACGTTTCAGCTGGCGATACAGGACTTTTTTAATGTCGTGGCCTTCAGGCATCGGCAGTACATAAGCGCCCATGTGATGGACTTTTTTAACTGCGTATTCACCGGTTTGGTCTTTTTCAAATTTCACCCCCCACTGATCCAGTTGCTGAATGGTGGTGAAACTATGCTTGGCATAGGCATAGACCGTGGCCTGATTGACAATGCCATCATTGGCAATGGTAATTTCCTTGGTGTATTGCTCAGGTGTGGCATAGCCTGGAATGACGGCATTATTCAGGCCATCCATGCCCATTGAAATTGCACCACTGCGTTTCACATTGGCTTTTTCAATCAATAAAACTTTCAGGTTGGGGTTGGCTGTTTTGGCTTTGATGGCTGCCATCGGGCCAGCCGTCCCCCCACCGATGACGACAATGTCATAGTCCAGTGTAATCGTATTCATGTTGTGCCTTTTTGAGTGCGTTTTAATTCACACGGTTGCTGATGTCAGGTATGTCTTTTTCGATCGACTCTTAAACGGTATTGGAAGGTCTCTCCCGAGAAATAGAGATATTCAAAGTCAATCGGGTGTCCGGCATGATCATGGGTCAGTCGCTCCACTCTTAACAGCGGTGCATTGATATCGACGTGCAGCAGTTCACTGAGTTCTTCGTCAGCCAGGGTGGCATCAATGTTTAAATCGGCATGTCCCAGGGCAATGGATAAATCCTCTTCGATTGCTAAAAACACATCTCGCGTAGAAAGGTTGATCTGTTGCAAAGCTAAACCAATCGCTTCGGGTAAATAGGTCAGTTCAAATGAAACCGGTTTACGGTTAAGCAGGCGAATACGTTTGATTTCCACCACGGTACTGTTCACTGAAAGTTTTAATTTCGATGCAATTTGCGGTGTGGCGGGAATAAAGCGAAATTCTTTGACCACGTTAAACACCTCATGTCCCATATTGGTCATGGCTTCTGCAAAGCCTTGTAGCTGGGAAATGTTTTGGAAGGTTTTCGGTGCGCTGACGAAAGTACCTTTGCCTTGAATCTTGTAAACCAGGTGTTCGAGCTGAAGTTGATTGAGTGCCTGACGAATGGTGATACGACTGACATTAAATAATTCACTCAGTTCTTTTTCAGATGGCAATTGCTGATGAATCTGATAGCTCCCCTCGACAATCTGCTGTAGCAGGGCCTGATAGACCTGATCATACAGAGGGCGTTCGCCAGTCGTTTTATTTACAATCGCTTGGTTCATTCAACTTCAACTTGTTATAACAACCTGGTTGCTAGATTAGCGATTGTGCAAAATGAAGAAAAATAACTTATGCAGCAAAAAATATCTGTTTTTGTGCATTGATGGATGGGCAGATTGAAAATAAAGATGCTTTTTATTGTTTTATGGATGAGCTTTTTTTGTTTGTATGTAATTAAAAATCAATAAGTTAAAGTGTGCTGATTTGCATCTTGTTTTCTGTTTTCGTCAGATTTATAAATGAAAGTGATCGTTTTAGCTTGGGGTATTTTGCGGAAACAGGACCGGTTCTGCGGCTAATTTTTCTGCCAGATATTGAATGAACACACTCAACTTGGGTGGAACATGACGGGTCGGGGGATAGAGCAACCATGCGCCACCACTGTAATGGGTCTTAAAATGCCAGTCGGGCAATACCTGTACCAGACTGCCTTGTTCTAAGGCATGGCGCGCCACGAAGTAAGGCAAACTGGCAATGCCCAAATGCTGTAGGGCGGCACTGAGACGCACGCCGGTATGGTTGGCGGCATAACGACCACGGACTGGCACCGTAATCGATTTCTGTTCCTGCTGGAATTTCCATTTGGAGTCACTCGGCTGTTCACCCAGATAGATACATTGATGCTGCTTTAAATCATGCGGATGTTGCGGTGTGCCATGTCGCTGTAAATATTCTGGCGTGGCACAAATTAAATGATCAATATCAATCAGTTTTCGTCCCATTAACCCACCTGGCGGCTGTTCGGTAATGCGAATCGCCAGATCGACACCATCATCAATCAAGTCAATGTAACGGTCTTCCAGCAGCAGTTGAATATCAATTTGAGGATATAGCGCCAGGAATTCGGGTAAGTGCGGATGCAGCATAAAATGCCCCACGGCTTTGGGTACGCTGATCCGAATCACGCCTTGCGGTTCAATATGAAACTGTCCCGAGCTTTCCATTACTGCCTGTGCCGCATTGACCATGTTGACACAGCGCTCATAGACCTGTTGACCACTTTCACTTAAGCGCAGTTTACGTGTGGTGCGATGCAATAAGCGTGTACCTAAGGCCCGTTCCAGACGGGCAATCGCGCGGCTGACCGCAGAAGGGGTAGAACCGAGCTGCCGTGCCGTTTCAGAAAAGCTTTCCGTTTCGACAACTTTAACAAAAGTTGCCATTTCAGTTAACAGAACCAGACCTTGATTTGTGCTCATGAAGCAAAAGTTATTTGGATTTTGACTAGATTATCGCGCTTTAAAAATCGCAATACAATCTTTTTCCTGTCGTAATTATGGAGATAAATCAAATGTGGCAATTGTATGGACATGAGTTTCTGGCCTTGGCATTGATCCATTTTATGGCAGTTGTTTTACCGGGCCCCGATTTTATTATTACCGTACGCCAGAGTGTCCGCTATGGCTATGCCATTGGCTGTCTTACAGCAATCGGGATTGGTGTCGGCATTTCGGTACATGTGTTTTATACCTTGGTCGGTGTGGGCGTGCTGATCCAGCAAAGTGTCTGGTTAATGTCGGTATTGCGGGTCGCCGGGGCGGCCTATCTGATTTACTTGGGCTGGCAATGTTTGCGCAGCCAGCCAGATGCCAGTCTGGATATTCTGGCAGGTGAAGCACCGGGCAAACCGAGCGCGTTGCAGGCCTTCAAGATGGGGTTTTTAACCAATGCCCTGAATCCGAAAGCGACCGTGTTTTTTCTGGCGATTTTTACCACCATCGTGAGTCCGGCAACCCCGTTAAAGATACAAATCGGTTATGGCATCTGGATGTGTCTGGTCAATGCGCTGTGGTTTATTCTGGTCAGTTTCATGTTCGCCCAGCCGGTGGTACGTAAACGCTTTTTGCAGTTTGGCGTGTATTTTGAACGGGTGATGGGGGTTATATTGAGTGCAGTTGCAATACGATTGATCTGGAGCGTTGCCTTTGCCTGAATAGAAAAATGACTGCTCTGAGGCAGTCATTTTGATTGGAGCGCGTTTAAGCGCTCCTTTGGTTTCTGGTCAGCTGATGTAAGACTGACACCAGCAAATCAATTTCTTCCGTGGTGTTGTAAAAGGCCAGAGAAGGGCGTACCGTCTGTTCCACCCCAAAACGACGCAAGATCGGCTGGGCGCAATGATGACCTGAACGCACGGCAATGCCATGCTGGTTCAGCGCCTGACCCACTTGCGTGGTTGAATAACCTGCAAGGGTAAAGGACATCACGCTGGCTTTGTTTTTCGCCGTGCCAACCGGTCTCAAACCTGCGACGCTGCTTAAGGCATACTGGCCATATTGCAGCAAGTCATGTTCATAACGGGCAATATTGTGTATGCCAAGGCGTTCTACATATTCCAGTGCTGCCGCTAGACCAACTGCATCGGCAATATTACCCGTGCCAGCTTCAAACTTGTTGGGAGCAGGCTGGTAAACCACCTGTTCAAAGCTCACATCCTGAATCATATTGCCGCCACCTTCCCATACGGGCATGCTTTCCAGAATTTCAGGTTTGGCATAGACCGCACCAATCCCGGTCGGCCCAAACACTTTATGTCCGGAGAACACAAAAAAGTCGGCATCAAGCGCCTGCACATCGGTTGGCATATGCGAAACCGATTGAGCACCATCGACCAGCACCCGCACTCCTTTGGCATGCGCGATCTTGATGACCTCGGCGACAGGAGTGACCGTACCTAAGGCATTGGACACCTGGGTAATCGAGATCAGTTTGGTGCGTGCATTGATCAGTTTTGGCAGTTCTTCCAGAATGATCTGGCCGGTATCATCCACCGGAATGACACGAAGTCTGGCGCCGACTTTTTTGCTCAGTTGGAACCACGGGACGATGTTGGCATGATGCTCAAGATGCGACACGATGATTTCATCACCTTCAGCAATATGCTGCTCTCCCCACGTCTTGGCAATCAGGTTAATGCCTTCAGTGGTGCCACGAACAAAAATGATCTCTTTGGAGGAGGCGGCCCCGATAAAACGGGCGACCACATGGCGTGCATGTTCATAGGCATCGCTTGCCCGTGCGGCCAGTTCATGTGCAGCCCGATGAATATTGGAATTTTCGTGCTGATAAAAATAGGCAATACGATCGATTACACTTTGTGGTTTCTGCGTGGTCGCTGCATTGTCAAACCAGACCAGAGGTCGACCATTGACACGTTCTTGCAGAATGGGAAAATCACGACGAATCGCCTGAATATCCAGAGCTTGAGCTGCATGACTTACAAACTGCGGTTGTGACGGTCGATAATTGCCATAACCTGCATTGTGTTGCGGCAGATTCAGAAAGTAAAAGCCTGAAGATGCATGATTCTTTGCTTGAGTTGAAGCTTGAGAATCTTGCTGTAACACGCTTTTTAGTACATCGCCGTGCGGCAATTGAAATGATTGTGCAGTCGCAAAACTGGCAGCATCAAATTCGGAACCTGATGTGCCCGGTGCTGCAAAATCATTTAAAAAGTAAAACGGCGATGCCTTGCTTGCAGAAGGATGAGAAGGTTCAACCACAGGCACATTCGGCGCACGATGAATGGTCTGTGGAAAATTGGGTTCAAGCGGAGGACGCGGTAAATTCGCACCACCGACCACGGGTGCAGAGGCAATGGCACGACGCTCAGGATCATCGGGATAGTTGGGAATATGCTCGGGATAGTCCGGATTCAAGCCTTTCTGGTAAGCAAGATTTGGTGCACGGCCACTCAACGCTGCTAAAGGCTCGGCAGGTTGTGGCTGATGGGGCGGTGGGCCAACATTGGGGACATCCAGATTCAGGCCGGCAGCATGGCCGCTGCCTGAGGCAGGTCGTGCAGCAAACAGTTCGGAAGCCAGCCGAGCAAGGGCTGCTTCATCCGGCAAGCTGGACGGTGGAAGAACACCGGCCACTTCAGAACCCGATGGATGAGCTTGTCCAGCAGTGATAGATGAAAGCTTATTTGTAGTTAACTGGGTAGTCATGATACTTGTCCACCTCCACATCTTCGAGTACAGCCAGAGCATCCTCGGTCAAAACTGCCAATGAGCAATATAGCGAGATCAGATACGAGGCAATCGCATTACGGTTAATGCCCATGAAGCGTACCGAAAGCCCCGGCGACTGCTCACCAGCCAGGCCCGGCTGGAACAAGCCCACCACACCTTGACGTTTTTCACCCACACGCAGTAGCAGGATTTTGGTTTTACCATCTTCTACCGGAATCTTGTTGGATGGAATCAGTGGTACACCCCGCCAGGTAATGAACTGGGAACCAAACAGGCTTACCGTTGGTGGGGGGACGCCACGACGGGTACATTCACGGCCAAATGCTGCAATTGCATCTGGATGCGCCAGAAAGAAGCCCGGTTCCTTCCAGACTTTCCGCAATAAATCATCAAAGTCATCGGGCGTAGGCGGGCCGTTCAGGGTAGAAAGGCGCTGTTCATCTGCGACACTGGCCAACAAGCCGTATTCAGGGTTATTGATCAGCTCGCTTTCCTGACGTTCTTTAATGGTTTCAATGGTCAGGCGTAACTGTTCCTTGATCTGGTCATGCGGACTGCTATAAAGATCGGCAACACGGGTATGAATATCCAGAACGGTAGAAACACCGTTTAAAAAATATTCACGCGGCTGGGCATCATAATCAACAAAGGTTTGTGGCAAAGTGGCTTCATCACGTTGCGTACATGCCACCTGGATGTCGTCGGTATTGCTGACCCGGTTGACGCGGTAAATCCCGGCTTCAACAGGCAGCCACTGCAATAAATGCGTAAGCCAGCGTGGGGTAATGGTGGAAAGTTGCGGTACGGTCTTGGTGGCATTGGCAAGCTGTCTGGCTGCGTGATCCCCGAGTGCAAGTTGGGCTTTATCTATGGTTTTTGCCATGAATCGGTTTTCCTGTATTTTTGGCGTTGTTAATAAAAGGTCTGGTTTTATTTCAGTGTTGTTGGGGTATTTATTTAGGCAGACTAGAAGGGTTTTATTGTTTTTGAAAAATATGAATAAGAGATTAATCATCCTGAATGATTTCTTGTTTCATATACATCTATTGATGTTCAATAAATATAAAAACCGCAGATAATCGACTAAATTTAAAAATATTTGATCTTTATCATTTAATTAAACCTTGCTGTTATGCAAGGACTCACTTGGCGACTGTAAAATCTGGCTACCTGCGGCAACACTATGGGTGAGCCAGACATTGCCACCAATGATCGAGCCTTGACCAATACTGATACGGCCTAAAATGGTTGCTCCTGCATAGATCACCACATGATCTTCAACAATCGGATGGCGTGCATAATCTTTTTTCAAGCCACCGTCATCATTTAGCTCGAAGCGTTTTGCGCCCAGAGTCACCGCCTGATAGATACGGACCTGTTCACCAATGACCGAGGTTTCACCAATCACCACGCCGGTACCATGATCGATAAAGAAGCCTTTTCCGATTTGCGCACCCGGATGGATATCAATCCCGGTGGCTGAATGAGCCAGTTCAGAAATAATCCGGGAGAGCAGCGGTACACTGGGGTAGAGCTGATGGGCAATACGATGGTGAATGATGGCGAAAATGCCCGGATAGCAGAGCAGGACTTCATCAACACTATGCGCTGCCGGATCACCTTCATAAGCTGCACAGACATCGGCATCCAGTAGACGACGAATCTCAGGCAAGGTATTGGCAAAATCCTGTACGATGGTCTGTGCCAAAGCCACCTGCTGCTCATACAGCAGCCTGTCATTGCTTGAGACAGGGATGGCCTTGACGCGACTTTTGGCTTCATAATTCAAAGCCAGCTTGACCTGTGCAAACAGGGCATTCAAGACCCGGTCAAGCGTATAGGCAATATAATAATCTTCTGTTTCCTGGCGCAGCTCACTGGGCCCAAGCCGCATTGGAAACAGGATGCCGCACAGATCATCCAGTATTGATTTAAGCGCCTCTTTGGATGGAAGTTCGCGTCCACCAAATTCCTTGATACGGTGTTGCCGCTCCCGCCATTCATGTCGTGCGTGTTGTAAGCCTTCGACCACCGGCTGTATTTTCCATTGGCTCACGAGAGTTCCTTGCAAAAAGAGGGGTTAAAAAACATCAGGCTTTAAAAGCCGTATCAGTCTTGTAGCCAGGGTAATTGATGAATACGCCAGCCATTGCTCTGATTACGCTGTTGCTGTTCGTTCAGATCGCCTTCAAAACCTTCCAGTACGTTATAAACCTGGGCAAAACCGGCGCTATAGGCTGCGGTTGCTGCCAAAGCCGAGCGTTTACCACTACGGCAGAGCAAGAGAATGATCTGGTCTTTGCCGACTTTGCTATCCAGTTCTTTCAAGAAGCGCGGATTACGGTTGAATGAGGTGCCCGTTGCCCATGCCACATGGATACTTTCAGGTACATAACCGACAAATTTACGTTCTTCATGGGTGCGCACATCTACCAGCACGGCATGGCCGTGTTGCACCAGAAACCAGGCTTCGGCAGGGGGAATACTGCCGGTAAAATCAAGTTCATTGTCTTCTGCATATTGCTGTGCACGTTGCAGGATATCTTGAGGATCATTTGAAGAACCCTGAGCAGGACTGGCAGATTCTGTTGCTGATACAGAATCAAGTTGAGCGTTCATTGTTATAGCCTTTATATACAACAGCGGGATGATTTTTATCTTAGGTTTGTTTTTATCAGCAGGAAAATAATCTATATTTATTTATATATCTGTATTTGATAAATAATGGTTATTTATTAACTTATTCGGAATATGGTTTAAAGAACATTTTAAAATAATTGTGCTTATTATATTTAAATATGAAATTATCAGGATTAAATATTTTACTTTTCAATTAAGCTGAGGAATATTTACCCTGAATATTAATCTGGAAAAAATAAAATGCAAATATAGTCAAATAAACAGGGTGGTGATAAAAACAGCAAACAATGGCCAGTACCTATTCTTATCTCTCAAATGAATAAGTAACTCACTTTTTCTTATTTTTAATCATAAACCCTCACGCATACCATAGGCCCATATTGTTGAAAGATCATTTAAATATGGGCATCAAGAACACCAAGCCGCTAATTGTTACAGCAATCGTCCTTGTGGCGATTGTTGCTTTTATTGTCTATCAAAACCAGAAAGATGCGGCTCCTGCCCAAACAAAAAACAATAAAGCGGTGGTGATTGCCTATCAGACCGGCGTTGATCCGACCAAGGTTGCGCAGGCCAGCGGTGATTATGAACGTGACAGCGGGCAGGCAATCCAGTGGCGCAAATTTGATGCCGGTTCGGATGTGGTTAATGCTTTGGCCTCGGGTGATGTGGTGATTGGCAATATTGGTTCCAGCCCGCTGGCTGCTGCAGCCAGTCGTGATTTACCGATTGAAGTCTTTCTGGTCACAGCAAAATTAGGTGGTTCAGAAGCCCTCGTGGTCAGCAATAAATCCGGCATCAAAAACCCGCAAGACTTGATTGGCAAAACCATTGCGGTGCCGTTTGTTTCGACCACACATTACAGCTTGTTGTCAGCACTCAAGCACTGGAATATTGCCGATAATCAGGTCAAGATCATTAATTTACGTCCACCTGAAATCACGGCTGCCTGGGAGCGTGGTGATATTGATGCCACTTATGTCTGGGAACCTGCATTAAGCAAGGTCAAAGCCAGTGGGCATGTCCTGACTGACTCGAAACAGGTCGGCGAGTGGGGTGCACCAACCTATGATTTATGGGTGGTTCGTAAAGACTTTGCCGAGAAAAATCCAGCGTTCTTGAAAGCTTTTGTGCAGACCAGCCTGCAGCAGATTGAACGCTATAACCAAGATCCGAAAGCATTTGAACAAAATGCCGATCATATCCAGAAAATTGCTCAGCTGACAGGCTCTGATGTGAAAGATATTCCTTTACTGTTATCCGGCAATATTTATCTGAATGGCCAGCAACAACACGCGACTTTAGCGGGTGAGTTTGCCAAAAATATTTTTGATACCGCAACATTCCTAAAAAGCCAGGGCAAGGTCGATCAGGTCAAGCCTGATTATCAAGCCAATGTCACCACCCAGTTCTTACAGCCCTAGGAGATCGACATGAGCGTATTAGCTGCAGAGCATCTTCATTTAACTTTTCCAAAGCAGACGGTGCCTGTGCTTCAGGAGATTAACCTGAAGATTGAAGAAGGCAGCTTGACCGTGATTTTGGGTGAGTCGGGCTGTGGTAAAACAACCTTGCTGAATATCTTGGCCGGCTTTCAACAGCCAAGTTCGGGCCAGATTACCCTGGATCATGAAGTGGTGACGGCACCCGATGCACGCCGTGCAGTGGTGTTTCAGGATCATGCCTTACTGCCTTGGCTGAATGTCTCTGAAAATATCGGTTTTGCTTTACAGCTCAAAGGCTTGAAAGCGCAAGAAATTCAGCAGCAGGTCGATGCAATCCTGAAAATTGTGGGGTTGAGTCATGTGGCTCAAGCCAATATCTGGGAATTGTCAGGCGGCATGAAACAACGTGTCGGTATTGCACGTGCCTTGATCAGCCATGCAGCATTCATTTTGCTGGATGAGCCTTTTGCTGCGCTGGATGCCTTTACCCGTGAAACCATGCAGCAACTGGTGCTGGATTTATGGATTGAACAGAATAAATCGTTTTTCCTGATTACCCATGACATTGAGGAAGCATTGTTGCTCAGCAATCAACTGGTATTGATGACAGCGCGTCCAGGAAAAATCGTCGAGACCTTAAAACTGGATTTTGCTGATCGTTATAAACAGGGTGAGTCGATCCGTGCGATTAAGTCGGATCCACAATTTATCCAGTTACGTGAGCAACTGTTTGAACGCTTACGTGTGCAGAAACAGGCAGGGCATGAGGTGGCTGTATGACGGGACCAGCAGAAAATACCGCATATGACGTGAGCAAAACGCAACAGCTGCAACCGGGCAAAATACCCTCAGCTTCGGTTTTAAATCCGATCGGGGCTTTTGTGGCCCGTCATCGTAGTGTGGTCATCAGCCTTGCCAGCGTATTGAGTGTCTTGGTGATCTGGTATCTGATCACGGCATTAAAAATTGTCCCAAGCCTATTTTTACCAAGTCCACAAGCGGTATGGCAAAAATTTCTTGAAGTCAGCCAGCAAGGCTTTATGAAAGCCACCTTATGGCAGCATCTGGCTGCAAGTATTTCTCGCGTGTTATTGGCATTGCTTGCCGCGATTGCCATTGGCGTGCCTTTAGGCTTGTGGATGGGACTGAATAAATGGGTGCGTGCCGTGCTTGATCCACTGGTTGAGTTATTGCGTCCGATTCCACCACTGGCGTATTTGCCCTTATTGGTGATCTGGTTCGGGATTGGTGAAACCACCAAAGTACTTTTGATTTTCTTTTCAATCCTTGCGCCTGTGATTATCAGCAGTACCCATGGGGTACTGAGCCATCAGCTTAATCGTGAGCGTGCAGCGTTGTCTTTGGGAGCGAGCCAGTCACAGGTGTTCTGGCATGTGATTCTGCCGACAGCTTTACCGCATATTCTGACCGGTATCCGGATTGGACTGGGCGTAGGCTGGTCAACCTTGGTGGCTTCAGAATTGGTCGCGGCAGATCGGGGCATTGGTTTTATGGTGCAGTCGGCAGCGCAGTTCCTGATTACCGATACCGTGGTTCTCGGCATTATCGTAATTGCAATCGTTGCAGTCAGTTTTGAATTGTTTTTGCGTTGGTTACAGAAGCAATTATCTCCTTGGTATGGCCAACAGTTATAAGTGTGAGTAGTAGAAGATGACGTTAAATATTGAAGTTATTAAACCGACCATTGGTGCCATTATTCACGATGTTGATTTAAACACGGCTGATGAACATACTACCCAACAAATTCAACAGGCGTTGCTGGATCATCACGTGATCTTCTTCCGCAACCAGCAGCTTGCTCCTCAGGCACAGGCAGAACTGGCACGTGGTTTTGGTTCCCTGCATATCCATCCGATTTATCCATCGGTAGACAATGTTCCTGAAATCATTGTGCTCGATAGCTGGAAACAGGACTTGCGTGACAATGAACTCTGGCACACTGATGTGACTTTTAGCCAGAAACCGCCATTGGGCTGTGTCTTGCAAGCCATCAAGATTCCACCTGTAGGCGGTGATACGCTTTGGTCAAGTGGTGCGGCGGCATTTGCAGCTCTAGATCAAGACTTGCAGCAAAAGTTAAAAGGTTTAACCGCAACGCATGACATTCGCCAGTCTTTCCCGATTGAACGGTTTGCGCATAATGATGTTGAACGTCAAAAACTGCAAGAAACCTTTAAGCGTAATCCACCTGTGGTGCATCCTGTGGTGAGAACGCATCCGGTCACGGGACAACCGATTTTGTTTGTGAGTGAAGGTTTTACCACACGGATCAATGAGCTGGATGAATCTGAAAGCGCTGAATTGCTAGCGTATTTATTTGCGCATGCGACCAAAGAGCAATTCCATTTGCGTTGGCAGTGGCAGGCAGGTGATGTGGCAATCTGGGATAATCGTTGCACCCAGCATAAGGCTTTATTTGATTATGGTGATGCGCATCGAATTATGCATCGTGCCACGATTAATGGTGATGTGCCGTTTTATCAGGCAGCGAGTTAAGCTTTGATTTTGATGAGAAAGCTTGGGTAAAGTCCCAAGCTTTTTTATTTTACGGTTCGATAGTTTCTGTGGAATCTTACGGAGATCTCATCCTATTTTGGTATAAGCCTTCAGCTGGAGTTACTTTTGTTTCGGCAAAAGTAACCAAAACCATTGTCATCCACAAAACCTGTCTTCTTTCAGCATCTCTTTAAATTAATCGCAGAAATCGCATCTGATTAATCTCACGCAGGTTGTGGCTGACCTGTAGCACCAGTGATTCCTGAGAAAAGTTCTATGTAAAATGGCGGATAGCACCAATTAATCAAAAATTTTCAAAGCGTTATTTAATTAAAATGAGCTTCTTGTTTATAAACCGAAGGCGCTTGTCCGGTCCAGCGTTTAAAGGCACGTCGGAATTCACGTAACTCGCTAAAGCCCAGTTGCAGGCTAATCTCACTCATGGACAGGTTCTGCTGTATTAATTGCTTGGCCTTATACTCCAGTACATTTTGCCGGATTTGCTGAAAACTCAAACCTTCTGCTAATAATTGCCGTCTTAAATGGCGTTCGCTGAGGTGTAACTGTTCTGCGGCCTGCTGCATCTCAAAGCGTTCAGGTAAATGCCGTTCAATCAAATGCTCAACTAACTGTACATAGCCAACCTGATTCAGCCGTTCGATTTCCTGTAAGGCCTGTTCACAGATCTGGATCGCGGTGGCGTAGTTGGCCGGGCTATAATTTTTCAGGTCACGCTGTAACAGGCGACTGTTAAAGCGCATGAGGTTTTTAGCCCTGTTAAACCGGACAGGGCAGCCAAAAATGTTTTCGTACTGTGCCGGATCAGTACTGGGCAAATAGCTGAGTTCCAGACTGATCACATCGGCATGATCGCCCAGCATGGCATTCAAACAGGTAATGATGCTGCTAAATAATTCATCATGGAAAAAGGCTTTCAGGTCATTACACGCATGTGGGTCAGTGACTTCCAGTTCGCAAACATCTCCCGAAACCGAAAATCCGAGCATCAGTACACTGCCAGAAATCTGGTGATAGCGAAGTGCTATATCCAAAGCATCGGCCACGGTTTTACATGATTGCATGGCAAAGCCCAGAATCCCCATCGAAATCAGGCCTTCACTGCTGCCCAGCTTGAGGCCAAGGTCAGGCTGTTGATAGGTAGAGATGGCTTGCCGGACGACCTCGCAGAGCTGGCCAAAACCCACCATACTGCGGGTGTGCTGCAACTGCGCAATGTTCAGGCCGGCATGCTGGAACCATGCCGCATAATCCCAATGCTGCTGTTCTGCATAGTGAATCAGGCTGGCCAGAATCGTTGGTGGAATCAATGGCTGCCGGATATGTTTATCGCTATTGTGTTTAGGCATAAGTCCGTTTTGCCCCCCAGAGAAAAGTGCCTTTAACCCTGTCGGGTATCGCATAATTTTGATTAACTTTCAACATGCTTTAAGGCCATTAAAAAAAGAATCGAAAAAAGGATGTTGTGATGTATCAGGTGGGCTGGGATAAACAGCAAATCAAAATTACCCCGAAAGGCTATGCCATGTTTGGCTATGGGCAATGGTCACACCGGGCTTATCGGCAAAGAACTGCTTTATATGCGCGTAGTGTCAGTATGGTCGATCAGCACAGCAACCGGTTGCTGATCTGCTGTCTGGATCTGGGCTGTATTACCCATGCCATACGCAGCCAAACTGTAGCGCAACTTACACAAATTCTAGATTCGCAATTTGATGAAAATCAACTGCTTCTCATGGCCACCCACACTCATTCCGGGCCCGGCGGTTGTGCCCATGAAGCACTCTACAATATACCGACACCGGGTTTTGTACCTGAACATTTAACAGCCATTGTGGAGGCGATTGTACAAAGTATTCAAAATGCGATGGCGTCTGAACAAGACACTGAAATATTGATTGGTACCCAAGCTTTTCCAGCACAGACACCTGTGGCATGGAATCGTTCAATCAAAGCCTATAATCGTAATCCAGAAGTTCAGCCACGGACAGAAGCTGCAACGCATCTGGCCTTGAATCGTGAAATGCAACTGATTGGTTTCTATCGGGAACAAAAGCTCCAGTCCTTTATTTCCTTATTCGGGGTACATGCAACCTGTCTGGGAAATTCTTTAAACGCCTATGGTGGCGATAATAAAGGTTATGCGGCTGCATTTTCCGAGCAGGCTTTAACTGAGCAAGGGGTTCAAAATCCAGTGACAATTTTTGCCCAAGCTACTGCAGGGGACGTATCGCCGCATTTTCATGGCAAAGACCAGCTCAAGATTCGCAACAAGATCAAAGGCGAGCAGCAATACCAGTACGCACAGCAAAATGGCCGTTATCAAAGTGATCTGGCTTTGACGGCCTTACAACAGCAAATGTCTGCAAATCTGAAAAATGTTGAAGGTGAAATCGATGCTGTTTTGTCCTATGTCGATCTTGGCAATATCGAGATTCCGGCTGCATTGGCTTATGGACAGGCTGGTGCAAGAACCAGTCAGCCTTGTCATGGCACCGCATTTTTTGCAGGTACGCCCGTCGATGGAGCCGGTGCGCCAAAACCGCTGATTAAAGGTTTGCAATTTTTGGCTGGTCAGCTGCGTAAACACAAGCTGAAAAATCCTGCTGCGGCCGACTTTATGGCTTATCAGCAACTATACGCTTCTCAAGGGCCGAAACAGATCGTACTGGAAGCGGGGGCCAAAAAGATTTTAGGCCAGCCGATTGGTTTTGCGCCGGGTATGCTTGACCCATTAATTGCCGAGATGAAGCGTCAGGTAAACGCAGGCGCAATTGAGCAGAGCCCTTTAGTCCCGAGCGTGGTTCCCTTGCAGATTATACGACTGGGCACGTTAGCGCTGGTCTGTTGTCCTGGAGAATTTACCACCATCGCAGGGCAGCGTGTTGTAGATATAGTTCAACAGACACTTGCTGCACAGGCTGCAACTGAAAATGTCTGGTTCGCATCCTACTGCAATGATTATATGGGTTATGTCACCACCTATGAAGAATATCAGGAGCAGGCGTATGAGGGAGGACATACCTTATTTGGTCAATGGACACTGGCTGCCTGTCAGAGCAAATTCAAAGAGTTAGCAGAACAATTATTACTGGAAAAAAACAAACGTCATTACGATGCAATGACGCGACCACAAGCGATTTCCGCACAGGAACTCACAAAACGTACTAATCATGGCAATGTAAAAACGGCCGTTAGCCAGGGAGAGGCAGTATGAGTGATCTAAAACAAGGCATCTGGTCAAACTGGTCCGGTTTTCAACAATCCAAACCGCAACAGATTTTACATCCTGCCAATATTCAAGAACTACAGAGCATCGTTGCTCAGCAACAAAAAATACGCGTGATCGGTGCAGGGCATTCTTTTACGCCGTTGGTGTGTAGTGATGCCACCTTGTTGTCTTTAGATCATATTGCCGGCATTGCCTCGACCGATGCCGGACTTTGCCAGAGCAGTATTTATGCCGGTACCCGCCTGTTTGACCTTGACCGGCTTTTACAGCAGCAGTCCATCAATCAGGCCTTGATCAATCAGGGCGATATTGACCAGCAAAGTCTGGCAGGGGCGGTCTCTACCGGTACACATGGCACAGGTGCAGACTTACACTGTATTTCCGGCTATGTCGAAGCTTTTGAGCTGTTGACGGCTTCGGGTGAAATACTCAAATGTAGCCGTAGCGAAAATCTCGAGATTTTTGCCGCAGGACGGGTGTCTTTAGGAAGTCTGGGCATCCTGACCCGGATCACCATGCAGAATCGTCCCCGTTATAAACTGAAAGAACATATCCGGCTCTGTCCGGTAGAAGAGATGCAGCAGAATATTCAGCAATGGAAACATCAGCATCGGCATATTGAGTGCTTTGTATTTTCCCATGAAAAACAGTTAATGCTCAAAACTCTAGAGGAAACCGAGGACGAAATTTTGCCACGCAAGCAAAATTTCCCGTCTGACGATACGCTGTTAACCCTGTGTTCCGAGTTGACCAGAAGCTTTCCTGCACTGAATCCTTATTTACAGAAGCTGTTGGGCATTTTTGTTAAACCAACCACCTATGTGGACTGGTCGAGTAACATATTTCCAACGCCGCGTAATACCAAGTTCAATGAAATGGAGTATCAGATTCCTGTCGATCAGGGGTTAGCCTGTCTGGATGAGGTCTTGCATGCATTAAGAAAGTATAAGGTTGCGACCTTTTTTCCACTCGAATTTCGTTTTGTGAAAGGTGATGAGATTTGGCTCAGTCCGTTTTATCAGCAAGATTCCATTTCAATTTCAGTGCATCAATACCACAAACAAGACCCGAAGTTGATTTTTGAGGTGGTGGAACCGATCTTGCAGAAATATCGGGGACGTCCGCATTGGGGGAAAATGCATACCCTGACAGCGGCTCAATTACGGACTTTATATCCAAACTGGGATGATTTTATGGTTTTGCGTCAGCAGCTTGACCCGAAAGCCAAGTTTTTAAATCCCTATCTGGAAAAGCTGTTTTTAGGTTAGTTTTAACTTGGTCTGATTTAAATGTTTATTGAATTTATTGAAAAATAATTAACTTAATGGAGTCTTGCCGAGTTTTTGTCCATTTTAGGATAAGCCACTTCGTCTTGCGCTTCACTAAAGCTTTAGTCGCTTTGGCTTGCTCAGGCTCGCCTTACTTTGGTTTCGCCCTGAGAAGTGTTTGAAGCTTTGTAAGAGCAAAGGCATTGTCATCTACATGAGGAGCGACTAGCTCTGCAAGGTAGTTCAGCTTTATTTCGCTTTGCCAAAGCTTTAGCTGCTTTGGCTTGCTCAGGTTGTATATAACGTTTCCTCATATCGGATGGTTTTTTAGGATCACGATTAAATAAAAAAGGTATAGCCATGTTGGATCATTATTTTAAGCAACTCAATCTGGACCTGAAAAAACAGGGGATTGCGACCCCGCAACTGATCGTCGATGAAGCCGCGTTAAAACAAAATATCCAGCATGTTCAGATTCGGCTTGCTCACGCCAAACATCTAAAAGCACGTTTGGTGGTAAAGTCATTAGCCAGTCTGGATTTACTCAAGTTGTTATCTGAACAGATCAACACCCAGCGCTTTATGGTGTTCCATCAACCACATATTATTTCGATATTAGAAAATTTTGCCGAAGCCGATATTTTACTGGGCAAACCGATGCCGGCTCAGGCTGTACGCCATTTTTTTGAACAACATGCAGCATGGTCAAATGCCAATATTCAGTGGCTGGTAGATACCCAGCAACGTGTGCAGCAATATCTTGAGATTGCCCAGACCCATTCGTGTTGTCTAAAGCTGAATATCGAGATTGATGTCGGTTTACATCGTGGCGGGGTACAGTCGACACAACAGCTGATCGAAATATTAAAGCTGATTGAGCAAAATCCACAGTATTTAAAACTCGCCGGTTTGATGGGTTATGATGCGCATGTCACCAAAATCCCTGCCATTATTAAAAAACCTGAACTGGCTTATCACAGCTCCCAGCAGACTTATGCGCATTATCAGCAGCTGATTCAAAAACAGTTCCCAACCTTGTGGAGTGAGGCGCTGTGTTTTAATGGCGGTGGTAGTCCAACCTTTAGTTTTCATACCACAGCAAGTGTCTGCAATGACCTGTCTTTTGGTTCAATGTTGTTAAAACCTAGTGATTTTGACAGTGATTTTTTACAGGCATTACAACCTGCATTATGGATCGCTGCACCTGTGCTCAAAGTCTTGCCATTTACCCAACTGCCTTCGATGTCGTTACTAGATAAATTACCGCATAAATGCAAGGCACTTTTTATTTATGGCGGCTACTGGCTGGCCGATTATGTTTATCCTGATCAGTGTCATACCCATGTCTTGTATGGGCGCAGCAGTAATCAGGAGCTGGTCAATGTACCGAAGAATTGTGATATTCAGGTCGATGATTTTGTGTTTTTAAGACCCACACAGAGTGAGGCGATTATTTCTCAATTTTCAGAGTTAAAACTGTATCGAACACATGCTTTTGAGACATGGCAGACTTTTAGTGAGTGACGATGGAGCCCAAGCTTTGCTCATCAATATTCGAGCTAAAAACTTGCCATGTACCCGCAGCTTTAAAATAAATCGGCCAAATGACAGCTTTTTGCTTCAGTCAGGTTTTCAATGGAATCGACCAATAGAATATTGATATCTTTTTCACTTTTATAGGCTGCGATCACTTCTGCATAAATCGGCTGTTTTAGTTTGGTGGCGTTGGAGAGAAAACCTGATACCACCTTTTCCTTAGACCAGTCGGCATCTTTTAACACATATTCATTTTGCGCAATATCACATCGCGTTAACATGGCTTTATTATCCTGAATAGTTAAGGTGCCTATAAAAATATCCATGCTCTCTTTGGGATCAGGCGAATTGGCAAAAGTTGTGAAAGGAAAAAATAAGCCAGATATACATATTGCAAAGACAAAAGTGTTTTTTTTCATTGGATTTTCCTGAAGATGACATTCATTATTAAAATAATGCTTTGAGATTTTAATCTCATAGGTGGATTGAATACCAGAAAATAGCCAAGTAGGCGCAAGAATTAAACAGGATCAGGCGGCTGCTTGGCTGGATAAGACTGAATGACTAAAAGCGATAACCCATCTTCAAAGCATAGCCAATGGCGCTGTTATCTTTAAAATCGGCTTGTTCAGCAACCGGTTTGATCCCCGGTACAGGAATGTAATAGGTACCGTCTTCGGCCACCACATCGCCTAACCAGAAGTATTTAACGCCTGCGGCAATAAAGTAGTTAGGGGCAGGGTTAAACTGGGCACCTAAGCCGACACCCCAAGAACCTTTGGTGGGATTCAAGGTGGAAGCCGGGTCGCCGGTACCCGAGTCCCAACTGACTTCTGTGGAGGCACTCCATTTTTCAGTAAATTGATGGCCAAGTCCGAAATTGACCGTCCATTGATCTTTTTGGTAGCTATCCAGATCAAAACCTCCGCTATAGCTGCCTTCGCTGATCAGGTCTGTCAAATATTCGGTGACTGCGCCAAACTGGGTCGGGCGAATATGAAAATCTTTCCAGTTGACCCAGCGCAGGTTGGCATATATGAGCGTGTCTTTATACACGCCGGTCTGAAAATCAATATTTACAGATTGTGGTGTTGAAATTTTGGTTTTACTGGCTGTCGTCACTTCCAAAGGTTCACCAAACATGGTCTCAGTCACCTGCATATCGTGGTCGATCTTGGAGCGATAGGTCACTGCGGCTTTTAAGGCAATATCCGGGATTTGATAACTCAACCCTGCCAGCCAGCCGACCGCATGATCCTGTTTAAATCGGGCATCATAGCCATTAAAAGCTTCACTGTATGAGTTACCACGCAGCGCGACATTACCTTTGACCGATTGATAGACAGCACCGCCATAGAGTTGAAAATCAGTAACCGGACTGAACCCGAAAATCATACTGATACTTTCGCTGTCGACATTGACCGATGTCCCTTGCTGGGTGAATTCATTGTCCGAGAAAGTATTATTGGATTGCATCGGATAGGTAATGTCGGCTCCAAAAGGCTGGTCATAGAGCAAACCAAAACTGATCCGGTCGGTCAGCTGCAGCTTGAGTGCAGCAGCATAATATTGAAAGCTGTTGCCCATATTGCCTGAGTTCAGGTTGGATGGATCATTGACCAGTTCCGGCCGATTACGGATTTTCCCTGAAATATCAGGATCGACCGCAGTGGCACTGACCTCGACATAATTGCCATTTTCCAGAAACGCCAACATGGACTGGCCGGACTGATCCAGTGCAGCAGCATGGTTGAGGGGACTGGCCAATAGGGCATAGATGCCGGCTAAAATTGAATTGCGTTTCATACTGATCATCCTTGTAAAACCGTATCTTATTTTTAGAACTGATATTTTTATTAACGGTCATCTTTTCTATTTAGAGCAATTTGATTTCACTCGATATTTTAAATAGAAAACTCATGTCCATACAGATAGTGAAGCATCTTTTCAGGGCATGGAACAGGGTTGCAAATATGCAGAATGGGGGGCTAAGCGGTCAAAAAGGCCTTATTCAGACCAGAAAAAACCTTGTGAGCGGGCACAAGGTTTTTTAGCACAATTGAGCAGTTATTGTTTGACGATGAGTACCGGAATATGCGATTCGGTCAGCACGGCACGGGCCACACTTCCCAGCAATAAACGTTTGACGCCGGTACGGCCATGCGAGCCCATGACGATCAGATCAGCGCCAATTTCATCGGCAACGAAAATAATGCCTTCACTGGCTGAACCATGATGAATCTTGGTATTGACTTCGATGCCATCACGAACAAAAGACTGGGAAATATCCTGTAACTGGGTTTTGGCATGCGCTTCAGCCTGCATAAAATAATCGGTTACCGCAGGAGCAAATTGATAAAAATCCACACCAACAAAGGGGTCAACCACCACTACACTCAGAATGGTCACTTTAGCCCCTGATAATTTTGCCAAGGACAAGGCATGTTCAACTGCAGCATAGGAAATCGGAGAATCGTCAACAGGTACCAATATATTTTGATAAGACATCTTATATTACTCCTTTATGGTTATAAAAATGATCGGATATAAGATGTTGATAACATATTGAGTCTACGCGAGCAAACCGGCGTAGCTGCACAGGTTCGGATAAAATAGAAAATAATCTGTAAAAACAATAGATTTCCATGCAAAATAGAGCGGTAGGAGAATCACTGTATTTTTGTAATTCCAGTCACTGTCCCGTTGGGAGCATACCGGAACATTCAGGCACCATTGCACATCATAAGGAAGGTCTGTGTTACTGAGTCTAGAGGCATTTAAACAGCAAAAGTTTGACCAGCTGGCCGCCAGAATCATGGCCAATCCTGAAGCTTATCTGGACTTTGACTCGGTTGCAGATTTTTATCAGGCGACATGGCTAGATGAGTTTCCACAAGGTACAACCTGGTCTGCGACTGGTCTGGATGACGGGGCTGAACAGTTTTATGCCATGATTGAATATAAAGATCATTATCTCTATATCAGCTGTCTGCACAGCGTGACAGTTAAATTAGGCAGGCGTCATCATTACAACAAAAATAACTAATCCGAACAGTCATCTATTTTTCAATGACTGCACCTTGGAGAGCTCAGGCCGGATGCTATACTTTTGCGCAATGATGAAATCCTAATAAAACAAAATGGACATTTAAAAATGGCGCATCAATTTACAGTGAATGAAACAATTCATGGTGTTTCGATTGAGGACTTTTCCAGGCTGGTGGCAGATACGTCATTGCATGAAGCGGTGTGTAAACGTATTCCCGGAGAAAATCTGGAAATTATTGAATCTGCGGTAAATGGTGACATTTATACCTTACGCCGTGAATATAATCTGGATGTGAATATTCCGGATGTGGCAAAAAAATTATTAAAAAATGCGTTCCGTTTAAAACGTGCCGATATTACCCATTTAAAGAACTTGACCTCTACGGTTGAACTGGGCGCAAACCTGCCTTTGGAAGCCAAAGGCGAACGTAGCGTGACTGGCGACAGTGAAAAAGTGAATATCTCTCTAACCTGGACGGTTAAAGTCAAAGTGCCATTGATTGGTGGCATGTTAGAGAAGCATGCTGAGGGTGAAATCCGTAAATTCAGCAATCTTGAAATCGAGATCGTTGCCGATGAATTAAAGAAACATCTTTAACTTATTCAATAAACAGAAAACTCTCCGATCGGGGAGTTTTTTGTTTTAGAAACGCAGAAAATAGGGAAGTATTGAAAACAATATACCTGTCATGCTGATCAGCACGGTACTGTCCATAAAATAGGTAAAGAACATCAGAACCAGACCGCAGACCAACGGCACAGTCATGTGCTGCTTTTTGCCATACAAAAAATAGCCTAAGCCAATCGAGCTAAAGATCACACCTAAAAACAGTTGCGTTGCATTCATTGGGATTTGCCCGTGTTATTTTTTTCGCAAATATATTATGACAATATTCTTAAATGAAAATTATAGAAGCATTATTCAATATCCCATAATATGGTAGCCACAATTTGTTAAAACAATTATAAGGGCGTGGGATGAGTGTAATTCTACCTGTAGCACAACGTGGTGAAGAGATTCTAAAAATTAAAGCGGCAACGGTTGCTGACGGGGAGTTTAACAGTGAATGGTTATTGCAACTGGCGTCGGCCATGCATGCAACCATGCTGGAACGTAATGGTGTCGGGATTGCCGCGCCGCAGGTCTATATTTCAAAACGCTTGATTATTGTGGCTTCGCGACCGAATCCACGTTATCCCGATGCACCGGAAATGGATGCGGTGGTGATGGTCAATCCCGAGATTCTAGAGTTTTCCGGAGCGACCTGTTTCGGTGAAGAAGGCTGTCTAAGCGTGCCGAATGAACGGGGACAGGTGGAACGGGCACAGGCGATCAAAGTACGCTATTACACTTTGCAGGGCGAAGTGATTGAAACGGTTTTTGATGGCTTTCCGGCGCGTATTGTTCAGCATGAAGTCGATCATCTGGATGGGATCTTGTTTGTTGAGCGACTGGCGCTAACCTGAGCCGTGTCAGATTGCGGGCAGATCGGACGTCAACGATCTTGCAATGATTACAAAAGCGATAAAATCAAGCTTATCAGGCTCCTGTACTATAAATTTTAATCACCTTTAAAATTTGACTGTTGCAAGGCGGCTGACCATGAAAACCCCTCTTCCTGACTATTTGGCACATGTGATCGAGGCTTGCGATACAGATAACAGGGGACAACTGGCCGATTATATTCCTGAGCTGGCCAACGCCAATCCAGACCGCTTGGCGCTGGCCTTGTCGACCGTTGATGGTGAAATCTATTCTGTTGGGGACGATGAGGTTGAGTTTACGATCCAGTCGATGTCCAAACCTTTCACCTATGCCTATGTGCTGCAACAGCTTGGCGTTGATGCGGTATTGGAAAAAGTCGGGGTCGAACCATCAGGCGAAGCCTTTAATGAAATTTCATTGGGAAAAGATCGCCGTCCCAAGAACCCGATGATTAACTCGGGTGCTATCACCACACATTCCTTGATTCCAGGCAAAGACGATCTGTCCGGCGCAGAAATTTTACGTCAGTTTATGAGCGAGCTGGCAGGACGTGAACTGCGCTTCGATGATGCTGTTTATGAGTCAGAAGTAAAAACCGCTTATCGCAATCTCTCTATTGGTTATATGTTGCGAACCGTGGGGATTTTGGAATCCGATCCTGTTGATATTGTGAATGGCTATATCCGTCAATGCGCGATCTTGGTGACGGTCAAAGATCTGGTACGCATGGGTAGTGTTTTTGCTAATGGCGGAGTTGACCCTAAAACTGGAAAGCGTTTATTGAATCGTGCTGTGGTACGTCAAGTTCTGAGCGTGATGATGAGCTGCGGGATGTACGATGCTGCGGGGGATTGGCTCACGACGGTTGGTATTCCTGCCAAAAGTGGTGTTGCAGGTGGAATCCTGGGGGTGTTGCCGGGTCAGGTCAGCATAGCGGCTTTTTCTCCTCGACTCGATGAACATGGCAATAGTGTACGCGGCATTGATATCATGGAAAGACTCTCTCGTGATATGGGGCTGCATTTGATGGAAGGCACACCTTCCGCACAAACCATTGTACAGAGCCATTATCGCACCGGAAAAGATGCGTCTTTAAGTGTCTATGTACTGCGCGGTGTCTTGAAATTTACTGAAGCGGAAATGTTGTTACGAACGTTGCAATGTGAGCCAGTCGATAACAGTAGCATCGTGATTGATTTATCCCAGATTTCTCTCATTCATGATGTCGGAAAACGGATGTTTTTAGAAGGCATAGATCGTTTGATTGATGATGGTCATAGCTTGCTTTTGGTTGATCCTGAGCAGCGTCTGGATAACGCACGAACGCATAAAGATCGGGTCTTGCATGTTTATCAGAATCTTGAGGATTTGATTGAGAAGCATAAGGAGCTGTGAGAGCCTATATTGAAATGATGTAGGTTCTAAAGAGTATTAATTAAACAAGAAGATTCTAATAATTGATAGTAATTTTAAAAAGAATTATTAAAAAATATAAACTAATATTAAATTACTTTTAAGAGCTAGAGTCGATAGATAAGGCTTTTATTAAATATTGAAATCTGCTATAAATAGTATAACCCAAGCGTTTCGTTTGGTTACGTATGTTACTCAAAAAAATCAGTGCTTATTGGCTAGTTTTAACTAGTGCTATTTAATAAATAGCTTGTGGGGAGAGGTGTCGTTTCCGTCATTTGTTCCAAATAATCCTGATAGTCGAGGGTAGTAATCTTAGTGTTTATTTAAGTGCTACTGAGTAACGAAGTAAATTGAGATTACAGGCTCTATGTATTGTTTTTTAGAGTTTAATCTATTTGGCATTTAGAGTACCCTCGCTATATCACATGATAAATTCAAAATATATTTTTAAAGGCTCTAAAATTGATAGTTTAGATAAATTATCTGAAGTTTTAGATATAGATATTGATGAGTTGACGAATGCCCTTTTGTTGGAGGATGAAGCTAAATATAAAGCTGGCTTTGTAAAAAAAAGTAATGGGAAATTAAGAAATATTTATAACCCTAATACTATCTTAAGAAAAATACAAAGAAGAATAAAGAATAGAATTTTTTGTCAAATTGAGTGGCCAGATTATATTTTTGGCTCTATTCCAGCAGATGAAATATCTTCAAATGATTATGTTGCTAGTGCTGCAAAACACTGTGGGGCTAGATCAATACTTAAACTAGATATAGAAGATTTTTTTGATAATATTACTCAGGAATTAGTTGAAAAAATATTTAAAGATTTTTTTAAGTATGATCAAGATGATTTACCTAGAATTTTAGCACAGCTATGTTGTGTAGATGGGAAAGTTCCACAAGGAGGTATTACTTCAAGCTATTTAGCTTCTTTAGCATTATTTTCTATAGAGGAAAGATTATTTTTTAGGTTGAAAAATAAAAAATTAACATACACTAGATATGTGGATGATATTACAATTTCAAGTAAAAATTCTGAATATAATTTTGACTCAATTATAAAAATTGTAGAAGGTCAATTAAATAGTATAGATTTGCCCTTAAATATTGAAAAAATAAATATTGAACGATTTTCTACTAAAGCATTAAAAGTTCATAATATAAGAGTTGATTTAAAAACACCAAGATTCGATAAGTCTGAAGTTAAAAATATACGAGCTGCAATTCATAGATTAGAAAAATTAGTCAAGAAGCCAAATTATAGAACACATTATTTTTATAGAATTGATTTCAATAGATGCCAAGGCTTGGTTAGTAAATTATCTCGTGTTAATCATGCTTCAGTAGAAAAGCTTCAGCGTAAACTTGACACAATTAAACCTTTGCCCAACCGATCGGATATAGTTTTTATTGAAACATCAATTGAATCATTAAGAAAATACTTTTCCTCGCAAAAAGAAAGTGGTTCATTTATTTATAATAGGAAGTTTTTTAAAATTCAGCATAGAATTGGTTTTCTTAAGTCTCACCCTAAGGGAATATATACTGAAAGGGCAAACTCTTTGAATGCGGAATTACAGAAATATAGGTTGAAGCAAATTAATGGTTAAGCTAGCAAGAAATAGTTTTTTAATTAATAAAGTTATCAAAATAGTTTGGTTTTTAGCAGCTTGTTCTACGTTATATTTTTTTAGTTGTAATTTTTTCTTTATTTTAAGAGAGGGATTTCAATTCGAGCCATCAAGTAATGGATTAGGGATTTTTTTTGAATTAAATAAATATATTTTTCAAATTCCTATCTTTGCTGCGGCAATTACTACAGCATTGTTAGGTTGGATAACTGTTCAGATTTATTTGGAAACCTATTTGACTACTCACACTAATAATTTAAATACACAGAAGGTTAATCAGTACTCTACATATCTTCAGCACTATAAAAATTTCCTTGAAACAGTTGATATATATATAGAACATAGCAATTATTTGAAATCAAACTCAATTGATCGTTTGTTCTTTTATCGGGTAATATACCCTAATTCTTTTGATGGCGACTTAAATATTTCTGAAAAATATAAAGAAATTATTTTTTTGATCGATAGTAACATAAAATTTTTGAATGAAGATCTTCCTAGGAAAATAGGATATTCTGAGCATATTAAAAGATTAATTGCGCATGCTGAAAATTTGGGAATAAGTATTCAAGAGTGTGATAGAAAAGATTTTATTAAATTGGAATATGATTTTTATTTATTTATTAACAACATAAATAAAAGTTTAGTTGTAAATGAACTAACAAGACCAGAATATTAGTCTTATTAGATTAGACATTAAAATTTAATGTCTAATCTAACTTATTAGAGATAATTTTTAGCCAATCGAATCATCCAAATTCGGCGCTAACCAACGCTTCGCTTCATCCAGTGTCCAGCCTTTACGCTTGGCATAATCCTCAAGCTGATCTTGAGAAATCTTGCCTACGTTGAAGTATTCACTTTCAGGATGCGAATAATAGAAACCACTGACCGAAGAAGGTGGCATCATGGCAAAATGTTCAGTCAATTTGGTACCAATCTTCGCTTCCGAGCCTAACCAGTCAAATAACACCGCTTTTTCAGAATGCTCTGGGCAAGCAGGGTAACCTGGTGCAGGACGAATACCGACATACTTCTCTTTGATCAATTCTTCATTGCTCAAAGTCTCATCGGCTTTATAGCCCCAGAACTCTTTGCGGATACGCTCATGCAAATGCTCGGCAAAAGCTTCTGCAAAACGATCGGCCAATGACTGAACCAAGATGGCTGAATAATCATCACCTTTGGCTTTGTATTCATTTGCCAGTTCTTCGGCACCAAAGATCGATACGGTGAATCCGCCCAAGTAATCCTGCTGCTCACGATCAGGACGAATATAATCTGCCAAAGATAAGTTTGGTTTGCCTGTCACTTTGTCAGATTGCTGACGGATATGCTCAAAGGTATGGGTAACCTTTTGACCGGCTTCATCAAACACGCTCACCGTATCTGCACCGGTACGTTGTGCAGGGTATAAACCAAATACAGCTCGGGCATCGAAACGATTATTTGCAATAATATCTTTCAACATCGCTTGTGCCTGATTATACAAATCAGTGGCTGCTTCACCGACCACTTCATCGGTCAGGATTTTCGGAAATTTACCCGCCAAGCTCCAAGAGATAAAGAACGGCGTCCAGTCAAAATATTCCACCAGTAATTCCAGCGGATAGTTTTTAATGACTTGTGTCCCTAAAAGGTTTGGTTTGGGTGGTACATAATTGGCAGCTACCTTAAAACCATTTTCAACCGATTCGGCATAGCTGAGTTTGGCGGCTTTCGGTTGCTTGTTAGCTAGACGTTCACGAATCTTGGCATATTCAGCACGGTGTTCGGCAATAAAGTTGCCACGCATTTCAGGTGAAAGCAGGGTGGTTGCAACACCCACTGCACGTGAAGCATCGGCTACATAGATGACAGCATCATTTTGATACTGCGGATCGATCTTGACGGCGGTATGTGCCTTCGATGTGGTTGCTCCGCCAATCAATAACGGAATGTTAAAGCCTTTACGTTGCATTTCTTTGGCAACAAACACCATTTCATCCAGAGAAGGGGTGATCAGACCAGACAGGCCGATGATGTCACATTTTTCGTCAATTGCGGTTTGCAGGATTTTCTCTGCAGGCACCATTACGCCCAGGTCAACAATGTCATAACCGTTACAGCCCAAGACTACCCCCACGATATTTTTACCAATATCGTGTACATCGCCTTTAACCGTTGCCATCAGCACTTTACCCTTGGACTGGCCTTCTGATTTTTCAGCTTCGATGTACGGATTCAGCCATGCTACAGCCTGTTTCATCACACGTGCAGATTTCACCACTTGTGGCAGGAACATTTTGCCTGAACCAAACAGGTCGCCGACCACGTTCATGCCATCCATCAATGGCCCTTCGATCACATCAAGAGGACGTTTGGATTTTAGACGGGCTTCTTCGGTATCTTCATTAATAAAGGTCGTGATACCCTTGACGAGCGCATATTCCAGCCGTTTCTCGACGGATTCATTGCGCCATTCCAGATTTTCAGCCTCTTTGGTTGCACCGCCCTGACCCCGATATTTTTCTGCAATTTCGAGCAGGCGTTCAGTTGCAGCCTGACCAGTTTCACCCTGGTTCCGGTTCAGCACTACATCCTCAACTGCCGCTTTCAGCTCTTCTGGAATATCATCATAGATTGCCATCTGGCCAGCATTGACGATGCCCATGGTCATACCTTGTTTGATGGCATGATACAGGAAGACCGAATGAATGGCTTCACGTACAGGCTCGTTGCCACGGAACGAGAACGAAACGTTTGAGACACCACCGGAAATCATGGCATGCGGCAGGTTCTGCTTGATCCAGCCGGTTGCTTCAATAAAATCGACGCCATAGTTGTTATGTTCTTCAATCCCGGTTGCCACGGCAAATATATTCGGGTCAAAAATAATATCTTCGGCAGGGAAGCCAACATCATTGACCAAGACATCATAAGAGCGTTTACAGATTTCACGCTTACGCTCGGCGGTATCGGCCTGTCCCGCCTCGTCAAAGGCCATGACAATAACCGCAGCGCCATATTGACGGCACAGGCGCGCTTTTTCGACAAACTCGTCATAACCTTCTTTTAAGGAAATCGAGTTAACTACCGCCTTACCCTGTACACACTTCAAGCCCGCTTCAATGATTTCCCACTTGGATGAGTCAATCATGATCGGTACGCGAGAGATATCCGGTTCAGACGCAACCAGATTAAGGAAATGCACCATCGCATTTTGCGAATCCAGCATCCCTTCATCCATGTTGATATCGATGATTTGTGCGCCAGCTTCCACCTGCTGCTGTGCAACTTCCAGTGCCTCGGCAAAGTTCTCTTCACGAATCAGGCGCAGGAATTTTTTTGAACCGGTAACGTTGGTACGCTCACCGACGTTAACAAACAGCGAATCATCATAGATGTTAAATGCTTCTAATCCACTTAAACGGCAGGCAGGAACGGTTTCAGGCACCTGACGTGGCTGAATGTCTTTGACGGCATGATAAATGGCACGGATGTGGTCGGGTGTGGTGCCACAGCAACCACCGGTAATATTGATCAAGCCGCTTTCAGCAAATTCTTTAATGAAGGCTGCGGTTTGTTCCGGTGTTTCATCATATTCACCAAAAGCATTTGGCAAGCCGGCATTCGGATGGGCTGAAATAAAGGTATCTGCCACATCGGCAATAGTCTTGATATGTGGGCGCATGGCATCTGCACCTAGCGCACAGTTAAAACCGATCGACAACAAATCGCCATGACGGACCGAGTTCCAGAATGCTTCAGCCGTCTGGCCTGTTAAGGTACGACCTGAGGCATCGGTAATGGTACCTGAAATCATCAATGGCAGTTCGCGGCCAATTTGCTTGAACACTTCTTTCACTGCAAAGATGGCAGCTTTACAGTTCAATGTATCAAATACCGTTTCGATCAGCAGAATGTCTGCACCACCTTCAATCAGCGCATGGGCAGCTTCAATATAGTTTTCTTTGAGTTCGTCAAAGGTAATGTTACGAAATGCCGGATCATTGACATTAGGCGAAATCGAGCAGGTTCGTGAAGTAGGGCCGAGTACACCTGCAACAAAACGCGGTTTATCCGGAGTCGAATATTTGTCACAGGCCGCACGTGCCAGACGCGCTGCTTCACGGTTGATCTCGGGAACCAGATCTTCCATGTGATAATCCGACATGGAAACACGGGTGCCGTTAAAGCTGTTGGTTTCAATAATGTCAGCGCCTGCATCCAGATAGGCTTCATGGATTCCCTGGATAATTTGTGGTTGTGTCAAAACCAGTAAATCATTATTCCCTTTGAGGTCGGATGCCCAATCTGCAAAACGTTCACCACGATAATCTTCTTCTTCTAATTTATGGCGTTGAATCATCGTTCCCATTGCACCATCAATAATCAGGATACGTTGGGCCAGAAGTGATTTTAGGGTGGTAAGCGTGGACATTCAGAAACCCCGGTGGATGATAAAGATAAAAAGCAGGGGCATTGTAACAGAAGCGAGACCAAAGCGCGTATTTTCAGCAGTCAGTGAGGGTGATTGTCCGGTTTATTTTAAAAATGTCATAAAAGCTTCATGAAGCTGTCACAATCGAACTGAATAATGCTTAAAAGAAGAAAAATTATTCGAAATATGACAGAAAGATGTCATATTTCGTAGCATTTGTTGCAAAATCAGACAAACAGTTTAATTTGCTGGGGGGTGTGCTTAATTTGTTGTTTTTAAATGTTTATTTTTATTTGGAGAGCAGAATTCAGGTACAAAAACAGCAAAAAACAAGGTGAAAACATGAAATTTTGGCTTTATGTGACAGTCCTTTGTCATATAATTGTCATAATTTAATTAAACAATACAGAGGATTTTATTATCCTCTCACCGTCTACATGAATTCTAATCTTCCTCCTGTTTCGGATTCACCGCTTGCCAATTCTCAGGCAAAATCGACGAATGTACATGTACCAACACCGAAATTCTTTATGCCGGTGTTTTTGACAATTATTGTTGCAACCCTGATTTATATCGGTTTTCAGTTAAGTGCTGATCTGGCACATGTACCGCCATTAAGTCTATATTCAGTTATTCTTTTATCGACGGCACTCTTCATCGCTTTAGGCTTCGAGTTTGTAAACGGTTTTCACGATACGGCAAATGCTGTAGCGACGGTTATTTATACCAATGCATTACCTGCACCGGCAGCTGTCATGTGGGCAGGTTTTTGTAACTTCCTTGGCGTGATGGTGGCAAGTGGCGCAGTAGCATACGGGATTATTGCATTACTTCCAGTAGAAATGATCATGAATGTCGGCAGTGGTGCTGGCTTCGCGATGGTGTTCGCCTTGTTGATCGCAGCAATCCTATGGAATTTAGGAACCTGGTTTCTGGGGATTCCGGCCTCAAGTTCGCATACCCTGATCGGTTCGATTCTGGGCGTGGGCATCATGAACCATATCCTGAATGCCTCTGCAGGTGCGACCAGTAGCGGTATTGATATTGATCAGGTGATCAAGGTGGGTAAGGCGTTATTATTCTCTCCATTAATCGGTTTTGCATTTGCTGCAATCCTGTTCTTGCTGGTGAAAAAAGTCTTTAAACGTCAAATGGAGCTGTTCCAGCCACCAGAAGGCAATAAGCCACCACCACCGCTGATCCGTGCCATCCTGATTTTTACCTGTACCGGTGTAAGTTTTGCCCATGGTTCAAACGATGGTCAAAAGGGCATGGGTTTAATCATGCTGATCCTGATCGGTCTGGTTCCATTGGCTTATTCATTGAATAAAAATCTGGATGCACAGCATTTACAGTCTTTTGAACAGCTTTCAGCTCAAACTGCCACTGTTTTAAATGTGAACCAGAATGAACTGGCTGATGAAAAAGCACGTGAGGTTCTGACCCGATTCATCCAGACCAAGGAACAGACTGCTGAAGTCGTGCCGGCACTTGCAAGCATGACTGCACATATCGGTACACGTGTTGCAGGCTATGGTGATCTGAAAGCGATTCCGGAAGCGGCAGTGAGTGAAATCCGTAATGACATGTATTTGAGTACCACGACATTCAAGCGTCTGGACAAGGCTGAAGCATTACCGGCAATGGATGAAACTCAGGCCAAAGTGGTAAAAGAGTATCGTAATAGTCTGGATTCTTTCCTGCAGTACATTCCAAACTGGGTGAAGGTTGCCGTTGCTCTTGCACTGGGTCTGGGAACGATGGTGGGCTGGAAACGTATCGTAGTGACTGTAGGCGAGCGTATCGGTAAGAACCATATGACTTATGGTCAGGGCATGTCTGCCGAGCTGGTTGCAATGAGTACCATTGCTGCGGCTGATGGTCTGGGGATGCCGGTATCAACGACACACGTATTAAACAGTGCGGTTGCAGGTACCATGGTGGCCAATAAATCAGGTTTAAACTTTAATACCGTGAAAACCATTCTTTCTGCATGGGTGTTCACCTTACCGGCAACAATTGCATTGTCTGGCGGTTTGTACTGGTTATTCTTACAGTTCGTTTAATGATCCTGATTCATTAAATCAGCATAATATTTCAAGACCTTGCTTCGGCAAGGTCTTTTTTTATGGGTACTGTTGATGTTACATCTGGCATTCACCAGATGCAGCCTTAACGCCTCCAGAGTGGTTTAAACATAACAAGTCTCCCCAGGTAGCACGATTTGTCTTAACCGGCGTAGGCGCGGTTATAGAGTGGAACTGGGTGCCATGAAAAACATTGCCATAGAGACGATAGAAATGATGGAGCGCTGTGCTACCTAATCCATATAAAGGCCTGATTTCCCAGACAGGGACGATGTCAGGAAGATGTTTAGTATTGGTCTGTTGATCCGAATAGATCATTCATGCCAGATCATGTGAGGGTGCCGGGCATGCACAGGTACTCTAATTGGGTTTGTATTATCGTTGGCCACTTCTGGCAAAAGTCTTTTAGGTGCTGTTAAAGTCAGGCGCATAAAAAAAGAGCTGTCTAGACAGCTCTTTTTTCAGTTTACTCAAGTGTTATGCCTGTTGAATACCGGCAACTACCCAGTCTTGCTGTGAACCGGCAGGTTTTACAAAATGCCAGATTTCAGTAAAAGGTTGCGGCAGGCTATTGAGGTCTTCACTCACAGTACCGGTAAAGCGTACGCTTACTACATATTGACCATTTTCAGTCGTGCTTTCCACCACCATTGCATTGAGGTTGCTAAATTCAGCAACATCCTGATCCTGGTTGGCCATAATGTCGTTATACATCGAGTCATAGAGTTCAGGTGTCAGATAACGGCGAATTTCTTCAACATTACTTGCACTGTTTACAGACTGGATGTGGTTAAAACGCTGGCGTGCAATTCGTAAGAAAGCTGCGGGTTCGGTACCATCTGGTAACTGATTGCCACTATTCATGGAAGCCCCGCCAAACGGTGCCTGCGGAGCAGCAGTACCACCACCTACAGATTGACCAAAGATATTGGTGTTATCACCTGACTGACGTGGTGCTGCCTGAGGCGGAACCTGACGGCCAAAATTGTTTTGACCGCCATTGTTCGGAGCATACGGGTTATTGGTTGCTAATTTTTTTTTTGCGCCCAATTTGCGGAACACAAAAAAGGCGATGGCAGCAGCAAGTAGTACCCAGATCCAGCCAGGCAGACCACCTTTTTCTTCCTGTTGCTGTTGAGTCTGTTGAGCCGCTTGCTGCTCAGTTGCGGTCGGATTGTGTTGTTTGTCATCCGCCAATGCATTGGCAGCTACAGCACCAACGGCTGCACCTGCGACACCCGCAGCAACCATTGAACCCACACCCGGACCAGATTTTTGAGGTGCAGTCTGTTGTTGAGGCGCTGGCGCTGCTTGGCGTGACGGCTGATAAGACTGGCTAGATGAACTAGATCTGCTCATACCATGGCTTTTTCCGCCACCGGCACGTTTTGCTTCCGCAAGGGGTGCAGCGACCAAAGTTGCCATTAAGAGAGCTGCCATCAAGCCACGCTGGTGTACTTGCATCGAAAATTCCTATTTAAATCCAATTTGTAAATGTATTTATGCAGGTATTTACAAGGAATTTCAACTAGAAAAGTATGTTTTTTTATGTCAGCTGCCACTCATAATTCATCACTGAGCTGCATGGCCTCGGTTAATGCCTCATGTAAACGGGCTACTGCAATGACCCGGACGCCTTCAACGGGCTTTTGCGGAGCATTGCCTCTTGGCAGGATGACATATTTAAAGCCATGTTTGGCTGCTTCCTTCAGGCGTTCCTGACCATTGGGGACAGGTCGAATCTCGCCGGAAAGCCCGACTTCACCAAAAACGGCCAGTTGTTGTGGTAATGCTTTGCCTCTCAGGCTGGAAGCGCAAGCGAGTAACACCGCCAGATCGGAACCGGTTTCGGTGATTTTTAAACCGCCAACCACATTGACATATACGTCTTGTCCAGAAGTTTGCACACCTCCATGACGATGCATCACGGCAAGCAACATATTCAGCCGGTTTTGTTCCAGACCCAGTGCCACACGACGAGGCTGTCCATGTGCATCGTCTACCAGCGCCTGAACCTCGACCAGCAGGGGACGAGTGCCTTCGCGGCTAATCATCACAATGGAGCCTGGAATGGCTTCGTCATAGCGGCTCAGGAAAATTGCTGACGGATTGGCGACTTCACGTAGACCCTTATCGGTCATGCCAAATACCCCCAGTTCATTGACTGCACCAAAACGGTTCTTGACCGCACGGATCATGCGATAGCGGGAGTCTGACTGTCCTTCAAAATACAGGACACAGTCGACCATATGTTCCAAAACACGGGGGCCGGCGAGCGAACCTTCCTTGGTAACATGACCAACAATGAACAGAGCCGTCCCGCTATTTTTGGCAAAACGTGTCAATAAAGCAGCCGACTCGCGAATTTGCGATACGCCGCCCGGAGCCGATTGCAGCGTTTCGGTATAGAGTGTCTGGATCGAATCCAGAATTGCAACAACAGGACGCTCCTGTGCCAGAACCTCACAGATCCGCTCGACACAGGTTTCAGCCATCACCTTCAAAGAGTCTGTAGGCAAATCCAGACGCTGGGCACGCAAAGCCACCTGTGACAATGATTCCTCACCGGTGACATACAGGGCGGTACTTTTCTTGCTTGCCATATGGGTCGCGGTTTGCAGCAGGATGGTCGATTTACCGATACCCGGGTCACCCCCAATCAGGACAACAGAACCGGTCACCAGCCCCCCGCCCAGTACACGGTCAAATTCGCTAATACCTGTAGGCACACGGGTTTCATTGGAGACGGTCACCTGATTTAAGGTGGTAATGCTGGCAGCCTGACCTGCATAACCTCCTCCCATTTTGGGTTGACCGCGATGCGTCACCACAGGTTCGACCCGGACTTCGAGCAGGCTATTCCATTCACCACATTCAGAACATTGACCAGCCCATTTGGGGTGATCGGTACCGCATTGTTCACATCTGTAAACGGTTTTAATTTTGGCCATAAGATAAAATTGAAAACTTGCTGAAAATTAGATAAAAAAGACTCAGGACGAAATTTCTAGTCATGCCGGACTACCTTGCAGATGGATAAAACAGGAAGCCGGTATGTTTTCGTCACTCGCTGGTTAAAGGGAAGAGCTCAGAAAAATAACATGATATACAACTTTTACAAGTTATAGACAGTGTGTTTTTAGCAATCGCTTTTTTGTTCAATTCACTTTTTCCATGGATGGTGTTAGGTGTGTTCGCTTATTTATTGTCATGAGATTTTGATCGAATGGCATAGATATTGCTCATGCTCAGACGAATGGAAATTTAGCCTTAGCTACTTTTCAAAATAAATAATAAAGGTGGATGTCTATGAGTGCAGCAGAAATTGTAAATTGGGTCAATGGAATTATCTGGAGTCCGGCACTGATCTATTTATGCCTGGGCGCAGGGCTATTTTTTTCTATTTTAACCCGCTTTGTGCAGGTTCGCCAAATTAAGGAGATGGCCAAACTGTTAATTCACGGTTCTTCCTCTGCGCAGGGAATTTCCTCATTTCAGGCCCTGTCGGTCTCGCTCTCTGGTCGTGTCGGGGTGGGGAATATTGCAGGGGTGGCAGCCGCCATCGGGTTTGGCGGGCCGGGAGCCGTGTTCTGGATGTGGGTGGTGGCTTTTCTGGGAGCAAGTACGGCTTATGTCGAATCCACACTTGGCCAGATTTACAAGGTTGAATATCAGGGGGAATATCGCGGAGGGCCGGCCTTTTATTTTGACCGGGGCTTAGGCCAGCGGTGGCTCGGTATTCTGTTTGCAATTGCTGCAATTGTTTCATGTGGCCTGTTCCTACCCGGTATTCAGGCCAATGCTGTCGGTAATGCCTTTACCCAGATTACAGGTCAGGGCGCTATCGTAGTCGGAAATATAGGCGCATATAAATTACTGGCGTTGATTGTAATTGTTTCCTTATTGGCAATCATTATTTTCGGCGGAATTAAACGGATTGCCCGTTTTGCCGAGCTGGTGGTGCCATTTATGGCCTTGGGGTATATCCTGATGGCGGTGATTATCGTGGTCATGAACATTCAGGAATTGCCGGGAGTGATCAAACTCATTTTTGCAGATGCATTTTCTCCAATGGCCGGGGTCGGAGCTGCAATCGGCTGGGGGGTAAAACGTGGTGTTTACTCCAATGAAGCGGGTCAGGGCACGGGGCCGCATGCAGCAGCTGCTGCAGAAGTCCAGCATCCGGCACAACAAGGGTTCGTACAGGCCTTTTCCATTTATGTCGATACGTTATTTGTCTGTTCTGCAACTGCCTTTATGATTCTGATTACCGGTACCTATAACGTACAAGGGACTCTGGAAGCTGGACAATTTATCGTGCAGCATGTTGCGCCGGCTACCGAAATCGGATCACCTGCCTTTACCCAGATGGCAGTGAGCACCGTGTTTGGTGGCTTTGGCCAGATTTTTGTCGCCTTGGCCGTTTTCTTCTTTGCCTTCACCACGATTGTTGCCTATTACTATATTGCTGAAACCAATATTACCTATCTGAGCTATATCACCAAAACGCCATCCTTACTGTTTATCACCAAATGTTTCATCATGATTTCCGTCGCTTATGGCGTGTTGAGTGCAACCGGTTATATCTGGGGAATTGGTGATATCGGGGTTGGCCTCATGGCATGGATCAATATTATTGGCATTATTGTTACTTATTTTGTGTGGAAACCGACCATCAAGGCGTTACGCGATTATGAAGCGCAGCAGAAGGCGGGCGTCAAGGAGTTTAGCTTTGATCCGGTAAAACTGGGTATACGCAATGCGACCTTCTGGGAAGAGCGTTTAAAGAAAAAACAGCAATCATCTAATGACTAAAGCATCAATCATTTTTTTATAAAAAAGCACTGGTCCTGAGTGCCACTGCTTTTTTATCTGTTCTTGTTTTCGAGATGACCAAGTTGCCCTCACAAGTTGATTGTATTGTTTTGGCCTTGTGCGTATGATCGAATTCAAATGTATTTCACTTGACAAATACAGGCAAAACATTGCTTAGCTAAAGCGAGCCAGAGCAAGGATAGCGAAAAAAATACTGAAAAGGGTATGTGTCGTTATGAACAGCTGGTTTTAGCTAAGGTATTAAAAAACACTGGAGAGTTTTTGTAAAATGTCGAATCAAAATCTGAGTGAGGCTGCTGAGCAAAGCGGGCTTCACCGTAGTCTATCTAATCGGCATCTACAGTTGATTGCGATTGGCGGTGCAATCGGAACTGGTTTGTTCATGGGTTCGGGTAAAACAATCAGTTTAGCCGGCCCATCGATTCTGTTTATCTATATGATGATTGGTTTAATGGTGTTCTTCGTGATGCGCGCATTGGGAGAATTATTATTATCCAACCTGAATTATAAGTCCTTTATCGATTTATCAACCGATCTTATTGGCCCTTGGGCTGGTTATTTTGTGGGCTGGACCTACTGGCTGTGCTGGGTCACGATCGGGATCGCAGATTTATCAGCGATTATTTATTATCTGGAATTTTTCAACGGCGGTGAATCCTTTACGGCCGCTGGCGGGTTACTGATCAGTACGGTTGCGATTGCCTTCGTACTTGGCTTGAATCTGGTCACCGTAAAACTGTTCGGTGAAATGGAATTCTGGTTTGCCATGGTCAAAATCACGGCAATCATCGTGTTGATCGCGGTGGGATTGTGGATGATTTTTACAGGATTCACCAGCGCTTCCGGTACCGTAGCCAGTATTTCTAACCTGTGGACGCATGGTGGCATGTTCCCGAAAGGCCTGGATGGTTTTCTGGCAGGTTTCCAGATTGCAATTTTTGCCTTTGTTGGTGTGGAACTGGTCGGTACGACCGCTGCTGAAACACAGGATCCAAAGCGTAATTTACCGAAAGCCATCAACTCGATTCCGATTCGTATCATCATTTTCTATGTACTGGCATTGTTTGTGGTGATGTGTGTAACGCCTTGGGATGAGATCAATCCTAAAGTCAGCCCCTTTGTAAATATCTTCTCGCAAGCGGGGATTGCATCTGCGGCGATCATCATGAATCTGGTGGTGTTGTCTTCGGTGATGTCATCAATGAACAGCGGGGTATTCTCGACCAGCCGCATGCTGTTCGGTTTATCGGCAGACCAGCAGGCTCCTAAGCTGTTTGGCAAGTTATCCAAATCTGCGGTTCCTGCCAAGGCTTTGATCTTCTCGTCTATCTGTATCTTTATTGGTGCATTTATTCAGTACATCTATAAGCTACAGACCGGAACCAACGATGAGGTTACGGCATTTACCCTGGCAACCACATTATCGACGATCCTGTTTATCTGTGTATGGATCATCATCATGTGGAGTTATATTAACTACCGCAAAAACCGTCCCGAGTTACATGCCCAGTCAAGCTTTAAGCTGCCTGGCGGTGTATTTACCTGCTGGGTGGTCATTATTTTCTTCCTTGCCACGATCTATTTCCTGGCACTGGATGAAACCACATTAGAATCGCTCAAAGTCAGCCCAATCTGGTTTATTATTCTGGCGATCGGTTATTTCTTCTATAAGAAAAAATAAGCCGGTAGCAGGGTAATGTAGAAAAATGCCGATTTTAAAGTCGGCATTTTTTATGCTTATTCGCCGATTCATTCAAGTTTAGACTTTAGCCAATCTGATGATCACGCTATACTGCTCCGAATTGTAAAAGTTAGGTGCTCAGATGCTTAAAGCCATTTGTTCTATCAGTTTATTATTGAGCAGTGTGATCTTGACTGCTTGTGGTCAGTCTGGTGCATTGCAGTTGCCGTCCGATCCCAACCATGACAAACGCGCCAAATATCTGCTTTACAAAAATGAAGCAAGCCAGACAAAAACGTCATCTGAGGTAAAGAACGCTGAAGCAGGTGCCGAACAGCAGGCCACCTCCTCAACGACCCAATCACAGACCATCTCCCCTTAAAGTTTGTAAATAAGGACATCTTCATGAGTTTCACTCGCATTAATGGAGTATTGCACGCTGAGCAATGTTCTCTGGATCAGCTCGCGCAGCAATTCGGCACGCCTTTATATGTGTATTCAAAAGCTGCTTTTGAGAAACATTATCTGGATATGCATCGTGCTTTTGATTTTATTGATCATCAAATCTGTTTTGCGGTGAAGTCAAACTCAAATCTGGCTGTCCTGAATGTATTGGCAAAACTGGGCGCAGGCTTTGATATTGTGTCTGGGGGTGAACTGGCCCGGGTTCTGGCTGCGGGGGGAGAACCTTCAAAAATCGTATTTTCCGGTTTGGGCAAGACCGAAGCGGATATCGAGCAGGCCCTTGAGGTCGGCATTGCCTGCTTTAACGTGGAATCTTATGCAGAGCTGGACCGCATTCAAAAAGTTGCAGCTAAACTGGGCCGCAAAGCGCCGGTTTCGCTGCGGGTAAATCCTGATGTAGATGCCAAAACCCATCCTTATATCTCGACGGGCTTGAAGGAAAACAAATTTGGTATTCCAAGCGATACTGTGAATGAAACTTATCAGTATGCGGCATCCTTGCCGAATCTTGAGATAGTCGGGATCGACTGCCACATTGGCTCACAGCTGACAGAAACCAAGCCGTTTGTCGATGCGCTGGAGCGGGTCATTGTCATGATCGGGCAGCTGAAAACTCTGGGTATCGAGCTTAAGCATATTGATATTGGTGGTGGTCTTGGGGTGCGTTATAAAGATGAAACGCCGCCAAGTGTTGAAGAATATGCAAATGCAATGCGTCCTGCTTTAGAGCAGCTTGGTTTAAAAGTCTATATGGAACCGGGCCGCAGTATTTCTGCCAATGCAGGCGCATTATTGACCAGAGTCGATTTACTCAAACCGACCAGCCACCGTAATTTTGCCATTATTGATGCGGCCATGAATGATTTAATCCGTCCGGCCTTGTATGAAGCATGGATGGATATTCAGTCGGTAAACCCGGATACTGATGTTGAGGTGAAGACATGGGATCTGGTTGGCGCAATCTGTGAAACTGGCGATTTCCTCGGTAAAGCGCGTGACCTGGCACTGCAGGAAAATGACATCTTGGCGGTGCTGGGAGCAGGCGCCTACGGTTTTGTGATGAGCTCTAACTATAATACGCGTGGACGTGCTGCCGAAGTCATGGTCAGTGGTGATCAGGCCTATTTAATTCGTGAACGTGAAACCATAGAATCACTCTGGGAAAAAGAGCATTTGTTGCCTGAGGAGTAAATTGAGATGTATTTAGAATTTACCAAGATGCATGGTCTGGGCAATGATTTTATGGTCGTTGATCTGGTTACCCAGCGCGCTTATCTGGATACCTTGACGATTCAGCGCTTGGCGGATCGTCATTTTGGTGTCGGTTTTGATCAGTTACTGATCGTTGAACCACCCGATTTACCGGATGTTGATTTTAAATACCGGATTTTTAATGCTGACGGTTCTGAAGTAGAACAATGTGGGAATGGCGTACGATGTTTTGCCCGCTTTGTGCATGAACGTCAGCTGACCAGCAAAACCAAGATTCGTGTACAAACCAAGGCAGGCATTGTTGAGCCTGAACTGGGAGCAAATGGCTGGGTGCGTGTGAATATGGGGCAGCCTAGATTCCTGCCTGAAGAAATTCCGTTTGTTACCGAGGCCCATGAAGATACCGAAGGTTTATATACCCTGGCATTGGCAGATAACCAGAACCTCAATATTGATGTCGTCAATATGGGAAATCCGCATGCAGTAACCATCGTGCCGGATGTACTGACCGCCGAGGTGGAACGTATCGGCCCGCAAGTCGAATCACATGAGCGTTTTCCGGCACGTGTCAATGCAGGGTTCATGCAGATTCTGGATGAAAAACATGTCCGTTTACGTGTCTATGAACGTGG
The DNA here is from genome assembly GCF_000805455.1 of Acinetobacter sp. A47. GTDB lineage: Bacteria > Pseudomonadota > Gammaproteobacteria > Pseudomonadales > Moraxellaceae > Acinetobacter. The sequence continues at coordinate 207,620 of NZ_JSUS01000064.1, forward strand.
TGTCGGCGAGACCATGGCCTGTGGTACGGGGGCTTGTGCAGCAGCGGTAAGCGGCATGCGCCGTGGCCTGCTGGCGAGTGAGGTTGAAGTCCAGCTTGCTGGTGGCAAGTTGCATATTGCCTGGCGTGAAGGGGATGTGGTGTGGATGACCGGCCCAACCACGCATGTCTACGATGCCCGTCTGGATTTAAGATATTTTCAGGGCTGATCATACCGGATTAAAAAAGCGCGTAGTCATGTACGCGCTTTTTTATGGCTTAACGTTTGCTTAGCGCCAGTTTCAGTGCAAACAGGACAAACACGCTGCCTGTAATACGATCCATATATTGAATGAATTTCGGTTGTTTCAGGTAGCCTGAAATAGTTTGCATTGCAGCGATCAGGAATATCGACCAGACCAAGCCAATCAGCACATGAATCATCACCAAGCCCATGGTCCAGATGACTGGAGATGAGGACTGCGGAATAAACTGCGGCAAGAAGGAAATATAAAAAATACCGACTTTCGGATTAAGTAAATTGCCCCAGAAGCCTTTGATAAACCAGTTTTGCGTCGTCGTAGAATCATTCAGACCTGCGAGTTGGTTACGTGGTTTCAAGATCAGATTGAGTCCTAACCAGGCCAGATAAATGGCGCCCATCCATTTTAAAATATTAAAGGCCAGATCCGAGGTCATCAACAAGGCACCCAGACCACAGGCCACAATGATTCCCCAAACAATACAGCCCAGATTAATCCCTAAAGCCGCTTGAAAGGCTTTGGCCTTACCTTCCAGTGTGGCAGTGCGAATAATCAGTGTGGTATCAAGCCCAGGGGTAAGGGTAAGCAAGGTAATTGCGATCAGATAGGGAATAAGCATTGTTGTCATGATGAGGCCACCACTTAAAACTTGAAAAATGATTGTAGTACAGTGCCATACATTGTTCGAGCAGGTTGAGCAGGAATCGAGGGAAAAATTTGCTAGACTGTATGACGTTGAAGTCAGAATAAAATTTAAATGCTGCAAAATAAAATTCGAGGCGGTCTGTATGGCTTGTTGTTAGGAGATGCCGCTGGTGTACCTTATGAGTTTAATCTGCCGGAGTTACTGCCTGCATATCATCAGATAGATATGCTTCCTCCCCAGGGCTTTAGAAAAACTTACCCTGAGATTGCTGTCGGGACATGGTCAGATGACGGGGCACAGGCACTGTGTTTATTGGCTTCTTTATTGTATTGCGGTCGCTATGACGAATCGGACTTTGTAAACAGGTTATGTAACTGGTGGCAGTATGGTTATATGGCGGTTGACGATCAAGTCTTTGATGTGGGAGTACAGACGGCTCAGGCCCTGCGCCGATATATAGAAGGCACCGAGATTTCCCGAATGGCCAATCGGGACGAATATTCAAATGGCAATGGTGCATTGATGCGCACATTGCCCTTGGCGTTATGGCACAAGGGCAGTGATGAGCAATTGATTGAAGATGCCTATGCGCAGTCACATGTGACCCATGCCCATATCCGCTCAAAGATTTGTTCGGCTTTGTATTGCTTATGGGCAAGGTATCTGCTGGCTGGGACAGCGGTTAATGATGCCTGGCATCAAGCTATCCGGACATTGAGTTTGGTTTATCGCCATAGGCATGAGGAGCTGCGCGAGCTCGAAGACAATATTGCTCCCATTCCGGCACAGGTCACGGGCAGCGGTTATGTGGTAGATTGTTTACATTCGGCACGGTTTGCACTTCAGCAGCATAACTTTGTAGATGTGGTGAAGACTGCCATTGCTTTAGGCCGGGATACCGATACCACGGCTTGTGTTGCCGGTGGTCTGGCCGGGATCGTTTACGGTGATGAAGGATTGCCAAAAAACTGGCTGGACGTATTGAAAGGAAAGCAGATGGTTGAACCTTTGCTAAGGGACTTAATACTGTCTTCCGGACACAGGTAACTTAATGTGATCAAACAGGTAGAGCAAAGATGATAGCAGCTGAAACTCCTGCAAAACTGCTGGCGATGTGGCTCAAAGAACGGGTTGTCCAAAACCAGTCACAACATACCATTGCTGCGTATCAACGTGATCTAAGCGATTTTTTTAAATTTTGTGAACAAAAGCAGTTACAACTGCAAGATGTCGAAGCTTCAGATTTGAGAGAATATCTGGCTGCCCGTGTAGAACAGGATCAGTTGAGTTCCAGCAGCCTGCAACGCCACCTGACCTCCATTCGCCAGTTCATGAAATGGGCCGAGCAAGGGCAGTATCTGGCGCAAAATCCATCAGAAGACTTTAAGTTAAAACGCCAGCCCCGTCCGCTGCCCGGAATGGTAGATATCGAGACGGTACATCAAATTCTGGATCAGGCCGCCCCTGAAAAACCGCTTGAGCAGCAACTGTGGCTACGTGACAAAGCCATGCTGGAACTCTTATATTCAAGCGGTCTGCGTCTGGCTGAATTGCAGGGCTTAACCATCAAGGATCTTGATTTTAACCGGCAGTTATTACGCATTACCGGTAAAGGCAATAAAACCCGCATAGTCCCGTTTGGCAGCAAAGCCAAAGACAGTCTGCTCGAGTGGCTGAAAATCTACCGGATCTGGCAGGGCAGCTTTAATGCCGATTCGGCGGTTTTTATCTCGCAACGGGGCCATGCCTTGACGCCGCGTCAAATTGAAAACCGGGTCAAGCTACAGGCACAACGTGCGGGCGTCAACGTTGACCTGCACCCGCATTTATTACGTCACTGCTTTGCCAGCCATATGCTGTCTGCCAGTGGAGATTTACGTTCGGTACAGGAAATGCTGGGACATAGTAACCTGTCGACAACCCAGATCTATACCCATGTCGACTTTGAACAGCTGGCCAAAGTGTACGACCAGACCCACCCGCGTGCGCAGAAAAATTAATTCCGGATATATTATGTTGCAAAATTGAATGATTAATAAACGATGTTTTTTCACTTTGTTGGCTTGATTTGTCTAATTGATGTTCTTACTTAATTGCCAAGTTTTTCTGAATGTGAAAATCGCGAGAGAGGTACAGTAGGCGAGTAGTGATGGCATATGACCGCTGTAAAAACGAGAACCGTTTTAGATTGTTGAATTATATAAAATATTAAAAAAATCAAAGTCTAATATCTGTCATGTAAATAAGTGACGGTTATGCTGGACAGAACTATTTTCAATATGTGAACTGAGCGTTTCACCTTTTTTATGGCTGTAGCGGAAATTGTGACTTGACCGAAATGCCAAATACATTGCAAGATAGGGCACCTAAAAAGTTTCAATCGAAGAGTTAGAATACTCTTCATTACATTTACTTGCTTAGAACAGCCGAGGATTACATGAAGGCTCTTGTCGCTGTAAAACGTGTGGTTGATGCCAACGTTAAAGTTCGTGTTAAGCCGGACAATAGTGGGGTTGACCTTACCAACGTTAAGATGTCAATCAACCCATTCTGTGAAATCGCGGTGGAAGAAGCGGTTCGCTTAAAAGAAAAAGGAACAGTTTCTGAAATCGTTGTGGTTTCAGTGGGTGCTAAAGAAGCTCAGGAACAAATTCGTTCTGCAATGGCTTTGGGTGCTGACCGTGGTATTTTAGTTGAAACTGCTGATGAAGTTGGCGCTCTTGAAGTGGCTAAAATCCTCAAAGGCGTAGTAGATGCTGAAAAACCGGAACTTATTCTTCTTGGTAAACAGGCAATTGATGACGACTCTAACCAGGTAGGTCAGATGCTTGGTGCTTTACTGGGTGCAGGTCAAGGGACTTTCGCATCTGAAGTGAAAGTTGACGGCGGTAAAGTTCAGGTAACGCGTGAAATCGACGGCGGTTTACAGACTGTTGAGCTTGCACTTCCTGCAATCATCACCACTGACTTACGTTTGAACGAGCCACGTTATGCTGCTCTTCCAAACATCATGAAAGCGCGTAAAAAGCCACTTGATACCAAGACTCCTGCTGATTATGGCGTTGCGACAGGTACTAAGCTTAAAACAATCAAAGTTGAAGCTCCTGCAGAACGTAAAGCTGGCGTACAAGTGAAGTCTGTCGACGAGCTTGTTGAAAAATTGAAAAACGAAGCGAAAGTGATCTAATACAGAAGGATAAAATCATGAGTATTTTAGTTATCGCTGATCACAACAACCAGACACTTAACGGTGCAACTTTAAACGTTGTTGCGGCAGCACAAAAAATCGGTGGTGATATTACTGTATTGGTTGCTGGTTCTGGCGCTCAGGCAGTTGCTGACGCTGCTGCCAAAGTTGCTGGTGTAAGCAAGGTGTTACTTGCTGACAATGCTGCTTATGCAAACCAGCTGGCTGAAAACGTTGCTGGCCTGGTTGCAGATATCGCGAAAGGTGGTTACAAATACGTTCTGGCAGCTTCTACTACCACAGGTAAGAACATTCTTCCACGTGTTGCTGCGCTTCTTGACGTAAGCATGATCACCGACATCATTGCTGTTGAATCTGCAAATACTTTCAAGCGTCCGATCTATGCGGGTAACGCGATTGCAACGGTTCAGTCTGATGAAGCAATCATCATTGGTACCGTTCGTGGTACTGCATTTGATGCAGTAGCTGCTGAAGGCGGTTCTGCAGCGGTTGAAACTGTTGCTGAAGCGAAAGATGCGGGTATTTCCAAATTCGTTAACGAAGAAATCGTGAAGCTTGATCGTCCAGAGTTAACAGCTGCACGTATCGTTGTTTCTGGTGGTCGTGGTGTTGGTTCTGGTGAGAACTATCACAAAGTCCTTGATCCATTGGCTGACAAGCTTGGTGCTGCTCAAGGTGCTTCACGTGCGGCAGTTGATGCCGGCTTCGTACCAAACGATTTCCAGGTAGGTCAAACGGGTAAAATCGTTGCACCTGATCTTTACATGGCGATCGGTATCTCGGGTGCGATTCAGCACTTGGCAGGTATGAAAGATTCTAAAGTGATTGTTGCAATCAACAAAGATGAAGAAGCGCCAATCAACAGCGTTGCTGACTACTGGTTAGTGGGTGACTTGAACACTGTTGTGCCTGAATTGGTAAGCAAGCTGTAATTTACAGTCTGCTACTTATTCAAAACGCCCTTGTGCTATACATTGCACAAGGGCGTTTTTTATTGGGTTAATGATGAATATTGATTCTACCGCTGCGATAGAAGCACAGCATTTACATCACTCGCTGGTCAGCTTGGCACGTGCCGATCTGGCGCGTGATTACCTGTGTATCCGGGCGAAAAACCGGCATGGACTGTCAAATATTCAGGTGAATCAGTTGCACATGGGCATACTGTTGCATGGGCAGCAGCAAATAAAGCTGCATAAGCAGCAAATAAGTTTGAGTGCGGGCGATCTGTTTATGATCAAGCCCGATACTGTGGCCGATACCGTCAGTATTCCAGACCCGGCTACAGGTGAGTTTTTGTCGATTCTGGTACCGCTGTGTGAAGAGGTGATTCAGGCTGCCCAGATGATCTGGGCGAAACCGGTTACCGATAAAACTGCTACTATCCTCCGGTTTCCGATGGATGATTTTGCGCCGCATTTGCTGGGGTGGCAAGCGGCCCTGTTGGAGCAGGATCTGGTAAAAGCGCGTTTATGTATCGCGGCAATACTGGTGCAACTATGTCAGCAGCAGTGCTCGGATATCCTTATTGTGCCTCCTGTCAAACTCGCCAGACAGATTTATCAGTGGGTGCAGGAGCATCCACAATATCCATGGCAATCCAGTGAAATTGAAGCACGCCTGGGCTTAAGTAGTGCCACATTACGCCGTAAACTCAGTCTGGAACACACCAGTTTGAGGGAAATCATCACTCATGCACGTCTCGCCTATGCTTTGGAGTTGTTATATTCAAACAGGTTACCGCTGAAGACCATTGCTGCTAAATCCGGCTATCAATCGGTTGCGACATTTCGCGAGCGGTTTATGCAACGTTATCAGGTTGATCCGGGTGTTTTATCGCTGTATTAAGCTAAATTGAGCGATTCACGTCGATGTTTGAGCGATTTTGATCATCTGAAAGCGTTAGATTGAAAGCAGTCCAATATCGAGGTGATGCAGGTGAACTTGTTAAAACCCATCCTGATTGCGCTACTGTGCAGTGCGGCTACGCTACATGCGGAACCGCAACCACAGCTAAAGCAGGTCGCGGGATATTTTTTACAGCCGGTTGGTAATCTGAAAGTGACGGCGCTGTTTGATGGTGAGCTTGGCTTGCCTCGCAGTGATTTGCTGGGAATCTCGTCGGAAAAAGCCGGACGGTTATTTGCAGAAAACTTTGTGCCTGTCGACGAGCACAATCAGATCGTGACCGATTTTTCGGCTTATCTGGTGCAAACCCCGACCCAGAATATTTTGATTGATGCAGGTACGGCCCAATGTTTTGGCCCGAGCTTGGGTCATGTTCCGGAAAACCTGAAAAAGGCAGGGCTACAACCCGAGCAGATCGATACGATTTTAATTACCCATGCCCATCCTGACCATTTATGTGGCATTAGCCTGAACGGTGAAATGCTTTATCCGAATGCCAAGGTCTACCTGGCCAAAGCCGATGTGGATTACTGGACGTCTGCCCAGAATGAGGCAAAGGCGGATGATTTCTTCAAACCATTATTTAAGATGACCCGTGATGCATTAAAACCCTATCAGCAGGCAGGGCGGCTGGTTGCCTTTAGCAAAACTTCCTTTCATGTGCCAAATGTACAACTGATCGCTACACAGGGTCATACGGCAGGCCATTCCTCTTATCTGGTAGATGGACAAAATGGACAGAAGTTTTTGGGACTGGGGGATGTGGTGCACTATGCTGCAGTGCAATTTTCCTATCCGGAAGCCAGTTATAAACCGGATACCGATTCCCATCGTGCCATTGCGGTACGTAAAGATATCTTTGAGCAGGCCTATCAAGCACAGTGGTGGGTGGGGGCCGCGCATGTTGCTTTTCCCGGAATTGGCCATATCGGCAAGAATGCACAGGGCTATCAGTGGATACCTGCACAATATCGCCCCAACACTGAATGACAGAGGCCTGTTTAAGGAAAAAAAGAGGCGCATGTTTTTTCTGGAGGAAGTGCTACTTGCAAGTCTTTGCTTCTGATTCGCAATTCAAAACGTGCTGCAACACAGCGTTACCTGTATGGAACGCTGTTTTTATAATTTAATTTATTGATTTTTATTAGCTTCATATAAAAACCGGCTTATGGTTAATTCCAATCAGTGTAAAAGTGTACTCGTCAGTACACTTTTGTTAGACTTTTATTTTCGCTGGTTTTTTTTGTTGAATAATGAAGTTTGATTTTCGTTTAAATGGCGCGGTAGTCGCCTTATTCTCCCTTTTATCTCTCACTGTTGTTCTGGCTATTACGCAAAGTGCTGTTCTGCTGACATGGAATGTCCATGTTGTGGAAGCCTTTCAGGCAATTTTATTATTTATATGCGTTCCGTTTACCTGGTTTTATGTCAGGCCCGATACTTTAACCGAACAGAAGAAATGGTTCTGGTTGTGGGCCATGGCATGGTGGTTGATGTTCTTTGGGCGAAGTATCAGTTGGGGCCGTGATTTTTTTCCTGAAGTGCCGCATTTTTATTATCGGATCATTTCAATTTTTGTGATTGCACCGGTGGTTCTGATGCTGTTTTCTCCTCATTTAAGGGCTGAAATCGAGCATAAGTGGAAACAGGTCAGGTTGCCGTTCTGGTATTTGCTGATTGCCGTTTTGTCGCTGTTTTTCGCCGATAGTGTCGAGCATCATCGTTTTATAGATACCTGGTTATATGGTTATGCTGCAAATCAGGATATCGTGGAAGAGTTATATGAAAACCCCTTTATCCTTGCGCTATTCTGTGCTGCTTTTTATTTTATGCGGCAGGATCGGGTGACTCAGCAAGATAAGCTTATGCTGGCTATGGAGGCAGAGTTTTCTCCCAAGCCCTACCAGTCAAAATAGAGACTTTTTAAACGGATTGGCTGGAGAGGGAAGCGATATGGAATTGTGCTGGATCAGCTACTTTTGCAACAGGGTTTGCTGTTTTTTTATCCAAAGTCGTTAGTAAAGTATTTTGATCGGCGCTTTTCTGTTTTTAATAATTTTAAGTCATTCATTTATATATTCTTTTTATTGTAAAAAAATGCTATTTTTGCAGGCTTAAACTTACCGCTATTTCCTCCTTTATGCTATAATTTTCCGCTGTATTTTTTATTTTTAGTTCAAGTTTCTGAGCTGAATATTTGCAAGTTTTAAGACATAAAAACAGGTACAACTCTCTACCTGTAAACAAGGAGTATGCATGAGCGTATCGGAAATCAGACCGATTGCCATTGAGGACGAACTCAAGCATTCATATCTAGATTACGCAATGAGCGTAATTGTATCTCGTGCATTGCCAGATGTGAGAGACGGTCTAAAACCTGTGCACCGTCGCGTATTGTATGCGATGCACGAATTGGGCAATGATTATAACAAAGCATACAAAAAGTCTGCTCGTGTTGTCGGTGACGTGATCGGTAAATATCACCCGCATGGTGATAGCGCGGTATATGAAACAATCGTCCGTATGGCGCAGGACTTTAGCTTGCGCTACATGCTGGTGGATGGTCAGGGTAACTTCGGTTCGGTCGATGGGGATAGCGCCGCTGCAATGCGTTATACCGAAGTTCGTATGCAAAAGCTCACCCATGAAATTTTGGCCGATCTGGAAAAGGATACGGTAGACTGGGAAGACAACTACGACGGTTCCGAGCGTATTCCCCAGGTGATGCCAACGCGTATTCCAAACCTGCTGATCAATGGTACCACGGGTATTGCGGTCGGTATGGCGACCAATATGGCACCACACAACATGACCGAAGTGATTCATGCCTGTCTGGCCTATGCCAATAACCCGAATATCTCTGTAGAAGGGTTGATGGAGCACATTACCGGCCCAGATTTCCCTACAGGCGGTATTATTTATGGTAAATCAGGTATTGTAGATGCTTACCGTACCGGTAAAGGCCGCTTGCATATTCGTGGTAAATATCATTTTGAAGAAGACCAGAAAACAGGTCGTACCACCATCGTCTTTACCGAGATTCCTTATCAGGTCAACAAGGCGAAAACCATTGAGCGTATTGCCGAGCTAGTCAAGGAAAAGAAACTGGAAGGCATTTCCGAGCTTCGTGACGAGTCCGATAAAGAAGGGATGCGTATCGCGATTGACTTGAAGCGTGGTGAAAATGCAGAGGTGGCAGTCAATAACCTGTTCTTGCACACCCAGCTGCAAAACTCGTTCAGTATTAACATGGTCTGCCTTGATAACGGCCAGCCGAAGTTAATGAACCTGAAAGATATTATCGCGGCATTTATCCGTCACCGTCAGGAAGTGGTGACTCGCCGTACCATGTTCGAATTGCGTAAGGCGCGTGAACGTGGCCATATCTTGGAAGGTTTGACCGTTGCCTTGGCCAATATCGATGCAATTATTGAAACCATCAAGACCTCTGCCAACCCGGCTGAAGCGCGTGAGCGTTTACAGGCAGGTGAGTGGGCCGGCGGTGGAGTGGTTGCCTTGCTGGAAAAAGCAGGTGCGATCTCTGTTCGTCCAGACGAGATTGAAGGTGAAGATCCGGCACGTCCGTTTGGCTTGTCAGGTGATATCTATCGCTTGTCACCTACCCAGGTGGCTGCGATTCTGGAATTACGCTTACACCGTCTAACCGGTCTGGAACAAGACAAGTTACACGCTGAATATTCCGAAATTCTGGCCCAGATTGCCGAATTAACCGCTATTCTGAACGATTTCAACTTATTGATGAATGTCATTCGTGAAGAACTTGCATTGATCTTGCAGCAATATGGTGATGCACGCCGTACCGAAATCGTCGAGTCGGGTGTCGACTTCTGCCGTGAAGACCTGATCCCTGAAGAGCAGGTGGTATTGACAGTTTCACAAACCGGTTATGCGAAAACCCAGCCATTGTCTGATTATCAGGCACAACGCCGTGGTGGTCGTGGCAAGTCTGCAACCGCGATGAAAGATGATGACATCATCCAGCATCTGATTGTGGCATCTAACCATGCAACCGTGTTGTGCTTCACCAATGTCGGTAAGGTTTACCGCTTGCGTGTGTTTGAAGTTCCGCAAGCCTCGCGTGGTGCCAAAGGCCGCCCAATCATCAATTTACTTCCGCTGGAAGCGAATGAAACAGTAACAGCGATCTTGCCGCTGACCGAGTTCCCTGAAAACCATTATGTGTTTATGGCGACTGCATCCGGTACGGTAAAACGTGTTGAGCTCGAGCAATTCAGTAATGTCCGTTCAAACGGTTTACGTGCCATTGAACTGAATGAAGAAGATACCCTGATCGGTGTGGCGATTACCGATGGTAACCAGCAGATCATGTTGTTCTCGAATGAAGGTAAGGCGATCCGTTTTGCTGAAACCGATGTGCGTGCCATGGGCCGTACTGCCAAAGGTGTGCGTGGTATGCGCGTCAGCTTTGCCAGCAACAGTATCGAGGCGGAAGACGCCGAGGTCGAAAATGATGATGGCGATGACCATGACGATTCATCAGATTCAAATGTCATCAGCCGTATTGTTTCACTTGTGGTTGTGCCTGAGACTGGTGAAGTGTTGTGTGCATGTGCCAACGGTTATGGTAAACGTACTCCGGTGGATGACTTCCCGACCAAGAAGCGTGGCGGTAAAGGTGTGATTGCCATCAAGACCAGCGAACGTAATGGTGAGCTTGTCGGCGCGGTATCGATTGATGAAACCAAGGAACTGATGCTGATTTCTGACGGCGGCACCTTGGTACGTACCCGTGCTGCTGAAGTGGCAACAACGGGCCGTAATGCGCAAGGTGTCCGTTTGATCCGTTTAAGCGATGCTGAAACCTTGGTGGGCGTGGTTTCGATTGAAGCTGTAGAAGATGACGAAGAGTTAGAAGCTATGGATGAAGTTGAAAATACCGAAACTGAAGCAGTGACTGCTGATGACGTAATCGTTGAACCAAAAGATGATGCGCCTGAAGCGTAATTATTGAGGTGATAAAAAAGGAAGCTGTTTAGCTTCCTTTTTTTATGGCGGGCATAATGACTAAACGGTAATAAGAAACCGCCAGTAACACTGCACCGACAGTGGCCAGATAAATCAGTTTTGGCACCACGATTGAGGTGGGTACGCCCATCTGGTTAAGCTGGACAAACATCTGAACCCCATGAGTTGAAGGAAAAATCCAGGCCAGCGCTTGCATCCAGTGGGGCATGGCTTCATGCGGCCAGGCTGTTCCTGTCAGCAAGAATAACGGCACTGAGGTGACCACAATCAAGTGTCCAACCCGTTCCGGCATATCGACCAGTGAACCGAGCAGCATGCCGAGGCCAATGACACAGCTGACATAGACCGGTACAGCCAGAAGCATGCCCCAGAAGTTACCACCATGTGGAAATTCATACAGCCAGAAAGTAAAGCCAAACAGATACAGGCAGCTTAAACAGCCTGTGGTAAAAATTGCAGCAAAGGTGGCCCAGAATTCAACCGGTTTGGCTGCCCAGCCTTGTTCACGATAACTGGCAATCAGCATGGCGAGGCCAAGCACAATGGTCTGGTGGATGATCAGGCTGGCGACCGCCGGAAAGATATAACTGCCATAACCTGACAGGGTATTAAATAACGGAATCTGATGAATCGACAGCTCGGGTTCGAAAGAGGAGGCATTGCCGAATTTTTCTAAATGCTCTTTCAGGGTATATTCGATTGAACCGGCTAAGCCAACGCCGACTTCTTTGGTCCGAATAAAATACGCTGTACTCAGATATAGGCCAATTCCTCCCATTTCCCCGCGTTTCAAGCTGTTGCTGAGATTTTCAGGCAGCAACAGGATGCCTTCTGCCTTCTGGTTTTGCACCATGCGTTGCGCTTCCAGAAAGTTATCTGTGACAGTCGTGATCTTGATATGCGGGCTATTCGACGTTTGGCTAATGATTTTTGAGGTCAGTATGCTCTGTTCTTCATCCACAATCACAATCGGAATATCTTCGGCCGTTTGCGCTTTATAGGCGGTTGGGTAGAAGAAGCTATACAACAGTGTTGCTGCAATCAGGGTTGTAAATACCGAATTGTTGGCAAAAATATTTTTAAAGGTCTGCAGGTAGTAACCGAAAAATGACTTCATGCGCTCAGCTCCTGAGTATTTTTCTTCAACAGACGGATGCTTAAAGCAAAGAACAGGCCTGCAAAGATGACTAAAATCGCAAAAGGAACCATTGAGACATAGAGGTCACTGCCAATGATCCACTGCTCGGTTTGCAGTTTGGCATAAGGGGTATAAGGGATAATCATCGACCAGAACTGGGTAAAGGCAGGCGCATTATTCAGGGGCAGGGTGATTCCTGAGAAGCTTGGTGAAGACCCGCCGTATAGTGCAATAAAACCAAAGGTTTTAGGCAGGTTCCGGGTGGCAAGTACCACGGTGCTGCTGATCACGGAATAGGAAAAATACAGTAAAAATTGCGCCACCAGGATCAGCGTGAGTGAACCTGCAATAAAGTAACCGCGAATCTCTGCCAGCCAGAACATCCAGCACCAGGTCCAGGCACAAAAGATCAGGACATAGAGCAGGATTTTACCAAGCAGACTGGACATGACCTTTTGCGGCTTCACCCATTCACCTACGGTTTTGCGCTTGAATTCTTGTCCTATGGCAAAGGCCACACAGCAACATAGCAACAGATGCAGCACAGCCGGTACCATAAATGGCTCAAGAAATAACTCATAACTCATACTTGGATTGTACAAGGTGGAAATCTTGATATGCGGGGTGGGCATGTCCAGATAGGGAATGGTATTGGACAGATAGCTTTGCCCCATATATTCCGCCATGCCATTTAAGGTACTGATGAGCATGGCCGAAGAGATGGTATTGCCGATACTAAAAAAAGACTGGTTATAGGCGATACTGATCTGTGCATCCTGGGCTTTGACCAGACGTTGTTCAGCCCCGTCGGGAATCATGACAAATCCCCAGGCTTCGGTTTTATTGATCAGGCGTTCGGCTTCGTCCTGACTGGAGGTAATCGTCTTTATATGCAGGGTATGGTTTAAACTCAAGGCGCGTATGACCTTGCGGCTCATTTCACTCTGGTCCTGGTCAATCACCACAATCGGCAAATGTTCGGCCTTACCTGCCGAGAACATACTGCCAAACAGCAAGATCACCAGCAAAGGGGCAATGACCGCCATAAACAGATCGACTTTATGGCGTTTCAGATAGCGCAACTCCCGAAGCATGGTCGCAAACATCGGTTATTTTGCCTCTTCGATTTTGAACAATACGCTCATGCCTACTTTTAAGTCAGGAATGCTTTGCTCAGGCACCAGATGGAACTTAAAGCTGCGAATATCATATCCACCGGTTTGGCGAGTGGTCTTGATGGTCGCAAATTCACCTTCTGCATCAATATTTTTAACCTTGAAGGTCACTTTCCGGTTCAGGGCAGGAATAAAGCCTTCCAGGGTCTTGCTTTTATAGACCGAGCTATACATATCTTCACGTACGTTCAGGCTGACCCACAAATCATGGTCTTCAATGATGCTGACCACAGGTACACCGGTTGCAACCAGTTCGCTTGGTTTGCCGTAAGTTTTCGATACTGTTCCGTCTGTAGGGGAGTACAGCTTGGTTTCTGCGGTCAGGGCATTGGCCTCTTTGACTGCGGCTTGTGCCATCGCTACCTGTGCATCAGCTGTGGATTTCTGTTGTTCGGTACTGCCACGTTTGGCGCGTGCATATTGCTGGTAAGAGGCTTCGGCAGTTTCACGGGCAGAAATCTGCGCTGCCCGCATTTCATCACGGCGTTGACGGGAAATCACGCCTTGCTGATATAAGGTTTCACCACGTTTATAGGTGGTTGCTGCCAGCTCGGCCTGCGTTTTCATGGCTTGCCAGTTGGCATATAGCGTCTCGATATTTTCCTGTTGGGCACCACGATATACCGTAGAGTGGAATGCAGTCGCACTTTGTAAGGCGGCCTGTGCCTGTTCTTTTTTGGCCTCAAGTTCAGGGCTGACAAAACGGATTAGTGCCTGACCTTTCTTGACCGGCTGGCCTTCAGAGACATAAAACTCTTCAATACGACTAGGCACTTTGGTACTGATATGTACGGTTTCTGACTCCACCCGGCCTTGCAGCTCAATGGCTTGAGGCTGATAGGCTTTCCACAAGCCAAAAGCGATCAAACCTAAAAGCAGAATCAATACGATCAGGCCGATGATTTTTGCCTTGCCTTTTTTAGCGGGCCCGTTCGGTGACGGTTGTGTAGGTGAGTCTGATGTCTCGGGTTGTGGCTGTACGACCTTATCGGCAGACGCTGCTTGCGCTTGGGCAGTTTCAGAAGCCTGAGTTGCAGCGGTGTTTGCCGCCTGATCTTTATCGCGTTCTGAATTGGATGATGATTGATCTTGGCTCATAAAATTCTCCAATTAACGGATATAGTCAGTGCGGGGTTGATTGACGTACAGCTTGAACTCATCAATCGAGCCATAGCTTTGTAACAGCGTTGCTAAAGATAAAATGTATTTATATGAATTAAGCGCCATTTCACTTCTTAAGGCACTCAGTGCATTTTGTGCATCAATTACCTGTGTCGCCGTGCCCATGCCTTCCTTAAATGAAAGCTGCTGGATACGTAAATTTTCTTGCGCTGCCTTGGTGTTCTGGACTAATAACTGATGGCTGGTCTGGGATGAGCTTAATTCACTATAAGATTTGTACAAGACATTTTCGACTTCCTGCTTGGTGCGTTCAGTCATCAGTTCGGCTGCATATTTTTTCAGCTCGGCAGCGCGGATATTTTTATTGTTATCGATACCGGAAAACAGGTTGTATTTTGCCATGACGCCGACAATCCAGTTTTCCTTGCTATCTAGCCCATATTCACCAAAAGCAAAAACACTGGGTTTTTTTGCAGATTGCTGAACCTTGATATTTTCATTGGCAAGCTGGGTATCCATTTGCAACTTTTTAATCAGACTGGAATTCTGGTCGTAGCTGGCCAGCATTTTATCCAGAGAATGGTTCTGTGCATTATTCACAAACAGGGGGGTGGTAAGATTTAGACTTTCTTTGGTTTTGAGCAGGTTTTGCAGGCTAAACAGGCTGGCTTGCAAATTTGATTGTGCATTTTGATAGCTACGTTCTGCATTGTTGCGCGCGACTTCAAATTGCATACGCTGGCCTTTATTAATAAAGCCTTGCCGTTCTAATTTAAGCGCATTGTCATAATGTTCTTGCATCGCATTCAAATTAAATTTGCTGGCATTGAGTAATTGTTGTTGTAACTGTACATTAAAATACGACTGGATCATCTCAAAGCGTTGCGAGTCTTGTTGTTGTTTTTCGCTAATGTTTGAGCGTTGTGCCTGAATGCTGGCAATCTGTTTGGCGCTGCTAATTTTACCGCCCGTGTAGAGCGGCATCACCATTGAAACTGAAGTACGGACATCGTGGTCTTTGACCGTAACATCCAGATTATTGGGAACCTTGTTGAGTCCTTCATTGACGGTCTGGTCAAAACCCTGTCCTACCTGGTCAATGACTTCCGGAGGCAAGACATTTTCCCATTGCGATAACTTGTCATCAAAACCCCGGGTCAGCGAGTTTTCGAGGCGACGTTTGCTCGACTCTAAAGGCACACTGGTTTCACTATGAAATGAATAGGCGCGGGCATTTAAATCAATCCGGGGAAGCCCCAGATTTTTAACGGCCTCCATCTCCAGTTGTGATGCCTGTTGCAAGGCCTGCTGGGCCTGGGAGGCGTAGGCATTTTCAACAACATATTGTTCAGCTTCGCTATAACTGAAGGTTTGTGCCAATAACGAGGGCGAAAACAGAGAACAACTGATTAAGCTGATACTTAAACTTAACAGTTTGGGAAATCGCCGGACCTTGAAACCCGGTCGCTCATGTCGTTTCAACATTATGGTGTGTCGCAATTTAATAATATCCTGCGTTAGTCTAAATTCTTTTTATAAAATTAAAATATTATGTTTTTAATTAAATAGTTATATCGCAAGGATTGGTGTAGTGAATTTGTAAAAAGTAGAGTTTTTAATCTAGGTTAAACCGCTGAAAAGCGGTATTTCCTGCCCTATATAGCTGCGCTGAAGAATCTGGCCTAAAATGGTATTCAGCATCCAACCCGATTGAAAAACGAGTACTTTTTTTAAAGTCAAATTGAAATATTTACTGCATAAGCTGCTGCAAGCTTGGCCAATCTATGATTAAATTCCCATTCCAATCTGTTCCACGTTAACAAGGGAAAACTCATGCGTGCTTATAATTTCTGCGCTGGTCCTGCTGCATTACCTACTGCCGTTTTAGAAAAAGCTCAACAGGAATTGTTGAATTGGCAGGGCAAAGGTCTGTCGATCATGGAAATGAGTCATCGTAGCAAGGATTATGTTGCTGTGGCTGAGAAGGCTGAAGCCGACTTGCGTAAGCTCATGAATATTCCTGAAAACTATAAGGTCCTGTTTTTACAGGGGGGTGCATCCTTACAGTTCTCGGCAATTCCCCTCAACCTGTTAGGTAAAAATAACAAGGCAGACTATATCCATACCGGGATCTGGTCTGAAAAAGCGCTGAAAGAAGCAAAACGCTATGGCGACATTAATATCGTTGAAGCGGGTACGCTCATTGAAGGTAAACATGCCATTACCGAACAAGGCAGCTGGAACCTTTCCAAGGATGCAGCCTATGTACATTATGCCGATAATGAAACCATTGGCGGTTTACAGTTTGCAAGTGTTCCCGACGTAACTGCGCCACTGGTCTGTGATTATTCATCAAGTATCCTGTCTGCGCCGTTAGACGTCAGCAAGTTTGGTTTGATTTATGCGGGCGCGCAAAAGAATATCGGCCCGGCAGGCCTGACCATTGTCATTATCCGTGATGATTTGCTTGATCAGGCCAAGCCTGAAATTCCAAGTATCTTGAAGTATGCAGATCAGGCCAAGAATGGTTCAATGGTGAATACCCCGGCAACCTATGCATGGTATCTGTCAGGTCTGGTATTTGAGTGGTTACTTGAACAGGGCGGGGTAGATGCAATCTACAAGGTCAACCAGGAAAAAGCCAAATTGCTCTATGGTTATATCGATTCGAGTGATTTTTATAATAACCCGATTGCTGTCGGCAACCGTTCAATGATGAATGTGCCATTTACCCTGGCCAATGAGGCGCTGGAAAAGACATTCTTGCAAGAAGCTGAACAGCATCACTTGTTGAATCTGGCAGGCCATCGTTCGGTGGGCGGCATGCGTGCAAGTATCTATAATGCTGTTCCGCTAGAAGGGGTACAGGCCCTGGTCAGCTTTATGGATGAGTTTGCAAAACGTCATGGTTAAATAAAGTCCGGTTAAAATAAAAGCCCTCCAATGTGAGGGCTTTTATATGTAAATCGGTTTGGGGCCAAAAATTAGAAAAATCCAATTTGATGAAAAATTAGTGCTGCTAAGAACATACCCAGTAAAAAAAAGCAAAATGCACCAACATCAAGTTTAAGACCTTGATCACTCGAATGAATCAGACTGGTGGTCGTTTGTTCTGGTATAATTTTCATTAGAACGCCTAAAAATGCCATTTATGTGATTTTTTGTCACTCATGAGCAGTTTTAGCATAAATATTGGCCTGAATCCATAGGTTCCCACGAATATATTGGCCAATGTTAAAGTTTTTATACAATTCGTTTTTAGTCGCGATTCGGATCAGGATTGCCGGTAAATTATCTTCTAAAACCAGAGTGACATCATAAAGGGTATATTCATCCTGCATAAACTGCATGGAGGTTTTACCCACGATATTTCCCTGAAACCATGCTTCATCTTCCTGACCTAAAGTTTCTCCGAATAAATAGGCCACCATTTTAGAAAAGTCGACAGTAACAGGTTCTTGATCTTCTGGCGTTTTTGGTTGCCAGTCATTAATCAGTTCCTGTAAGTTTTCCGGGGCAATGCCATTATGTTCAGCCAGAATGGCATTTAATGCGCGATGGTGCTTAATCGAAGCCGGGTCATCGACAATGATTTTCTCATCTTCAGAAACAGTTTCCAGTTCATATGCCCAGGCATTAAATTGAACCTGATAGGTCTGGTTTTTGTCATATTGACAGTTATTTACGCTAAACAGATTATCAAAGGCATAAATGGTGGTGTCTTTATTTAAATTCAAACGTAATACAGCCTGAGTGGCAGAGTCACAGGTAATAATCCGTTCAATTTTGGCATCATATTTATACGGGCTTTCAAAACTTGGGAAGGCCGTTTTTAATGCACGCGGTTTTTGGTTTTCCACCGCAATAATCTGGTTAATCGCCACCGATTCACCACTTGGGCCCTGAATCAACCAGAATGATTGATCCATCTCATGTTCATCTTCACACAGCCCCATTGGCATGACAGGTGCATCAAGGGCCAGTCCTAACCATTTGGGAACATCTGTTTCAGGTGTATCCGTCAATAAATTCCAATGCTCGGCATGATTACCGAAATTTTGATCTTGAATTTTAATGATTTCTGGACTGTTTTGATTTTTCATAAAGCGGGATGCTAAAAAGATTGAACTTGTTCTATTAAATCGAGGGTAACTGCGATATTTCAAGTCCGGATATGTAATTCTATCAAAATTATTTTATTTTTTAACCTAAATATCAAGGTACTAGTCTCTTTGAGAGCAATGGAAAAACTGCAGCTGCGGGTTGCGCCGAAGTTCACTCTACTTTTCCAGTAATCTGCTACACTATGCTTTTATCCTCAAGAGCTTTCCTCAACGTGCTGCCATTTAAATTGTGGGTAGATGCTGATGCTTTACCCAAGATTTTACGTGAAGTGATTTTGCGTGCCTCGGACCGTTATCAACTTGAAGTGACCTTCGTTGCCAATCAGAATGTCGGCATTACTCCTTCATTGCGGATTAAATCCATTCAGGTCATGAGTGGGGCAGACCAGGCAGACAAGGAGATCGTGGAGCGTATGCAGGAAAATGACATTGTCATTACACAAGACATTCCGCTAGCCGCTCAAGTGATTGAAAAAGGTGGTATCGCCATTCATCCACGTGGGGAGATTTATACCACTGCCAATGTAAAGGCGCGTTTACATCTGCGTGACTTTATGGACACTTTACGCGGGGCCGGGGTACAAACAGGCGGGCCACCCCCAATCTCGGAACGTGATAAACGCGAGTTTTCCAGTGCGCTGGATCAGACCATTTTAAAACAAAAACGTAAAACTGCCTCTTGAGTTGAATATGCCAACCCGTATTAACCTGATGCTGACCTATGCTTTACTGGTCTTTATCTGGGCGACCACCCCGCTTGCAATTGTATGGAGCGTTTCCGACCTGCATCCGATGTGGGCTCTGGTGATCCGCTTCTTTATTGCCTTGCCTTTGGCAGTAACGATGTTGCTGCTGTTAAGGGTCAAATTTCCGGTTCATAAAGTTGCTTTATTGAGTTATGCCGCAGGTTCATTAAGCCTGATTGGTTCGCAAATTTTTACTTATGCGGCCACTGCTTACCTCAGCTCTGGCCTGATTGCCTTGATGTTTGGTCTGGCACCGATTATGGCCGGGCTGATTGGGCGCTTTGGCTTTCAGCAAAAACTGGCAGCTTTGCAATGGCTGGGAATGGCCACCTCCATTACGGGGCTGGCCCTGATCTGTTTGAGCGGTAGCCAGCAGCATGTGCAGCCGATCGGGATTGTTTTAATGCTGGCCAGTGTGTTTTCTTATTCACTGTCCATTTTTCTGGTCAAGAAGATCAATGCAGATTTGCCGGTCATGGCACAGGCAACCGGTTCAATTCTGGTCTCAACCTTATTGGCAACCCTGTTGATCCCCTGGATCTGGCAATATGCGCCAACACATTTTCCTTCAGCAAAATCGGTGCTTGCCCTGACATATACCATCATCATGGCCTCGTTGATTGCCATGTTCTGCTATTTTAAATTGGTACGAAACCTGCAACCGACCACATTATCACTCACCACAGTCATGACCCCGATGCTGGCAATCCTGATCGGGGCTTACCTGAACCATGAACAATTGTCGGCGCAGGTCTTTGTCGGTGCCAGCATTATCCTGTTCGGTTTATTGCTGTACTTTTTTAAGGATTTAAGAGCGTATCGCCGTTTAAAATCTTAAATTGGGGAAGCCTGAGAGGAGCCGGCTTCGGTCTGTTGGGCCTGCCGGATGCTGGCGGCTAGCTTGGCACGATCTTGTGGATTTAAGGTCACAAAATAGGCACCGATACGGAATTTTCCCTGTTCTTCCGGTGTACTATGTGCGACCTGGGCAATAGCTGCGATATGGAAGAAATTTTCAGGATGACTCAAGGTAATATGGATATAACTCCCCGGGTTAATATCCTGTGTACTAAAAAAACTCAAACCATTTTCGGAAACATTGACCTGTTCAGGTACGGGCAATAAAGATTGCACGATGTTGTCATAATAAGAGCCGGTAACCAGGTTTAATTTCTGGTTAAAAAGGGATAAGATGCGAGCAATTTGTTGATCTTTTTCATTTAATTGTTCTAATTCGTAGCGAAACGCATGATCAAATTGATCTAATTCTGCAAGTAGTAGAAAATAGCGTGGCAATACGAAATGGGAATCATACGGATCATTCAGCGCAACATCATCGGGAATGATTTGATAGTTGATTCTCAACACGGCATCAATGCGAGACATCACACGACGTTCGGTCGTCTCGTCAACAAGATGATGTTGTGAATTTTCCATAATAAATCACCTCGGACTAGCTGGTATGTTTAAGCCAATTTCGCTGTATATAGGGTTGAGATACACTCGTGCTCGGCGGAGTAATCATTTTATTTCTTTTGTCGCTTTAGTTTCCATGATCGGCTTGACGCTTGGTGTTGCTGTCCTCATTACAGTGTTATCTGTCATGAATGGTTTCGACCGTGAATTAAAAAGCCGTGTCCTTGGAATGGTTCCACAAGCCACTGTTTCTTCTACTCAAATTCTAACAGATTGGCCTGAGCTTGTAAAAAAAGTTGAGAACCACCCGCATGTCACCGGTGTTGCGCCTTTTACTCAATTGCAAGGGATGTTAACTGGGCAGGGGCAGGTCGCAGGCATTATGGTGACCGGAATTGAACCAGAATATGAAAAAAAGGTTTCCATTATCCAGAACCATATGGTGGCAGGTGATTTAAGTGCGTTGAAAAAAGGGGAGTTCGGGATTGTTTTGGGGAAAGACATGACCGATGCATTGGGACTGGGCTTAAATGACAGTGTGACCTTGGTCCTGCCCGAAGCGACGCCATCTCCAGCCGGAGTAGTGCCACGTTTTAAGCGTTTTAAGATTGTCGGTATTTTTAGTGTCGGTGCCGAGGTAGATTCAATGGTGGGCTATATTGCCTTGAATGATGCCTCGACCCTGTTACGCTTGCCAGATGGGGCCCAGGGTGTACGTCTTAAAGTAGATGATATTTTTGCCGCGCCTGAAGTGGTCCACCAGATCGTCAAACAGTTACCAGACAATTTTTACGCAACCAGCTGGAAAGAAACGCACGGCAGTTTATTCAGTGCGGTACGAATGGAAAAGAATCTGGTGGGGTTACTTTTATTTCTGATTATTGTGGTGGCTGCATTCAATATCGTTTCGTCATTGGTGATGGTGGTCACTGAAAAAAAGGCAGATATTGCCATTTTACGTACTTTAGGTGCCTCGCCCAGATTCATCACCTCTGTTTTTATTGTGCAAGGCACGATCATTGGCATTGTCGGTACCGTGATCGGAGTGATATTAGGCAGTACCTTTGCATTAACCATCAGTGATCTGGTGGGCTGGTTGAATCATACCTTTGGACTTAATTTATTTAGTGGTTATGTCATTGGCTATTTACCTTCTTATTTACGCTGGCAAGATGTGTTGATTGTTGTGACAGCATCTTTATCTATCAGTTTTTTAGCAACAATTTACCCTGCTATCCGTGCAGCGAAAACGCAACCAGCCGAGGCATTACGTTATGAGTAAGATCGTTCTAGAATCAAAAAATATCTTTAAGCATTTCGATGACGGCAAAAGTAAAGTTGAAGTGATCAAGGGCTTGTCGCTACAGGTCAATGCAGGCGAGTTTGTTTCTATTGTCGGTTCAAGTGGTTCAGGTAAAAGTACCTTGTTACATGTGTTGGGTGGTCTGGAGCAACCCTCGCAAGGCGAAGTGTTTTTACAAGGCCAGCGCTTTGATAATCTGGGTGAGGCAGAGCGTGGCTACAAGCGCAATCAATATCTTGGTTTTGTTTATCAGTTCCATCATTTATTGCCAGAATTTACCGCCTTGGAAAATGTGGCGATGCCCTTGATGTTGCGCCGTGAAAGTCAGTTTAAGGATGTGAAAAAGCAGGCTGAATACCTGCTGGATCGTGTCGGTTTATCTCACCGGATGGATCATAAACCGGGTGAGTTATCGGGAGGGGAACGCCAACGTGTGGCGCTGGCCCGTGCTCTGGTAACCAAACCTGCGGTTGTGCTGGCCGATGAACCGACCGGAAATCTGGATCGTAAAACCGCGCTCAGTATTTTTGAATTGCTCACCGATTTGAAAAAAGAGCTTAACATGGCCATGCTGATCGTGACGCATGATGAACAACTGGCACAGTCAGCAGATTCAATTCTGCATATGCAAGATGGGATATGGGTGGATGAGCATGTTTAAACCCATTTCATTTTTTATTGGACTGAAGTATACGCAAGCCAGAAAAAAAAGCCGTCTGGTGTCATTTATTTCGTTGATGACCATGATTGGTTTGACGTTAGGTGTTGCCGTGCTGATAACGGTTTTATCGGTGATCAATGGTTTTGACCGGGAATTGAAGAACCGTATTTTAGGTATTGTGCCGCAAGCGACCATTGCATCGACACAAATTATGACCAATTGGGACGCTCTGGCGCAAGATATCGCTAAACAGCCTCATGTTGATGCCGTTGCGCCTTATACCCAGTTACAAGGAATGCTAACCGCGCATGGTCAGGTGACCGGGATTTCGATCTCGGGAATTGAACCAGAATATGAAAAACAAGTCTCGATTGTTCATAATTATATGAAAGCAGGGAGTCTGGATGCGCTGCAAAAAGGCAAATATGGAATCGTACTGGGGCAAGATCTGGCAGATAGCCTTGGGCTTGAGTTACATGACCCTGTAACGCTTGTGTTACCTGAAGCGACCAATTCATCAGCAGGCGTGGTACCACGTTTCAAGCGTTTTGAAGTGGTTGGAATATTTAAGATTGGCACGCAAGTCGATTCGATGGTGGGGTATATTGCCTTAAATGATGCGTCAACCTTATTACGCTTGCCCGACGGTGCGCAAGGTATACGCTTAAAGCTGGATGACATTTTTGCCGCGCCAGAGATTTCCGAAAGCATTATCAAAAAATTACCGAGTAATTTCTATGCTTCGAACTGGACCTATACGCAAGGTAATTTATTCAGTGCCATTCAAATGGCAAAAAACATGGTGGGCCTATTACTTTTACTCATTATCATTGTAGCTACCTTTAATATTATTTCATCCTTGATGATGCTGGTTACCGATAAAAAATCAGATATCGCGATATTACGTACTTTAGGTGCATCCCCATTGTTGATTACTCAGATTTTTATGGTACAGGGCACCATTATTGGCGTCATTGGCACCGGTTTAGGTACCGTTTTAGGGGTTATTCTGTCTTTAAGCATTGGCAGTATTGTATCTTGGGTAAATACAACCTTTGGCTTAAATTTATTGGATGCATATTTTGTACATTATTTGCCATCATATTTGCGCTGGCAAGATGTACTGCTGGTCGTAAGTGTTTCATTACTTTTAAGTTTGCTGGCAACCATTTATCCGGCAATGCGTGCAGCAAAAGTTCAGCCTGCAGAAGCATTACGTTATGAATAATGCATAAATATTGAATTAGACCTCTTGTTAAAGCCCTGAAAAAGGGCTTTAATTTTGCCTTTAGAATAACTACAACCTCATTTTAAAAAATGTTTAAAATCGTCCTGTTCGGCTGGATTGCGGGTATAACCCTAATGGGGCAGCGTTTTCCCTTTGCAATACAAACCTGGTGGCTCTGGCTAATCCTCGCAGCAGTGATCTTTGCTACAGGTTTATATAAACGCACTTCAAGCACTTCTCCCTCTATTGGCTATACCTTGCTGCTGGTCAGTACAAGCTGGGCACTATTCTGCACAGGCTTTTATTATGCGAATACTGCTTTGGAGCAGCGTTTAAAATTAAGGGAAGTGGAAGTTCAGCCTTTTGAAGCAATTGTTTATATTAAAAAAATAGATGAATTGAGCGGTGGTGAGGGCCGTAAACAGGTTGCCGAAATACTAAACCGACATCGTCAACCGGTAGACTGGGTGTTTTATCTGGGGCAAGGAGTTGAGCAGGTTCCGCAACAAGACTTGCGCTTAGGTCATTATTATCGTGTTTATGGCACAGTCCAGCCCGCACACAGTTATGCCGTTGCCGGGGTATTTGATCAGGAAAAATGGTTTTTGCAGCAGAATATCATGTCGGCCTATCTGGTCAGGCATATTCAGCCACTCTCTCATGAGCAGATCTATGCTTTGGGTTACCGGCAACATTTAAAGCAGCAACAGACATTAAAAGCCAGATTGCTGTTAAAGATAGAAAACCTGCGTTTGGTTTTCCGGCAGATGTTGCAAGGGTCATCTCTGCAGCATCAGGGGCTACTACTGGCACTGTTGACTGGTGATGAAAGTTTATTAAAGAATGAGTTGAAGCAGCAATTCCAGCAACTTGGTATTTCACATCTGTTGGCAATTTCCGGCCCGCATGTACTGATTTTTGCCTTAATGCTGTCCTGGTTCATCAAAAGCGTGATACAGCGTTATTGTCCGGTGCTGTATTTATGGAAACCGCGACAGATCCTGCTACTGTTACCTTTCGGACTGAGTGTGGTTGTTTATGTGGCTTTTATCGGTTTTGAAATACCTGCAATTAGAACCTTATTAACCGTTATGATCGGCAGCCTGTACCTTATGTTCAGGCAATCCGTTCAGCCACTGGCTTTACTGGTCTATAGCGCCAGTTTGCTGCTGGTTTATGATCCGTTTAGTGCCTTGTCGACGGCTTTCTGGCTGTCTTACGGGGCCTGTTTTATTTTGTTGCGGGTTTATCAAACTATTCAGCAGTTTCCACAAGACCAGGTGGCAACAGCCCTGCAGAAACAGGTCTGGACACTGAAGGTACTGGTTGAGTCACAGTGGAAAATTTTTATTGCCTTATGTCCCTTGATGCTGATTTTTTTCCAGCAAATTTCCTGGACGGCGCCACTGAGTAATTTCATTGCAGTTCCATTATTGAGCGGGATTGTGGTACCACTAGACATTATTGCGGCTATTCTATGGCTGCTTCTACCTGCTGCCGGCCTGCTGTTGTTCCAGCTTAACAACCAGTTGCTCACCATTGTAATGGTGTTGCTCAATGGCGTGCAGCAGCTGTCTCCACAGTTGTATGGAGTAAGTTATACACCGCTGATGATGGTGAGTTTAATGCTGGGAATTGCGATCCTGTTTATGCCGCGAGGCAGTATTCCCAAGTTTTGGGCTGTCATTTGTGTTGTGCCGATCCTGTGTGGTGTTCAGAAACAGCAAACTGTCTTGAATATTCTTGATGTCGGGCAGGGGCAGGCAATCTTTTTACAACATCCCCAGCAGACCTTGATGATTGATACTGGTGGTGCTTATGACGAGCGTAAATTTGGTATTGGCGAGCGTGTGGATATCCCGTTTTTAAGGCAGCAAGGAATACGGTCACTGGATCATGTCATTCTATCTCATCTGGATCAGGATCATAGCGGCGCATTTCCGGCTATACAAAATGCCTTTGCGATTACTCAGGTACAGTCCAATGAACGAAGTGACAAATTGCCTTTCCAGAATAATTTCTCATATTGCTATCAGGGACAAAACTGGTCTTATACCGATCTGGACATCAAGATTTTATCGCCTGCACAAGATGGTCTGAATTTTGCCAAACATCAGCAAAATGAACAGTCCTGTGTAGTCTATCTGCAATTTCGCAATACCCGGCCGTATCAAAATTTTTTAATTATGGGAGATGCCGGATGGGAAACCGAATTTAAACTGCTGCAGCAATATCCCGATCTAAAGGTGGATGTGTTGGTGTTGGGTCACCATGGCAGTAAAAACAGTTCTGCCTATGATTTTCTGGCGACTTTAAAACCCAAGCTGGCAATTGCTTCTGCCGGTTTTCATAATCGTTATGGTCATCCCAGCCAGGAAGTTCAAAAACGTCTACAGGCTTTACATATTCCCTTGCTCAATACTGCGCATACCGGAACGGTGAGCTTCCTGTTTGAGCAGGGCAAGGTTGAAGTCAAACAACAACGCCAGCAAAGAACATGGTTACGACGAGAATAGCCTAAGCAGTCTCTTGTTGTGTTTGTTGACGAACTGCGGCTACCCGAGCCAGGGCTTCATGTTCATCAATGTCATAAATTTTCTTGAGGGCTGGATGGGCACGAAAGCGTTTATAGCTCCAGTGATAATGTTCAGGATAACGCCGGATCAACTGTTCCAGAGTCTGGTGCAGAATACGGGTTCCATGTTCGGCACTTCCTTCATACACCTGTGGATCAACCGGTTCAATATACATATCAAAGCCATCTTGATCATTACGCATGGTATACAGAAGCAGTGCCTTGGCCTTGGTTTTTTGAATCAGTTTGGCACTCAGGCTGCTCGATGCCAGAGGGATGCCGAAGTATTCGATCATGTCGCCACCATGATCGGGGGTATGGTCAGGCAAGATCGCTGTGGTACCGCCCTGTTTTAAGGCCTTGAAAATCTGTCTTACCCCACTTTCATCGGTCGGAACCAGATGTGCTTGTTCACGGCTACGGGCATCACGGACGAACTGGTCGGCAGCAGGATTTTTAACAGGCTTATACAGGATTGTCATCGGACTATACTGTGCAACCCACGCATTCATGACTTCCCAGGTTCCAAAATGGGGAACAACCAGCACCACACCTTTCTTTTCTGCCAAGGCATCATGTAAGTAATGCTCGCCATGAATGGTATCAATACGCCGGATATTCTTCTGGTTGGAGGCGCCCCAGATACTTAAAAACTCAAAATAAGAAGTGAGCTCATTATGGATTGCTTTTCTGACCAGCTGCTGTCGTTGTTGTGCTTCCATCTCGGGGAAAACAATCTGTATGTTCAGGCTGATGATCTTGGAAAGCTTGGAGAGGGAAAAGGTATTGACCAATCCTGCAACCAGACCTGCCATGAAACGACCCAGTTGAATCGGTTGTCGACTCAGGAGTTTGATGAGACGGTAATTTGTGCTGCTGGATTTGGATTGTGTCATGTAGTTCAGATGAGAATAGTTACAAAGGAAAAGTATAATGCAAAAAATAATTATAAGTTAAAACAAGTTATTTAAACAGTTTTGCCCAAATCAGCGTATATAATAAAGCCACTTTAAAACATATTGGATTGGAATCTTATGTCCGATTGGCCACCAAAACCAAAAAACGAATCAACAAATAGTGATCAGGTGACGGGTAAAGAATGGCAAATTTTAGAAAAAGCCGTTCTTGCATCTGTGGAAGAGCAACGCCGTAGTCGTCGTTGGAGTATCTTTTTTAAATGTTTAGGTTTCGCGTATTTATTGATTGTCTTGATCGCAATGACCAAGAGCTGTTCAACTTCACCCGAAAAATCGACGACAAGCATCAGTGGAGATCATCTCGCGGTGATTGATATCGTGGGTACGATTGACTCATCTGCCGGGCAGTCTACGGTCAATAGTGAAGATACCAATAAAGCCCTAAAACGTGCCTTTGATGCAAGTGGCAGTAAAGCAATTGTTTTAAATATTAATTCTCCGGGCGGTTCTCCAGTCCAGTCAGATGAGATCTGGCAGGAAATCCGCTATCAGAAAAAACAGCATCCAGACAAAAAAGTCTATGCCGTGATTGGGGATATGGGTGCTTCAGGCGCATATTATATTGCATCTGCTGCCGATGAAATCATTGTCAATCCATCAAGCTTGGTGGGCTCAATTGGTGTGATTATGCCAAACTATGGTCTAAGCGGTCTGGCACAAAAGCTCGGGATCGAAGATCGTACCCTGACTGCCGGTAGCAATAAAGACATCCTGAGCATGACCAAGCCATTAGATCCGGCACAAAAGCAACATGTCCAATCGGTACTGGACAATGTGCATGGCCACTTTATCAATGCGGTTAAGGAAGGTCGTGGTAAGCGCCTGAAATCTAATGATCCTGCAATCTTCTCGGGACTGTTCTGGACAGGCGAGCAGGCCATTGCGTTAGGGATTGCCGATCGTAGCGGTAGTATTACCACACTGATGCGGGAGCTGAAAGTCGAGCAAAAAGTAGACTACACCGTACAGCGTAATCCTTTAGAATCAATCTTGGGGCGTATGGGCGCCAAGATTGGAGAGGGGATCAGCAGTTCACTGGCAGCACAGCTGGAAACCCGGCAGAATGCCAAGATACAGTAATGTATCGTTTTTGATCTTGTCAGGGCTGTGGTTTACACAGCCTTTTTTTATGCTAAAAATAACTGGACAGTTTTTCTTTTTATTTGCAATACATATGTAGAGCTGGATAATTGATCAATCAGTGCGAATAAAAGACAGGCTTATGAAACCTTTGATACATTTTGCCCATGCCAATGGTGTCCCATCTAAAGTTTATCAAAAGCTGTTTGATCAGTTGAAAGATCAATATGACATTATTTATGTGGCCGAAATTGGCAATGATAAACGCTACCCGGTTACCCATGGCTGGACACATCTGGTCGATCAGGTGATTGATAGTATTATTCAGCAGGCACAGGGACGCAAGGTCATTGGCCTGGGCCATTCCTTGGGTTCAGTCTTGACCCTGATGGCGGCTTATCGGCGTCCTGAGCTTTTTTCACAAGTCATCATGCTTGATCCACCCCTAATCATTGGTAAAGCCTCTTTTGTTTTTCACTTGGCCAAATTATTTAAGCCGAAGCTGGTAGACAAGATCACTCCGGCGGGTTTGTCTGTACGTCGTCGTGATCATTGGGAATCGCGTGAGCAGGCCGCAGAATTACTCGGATCAAGAGGGTTTTACCAGTATTTTGATGCGGACTGCTTTCAGGCCTATATTGAGCATGCCTTAACGGATGATCGGCAGCGAGGGGGTGTGACCTTGACCATTCCTAAAAAGGATGAGGTTGAATTGTTCCGAACCACACCGTCGATGTGGTGGCTGCCTATGCCAAAGCCGCCGGTTGCCGTGCATCTGGTTGTGGGCCAGGACAGTGTTTTCCTGAAAGAAAAATTCCCTCAGGTTGCAAAAAAGAAACTGGGTATTCCATTTTCTGTTGTTGAAGGAGGGCATATGTTCCCCTTGGAGCATCCCCTGGATACCGTTGAGAAAATTAAAAGCTTGGTGCTTTGATTGTTTTTATGAGACATGCCGAGATTATTCTCAATGCACTTGACTTGCTGGGGTATGGACAAGAAAGTTGCCAGGCAAGCGTGCTGAATTTTTTTGTTGCTTATCAACAACAGGTTGAATATATCCGCGACTTTTTAGCAGTATTTGGCCTTTCGTTAAGCAATCTACAAACACAAGAGCAGCTTATAAGCGTATTTGATCAATTCAACCATAAAAACTGGCAAGAGATTGATCAGTATTCATATCAAGAAGGTGAGTATTACTGCTTTCTTCGCATCAAAGTTTTTCTATTGCATTTGCACGATGAACATGATGCAGATGAAAGTATGGGGTGGTTAAATATTTTCCAAGAAAAATATTTGTCCTACCTTTTAGAGTCATAAAAAAACACATCCTGAGATGTGTTTTTTTATTGTTAAAACTGGGCAAACTGAATAGGGCGTTCCAGCGGTTTCTGGTTAAAATAGGCTTGCCCGTCTTTCCAGCGCAGCTGACCATTGCAAAACCACTCTGCAACCTGAGGATAAATAAAATGCTCAAGTTCATGCACACGTTTTGCCAGACTTTCTACCGTATCATGCGTACCGACCTGAATGGCTGATTGAGCAATGCTTTGTCCGGCATCCAGTTCGGCCGTCACAAAATGCACCGTACAGCCATGCAAACGGTCTCCTGTATTCAATACGCGTTGATGAGTATGAGTGCCTTTATAAACAGGCAGGAGCGATGGATGGATATTTAACATTTTGCCTTGCCACTGACGGACAAAGCCCGGAGTTAAAATCCGCATAAAACCGGCCAGAATGACTAAATCGGCTTGCCATGCCAGCAATTGTTGATGCACGGCATCGTCAAAGCTTTCCCGGCTTGGATAATCTTTATGTGAAATCACAGCAGTAGCAATATTGGCAGTTTGGGCACGCTGTAATGCATAAGCATCAGCTTTGTTCGATAACACACCAATGATTTGCCCTGACAGATTTGCATCTATCAGGGCTTGTAAGTTGCTACCGTTGCCAGAGACAAGGACAGCAATTTTCATTATGCAAAGATCACGCGAATTTTTTCGTCAGCGCCTTCAACCGATTCGGCATTTTCCTGAATATGCCCGATTTTCCAGGCTTTTTCACCTTGTGCATTTAACAGCTCAACAGCTTTGTCTGCTTCGCTGGCATCAACCGCAATGACCATGCCAACGCCACAGTTAAAGGTACGATACATTTCAAAGCGTTCAACATTACCTTCACGTTGTAACAACTGGAACAATTCAGACCATTCCCAGCTTGATTCGTCAATCACGGCCTGAGCACCATTTGGAAGCACACGTGGCAGGTTACCTGGCAAACCGCCACCTGTAATGTGTGCCATGGCATGGACATCAACCTGTTTGCACAACTCCAGTACCGGCTTGACATAAATACGTGTAGGTTCCATTGCAACATCTGCAAGCGGGCGACCATCTACGATCTGATTCAGGTCGACATTCTTAACGTCTAGAATCTTGCGTAACAGTGAATAACCGTTTGAGTGAGCACCACTAGAGGCAACACCAATCAGAATATCCCCGGCTTTTACCTTGGAGCCATCAATAATTTTGCTTTGCTCAACCACACCGACAGCAAACCCGGCAAGATCATAATCTTCGCCTTCGTACATGCCTGGCATTTCAGCAGTTTCACCACCCACCAATGCACAACCGGCAAGTTCACAGCCTTTACCGATTCCGGTCACTACATTTGCTGCAACATCAACATTCAAATGGCCTGTCGCATAGTAGTCAAGGAAGAATAATGGTTCTGCACCGCACACCAGCAAGTCGTTTACGCACATTGCGACAAGATCTTGACCAATGGTATCGTGACGGTTGAGATTAAGCGCCAGACGTAATTTTGTACCTACGCCATCTGTTCCTGAAACCAATACAGGTTCTTCATAACCTTTCGGAATTTTGCATAGTGCACCAAAGCCACCGAGACCGCCCATTACTTCAGGACGAGTGGTGCGTTTAGCGACAGATTTGATACGATCGACCAGTGCGTCGCCCGCTTCAATGTCGACGCCCGCATCTTTATAGCTTAAACCAGTGTTTGGGGTAGAAGTTGAGTTGCTCATAGTGAAGTCTCCGCATTGGCGGCAGATTATAACCTGAATATACGAAACTCTTATGTTATTTATGCTCGAAAATGCTATCTTTAATTAAATTTTTTTTCATTTATAACGATTATACTAAAAAAGGCTAGATTTTATGCAAGATCAGGTACTACGTCGTATCTTTATCCTCGCTGGGCTCGCATTATTGCTTTGGGTGCTCTATCTGCTGAAGCCCATCGTCATTCCTTTTGTAGGTGCTTTTTTTATTGCCTACCTGTTTAGTCCACTTGTGGATGTTCTTGTTAAAGTTAAATTGCCACGCTGGCTTGCAATCAGTATCGTGTTTATCGGCATTGGCGTGACCTTGACCATGGTGCTGTGGTTCCTGGTACCACTGATCTGGAAACAGCTTATGTATGCGCGGGACAGCATTCCGGCCGGTATACACTGGATCAATGCCACATTCCTGCCTTGGGTGTCCCATACCTTCAATGTCATGCCAATGGAAATTGATACCGAACAGATTTCAAAAGCCGTGATGGATTATATCCAGACCAATTATAGCGCTGACAGTATCCAGAGCATGGCCTTGAGAGTTGCCCAATCCGGTCTGAATTTTATCCAGCTGGGCGGGGTGGTGATCCTGATCCCGATCATTTCCTTCTATTTCCTGCTAGATTGGGAAAGAATGCTGCAAAACATGCGTCGCCTGATTCCGCGCCGTTATGAGGCATCAACCTTAACGATCGTGAGCGAATGCCATAGCGTTTTAGGTGCTTTTGTCAAAGGCCAGTTTCTTGTCATGCTGTTACTGGGCGTGGTCTATGCAATTGGCTTGCAACTGATCGGACTGGAAGTCGGCCTGATTATCGGCATGATCGCCGGTTTGGCCAGTATCATTCCTTATCTGGGTTTCGGGGTGGGGATTATTGCAGCGATTGTGGCCACTTTATTCCAGTTTGGACTGGACTGGACACAACTGTTACTGGTGGGTGTGGTCTTCATGATTGGTCAAATGGTCGAAGGTTATATCCTGCAACCGTTCCTGTTAGGAGATAAAATCGGTCTTTCTCCGGTTGCAGTGGTTTTTGCTGTACTGGCGGGTGCCCAGCTGGGCGGATTTCTTGGAATGCTGATTGCGCTGCCGGTTGCTGCCGTGATTGTGGTGCTGCTTAAACATGCCCGTGATAATTACGAAAAAAGCCGCTTCTATGGTGCAACCACGGAAGTTGTACTGATCGAGGGTCAAACTCGGCATATAAATGTTGAATCAGATCAAGTAGAGCTTGATATTCAGGTTAAAAACTCTCAAGATACAGAGACTTCAAAACCGAATGATTTAAAGTAATTGAGGAACATATTAACTATATGCGTCAACTACAACTGGATATAGAACCGCAACTCGATGCCCGAATCAGTGATTTTTCGGGGCCGGGTTGGGGACCTGTGGTTGATGCAGTAAGACAGTTACACGCCGGCTTGGTCAGCCGCTTCTACGTGTATGGTGGGGCTGGTACTGGCAAGAGTCATCTGCTTTCAGCAATTTGTGATTCCTATCTGGAGTTAGGCCGTCCTGCCATCAAGGTGTCCTTGTTAGAATTACTCGATGCGCCGATTGAAGCGATTACTTCGCTGGAGTTTTATGACCTGGTTGCCCTGGACGATATTGACGCGATTAGTGGCGTACCGCATTGGCAAAAAGCAGTTTTCCATTTGATGAATAACCATGAAGGACAACTGGTTTTTTCATCCCGGGTTGCACCGATCGAATTGAAACTGGAACTACCTGATCTTCAGTCCAGACTGACCCAGGCAGTGAGTGTAAAAGTCCCGAATGGCAGTTCCTACACAGATCGTCAGGCTCTGCTGCAATCGGTAATGACCCGTCGCGGTATCCATTTTGACCAGCAGATCGTCGACTATCTATTAAGCAATGGTCCGCATCAGGCGTCAATCTTATTACAGACCCTGGCGCAACTTGAAAAAATGCTGAAAGGTGAAAAAACCAAGCTTTCCAATAATACACTGAAGCAAATTTATGCGCTGATTGATGAATATCGTCAATAGTATAAAATTTCTTGAGTAATTTTGAGAGCTATGACAAAGTACGCACAAAGGAATGTGGTTGCAAACACCGAGTTTGTAAAACTAAAAAAAATGAAAAATATAGAAGGAGATGGGTATGCTCAAACGGACGCTTGCCTGCGCTTTATTTGCGATTACCGGACATGTGTATGCTGCGGATATTCAAGTCACAACACTGGTTGATGAAGACAAGGATGATACCGTTTGTTCATTAAGGGAAGCTGTTGAGTTTTTAAATAAAAGAAGCCAGAAAGAATTTGAAAATGGCTATCATGGATGTGGTAATAAAGACTCAAGTAGCACCATCGTCCTGCAAAGAGATAAAGAATACACCTTAAATTCAGCCCTTCATATTAAGGCCGCGGCCTCGATCATTACTGCTGCAAGCGGTGATTTTAATGATAGCCAGAAAGGCATGCATAACGCGACCATTAGCATGGCCGGTAATGACCGTTTATTTGTCATTGATGATGGCAGTGTAGAAAATACCTTAATCCCGGTTTATTTGATTGAATTAAATTTAAAAGGTTCCACTCATAAAATGAGTGATGGTGGCCTGATTCTGAATCGTGAAGCATTAGGCATCCAGTACTCGCGCTTGACTGGAGGCAATGCGTCCAGAGGAGGAGCGATTTATAATGCCGGTATTTTGACAGATGAGCAAAAGACTGCCGGGATATTAAATATTAGTAATAGCCTGTTGCAAGGAAATAAAGCCGATCAAGGCGCGGTGGTCTACAGTGAAATGCCCTTATATCTGATTACGCAATCTGTGATCCGTGATAATGAAGGTGTAAAAGGCGAAAGCGGTGCCATACTGTATTCACAAACAGGCTTTACCGATAAAACCACGACCGGAGCGATCAGTTCCCGTATTTCCGGCTTGCGTAATACAACAATTTTCCATAATAAAGGTGGCTATGTTGCGAATATTCGTGAAGGAATGCTGCTAAATAATGTCACGATTCTGAAGAATGCTGCAGGATTGTATCTGCAAGCCCCGAAAATAACGACAACAACATCCGAAAATGGTGAAACTACAACCAGCAAGAGTCCGAGTGCTTATATTTCTAATAGCATCATTGTGGCAAATGAAGCAAATAACTGCGCCAGTTCGGCTGATGATGAAGCTGTGATACAAAGTAACCTGATCACTCCTGAATGTAATCGCAACGCCCCTAATGAAAGACCAAATTTCTTCATTGGCAATACTCAGCTCATTGCTGGCGGAAGTAATGATGAGGGCGAGTGTGCTGCCCCGCCTGCAGATGGACTTTTGTGTCCATACTATACGCCTAAAGATCAGATGCTAGGTTACTTCAAACCGCGCTTATTAATGTCTTATACCAGACTTTCAGATTCTTTGATTGTCAATAAAGGGCGAATTTATAGTGATGGCTCGACCGCAGGACTGGCAAGTTGTGAAGGCGCTGATCAGCGTGGCAAAAACCGGAGTGGTTATGATGAGCTATGTGATCTGGGGGCGATCGAACTTGTCGTCAATCGTGCTGATATTCCTGTTGCCGGACAGGATATTTTATATGGTCAGGTAGCCAAGTTCAGTATTGCCGACAGTTTACTGGATGGTGAATTGCTTGACCCTGCCTCATGTGAAAAAGTACTGGGCAAACGTGCCGATAATCAGCCTTGGCAACCGGGCTGCTTGGATATCCAGCAAACGCAAACCCCGTCAAAAGGCAAGTTGACGATCGATCAGGCTGGAAACATTACTTATGTGCCAAATGGAAATTGGCATGGGGCAGATAAATTTAATATGCGGATTATGACCACAACAACCCGTTTTAATGATGTCTCGAATTATTACATTACCATTCCAACCACAATTGTTCAGGACCCACCAGATAATTTTAAAAGTAAAACAGTCAATGTAGGTGGGGGAAGTTTTGGAATGGGGGCAATCCTTGCGCTATTCGGACTTATTGGATTACGTCGCTTTAAATCATAATCAGGGATGACGAGATGAAAAATTATAAAAAAACCTTGCTGGCTACGATGGTGCTTGCAACTATGCCGCTTTTTGCCGCGACCAGCAGTGCCCCAATCAAAGTCACAACATTTGCAGATGAAGATGGTGAAAATAGTAATGCCTGTTCATTACGGGAGGCACTTAAAACAGCTGCAGAAAGAAAGCCCTACGGTGGCTGTCAGGTAACAGATACTTCTCCGGCAACCCTGAAATCGATTCAATTGGAAGCCGGTACCTATACCCTTGACCGAGAATTAACACCTACGGTTGATGTTGTGATCTCGGGTAAAAGCCCTGTTGACTGGGAAAAGCGAAATGTCATTAACAATGATTATCCTGCGCAGACTGCACTCCAGACAACGATAGATGCAAAAAATTCCGGCCGTATTTTCAATACGACCGGCAATAACAGTGCGCTTAGCCTGAATGATGTTGTTTTAAGCAATGCCAGTAGCTCTGATCGAGGGGGAGCAATCTATGCGGGAGGCAATGTTAGCTTAAATAATACACATATTATAAATGCCCGGGCAGCAGTGGGTGGTGGGGCTATATTTCTGGCTGGCCCGTCTTCTTCGTTAAGTATTACTGGTAGCTTATTGAAAAATAACAAAGCGCCTTTGGGTAGCTTGCTGGCAATGAGCTGTATCAATGACAACGTATATTCTAAAAGGAATATCGAGATTATCAGAAGCGCACTGATTGCCAATGGTGCAGAAAACTCTGGCAGTATGCTGGATTTTTGTGGTGAGCCGACAGTATCTCTGAACACGAACACGATTGCTCAAAATAGCGCGAATTTGACAAATGGAAGCCTGATTAAATTTACAGGTGATACTCAAGCAGGAAGTGCACCTGCCAATAGCTCCAGTATTCTAAGCAACGCCAGTTCTATCAGCTTGCTCAGTAATACCATTGTTGAGAATAATGCTTACTCGGCTTTTCTATACGATAAACTGGGGCTTAAAACTTTAAGTTTTAATGTGCTTGCCTACAATAATAGTGGCTACTCTTGCCGTTATTTATTGGGTGATGTCACTGACCAGAAAGATGTAAATATTGTTCCTTTGTATAACGCACTTTCTTTAACAGGCAATAGTAAATGTGACCTGCCTGCACAGGTGTTACCAGAGAAGCATAGCAATATTGATGTTGGTAATATCAGTATCCGGACATTGTTAACTCCATTGCAGCCTGCAACCGAATTTAGTCAATATTTGCCTTTGTACTATCCTGTAAACAATAGAACCGCAACGGACCTGGTCGATACCGGAGTGACCGGCTGTAGCACTACAGATCAAAGAGATATAGCGCGTATTACAGATGGAACGTTGTATTATGAGCCAGAAACACGCAATACCTGTGATATCGGCTCGGTTGAGCTGATGAAGCTTACCGCGGGAGATATTACAGATATCTCGAATATCTCACTGACGACACTACTTGGAAATTATAAGAATCAGTTAGATTTCTTTAATGATCTGGTCAAGCAGCCAAACAATCCTGATTTCTTAACCTATTACAAGGTACGTGCCCAAGAATATAAAAAATTATATGACACAACCAAGGCAAATCTAAAATATCGAGCGATTTATATCGATCTGAAGAAGTATCAGTTACCTTTGCCGCAAGAAATTGAACAGAATGATGGAAGTCATAAATTGCAGTTCTTTAATAAAGAGAACTATAACGTGATTACGGAACCATTAGGGATTGGGCAAATCAGTGATGATGTAGCAAATATTAATACGAATGATAAAAAGAACCTGGTCTGTACGTGGAATGAAGATCTGGAACAAATTATTTTTTACCGTAAAGACGACAGTATCACTCAGGCTGGTGATAAGGTTTTCTGTAAATACACAGTTCAATCCAAAGCTGACCCATCGAT
Organism: Acinetobacter sp. A47; assembly: GCF_000805455.1. Taxonomy (GTDB): domain Bacteria; phylum Pseudomonadota; class Gammaproteobacteria; order Pseudomonadales; family Moraxellaceae; genus Acinetobacter. The sequence goes on from NZ_JSUS01000064.1 coordinate 245,160, forward strand.
TAAGTCTTCTGGACTGATTCGTGCAGCATTTGTCAATATTGCTCCGGAAGCAAAAGATACTTCAGTGACATTGAAATATCAGAAAAAGGAAAAAGTCGCCCTTAATCTTCTAAGCTTTGCCAATGATTATGGCGATATGGGAGAAGGGGGAACAGGGCCTGAGAGTAATCCTGCCAAGTCCCAGTTCTGGAAAAATGCAGAAGGGGTTGAGTTGCCGATCCGTCTGTCCAATGTTCCAAGCAGTAATATTAGTGTGACCGCTGACCGTCAGGGGGCTTGTCCTGAACCGGATCAACAGCAAATCTGTTATGGTGGCAACATTTATGTTCAGGAAGTCAATATCTTTAACCCGTTCAACTATTCTTTTAATTATCAGGTTTATGATGCAGAAGGCCTAATTTCAAATACGGCAACGGTCAAGATCATCAGTACAGGTACGACCTCCGATGACACTCGTAAAGCTGGTGGAGGGGGAGGTAGCTCAAACCTATTCTCGTTACTGGGTTTATTGGGCTTATTGGCGTATCGCCGTTTTAAAAAGTAAATACCGAAATATAAATAGCGCCGGACTGGCGCTATTTTTTTTATATTCAAATAAAAAAATCAGTGTTCAGCATATTTGCTTAGGTATTCTTCCCGAATCGTTACGCGTTCTTCTGTATTGGCATGTTGCATGCGTTTGCGTAAGGTATTACGTTCCTGAGTACTCATCTTTTGCCATACATCACGCATTTTTTGTTTTTCATCTTCGGGCAGCTGGGTAAACCACTCCATTCTCTGCTGGAGTTGCGAGCTTTGTGTCGTCGGAATTTCCTTTAAAGACTGATAGCGTTGAATTAAAACGCGCTGTTCTTCTGGTGTTAAATCATCCCATGCTTCTTCAGTTGTTGGCTTATTCGGTTTGGAAAAAATCCAGAAACGTTCAGAACCGGCAAAACTTGTTTGCAATAAGCCAAGGGTACACACAACAAGTGCTAATTTTTTAGCTGCCATGTGGAACTTTATCCTCACCTAAAACCAATAACATTTCCATATCCTCAACCATTTGCGGGGAAAGCTTTGGATTGACCACCACCTGATTTTGCTGCTTGTCGACCAGCTGGAGTGAGCTAGGCAATACAACAATGCCCATAATGGCTGCTGCTACAGCAAAACCGGTCATTTTCCAGATACTGTAATAAGAGGTAGGTTTCTTTTGAACCGTATCTAGAACATGATTCATCACCCGCATTTTATTGTGGTGTTGCTCTTTTGCAAGTTGATCAAGTCTGGAAGTCACTTGTTTAGCGAACTCATCTCTTTTCATCTGATGATCCTCCCGTATGTGGATTTAAGTGCTCTAAGGCAATTCTGAGTCCCTGAATTGCACGGTGATAATGTGTTTTGACACTACCTTCACTACAATCCATAATTTGCGCTGTCGTCATCGTATCAAAACCTTCCCAGGCCCTTAACATGAACGCTTGTTGTTGACGCACAGGTAATTGATTGATTGCAGCCTGAATTTCTTCCATTGTGACTTCCTGGTCAAGGAACTCAAACGGATTTGGAGTAGATTCATCTACAACATCAATAATTTCCTCGTCATCATCTAAACTGATCTTTTTAAATAATGAGAATGGGCTTGCCCGACGGGCTTCCTTTCTTCTCCAGTCCTGGAGCTTATTGTTCAATATGGTATAGAACAGGGGATACCACTCATCGGTACTTTTGTCTGCATAGGATTTATGCAATGAGATAAAGGCTTCCTGAACCAGATCCATTGCAATGCCTTGTTGCCCCTGTGTTGCACTTTCCATCATCACAAGCGCACGACCAGTCACGTCTTGCATAAAAAAACGCAGACGTTGTTCAACTGTACTGCGGTCAGTACCGTTTTCTGTTCGAGCCTGTTTAGGTGCTAAATCCATAGAGATGGAAAATCCTGTCATGGATACCCACCATTATTTCAATTCATTAGTCATATAACGTTGAAAATGGTGAGTGCGTTGACAACTTAAGCAATTATTTTTAGTAGTGTAATTGATTTTCCCAGTAAAAAAATCGTATTTAAAATAAAATAACGTTTTACTGACGTTGGCGCACCATTTCAAAAAAGCAGATCGAGCCTGCAATGGCTACATTCAGGGATTCCTGACCACCGGGTTGCGGAATGGTCACAGCCTGTGCATGTTCCAGCGCATAATCACTCGCACCCTGACCTTCATTCCCCAGAATCCATACGCATGCTTGGGTCAGGTCTTTACTATATAAGCTGGTTGAGCGGTGTGAACTGGTAACGAATACGGGAATCTGGAATTTGGGAAGAACATCGCTGAGCTGAAAGTTTTCAAAACAGGTCAGGCTAAAGTGTGCACCCATACCTGCGCGTAACACGCGTGGAGACCATAATGATGCCGAGCCCTGGGTACAAATGATCTGTTTAATATTTGCTGCAGCGGCAGAACGTAGCAAGGTACCGACGTTTCCTGGATCTTGCACATTTTCAAGAATCAGGGTGTCAGCCTGATAGTCTATTGTGACTGCGCTTTTTGGGAGGTCAATAATGGCCAAACAAGGCAGGGTCGTGCCCAAAGTACTTAAATCTTTATAGAGCACTTCGCTAATGACAAAAATATGTCCTTGGTGCAATTCAGTGATTTGTTGCAATTCAGGATGATTAAGCGCCTGTTCGGTGGTAAAGAGCGAAAAGATTTTTTTCTGCTGCTGTAACCAGGCCAGACAAAGATGGGTACCTTCCAGAACCGTTTGCTGATGTTTTTTTCGGGCGCTGTTCAGCTCGATCAGCCCACGCAAATGTTTAATCTTTGCATTGTCTTTTGATTCTAGAAAAATAACGGCCATAAGATAAACATCCAAAAGGGCATTATAAATTTATGATAATGCCCTGATTATAAAAATTAATTAGTGATAGCTGGTCACGCGTTCAACTTCATTTTTTGAACCGATAATCACAGGAACACGTTGATGCAGTTCAGTCGGCTGGATCTCGAGAATACGGACACGACCTGTTGTCGACGCACCGCCGGCCTGTTCAATCAGCATGCTCATCGGATTCGCTTCATACATCAGGCGTAAACGACCTGCTTTTTTAGGGTCTTTCAAGTCATATGGATAAAGGAAGATACCGCCACGGCATAAGATACGGTGAATGTCACCCACCATACATGCCACCCAGCGCATATTGAAGTCTTTTTCACGGACTGAAGTTTTACCCGCAAGTAACTCATCAATATAACGTTTTACCGGATTTTCCCAATGACGCTGGTTGGATGCATTGATGGCAAATTCTTGAGTATCGGCTGAAACCTGAACTTTTTCAGATGTTAACAAGAAGCTTTGTGATGTCGGGTCAAAGGTAAAGAACGCTACACCTGCGCCTACTGTCAGAGCCAACATGGTAGAAGGGCCATAAAGTACATAACCCGCAGCAACCTGCTCTGTACCTGCCTGCATAAAATCAGCCGCCTGAGTGATGGCATTTTTTGCTGGAAGGATAGAGAAAATAGTACCTACACACATATTGATGTCGATATTGCTTGAACCGTCTAACGGGTCAAATAACACCAGATATTTGCCATTTTCCTGAGCTGGTGTAAAGTCATCCAGTTCTTCTGAAGCCAAGCCGCCTACTTGCGGATGTACTTTTAAGGCATCAATCAGGTAGTCGTTAGAAATGACATCTAGTTTTTTTTGTGTTTCACCCTGAACATTTTCGTTGCCAGCGCTGCCCAAAATACCGGCTAAAGCACCTTTTTGTAAGGCTTGATCAATGGTCTGGCAAGTGGCTGCAATTGTTTCGATGACTTGTGCCAGCTCTGGAGTCAAATTCCCATTTTGTTGTTCTAGGTATTGGGTCAAAGTAAGGTTTGACATATTGAATAGCTCCGCTTTAGCCGTGTCAAAAATTGATAAAAAAGAATGTGGCTATTCTAGATGAGATCGCCTGAAAATAAAAATTATCTTACTTTATTTATGTTGCTTTTATGATTACAACTGCATCATTACATGATATGTTGGGTGGATACTAGACAGGATGTTTGGAGATGAAGATGTCAACCAAGAGTTTTGAGGCAACGCCCACGCCAAGCGAACCCATTAGTTTAGAAACGATTTCTAAAGAAAATGTGCAAGAGGCCTGGAAAGAGTATGAGGCAAAGCCTGAGTATAAAGAGTTTAACAAGCACGATCTGATTGAGTCGATGCAGCCGAAGTCAGATGCAGATGCACACTCTAAACTCTGATCTCGCATAAAAAAATGCTCACCATAGGTGAGCATTTTTTTATGTATTGCCGTTTCAGCATTATTTTAATAATGGCGGCACAGCTTCATAATTAATTTCTACACGACGGTTCTCTTTCCATGCTGCTTCATCATGGCCCGCATTAACAGGAGATTCCTTGCCATAGCTGACAGCTTCCAGCTGTTGCGGATTTACGCCATTGGTAATCAGGAAGCTTTCAACTGCTTTGGCACGACGTTCGCCCAGTGCCATGTTGTATTCACGTGTACCACGCTCATCGGTATGACCTGTCAGGGCGACACGAGAGTTGGCGTTGGCAACTAAAAATTGAGCATGTGCCTGAAGGGTCTGGTAGTCTTCGTTAGACAGATCACTACTGTCATAGTTAAAGTGAACAACACGTTTTGCCAGGAAGGCTTTATTGGCAGCTGTCACGCCTTTTGAAGATGCGCCAGCCAGATTTTGGGCATTTAAAGCCGCATCTTCACTTAAGCCTTCCGTACTTACAGTAGCTGAACCATTTGGCGTGTTGCCTGCAGTAATTTCGGCCGCAGGCTTACGGCTGGCACATCCCGTAAAAACGAGAGTGGCAGCAATCAATGGAAGCGTTAGATATTTAATGTTCATATAATTCTCCAATACATTAAACTTATTTTGGTGCCCAAGCTGGTTCACGAACTTCACCCTGTTCACTTGGTAAATTCATGCGGAACCGGCCGTCAGTAGACATGACCGACAATAAACCGCGATTACCTTCACGTGTGGCATAAACAACCATTTGGCCATTTGGCGAGAAGCTTGGCGATTCATCTAAACTGGTTGGCGTGAGAATGTTGGTAATCCCGGTGTTGATATCCTGGATGGCAACTTTGTAACTGCTGCCACTTGGGCGATGTACGAGCGCGATTTTCTTACCATCTGCACTTAATGTACCGCGGGCATTGAATGCTCCTTTAAAGGTCAGGCGCTTAACCGAGCTGTCATCAAAGCTATAGCGATAGATTTGTGGTGAACCGCCGCGATCCGAGGTAAAGATGAATGATTTGCCATCTGGTGCGTAACGTGCTTCAGTGTCAATAGCCGAGTCATTGGTCATGCGCTGAACCTGACGAGTGCTCAAGTCCATTTGATAGACTTCCGGGTTGCCATGCATAGAGGCAGTAAACAGCATTGATTTGCCATCTGGTGAAAAGCTTGGTGCGCCATTTAATCCGCGGAAGCTGGCCAAGACTTCACGTTGGCCTGTTGCTAAATCTTGCAGATAAATTGCAGGTCGTTTGGTTTCAAACGAAACGTAAGCAATTTTCTTGGCATCAGGTGTCCATGCCGGGGAAAGGATCGGGTCACGTGATGACAATACTGTTTTAGGCTGTTCACCATCTGTATCCGCAATTTGCAGGGTATAACGCTGGGCAGGGGTTGCCTGATTACGGAGTACATAGGCAATACGGCCACTAAAGTCGCCTGCAATACCGGTTAATGCCTGATAAATGGTATCACTGATCAGGTGTCCTGCCTGACGTACGCGTGAGCGTGGTACTGTCAGGACTTCATTGAGTAGGTATTGCTGTTTTTGTACATCGTACAACTGGTAGTGAATTTCAAACGTGTTGGCATCAACAGCTTTCATTTGACCAACGACAACATAAGGCACGCCAGCAGTTTGCCAGTCACTTGCCTGAACCTGGTTCAGGCTTGCAGTTGCTGGCAGGTTTTGTGATGCACTGGTAAAACGTCCTGAACGGTTTAAGTCACTTTCCACAATTGGATAGATCGCATTGTCATTGGCAAATGGGATGATTGCGATTTTGGGTGCCTGTTCAGGGGCTTTGGCAATTTCAAGATGTAATTGAGCAAAGGTTGCTGTTGGAACAACTGTGCCAATTGCAGCGAAAACTGCCAGAGAGATGAGATGCTTACGAGTCTTGTCCATAGTTACAATTACTTGCGTCGTATTTTTGTGGCTGTTGATTATTTAACATAGTTACAGGCTTTGTGCTATTAAAAGCCTGTAACGTTAACTATTCATTACTATTTTGCAGTAAAACTTGAGGTAAAGCTTCTTGCCTCACGTCGTGCTACAGGATCATCAGGCATTGGATAAGGCGCAGCAGCGCGAACAGCTGCCTCTACGCTTGCTTTTACATCTGGATCACTGGCTGAAACAACAACAGATAGGACAGCACCGCTATCGCTGAGGGTTACACGTGCACTAGCACGTTGTCCTGAAGAACCAGCTGGCATATTCCATGCACGATAGATTTTTTGTTCAAAATCCCGTTTGGCAGTTGAAGCTACACGTTTGGCATCTGCTTTTTTCTGGGCCGCTTCTTGTTCCGCTTTTTTGGCAGCGGCAGCTTTAGCATCCGCCTCAGCTTCTGCTTTTCGTTTCGCCTCTGCATCTGCTTTAGCTTTGGCATCCGCTTCGGCCTTGCGTTTGGCCTCTGCATTGGCTTTAGCCTTGGCATCTGCTTCAGCCTTACGTTTCACGTCTGCATCTGCTTTAGCTTTGGCATCTGCTTCGGCCTTCCGTTTCGCTTCTGCATTGGCCTTAGCCTTGGCATCTGCTTCAGCCTTACGTTTTGCATCCGCGTCCGCTTTAGCTTTGGCATCTGCCTCGGCTTTGCGTTTCGCCTCTGCATTGGCTTTAGCTTTGGCATCTGCCTCGGCCTTACGTTTTGCTTCTGCTTCCGCTTTAGCTCTGGCGTCTGCTTCGGCTCTACGTTTTGCCTCTGCGTCCGCTTTACGTTTTGCCTCCGCTTCGGCTTTGCGTTTCGCTTCTTGCTGAGCTTGAAGCTTGGCATTTTCAGCCGCTTTTTGCTGTTTTAGCTTGGCATCTTGCTCTGCTTTTTGACGTGCCTTGGCATCGGCTTCAGCTTTTGCATTCTGCTCAGCTCTGCGTCTGGCATCCGCTTCACTTTTCGCCTTTGCATCGGCTTCATTTTTAGCTTTTACTTCAGCCTGACGTTTTGCTTCAGCATCTGCACGTTGTTTTTGTGCTTGTGCCTCTGCGAGTTTGCGTTGTTGTTCAACTTGTTTGGCACGGGCAGCTTCATCGGCCTGTCGTTTTTGTTCAGCCAGTTTTGCTTGCTGTGCCTGTTCTGCCTTTTGCTTTTGGGCTGCAAGTTGTTGTGCAGTAGGGGGTGGAGGGGCGACAGGAATAGTTTCAGTTAAGGTTGGATCGACATTTGGGCTGACCACTTCCGGTGCCTGTTTGTCAGCAGTCACTTGCTGTTCAGGATGCTGTAACGATGGGGGTAAATCTTCTGGCTTCACCAAAATAGTGGTGAGTTTTTTAGGCTCTTCTGGTGGTTTGCTCAAGCCTAAAAACAGTAAGCCAACAATAGCGATTGCATGCACACCGAGTGTGAAACCCAGCGCAATCGCATTTTGCTTAAAAGGTGGCTCTTGAAATTTTTTCATAGCTTATTTTAACGGCTCGGTCAGTAAGCCAACTTGAGTTAGGCCGGCTTCTTGTAGACTCGCCATGAGTGAAACCACTTCACCATAAGGACGAGATTTATCACCATTCACCAGAACAGTCAGCTGTTTATTATCTTGCTCGGCTTGTGTTTGAGCTTCACTCAAAAGCGTTTCAAGCTGTTCCAATGATAAAGGTTCACTGCCTTTGTGTTCTTGATACTGCAAAAAGATATTACCGTCTTTGCCAATTGTAACCATTGCTGGCATATCTTTTGATTCGATAGGGTGATTGTTAGCTTGTGGCAAATCCACCTTAATGCCACTGGTGATCATGGGTGCAGTGACCATGAAAATAACCAGTAGTACCAGCATGACATCGATATAAGGAACGACGTTCATATCACTTTTCAGTGGTTTTTTGATGCGTTCAAAACGTCCAGATCGTTGAATCGCCATTATGCATCTTCCTGTGTCGTTCCAATTGCCTGACGCTGTAATAGGGCGACCATTTCCTCTGCAAACAGGGCGCGATCTGAATAAATAGATTCACCTTTTGCAGTAAAGTGGTTAAACGCAAGTACAGCCGGAATTGCAGCAAATAAGCCGATAGCTGTTGCAATCAGCGCCTCTGCGATGCCTGGAGCAACGGTTGCCAAAGTCACCTGATCTACTGCAGCCAGCCCGATGAAGGCATTCATAATGCCCCAGACCGTACCAAATAAACCAATATAAGGTGCAACAGAACCAATGCTGGCAAGCGCACCTAAACCTTGTTCCAGACCAGCTTGATCACGACTTAAACCGACACGCAGAATACGTTCAGTACCTTCGATGGTCTGGTTGGTATCTGCTTTACGTTTTTGTAATTTGAAAAACTCGCCTAAGCCTTGGTAGAACACATCTTCCAGACCACGGCGTTTAGAGTTGAGTTGAGCATTGTTGTAGAGGGTGTTTAATTCGGCACCTGACCAGAACATCTTTTGAAAATGCTCATCATCTTGACCTGCTTTTTTGAAGCCCATATGTAATTTGGCAATCAGGTACCAGCTATAAATTGAAGCAAGTAACAAGATCAGCATGACCAGCTGTACCACAGGACTTGCTTGCAAAATAAGGTCGGAGATGTGTAGAGAAGATTCTAAATTAGTTGCCATAAGTTACTGTGCCGAAAGTTTATTTTAGTCCTGTGCCAATTCTTTTTGAATCAGGTCACGAATTTCATCAGGAAGCCGGCGTGGCATTAGCTCTTTGTTTAAACATGCCAACACGACCTCACCTGAAGCCAGCAAGATTTCACCACGATAAATATTTTGTTGCAACACAAATGATGCTGCTTTACACGAAATAACACGTGCTGTAACGGTAATTAAATCATCCATTAATATTGGACGTACATATTTGACAGCAATCTGGTGTACCACAAAGCTGTAATCTTTTTGGTGCCAGTAATGATCCACACCTGCGGCACGTAACCATTCTGTCCGTGCCCGTTCCATAAAGCGGATATGGTTGGCATGGTAGACAATGCCGCCGGCATCGGTGTCTTCAATGTAAACACGAATATTGAACTCAAAATGATTAGCCATGTGTTTTACCTATTTCCATGTTCAGTAAGCTGCAATCAGGGAATGATATGGTCTGAACAGAAAGATGGAAATAGTAATAAATAACATATTGTTGAGTCGGGCAAAAAAATAAGCCCTGCAATGCGGGCTTATGAACATGAATCTGTTTACAGGAGTTCATCCCATTCTTGTACCAGGGTTTGTACCAGTTTTCCGTCTGCATACGTATTGATTAATGCTTTGGCATCGGTTGTCTGGCGGATCGAGATCGTATTTTTCTGGTTGTAAAGATCGGTAATTTCAACATTTGCTGAATGAGGTTTGAAATTATAAAGGTCATCGGCTGAGGTGAAATTAAAATTTGAGGCAAAGTTTACTGAAAAAACTTGGCCATTGGATTCTCCATTCATTTTACCTTTAGCAAAATCTTCGATACGTCCGGTAGATTTATAATAATTTGAGAGAAGCTGATAATTATATAGGGTATATAAATAATGATTTCTATCCCCATATTTTTCGATAAACTTAAGTGTAGAATGATCAGTTTCATAGCTTTCACTTATCAGGTTATTCGCCGGTGACGTAGCAATATGAGTTATTTTGCCATTAAAAACGATTGAGTTTTCGGCCAGCTCAATATTTATTTCCGATAGATTCAGGTCATTTTTCTGGAGGCTGCTGGTGCTATTGTCAGTGGACTGGATAGTGCCGGAAACTGTTCCCGGGAACTGGCTTCCTTGTGATGAAGCCTTGAAGTTTTTACAATGGTCGAGTGTAACACTCTTGTTGCTATTGAGTTTTACCGTTCCTGTTTCACACGAAAAATCTGCGCTATTTACACTATTATAAATACCCTGTGTAAGCATCCCTATAAAAAATAAGATATTGTCCGATTCAGTGGAGAGGTTTACTACTGCTTCGCTAATGGTTTCTGTCGTTTCTGGCTTATTATAATCGAGTTTTTCTTTACCATTAAAACTGGTCTGGCTATCACTGCCACCACCGCAAGCTGTTAATAATAATGCCCCTGAACATATAAAAGAAGTGAATAATCTGTTTGTCATTTCTTGCCCCTTTATCTAAATATTGAGTGGTTAAAATATATTTTTTTATTTTAACCGGGCGAGTATAACAGGAATTTTTATTTAGAATATCGTGCTTTAATTTTTATTGATAAACGAACATGAGAGTAAATACCAATGGCTACGGTATTTACTCTGTGCCGGATTTATTCTGGCGGTGTCATACCAAACTGCAAATAGGCCATATTGGTAGCAATACGCCCACGTGCCGTACGCATTACATAACCTTGCTGAATTAAATATGGCTCAATCACGTCTTCAAGTGTTCCGCTGTCTTCTGCCATCGCTGCGGCTAAAGCTTCAACACCGGTTGGTCGTCCTTCAAAGCGTTCCAGCAACATACTCAGATAACGACGATCAAGTGTATCTAAACCGGCTTTATCCACATTGAGCATATCCAGCGCACGTTGTGCCATCTCCTGGGTGACTTCACCGGTACCTTTGACTTGGGCATAGTCGCGAACCCGGCGTAATAAACGGTTGGCAATACGGGGGGTACCACGAGAGCGACGGGCAATTTCGGTTGAACCTTCATGGGTAATCGGTACGTCCATCAAATTGGCAGAACGTGTCACGATGTGCGTCAGGTCTTCAACCGAATAGAACTCTAAGCGTTGCACAATCCCAAAACGGTCACGCAGGGGCGAGGTCAATAAACCTGCCCGTGTTGTGGCTGCAACAAGGGTAAAGGGGGGCAGGTCGAGCTTGATTGAGCGGGCCGCAGGGCCTTCACCGATCATGATATCCAGCTGATAATCTTCCATCGCCGGATACAGAATTTCTTCAATTACAGGGGAGAGGCGATGAATCTCGTCAATAAACAGCACATCACCTTCTTCCAGATTGGTCAGCATGGCAGCCAAATCGCCAGCACGTTCCAGTACCGGGCCTGAAGTCGACTTTAAATTACCGCCCATTTCACGCGCGATAATATTCGCCAAGGTCGTTTTACCCAAGCCCGGCGGGCCAAAAATCAGGGTATGGTCGAGTGCCTCGCCACGACCGCGCGCGGCACCAATGAAGATTTCCATTTGCTCACGGACAACCGGCTGGCCGATGTAGTCTGCCAGTGAAGTCGGGCGAATGGCGCGGTCAAAATGATCTTCAGGCTTTTCTGTTCCGCTAATAAGACGATCTTGCATATATCTATTACTTCATCATGGATTTAAGCGCAGCACGGATAATATCGGCTGACTCGGTAAAGTCTGCCTTGACGGCAGCAACGGCTTTTTGTGCTTCAGCCGGCTTATAACCGAGAGATTGTAATGCGGCTTCGGCTTCGGCAACAGGTGAGTTGGACATAAACTGGATTTGCGTTGCTACAGCATTGCTTGAGCCACCTGCAGGATGGGCCAATGCTTTAAAGCGGTCACGTAATTCAATCATTAGACGTTCAGCTGTTTTCTTGCCTACACCCGGGACTTTCACCAGGGTATTGACATCATCATGTTCAATGCTATGGATTAGCAGTTCCACACTCAAGGTTGAGAGAATACCGAGTGCCATTTTAGGCCCTACACCATTCACTTTGAGAAGTGTGCGGAAAATGGTTTTTTCCTGAGCATCGCTAAAACCATACAGTTGCTGCGCATCTTCACGGACCACCAAATGCGTCCATAATGTGACTTTTTGTCCTTTTTGTAATTGGCAAAATGTCGAAAGTGGTGTATCGACTTCATAACCAACACCATTTACATTGAGTAATACGGTTGGGGCTTCCAGGGCAAACACTTCGCCAATCAAACATCCGATCATTGAATCTTTCACTTTTTTGTTAATGGTTGAATAGTAGTAGCCATTTGTTCTAAACGCAAAATGGCTTTCAGGATTTCTTTGCGATTTCGTGCGGATTTTATCCAGGCAGGCAATCGGCTTAAGTAAGTTTTATTCTTATTTGTATAGGTTCTCTGTCTTAGCTCAGCAGAGATGTAAGCTTTCAAATCATTTAACTGTTCCGTGTTATATACGAAAACAAGACCATGCCTTGTTGCTGTGGTGAGATACAGCCGATAGCCAAAGAAAGGATCTTTATTGATTTCAAACCCGGATTTTCTCGGAGTTTTATAGGTCAATAACGGATAAGGAGAATCATACACTTGCTCTTTTTGGCAGAAACTGCAATTCAGCTTTATAAAAGGGGGAAGAGTGCCGGGCCGAGCATAAGATTGGGAAAAGTAAAATTTCCCGCGTTTACAAGTGCAGGTCTGATTAATTTCTACATTGATCTCGTCAAAATAGCCTAAGTTGTTTTGTTGCTGCTGATCTTGATCAAAAGCTTTACAACACGATAAACAGCTAAAAATAATATTTTTTTTAGGCTGATGAGGTAAGTCTTGCTGAAAGACCTGAGCTTTGCTCTGGCAAAATGGGCATACCACTAAAACAGGGGCATGGGTAAAACTACCCCAGGTCTGACCTTCATCAACAAATCGCTTCATTAGAAAAAGCCTATTTTATTTCCTTGCAACTCCTGCGCCAGGCTATAGGCTTGATGGTCAGAAAACTTACTAATAATATCGAGAACTTGCATAATATTATTGTAATGGTTGTTCTGAAAATTTGCGCCCGAATGTTGCAAAATCGACATTAACCGCTGTTCTTTAAAACTGAGTGTCTTGTGTGGCATGGTTAAGGGAACAAAAGCATCCAGAATAGTCTGTAAACTTTGATGTGCAATAATCTCCAGCCCCGATTTTTGTGGGTGCTCAAAAATGCGGTCCCGGGCCAGGTTCTTGGCGGTTTGGATACCGGCTTCAATATCGGGTGAGCAATATTGTAGAAGATTACCCTTGAGCTGGCCGGTTAGAATTTCAAAGTGGTGCTTGGCAAAGGCAGTGGTGACTTCATCCACCAGCCGTTTCATGACACGGCCACGTAGAGCCGCAATTTTTTGCTGCCAGGTAGTATGTGGTAAATGCAGTTCTTCAGGGTAACCATAATCGGCAATGAGATTTAGAAAAATCGGCTCCACTTCGGCATAGTTCAACATGTTGAGAATAATGCCATCTTCCAGATCAATCAGTGCATAACAAATATCATCAGCAGCTTCCAGCAAATAGGTCAGGGGATGACGGCAATAATGATATTCACCCAGTTGAATCAGGCCGAGCTGTTCTGCCAGTTGTTTTAAAATTTCCTTTTCAGATTGGTAGCAACCGAATTTTGCCCGTTGATGAGACGGCCTGTCACCTTGCTCTTCAATGGTTTTGGATAACCAGGGATATTTTAAATACGCACCCAGCGTGGCACAGGTCAGGCGCATTCCGCCATCATCCGGGTGATAATCAATCCGGCTAAGTAGGCGAAGTCCCTGGGCATTGCCCTCGAACTGACGTACGTCGGCTTCTTCTTCTGCTGTCAGTTTGGTGAGGAAGTCCCGGTGTGAGGCATCATCAAACCATTCGCGAATAGCATATTCACCGGCATGGCCAAAAGGAGGATTGCCAATATCATGGGCCAGACAGGCTGCCTGAATAATGGCACCCACATCGGCAGGAGAAATCCATACCGGTAATTCGTCCCTGATTTTTTCTGCTGCCAGCATTCCTAGCGAGCGTCCAATGCAGGAAACTTCCAGTGAGTGGGTTAAACGGGTATGAATGCCGTCGTGCTGGGTCAGTGGGTGAACCTGGGTTTTTCTGTTAAGTTGGCGAAAGCTTTGGGAAAATATAATTCGGTCATAATCTTTATGGAATGGGCTTCGGGCCAATTCGGTACTGCTTTTTTTACTACCTAGACGAATTGCAGACAGCAACTCTAACCAACGCATTTGTTCCATTTATCATTATTCACTATGAATTCAGTTTCATCATGCCAAAAAAAAGATGAAAGCACTAGAGCAGGGCGACATAAATTGTCTTGCTGCTTGTTTCAGGCGTTTAAGGTTATTGAATTGGTTGCAGTGTTGCAAAATAACAAGCTTACAAGTAGCAGGCTTGGAGCGGAATGCCCTAACAATAGCTCAGGTGAAAGATCTGACTTATTCATATATTGAATAACAAGCTATAAATAAGTCAGAGCGAAGTCATTTAATTGAGCTTAAAAAAATCTGGAGAAGAACCCGGGTTTTTTCCATGACTTTTTGTATTCGGCGGCTATAGGGGTATGGTCGCTAAATGACAGGATGTGATCCAGATGTTGGTGCGCCTGTTTGATCTGACCGCTGTTGTAGTATGCTTCAGCTTCGAGCAGATAGGTTTTTTCCATGATGTCATCATAGTCCCATGCTTGCTCTTCATAAATTGTTCGGGACTGTTCAGCCAGCTGATGTACCATTGCAAAATCACCTAGCTTGAGAAAGCTTTGTATGAGGTATTGGTTGAGCGTCGGAAAATTATCCGGATCAAATTCCTGCTCTATTCTGGCTGCATGGTGTTGATAAAACTGGATCGCTTGCTCATGTTGTTCAAGTAAGCAGTGACTTTTTATGAGCAGATAAATCGCTTTGTCCCAGTCTTGTGGTGCGATCATAAAATTGCGCTTTACCTCTAAATAGCGATAAGCATATTGGTTTACCTTTTCATAATCCTCTAATTCATTATAGACCTGCATTAACACATAATAAGGCTGTGAGGCTAATGGATAACGTGCAGTGACACTTTCATAATAGTCTTTGCGAATCAATGCATCCTGATTTTCATACAGTTCATAAATTAGCCTCTCTACTGCGCCCTCTGCAACATGAAGATTACGATAGTCTTGATCATTCATGTGCTGTGTTTTGGCATAATGATCATAGAGCCGGAATAATACTTTTTCGGCCTCTTGCTGAATATTGTTGAGTCGGCCCAATTTTGCCTTACAGACCACCTGCTCAGCTACTCGAACCTGATGTTCAATAAACGGCACACAGCTTTCATCATATTTTTCAAAATATTCTGTTAAGGCCTGTTCCATCTGCGGGTAATCTTCAGAATATTGATAAGCCCAGATCCGGTTAAAATGTAACTCCATAAATTCAGAATACTGTAACCCTTCTGTTGCAATCTGTGCTGCCTGATCATAGTGTTCCGTATTCAGCAACTGAATGGCATAGTTGTTACAGCACATGGCAAAAACGTGATAGTCCCCGTAGAAATCGCTCTGATACTGATTATGCTCAAAATATTGTTTAAAGGCGTGATAAGACTGACGGTAAACTTCACAATTTAAGTGGTGAAAGTAAGTCGTCGTTTCCTCATCGAACTGATAATTCTCCTGATAAAAATCGTTCAGACTCACCCCTGTAGCATACAGGTCTCTGGGGAGGGCCTTGCTGAATACAGGTACTTCCAGATGGATCGGTTGTTGAGCCAGATATTTCGATTTCACCCATCTACGCCAGGTCACTACATCCGGTTCTAAGACCTGAGCTTTTTCCAGATAAGTTAATGCTTGCTGATATTGTTCGTTTTCATACAGATAAGTTCCAGCAAAATGGAAGGCTGCAGCTTCATCCGGATATTTTTCAATGGTGCTTAGACAGCGTTGATAGTAGGAGGATTTGGTTTTATTGAGTTGTTCATAATAGTTTCGCTCAATAATAATCTGGTAATAGCGCACTTCAGGGTGGTCATAACCGTTTTTAATCAGCTCTTCAAAGCGCTGATACCAGCGGACTAATCCGGCCGGAACTTCGGGTTGGTAATTTAATCCTTTGATCAGTTTTAATAATATTTTTTGTGCCAATGTAATGTTTTGATGCTCATACGCAATTTCCGCCAAATGCAAATACTCGGTTTCATCTTCAACAGACAGCAGATCAATACCATTTTCGATGTGCGTGATTAAGTCAGGATGTTGTTGCGATGCTAAAAAATACACTTTATCGAGCCAGAGCTGGGAAACCATGATATCGCGTAGTTCACGGTTATGGGCATACTGCTGTTGATACAGTTCGGTATATTCGGCATGATATTTCAAGAAGTCATTTACCTGCTGCTGTTGCTTGGCAAGTAGCAGATAAAAACGCAGGGCAGCTTCCTTTTCATTTTCCTGCTGATAAAGTTGCGCGATCAGTTGTTTATATTCTTGTGTATTTTCATGATTAAGCAGTGAAAGATGTGCAGGGTTTTGCTCTAGAGATGCTTCATGCTCAAACAGATATTCAAGCAAAGTCCTGATGACAGCGGTGTCATTATTCTGGTTAATAATTTTTTTGAGGTCGGGGAGAATGGTGTCTTTTAAGGCCTGACGGGTCTGTTCATGCCCTTGCAATGAAGCTTGCTGATAATGGGCCTGTGACAGCAGATAGCGTATATCAAGGTCGTTGGGATGGTCTGTTAAATATTCTTTAGCGGCTTCAATGCATTGTTGAATTTTATTTTGTTCAAATAGCTGTTCAATAATCTGCTTATTCATTTAAGTACTCTAGCTTAATCTCTGTTGTTATGAAGACAGGTCTGTATTATATCGTGTTTCTGGCCTGTTATGATAAAGGTAAACAGCAAGGCAGAAGAATTAAAAGTACCCGGTCAGACGTCCGTTAGTTTATATACAAGACATGGCAGGACGCACTTGATGTGGAGGGGGGCGGCCGTATAAGGCAAAGAAACAGCACACTGGCAGGTCTGCTGTTTCTGGTCGTAAAAGAATGGTGATCAATAACGCAGGGGGAGCTGGTTTAAAACTGGCCCCGAACATTCACTGTCCGGAGCCTTATTTGGATTTACCAGTGGATATTGACGCGTCTATTCGGTGCTAAACAGTCAATCAACTGACTACGGTGTTGTTGGGTAGAACATTGCCGATAGGCATCTGTTTGGCTGTTTGCCTGAATCTGGATGCGGTTGGCTTCAATTCCTTCATTGATTAACAGGCGGGCAACGGTATTTGCACGTTGTGCAGATAGTTCATGGTTATAGGGAGTTTTGCCCAATGGATCGGTAAAGCCTGCCACAATGATGGGATTTGCTGAATCACTCTGCTTAATTTGTTGGGCGATTTTTGAGATGGCGGTTTGCCCCTGTTCAATGGCATTTGCATCGGAACGGTCGAATGTAAAGAGAACATTGGCTGAATTGATCGGGTTTTGTTGGGCTTGTTTTTGAGGAGCAGCGGGCAGGGCGCCACACTCTTCACCTTTCCAGGAAAGATGTTCGGCTATATAGTTTTTATCAAAATCAACTCGTAACTGGCATCTTAAATAGTCCTGGCTATCCGGTTTGCGGATATCGAGCACGTAATTCCATGTTTTAACAAAAAATACGCCCTCGCTAAACTGAGGGTTGCCCAGTAAATGCCGGATCTGGTCTTTATTCAAACCTACATTCAAACGTGCGACATCATCCACTTCATAACGTTTCACCTGTTTCAGGTAACTTTTTTCAACTTTGGGAAAACTAACCTCTTCTTGCTGAACTGGAGTGGCGTTATCTGCAAATGCATGTGTTACCGCGCCAGAAACAATTGCAAACATTGAAGCTATTATTATCATTTTCATATTGCTTACTCTCTTGGTTTCTTAAAGATAGGAGAGGCAATGCTCTCCTGAATCATCGGTCATTAATCGATAACACCGCTAATACCTACGCGTACGCTCGGATCACCATGGGAGGCGGCTGCGATACCTCCTGTCAATGACCAGCGGCCATTGTCGGCCGTTTTACGAAGGGTAATACCGACGGCGCTCTCGCTGCTATGATAGGCAGCACCCACAGCATAGGTATATTTACCTGCAATATATGGCGCATTCTCCAAAGCCATAGCCGCTGCAATACCCGCATTCGCTTTTTTCTCTACATCGTCAATACGTTGATTGGTTGAATAAAAAGCCTGTTCAAGCCGGTTACTGACATTGTCGATTTTATTATTTAAGGTCTGATCTGATTTATTTAAGGCATCAATTGCATTGCCAACATTTTTATAGTCTTTGCCATCAACCTTATAGGTCGGGTTGGTGAAGCTATTGGTGATATTGTCATAACCGGCTCCACCGCCTAAGAACTCAACGATTTTATTATTGGTGACATTGAGTTGTGAGCCATTAATTGCATCTTTGGAGTTGGGGCCAATACTACCATTTGCGACATTGGTAATTTTCTGGTTTCCAGCATTGATGCCATTTTCATTAATCTTGACCTGGCCGACATTGACCGATTGGCTGGAGACACTATTAAAACTAACGTCTTTGGCTGTTGCAACCTCATAAACATCTTGCCCATTGGCACCAGGACCTTTATTGATTACTGTAATATTATTTCCTGCAGTAACTTCGGTTCTGGCTGCTTTTGCATCATTCCTGATGGAATGAATTGCACCATCAATTGTATCTGAACCTGTTCCACCTACGTTATTTGTACTGATAGTACCGTCAGGATTGACAATGGTATTGCCACCAATACTATTTTTGATGCTATTTGAAATATTACTGATCTGGCTACCATTCACGGCATCTTTTGAATCCGGTGCAATGCTTCCATTGGCCACATGGGTAATTTTCTTATCGGCGGCATCTATGCCGTCTTTGGTAACACTTGGACCATCCTTGATGGTTAATCCGTTGTTATTTAGGACACTGTCTCCCGTCTGGACACTATCTAGCACCAGATCCTTATTGGTAGATACTTCATAGTTGCTGCTACCATCAGGATTAACAGTTTGTTTAACGCTGATATTACTGCCTTGAGAGACAGTGGTTTTTGCTTTGACTGCATCGGTCTTGACCGAGCGGATAGCATCATCAATGTTATTTGCGCCTGTACCTCCAATATTACTGGTTGTAATACTTCCATCAGGATTTACAGTGGTATTGCCACCAATACTATTTTTGATACTTTCGGAAATGTTGTGAATTTGAGCACCGTTCACAGCATCTTTTGAGTTTTGGGCAATTGTTCCATTGGCCACATTGATAATTTTTTTATTACCTGCATCAATCCCGTTACTGGTGATACTTGGGCCATTGATAATGGTCAAGCCCGTATTATCTAGCTTGCTATTGCCGATGTTTAAGCTGCCAGTCGGGCCCAGATCCAGATTTGGATTCAGTTTAACCTGTATGCCTTCAGCGCCAGCCTCGGTTGTAATATTGTTGTCTCCTGTAACAGACACGGTATCGCCCAGTTTCTTGATACCTGTGGTGCCACTATCTCCATTAAAGGTCAGGCCTTTGCTTTGCAGGTCATTGCTGGCATCCACACCTTTTTTAATGTCGTCTTTGGTGCTTTGGGCCAGGTCAATCTGGTAGTCGGTATTATTATTGCTGTCTTTGGCGCCTTTGCTTACCTGTAGCGCCGGGGCAGCGGAAACGCTGGCACTGTCGGCATTGACTGTGTAAATATCGTTGCCACTGACAGGGTCGGTTGCTTTGCCAATATTGACATTTGTACCATTTTGCAGCGCAGTTTTGGCTGCAGCAGCAGCTTTTTGTACATCACCAATATTGGCAGCATTGGTTAGAGTATTACCACCACTCGATACATTACTGATCACTTTATTGCCTGCATCAATTCCATTACTGGTGATACTTGGGCCATTGATAATGGTCAAGCCCGTATTATCTAGCTTGCTATTGCCGATGTTTAAGCTGCCAGTCGGGCCCAGATCCAGATTTGGATTCAGTTTAACCTGTATGCCTTCAGCGCCAGCCTCGGTTGTAATATTATTGTCTCCTGTAACAGACACGGTATCGCCCAGTTTCTTGATACCTGTAGTACCACTATCTCCATTAAAGGTCAGGCCTTTGCTTTGCAGGTCATTGCTGGCATCCACACCTTTTTTAATGTCGTCTTTGGTGCTTTGGGCCAGGTCAATCTGGTAGTCGGTATTATTATTGCTGTCTTTGGTGCCTTTGCTTACCTGTAGCGCCGGGGCAGCAGAAACACTGGCACTGTCGGCATTGACTGTGTAAATATCGTTGCCATTCACCGGATCTGTAGTTTTCACGACATTGGTATTTGTACCGGCAACGACATTGGTTTTGACAGCTTTTAAGGCGTCATCAATCGTATTTTTACCTGTTCCACCCAGGTTGCTCGGAGGGGTGTAGGTATTTGTGACTGGATCATAATGACTATTGCCTCCCAGTACATTGCTTAAATTATTGTTTACATCATCATAAGCTCTATCTAGTTGGGCCACAGTGACAGCATCGGAGAGTGCCGAACCATCGGCAACATTTTGAATACGACGTTCTTGCCCAACATCCCCAATAGACAAGACGCCTGTAGGTGGAGCCTGATTGGTGAGGAAAGCATTGCCTGTTGCTGTTGTTGATTTAGATTGCTGGCCGATGGAAATACTATTCTCGGCATTGGCCTGAGCACCCTGACCAATTGCAATGCCTCCTTCAACAGCTGTCTGGGCCTGATCCCCAATAACTACCGCATTATCTTGATTGGCTTTGGAACCTGTACCTATAGAGACCGATTTGTCACCTGTAGACTCTGAAAAGGCACCAATTGCCAAAGCATTTTGCTTGGTTGCAATGGCGCCACCGCCAAATGCGATAGAATCTTTGCCTGTAGCCTTTGTTGCCATGTTAGGCTGATAGGCCGCACCTGCTTGCCCGGCAACCGGATCTGCATTGTCAATATCAGGGGAGCCAATGGCAATCGCACGATAACCTTCAGCAGTTGCTGAGTGGCCGATTGCTAACGAGCCTTTGCCTGTTGCTGCAGCTACATTTCCGATGGCTTGAGAATAATCGCCTATGGCTGCGGACTGCCGGCCAATTGCCAAAGCTGTGTTCCCGCTAGACAAGGCTGCTGTACCTAAAGAGATTCCGGCAACCCCTTGAGTTGTTGCATAAGAGCCAATTGCAGTACCGAGCGGGCTCTCGGTTCTTGCACCGGTGCCCAGGCTGATCGAGCCGCCTTGCTTCGGCTGGAGCGGATTTGCAAAGGCACCTGTCGAGTTGTTATAAGGGTTTTGACGATTGGCAATCAAGATATTGGCAGAGGTGGTTTGCAAGGTTGTCGCCGAACAGCCGATTGCAATATCTTTGGCATTGGCCGTGTTGGCACCGCCGTCCTGGCAGTTGGTCTGGGTGCTTCCAGAAATAGCAGTGCCATTGCCTGTACCCCCATCGATTCCTGTCGCAGCCCATACCGAGGGCGAGAATCCTGTAATGAGCGTTATAATGACCGTTGATAAGGTTAATTTTTTTGATGTAGTCCGTGTTTTAGCTTTAGCAATTTCTGAAACTGCTACCCATGCACCCAAAGATGCGTTCCATACAACTTTATAGAATTTATTCATAGTGTGTTCTCAGCAACAAAGTACGGATCAGAACAAGAAATTAGTCAGGTAATTTTTGTTCTTGTTTTTTTAAATATATTTTTTTCATCTTTAACATAGCGCTGTGTTTGTGTGATGTAAATCACACATTTATTTGTTTTGTTGATTTGATTTGCGATAAAACTATTGTGTTTAATAAAAAAAGATTGATGCAAAAATAAATAGTTGTGCTGAGTAGGCTGGATTAATGACGATAAAAAAAAGTGGACAATTCTTATTAATCGAACGTTACAGCTCAATTTGTTTGGTTGCTTTTTGTATCAAAATAATTTTCACCACAAACTGTTTTTATTTTTATTAAAGAGTAAAGCGCAAAAGAGTAAACATTTGCATGGACAGCTGACATGATTGTCTGAAGTATTAAAACCGAAGGTTCTAGTGACAGATATATAAAGGTTCTAAAATAAGCGATCAAAAAAATAAAAGAGTAACTTGCCTGAAGAAATCCGAAGGGAGGGCATGAATCCTGATCATGAAGGAAACGATTTTATCCGGAACCCGCCACAAAAAAGATGTCAATTAATTTCAGTTGCAATAAAGTAAAAAGATAAATCGTAGATCACATCTAGCTGATTCGACGAATAAACAGTAGAATATGCGCTCTCTCATAAGTCACATGGCGGTAGGATCGTTAGACCTGCCCGTGGAGCCAAAGTCAACATGTTTATCGTGGCCGGTGCATCAGCACATTCTTCTTTCAAGAAAGCTCAACTCTTAAACCGTTTAGCGTCAATGAGTTCTGTTCAATCTTTTGACAGCCAGTGGGTTTATTTGTTTGATCAAGCGCTCAGCGAGCAGCAACATCAATCGGCATTACAACTTTTAAACGATGGTCAATCTTTTCAACTTCGCCAAGCTGCGAGTGATGAAATCCAGATTTTGGTGACACCACGTGTCGGCACAATCTCGCCGTGGTCATCCAAGGCAACAGATATTTTCAAGAACTGTAATACGCCGGTGCACCGTTTGGAACGTGGAATCCTGTTTACCTTAAAAGGGATAAAAGAAATTTCCAATGAGGTCAAACTGGCGTTACATGACCGTATGACAGAGAATGTTTTTGCCCAAATTGAAGATGCAAAAGCATTATTTTCGGAAACCGCCCCGAAACCGTTGAACTCAATTGATATTCTGGGTCAGGGTAAAGCAGCATTAGTCAAAGCCAACAATGAGTTTGGCTTTGCTTTATCTGAACAGGAAATTGATTACCTTACCGAAGCCTTTACCAAGCTGGGACGTAATCCAAACGACATCGAGCTGATGATGTTTGCACAGGCAAACTCTGAACACTGCCGTCACAAAATCTTTGGTTCGGAATGGACGATCGATGGCGAGAAACAGCCATTATCCTTGTTCCAGATGATCAAGAATACCTATAAAGAATCGCCAACCGATGTGTTATCGGCATATAAAGATAATGCCTCTGTGATCGTGGGATATGACACCATGCGTTTTTATCCGAAAGCGGATGAAAACGGTCACTTTGTTTATAAATACAAGAGCCAGGCTGCTCACATTTTAATGAAGGTGGAAACCCATAACCATCCAACAGCCATTTCTCCATTTGCAGGGGCGGCAACCGGTTCGGGCGGTGAAATCCGTGATGAAGGTGCAACCGGCCGTGGTGGTAAACCAAAAGCAGGCTTAACCGGCTTTACCGTTTCTAACCTGAATATTCCTGGCTTTGAACAGCCTTGGGAAGAAAACTACGGTAAACCTTCACGTATGGCATCACCATTACAGATCATGATTGAAGGTCCATTGGGTGGTGCTGCGTTTAACAACGAATTCGGTCGTCCTGCATTAAATGGTTATTTCCGTACTTTTGAACAGAATGTCAATGGTGAAGTGAAAGGCTTCCATAAGCCAATCATGATTGCAGGCGGTTACGGTAACATTCGTCCTGACCATGTCGAAAAAGATGCAATCCAGCCGGGTGATCTGCTCATTGTATTGGGTGGCCCGGCCATGTTGATCGGCCTTGGCGGTGGCGCAGCGTCTTCTGTAGACAGCGGTACCATGGGTGAAAGCTTGGATTTTGCTTCTGTACAACGTGAAAACCCGGAAATGGAACGTCGTTGTCAGGAAGTGATTGATACCTGCTGGCGTCTGGAAGACTTTAACCCGATTGTCTCTATTCATGACGTGGGTGCAGGCGGTTTATCCAATGCCATGCCTGAGCTTGTAAACGATCATGAGCTGGGTGCGGTTCTTAACCTGCGTAAGATTCCGTCTTTAGAGCCGGGTATGAGCCCGATGGAAATCTGGTCAAACGAAGCACAAGAGCGTTATGTTCTTGCAATCCGTCCAGAATCTTTAGAACAGTTTGAAGAAATCTGTGCACGTGAGCGTTGTCCGTTTGCAGTACTGGGTGAAGCGACTGAAGCACGTCATTTGACTGTTGAAGATCCTTTGTTTGACAACAATGCAGTCGACATTCCGATGCAGGTGATGTTGGGTGGTACGCCACGTATGCAACGTTCGTATGAAACGATTGAACGTACTGGCAATGACTTTGATGCAGCAAAAGTTGATTTGAAAGATGCGATCTTCCGTGTATTGAAAAATCCGACTGTTGCATCTAAGTCGTTCCTGATCACCATTGGTGACCGTTCGATTACTGGTATGGTTGCACGTGACCAGATGGTGGGTCGCTGGCAGGTACCTGTTGCCGATGCAGCCGTGACGACTACCAGCTTACAAGGTTTCACTGGTGAAGCCATGGCAATGGGCGAACGTCCACCAGTGGCTTTGTTGAATCCTGCTGCATCTGCACGTTTAGCGGTTGCGGAAGCGATTACCAACATTGCCTGTGCCAACATCGAACAAATCAGCGATATCAAGCTTTCGGCAAACTGGATGGCAGCGGCAGGTCAAAAAGGTGAAGACCAAGCCTTGTTTGAAGGTGTCAAAGCGATTGGTATGGAAATGTGTCCTGCTCTAGGCATCGCAATTCCAGTCGGTAAAGATTCACTTTCAATGCGTACAACGTGGAACGATGGTGAAGAGAAAGCAGTAACTTCACCAATGACCGGTGTCATTACCGCTTTTGCGCCTGTACTGGATGTACGTAAAACCTTAACGCCTGAATTGAAAAATCTGGCTGACTCTGTGCTGGTGCGTATTGACCTATCTAAAGGACAGTTCCGTTTAGGTGGTTCGATCTTGGCGCAGGTATATAAAGCCATTGGTTCAGTGACACCTGATGTCGATAGTTTTGATGACTTCAAAGCATTCTTTGCCTTGATTCAAGACTGGAACAACCGTGGTGTGATCAAGGCTTACCATGACATCGGTGATGGTGGTTTACTGGCGACTGTTGCTGAAATGATGTTTGCTTCACGCTTGGGTGTCGCTTTAGAAAACCAAACCACTGAAAGCTTGTTTGCTGAAGAAATTGGTGCTGTACTGCAAATCACAGCGGCGGATTGGGCACAGTTAGAAGTTGAAGTTGCAGCCTCTAGCCTGAAAGATGCCATTGCTGTTGTCGGTCGTGTAAATAGCACGGATCAATTGGCAGTCAATGGTTTAACGCTAGAGCGTGCTGAATTGCAACAAGCATGGGCAGAAGTATCGCATCAGATCCAACGCTTACGTGATAACGTAGAAACGGCGGATCAAGAGTTTGCATTAATCGCAGATAAAAACCATAAAGGTTTGCTTGCCCAAGCAACTTATGATTTAAATGAACCTGTTGAAGCGCCGTTTATCAATACACGTCGTCCAAACATGGCAATCTTGCGTGAGCAGGGTGTCAATGGTCATGTCGAAATGGCGGCGGCGTTTGACAAGGTCGGCTTCAATACCATCGACGTACACATGAGTGACTTGCTTGCCGGTCGTGTCAGCTTGAGCGATTTTGAAGGTCTAGTGGCATGTGGTGGCTTCTCGTATGGTGATGTCATGGGTGCTGGCGGTGGCTGGGCAAAAT
Source organism: Acinetobacter sp. A47 (assembly GCF_000805455.1). GTDB lineage: Bacteria > Pseudomonadota > Gammaproteobacteria > Pseudomonadales > Moraxellaceae > Acinetobacter. The sequence goes on from NZ_JSUS01000064.1 coordinate 270,622, forward strand.
CGGTATTGTTCAATGCCAAGTTACGTGACCAGTTTGAGCAGTTCTTCCATCGTCAAAATACATTCAGCTTGGGCGTATGTAATGGCTGTCAAATGATGTCGCAACTTGCACCATTGATTCCGGGTGCAGAACACTGGGGCCGTTTCCACCGTAATACCTCGGAAGTGTTTGAAGCACGTGCTGTGAACGTTCGTGTAGAAAAATCGGTTTCAGTATTACTTGAAGATATGCAAGGTTCGATTTTACCAATCGCGGTTGCGCATGGTGAAGGTCGTCTGGTTGCAACTGAACAGCAACTTGCTGCTTTAAATGCCGAGAATCAGGTGATCTTGCGTTATGTAGATAGCTTGGGTAACCCAACTCAGCACTATCCGTTGAACCCGAACGGCTCACCTGAAGCAATTACAGGCTTAACCTCTAAAGATGGTCGTGCAACGGTCATGATGCCGCATCCGGAACGTAATTTCCGTGCTTTACAGCATTCATGGAAGCCAGAAGACTGGGCTGAAGATGGTGCCTGGTTACGTATGTTCCGTAACGCACGTAAATTTATTGGTTAATCAATCCATGCAATAAGCCACCGTCAGGTGGCTTATTTAATTCCAAATACAATAACCATCAATGGACAACAAAAATGAAATCAAAAATCCATTTCCATGAATTTGCACTATTGATGGCATTACTAATGTCCATCGTCTCTTTCTCGATTGATGCGGTTTTACCTGCACTGGGTGAAATTGGAAAAGTATTTACGTTAACGAACAATAATCAGGCCCAATGGGTGATTATTAGCATTTTCTCAGGTATGACCCTTGGTCAATTGATAGCAGGACCATTGTCCGATGCGATTGGACGGAAACGGATTTTATTCACAGGTATTGTGATCTACTTTTTAGGAAGCTTATTGTGCTATTCCACCCAAAGCTTTGAATGGTTCTTGGTCGGACGTTTTATTCAGGGTGTAGGTGTTTCCGGACCTTATGTCGCTTCAATTTCGATTGTGCGGGATAAGTATAGCGGCGCACAAATGGCGCGCATCATGTCTCTGATCATGATGGTATTTATGGTCGCGCCTGCGATTGCGCCGAGTCTGGGACAACTGATTATTCATTTCTTTGGCTGGCGTGATATTTTTGTGTTGTATATGGTCTATGCCACGGTTGTGGGAGCATGGGTCGCGTTACGACTGGAAGAAACGCTGATTCCTGAAAATCGGTTGCCGATGCGAGTACAAGCTTTTAAGGATGGCTTTAAAGAAGTGGTGAGCAATAAAACCACCATGAGTTATCTGCTCTGTGCAGGTTTCTGTTTTGGCGGTTTTATTGGCTACCTGGGCACTTCACAACAAATCTTTATGCAGCAATTCGGTAAAACAGGTCAGGAGTTTAGTGCCTACTTTGCACTATTGGCAGGCGTAATGGGGATTGCGTCTTTTACCAATTCTCGAATCGTGATGAAGTTTGGGATGCGTCCGATTTGTATTTATGGCTTTCTTGGCCTGTGTTTAATTTCATTGGTATTTTTGATCATCCAACTTGCGGATGTAACCGTTTCATTCTGGATGTTTATGTTGTATGCCTGCATTCTGTTTTTATTGTTTGGTACGTTGTTTGGAAATCTGAATGCGATTGCCATGGAACCGATGGGGCATGTTGCGGGTATGGCTTCGGCGATTATTGGGGCATCTTCATCTGTACTGTCTTTAATACTCGCTTCGATCATTGGGCAGCTGTATAACGGCACCTTGATTCCGATGGCCAGTGGTTTTGTGATTTTGTGTGGTTTGGCATTTGCGATGACACTGTATGAGAAAAGACAGTTGAAAAATTTGAGTGCTGAGTAGTTAGATCGATAAGATATACATGATTCTCTTTGTCAGGATAACCTGGGTTAGATTTTGAGTTCTTTTGGGTTTCTTTTAAGTCATAACCCATCTTCTCTTGATGAAAGCCAGTCTTTATATTTGTCTCTTAAAGCATTTCTTTTCGCCGTATCAAAGATAATAAAATCAATGCCACCATCATAAGGTGCAACGATTATGTTTTGCTCAAAAGAAACCATAAAAGCCTTTAATTCATCATCAGCGATTTTTTTCAATAAGTCATCATGTTGATTGGTTTGCCAAGTTACTTCGACGCTATATGGTCTAAAGAAATAATCCTCATCCTCTTCATCATAATATTCAGGATTGGCTTGTGTTAAGTTGATTTCCTGCTCTAAATGGAATTGGTATTTGAGCATAAAGGCAGGATCATAAACTTTCTTGTTTCTGCTCAATGTGAAGTAATGGCCTGAAACAATAAAAATAGAAGTGTCAGTACCGAAGCAGTCTGTAATGATTCTATTCTGCCGATCTAGCAATAATGCATATTCTGCAGCCGTATCTGCATATCTTTTTGACTTGGGTAGGCTATGGATCCTAAACCAAAATTGTGGAAAATCTTGGATTAAATAATGAGAAATTGGAAGTTTGTTGGGATAATAAAAATCCCATTGTGATTGGAAAGAGTGAGCCATATTAATTTATAAAAATTTATTTTATTTTAATTAGATAGAAAGATAAATCTAGAGATTAGGGTTGTTTTATTGAATCACTTATAAAAACTTTTACAGAGTTGGTTTAATGCTTGCTTCTTATATTTCAACAATCATAACATAGGCGAGAACCGCATGATGAAAAATGAAAACTATTTAAGAACAAGCTATTCAAAAGACAAAGGCTGGTTTTGGTTTGGCTTCACGGTGTTTATTCAATTGCTGTTTATTGCGGTAAGTTATCTCATGATTAATCTTCCACTTTGATTGTTTAGCTCTTATACCGTTATGATTGAAGCTAGATTGATTTCAATTTGAGCCATTTTACGATGTTAAAACTGATTTATTACGTGCCTGAATCTCATCTGGCAGCGACCAAACAGGCGATTTTTAATGCCGGGGCAGGTGGTATTGGAAACTATGAACACTGTGCTTGGCAAGTCAAAGGCATCGGGCAATTTAAGCCCGTTAAAGGTGCCAATCCGTTCTTAGGGCAACTGGATGAGTTAGAGCAGCTCGACGAATGGCGAGTTGAAACCATTGTTGCAAAAGACAAGGCCAGGGCGGTGGCAAAAGCTTTAAAGGCAAGCCATCCCTATGAAGAACCGGCCTTTGAGTTTATCCAGATTTTAGATATTCAATAAGCTTTATTATTTATCAGGCATTGTGCTTTGAATTAAACGGGCGATATCGGTTGTGCGTGCACAGATCAACTCTGCTGCATTTTTACAGGCTTGCTCTAGACTGCTTGGGCCGGAAGTCAAAGAAAAGGCAGCGGTAATACCATGTTGGTATAAAGCCTGATAGTTTTGCCCAAGCGTTCCTGCAATCACAATCACAGGGATATTGGTAGCTTGTGCGATTTTGGCGACACCGAAAGGGGTTTTGCCATTTAAGGTTTGTTGGTCAAGTTTACCTTCGCCAGTAATTACCCAATCTGCCCCCTGAACTTTGTCAGCAAGCTGGTTCAGTTCTGCAATGACTTCGACACCTGATCGAAACCCGGCCTTTAAGAAGGTTTTAGCTGCAAAGCCTACTCCACCCGCAGCACCGGCACCCGCCTCATGGCGTTGATCACAGCCAAAGTGTTGAGCGGTAATGTCGGCAAAATGTGATAATGCCTGATCGAGTTCAAGGACCTGACTGGGTGAAGCGCCTTTTTGTGGGCCAAAGATATGCGAAGCACCATTTATTCCGCAAAGTGGATTGGTGACATCTGCGGCCAATAAAAATTGAGTTTGGTGAATACGTGGGTCAAAATTTTCCAGATCAATCTGTGCCAGGTCTTGCAGGGCAAGACCACCAGCAGGCAGGACTTGATGATCTGCATCCAGAAATCTGGCACCTAATGCATTGAGTAAGCCAGTACCTGCATCATTGGTTGCGCTACCACCAATCGTCAGAATAATTTGCTTGGCGCCCGCATCCAAAGCAGCAAGGATTAGCTCACCTGTACCAAAAGTACTGCTGATACAGGCATTACGTTGTGAAGGTTTGAGTAACTGGATACCACTGGCTTGTGCCATTTCAATAATGGCGGTCTTTTTAGCTTCTATCCAGCCCCATTTTGCCAGTACCGATTCACCAAGTGGGCCTTGTACCTGCTGTTCACGCCATTGACCCGAACATGCCGCCAAAACTGCGTCAATGGTTCCTTCACCACCATCTGCCATCGGGCATTGAATGATTTCTGCATCAGGAAAGACCTGTTGCCAGCCCGAAGCAATCGCTTCTGCTACATGCTGGGCAGACAAGCTGTCTTTAAATGAATCAGGGGCAATGACGACTTTCATAGTTTTAAAATTTGGTTTTAATCTGAGTCGAGCTTAGACGGTCTGCCCGTAAATATCCAGATTGGAAAAAATAAAAAACCACTTAACTTTTGGAGTTAAGTGGTTTTTGAATGATTTACAGCATGATTAATTGAACTGGGAAAAATCAGGCTTACGCTTTTGCATAAAGGCTTGTACCGCTTCCATCATTTCAGGAGAGCGTACACGTTGCATAAAGATTTCAGCTTCATCATCAACACACTGAATGATTTCAGCCAGGTCCTGTTTCATCAGTGCTTTAGTTTGTTTGATTGAAGCCAATGGCAGCGCAGCTAAATGTTGTGCTGTTTGCTGTGCAGTGGCATAGACATCTTCAACCACATCATTGACCAGATTGGCTTTTACCGCCGTTGCTGCATCAAATTTTTTCGCCGTGAATAATAACTCGGCGGCTTTCAGATAGCCGGCCTGTTTGACCAGCAAACGGCTAGCTGCACCTTCCGGAGACAGCCCAAGGCTGACAAATGGAATCTGGAACAGGGCCGTATTGTCTGCAAACACCAGATCGGCATGTAATAAAATCGTAACGCCAATACCAATTGCAACCCCTTTGACTGCAATGATCAGCGGTTTTGAAAAACGGGCTGCAGCTTTTAATAACACAAATGGAGGCTGGTCGCCCGCTTTTCCTTCATGCGGCTTTTGAATAAAGCCCATAAAGTCTTTCATGTCATTACCCGCAGTAAAGTCTTGTTCTGCACCACGGAAGATCACCACACGAACGTTTTTATCGGCATCGGCTTCATCCAGGGCTTTTGCGATCCATAGATATAGTTCGCCATACAGTGCATTTTTTGCTTCTGAACGGTTAATGGCTAAGGTGAGTACGCCATCTTCTAAATTTGCTTGCAAATGTTGATGAGGTTGTTGAATACAGCTAAGTGTCATCGTACTATCCTTGCTTTAATCCAGATTGATGTTAAGTGCACTCATTATGTCGCATATTTACCAGAATGGCACAACTGATGAGTTCACAAAAAGTGAAATTAAGCCTATGTACACATTTGACTATCTTGTTTTTATTGGACGCTTCCAGCCATTTCATCTGGCACATATGCAAACCATTGAAATTGCGTTACAACAAAGTCAAAACGTGATTCTGGCTTTAGGTTCGGCTCAACCGGAACGTAACATCAAAAATCCGTTTCTGGCGGTTGAACGTGAACAGATGATTCTGGCCAATTTTCCGGAGCATGAGCAACAACGGATTCATTTTGTTCATGTAGTTGATGTGTACAACGACGAAAAATGGGTCAAGCAGGTCAAAGATCTGGTCAATGAGGTGATACAACCGGATGCAAAAGTTGGCCTGATTGGTCATTTTAAGGATGAATCTTCCTATTATTTACGTTTATTTCCTGAGTGGCAGATGGTAGAACTGGAGAGCCTGAAAAACTCGATTTCTGCAACGCCCATGCGTGAAGCCTATTATCGTGGGGAGATTCAAACCGAGTTTTTCCCCCAAGGCACCATACAGTTTTTAAGAGATTTCCAGCAATCGGCAGTTTATCCAAAACTACAGCAAAAATTTAAGGATAATGACCGATCCAATATTGATGAAACTTGATCGCTTGGGGAGACTAGGCATCTTGCCAAACGATCATTCGTTTTGAAAATGCATTGCTCCTGCTCAGTTCCAAGGTTTCCCAATCGGTTTTCTGCACTTGAGGTTTGGCAAATATTGTCTTTTGCATCCAGTTCCGCATGAAGCAAACGGAGATTCTCCCAATAAATGCGAATGGCACTGTGCGGGCTAGCATCACCGAAATGCTCAGTTAAATGAATGATACGCTCCTCTCTGGAGATCTGTAGATAAACTGGGAAGTTATCCCCAAATCTATGTTGCCAGTCGAGTTGAAAGCCCAAATACGCCAGATAAAATGAATAGGCGAGTGCAACAACAAGATGCAGAATGAGGATAATGGAGCCGGATTGTAGGCTTATCCCTTTTTATTGAACACCAAATTGTTGAGTCCAATAACTTTTTTGTTTTGCAGATGGGTTAACTGTACAGGCGATCGCATAATCTGTAAATTTTGGATGCATCAAATTGCGACAATGCACCGGACTGGCCAGCCATGTTGCCATCACTTCATTCAGGCTATTTTGTCCACGTGCCACATTTTCTCCACCGCCGTGGCCTTTAAATTGTGTCTTTAAGCGGCTTCTAAAATCGTGACCTGTGCTGCTGGTGTGCCCGAGCATAGCGTGTTGGGCCATATCCTGCGCATGCGCAAACGCACTCTGAGATAACCCGTTGTTCCATTTTAAGGGAGCTACGGCAGGGAAATGCTGACCGCCACATTGCTGTGGATGCTGTCGAATTTCATTGATGGCATTCAGAATAGCCTGTCGATAGGCAGGGTTCTGTATATCCTGACAGCGTATTGAGACGCTTGGCCGATTAATTTGTGTAACAGTCAAGGACTGTTGTTGAGATGTTGCAGGTGTGCTTGTACTACAAGCGGATAAGACCATGAGGTAGCTAAGGCTAGAAAGTGGTTTTAGAAGTTTCATTTTCAGTATCTTTTAATTATTTTTAATTTGTTTATCATACGTCAAGCAGCAAGTGGACAGCAATTTTTCTGAATAAAAAAGCGAGTTAGAAACCCGCTTTTTTGTGATTGAATCGTTTTAAGCCGTTTGTAATGCTTTTAAGTCTTCAAGCACCTGTTCGGCATGTCCGGCCGCTTTGACTTTACGGTAGCTTTTTACTAACTGCTTGTTATGGAAAATAAACGTAGAGCGCTCAATGCCCATAACCTGTTTGCCATACATATTTTTTTCTTTAATCACATCGAAATGTTTGCACAGCACTTCTTCTTTATCGCTGATTAAATCAATCTTAAGCGATTGCTTTTCGGTAAAGTTCTGATGTGCCTTAACCGAATCGCGAGATACTCCGATAATCTGGCAGTTTAACGCATCAAACTGATCTTTCAGGCATGAAAAGCCTACCGCCTGAGTGGTACAACCTGGGGTTGAATCTTTAGGATAGAAATATAGTACCAGCCATTCACTGCCGGTTTCGGCCAGATTGATTTCACCTTGTGTGGTTGGGAATACATGATTCGGTAATTGAATATTCTCAGACATTGTTTATCCTTTGATAAAATGAGTTGTGCTCAAGCTCAAGCGGTAAAAAAGCATATTCCTCATGATAAACAATATCGCCGTGACGTACAGGAATAGCTTTGTTAAAAATTGGCCCGTCAATCACGGTGGTGTGAAATTCGCCACCTTCACCGCATGGATCAATGCCACGATTTTCCAATTGCTGAATATAGTCCAGAGTCAAAATTTTACCCAGATCTTCAACTTGCATGCCTAGCTTGAGGTTGACGGTCACGATCACACTTTTAAACCCCAGCTGAATAAATTCTTCAACCACTTCACGGTGAGGGCGTAACCAGAGTGGCATGCCCAGTTTAAGGCCAACCTGCCGGGTTACCCGGTCATGCCAGCAACCATGCTCTGGCATATCCAGGTCACCGGTTACCAGCACTTCTGCACCTTGCTGTTTGGCTTGCTCAAGCAGTGCAATGAACCTGGTTTCATAGTCAGCCCAGCTGGACGCGCTCATAAATACCGGCAAACCGACTGCCTCAGCTTGGGCACGGATAATCTCCAGTGGCATGGCATGAGAGCGGGAACGTTGCCCCTGTTCTTCCAGCATCACAATTAGCCCGATCACGGTTCCTGTTTGCATGGCATGGTAGAGGGCGAGAGAACTGTCTTTACCGCCACTGAACGAGACAACCGACCGCCGTAGCTCGGCATTACTTTTCCATTGATCCTGCATGGTGTTATTCAACCGGTTCTAAATAGAAAAGGATTTTAGCAAACCCAAATAAAAAAGCCCGCATAAATGCGGGCTTGATTTTAAGCAATATAGGCTTATTTTTTCGGTGCTTGCTGTTGAGCAGCTTTCATTGCTTCTTCAGTCAGTTTTTCAAGCTTGCTGACCAGTGGAGCGCCTAGGCAAGCCTGCAGGTCTTTATTTTGTTGCTGTACAAAAGCTAAAGAGCTTGGGCTTTTCTTGGCATTGATTGCGCTCTGGATTTCCCATTTTTGTGCTTCAGTCACTTTACCTTGAGCATCAATCTGGCAACCACAGAACTTGCTGACTTCAGCAGCAGTCAATTTACCGCCTTTAGCAGTCTGGTCTTTACATACATTGACCAATGCTGCTTTTACATTGGTACTTTTATACGCAGTTTGTAATGGATTATCAGCCGCGTGAGTTGCTGTTGCGAAGAGTGCAGCAGCTGACATCATTGTAGAAAGAATAAGATTTGATTTAGAAAACTTCATATAATGTACCTAATTTTTTACCCTAATATCGATTATTCAGCGTAACGCGTTGGATCTGCAATACCTGCATCGATAAAACCTTGTTGACGTAAACGACAACTGTCGCATTTGCCACATGCACGTCCTTGAGCATCTGCCTGATAGCAGGATACCGTTTGACTATAGTCTACGCCATGTTCGATACCTAAGCGTATAATATTCGCTTTGGATAAATGTAACAAAGGTGTTTCAATTTTAAGGGGTTTTCCTTCAACACCGGCTTTGGTTGCCAGTCGAGCAAGATTGGCAAATGCGTCAATAAATTCTGGTCTGCAATCAGGATATCCTGAATAATCAACGGCATTGACACCAATTACGATGGCTTCTGCGTCAAAAACTTCTGCTGCTGCAAGGGCATAAGACAAGAAAATTGTGTTACGTGCTGGAACATAAGTTACAGGAATCCCTTCTTGTAATTGTTCTGGGACTTCAATGTTATGATCTGTAAGTGCAGAACCGCCGAGATTGCCTAGATCAATATTGATGATGCGGTGTTCAACACCAGCGCGTTGTGCCAGAGTTTTGGCGGCATCAAGTTCAGTGGTCGAACGTTGACCATACATAAAGCTTAAGGCAATACATTCATAGTTTGCCTGCGCCCAGGCGAGACAAGTTGTGGAGTCTAAGCCGCCAGACAATAATACGATGGCACGAGAACGCATATTATTTTCCATTATTCAACCTAAAATAAATTGGGGGAAAACCGGGCCTGTTAAATCAGCACGCAGGTTTTCACAAGCTCTTAACGACCGGATTCATCATTCCATAGCAGTTTGTGTAACTGTAGCTGGAAGCGAACAGGGAGATGGTCATCTAAAATCCACTGCGCCAGATCAAGCGCAAGTGCGGGAAGGGCAACGGCACCTTTTTCAACAGCAAAAGCTGGTGAGAACCAAACCGTACTTACCTTATCTTGGAGCTGGAATTGCTCTAGCTGTTGTTTTGACCATTCATAGTCGGCACGATTGCAGATCACAAATTTAATCTGGTCATGCGGGGTTAAGTGTTCAAGATTGCCAAGCAAATTACGGTGGTCTTCTTTTGAGGTCGGGGTCTTTAGATCGAGCACCTTGGAAACACGGGGATCAACCTTGGAAACATCCAAAGCACCACTGGTTTCAAGAGAGACCTGAAAACCAAGATCACAAAGACGCTGTAACAGGATCAGACAGTTCGGTTGTGCAAGCGGTTCACCGCCGGTAACACAAATATAAGGTGTCTTATGCTGGCTTGCGGTCTCGATAATCTGTTCCAGTGATAAACGCTCACCGCCTTCAAAAGAATAGGTGGTATCACAATAACTGCAACGCAAAGGGCAACCTGTTAAACGGATAAACACCGTTGGTAGACCAAAGGTATTCGCTTCGCCTTGCAAAGAGTAAAAGATCTCGGTGATGCGTAAACCAGCCGCAGGATCAGAGACAGGAATTGCAGAAGAACGTAAGGAAGCCATAAACAGTTACCACAAACAGGTGCCACACAAGCAGCATGCTACATAAAAAACAAAATCCCTACGACCATGACTGATCGTAGAGACGAGGAGCAAGAGCAGCTCCGGGGAACCATCAGGTTCCGTATCTATTACAAATTAGTCAGCGCGTAATAAATCGTTCAAGCTGGTTTTTGCACGTGTTTTTGCATCCACTTTTTTCACGATAATGGCAGCATATAAGCTGTAAGTACCGCATTTTGATGGAAGACTACCTGCAACCACTACAGAACCTGCTGGTACGCGGCCGTAGTGAACTTCACCAGTTTCACGATCAAAGATTTTGGTTGACTGGCCAATGAAAACACCCATTGAAATCACTGAACCTTCTTCAACAATCACGCCTTCAACGATTTCAGAACGTGCACCGATAAAGCAGTTGTCTTCAATAATAGTCGGGTTGGCCTGTAAAGGCTCTAACACACCACCGATACCCACACCACCTGACAAGTGAACGTTTTTACCGATTTGTGCACATGAACCGACAGTTGCCCATGTATCTACCATGGTGCCTTCATCCACATAAGCACCAATATTGACATAAGAAGGCATCAACACCACATTTTTCGCCTGGAAGCTACCACGACGGGCAACCGCTGGAGGAACAACACGCACACCCGCAGCCTTGAACTGTTCTTCAGTCCAGCCAGAATACTTGGTATCTACCTTGTCATAGAAACGAAGATCACACGATTCGATAGGCTTGTTATCATTGAGTTTGAATGAAAGCAAAACAGCTTTTTTTAACCATTGGTGAACAACCCATTCACCATCGATTTTTTCGGCAACACGCAATGTGCCGTTATCCAAACCGGTTAGTGCTTCTTCTACCGCCTGACGGATTTCAGCCGGGCAGTCCGCTGCGCTATAGTTGGCACGGTCTTCAAATGCTTGCTCAATGATTGCAGAAAGCTGAGACATGATCTTCCTTCTTCCAAAAAAATTTTGAAGATTTTACACTAATTTTTCAGGGTCTGTTGCCATTTTATAAACAGGTTGCGTTACAGGCTAAATTTTTATCAGGCAAGACATCAAACTTGGCCGTGCCTGTTTGCTTGGCAAGTTTCATAACAAACTGTCAGCAAGTTTTAGCCATAACCTGTGCAAGAGCAAAGCACTGCTTTGATTACAGCGTAAGGTGAAGCTCAAGGGCAAGGCGTTTTTGTCGCTATACCCTGATGTTTTACTGATCTAGCGGGGCTAAATTTCACAAGCCATGCCTTTGATTGCCTGAAAAATCTTGCGTCGTATCAAGCTCATGTTGCGATCATAAATAAAGTGGTGAGAGATCCATAAAAGCTTTGAAAAAAGTAGTTACAATAAATTGTTTTAAATTTAAGCAATAAATTTGCAATAGAAATGGAGCCTATTGTTTTTTATCTATAATTTGGAAATACATAATTCCTCTGAATTTGTATCAAAAAATAACAAAAAGTAATCACTTTCTGTATAAAAAAATAGCGTTCTTTCTTTTATGCTTATCCCACAGTAACAATTATACTTTAATAAGAGCATTTTTTGAGGAGACTTCAATGAAAGCTTTGCGTGTTATGTTAGCAGCAGGTGCATTAACAGCGATTGCAGGTACTGCATTTGCAGCAGATGAACAAGTAGTAAGAGAATCAGTTTACGCTTTCCCTTCTTACTTAGATCCAGTTTCAGTTCGTGCTGAAGTCGGTACTACAGGCTACGGTGGTGCAATTTCATATAAAGTCAACCCATACGTTAGCTTAAGCCTGGGTTATAACGGCGGCGATATTTCTTGGTCAGACAGCTTAAAAATTGATGGCACAAAATACGATATGGACATGGATAACAAAAATGCATACTTAAATGCAGAAATTTATCCGTGGGGTACTAACCAGAATGCATTTGTACGTTCACTTTATGTAGCGGCAGGTGTTGGTTATATCGATAATAGCTACGATTTGAAAAAAACCGTATCTAATACAAACGATACAATCAAAATCGATGGTTCAAACTACTACGCACCAGGCGGTAAAGGTTCGGTTAAAGGTCATTTGAACTATGACAACCAAATTGCTCCATACCTAGGTTTTGGTTTAAATAGCCCTGTTTATAAAAACATCGGTTTATTCGGTGAAGTTGGTGCCTACTATACTGGTAATCCGACAGTTGACTTAAAATCTGAAGGTTTGGTAAAAGTGGGTGGTACTGAATCAGGTCAAGCAGCTGCTGATCGTGATGCAGACAAAATTGCCAACAAAAACAAATATGAATGGATGCCAGTTGCAAAAGTGGGTGTGAGCTTCAAGTTCTAATCCATGCATCCAGCATAAAGAAACGGGCATCATGCCCGTTTTTTTATGCCTGTGAACTAGACAAAATAAAAGGCTCATGATGAGCCTTCTATCTATATGTTGATTAAGTTACTCTTCCGGATACGCCACTTTTTTCAATGCCTTGATATCGGTTTCTGGTGAGCATAAAGAGATAAATTCATAGCCATAGCCGCGTAGTAAGTGGCCTTTGCGTACTGCAATCCAGGTCGTATTGGTACCAAACACATCAGTTTTGATTTGTTGCAGGCGATAGTCACGTTCGGCATCATACGCGACATCGTTGACGATCCCGACCCCCATATTCAGTTCTACATAGGTTTTGATGACATCGGCATCAAGTGCTGACATCACGATGTCTGCATGTAATTGCGCATCTTCAAATGCCTTGTCAATTTTAGAGCGTCCAGTGAAACCGCCGTGATAGGTGATAAGTGGATACTCAGCCAACACATCTAAACTAATTTTATCCAGCTTGCTTAAAGGGTGATCTTTGGGGGTAATGATGCTGTGATGCCATTCATAATAAGGCACACTTGCCAGGTTTTCTTCTGTGGTCAATGATTCGGTTGCAATCCCGATATCAGCTTCTCCCTGAAGCAGCATTTCAGCAATTTCAACAGGACTGGCTTGTTGTAAAACCAGATGAACTTTCGGGAAGAGCTTTTTAAACTGGTTGACAATTGGGGGCAGCACATAGCGAGCCTGGGTATGTGTTGTTGCAATCGTCAGGGTACCTTCATCAACCTTATTAAAATCATCCGCCAGACGTTTAATGTTATCGGCATCGACCAGCATACGCTCTACAATGCTAAGCAAGGATTGACCCGGCTCGGTCAGGCCTAACAGGCGTTTACCTTTACGTACAAATAGCTGGACGCCTAATTCATCTTCCAGATCTTTAATGTGTTTACTGACACCAGATTGAGAGGTGTAAAGTGCCGCAGATGCTTCCGTTAAATTAAAGTTTTGGCGAACAGTTTCCCGAATAATTCTGAGTTGTTGAAAGTTCATAATCTTTTTTTCCACATAAGAGGTGAGAAACGGTTAAGTTTCATAAGCTGAGTTTAACCGCTCTCAGGGTATTATTTTAAGCAACTTGTGTTGTCTGGTCTGCAAATAAGTGAAGTTGGGCCGCACTGATCCAAACAGTCTGGTTAGGTCTAAACTGATGTAAATTCGCCTCTTCTACACTTAATAAAATTTCAATGGTTCGCCCACTCCGGTCTTGTAGTTCAGCAATAACACGGCCGGCAATCCAGACCTCACGCAAGAATGTTGCTTCAATCGTATTGGCTTGCGGCCGGGTGTGAATATGTAATTCATTCGGGCGTGCAAATGCAATGACTTTACCTTGCGGTGCTGTTAGGCTGGTTGGTAACTGAATACGATCATCACCGATACGGATAATACCGTCAGTATGCTCGCCTTCAAAACGGTTTGCCTGACCCAGGAAATCAAAAACAAATGGTGTTGCCGGTTTTTCATACACTTCACGTGGTGAGCCGATCTGTTCAACATCGCCTTTATTCATGACAATAATCTGATCTGCAACTTCCAGGGCTTCTTCCTGATCATGGGTGACAAAGATTGAAGTAATATGCAGTTCGTCATGCAAGGTTCGTAACCAGCGGCGCAATTCTTTACGGACTTTGGCATCTAATGCACCGAATGGCTCATCCAGCAATAAAACACGGGGTTCTACAGCCAGAGCACGGGCCAGAGCAATACGTTGACGTTGTCCACCAGAGAGTTGCGCAGGGTAACGGTCTGCCAGAAAGCCGAGCTGAACCAGATCGAGCAGGCGTATTACACGTTTCTTGATTTCTGCTTCTGAAGGACGTGTGGCACGGGGACGTACACGCAGGCCAAAGGCGATATTGTCAAATACCGTCATGTGGCGGAACAGGGCATAATGCTGGAAGACAAAACCGACCTGGCGCTCACGTACGTGGATATCGGTTGCATCTTCACCTTCAAGTAAAACCTGTCCGCCATCAGCAGACTCCAGGCCCGCAATTATTCGTAATAAGGTGGTTTTACCGCAGCCTGAAGGACCAAGCAGGGCGACCAGTTCACCTTCAGGAAAATCTAGAGAAATATTTTTAAGCGCATGGAATGCACCAAAGTGTTTTTCAATATTTTTAACTTGAATACTCATGTGTTCATTCCTTAGTGAGAAGGTTGATGCTCGTTGGCTTGATCCTGACGAACTTCCAGCCATGTTTTTAAAATCAGGGTAAGAATCGCCAGAAATGCCAGTAATGAAGACACAGCAAATGCAGCGCTAAAGGTATATTCGTTGTAAAGAATCTCTACATGTAACGGTAAGGTGTTGGTCTGGCCGCGGATATGTCCTGACACTACCGAGACGGCGCCAAACTCACCCATTGCCCGGGCATTACACAAGATTACTCCGTAAATCAGCCCCCATTTAATATTGGGCAAGGTCACTTTCCAGAAGGTCTGCCAGCCTGATGCGCCTAGCACAATCGCCGCTTCTTCTTCCTCTGTGCCTTGTGCTTCCATTAACGGAATCAATTCTCGCGCTACAAATGGAACGGTAATAAAAATGGTGGCAAGCACAATCGCAGGTACGGCATATAAAATCTTGATATCGTTATCCATTAACCAGCCACCAAACCAGCCTTGAGCACCAAAAATCAGTACCAGCATCAAACCGGCGATCACAGGAGAGACCGAGAACGGTATATCTATAATCGTGGTCAGTATGGCTTTACCCCGGAACTGGAATTTTGCAACCGCCCACGCCGCTGCTACACCAAACACTACATTAATGGGTACGGCAATCGCTGCGGTCAGCAAGGTCAGTTTTACGGCCGATAAGGTATCTGAGTCTGTTAAGGCATTGACGTATACCTCAATCCCTTGCTTGAATGCTTCAACAAAAACCAGAATTAGGGGTAACAGTAAGCAGCTTAAAAAGAAGATCAGGGCTATACCAATCAGGGTATAACGCACCCAGGTCGGTTCGCGGGTTGCGTCACGGGCTTGAAGCTTGACGGCTAAAGCATTGCTATTGGTATTTAAGCTCATTGTGCAACTCTCCCTGTACGGCGGCTGGCCCAGGCCTGAACCAGATTGATTAGAAACAGGATGGCAAATGACAGAACCAGCATCACTACAGCAATTGTGGTTGCTCCGGCATAGTCATATTCCTCCAGACGGGAAATAATCATCAGCGGAGCAATCTCGGTTTTATAGGGCTGGTTGCCTGCAATGAAAATGACTGAACCATATTCGCCGACACCACGGGCAAATGCTAAGGCAAACCCGGTGAGTAAGGCCGGGAACAAGATTGGCAGAATGATTTTGGTAATGGTTTGCCAGCGATTGGCGCCTAATGCCGAAGCCGCTTCTTCCAGCTCGGTTTCAATATCACTGAGTACAGGCTGTACGGTACGTACCACAAAAGGTAAACCAATAAAGATCAGGGCCAATGTAATCCCGATCGGGGTATAAGCAACTTCAATACCCAATGGCGAGAGATATTGTCCAATCCAGCCTGTTGGTGCATATAAAGAGGTTAGGGCTATACCCGCCACTGCGGTGGGTAATGCAAAGGGCAAGTCAACCAGGGCGTCGACAATGCGTTTACCCGGAAAGCTATAACGTACCAGACACCAGGCCAGTAACAAGCCAAAAATTACATTTACTAATGCAGCAACCAGCGCAGCACTAAAGCTCAGTTGCAAGGATTTTAAAATACGTTCTGAAGTCAGGATTTCCCATAAGCCATCCCATCCAATCCCTAAAGATTTGATAAATACAGCAGATAAAGGAATAAGCACAATCAAAGACACGTAAGCGAGGGTAAAGCCCAATGAGAGACCAAACCCAGGCAGCACTCGGGAACGCTGCGACATGATATTTCCTCAAAGAGAAAGGTTTGCTAAAACAAGCAAATAAATAATGCGGATACTAAAAAAACGGAGGTGAAAATCAGGCAAACTTCAAGTTAAAGTTTGCCTGACTCATTCGGGCAACGGGCTGTCTCTTTTTTTCAGGTAACAGATAATTCAGGATTGCCGGAAAAGGTCCGAAGCCGGAGGCGACATTAATATGGCCAACAGGCCCTAAATTGACTGGATTCAATTGCCATGCCTGAGCCAGTTGCAAGGCATCGACATAGCCTAACCACGGATCATTTTCACTGATTAGTAATGTGGCTGGTACATCAATACGAAGTTGCTGAAAATACTGCTGATAGTCGGTCAGGCTATGACGTGCAAAGCCGGCTTCACCAAAACGCGCTGGATTGGCTGGGGCAACCAGAACCAGATTTTTCACTTTGGCCTTGAGTTCTGGATGTTCGGCAAGTGCTGCAACACTGGTCAGGCAGCCAAAGCTGTGTGCCACGATTTGTACCGGCGCCGGGGCTGCATTAATCGTTTTAACAAACTGGGCAACCCATTCACTGAGTACAGGACGATCCCAATGTTTCTGTTGAACGCGAGAGCTAGACACGAGTTGCTGTTGTAACCAAGACTGCCAATGCTGCGCTTCGCTACCCCCTACACCTGGAACAATTACCGTATGAATCATGTCTATTCTCCTTATCCCCTTAGAAGCCCTCCCAACCTCCCTTTAAGAAAGGGAGGAGTAACACGAATTTAGTAACTAAACTAAAATCTGTGTAATTCCCCTCTTTTAAAGAGGTGAGCTGTGTTTATAGCAGCGCAAGGGAGATTTTTATTTGCCTGTGCTGTTCTGTTTGACGATCTGGTCAAAAATCCCGCCATTATCAAAGTGGGTTTTTTGCACTTTGCTCCAGCCACCAAATTCCTGATCAATGGTCACCAGCTTGAGCGGTTTAAACACGTTGCTATATTTCTTTAATACCGCTGCATTACGCGGGCGATAGAAGTTACGTGCGGCAATTTCTTGTCCGGCAGGTGAATAGAGGTAGTTCAGGTAACCACGGGCAATTTGTGCATTGCCTTTTTTCTCGGCATTTTTTTCTACTACTGCAACTGGCGGTTCTGCAAGGATAGAAAGAGAAGGTGTAATAATTTCAAATTTGCCCGGCTGTTCACGTACGGCCAGGTAGGCTTCATTTTCCCAAGCCAGCAAGACATCTCCGATCCCGCGTTCAGCAAAGGTTGTGGTTGCTCCACGTGCGCCTGAATCGAGTACTTTGGTTTGCTTGTAAATTTGACGGACAAATTCTTGCGCTTTGGCGTCATTGCCACCTTTTTGATGTTTCGCCCAAGCCCAGGCACCTAGATAGTTCCAGCGGGCACCCCCAGAGGTTTTCGGGTTTGGTGTAATGATTTCTACACCCGGTTTTACCAGGTCGCCCCAATCCTTGATTTGTTTCGGGTTGCCTTTACGAACCAGGAAGACAATGGTTGAGGTGTATGGTGTAGAGTTGTTCGGAAGTTTCTTTTGCCAGTCAGCAGGAAGTAATTTTGCATTTTTAGCGATTTCATCAATATCTGCTGCCAGCGCCAGGGTCACAACATCTGCATTTAATCCATCAATCACGGCGCGGGCCTGTTTGCCAGAACCACCATGCGATTGTTTAAAGTCAATGTCCTGACCGGTACGCTGTTTCCAGAATGCACCAAACTGCTTGTTGAAATCTGTATAGAGTTCACGGGTCGGATCGTACGACACATTTAAAAACTCTTGTGCTGCAAAAGATGAAACTGAAAGTAATGCGGCAATGACACCGACTTTAACTTGAGAGAAACGCATAAAAAACCCCTTAAATTGACCTGTTATCAGCAGATCTTTAATCACTGTTTGGAATATGTACGCAGCATAGCGCCAGTTTTTTTGCAAAAAAAATAATTAAAATCGAATTTGTTATGAAAAAAATAGAAATAGATAAAACAGATAAGCTTTGCTGAATTATTGATATATAAGAGATTTTTAATTCAGTGGCTGAATTGTTATAATTATTTAAAATCAAAGGCTTATTGTCTTATACCCCGATGACCTCAAAAATGGTGAGCAGGTGCCAGATCATGCAGTGTTATAAAAATGGACAACATGTAGACTCCATTCCTTTATTAGACCGGGCCTTTCACTATGGCGATGGTTGCTTTACCACGGCACGTATTTTTAACGGAAATTTTGAGTTAAAAGAACTACACTTTGCACGTTTAGAACTGGCCTGTAATTGCCTAAGTCTCGATGCCGATTTCTCCATGATTGAGAAGTCTCTGCTGCATTTACAGCAGCAATATGCCATGCTCAACGGGACCTTGAAGGTTGTGATCAGCCGTGGTGAAGGTGAGCGGGGCTATAGTCTTCCTCTACATGCAGCCGACATTTATGTCTGGTATTACCCGAAAGTGCCGCAGGCTGTGCAACCCGAATGGATTGAAAGTGGGGTATTGAATCATGCGCTGGGGCTGAACATGCCACATCTGGTTGGCCTGAAAACACTGAATAGACTGGAACAGGTCTTGTTGCGGCAAGAGGCAGATCAGCATGGCTGGCTGGAAGCCTTGGTCAGTGATGTACAAGGCTATATTGTTGAAGGGGTAAGCAGTAATTGTTTTATTCGTATAAATGATCGATGGATTACGCCTGAACTTCGCTATAATGGCGTCCACGGTGTGATGAGAGCCAAAATCTTGTCGAGAATGCAGCAATACCAGGTTGACTGTGAGCAGCGGTGTATCGATATCAACGAGATTGGACGCATCCAGAGTTTATTTTTTTGCAATGCCTTACATCCAATGAAAGCGGTTGTTCGTTTGAATGCTCGTACCTTAGAGCAGCAACCCTGTCTTGATTTATTTGAAACTTTAAAACTTAGCCAGATTGATTAATATGCCAAAGCCGCCAACCTCCAGCAAATCCAAGAAAAAGCCTAAAGCGCAACCTAAATCGACCTTTTCTTTTTTTAAAGCCTTTTTCATTCTCCTCATTCTTGCGATGGCGGGGATTTTTGGCGTTGTATGGTCAAGCCTGTTTAAGGACTATCCGGTTGAAGGAAAGAAGCATCTGCTGGTGATTTCTGCTGGCGATACCTATTCACGCTTTATTGACCGTTTAGCCAAAGAAAATAAAGTGAACTTTCCGATAGTTTTAAAGCTCTACCAGAAGTTTATGATTCATGACACCATGAAGGCAGGAGTCTATGAAATTACACAAGGCATGAGTATCCGTCAGGTCATGGACATGTTGTCTGATGCAGATAACGCACAAATGAACCGTATTCTGGTGATTGAGGGTACAACTTTCTCCCAGCTTGTCCAGAATCTAAAAAAAGACGCAAATGTTACCAATACCTTGCTTGATCTTCCGCAGACTGAGCTATTAAAACAGTTAGATATTCCATATACACATCCGGAAGGCCTGTTTGCGCCAGATACCTATTTCTTTGCCAAAGGTGAAACCGATAAAAAAATCCTGACCGATTTATATCGCCGCCAGATGAAGTCTCTGGATGAAGCGTGGGCCAAGAAAGCTCCGAACCTGCCATATAAAGACAAATATGAAGCCTTGATCATGGCTTCGATCATTGAAAAAGAAACCAGTCTGGATAGCGAGTTACGACAGGTTTCAGGTGTATTTGTCCGTCGTCTGAAAATGGGCATGCGTCTGCAAACCGATCCAACCGTGATTTATGGTATGGGTGACAACTATAAAGGCAACATTACCCGTAATGACTTGCGTACACCGACTGCCTATAACACTTATACCATCAATGGCTTACCACCGACGCCAATTGCCTTGCCAAGCAAGAAAGCGATTGAAGCAGCGATGCATCCAGACGATGCCAAAAATATCTATTTTGTTGCCACAGGCAATGGCGGACATAAATTTACCGCGTCTTTAGAAGACCATAACCGTGCAGTGCAAGAATATTTAACTGTACTACGTTCAAAGAAAAAGCAGGCTCAATAATGTTTATCAGTTTTGAAGGGACGGAAGGTGTGGGGAAGACCACGCTGATTCGTAAAATTCATCAGTACTTTGAACAGCAAGGTAAAGAAGTGGTGTTAACCCGTGAACCGGGCGGCACACCACTGGCCGAGCAAATACGTTCACTTTTGTTGGCTGTGAATCATGAAGAACAAATGAGTCATGATACCGAGCTGTTATTGATTTATGCGGCACGTGCACAGCATTTACAGCAAGTGATTTTACCTGCATTAGAAGCAGGCAAGATTGTGCTGAGCGATCGTTTTACCGATGCCAGCTTTGCTTATCAATGTTCTGGACGTGGTTTGAGTCAGGAAAAGCTGCAACTGTTAAATCAAACCTTTGTGGCAAAAATGCCGAATATTACCTTTTGGCTGGATGCACCGATTGAGCTGGGTATGACCCGTGCCCGAGAGCGTGGTGCACTGGATCGTTTTGAGCAGGAGAAATTAAGTTTCTTTGCCAAAGTACGTGCGGGTTATGAGTCCTTGTGGCAAGCAGAGCCGGAACGGATCAAGCGTTTGGATGCAACACAAAATGCAGATGTGGTGTTTGAAGAAGCGCTGCAATATTTGAAATAGGCGATTAAATAATAGCTAATCTGAAAATAGCCTGATTTTTACTATTTGAATTCAAGTTGTTATTTGCTATCGAGATTGGCGACATGGATGCCGCCAGTTGGACAGGGGTAACAAGGATGTACCCTATGTCCAACAAGGGATTTTGATTACTTTGATCCTTCAAAGTAATGTATTGCCTATACAAACGAGATCTAATGATTATGTTTATATGAGGCCGTGCCAATTAAAAAATTATAGATGAATAAGTTGAGTGTTATTCATTCACCAACGGCTGTTCTACTTTAAAGTTTGGTGGTGTTAACACGGTCTTGCGAATCTCATTGGAGAGTTCAGGATAATCCAGTGTGTAATGCAAACCACGTGATTCCTTACGCTCCATCGCACAGCGTACAATCATCTCTGAAACCAGAACCAGGTTACGCAATTCAATCAGGTTCTTGCTGACACGATAATCCTGATAATACTCCGTGATTTCATGCTTGAGCATTTCAATACGGTGTAAGGCACGTTGTAAACGTTTGGTGGTACGCACAATCCCCACATAGTTCCACATAGTCGAACGTAGCTCGTCCCAGTTTTGCAGAATCACCACATCTTCATCGGCATCGGTGACTTGCGTTTCATCCCAGGTTGGAACATCAGGGAATTTAAACTCGGCATCAAACTGCTGCTGGATATGTTCTGCGGCGCTCATGCCATAAACAAAGCATTCAAGGAGTGAGTTACTGGCCATACGGTTGGCGCCATGCAGACCTGTATAAGACGTCTCACCAATGGCATATAAGCCATCTAAGTCAGTCTGGCTATGTTCATCGACCACAACACCGCCACAGGTATAGTGTGCTGCTGGCACCACAGGAATCATATCTTTGGTGATATCAATGCCAAGTTCAAGCAAACGGGCATAAAGGGTCGGGAAGTGCTCGGTAATAAACTCTGGCGATTTATGGGTAATGTCTAGCCAGACATGACGAATTCCGAGACGCTTGATTTCATGGTCAATAGTACGAGCCACAATGTCACGGGGAGCAAGTTCAGCACGTTCATCAAAACGCAGCATGAAACGCTCGCCATCTGGCAGGCGCAAATAAGCACCTTCACCACGCATCGCTTCGGTAATTAAGAAAGAACGGGCTTTGGGATGGTATAAACAGGTCGGATGGAACTGGTTAAACTCCATATTGGCCACACGGCAACCGGCACGATAGGCCATGGCAATGCCATCACCTGTGGCAATATCCGGGTTTGAGGTATACAGATAGGCTTTCATGGCACCGCCACAGGCAAGTGCTGTAAAGGGAGCCAGGAAAGTATGCACCTGTTCGGCAGCTTCATCTAAAGCATAGAGGCCGATCGCACGATTGGCCTGATTGTGATGTCCAAGCTTATGCAGGGTAATCAGGTCAATGGCAATATAGTTTTCAAAAATCGTAATATTTTCGCGTTCTTTGGCGCGTTCAACCAAGGTGGTTGAAATGGCCTTACCGGTTGCATCGGCAGAGTGAATGATACGGCGCTGAGAATGACCGCCTTCACGGGTCAGGTGTAATTGCTCATCATCATCTAAAGTAAATTGCACGCCTTGCTTGAGCAGGAAATCGACCGACGGTTTACCGCCTTCAACCGTATGCTTGACTGCTTCCAGTTCACACAGATGACCGCCTGCAATCATGGTGTCATTAATATGTTGTTGAATGGAGTCAGTTTCGTCTAAGACTGCAGCAACACCGCCTTGGGCATAAAAGGTACTGGCTTCCGTCAGTGCGGCCTTGGCCAATATTGCAATGTTGTAATGACTTGGTAAAGAGAGTGCAAGGCTTAAACCTGCACCACCACTGCCCACAATAATCACATCAAAATGGTGAATTGTTTTTAAATCAGGCATGTCGATCTGCTTCAGTTTTAAACGTTTGCTAATGACACCGCTTTTTTGTCAAAAAGGCAAGGGCCAATCTGCCTGGAATTGAGCGAATTTTTAGCGAACGATATTTATTCACCGATTATTTTTTGATTTGTCTGATGTCATCAAAAAGCGATTACGTTTGGGTACATGGTTTTAATCTATGCTTAAGCTGTGCACGCTAAAACCGTACCGGTAATGTGATGGTATGGAAAATCTCCATGATTTATACACATTTGATCATTCTATTTCGTTGTATGCATTGAAGATATAAACATTTTTTTACGAAAAGAATGATAGGCTTATGCTAAAAACATAAACCATAACTTTATTTTAATCATCAGTATGTAGGTTCTTGCTTCATGAAAAGTCGCTATTTACAACAAGGAATGTATGCTGCGGTATTTACGATGGCAGCTGCACAAGTCAACGCTGCTTCGCCAGTGGATTTTTCAAACCTCGTCGAGCAGGTCAGTCCTGCTGTCGTGAGTGTCAACGTTGTAAAGAAAATGACCCAGGAAGAGTTATTGCAGCAACAGGTTCCTGAAATTTTGCGTCGTTTCTTTGGCAATCAGGTCATTATTCCGCAGCAGCAGGGGCCTCAGGAAAAGACTGCATATGGTAGCGCGTTCTTTATTGGTAAGGATGGCTATCTATTGACCAACCGCCATGTGATTGAAGATGCTTCACGGATCAGTATTACCCTGAATGACCGCCGTGAGCTGGACGCAACTTTGGTCGGCAGTGATGAGCGTACTGATATTGCCTTATTAAAAGTAAATGGCAGCAATTTCCCTGAATTGAAAATTGGTAATGTAAATCAGTTACGGGTAGGGGAACCGGTGCTGGCTATCGGCTCGCCATTTGGTTTTGACTACTCGGCCTCAGCAGGGATCGTCAGTGCAAAATCGCGTAATATGAGCGGTGAGACTTCGGTGCCGTTTATCCAGACCGATGCTGCACTCAATCCGGGTAACTCGGGTGGGCCGCTATTCAACCAGCGTGGTGAAGTGGTAGGTGTCAACTCGCGGATCTTTAGTGGTACCGGCGGTTATATGGGCCTGTCATTCTCGATTCCAATTGATGTCGCGATGGATGTGGTACAGCAGCTAAAAACAAACGGTAAAGTCACACGTTCGTATTTGGGGATCATGCTACAAGACATCGACCGCAATCTGGCTGAAGCTTATAAATTACCAAAACCGGAAGGCTCATTAATTACCCAGGTAGCGCCAAAATCGCCTGCTGAAAAAGCAGGGCTGAAGTCAGGCGATGTGATTATGAAGGCTAATGGTGCTTCTATTTTACGTACCAGTGATTTGCTTTATACACTCAACCGTATTGCACCGAACCAGACCGTAAATCTGGAAATTTTACGTGATGATAAGATACGTACCATCGCGGCTACGCTGGGTACTGCACCTGACGATACTGCAGCGACCAAAGATAAAAACAACCCGACCAGTGGCTTGGGAATGAGTATCCGTGACCTGACGCCAACCGAACAGGCGCGTCTGGATGTTCGTGGTGGTATTTTAATCCAGGATGTCAAGCGTGGCGGTCTGGCTTCATTGTCGAATCTGGTGGCTGGTGATGTGATTGTGCAGGTTAATGGTACTCCGATCACTAACAGCCAGATGTTTGCTAAAACTGTAGCTGGCTTACCTAAAAACAGTGTTGCACGCGTTGCAATCATTCGTCAGGGTCAACGTGCCATTCTTGGGCTACGTTTGCCTTAATACGGGTAAATGATATCTACAAACCACCCTGAAACAGGGTGGTTTTTATTTTGTAATATGGATGGGTTTAGACTAGTGTATATAGCTGAACTTTGATTGAAGAAATGAAATAAGCAAGATTATGAGTACGATTTTTGATTTAAAAATACAAGTTCAGCCCGAGCATATTGATGTGCTGGGGCATGCCAATAATGTCATGTATGTCCAGTGGATGCAGGATGTTGCTGCGGCTCATGTTGAAAAGCTGGGCTTGGGGCTGGCCCAATATCTGGAGCTCAAGCATGCCATGGTCGCCGTCGAGCACCATGTGCAATATCGTAAAGCAGCCTTGCAAGGTGAGGAAATTATTTTGCGGACATGGCTGGATGATATTAATGCACTGTATTCTTTCCGCCAATATGTATTTTATCGTCCCAAAGACCAGAGTGTACTGTTTGTTGCAAATACCAAATGGGCCTGTATTGAAATCGAAACCGGACGGCCAAAACGGATGTCTCCAAGTTTTACCCAAGCTTATCAACCGATTGCTGGTGATTTAAATCCCATGGATTTTAGTGTGACTTATTTTACCTAGCCCTAAAGCATGATCGGGCAACGTGGTGAGAGCACAATGCAGCCTTTAAAGATATTACAAACAAAACGTCTGATTTTAAACAGTTTCGAGCGGGAAGATGCGGCATTTGTGCTTGAACTGTTTTCAAATGCACAGGTGCTCGAGTTTTATGATCTGGTTGCCTTTACGGATATTGAGCAGGCTGTTGCACTTATTCAGCGCATGCAGCAGCGCTATCATTCAGCTTCTGGTTTTCGTTATGCGATACGCTTAAAAACGGGTGAAATGATAGGTAGCTGTGGAGTTAACCGTATTCTTGAAGAAGCTGGCGATTATTGTGTAATGATCGGGTATGACTTGCATCCGGACTATTGGGGATACGGTTATATGCTTGAGGCACTGACGGCAATGTTGAACCTGATTGGAAATGAGCTGCTGTTTGACCGGAAAATCCGGCATATAGATGCTCAGGTCATGGAACAAAACAATAAGTCAAAAGGTCTTTTACACAAATTAAAATTTCAACAAATCCAGTCGGTGACTGAAAGAGAGGGGACTCTTTTGCAGTTTAGATTGACGTTATTTTAAGATCGGCGGATAGAGAAACAAAACCATACTGAAAGAGATGTCTCGCTGTAAATTTCTTTCGTCTTCATAACGACCTTCTGTTATAATCGCCAACAATTTTATTAAACCGCTTTGGCTCATTACTTTTTATAAGTATAGGGCGTTCTATTTTCTTAAGGTAACCCATGGCGCAAGCTAAAAAATCCGTAGATATCAAAAATATACGCAATTTCTCGATCATTGCACATATTGACCATGGTAAGTCAACTCTGGCTGACCGTTTCATTCAGATGTGTGGTGGTTTACAAGATCGTGAGATGCAAGCTCAAGTATTAGACTCTATGGAGCTTGAGCGTGAGCGTGGGATTACAATCAAAGCCGCTTCGGTGACGTTGTATTACACCCATCCGAATGGTCAGGAATATCAACTAAACTTCATTGATACACCGGGACACGTTGACTTCTCCTATGAAGTATCACGCTCTTTGGCAGCTTGTGAGGGAGCATTACTGGTTGTTGATGCTGCACAAGGGGTTGAAGCTCAGTCGGTAGCAAACTGCTATACCGCAATCGAGCAGGGGCTGGAAGTTCTTCCTATCTTGAACAAGATTGACTTGCCTCAGGCAGAACCTGAGCGCGTGATCCATGAAATTGAAGAAATTATCGGGATCGAAGCAACAGATGCACCCACCTGTTCTGCAAAAACAGGTTTAGGTGTTGAAGGTGTTCTGGAGCGTCTTGTAGATGTTATTCCGGCACCTGAAGGTGACCGTGATGCATCCCTGCAGGCCCTGATTATTGACTCGTGGTTTGATAACTATTTAGGAGTTGTTTCTCTTGTCCGTATCAAGCAAGGTCGTATCCGCAAGGGCGACAAGATGCTGGTCAAGTCAACAGGCCAGACCCATCCGGTAACTTCGGTTGGGGTGTTTAACCCGAAACATACCGAAACGGATATCCTCGAAGCAGGTGAAGTCGGCTTTGTGATTGCAGGTATTAAAGATATTTTTGGTGCGCCAGTCGGTGATACCATTACGCTTGCATCGACGCCTGAAGTACAGACCTTACCAGGTTTTAAAAAGGTCAAACCGCAGGTTTATGCCGGACTTTTCCCGATCGATTCAAGCGATTTTGAACCGTTCCGTGAGGCGCTACAAAAATTACAAATTAACGATTCAGCTTTATTCTTTGAACCGGAAAGTTCAGATGCATTAGGCTTTGGTTTCCGTTGTGGCTTCTTGGGAATGCTACACATGGAGATTGTACAAGAGCGTTTGGAACGTGAGTATGACCTGGATCTGATCAGTTCAGCACCGACCGTTATTTATGAAGCCCTGACCAAGAAAGGCGATATCATTTATATCGACAGCCCATCAAAAATGCCGGATGGCTCTACGGTTGAAGACCTGCGTGAACCGATTGCCGAGTGCCATATTCTTGTGCCGCAAGAGTATCTTGGTAATGTCATGACTTTATGTATCGAGCGCCGTGGTGTGCAAAAAGACATGAAATTCCTGGGGAATCAGGTTTCTGTCACTTTTGAAATTCCAATGGCAGAAGTGGTCATGGACTTCTTTGACAAATTAAAATCATGTTCGCGTGGCTTTGCATCACTCGACTATAACTTTGTCCGTTTTGAAAGTTCAGCTCTGGTTAAGGTAGATGTATTAATTAATAGCGAGAAGGTCGATGCCTTGGCTATGATTTGCCACCGTCAGGATGCGCGCCATCGTGGTATTGCACTGGTCGAGAAAATGAAAGACCTTATTCCGCGTCAAATGTATGATGTGGCGATTCAGGCAGCAATCGGTGCACAGATCATTGCCCGTTCTACCGTAAAAGCCATGCGTAAAAACGTACTGGCCAAATGTTATGGTGGTGACGTTTCACGTAAGAAGAAACTTCTTGCGAAGCAGAAAGAAGGTAAGAAACGTATGAAGCAGGTGGGAAGTGTTGAAATTCCACAAGAAGCGTTCCTGGCTGTATTAAAAGTCGATAGATAAAGAAATGAGGCCGGATAAAGTATTTTATCCGGCCAGAAGACGGGCAGTGAGACTGCAAGAGAGGGTTTGTGGATTTTGATTTTAATTTGATTCTGGTACCGGCAACACTAATTTTCTTTTTGGTGTGGTTGCTTGATAAGTTGGTGTTCAAACAACGTGCAACCAAAGGACGGAATCAGGAAAATTTTCTGATCACATGGGCATATGATTTTTGGCCAGTTCTGGCGGTCGTACTGATTCTGCGTTCTTTCTTATATGAACCGTTTAATATTCCTTCTGACTCGATGGTACCGACCCTGGAGACAGGTGATTTTATTCTGGTCAATAAATTTGATTATGGTTTGCGTCTTCCTGTAGTGAACACTAAAGTGGTCAATGTCGGCGAGCCTAAGCGTGGCGAAGTGATCGTATTCCGTTATCCGCCACAGCCTACGATTAGCTATATCAAGCGTGTCGTCGGGTTGCCGGGTGACCATATCCAGTTTAAAGCGGGTGAGTTAACCATTAATGGTCAGCAGATTGCAAAGGTTGCGACCCAGTTCTCGCGTGAAAAAGACCAGCAAGATACGCCAACAGCTTTGTATTTTAAAGAAACCTTGGGTGAACACCAGCATTTGATCCGTTATCTGGAAGGGCGTAACCCGCTGGTTGAGCAATTCCAGTTTGCCCAGCTAAAAGGGGCAGAAGCCCTGGTTCCATTTGTGGCCAAAGCCAATGATGTCTTTATTCAGAGCAATGGGCAAGATTGGGAAGTGACTGTGCCGGAAGGACAGTACTTTGCAATGGGTGATAACCGTGACCAGAGTGCAGACAGTCGTTTCTGGGGCTTTGTACCAGAAGCGAACTTAACAGGCCGTGCTTTTTATATATGGATGCATAAAGAGCCAGGCTTTAATCTTCCAAGTTTCAACCGAAATGGTAAGATTGACTGATAAAAACATAAAGGAAATATAAAGATGCGTAAATCTCAACTTGGGACTTCGTATATTGCAATTTTATTTGGGGTGGTTTTGTTTGCAGTTGCCGTGAAGGCGGCAATTGCGATCTGGCCAGCATACTGGGATGACAAGCTGATTAATAATCAGATTGAAAGCCTGTTAAAAGACAGTCCGGCAGATATTACACCGAGTAAATTTGCTTCCCAGATGGATCAACGTTTTGATATGAACGGTATCCGTGATCTGCATTTTAAGGATATTGCGCAAGTGACTTATAAAGATGATCTTGTCGTGGTAAAGAAGTATGAAATCCGTAAGCCTTTCATGCTAAATATTAGTCTAGTTATGACCTTTGAGAAGACTTTTGACCAAAAATCTGCAAAACAAGCTCAATGATACGCGGCTGCAAGGGCGAATTGGTCACCAGTTTAAACAGATTGACTTGTTGAAACTGGCATTGACCCATCGCTCTGTGAGCCATAAACACAATTATGAACGCCTAGAATTTCTAGGCGATTCATTATTGGGAATGATCGTTGCGAATTATTTGTACCATGCTTATCCTCTTGAAAATGAGGGGCGCTTGACGCGTATGCGGGCAACGCTGGTGCGACAGGAAGCATTGGGAAAAATCGCAAATGATTTACAGCTGAGTCGGTCATTAATTTTAAGCACTGGCGAGCTAAAATCGGGTGGCCATCACCGGGAATCGATTTTGGCAGATACAGTAGAGGCAATTATTGGTGCGATTTATTTAGACAGCAATGATCTCAACCTGTTGGAACGCATTGTGCTAAAATGGTATGAACCATATCTTGATCATATCGAACCGACAGATCAACTGAAAGACCCGAAATCACGTTTACAAGAGTATTTACAAGCACGTAAAAAACCTCTCCCAGTTTACGAGGTTGTAGATATTCAGGGCGATGCGCCAAATCAGCATTTCAAGGTGGAATGTCTGGTTGATGGATTGCCAAAAATTCAAGGCGAGGGCTCAAGTCGTCGTTTTGCCGAACAAACGGCAGCGGCAGAGATTTTAAAATTATTGGAGCAATAACCTGATGTCCCATTCAAATGAAAATACGCCAGAGGCCGCTGAGCAGCACGATGGCAATAACCTGATTGATCAATTTTTTAGTTCTCAAGGAACCACGATTCCTTCAGATTTTAAAAGCGGTTTTGTTGCGATTGTAGGTCGCCCGAACGTTGGTAAGTCGACCTTGATGAACCATTTATTGGGTCAGAAATTATCAATTACTTCGCGTAAGCCACAAACCACACGTCACAAGATTGTCGGCATTGATTCGCGTGAAAAATCTCAGGCGGTATTTGTGGATACGCCGGGGATGCATAAGAAAGAAGTCCGTGCCATCAATAAAATGATGAACCGTGCTGCGCACTCGGCATTGCGTGATGTGAATCTGGTGCTGTTTGTGGTAGATGCTCAGAAGTGGACTCAAAATGATGAGCTGGTTCTGGAAAAGCTGAAAAATGCAGATATGCCAGTGATTCTGGTGATCAACAAGCTGGATACTTTCGAGAACAAGAACGAAGCCTTGCCTTTGATCCAGGAGCGTGCCAAGTTAATGAACTTTGCCGAAATCGTTCCTGTATCTGCCTTGCGTGGTGCCAATCTTGAACACTTGCGTGATACGATTGAAAAGTACCTGCCATATCAGCCGCCATTATATTCACTGGACCAGATTACCGATCGTTCTGAACGCTTCCTTGCGAGTGAAATTATTCGTGAGAAAATCATGCGTCAGCTGGGTGAGGAACTGCCATACGATTTGACGGTACAGATCGAATCTTTCAAAACAGAAGAAGCGACTGTCAATGAAAAAACCGGTCGTTTAAAGCCACCTTGTACCTATATTGATGCAACCATCTTTGTTGAGCGCCAAGGGCAAAAAGCCATTGTGATTGGCGATAAAGGTGCGAAGCTGAAAAGTATCGGGATGGATGCACGTGCAGACATGGAAAAAATGTTTGAACAGAAGATCATGCTGACACTTTGGGTAAAAGTGAAGGGCGGCTGGTCTGATGATGAGCGTGCACTGAAAAGCTTGGGTTATAGCGATATTTAAGAATGGGAACCGGTATGAAAACAACAATCCGTGTATTGGCAGTTGTGTCGTGTATTTTGATGTTGCAAGGTTGTGTACATAAGCTGGTAACGGTACCTGTTAAAGTCGCTTATAAGACCACCAAAGGTGTTGTAAAAGGAACGGCTGCTGTAGTGGGTGCCGTGATTCCTGATGGTGATGATGAAAAGGATGAAAAGAAAAAGGACTAATATCATCCCATGATGCGTAATGAAGTCTTGCATGGCTATTTGATTCATCATCGTAAATATCGTGAAAAAAGCCATATCGTGCATTTATTTACGCAAGAATATGGTCGGGTGGATGGAATCTTAAGACAGATTCCGCCACCGCAGTATCAGCCGGTCTGTTTACAAGCCACTGGTAAGTCCGAGCTTAAAAACTTCACTAAACTCGAAATCCTGAACCAGCCTGTTTTCTTTCATGGTGATGCATTTTTTGCTGGCTTTTATTTAAATGAAATCGTGTTGCGCCTTTGTCCGCTTGAAGAAGCCATGCCGCAAACTTTCCAGCAATATCAGTTGACCTTGTTGCAATTACAACAACTTGCCTCACATGAACAGGCCGCTTTGTTTTTGCGGCAAATCCTGCGCCAATTCGAGCATGTTTTATTGCAAGAGTTGGGCTATGCCATTGATTTTTCTGTTGATGCCAATCAGCAGGAGATCCTGCCTGTTCGGCATTACCTGTTTCAGTTGAATGATGGCTTTTTGCCGGTTGCACAAGCAGCATCACGTTCGACACTTTCCGGTTCGCTGATTGCTGCGATGCAAAACTATGAAGATGGACGGGATTTTTCTCACGAACAATTACAGTTATTAGGTAAACTATATCGCCAAATGATTAGTTCATTATTGGGTGACCGGCCTTTAAAAAGCCGTCAACTCTGGATCCAGAGTACACAAACTTGATCTTCCGGATGTATTTGACATCATTATTCGGGACGAAAACGATAGGATATTTTTTATGGCTGCAATCTTGGGTGTAAACATCGATCATGTTGCAACATTGAGACAGGCACGTGGTACAACTTACCCTGATCCGGTTCAGGCTGCCCTGGTTTGTGAACAGGCGGGTGCAGAGGGGATTACCTTGCATTTACGTGAAGATCGTCGCCATATACAGGATGATGATGTGCGTCGTATGCGACCATTATTGCAAACACGTATGAATCTGGAACTGGCTGTGACAGATGAAATGGTTGAGTTTGCCAAGGAAATCCAGCCACAGCATGTCTGTTTTGTGCCTGAGCGTCGTCAGGAAGTGACTACCGAAGGTGGTCTGGATGTGGTAGGACACTTTAAAAAAGTACAGGCGGCTACACGGGCACTTACTGCAATTGGCAGTGATGTATCATTATTTATTGATGCTGATCTTGCACAGATTGATGCTGCAGTCGCCTGTGGTGCACCTACCATCGAGATTCATACGGGTGCTTATGCGGATGCTGAAACCGATGAGCAGCAACAGGCTGAGTTGGTGCGTATTATCAAGGCTGCCGAATATGCTGCAGCCAAAGGTCTGGTGGTCAATGCCGGTCATGGTTTAAACCTGAATAATGTGGCTGCGATTGCTGCGATTCCCCAAATCCATGAGCTAAACATCGGACATTCGATTATTGCAGAAAGTGTATTTGTGGGCCTTGCTCAAGCGGTAAAAGATATGAAGGCAGCGATTGAGGCTGCTGCGAGATAAAAATGAGTAGTATAGATTACGATGAGTTAATGCAACCTGTTATTGCGTTTTTAGGTTGTACCACTCCTCAGGCATGGCTGGATGAAGCGCTGAACAATCTGGACATTCTGATGCAGGACCATGCCAATTGTGAGAAAAAAGCTGCCGGAACGGCCATGAATCTGATGTTCCGCTATAGTTTTTTTACCGATTTACAGGTCAAGTTGGCACAACTGGTTCGTGAAGAGATGCTGCATTATGAGCAGGTGTTGCAATTCATGAATAAACGTGGTCAGGAGTGGAAAGGGTTGAGTGCAGGGCGTTATGCAGGTGAGTTGCGTAAAGAAATCCGGACTTATGAACCGGAAGCCCTGATTGATGTGATGATTATTGGTGCATTTGTCGAAGCACGCTCATGTGAGCGTTTCTATGCGCTGGCACCGATTGTAGATGATGAGCTGGGGCGTTACTACCGTTATTTGCTTAAGTCTGAATCTCGTCATTTTGAGGACTATCTGGCCTTGGCACTGGATGTCGCAAAATCTGCAAAACTCAAAGACCCGGAAGAAGATATTCAGCAGCGGATCAGGCATATCCGTGAAGTGGAGAAAAATCTGATTTTAAGTCCGGATGATACTTTCCGTTTCCATAGTGGGGTACCGGCGAAAGTACCTGCTTAAGCTGAACATAAAAACCTCTGAGCAAACAGGGGTTTTTTTTATATCTGTGCTATGGATGTAGCTATATACCCCCATAAAAAAAGCCCAGATCAATAATCTGGGCTTTTTAGAATCTTGGCTCTCCCACCTGGGCTCGAACCAGGGACCTGCGGATTAACAGTCCGTCGCTCTACCGACTGAGCTATGGGAGAATAGTAGATTGGCTCTCCAACCTGGGCTCGAACCAGGGACCTGCGGATTAACAGTCCGTCGCTCTACCGACTGAGCTATTGGAGAATCTGATGCGCATTTTAGGCATGAAAAGCAGATGCGTCAACAACAATAGTAAATAAAATTAATCGTTTGCTTGATTAATAGTCTTTTTGGCACAAAGTGATCAAAAAATACTAGCAAAACAACTTATTTACTTAAAAATTAATCAGTTAATGTGTTGTTCCTTAAACTTTGCCAGTGCTTCAATTCGATACTGAATCAGCATTTCACCAATTTCCGGGCCGGTCACATGTTCAGGTAAATCCTGCGCACGGATATTTCTGACGATTTGCATTGCATCTAACATATATTGCGCTTGCGGATAAGGACGTTGTTCCAGACCTAAACGGCCTTTGGCATCACATTCACAGGCCTGCACAAAAGCTTCTACTTTTTCCGGTCGACGCAGTACATCCAGACGTTGTAACAGACGCCATAAAGTACCGGGTTTCAGGTTTTTTGCCTGATGGCATTTTAAATGTTCCTTACATACAATCAGGGCCAGACTCTTCAGCGCAGCCGGAACCTTCAGACGGTCACAAATTTGAGTAACAGGCTGGATTCCTCGTTCTTCATGCATGATGTGTCGTGGTAGCTCCTCAACCGGGGTGAGGGCCTTACCCAGATCATGAACCAGTACGGCAAAACGCACTTCAAGGGCATAGTCTGCAAGGCAGGCCTGTTTAAGCGCCATCAGGGTATGCACACCGCAATCGATCTCAGGATGATATTCCGGGCGTTGAGGAATGCCGAATAATGCGTTGATTTCTGGAAATAGGACTTCCAGGGCATCACATGCTTTCAGAACCTGAAAATAAACATCGGCATGCGTTTCCATCAAGGCACGCGAGGTTTCTTTCCAGACACGTTCCGGAGTGAGCGCACTTAATTCTCCTGATCGGGCAATTGTTTGCATCAGTTGCAGGGTTTCATCGGCCACTGAGAACCCGTAAGGTGCATAACGGGCAGCAAATCGCGCTACACGGAGTACACGTAATGGATCTTCGGTAAAAGCGTCGGAAACATGACGCAGGATTTTGTGTTCCAGATCCTGTTGACCCCCATAAGGATCATAAATTTTTCCGGTTTCATCCATGGCCATGGCATTGATGGTCAGGTCACGGCGGATCAGGTCATCTTCTAGTGTGACACTGCGATCTGTAAAGAACTGGAAGCCATGATAACCTACACCAGATTTACGTTCGGTGCGTGCGAGTGCGTATTCTTCTTTTGTTTTTGGATGTAAAAATACAGGAAAATCCTTACCGACAGGTTGATAACCTTCAGCCAATAATTGTTCTGGTGTTGCTCCAACCACCACATAATCTTTTTCGTGATAGGGGTAGCCGAGTAAGTGATCCCGGACTGCACCGCCTACTAAATAAACTTGCATGAAAAAACCTCTATTCTTCACACAATCATGCTACAGAATAGAGGTTTTCTCAAGCGCTCAAAGAAGCTTTTGCAGAAAAGCTTTTTTGTGGTGAACTTTAGTTCTGGCTTTGCTGGATTTCAGCAACCGTTAATGCTGTCATATTGACCAGACGACGAGTCGTTGCTGTAGGTGTCAGAATATGAACAGGTTTTGCCGCACCAAGTAAAATTGGACCAATGGTCACATTATTACCAGAGGTGGCTTTTAACAGGTTGAAAGAGATGTTTGCTGCATCCAGGTTAGGCATGATTAACAGGTTTGCTGACCCTTTAAAACGTGAATTCGGGAAGGCAAAGTGTCGGATATTTTCATCCAGTGCTGCATCGCCATGCATTTCACCTTCAACTTCAAGTTCAGGCGCCTGTTCAGATAACAAACGGTAAACTTCACGCATTTTTTGCGCGCTCGGATCGGTTTGATCGCTACCGAAACTCGAGTGAGAAAGCAGGGCCACGCGTGGTGTAATACCAAAACGGCGGACTTCTTCAGCTGCCAAAATGGTCATTTCAGCAAGCTGGGCGGCCGTAGGGTTAGTATTGACATACGTATCGGCGATAAATAAATTGCGGTCTTCCAGCATCAATGCGTTCAAGGTAAAGAATGTGCTGCGGCCTTCTTTCAAGCCAATGATATTTTTCACGAAGTCCAAGTGAATATCGTAGCTTGAATAGGTACCACATAACATACCGTCAGCTTTACCAAACTTCACCAGCATGGCTGCGATCAGGGTAGAGCGGCGGCGAGCTTCACGTTGGGCATATTCAACAGTCACACCCTTACGTTGCATAATTTGATGGTATTCTTTAGAGAACTCGTCGTACAGAGGATTTTTTTCCTGATCGACGATTTCAATATTGACACCATGTTGCAAACGTAAACCGAGCTTTTTGATATTTTCTTCGATCACGGCGGTACGACCAACCAGAATCGGTTTTGCCAGACCTTCATCTACCGCAATCTGGACAGCACGTAATACACGCAGATCTTCGCCTTCTGCATAGGCAATGCGTTTAGGATCGGTTTTTGCCTGTGCAAAGATCGGCTTCATCAGGAAAGCAGAGTTATAAACGAACTCGGAAAGACGCTGACGATATGCAGAGAAGTCTTCGATTGGACGGGTTGCGACCCCCGAATCCATAGCTGCTTTGGCAACCGCTGGTGCAATTTCCAGAATCAGGCGTTGATCAAGTGGACGCGGAATCAGGTAGTCACGACCAAATGAAGCTGATTTTTCTCCATAGGTTGCTGCATCTGCTTCGACATGTGCCATACGCGCAATGGCGTGAACACAGGCGATCTTCATTTCTTCGTTAATGGTTGTCGCGCCTACATCCAGCGCACCACGGAAGATATAAGGGAAGCAAAGTGCGTTATTGACCTGGTTTGGATAGTCAGAACGGCCCGTTGCCATAATCGCATCTGGACGCACTTCATGGGCATGTTCAGGCAAGATTTCCGGATCAGGGTTGGCCAGTGCAAAAATGATCGGATTCTCCGCCATTTCCTTCACCATGTCTTTGGTTAGGATTCCTGCTGCTGAAAGGCCAAGGAACATGTCTGCACCTGCCATCACTTCATGCAGCTGGCTGGCCTGAATGTCCTGAACGTAGCGTTTTTTCGATTCATCCAGACCTTCACGTGCTGTATTCAGCAGGCCGCGAGAGTCGGCAACAATGATATTTTGCTTGTTTACACCCAAAGCACAGAGTAAGTCGAGGCAAGAAAGCGCAGCGGCGCCTGCACCTGAGGCAACGATTTTAATTTCATCAATTTTTTTATTTACAATCTGCAATGCATTTAGTAAAGCTGAACCGACAATAATACTGGTTCCATGCTGGTCATCATGGAATACCGGAATTTTCATGCGTTCACGAAGTTTCTTTTCAATATAGAAGCATTCCGGTGCCTTGATATCTTCAAGGTTGATCCCGCCAAATGTTGGCTCTAGCGCAGCAACAATATCGACGATCTTGTCTGGATCATTTTCATCAATTTCGATATCGAAGACATCTACACCAGCAAATTTCTTAAATAGAACGCCTTTACCTTCCATCACCGGCTTAGAAGCAAGAGGACCAATATTTCCCAAACCAAGCACGGCTGTACCATTACTCACGACGGCGACCAGATTACCTCGTGCTGTATATTTTGCAGCAGTAGAAGGGTCCCGTTCAATTTCTAGACATGGAGCTGCAACACCAGGGGAATACGCAAGCGCTAAATCTCGTTGGTTAACGAGCTGCTTGTTTGGTGTCACACTGATTTTTCCCGGGGTTGGAAATTCATGGTAATACAAAGCGGCTTGTTTTAAAGATTGATCGTCCATCTGAGTCTCATTTGTTCCGATAATAATCAGACATCTACAAGTCCAATTACTATATTAAGATAAGTGCACAAGAATATAGCACTAGTTCATGCTTTCGCACAGTCAAAAAAGCTTATTTTCACTGAACCATGAAGCTGTTCACAGTCGTTCTTCAGCGTTAGAGAAAGAGCTAAAACGCTGAAAATTGACGGTTAAATGGAATATCCTGCGGTTGACAGGTGAAGATGCTGTTGCAGGTATTCAGTAGCACCTGTTGCAGTCAATGGCTTGGAGAACAGGTAACCCTGCAATATATCGCAATTTTGCCGTTTCAAATAATCACGTTGCTGTTCTGTTTCCACACCTTCAGCCACGACTTTTAGGCCAATGGTTTTGCCCATGGCGATCATGGCATTAACGATTGCATCCTGTTTTGGATCACCAATTTTTAAAATAAATGCGCGGTCAATCTTTAAAATATCAATAGGATATTCGGTGAGGTAGGCCAGAGATGAATAGCCGGTACCAAAGTCATCCAGAGCAATTGAAATTTCACGCTTTTTCAAGGCATTGAGGATGGTTTTTACACTTTCCGTATTCTCCAGAAAGGCAGATTCGGTAATTTCCAGTTCCAGATTTTTACCTGAGATTCCATAGCTGGTCAGGACTTCATCGATATCATGTAATAACTGGCCACGTAAAATCTGCTGGGCAACAATATTGACGGCGATATTAATATTGGAAAAACCTAGTGCTTGCCAGGCCTGTAACTGTTTGGCGGCTTCGTGCAAGACAAATTGGCCTATATCGGAAATTAAACTGGTACTTTCTGCTAAAGGAATAAATATGCTTGGCATAATTAAGCCTTTTGTCGGATGTTTCCAGCGAATCAGGGCTTCAAAGCCATTGACCTGCTGTGTCTGGATGCTGATCTTGGGTTGATAGTAAACCACCAGTTCCTTGTTCTGGATCGCTTTTCTGAGGTCCAGTTCCAGATCACTATATTTCGCAACAAAATTGGCCCTTTCATTGGAATAATAGTGGATGGTATTGCCGCCTAGGCGCTTGGCTTCATTCAGGGCCTGTTCTGCATGGGTATTTAAATTATCCACCTGACGGCCATGTTCCGGATAAATGGCGACCCCAATCGAGATGCTGACAAAATATTCCTGATCGGCAATGTAAAAGGCTTTACTCAAGGTTTCGACAATATTGTTGCACAATTGATGAATAGGCGGATGTAGATGCGACATTTCATAAATGATGGCAAAATCATCGGCACTGAGGTGGGCCACCAGTAAGGCATCGATATTGCTAATCCTGAGCCGCTGTGCAACCTGTTTCAAGAGTTCGTTGCCGGCTTTGTTACTGATAATTTCATTGAGCGCACGGAAGCGGTCGATATTTAGCCGGATCACCGCCAGATGTTGAATGGCAGGCTCATTGACCAGATACTGATGCAACTGTTGCTGGTAATAAAAACGGTTGGGCAGGTCAGTTAGGGTATCGTAATTGGTCAAATAAGACAGGCGCTGTTCCTGATGCTTACGCTCGGTCTGATCTGAAACAATGCCGATATAGTTAATCACCCGGTCCTGTTCATCTTTAACCGCATTGATATGCATCCATAAAAAACAGGACTTTTCCGAGCTATAGGTTTCCTGAAATTCGCCTTCATATTCTTCTGCTTCCAGTAGGGTATCAATAATGGAAAGATGAAAATTATGATGATGCTGTTTATTCTGCTTGGTAATTTCAAAAAGTTGCTTGTTCAGGATGGCCTGTTTGTCCAGCCCGGTTAACTTTTCGTATTTGGGATTGACTTCAATATAGTTAAAGTTTTCATCCAGAATAAAAATACCTTCGGAAGCCTGTTCAAATACACTGGCAGCCAGCTTTAAGCGTTCCTGATCCTTTCTTTCCTGATGAATATCACGATGGATGCCCACCATACGCAAAGGTGTGCCATCTTTGGGATTTCTTAAAATGACCTGACCAACATCATGAATCCAGGTCCATTCACCATTGTGGCGCTTGATGCGGAAAGTTTCCTCATAACGTTTGGTTTGTCCACACAAATGGCTGTAGAGGGTGTTTTTTACCCTTTCAATATCTTCAGGATGGATAATCTTGTGCAGCAGGGCGTAATGATTGGCCGAGTTTCGGGTAACGGCCTGACTATGGGCATTGGTGATCCCGACCGTGTGGTTTTCAAGGTTCCAGTCCCACGGCCGAATACCGGCGGTTTCATGGGCAAAGGTCAAGTTCTGGCGATGTTCCTCCAGACTTTCATTCATTTGGGTCAGATCGAAGGTACGTTCACGGACTTTCTGTTCAAGCAGGTGATTATTGAATTGTAGCTGCGCCTCGATATCCTTGGACTTGTTAACTTCTCGTTGCAATTGCTGGCATAGTTCATCTGTCCACTGATTGTGCTGTTCGGCAACATCGATCAACTGCTTGTTTTTTTCCAGTACCAGTCCAAGCCGTTTATGAATCTTGTAGGTTGCATGTGCACACAGTACCGTTGCAAAAAAAGAACAGTAATACGCCAAATAAAACAGGGTATGTTGATGATCCTGCTGTAATAGCTGGGAAATAAGTAATGGCGTAATACTTGGGATAAAAAATAAAAAGAAATAGCGGATATGTTGCGTTAAAAAGGTGAGTGCAATGATGTGAGAAGCATTTAGCAGCAATGCCGTCAGGGTTAAAACATGTGAAGCGAGCAGTTGCGGAACATCGGTTTCCAAATAATGATTAATGATGACGGTATTGATCCCAACCAGCACACCGGTAAAAAAACAGATCAGCTGGAAAACGCGATGGGTCCGGTGAGTATAGCGTGTGGAAGAATATCGCTTTAATAAAAAATGGCAGGTACCGGCAAACATCAACAGGATAAGTAGGGTTAAACTCATCCATTGGGTAAAAATGTTGGATTCAAAGGAATAAAAAACACCAAAGAGTGCAAAATCTAACAGACAAATACAAAGCACGCTTATGACAAATAAGCGGACATGATTCGGATAACTGATTTGATCCGTATAGATAAACTGAGGCAAGCTTTTTTCCTGAACTCCTAACATATAAAGCATAATCCTTTTCATTTTTTATCTATGTTCACAGTCTTTGTTTTTTTGTAAACACAGCCGAATTTTGTTTTTAAATTAACGTTGTACAAAATGGAAAGCAATGCAGACGCATGTTTAGGAGCTAAAGTGATAATTTAAAATCGACAAGGCGACCACCGGAGCAGTTTCAGTTCTTAAAATGCGCTCGCCGATACACCAGTTTTGAAAATGATGCTGATTGGCCGTGTTAATTTCTGCCTCGCTCAGGCCACCTTCCGGGCCGATCAATAAAGCCAGGTCAGGAGAGCAGTCAAGCAGTACATTTTGCTGGTCTTTGTTGGGAGCCAGCACGAAACGCGCCGCAGGCAGTTCGGATTTGACCCAGTCTGCCAATGCAACCGGAGGGAGAATGACCGGGATGCGATTCATGCCACATTGTTCACAAGCAGCAATGGCGACTGATTGCCAGTGATCCAGCTTTTTTTGATCGCGGTCGTATTTTAAACGCATTTCGCAACGTTCACTGGTCAGCAGCTGAATGGTACTCACGCCAAGCTCGGTGGCTTTCTGGATGGCATAATCCATACGATCACCTTTACTCATGACCTGGCCTAAAATCACCTTGAATGGCGCTGTACGGTCTGCCGCTTCAAACTGGTCTACAGAAGCAAATGCTGTTTTTTTATTGATTTGTGTGAGAGTCACGACATATTCACCACCTTTTCCATTGAAAAAGATGGCTTGATCTTGCTCTTTTGCGCGAAGCACACGGACCCAGTGATGAAAAACCGATTCTGTTAATTCAATCGTATTGCCAGTTGTTAATTCGGTTTCGATATAAAAACGGTTCATGCTTGGGGTGTGCTCGTACAAATTAATTTAAACCCAGATCAACAACGAGTTGTCGAGTCGGTTCGGTTTGGTTCATGGAATAAAAATGCAGGGTTGGCGCACCACCAGCGATTAAACGTTCACAAAGATTGACAATAACTTCGTGACCGAAAGCTTTGATGCTTTCGCTATCATCTCCATAAGCAGCCAGTTGCTTACGAATCCAGCGCGGAATTTCTGCACCTGTACCATCTGCAAAGCGGATCAGGTTACTTGCATTGGTGATGGGCATAATACCCGGTGCAACAGGAATATTCACGCCTGCTTTTGCAATCCGTTCGATAAAATAGAAATATGCGTCCGGATTGAAGAAAAATTGAGTAATACCGGCATTTGCGCCTGCATTGACTTTCTCTACAAAACGCTGAATATCCAGATCAAAGCTATCAGCTTGCGGATGCATTTCAGGATAGGCGGCAACTTCAATGTGGAAGTGATCGCCTGTGTGTTCACGGATAAAGCGCACCAGATCCTGTGCATAAGGCAATTCGCCCAGGCCCACCTGACCTGACGGCAAGTCACCACGCAATGCAACAATACGGTCAATACCCTGAGATTTATATAAATCCAGAAGTTCGGCAATACGGGCTTTATCGTCACCAATACAGGACAGGTGCGGTGCAACCGGCGTACCCTTGCCATTAAATTCATGAATGGCAGCTAAAGTGCGTTCACGTGTAGAGCCGCCTGCACCATAGGTAATTGAAAAAAACTCGGGGTTTAACTGTTGTAATTCTTGATGAACAACTTTTAGCTTTTCCGCACCTGCATCGGTTTTTGGCGGGAAAAACTCAAAAGAAATAGGAACACGTTTTGTCATTTCAAATCCTTTTTAAAATCGCCTGGAAAATTTAGAAAAAAGGGCAGTCCGTAAAACGTCTGCCCTGATTTTCTTAGTATTTATAAGCGTCAGATTTGAACGGGCCTTCTACAGGAACACCCAGATAATCTGCCTGTTCCTGGGTCAGTTGTGTTAACACACCACCAAAACCAACAACCATTGCTGCAGCAACTTCTTCATCCAGTTTCTTCGGAAGTACTTCAACACGTATAGCAGCCTGTTTTTGATCGGCTGGCAAGTCAGCAAACTTCTCGGCAAATAAATGCATCTGGCCTAAAACCTGATTGGCAAAAGAACCATCCATCACACGCGAAGGGTGACCTGTTGCATTACCAAGGTTAACCAGGCGACCTTCAGATAAAAGG
The DNA here is from genome assembly GCF_000805455.1 of Acinetobacter sp. A47. GTDB lineage: Bacteria > Pseudomonadota > Gammaproteobacteria > Pseudomonadales > Moraxellaceae > Acinetobacter. The sequence goes on from NZ_JSUS01000064.1 coordinate 312,942, forward strand.
ATCAAATAGTTGTTTTCATCTTCTGAACGATAGACCTGATGTACTTGTGGCTTCACTTCAACCCATTTGTAACCACGCAGGTAAGCCGTATCGATTTCAGTATCAAAGTGACCGATGTTACATACCACCGCACCTGCTTTTAAGCTATCCAGCATGGCTGCATCACAGACGTGATAGTTACCAGTCGTTGTCACAACAAGGTCGGTATTGCCAAGTAGGTCGTGGTTAATGTCTTCTTTGTTGCCAGTTTGCACACCATTTTTATATGGAGAAACAACTTCGTAGCCATCCATACATGCCTGCATTGCACAGATCGGGTCAACCTCAGTGACACGTACGATCATGCCTTCCTGACGTAAAGATTGTGCAGAACCTTTACCTACGTCACCATAACCGATGACAAGTGCACGGCGGCCAGAAAGTAACATGTCAGTCGCACGTTTGATGGCATCGTTTAATGAATGACGGCAACCGTACTTGTTGTCATTTTTTGATTTGGTAATCGAGTCATTGACGTTGATTGCCGGAACTTTAAGGGTACCTTCTTTCCACATCTCTAACAGACGTTGAACACCTGTTGTGGTTTCTTCGGTAATACCGTGAATACGTTCAAGCAGAGCAGGGTATTTTTCATGCACAAGTGCAGTCAGGTCACCGCCATCATCCAGAATCATGTTGGCATCCCACGGCTGACCATTTACATTGATCTGCTGTTCGAGACACCACATATATTCTTCTTCTGTTTCACCTTTCCAGGCAAACACTGGAACACCGCTTGCAGCAATGGCAGCAGCAGCATGATCTTGGGTCGAGAAGATGTTACAAGAAGTCCAGCGTACTTCTGCACCAAGTTCAACCAGAGTTTCGATTAGCACGGCAGTCTGGATGGTCATGTGGATACAACCCAGAATCTTGGCACCAGCAAGCGGTTTAGCTGCTGAATAACGCTTACGCAAGCCGATCAAAGCTGGCATTTCTGCTTCAGCAAGTTTGATCTCTTTACGACCGTAGTCAGCAAGGGAAATATCGGCAACTTTATAATCTGTAAATGAAGCATTCACCGCGTTCATCAGGATCTCCTAGAAAAAAATAGTATGGATCATTCTGTCCGCGGATGCCGTTGTTGGTTAAAGCGAAGGTCTAACCGATCGTCGAGCCTGGCAAATTGATCTTTAGTGCCGATCAATCGTCGCAGCATCCCTCGACTGGGGCATATGATACTTTGAAATCGGTTTTGTTCCAATAGGAACTGCTGACATTTCACAGATAGTTGCAACATGATTCATTTTGGCTGACAGGTTTTTATCCATTCGCTGGCAGGTTTGACGTGATCAGATATTCTAAGGGTGAATAGTCACTGAAACTATAGCAGGCAATGTAACTATCGTTAGGATGCCCAAAGCATATTTAATTATTGCTCAGCTCTGGAGAGAAGCCGGGGAGAGCCTGAGATTTTATTTAACTGGAAAATGCAGCATTAAATCTGAATCTGGGGGAAAAGGAAGAGGAGATGTATAAATCAAGGATTCCAAATCCCTTTGGAATCCATATATTGAGGAAATTTTGTCATTAGGCTTTTAAATGATCTTCGAATTCTTCACCTAACTGCATTGCTAAAGCGTTACCAGAAAGATCGCCAGTCACCAAACCATATTCTTTTTTAAAGCTAAAGGTAAACCCACGATTATCTGTCAGATTTTTAACGGAATATCCTAATTTTTCTAACCAAATACGGAATGCCAGTACGTTTTTTGCTTTAACAACTCTGTTTTTCATGACAGATCTCCTTGTGAACATGTATTTATTAATAAGGGCCAGATAATTTTTTTTAAAGGGGCATTGCATAGAATTATTTTGCCACATGTAAGTAATGTAAAATTAGCGTAATTTTTCTAGGTAGAATTTTATCTCATAATTTGGTATCTATTTGAATTTAAAAATTAAAATTTTTTGTTTTTCACCTGTTTTAAAATTATTTTTTAAATAAATATTTCATGATAAATGTAAAAAATGATTTCATTTTCTACCTTGAGAGAAAAGTAGAAAATGAATTGTCCGGATTTGAATCAATAATTAAAACTGATCTTTCAGGCTGCGGATACGTGCGAAATCTTCGGCACTTTCGGTACGTAAAAACGGATTGGTCTCAAGTTCCAGCTCAATGGTACTGGGTAAGGTCATTTGTCCGGCAGCTCTTAATACCTTGACCTGTCGCATACGTTCTTGCAAGGCAACATTGTGAGGTTCTACCGTCAGGGCAAACTCGCCATTGGCCAAAGTATATTCATGCGTACAGTATACTTTGGTCTGGATCGGTAAAGCCGCAAGCCGGTTTAATGAGTGATACATCTGTTCGGGGGTACCTTCAAACAAGCGGCCGCATCCCATTGCAAATAAGGTATCACCGCTAAACAGACTGTCTAGTTCTTCAATAAAGTAAGTGATATGGCCTAAAGTGTGACCTGGGGTGGCAATAATTTCAATTTTCAGGTCATTAAAATAAAAATGATCGTTATTTTGTAATGGATTGGAGATTGAGGAAACCTTGCTCAGTTCATCGCGTGGTCCGTACACCAGAAGATTCTGGCTGGCCAGCAAGCCGGGTACACCGCCGGTATGGTCAGGATGCCAGTGTGTCAGCCAGACCTGCTTCAAGGTCAGTTGATGTGCTGCACAAAAATCTATAACCAGTTCAGCTTCGGTCGGATCAATTGCAACAGCTTCCTTGCGCTGCGTATCTTCCAATAACCAGATATAATTTTTTAAGGCATTTTTTACGTCAATTGCATGAATCTTATAATGCATAGCCGGGTCCTGAATCTTTGTAGCGTGTGGTTATAGCGATTGAAACATTAAATGTTTAATGCTTTTTTCTAGTTTAAGTGCAAATCAGGTGAAGTGCAAAAATGGGGCTGCTTCTATGGCAGGACTGACTATTTAGGGCAGATTCTGACGGTCAAATTCACCCGCCCTGTTTGTGGTTGACAACGGTGCCATTTTAAATAAACATTAAATAAAATTTTTATAAGTTAATGGTTTACATTCATCTTTACGGCTATAAAAATACTTTATTAAAGCTAAATAATCTCTACGATTTGATTTAACAAGATAAAGCCGGGGAGTGTTAAATCATGATAACAGTAGGGGGCTTATGTCTGATTTAGTCGATCATGAAGTGGTCAGGATTTTTAAAACATATTTATCTCCGCTCTCTGCCAAGCTGACAGAAATGCTGAATGAGCACTTTAGCCATCAAACCGAGCGTCGGGGGTGTGGCTATACACAAGCGACCCGGGTAATTGCCGAATTTGTTTCACAGACCCGTGATCCGGTGGGCTTTCAGGACTTACGGATTTTTGAAGATTATGAAACCAGAGCCCTGAAGAATATTCTCAATCAATCAGCTTCCTATGGTCTGGCACTGGATACATGGCGCAACCTTGATCTCAATATCGAAGTGCGGCAATGTCTGATGCGTTTGAACCCTGACGAGACTTTTGCCCAGTATTTGCAGCAGGAAGTTGATTTTCAAGCCAGATTAAGAACGGTTTATCAATATGCACAGCTGGAAGAAAGTGTCCTGATCTGCAAGTTACTTGCTGATATTATCCTGCCACAAACAGCCTCAGCCGCAGGGGTGATCGAATGTCGTGCCTTGCCAGAGAAACCCAAGGTTGGCTCTTGTCCTATGGCAGAAAAATTCTTTTTACGTATTGCCCATCACCGTCTATTAAGGCAGGGTGAAATCAATATATTTGTCGATGCCCAGAATCGACCGATTATGATGGAAAAACTGAATATGGGAGACAATCATTCCTGTATCAGTCTGGTGCCTTTAATGATGAATGGCGTGCGCTTGCCTGCAGGTAGCCTGTTTTCAGCGAACTATGCACTTGAGCAACTCAGCAAACATAAAAACAAGCAATATAAAGGCTATGTAATACCGGTTGCCGAGATGAACGGTTTCTGGTTTTTACGCCTGACCACCTTGGCTGTATCTCCGGAAAATCGTGCCCGAGCCTTTGGTTACCACTTTAAACAGCAGGTCGATAACGGACTGTTCCGTCCAGACAGTACTGAATTAAGCCAGCTGATCGATATAGCCCAGGATCAAATTTATGTAGGGCATCCATGTTAAAAGCCTGTTATTCCCCACGCTATTATGCCCAGACCCATACCAACAGTATGGAAAAACTGACCGCTGTTGCAGAGGTGCTGCGTGCCCGGAACATGGTTGAGTTGGTCGATCCCGGACTGATTGATGCTGAAGTTTTAAGGAAATTGCATCACCCGCAATATGTGGATGCATTTTTGTCAGGTGAATCTGCCTTTGCAACCATTCAGGGATTCAAACCATGGAATGAACAGTTGCGGGATGCCATTCTATCTGTGCAGGCAGGGCAACTGTTAGGCGCGCAAATTGCCATGAAAGAAGGGATCGCTGCCAATATTGCCCAAGGCTTTCATCATGCCAGTTATGAGTCTGGTGCGGCCTATTGTACTTTTAATGGTCTGGCACTGGTGGCAAAGCAGTTTCCAGAAAAACGCATTTTCGTTCTGGATTGCGATCAGCATGGCGGTGACGGTACTGCAATCTTTAGCAATCGTTTGAGTAACCTGATCAATTTTGGAATTTTTGGAATCCGTTTTGGCTGTAGGGCTGGAGAACGTAGTTTGACCCGTTATATTCATCCGAAACAGGGCAATTTCGACTTATACCGCGAGGCAATCTTTGAAGCCTTTCAATATGCATCTCATCGGGACACAGACCTGATAATTTATCAGGCCGGGATGGACTGCCATCAGCATGATAAATATGGTTCAAAATGGTTGACCACCGAGTTGCTATTTGAACGTGACCGGCTTGTTTTTGACATGGCCAAGAAAATGAAAATCCCGTTACTGTTTGTATTGGCAGGTGGATATCAGGCGCTGGAAGCATTGGTGCCCTTACATGTCAATACATTCAAGGCAGCCAATGCAATTTACTTTCCATAAGTTCGGCTACTGTGACCCTATTGCCAGAAATAAGCCTAAAGAAATAAAGACTAAACCACCCAATAGGGACATATTTTTTTGTATGTTGCTGGATTTATTGAATTTGTTCATGACAAAACTGGCCAGAAAAACACAAACAAGATCTGCAGAAATAAAGATCGTATTTACAATTAAACCTAAAACTATAAATTGCAACCACATTGGAAAATGAACATTCATCGTGATGAATTGCGGTAAAAATGCGAGATAAAAAATCGCAGTTTTAGGATTTAACACTTCGACCAAAATACTTTGTTTAAATGTTTTTTCAGCTGTCTGTTTGAGGGTATCAGGTGTATCAGGTTTTGGATTACTTTTTATAAGTTTAATCCCTAACCAAATCAACCAGCAGGCGCCGATCAGTTTAATCGTGGTATATAAAAATGGAAATAGATGAAATAGGGTCGTAAGTCCGGCTGCGGTGGCGATGATATGAACGCATCCTCCTATAAACAGGCCTAAAATAGCCATTAAACCTGATTGCCGGCCCTTTGCTATGGTCTGTGCAGCGGTATATAGCATTGCTGGCCCTGGAATATAGGCAAAAATAAAGGTGGTAATCAAAAAAGTACTTAATATTGCAAACGATGCCATGTTGTTCTCATGAATGAATTATTTTACTGTTATTTGAATAGTTTCTTATTTTAGATTATTTGGTTGTTTTTTGAGTATAAAATTAAAGGAATATACTGACTGAGCAATATATTCCTTAATTATGCATCCAGTGAAAATTAGCGTAATTTAGCCAGCCATTCGCCTAGCATCTGCACCAGTTGAACCAGTAGCAGTAACACGATGACCGTTAAAATCACCACGCTGGTATCAAAACGTTGATAACCATACGAAATCGCCAGATCACCGATCCCCCCTGCACCTACAGCACCTGCCATTGCAGTCGCACCGATCAGGGAAATGGTGCCCGTGGTCAGGTTAAGAATCAGGGAACTACGTGCTTCCGGAATAATAAAGCGGAAGATAATTTGCCAAGGCGAGGCGCCCATTGCCTGAGCCGATTCCACAATACCTTCATTGACTTCAAGCAATGAGGTTTCAATCAAGCGGCCTAAATAGGGACCGACATAGATCGTCAGGGGCACAATTGCGGCCCATGTTCCGATTGAAGTACCCACCAGCATTTTGGTAAGCGGGATCACGGCGATCAAGAGAATAATGAAGGGAAGGGAGCGCAGGGCATTCACAATCGGGTTGAGAAAATAATAAATCGCACGATTCTGTAAAATGCCGCCCGTACGCGTAACCACTAATGTAATGCCCTGAACAAGTCCCCAGATACAACCAAATAACAGCGAGAAGAATACCATTTGAAAGGTTTCTTGTAGCGCTGTAACAAACTGGTCGATCGAAAGCGAACTATGCCAAAACGGGGCTGTGGCTTCAGTCAGCCATTGTACAATTAAATCTCTCATTGGCCGACTACTCCCGATTGTTCCACTTTGACACCCTGGCGTTCAAGGAATTGCACGGTCTCCTGAATAATTAATGGATCACCCAGAAGCTGGATAAACATTTGTCCGATCACGGTACCGTTAATTTCGGTCATATTGGCAAACAGAATATTCAGACTGACATCAAACTGCTTGATCGCAGCCTGAATGACGGTTTCCTGTGCCGAAGTACCCAGAAACTGCAAGCTGTAAATACTATTATGATGCTGGTGTTCAAGATTGCTTAAAATGTTCACCGGTAATTGCTGCTGCAATACGGTTTGAATAAAGGTTTTAGTGGTCGGGTGCTGTGGCTGGCTAAAGATATCCAGTGTCGGGCCGGTTTCAATGACACGGCCTGCTTCCATGACCGCGACATAATCACAAACAGTTTCAATCACATCCATCTCATGGGTCACCATGACAATGGTAATGTTTTGTTCCTGGTTAATCTTTTTTAAAAGCGCCAGAACCGATTGAGTTGTTTGTGGGTCAAGCGCCGAAGTTGCTTCGTCACAGAGCAGGATTTTAGGATGGTTGGCCAGCGCACGGGCAATCCCGACACGTTGTTTTTGTCCGCCTGAAAGTTCATCCGGATAGGCATCTTTTTTATGTTTGAGATCGATAAAATCAAGTAGTTCAGCCAGCCGTTTTTCACGTTCGGCCTTGCTGTGACCTAATAACTTAAGTGGCATTTCAATATTCTCAGACACGGTTTTGGTCTGCAGTAAATTGAAGTGCTGAAAGATCATGCCAATATTTGCACGTTCTTGACGAAGGGTACGCGCATCCATTGCAGTAAAGTCTTTTTGATTGATTATCACTTGTCCCTGAGAAGGGCGTTCCAGCAAATTAATCAAACGGATTAACGTACTTTTACCTGCACCACTGTAGCCGATAATGCCAAAGATGCTACCGTCCGGGATCTCTAAATTGATCTGGTTCAGGGCGTTGATCGTTTGACCTTTCAACTGATAGTGTTTCGAAATGTTTTTAAATTGGATCATGTTCGTCAATACTATGCAAAAATGAAAAAACAGGCAAAATCACTTTGCCTGTTTTATGTCAGGGAATTATATTACGAATTCGCTTCAGTGAGATAGCTAGTTGGCTTATTTACGTCAACTTTGGTACCTGCAAAGTGTTCTTGTACATATTTTTTCACAGCTTCAGTATGGTAAAGCGTGCCTACTTTTTGCAAGACCGGATCATCTTTGCGAGATTCTGCAGTCGCCAGTACGTTAACATTCAGCTTGGTGCTCTGGTCTACAGGCTCATAGAAGATCGCATCTTTCAGAACGTTCAAACCACCTTCCATTGCCAGCGTATTGCCCAGTAAAATCGCATCTACTTCATCTTTGACACGTACTGCTGTTGCCATTTGAATTGGTTTGATAACGATTTTCTTAGGGTTCTCGATAATGTCAGCCGGTGTGCCTTTAACCGGATCGAAATCTGCTTTTAGCTTGACCAGCCCCGCACTTTGTAAAAGCAATAAAGCACGTGATTCGTTTGCGCCGTCATTTGGAATGGCAATGGTTGCCCCTTCAGCAAATTCTTCAACTTTTTTAACCTTGCTTGAGTAGATCCCCATAGGTTCTAGATAGGTTGTTGAAACAGGCGCAATCTTGTCTTTATTGGCAGCATTAAATGCCACAAGGTAAGCGTAAGACTGGAATGCGTTCAAATCGACTTCTTTATTTGCTGCTGCTGTATTCATGGCAACATAGTCAGTGAAGTTCTTGATTTCCAGTTTAAGACCCGCAGCTTTAGTTTCAGGTAAAGTTGCGATATAACGCCAGATATCGGCGTCAGAACCTGTAGAAGCGATTACAACAGTTTGTAATGCAGCAGCATCACCTTTTTGCTCGGTAGATGCGGTATCCGGTTGTTTACTGCATGCTGCAAGTAATAACACCGATACACTTAAAAAAAGACTAATCAGCTTTTTCATGTATAAATCCTAATCGGAATAATGTCGAGAAAATCAGCATTTCTCAGGCATTAATGATGGCAATAGGTTTGTATGTTGTAAATTGGCATCGGCCTCAAACAATCACGTGAGTTATTCTTGAGGTTTTCGTAGAGTCCTTTCCACAACACGCGAAAAATAAATGAATATTCATGTTCCCATGTCATATTTATACAGCGGGAAATGCAGTATTCATATCTTTTTCTCATCAAATCTGGATTTAGCTGCAATTTGTTTCGTTAGGCTAAATATTCTAATCATTTGAAATAAATCAAAAAGAATATCGAGTTAACATAAAAACAACATCTAAAATTTCGGCAATCATAGCAATAAATGCATGCAGGGGACAGTGGACAGCGGCGGGTTATGTTGCATAAGAGCCTGATAAGTTAAAGGAAATTCTGGGCAGGGTAAATCTAAACCAATGATAGTTTTATATATTTTTTAAAAAAGATAGTGTGGCAGTTCAGTTGAATAATAAATATATATTTTTCTGAATTTTATATTTAAATAATGAATATAGAAGCCGGAATTATGCAATTTAAAGAATAAAAAAGCCTTCCGAAGAAGGCTTTATACGAAAGTCGTTTATTCTGCTTTTTCACGGGCAATGGCGCGATAACCAATATCGCTACGGTATTGCATACCTGTGAAAGTAACCTGACCACAAACTTCGAGTGCATTGATTTGTGCTTCGAGTACAGTATCACCTAATGCGGTGACACACAGTACACGACCCCCTGCCGTAATGACATGACCATCAGCACTCATCGCAGTACCGGCATGGAAAATCTTGGTGTCTTCTGGAGATTGTCCCAGTCCTGAAATCACATCGCCTTTACGTACTGTTTCAGGGTAACCCTCAGCAGCAAGTACGATCCCAATCGATTTGCGCTCATCCCATTCCGCTTCACTTGGTAAATTACCCGCGATACCTGCTTCCACCAAATCGACCAGAGATGATTTTAAGCGCATCATGATCGGTTGTGTTTCCGGATCACCAAAACGGCAGTTAAACTCGATCACACGTGGTTGACCTTGCTCATCGATCATCAAGCCAGCATATAAGAAACCTGTATAAACGTGACCGTCTGCTGCCATACCTTCTACGGTCGGACGCATCACTTCATTCATGACCCGCTCAAAGACCTCGGCAGTAACTACCGGAGCAGGCGAGTAGGCGCCCATGCCCCCTGTATTTGGACCTTCATCATTTTCAAAAATACGCTTATGGTCTTGTGAGGTTGCCATAGGCAGGATATTTTTACCATCAATCATACAGATAAAGCTGGCTTCTTCACCGGCCAGGAACTGTTCGATCACGACCCGTGAGCCTGCATCACCAAACTTGTTGCCTGCCAGCATGTCATCAATGGCAGCAAAAGCTTCTTCATTGGTCATGGCTACGATCACGCCTTTACCCGCAGCAAGGCCATCGGCTTTAATCACGATCGGTGCGCCGTTTTGCTCAACATACGCTTTGGCAGCGTCGACTTCGGTAAATACTTCATAAAACGCGGTTGGAATGTTATGGCGTTTCAGGAAGTGTTTGGCAAATGCTTTAGAGCCTTCAAGCTGTGCCGCATACTGGGTTGGCCCCCAGATCTTTAAGCCGGCTTCACGGGCAGCATCGACTACGCCATTGACTAATGGTGCTTCCGGGCCAACAATGACCAGAGCTACATCGTTTTCTTTGGCAAAAGCAATGATGGCTGGATTATCTAAAATATTCAGTTCAACATTTTCACATTTGTCTTCAGTTGCGGTACCGGCATTACCAGGTGCAACAAAAACTTTAGTGACTTTTTCATCTTGTGCGATTTTCCATGCAAGTGCATGTTCACGGCCACCGCTACCCAAAACTAAAATATTCATTATAAAGTTATTTCCCTTTTTCCGTATTTAAAGAATATACCTGTTCAGAATAAAAAAGTCCCACTGAATCTCCCCCAAACCCCTCTTTGAGAAAGAGGGGAGCAAGCTTATTCGAGTGAAAAAGTAAGTCCCCCTTTTTTAAAGGGGGATTTAGGAGGATTGCGTTGAGACTCAGATCATTTAATGACGGAAGTGACGCATACCCGTGAACACCATGGCAATCCCGGCTTCATCTGCTGCCGCAATGGTTTCTTCGTCACGCATTGAACCGCCCGGCTGGATAATGCATTTGATGCCAGCTTTGGCAGCATTGTCGATTCCGTCACGGAATGGGAAGAATGCATCAGAGGCCATGACTGCACCTTCAACCACCAGACCTGCATGTTCGGCTTTAATTGCTGCAATACGGGCAGAGTTGACACGACTCATCTGACCTGCGCCGACACCAATGGTCTGACGGTTTTTCGCATATACGATTGCATTTGATTTCACATATTTTGCAACTTTCCATGCAAAAATAAGGTCATCGATTTCCTGTTCAGTCGGTGCACGTTTGGTCACGACCTTCAGGTCATCTTTGGTGATCATGCCTAAATCCTGGTCTTGAACCAGTAAGCCGCCATTGACGCGTTTGTAGTCCAGTTGTGGCGCACGTGCATCAATTGCAGGGAGCTCGCCGCAGACCAGTACGCGGACATTCTTTTTCGCACCGGTGATTTCAAGTACACCCTCTGCAATGCTTGGTGCAATAATCACTTCAACGAACTGGCGATCAACGATTGCTTGTGCTGTTGCAGTGTCCAATTCGCGGTTGAAAGCGATAATGCCGCCAAAAGCCGACTCAGGATCGGTAGCATACGCAAGGTCATAAGCAGCCTTGATGCCATCTAGTGAAACGGCAACACCACAAGGGTTGGCATGTTTGACGATGACACAGGCAGGTTTCGCAAATGATTTGACACATTCAAGTGCTGCATCGGTATCTGCAATATTGTTGTAAGAAAGTTCTTTGCCTTGTAATTGCTTCGCAGTAGAAACAGAGGCTTCTTTGGCATTGGCTTCAACATAGAAGGCTGCGTTCTGATGCGGATTTTCACCATAACGTAAATCTTGTGCTTTATTTAGTTGTGTATTGAAGGTACGCGGGAACAGGTCCGCTTCACCTTCTGCTTTACCCACGCGTGCACCTAAATAAGAAGCAATCATGCCATCGTATTGCGCAGTATGTTCAAATGCTTTTACGGCTAAATCGAAACGTGTTTCATAAGAAAGGTTACCGTTGGCTTTTAATTCGGCAATCACTGCATCATAGTCAGTAGCATTTACAATGATACCGACTGACGCATGGTTTTTCGCTGCTGCGCGAACCATGGTCGGACCGCCAATGTCGATATTCTCAATGGCATCTGCAAGTGAGCAGTCTGGCTTTGCTACAGTTGCGGCAAACGGATAAAGGTTAACAATCACCAGATCAATTGGATCGATGTTGTGTTCTTGCATGACAGCTTCGTCTAGACCACGACGAGCCAGAATGCCTCCATGAATTTTTGGATGCAGAGTTTTTACACGACCATCCATCATTTCAGGAAAACCTGTATGTTCAGAAACTTCTACCACAGCGATATTGTTGTCTTTAAGCAACTTGTAAGTACCGCCGGTAGACAAGATTTCTACCCCTAGCGCTACAAGATTTTGAGCGAATTCAACGATTCCGGTTTTGTCGGATACAGAGATTAAAGCACGTTTGATAGTCATGATTTTAGTCAACAGTTTGAAGTCTACAGATTAAAACAAAGGCAAAAAAAATGCCCACGAGAACGTGAGCATTTTATCAATTATTCACTCATTAAACCGTGAGCTTTTAACTTTTTGCGTAAAGTTCCGCGGTTAAGGCCTAAAATCTCGGCAGCACGTGTTTGGTTGCCACGAGTATATTCTAAGACCACAGATAAAAGAGGTTTCTCCATTTCTGCTAAAACCATGTCATAAACTTGAGATGGTTGCTCACCTTGCAATTGTGCAAAATAATGACGTACTGCGCGATCTACGTGGATGCGAAGAGCGACATCAGATTGAGCCGTAAAAATAGGAGATTTGCTATTCATGCGTGTTAATCCGAAAAATCAAAATATCACTTGGGTAAAGTGATATAAATGTGGTCTAAATTACTGAGCCCTGTTTTAGATCCTAAAACAGTGACTCTAAAACAAAAGAACTATTAGCTTGCCACAAATCCTCGAGTTGTGTAAAAAATAAGCGTAACAATAGTTAAATATTTGTTACCGCCTACTTTCAAAAACAAAAAAACCAACAATGCGCTTATTGGATTAAAGCACAGTCCGTTTAACGATTTTATTGTCTGTAAATTACGAGGAGTAAGTGGGTTAAAGCATTCGTGGCGCGTATCATACCACTGTCAGCGAAAAAGTGAGCAAATTAACTGCACTTTTTTTTGTTTTTTTGTCACTTTTTTGAGCTTTCAGGGCTGTACAAATTCTAAACTATAGTCATTGAAGCTGTTTTTGCTGGCCGGAAGGGTAAATTCAAAGCGGAAAGGGCTGTTAGATGGAATACGCTGAATGGTTTTCAAACTGTCTACCAGATAGTCTTGCGGTTTCAAGGTGGTATTGAAAACAGCCTCACCGTTTTGTTTCAGCACTACTTTAATCGGGGGCAGGACCACACTGTTTTCATCGTGGTTCAGCAGTACCCCCGAGAATCCGGTTGTACTTTGACTAAGACGTTTTAGTTTTACTTTCTCGAAACTGAGCGACTGATACTGTTCATTGGTCGTTTTGCAAGCCAGCAGGCCACAGGCATAATTAAACATTTTGTTTAGTGCCGGACTTTCATGCATGAGCTTGGGATTAAACCAGAGAATCTGGAATGCAAACACCAGAATCAGTGCAATATTACCGACCCCCCAGAGGGTGTAATACAGCCAGCCATGCTGTTTTTCATTATTTTCCTGATCGATCAGCAGGGCATCTTCTGACAGGTTCAGGTTGGGAAGGGCTGTGACAGGCTCAGTATTGAAATAGTTCAGATTATTAAGATAAGTCAGCAGGTCAATATTTGAGTTTTCAATTTTCTGGTCAAAGATCTTCAAGATTTGCATCTGCTTTTCTGCAAATGAACTGTCTGGCTGAATGGACGAGAAAAGTGAACGATTGACAGGTGCAGCAATAGTGTCGTTATCTGTATTTAATAGATTGGTCAACGCATTAAAGTTAATGACACATTTTGGACAACAAACCATACCCTGTGCAACACTGAGTTGTGAAAGGGTCACTTTGTACACAGTTGAACATTTAGGGCAGCGGGTTTGTTTTTCACTCATAAGTTATAAAGTTCTCAGTTTGTTTTTCGTTTTCCTGAAATGCGACACCAGTTTTCTTCACGCTTTTCGATCTCTAATATATCAAAAAACTCAGCGTAAACGCTAGAAACATCAGCAACTTGCTCTTCAATTACACCGGCAAGTGCGAACTCTCCCTCATTTTTTATTAAAGTTGAGAATTCAGGCGCAAGTGCCATAAGCGGAGCGGCAAGAATGTTGGCCACCAGAATGTCTGCCTGTTGAGGTTTGAATTCCTGATCAAACTCTTCAGGCAAACCGACATAAAGACGGTCAAGCACGCCATTTAACTCGGCATTTTGCTTGGTTGCCAGTACAGCTTGCGGATCAATATCGGTTGCATAGACTTTTTTTGCACCCAGCAAAAGGGCTGCAACACCTAAAATGCCTGAACCGCAGCCATAATCGATCACGACTTTGTCTTTGACGTCGGTTTTGCCTAACCATTGCAAGCATAAGAAGGTGCTGGCGTGGTTGCCTGTACCAAAAGCCAGCCCTGGATCAAGCTTGATGTTGGTTGCGTCTGCTTCTGGTGGCTCTAGCCATTCCGGGACAATCCAGAATTTTTCGCTAATCTGGATTGGCTCATAATAATCCATCCATGCACGTTCCCAGACCTGATTTTCAAGGTATTCATGGCGCATCGGCACATCTGGAAGTTGAGCTTTAAGGAAAGTTTCCAAAGCATCTACATCAATCGGGTCATCTTCTTCTTGCTGGTAAATACCGGTCACGATGACCTTGTTCCAAAGCGGGGTCTCCCCAGGTAATGGCTCAAGCAGTGCCTGATCTTCTGCATCATCCAAAGTAACACTCACCGCACCTAATGAAAGAAGCAATGTCTCGGTAAGTTCAACTTGATTTTGATCAACAGTAATATGAATTTGTAGCCAGTTCACAGGAAAACCTAAATAAATGTATTTGTGGGTATTGTAATAGATTAAAACTTATTAAAGGGATTATAAAATAGGCAGATTACAATTTTAAGAGCAAATAATTTGGCAAGCAGGCTTTATCTTATTATTTTTCAGATGGGATTGATAAAAAAAGAAGGCCATAAAGACCTTCTTTATTTGTGCTGCAATTAAGGTGCAGTTTGTTCTACACCTGGAGCTGCCGGTGCAGGTGCGACAGGTGCCGCTTCCATTGGTGCACTACTGACTGGACGAGGCGCTGACTGGGTTTCCGAAATGCGGCTTTGAGTATCTACAGCAGCGTTTGAGGCTGGCATTGGTGGCTGGAAAGCAAGCTTGCCGGCTTCATTCGGTTCACATGAGCCATTGAAAACAACACCTTTATAGGCAAATGAAACTGGATCGCCTTGTTTTTTGCCTTTACAAACCTGTTGATACTTTTTGGCTTGCTGATCTTGGGTTGCTTTGGTATCTGCCGCATGTGCAGCTACACTAAAACATAGGCCACAAATAAGAGATGAAAATAAAAGCTTTGTGTTCATATCATTTTCCTAAAGTATTTGTTATGCACTTTTTAGGATAAGAAATTCATCAAATAAAACAGTGGTGTTCGAGTTAATAGTTTAGGCAGCTCTGTTAAGTATAAGATGAAAATGCAACAGAACGTTTCTTTTTGTATGTTTTGCCGGCGCTAAAGCGGCTTGGGTTCAACAAGAATATCGACGGTTTTTGCCAATTTGATCCAAAACTCCTGTATAATACTCTGTCATTTTTTGAATACATATTTACCACTATGCACTATCCTAAAGTTTACGACGTTATCGTAATTGGTGGCGGTCACGCTGGTACGGAAGCGGCGCTTGCTGCGGCTCGTATGGGAAGACAAACATTATTGTTGACGCATAATATTGAAACTTTGGGGCAGATGAGCTGTAACCCGGCAATTGGTGGTATTGGTAAATCACATCTGGTCCGTGAGATCGATGCCCTGGGCGGCGCAATGGCCCTTGCGGCAGATAAGGGCGGTATCCAGTTCCGTATTCTCAACTCGCGTAAGGGCGCTGCTGTTCGTGCAACACGTGCACAGGCAGACCGTGTACGCTATAAAGCTGCTATTCGTCATACTCTGGAAAATCAGGCCAATCTGGATATCTTCCAGCAGGCAGCGGATGACCTGATTGTTGAAGGCGATACAGTGAAGGGTGTGGTGACCCAGATGGGAATCCGTTTTGACACCAAAACGGTTGTACTGACCACAGGAACCTTTCTGGGCGGCGTGATTCATGTCGGTTTACAAAACTCAAGTGGTGGCCGGGCAGGTGATCCTCCATCAATTGCACTGGCGCATCGTTTACGTGAACTCAAACTTCCGGTTGGACGTTTAAAAACAGGTACGCCTCCGCGTATTGATGCCCGTACTGTTGATTTCTCTGTCATGACGCCACAACCGGGCGATTTCCCGTCACCGGTAATGTCATTTATGGGCGATGTATCCATGCATCCTGAGCAGGTCAATTGCTATATCACCCATACCAGTGAAAAAACCCATGAAATTATTCGTGGCGGTCTGGACCGTTCACCGATGTATACCGGTGTGATTGAGGGTGTAGGGCCACGTTATTGCCCTTCAATTGAAGACAAGATTCATCGTTTTGCCGATAAAGACTCGCATCAGGTCTTCCTGGAGCCAGAAGGTCTGGATACCCATGAGCTTTATCCAAACGGTATTTCGACTTCATTACCATTTGATGTGCAGTTCAATCTGGTTCGTTCGATTCGCGGTATGGAAAATGCACATATCCTGCGTCCTGGCTATGCCATTGAATATGATTATTTCAATCCACAGGCACTGAAATTTACGCTGGAAACCAAAGCCATTCAGAACTTGTATTTTGCCGGTCAGATTAACGGTACTACAGGTTATGAAGAAGCGGGCGCACAAGGTTTGCTGGCCGGTCTAAATGCTGCACGCCGTGCCTGGGAGCAGGATGAGTGGACGCCGAAACGTGATCAGGCATATATGGGTGTACTGGTCGATGACCTGATTACGCTGGGAACAAAAGAGCCATACCGTATGTTTACCTCACGTGCGGAATACCGCCTGATGTTGCGCGAAGACAATGCGGATCAGCGTTTAACGACAATTGGTCGTGAGCTTGGTCTGGTCGATGACGAGCGTTGGGCAGCTTATAGCGAGAAAATGGAAGCAGTTGAGCGCGAAACTTCCCGTTTACAGCATTTGTGGGCAGCGCCAAATAATCCGATGGGTAAAAAATTCGTTGAGATGACGGGCGCTGATCTGAGCAAGGAATGTAGTGCGATTGACTTGCTTAAACGTCCAAATATTAACTTTGAGCAAATTGCAGAATTAACCGGTTCGGAAGTTTCACAGCAAGTGGGTGAGCAAATCGAAATTGCGGTGAAGTATGAAGGTTATATTAACCGTCAGCATGAAGATGTTGCCCAGCTAAAACGCCTTGAGGAAACTCGTATACCGGCTGATTTTGAATATGACGGTATTTCAGGTTTATCGCGTGAGATTACCTTGAAGTTAAAAACTGTACGTCCGGAAACTCTGGCACAAGCAAGCCGTATTCCGGGGGTGACACCAGCGGCTGTACAGTTACTGATGATTACCATCCGTAAAAATAATATGGCAAAGAAGTCGGCATAACTGATAGCTTGGTCTATCAGAAACTGACATTAAAAACACCCTTGATCATAAGGGTGTTTTTTTCTATGGATGCTTTATCCTGATCATCTGGACTGGCTGAGGGCGTGGTAAATGAAGAACTGGATTATCTTGTTTATTGCAATTATTGCAGAAGTGATTGCGACTTCGGCATTAAAAAGTAGTGAGGGCTTTACCAAACCGGTTGCTTCAATTGTTGTGGTGGTCGGGTATCTGGTTGCATTCTATTGCCTGTCCTTGACCCTTAAAACCATTCCTGTCGGGATTGCGTATGCCATCTGGTCTGGAGTCGGAATTGTCCTGATTACCACGGTAGCCTGGTTTGTATTTGACCAGAAACTGGATGTTTGGGGGATCATTGGCATAGTGCTGATCATGAGTGGGGTACTGATCTTAAATCTGTTGTCAAAATCTGCTACACATTAATGCAGCCTCTTAAAACCGAACCTAAATTTCACTTTTAGCCAGGCACTGTTATGTGTGCATTGCTTATTGGCCGGATTGAATAGGTTGGTCTAAAACAGCTGATAAGGCGGCGAAGGGGCGTGCGATTCGGTCAGGCACTTTCTTGATCAGTTTGATTTAAGATGAGCGCTTTAACTTTTGTGGCTTTTTCAAAATGATCAAGCCGATGTTGCATAATCCACCAGTGCGCTGCTTCCATCAAACATTCAGGATCATCATTTTTATTGGCAAAAAAAGCATAAAATGACAGCCCGACATCACTGCCTTTTTTGGCAATTTTTTCTTCGCAGACTTGAATAATTTTGGCCTTGAGTTCAGCTCTCATATTTGAATAATCCGGGGCTTGATCGGGGACGACATAGCATACCTGTCTGATTTGTTAAGTTTCAATGCAAACTACCATAAAGTCATTTTTGATATAAAAGGCAAATATCCTCAATCAAGGCAAACCGTACCTTTATTCCGGGCAGTTTGTGGAAAGTTAACAATCCATATCCATTTCGCTAAAAAGCCGACTGTTTAACAAATAGACAGAAAAAATGAAATCAATAGAAAAGTAATGAAAATGAGAATGATTTTTATTAAAATTGTTGCGTTTGTATATTTTTAAGTTTTTTTTAATTTTAGTCTGCGTTTTTCTGGAAATTTTATGAATTCTTCTTGCTTGGGTGGAAGTGGTGCACCTGTTTTTAAGTTTAGTCTGTTCAGTATCATGATGTTGCAAGCGCACTATGCGATTGCCAATGAGACCAACGCCCCAACCGCAGTGATGCCAACCATTAAAATCGAGGCAATGAGCGAGCTGGATCCAGTCAAGAGTTATATCGATTATCAACAAGCCAGTGTCACACGTAATGGACTCAATAAAAAAGATATTCCACAGACCATTGATACCATTGATGTGCAAAAGTACAAAATTTATGGGGCCAATGACTTGAGTGTGATGCTGCAAGGTACAGCTGGGGTTTCCACCGGGTATGACATGCGTGGTGATGGCATTAATTTAAGAGGATTCAATGCAGATACAGGCGATATTTATCGTGACGGTATCCGGGAAAGCGGACAGGTGCGCCGTAGCACTGCCAATATTGAGCGGATCGAGATTTTAAAAGGCCCGGCCTCTGTACTTTATGGACGTAGTTCGGGGGGAGGTGTCATTAATATGGTGAGTAAGTTTGCCAATTTTGACTCAAAAAGTTCGGTTGGGGTTTATGGTGGTTCTTATGATAATTATGGCACCACCCTCGATTTAAATCAGGTGCTGACCGATAATGTTGCGGTACGTTTAACTGGGGAATATGGCCAGTCAGATAGCTTCCGTTCAGGAATCGAAAATAAGATCGAAATGCTGTCACCAAGTTTTACTTATAAAAATGATGAAGGGCTTACCTGGACGATGCAATATACCTATGACAAATTGCATCGGGTTCCAGACCGTGGTCCATCTTATACGGCTTTGCCAAAGGGCACTTCGATCAAGACCGGTTTTGCGCAGGAAGGAGATTTCGTCAATGATATCCTGCAGGTTGCACGTTCTGACCTGAATTACGAGTTTGCGCCAAACTGGAATTTCCACTGGGCATTGAGCTATCGTCAGGCTGAACAAAACTTTGATCATTTTTATGGTGGTACCTACTGTGCGACCAGATCAACTACAAGTAATGGTGAAAGCAGTAGGGTTGGAGACAGTAATTATGTCCCGGAGGAGCAACGCCGTTGCTATAATAATGTAGGAAAAATTTCGCAAAATTATTATTGGCAGAAAACAAATAATAAAACCACCAGCAATACCTTTGATATTCGTGGTGAGTTTGATACTGGTCGTTTAAAGCATAACCTGCTGGTCGGAGCCGACTGGACCTACGAACAACGTGAACCGCTATTGGCAAATAAAAATATGAATGGTTCAAGAATTGACGGATTTTATGATCCATTAACAGGTGCGCTTACACAACAAAATCGCGCAGGTAATAAAGCCATTAATCAACATAACTACAACCAGTCAGAAGGTTATGGTTTATTTATCCAGGATTTAATTAGCTTTAATGACTATTTTAAAGTCATGCTGGGTGGGCGCTATGACTATTTTAGTTCACAAACCACTAACCGCCTAAAAAACAGTGGCGATAAAGACTACCAGCGCAGCATTGATGGAGAAAGTTTTAGCCCTAATATCGGTTTTATCTGGCAACCTGTTGAAAGCCAAAGCTTCTATGCCTCTTACAGTAAAAGCTTTGCACCATTTGGTGGCCGGGTTGGGGTAAATGTCGTATCTGCAAATACTGATGTAAATGCATTTGATGCTAAACCACAATATAACGAACAGTATGAAGTCGGGGTGAAGAGCGACTGGTTAAATGACCGTTTAAGTACCCAGCTTTCTGTTTATGATATCCGTAAGAATAATATCCGTTATCAGCCAGAACCTGAAAATAAACCTGAAGAATGGGTTGTCGGTGGACAGCATCAGTCCAAGGGTGTTGAGTTTAGCTTTATTGGGCGGGCATTAGACAATCTTTTTGTCCGTGGCGGTTATAGTTACATGGATACCGAGGTGACTAAGGATCACAAGCCGGACAATGTCGGCAAGGTTTTAAACAATACGCCGCGTCATACCGGAAATCTGTTTGTTCGCTATTTACCAACCGATAAGATTTATGGTGAAGTCGGCGCAACATATGTGGGTGATGCTAAAATTTATCCAAATGGTAATCTGGATCGGGTTGCGAATGATTTTGCCGGTTTTACCCGCCTTGATGCAGCAATTGGCTATAGTGCCAATCCATGGAACCTTACTCTTGCGGTCAATAATCTGACGAATAAAGAGTACTGGCGTTCAGAGTCAATGCCGGGAACTCCACGCAATTTCTTGGTGCGTTTAAATTACCAGTTCTAGAGTATTGATCTGGCTTTATGGTCAATTTGCTTTTTGAATATCCCTGTTCTGGCAGGGATATTTTTTTGAAGGGGTTCAAGAAAAAAAGCTCGAAATAAAAAGCTGCTTCTGGGCCTTATCGTCTTGCGATATAAAATGTCATTGCTTAAATTACGGTAATATTCTACTATTTGATTGAGTAAAAAATATTCATCCAAGCATTAAAAACAACTGTATAATTGTGACGTGGTTAACATTTTTGGTTTTATTATGCTTATTTTTACTTCGTTTGGTACTTTTTTGCTAGTATTAAAGCAAATATTAAAATAGAGATAATAATAATGAAGATTGTAGTGACACTACTCGTAAGCTTTGCGATTCTGGTTCTAGGCTATGTGGCTTATGTGGATGCCCAAACAAAAAAACGTCAGGAACTTATCAAGGTCGTTGAGGATGCTGAACATAGCCTGAATACTATTCAGCATGATCCCCGTACACATTTATCTTCTTATAAACCCAACCATTAGTTGATCAGCTCTTGAGTATGCTGGGGAAGTGCTGTGCTTTTGGGGAGTTCGCCGATTAAGTGATCTTTTTTTACTTTGTGGTGCGCAAGTTTTAATGAGAATCTGCTAAAATATTTGCCACTAAATAAAAAGCTGCATCAAGAAATGCGGCTTTTTACGTTTTGATAGCGAAATTAAATTTATACATGTTGTCTATGTAACAAGTACCAAGCTGGCATATAGATTGCTTTCTAGCTTCGGGTACTCTTTTGTGCAAATTCAAACAAGATTGTCGCACAAGAGGATAGATTTCACGTCCTACGATCTTAGATTTTAACAGGTGCTATGTTATGACAACGCCTAATGCTTCAGCTGGTTTGTTAGAACGCTTATTTAAATTAAGCGATAACAAAACTAACTTTAGAACGGAAGTTTTGGCAGGTGTAACCACATTCTTAACCATGTGTTACATCATTATTGTAAATCCGCTTATTCTTTCTGAAACCGGAATGGATCATGGTGCGGTGTTTGTTGCGACCTGTCTGGCTGCTGCAATCGGCTGTTTGGTTATGGGGATTATTGCGAATTATCCAATCGCATTAGCACCTGGTATGGGCTTGAATGCTTATTTTACTTATTCCGTCTGTCTTGGCATGGGTGTTCCATGGCAAACTGCGCTGGCCGCAGTTTTTGTCTCAGGCATTATTTTCCTGGCGATCAGCTTCTTCAAAATCCGTGAAGCCATTGTCAATGCAATTCCGATGTCACTCAAGTTTGCCATTGGGGGCGGTATTGGTTTGTTCCTGGCTTTGGTTGCATTAAAGAACTCAGGGATTATTGTTGCAAATCAGGCAACCTTGGTTGGTTTGGGTGATATTAAACAGCCAACCGTGTTACTTGCCTTGTTCGGCTTTTTGCTGATTGTGTTGTTACATCAGTTTAAAGTACGTGGTGCAATCATTATCAGCATCTTGGCTGTAACTGCAATCGCGACATTACTGGGTTTAAACGAATTTAAAGGCGTAGTGGGAGAGATTCCTTCAATTGCGCCGACATTCATGCAAATGGACTTTGAAGGTCTGTTTACAGCCAGTATGGTGGGCGTGATCTTTGTCTTCTTTATTGTTGACCTGTTCGACAGTACCGGGACACTGGTTGGGGTTTCGCATCGGGCGGGTTTGTTACAAGATGGCAAATTACCGCGATTGAAAAAAGCCTTGTTTGCTGACTCAACTGCCATTGTTGCGGGTGCTGCCTTAGGTACTTCATCAACCACACCTTATATTGAATCGGCATCTGGTGTTGCAGCAGGCGGCCGTACTGGTTTGACGGCTGTTGTTGTCGCATGCCTGTTTGTAGGCTGTTTGTTCCTTGCGCCATTGGCTCAATCTGTTCCGGGTTTTGCAACTGCTCCGGCACTATTGTTTATTGGTGTATTGATGATTCAGGGAATCACCAATATTGACTGGGATGATATTACTGAAGCTGTGCCTGCATTTTTAACTATCGTATTCATGCCGTTTGCATATTCAATCGCTGATGGTATTGCGATGGGCTTTATCAGTTATGCATTAGTCAAGCTGTTAACAGGCAAGGCAAAAACCGTACCATACATGGTGTGGATTATCGCTGCGCTTTGGGTATTCAAATTTGCTGCCTTTGGTGGTTAATCTCATATTTATCATTTTTACCTTATTCCTTGCTTGTATTGTTATTCAGGCAGGGAACCCGAAAAGGGTGTTCATCTGGTAACACCCTTTTTTCTTTAGACGTGGAGTTCATATGAATCAAATCGAGCTGATTCGTGCCTTACCCAAAGCCGAATTGCATGTGCATATTGAAGGGACTTTTGAACCGGAACTGATGTTTGCTATTGCACAGCGTAATCAGATTCAGATTCCCTACCAATCTGTTGAAGAAGTGAAACAAGCCTATAACTTTCATAATCTTCAATCTTTTTTAGATATCTACTATGCTGGCGCAAATGTGCTGGTGCACGAGCAGGACTTTTATGACCTGGCTTGGGCATATTTTGAAAAATGTGCTGAAGATCATGTGGTACATACCGAAATGTTCTTTGATCCGCAAACGCATACCGAGCGTGGGGTGGCATTTGCCACGGTGCTGGCTGGCCTGAAACGTGCCTGCCATGATGCACAGGAAAAATTAGGCATTAGCTCGCACTTGATCATGTGCTTCCTGCGTCATTTAAGTGAAGAAAAAGCGTTTGAAACCCTTGAACAGGCGTTACCATTTAAAGATGACATTATTGCGATTGGCCTTGACTCAAGTGAAGTAGGGCATCCACCTTCGAAATTTGAGCGTGTCTTTGCCAAGGCACGTGAAGCAGGTTTCCTGATTGTGGCGCACGCAGGGGAAGAAGGCCCGCCAGAATACATCTGGGAAGCGCTGGATTTGCTCAAGGTTAACCGGATTGACCATGGGGTGCGCTCGGAAGAAGACGAGCGTCTGATGACGCGCCTGATTGCAGAAAAGATGCCGTTGACGGTATGTCCTTTAAGCAATCTGAAGCTTTGTGTTGTGAAGGACATGGCAGATCACAATATTCGCCGTTTATTGCAAAAAGGCGTTCATGTCACAGTGAACTCGGATGATCCTTCATACTTCGGTGGTTATATGAATGATAACTTCATTGCCATTCAGCAAGCGCTGGAATTGAGTAATGAAGAGTTAAAGCAACTGGCGATTAACTCTTTTGAGGCTTCGTTTATTGCTGATGAAGCAAAGCAAAAGTGGATTGCTGAAGTCAACAAGCTCTAAATGGTTCACATAAAAAAAACCGCGTAAAGCGGTTTTTTTTATGTCTGCATGTTTTACTTTTTCGGCTGACGTAACATGCTCAGTAGCACATTATCTTTATCAACTACATGGTGCTTGATTGCGGCCAGTATATGTCCTGCAACCAGCAAGCCTGCGAACCATGACAGATAAATATGCAGAGGCTTGACGATGGCAAGCAGGTCCGGATTGTCCTGCACTAGACGTGGAATTTCGAATAAATACAGTACAGGTGCCGGGTGACCGGCGCTCCAGCTAAATAAACAGCCTGTAATCGGAAGGGCCAGCAACATTAAGTACAGAAAGAAATGTCCGGCATGGGCGAGGGTTTTCATCATGGGCGACATGCTGTCCGGAAGTTGCGGGACAGGATGGGTATAGCGCCATAAAATCCGGATTACGACCAGAAAAATAATTGTTGTGGCAATATTTTTATGAAGTGTAATGACATTTCCTTTAAAGCTGCCATCAACCTCGTAGCTGAGAAAGTTACCACTATAAAAGCCGATCAGCCAGGCAATAATAAAAATTGCAGCCATAAGCCAATGAAGAATTTGTGCTGTCCGTGTGTAATATTGGGCTGAGGTTGACATCGCAACATCCTAGCTGTGATAGATGAGTCATTTAATTCTAAATAGCACGGTTTCATTCGCATACAACGTAAATGTAACGGAGCGTTTTATGGCTGCAACGGTTGAGCTGGGTTCCCGGTGCAACAATTGTTATATTATGTAAAGATTGCATTGAGTCATATCATAACGTCGGCCATTTAGGCACAATACGCCTGCCAAAAATTTAGATACAGGTTAGAAATCATGAAAAAGTTGGTACTTGTTGTTGCCCCTGTTGTTTTAGCTTTAACAGGATGTGTAACTCCTGATGGAACAAGCTCGGCGGGTGCGACGTCTCAGCAACTGGGCATGGCAGCATTAAAAGTTGCCGTAAATGCAAAATGTATTAATGAGATTAATACCTTGCCAGCATGGAAAACTGCGACCCGTGTAATGACTGCAGAGCAGCGTGATAGCATCCAGACTGAAGTGTGTGGTTGTGTGAGTGAAAAAGCGCCCAATAGCGTAACTGGCGTTGAGTTGGCGACGGCTGCAATTGATCCTGCTGCACGCGCAACAATTGTGACTCAGGTGGTTTCACAGACGGTCAATGCATGTGTAGCTGAAACGTTCAAGAAAGCCGGTTAATAAAGGCTGAGTCATCAGCCTGTTTTGAGAGATGTAGTATGACAATTGCGGGTGTGGATGAAGCAGGGCGCGGGCCACTGGTGGGTTCTGTTGTTGCTGCTGCCGTCATTTTAGATCCAGACAACCCGATAGAGGGGTTGAATGATTCTAAGAAGCTGACCGAAAAGAAGCGGGAAAAATTATTCCTGGAGATTCAGGAAAAAGCCTTGGCATGGTCGATTGCCGAAGCAACACATGCTGAAATTGATGAGCTTAATATCCTGCAGGCAACTTTTCTGGCAATGTGTCGTGCGGTGGATGGTTTGCATGCCCGGCCGCTCAAGGTGATTGTAGATGGGAATCAGATACCGAAAGGGATGGTGATTCCATGTGAAGCAATTGTGGGCGGGGATGCAAGTCATGCCGAGATCAGTGCAGCCAGTATTCTGGCAAAAGTCACGCGTGATCGCCAGATGCAGGCCCTTGACCAGCAATATCCTGATTATGGTTTTGCAAAACATAAAGGATATCCAACCAAGGCTCATTTTGAAGCGATCGCGGCCCATGGTGTCATTGATGAACACCGCCGCAGTTATGGGCCAGTTAAAAAAGCACTAGGCCTATAAACAATTAAAGCGACTAAGAATAGTCGCTTTAATCATTCAGAAAAAATTCTGCACATTAACGGTTGAAGTTATTATGACGAGGGAACTCGTTATTATCTTCTTCGTAAGAATGTTGATAATCTTGATCAAGATGTTGCAGATGCTCATGCATGGCACGTTCATGTTGGATACGTTGGTAAATTTCCTCACGATGCACAGAAACTTCTTTTGGAGCATTTACACCAATACGCACCTGATTGCCTTTTACGCCAAGCACAGTAACACTGACTTGATCCCCAATCATTAATGTTTCTCCGACACGACGGGTCAGAATCAGCATGTTTATCTCCTTGCTAAACGCTTAAACTTGCGACAGGGAATTCATTGTTTGAAAGCACAGCCTAATATACAGAAAATTCTAACAGAATTATGTAAAAAACATTCTTTTTCGTAAGTCCTGTGAGAATCTTCTTAAAAACCTCAGGGCTAATATAACAGAGCCACTATAAAAAAAACTATAGTGGCTCTGTTTTTTTTCTTATTTACTCACAAGTAAATGTGTTTAAGCAGCTAATAATTAAGCACGCGCACTGCTTTCGCCGTGTTCACGGTCTAGGCCAAAAGCTGTATGTAAACAACGAACTGCCAGCTCAAGATAATTTTCTTCAATCAGGACAGAAACCTTAATTTCTGATGTAGAAATCATGAGAATATTAATGCTTTCTTCAGCCAGAGCAGTGAACATTTTGCTCGCTACGCCTGCATGAGAGCGCATACCGACGCCTACGATCGATACTTTTACGATGTCATCACGTGTTACAACTTCACAACCTTCAATGCTGCTTGCTGTCTGGTCGAGGATTGCTTTAGCCTTGGCCAGATCATTGCGATTGACGGTAAATGTAAAATCGGTAGTACCATCTTCCTCAACATTCTGGATAATCATATCCACTTCAATGTTGGCATCACTGATAGGTGACAAGATTTTAGATGCAATGCCTGGCTCGTCAGGAACACCCAAAATGGTTAATTTCGCTTCGTCACGGTTAAATGCAATACCTGCAATGATTGGTTGTTCCATATCGTCTTCTGCCTCAGTCGTAATTAGGGTGCCTACGTTTTGTTTGAAATCTTCATCAAATGCACCATCATCTTCATTATCAAAACTTGATAATACGCGTAATGGAACCTGATATTTGCCTGCGAATTCAACAGAGCGGATTTGTAACACTTTTGAACCTAAAGATGCCATTTCAAGCATTTCTTCAAAAGAGATACGGTCAACTTTTTTCGCTTTCGGTGCAACACGCGGGTCAGTAGTATACACACCGTCCACATCGGTATAAATCTGGCATTCATCTGCTTTTAATGCTGCTGCAAGGGCAACCCCGGAAGTGTCAGAACCACCACGGCCTAAGGTTGTGGTGTTGCCATGCGCATCGTAACCCTGGAAGCCAGCAACCACGATGACACGGCCTGCATCCAGATCGGCCGTCATCACATCAGTATCAATCGATTCAATGCGTGCTTTGGTAAACGCGCTATCGGTTTTGATCCCAACCTGACGACCTGTATATGATTTAGCTTCTACACCAATTGAATTGAGTGCCATAGCTAACATGGAAATCGTTACTTGTTCACCCGTTGACACCATTTGATCCAGTTCACGTGGGTCAGGGGTGCTGGTAATGGCTTTGGCAAGCGCAAGTAAGCGGTTGGTTTCACCACTCATTGCAGATACGACCACGACCACCTTGTGACCATGATCATGCCAGCGCTTGACACGACGAGCAACATTTAAAATGCGCTCAGGAGTACCCATTGAGGTTCCGCCATATTTTTGAACGATTAAAGCCATAGTTGTTCCATATAAGCCATGACCCTGAGAGGCATCAGGGTCAGTTACACAAAAGTGAAGTTCTGATTATTGATTCAGCCAGGCTGGCAAAGCCGCCATGACTTGATCAAACTTCTCGTTAAGTGGCGCGCCACCTTGTGCTAAGTCAGGTTTACCACCACCTTTACCACCCAGCTCTTGAGCCAGGTGTTTGATAATGTCACCTGCTTTTAGAGTTGCAGCATACTGTTTAGCAACTGAGGCGATTAAACTCACTTTATCGCCTTCAATACCAGCTAAAATAATGACTGCATCTTCCAATTTTGATTTTACGCTGTCATGCAGATTGCGTAATGATTTGGCATCTAAACCTTTTACCGATGTAATAAGTGTTTGACGACCGGCAATTTCTTGCACTTGACCTAATAGTTCTGCTGCCTGGAAGCTTGCCAGCTTCTGATTCAATTGCTCGATTTGCTTTTGCAGGCTAGACGCTGTTTCAACAATGCTTTCAACTTTCTCTACAGTCTGGTCTTTTTGGGCTTTCAGCAGTCCGTTAATCGTCTGGATATCGGTTTCTGCTTTTTGTACCACTTCGAGAGCCTTGGTGCCGGTCACTGCTTCAATACGGCGAACACCTGCGGCAACACCACCTTCAGAGGTAATTTTGAACAGGCCAATATCACCGGTACGTTTTACATGTATACCGCCACAGAGTTCGATCGAGAAGTTTTTCTCATCAATCACAGAGCCCATAGACAATACGCGAACTTCCTCGCCATATTTTTCACCGAACAGCATCATCGCACCTTTGGCTTTTGCGGTGTCGATATCCAGCAGTTCGGTACTCACGGCTGTATTGGCAATGATTTCAGCATTAACTAAGCGCTCGATCTGTTGCAACTGTTCAAATGAAACAGGCTGATCATTAGCAAAGTCAAAGCGTAAAACATCGCTTGCAACCAGAGAGCCTTTTTGCTGTACATGAGAACCAAGTATCTGGCGTAGAGCAGCATGCAAAAGGTGAGTTGCTGAGTGGTTACGCGCTGTTGCTGCACGAATGTCTGCCTTAACCGTCGCTTCGACTTGTTGAGCCGCTTTTAAGCTACCAACCGTTACGATCCCCTGGTGTACAAAAGCACCACCCGATTTTTTTGTATCCTGTACTTCAAAGATACCGGTATCGTTCTTGAAAATACCAGTGTCACCAATCTGGCCACCGCTTTCTGCATAGAACGGGGTCTGGTTCAGTACGATCAGGGCTTCATCGCCTTCATTGACTTCGTCAACTTGAACGCCATCTTTATAGATTGCAACAATCTGACCTTGGCCTTGAGTCGCGTCATAGCCATCAAACTGGGTTTCGCCTTCAACTTTTACAATGCTGTTGTAGTCAACTGCGAATTTGCCGGCATCACGTGCACGTTGACGTTGTGCTGCCATTTCCACTTCAAAACCAGCTTCGTCAATGGTCAGATCACGTTCACGAGCGATATCGGCAGTTAAATCTGTTGGGAAGCCATAGGTATCATACAGTTTAAATACGGTTTCACCTGGAATGACATTGCCTTTTAACTGAGCCAGCTCACCTTCAAGTAATTTCAGGCCTTGCTCAAGTGTTTTGGCAAATTGCTCTTCTTCTTTTACCAGCTGCGCTTCAATGCGTGCCTGCTGGGCTGCAAGTTCAGGATAGGCATCACCCATTACTTCAATCAGTGGTTGCAACATCTTGTAGAAGAATGTTCCCGTTGCACCCAACTTGTTGCCATGACGCACTGCACGACGAATGATACGGCGCAATACATAACCACGTCCTTCATTAGACGGGTTGACACCATCGGCGATCAGGAAGCAGCAAGAACGAGCATGGTCTGCAATGACTTTTAACGAAGCCGGATATTCAACCGGTTTATTCTGTGCTTTTGCTTCAGCTTCAATTGCTGATGTATCCAGACCAATGATGTTGGCTGCTGCTTTGAGCAAGTGCTGGAACAGGTCAATTTCATAGTTTGAATTAACATGTTGCAAGACCGCAGAAATACGCTCCAGGCCCATACCTGTATCGACAGACGGTGCTGGAAGAGGGTGCATTACGCCATCGGCAGTACGGTTGAACTGCATGAAAACGTTGTTCCAGATTTCGATGAAACGGTCGCCATCTTCTTCTGGTGAGCCCGGTAAGCCCCCCCAGATATGATCGCCATGATCATAGAAAATCTCAGAACATGGACCACATGGGCCTGTGTCGCCCATTGCCCAGAAGTTGTCTGATGCGTATTGGCCGCCTTTATTGTCACCAATACGGATAATACGGCTGGCATCCAGACCGATTTCTTTGTTCCAGATATCAAAGGCTTCATCATCAGTGTGATAAACCGTGACATATAAACGGTCTTTCGGTAAACCTAACCATTGTTCGCTGGTTAAAAATTCCCAGGCAAACTTGAGTGCATTCTGTTTGAAATAATCACCGAAAGAGAAGTTACCTAACATTTCAAAGAAGGTATGGTGACGTGCGGTGTAACCTACGTTGTCGAGGTCATTATGTTTACCGCCCGCACGGACACATTTTTGTGACGAAACTGCACGGACATAATCGCGCTTTTCCAGCCCAAGGAAGCAGTCTTTAAACTGGTTCATGCCGGCATTGGTAAATAGCAAGGTTGGGTCGTTGGCGGGAACGAGAGAACTCGACGCGACGCGTGTATGCCCTTGCGATTCGAAATAACGCAAAAATGCTTCACGGATTTCAGCTGATGTCATAAAGCGAGTACTCACAACCAAGACACTCCATAATTTTGAATTTGGCTATATGCAACAAGGCACGTTGTCTTTAACGTTCTACAATCGAACCCAGTGCGTGGCATAGATTTTAAAAGTGCTAAATTATAACGGAAAATGCCTGCCTCACCAACGATTTTGCATGCAATATCATATAAAACTGTGTTTAAGCTAAAAATCTATATTCAACAATGTACTTCATGTTTTACCATATAGCATAGATAAGATGATGTTTTGATGAATAAGGACGCTACATGCAACGTATCGCTATCAATGGATTTGGTCGAATTGGCCGGAATGTATTACGTGCATGGTTTGAAAGTCCGAAACAGTTTCAATTTGAAATTGTGGCCATTAATGATATAGCTGACGTACAAACGCTGGTTCATTTATTCAAGTATGATACCACGCATGGCCGTTTTGCCGGGCAAGTTAAAATTCTGATTGAAAATGAAAATATTTTTCTGGATATCCAGTCCAATCAACGCCAGTTAAAACTGCAGGTTTTTAAGCAGGGTAAACCCGAATTATTGCCTTGGGCCAGCTTGAATGTAGATGTAGTTCTTGAATGTACAGGGTTATTCCGCTCACGTGCCGATGCAACCCGTCATGTGGAAGCCGGGGCCAAACGTGTGATTATCGGCGCTGCGCCATTTGATTCGGTAGATGCTGCCATTGTATATGGTGTCAATCACAGCGAGGTCAAAGCAACGGATCAGATTATATCCAGTGTGTCGTGTACGACCCAGGCTTTGGTGCCGCTGGTCAAGATTATTGATGACGCTTTCGGGATTGATACGGCATTAATGACCGAAATACATGCGGTTACTGCTGACCAGTCGGTACTGGACCATGCCCATCGGGACTTACGCCGTGCCCGAGCATCTGGCCAGAATATTATTCCGACGACTTCGAGTGCCTTGGGTGCGTTAAAACAGGTCATGCCGAAAATGGAAAATCGTATTGATGGTTATTCCATTCGTGTTCCGACCATTAATGTCGCCGCCATTGATTTAACCTTTGTCTCGCATTCACCGATTACCGTGCATAAAGTCAATCAAGTCTTAACCAAGGCTGCACAATTCGATTATGCGCAGATTATGCAAGTGACGGATGAAGATCTGGTGTCGAGTGACTTTAATCATTCACCTTATTCTTTAATTGTCGATTTGACCCAAACTATGGTAGTGGGACATCAGGCAAAAGTTTTCGCGTGGTATGATAATGAATGGGGATATGCAAACCGCTTACTGGATTTGTGTGAATCATTTTGTGATTAATTTTTAAATAAATAGATAAAAGAATAATCTGGAGTAATGGATGACAATGATATTGATCTGGGGCTTTTTGCTTTTGTTGTTGATGGCAGTGGTATTTTTATTCTGGCTACAGTTCAAAAATGTAGACGTTCAATCACCGGATATCCAGATGGTGCAAC
Source organism: Acinetobacter sp. A47 (assembly GCF_000805455.1). Lineage (GTDB taxonomy): Bacteria > Pseudomonadota > Gammaproteobacteria > Pseudomonadales > Moraxellaceae > Acinetobacter. The sequence goes on from NZ_JSUS01000064.1 coordinate 344,719, forward strand.
TTGAGGAAAAAGTGCTGCATCTGGAGCTGCATCTCAAGAAAAGTCTGGAAATCATGCAGGATCTGGCGAAAAAAATGCATGTGCAGCAGGAAGTGCTGGACCGGACGGTGGCCAATATTGCTGCACTGGAAAAGCAGAATGTTGAACTGGTCAATGTGTTAGAAATGATGGTTAAAGGAAGCAACAAAAGCCTTTAGTCCGATTTTTATAATTGAATTGACTGATATGAATTTTTTGATAATAAATAATGTAAAGTGATGATATGGTAAAGAATTCTAAAAATAACAAGGTTGGTATTTTCGTAACTACTGTGCTGTTGTCAGCCTGTGGTGGTGGCTCTGGTCATAATGATGAAGCTAAAGTTGAAGAAAAACCTACTCAGGAAGATGTGCTTTACCAGGTTTATTATCAGGAGCCTAAACCCTATGACAATATTGTTGAGGACTATTTTGAGGTAACAAACTATTCTATTAAGAATAATCAGATTAATTTCAATAAGTCACATAACGAACCTTTAGACCAGAAGATATTGACTGAAACAAAAGTGATAGAAAAAGGTACGCCACAATCCAATGTAATAAGAAGGATATCTTCTACGCAATGGTTGTATGAGCGCACGCCTGAACTCAAGCAAAATTTAAACTTTGAATGGATAAAATTAGAAGGTGAAAACATCTTTGATCGGGTCATGCCGGGTTATCGGGAACATTTTGATTTAACAGCCAGCCCGGATCGGCTGGATCAGAATTTAATTAAATTTTACCAAAGCTATAAAAACGCTGTATTCCCTAAAGGGAGCTATTGCTATCGTTTAAAAGAGACTCAGTGGAATCAGGCCCATGTTGAATCTGATCTGTCTTTTAGTGCTTTTCCATCATTTGGTGAGCAGAAGCAATACATTGCAGATCGATATAATCATTTGGCGGAAGATAAGAAATATTACAGACTTTTAGATGCTGAATGGCATGGCTATAAGCTGATTGCATTAGAAAATCTAGAGACGGCTGAAACAGACAGTAGATTGGGAAATAGTGAAAATCAAAGTACCAATAGCCAGTTTGTTTCTGGTCATGTATGGGATGCAGACAAGCATTTGGCCTATGAAAAAAGTCATCCTTATCGAGGTGGAGATTCCCCGATAGATGTATGGCTGAGACAAAGACAAGGTTTAAATATTGCCAAGCTGGAGAAAGGCTGTTTTGCATTCAACACTCAGGCTGTCAATGCAATCAAAACACTGAACCTGATCAACTGGAAGCAAGGCGATAGTTCAGATGTTGGACAGTTCTTGGGGTTAAAAACAACGACGAGTATTTCAAATGTAATCACTCAATCTGTTGAATCTAATCATTAATTTTATATTCGAGTTGAGATGGCCGGATTATAAAACTATAAAGATTTATGCAAATTCGAAGGTGCATCACATAAATCTTCGTGCTACACTACGCTGAATCGGGCATTCACCCGATTTTTTTATGTGGTTGCTTTTTGTGTGGATGCCTCCACATTGAACAGATTTTAGGTTTGGAACATGACCATTTCAGAGACATGGTTGCTCCCTGACGGGGTAGCAGATGTATTGCCCGAACAAGCGCAAGTTGTTGAAACATTGCGTCGAGAAGCACTCGATTTCCTCGCAGCTCGAGGTTATCAGCTGGTTTATACGCCATTTATTGAATACATCGAATCGTTGTCTTTACTTTCAGAATCTAATCAGGATTTAGACCTTGTTACCTTCAAAGTAATTGACCAGCTGTCTGGCCGTTTACTCGGCGTTCGGGCGGATATGACCCCGCAAGTTGCCCGTATTGATGCCCATGTCCGTCCGGTTGAAGGCGTGGCGCGTTATTGCTATGCAGGTTCAGTCTTGCATACCAAACCACAGAATTTTAATGCAACCCGCGCACCTTTACAGTTGGGGGCCGAGTTGTATGGTCATGACAGCATTGAAGCCGATGTTGAGATGGTCAATGTCATGCTGGCTTTAATCGAGCATACGCATACGCTTGAAGGTGCCCATTTAGATCTGGGGCATGTTGGCCTGTTCCGTAGTCTGGTGAAGCGTGCCGGACTCAACAAGAATACTGAAAGCGAACTTTCGGATTTATATCAGCGTAAGGCATTACCTGAGCTGGAAGAGTTTACCCAGAATTTGGCAATGGGTGCGGACTTTTATGCCTTGGGTCGCTATGCAAGTGATCTGGATGCATTACAAGATCATTTAAGTCAGGAAATCTTAAATGATGTTGATTTCAAAATTGCTTTTGATGCTTTGAAAACAACTTTAGCGCAAATCCAGTCAAGCTGGCCAAATCTGAACATCGGTGTGGACGTGGTTGAGCTACGCAGTTACCACTACCACACTGGCCTGATGTATGCCATTTATGCACCGAACCGCGCTGCGCCACTGGCTCAGGGTGGCCGTTACGACGGGATTGGCGAACATTTTGGCCGTTCACGTCCAGCGACAGGATTCAGTTGTGACTTATATGCTTTAGGTGCCACACAGTTTGTAGAGATTGAAACTGTTGTCGCTCCAAAAGGCAATCAGCAGGATTTAGTAAAGGCAATTGCAGAAGCGCGTGCCAAAGGTTTACGCGTGGTGCAGTTGTTAGGTAATGATGATTTAAGCTCGGTACCTTATGCGACCCATCAGATGGTGTCACAAAATGGTCAATGGGTGATTGAACAGATTTAATTGCCAGGTGATTTAACATCTGGTTTCCAATTTTAACAGCATGATGTAATGAGGCTATTATGGGCAAAAATGTTGTGGTACTTGGTACCCAATGGGGCGACGAAGGAAAAGGTAAAATCGTCGACCTGCTCACAGATCAAGCGGCTGCGGTAGTACGCTATCAAGGCGGACACAACGCCGGTCATACTCTTGTGGTAGGTGGTAAGAAGACTGTATTGCACCTCATTCCATCAGGTATTTTACGTGAAAACGTATTATGCTTAATCGGGAATGGTGTGGTTCTTTCTCCTGAAGCATTAATTAAAGAAATGGCAATTTTGGAACAAGAAGGCGTGCCTGTTAAGGAACGTTTACGTATTTCTCCAAACTGTCCATTGATTTTGCCAAACCACATTGCGCTTGATCAGGCACGTGAGAAAAAGCGTGGTAACGCGAAAATCGGAACCACAGGTCGTGGTATTGGCCCAGCTTATGAAGATAAAGTTGCACGTCGTGCTGTACGCGTTGCTGACTTGATCCGTGGCGGCGCATTGCTTGAAGAAAAACTCAAGGAAATGCTTGAGCTTCATAACTTCCAGCTTTCTCAATTCTATGGCGTTGAAGAAGTCAAGTTTGAAGATGTATTGGCGCTTTGCAACCAATGGCGTGAAGTGCTTGCTCCATTAGTGATTGACGTGACCAAAGTGTTGCATGATTACCGTAAAGAAGGTAAGGCAATCATGTTTGAAGGCGCACAAGGTTCATTGCTTGACATCGATCATGGTACATACCCATTTGTGACCAGTTCAAATACCACTGCTGGCGGCGTAAGCTCTGGTTCAGGTATGGGACCACTGCATTTGGATTATGTACTGGGTATTACCAAAGCTTATACAACACGTGTTGGTGCTGGCCCATTCCCGACAGAATTGCACTATGACGCTGCAACCGATACGGGTGATGCGATTGGTCGTCACTTGGGTACTGTCGGTCATGAATTTGGTGCGTCAACTGGCCGTCAACGTCGTTGTGGCTGGTTTGATGCTGAAATCCTGCGCCGTTCGGTTGAAGTAAACTCTTTGTCTGGTATTTGCTTGACTAAACTTGATGTACTGGATGGTTTGGAAGAAGTAAAAATCTGCGTAGGTTATGAAGATGTCGATTCTGGCTGTGCCGGTTCTTCTGATGCGATTTCATTTGAAAGCTTGAAACCGATTTATGAAACCATGCCGGGCTGGAGCGAATCGACTGTAGGTCTTACCCAAATCGACCAGCTTCCTGCAAATGCATTGGCTTATGTGCGCCGTATTGAAACGTTGATTGGTTGCCCGATTGATATCGTTTCAACAGGTCCTGACCGTGCAGAAACAATTATTTTACGTCATCCATTTTCAGCATAAGCTGATGGTGTGAATCAGGCTCCCTTCGGGGAGCTTTTTTATTGGCCTGATTTATATATTCAAAACGCCTAGCAAAAAATCAGCTTTTTATTGCAATCTTTGTTATTTCACAGCTTTAATAATTCTGGTTATATTAGCTCTACGTTCAAACAAAGAGGGTTTTAAGCATGACTAAAAAGAGAATCCGTTACAATGGCTATGAATTGGCGTGCCGATGTTGATCATATCGAAGCGCAAAAAGGTACAAACCAATTTTGATCAAGGCGGGGAGAGAGGTTGGTTTGAACATTTAAAACAATAACAATAAAACTGAGTGTTCAATAATAAAAATGATAAAAGTCGAAGAGAACCGAAAGGTTCTCTTTTTTTATGGCGCATGCTCTTCAATTTCTTTTACTGCATTGTAAACAGCAGCAGGTTCGATATTCAGAATTTTTTTACCAAAACTTCTGAGCCACCAGACCAGTTGTGAAGTAAACGGGACGGTTGCAGAGACTTCTACAATATTTTCTTCTAGGCTTTGAATGGTTTGATCTTTGCTAAGCTGACTTTCATAGAAGCTTTTCGCGGTACTCTCGCTCATGGTGAGTTTTAGCTGAATCTGTTCGGTTGGCTTGTTATAGTCCACACGAAAACCGAGTGCTCCTGATTCTATATAGTCATCGATATCAAAATTCACCGGATGCAAGGCGCGGTTGTCCAGCACGGTTGCGGACTTAAAACGGTGTAAGGCGAAGGTCTGGACTTCGGTTTTATCGTTACGGGTACAGATCAGATAAATTACAGCCCCTTTTTGTACCAGTGCCAGAGGATTTAAAATGTAGGTCTTGTCTTCGCCCTGGTGGGTTCGGGCACGGTAAATACATTCAATCTGCTTATCTTGCAGCAGGCCTTCATAAATCGCCTGCTGGGCATGTTTATCTACGACTGGCGGGATTAAAGGCTGGGTTGCCGGTACAATCCGAACCCGGTTAATCCATTGTCTGACGTTATTCTGGGTAGAAAGGCTACGCTTGGCGAGGTCAAACCATGGCATCATTTCTTCTAGCAAGCTTGGTGGCAGCAGGTGACGTAAATGTTCTTCCACCATCATAAATGTTACTGCTTGCGAGCTGGTCATGTGGGGCAAGCTTTGAATCGGGGCATCAGAGCGCCAGCGCCAGCCCTGAGGGACGGTTTTATTGCTTTCAATAGGGAAGCGCTGCGCAATCTGGTTTAAATCGCGCTGAATGGTTCTTAAGCTAATATCGATACCTTCGCGTTCTAGTATTTCTTGTAATTCCCGGGTACCCATCCATTTTCCGGTCGAAAGGCGGGATAAAATTTGCCACTGGCGATAAAGGCTATTCGAAGTTTCTTTTTCTTGTACGGATGACATAAGCGTAATACGTAATTCAATGGTCTAAAGCACACACAATAAAAAAACTATACTTATTTAGCAAGTCCATCCGGTCAGGATTACGTATTTACGACTGAAATGGATACGCTTTTGCTTAAATATTTTAAATATGAAGAAGAAATAATCATTTCATGGTGTCTATGATTCAACCTTGTGCGTGTTCAATGTAGAGGTAAAAAGATGACCTATTGTTGTGCTTTAAGACTGGAACAGGGGCTGGTGCTGATTAGTGATACGCGTACCAATGCCGGGGTCGACCATATTTCTGTATTCAGGAAGCTGCATACCTTTGGTATAGAAGGGGAGCGCTTTGTCGCCTTGCAGACCTCCGGGAATCTGGCGACGACCCAGGCGGTAATCGGGCATTTAAAAAATGCGCTGGTTTTACGGCAGGAACCGAATCTGAATACCGTCAATACCATGTTTGAGGTTGCTGAACTGATTGGCAAGACACTGCGTAAGGTACTGGCCGATATTAGCTCAGATCCGCATGAGCAGATGAATTATTCTTGCAGCATTCTGGTGGCAGGACAAATCAGGGGCGATAAAATGCAGTTATATAATGTTTATCCGCAGGGTAATTTTATCTGTGCGACCACCGATACTCCTTACTTCCAGATCGGGGAAAGTAAATATGGCAAACCGATTCTGGATCGGGCCTTGTATTATAAGATGCCCTTGGACGATGCCTTGAGATGTGCGCTCATTTCATTTGATTCTACCTTGCGCTCCAATGTTTCGGTGGGTCTGCCGCTAGATGCACTGGTGTATCATAAAGACAGTTTTAAAATCCCTACAGGAAAGCGGATTAGTGAAAATGATCCATATTTTACCCAGATCAGTAAGCAATGGTCAGAAACCTTGCGGCGGGGATTGCAAGAGTTGCCAAAACCGACCGCAGATTATGATCTGTAAATAAAAAATCCAGACATTAGCCTGAATTTTTTATATCTTTTATATCATCTTACGAAGTGGCCGCTTGCTTAAGCGACATAACAATTCATAGCCAATGGTGCCGTTTGCAGTGGCAACATCATCGACCAGACGTCGCTGGCCCCATAGCTCAACCTGGGTACCAAGTTCCGCTGTGACATTGGTGACATCAATTGCCATCATGTCCATGCTGACCCGTCCAACCACAGGCACCAGTTGCTGACCAATGGCCACAAAATTTTGCCGGGTATAGGCCCGTGGATAGCCGTCACCATAGCCGATTGAAACAATCGCAATGGTGGAAGGGCAGGTTGCCGCATAGCTTGAACCATAACCCACACACTCGCCTGAGTGGATCTGGTTTAATGCGATGATTTCTGCGGTAAAGGTCATCACCGGTTTCAGGTCGAGATCGTGCACATTTTTATCGGCGAATGGAGATGCACCATAAAGCATGATACCTGGCCGTACAAAATCAAACTGCAGTTCAGGATATTTGTAGATTGCCGCAGAGTTGCAGCATGAGGCCAGAATCGGCGCGCAAGCCTGCTTGACCTGTAAAAATTGTTCGATCTGCTGGTCATTGAGTGGATGGTCGACATCGGCATTGGCAAAATGCATGGTCAGGACACAGGTAAAACCTTCGGTTTTTAAACGCTGAATGACTTCAATAATTTCAGCAAGTTTAAAGCCTAATCGGTTCATGCCACTGTTGAGCTTGACCCAGACTTTTAAACCCAATGCATTATAGGCCGCTTTGTGCCGGATCAGCCATTCAACCTGTTGAGTGTGATGAACAATACATTCCAGTTTTTGTTCAAGCACATGGGACATTTCATCTTCAGAAAAAACACCTTCAATCAGTGTAATCGGCTGGTTATATCCAAGTCGCCTGATTTCCAGGGCTTCTTCCAGACAGGCGACCCCAAAGGCATCGGTGGCATCCAAGGCGGCTAAACATGCTTCGACTCCGTGGCCATAAGCATTGGATTTGACCATACTTACAATTTTTGAGTTTGGAGCAAGTTGTTTAACACGGTTAAAATTATATTGTAGCGCTTGGCTATCAATATAAACTGTTGCTTGGCGCACCCTGGTTTCTCCTTTGGGATGACTTTGAAACTGAATAAAGCAATTTTAAATGGACTGGAAGTTATTCCTCATCATCATATTGAGCATAGAACTCAGGTGAGAGGTTACTAAAACGGGTATATTGACCTTCAAAGGCCAGACGCACGGTTCCAATCGGACCGTTACGCTGTTTACCGATAATGATTTCGGCGGTACCGGCTTCTTTCGATTCCTTGTTATAGACTTCGTCACGATAAATAAACATGATCAAGTCGGCATCCTGCTCAATCGCTCCCGATTCACGCAAGTCCGACATAACCGGGCGTTTATTTGGCCGGTTTTCCAGACTTCGGTTCAGCTGCGACAGTGCAATCACTGGACAGTGCATTTCTTTGGCCAAGGCTTTTAAGCTTCGGGAAATTTCCGAAATCTCGCCTACACGGTTATCACCCATGCCGGGAACTTTCATTAACTGCAAATAGTCGACCATGATACAGCCGATCTTGCCATCATGCATTTTGGCAATACGACGCGCCCGTGCCCGGACTTCCGTTGGTGGCAGTGCAGAAGAATCGTCGATATACAGGTGCATTTCCTGCAATTGCAGAATTGTACCTGTAACTTTGGTCCATTCATCTGCATCCAGATTACCGGAACGCAGATGACCCTGATGCACTTTCCCCATTGCAGAAATCAAACGCATGGCAATCGAGTCTGCAGGCATCTCCATGGAGAAGACCAGTGCTGGTAAGCGGTTATATTGTAAGACGCTTTCTACCAGGTTCATCGCAAATGTGGTTTTACCCATCGATGGTCGGGCTGCCACAATAATCAAATCGCCGGGTTGCATCCCGGATGTTTTGTTATCTAGCTCCAGGAATCCTGTGGTAAGACCGGTGATGTTGCCGTCTAATTTGGACAGTTCGTCGAGTTTGGAAATAACGTCAGCTGTCACAGAACTGATTGATTTTGGCCCCGCATCTTTCTTATTGTTATTGTGTTGTTCGGCAAGGGAGAAAATACTGGTTTCTGCCAGATCCAGAATTTCACTGACAGGGCGACCTTTAGTGTCATAAGCATTTTGTAAAATATCGCTACTGACCTTGATCATGCTGCGCAGGGTCGAAAATTCTTTAATTTTATTGGCGTAAATTTCCAGGTTATAAAAGCTTGATGGTGAATCGGCCATCAATTGCATCAGATATTCTTCACCACCAATGGCATCAAGCAAGTTCTGCTTCAAAAGCCAGTCACTGACCAAAACGGCATCATAAGGAGAGTTTTCTTGTGCCAGTTTTTCAATGGCACGATAAATATACTTGTGACGTGTTGCATAAAAATCATTTTCTTTGAGCAAGTCACTGACTTGCTCGAATGATTCTGCAACTGTCATTAAAGCGGCCAGAACTGCCTGCTCAATCGCAAGATTATGGGGTGGGGTACGGAATTCTTTTAGTTGACCTGAGTCACTCACTTTACTCTCTGTGGCTGGAGAATTTTTTGTAAAATTGGCATTCGCCTGTGACATAACAAGACCTAATAAAAAAGATAAAACACGACCAGGTGACTATCTTAATCCAAATGGAGCTGATCTGGACAATTTAATTCAGGGAAAATTGTGTAAGTGATGCAATAGCATAATAGATAGTCAGTTCTGCTCTTGCATTCAAGATGGCTGCTTTGGGAAGGTGTCTAATTTAAGGTTTTGCAAACCAGTCCTGTACAAATTTCCCGTTTTTTAACCGGTAGGCCGACAGGCCATAACGCAGGTCATTTTTATGGGCATCCTTAACCAGACCTGTGTCTTTGCCTAAAGAATACAAGAAGGCATCAAGCAAGAGCAGGGTAGCATCAATGAACCACCACAAGCCTAAACCGCCAAAGGTAATTAATTTTAAAATACCGCTGGTCTTTTTGCCGAGGTAAAAACGGTCAATACCAAAGAAGCCTAAAAACAGCGCCAGTACTAAAGCAATAATACGATTCTTCTTGTGCATATTTATGGTCCTATAGAGATCAATAATGATCAAAAATTTAAAAATGAATTGGAATGAGATGTCTTTTTATATTATTTAGACATAAAAAAAGAGCATGTAAAAACATGCCCTTTTTCTTTGCAGAAATTACTCAGATACGATAGTAACGAGAACTTCAGCAACAACATCATGATGCAATTGGATTGCGATGTTGAATTCACCAGTGTGACGAAGCGCACCGTTTGGTAAACGAACTTCTGCACGGTCAACAGCAAGACCAGCATTCGTTAAAGCATCAGCGATGTCACGAGTACCGATTGAACCGAACAGTTTACCTTCATCACCAGCTTTCGCAGTGATCACGATGTTTACTTCGTTCAATTGTTCAGCACGTGCAGTTGCAGCTGCCAATACTTCAGCTTCTTGTTTTTCAAGTTCAGCGCGACGAGCTTCAAAAGCAGCAGTGTTTGCTTCAGTTGCAGCTACAGCTTTACCTTGAGGGATCAAGAAGTTACGACCGTAACCAGCTTTAACTGATACTTTGTCGCCTAATTTACCAAGGTTCTTAATGCGTTGTAATAAGATAACGTCCACAGCTCACCTCACTTACTTATGGTTGTCAGTGTACGGAATCAAAGACAAGTAGCGAGCTTGTTTAATAGCTAACGCTAATTGACGTTGATAACGAGCTTTAGTACCTGTAATACGGCTAGGAACAATCTTGCCGTTTTCAGTGATGTACTGTTTTAAAGTGTCGATATCTTTGTAGTCGATGTACGCAACATTCTCAGCTGTAAAGCGGCAGAACTTGCGACGACGGTAAAAACGTGCCATTGATGTTCTCCTTATTCAGCTTCTTGAACTGCTTGTTGTGCTTCTTCACGTTGAGCTTTACGCGCACGTTTTTCTTCAGCACTCTTAGCAAGTAAAGATTCTTCAGTAATTGCGTTTTCACGACGGATGATGATGTTACGAATGATTGCGTCGTTATAACGGAACAATTCTTCTAATTCATCAAGAGTCGCTTGACCACATTCAACATTCATAAGAATGTAGTGTGCTTTGTGAATTTTGTTAATTGGGTAAGCCAATTGGCGACGGCCCCAATCTTCTAGACGGTGAATTTGACCATCAGCTTCTTTGATCTGAGAGATATAGCGTTCAACCATACCTACAACTTGATCGCTTTGGTCTGGATGTACCAATAGTACGATTTCGTAGTGACGCATTGTCAGCTCCTTACGGTTTAGGCAGCCCCTAATCATAAAAATTAGAAGCAAGGAGTCATAACTCAACAGTTATGTCGCAAATTGCGAAGCGGCGATTATATGCAAATTGGAGGGATAAAGCAAATGTGTGCCGAATTTCGGCGATTTATTTTTTGTGCGGCAAATGTGAGTAGCAAACTGCGTGTTGTTAAATGATCACGTAGAAAAAAGAGGACAGTGATTTGATCGGGCGATTTCATTTGGCAATAAAGAAGAAATTATTTATTGCGCGAAATGAATATGCTAGGGGGAGAATAAAAAGATAGAGCATTCTCTATCTTTTTAAAAAATAGGGAAGAGTGGTGCAGGGCTTTTAAAGGTAAAGCTAAAGCTTAAACTGATGACAGTAACTAAAATTACTGAAAAAAGGAAAAAGCGTTTTGCCCAGAGCTGATCATTCTCAGCTTTAAAGCCTAAAAGACCAATGTAGAACCAGTAGATACACAGTGCATTACAGATCACCAGAAAGATGGTATTGGTGTAACCATAAACATACAGTGCATTCATCGCTATGGTAAAGAGAACGACATAAATCAGTGATTCGATTTTGGTTCTCAAAATTGAGCGTGCTACAGGTAAAATTGGAACGCCCGCATTTTTGTAATCGTCAAAACGATAAATTGCAATTGCCCATGAGTGTGGCATCTGCCATAAGGCATATGCAACAAAAATCAATAGGGCTGCCATATCGAATTGATGACTTACAGCCGTATAACCAATAACAGGAGGACTCGCTCCGGAAATGCTACCGATGACGGTCTGATGGATTGTGGTGCGTTTGGTCCACAAGCTATAAAAACCGACATAGACCACAAAACCAATGACAGCGAATAAAAATGCATAGGCATTCACATAAAACCAGAGAATGCTAAAACCAATAACACCCAGGATCAGTGCATAGCACATTGCGACAGCAGGGGAAATGGTTTTGGTCACAAGCGCACGGTTCATGGTGCGTTGCATTTTTTGATCGATGTCCTGATCAATTACATTATTCACCACACATCCGGAAGCAACCACAAACGTTGTTCCTAGCAGGGTGAGTAATAATAACAGGAGGTCTATAGAGCCTTGGGCGGCTAAGAAGAAGCCGCCCAAGGTGGTAATAAAATTACCGAAGAGAATTCCTGGTTTAGTCAGGAATAAGTACTTTTTCCACATGACAATCAGTTTAGATCATCATGTTGTAGTGTAGGTAATTCATAATCCACACAGAGCCGACTAACAGTACAGCGATACATAAGATTGTGTAGATAAATGCAATAAGGTTCCAACGTTGTTCAGATGATGTATTCATGTGCAAGAAGTACACAAGCTGTACAAGTACCTGAGCAACCGCAGTAATTGCAATTACAGTAACCAGAACACCACGACTGAAACCGCCAGCCATCACCATCCCGAACGGGATGATGGTCAGGATAACAGATAGAATAAATCCAACAGTGTATTGTTTAAAGTTACCGTGTGACGCACCTGCAGCATTATGGTCATGACTACTCATTAGAGAACTCCCAGTAAGTAAACGACGCTGAATACACAGATCCAAACGATGTCAAGGAAGTGCCAGAACAAGCTTAAGCAAGCAAGACGACGTGTATTCGGTAAGGTCAAACCATTCTTTTTGATTTGATACATCAATACCAGCATCCAGACTAAACCAGAAGTTACGTGGATACCGTGTGTACCTACCAGGGTAAAGAATGATGATAGGAATGCACTGTGAGTAGGACCATGGCCTTCGTGTACAAGGTGACGGAACTCATAGATTTCCATACCAATGAACGATGCACCAAAAAGGAATGTAATGAATAACCAGGTGATCACCTGACCTACATTCTTTTTATAAGATGCCAGTACAGCAAAACCGAAAGTTACCGATGAGATCAAGAGGGCAAATGTTTCAGTTAATACAAAGCCTAATGAATCATGGAACAGGTCGTATGCACTTGGGGTTCCTGGTGGAATATGACTGCTTAATACAGCGAACGCGATGAAGAGTGATCCGAAAAGAATCAAGTCACTCATCAAGTATGTCCAGAAACCAAAGACCGTTAAATCGGTATCATCATGTTCATGATGACCGTCGTGGCCGTGGTGGTCGTGATGAAGTACTTCAGCCATTTCCTTAGTCCTTCTTCAAGTGTTTTTCAAGTAACGCGTAGCGTTCGTTTTCAATACGCTCAACTTCAGCAGCAGGAACGTAGTAATCAACATTCTTGGTGAATGAGCTTACGATCAAGCTAACGACAGCTGCAACGAATGAAACAACAACAAGCCACCAAATATGCCAGATAAGAGCAAAGCCAAGTAATGTAATGAACATTGCAATGACAAAACCAGCAGCACGATCAGTCGGCATGTGGATGTCTTCATATTTAGTGTTACGTGCGTATGCTACACCATTTTCTTTGTCAGTCCAGAAACGGTCGATACCGCTTGCATCTGGTTCATGCGCAAAGTTATAGAATGGAGCAGGGGAAGAAGTCGCCCATTCAAGCGTACGACCATCCCATGGATCGCCTGTGTGGTCCATGTTGTCTTTGCGCTGTAAGAAACCAACGATGATTTGCATCAAGAAACATGCAATACCGATCGCAACAAGAACAGCACCGAACAATGCGATAGCCAGATACGGATCCCATTCTGGGTTGTCATATGTATTCAAGCGACGAGTCATACCCATGAAACCAAGGATATAAAGTGGCATGAATGCAAAATAGAAACCGAAGAACCAGAACCAGAATGCAGCTTTACCCCATGCTTCATTGAGCTTCCAACCAAACATTTTTGGCCAGTAGAAGATGATGCCGGCAAACATACCGAACACCACACCACCGATAATCACGTTATGGAAGTGAGCGATCAAGAATAATGAGTTGTGTACAAGGAAGTCCGCAGGCGGAACAGCCATAAGTACACCAGTTAAACCACCAATACCGAATGTTACAAGGAAGCCAAGCGTCCATAACATTGGAGTAGTAAAGGTGATGCGACCTTTATACATGGTGAATAACCAAGAGAAGATTTTCACACCAGTCGGAATCGCAATAACCATGGTCATGATACCGAAGAACGCATTCACGTTCGCACCAGCACCCATGGTGAAGAAGTGGTGAAGCCATACAACAAACGCAAGTACAGTAATCGCAATTGTTGCATACACCATAGACTTGTAACCGAACAACGCTTTACGAGAGAAGGTTGCAACGATTTCCGAGTATAGACCAAATGCAGGTAATACCAGGATGTATACTTCAGGGTGGCCCCATGTCCAGATCAGGTTCACATACAGCATTGGGCTACCGCCAAGCTCGTTTGTGAAGAAGTGGAAACCAAAGTAACGGTCAAGCGTCAGCATTGCAAGTGTACCTGTTAATACAGGGAAAGATGCAATGATCAGTACTGCCGTACAAAGTGAAGTCCAGGTAAAGATCGGCATGTCCATCAGTTTCATGCCAGGTGCACGCATCTTGATGATGGTAACGAAGAAGTTAACACCAGATAAAAGCGTACCCAGACCAGAAACCTGCAGAGCCCAGATATAGTAATCAACACCAACACCAGGAGAATACTGAATGCCAGACAGTGGAGGGTAAGCCATCCAACCTGTTGCAGCAAATTCACCTAATACGAGTGAAAGCATCATCAAACCAGCAGCGCCGGCAAATAGCCAGAAGCTTAAAGAGTTCAATAATGGGAAAGCAACGTCACGTGCACCAATCTGTAAAGGTACAGAGATGTTCATCATACCGACAACGAGACCCATTGCCACGAAGAAGATCATGATGACACCGTGTGCGGTGAAGATCTGGTCGTAGTGGTCTGGATGTAGATAACCTTCACCGCCGCCTTTAGCGAGGAAAAGTTGTAAACGCATCATGATCGCATCGGCGAAACCACGCAAAAGCATGACGACAGATACGATGATATACATGATACCGATCTTTTTATGGTCTACTGTTGTAAACCATTCATTCCACAAGTATCCCCATTTTTTGAAATAGGTGATACCGCCAAGCACAGCAATTGCACCAAGTGCCATAAAGACCATGGTGACAAGTACGATTGGCTCTGTCGGGATTGAGTCCCAACCCAGTTTACCAAAAATCATATCCATGTCTTATTCCCCTTGAGCAGCGTGTTCAGCTGCAGCATGAGTTTCTGCTGTTGCATGCGCAGCAGAGTGGTCAGCACCGTGATAGTTACTCATATAGTGGTTGATAATTGTTTCAAACAATTTTGGTTCAACTGATGAGTAATAAGTCACAGGGTGTGGCTTAGTCGGGAACGGTTTCATCGCTTCAGCTTTAGCAAGCGCTTCTTCATCACCCGCAGCTTTAGCACGATTGACTAAATGCTCGATCTGATGCTTAGAACGATCACCATCTTTAAGCGTTGCTAGCTCTGCCTGGTCAAGCGTACCTTTTTGAATTGCTTCAGGGTTAATGCTTGTACCGTTACCAGCTTTAACTGCTTCTACCCATTGCGCAAATTCTGGTTCAGTTACACTGTGTGCCTTAAAGCGCATTTGTGAGAAACCGTAACCTGAATAGTTTGCCGAGAAACCACGGAATACACCCGGTTCATCTGCCAATAGGTGGAGGTGAGTCTGCATACCCGCCATCGCATAGATCTGGCCGCCTAACTGTGGGATGAAGAACGAGTTCATCGTAAAGTTAGAGGTAATCCTAAAGCTGATAGGCGTTTGTTCTGGGAAGCGTACTTCGTTTACCGTTGCGATGTTTTGCTCAGGATAGATAAAAATCCACTTGAACTGTTCAGCGACAGCTTGAATAGTCAACGGTGCTTTATCTGATTCTAACGGACGGTAAGGGTCGTACTTGTGGGAACCCCACCAAGTTAACCAAGCTAAAATACCAATAATAATGACAGGAACACCCCAAACAACGATCTCAATTGTCGTAGAGTGTGCCCAAGTAGGTTTATAGTCTGCATCTTTATTCGATGCGCGATATTGCCAACCAAACCATAATGCCATAATAATTGATGGAATCACCACCAATAGCATTAAGTAGATCGCAGTCATCATCAAGTTACTTTGACCTTGACCAACTGGACCTTTGTTGTTTAGAAGTACCATATCACCACCGCACCCAGTTAAGAGTGCAGCCATCGTTGATAAAGACAATACAGCTAAAATCGTTTGTCTCATTTTACAACCTCGGTGAAGAGTCCCATTCCCTAATTAAATTATGGGATAGCGATTAAAGTGTCGCGTGATTGATAAGAAATTGTTTAAAAAATGCTTAGCAATCACGCGACACCGCTACGTTGTTGGGCATTATGCCTCATATTGAAGAACTAAGCTACTGATAAAGTGGCCTGAAATGCTTGTTTTAAAACCCGATTTATCTTGTAGGGATTGTACTTGAGTTAAGTTCTTTTTCTATAGATATCAACTTAATATAAAAGAAAAGAGGATTAAATCCTCTTTTCTTTATTGATTTGTGATTACTGTTTAATTACCTTGGTTTTTGCTAGTTTATCGTGCAATGCCTGACGATTTTTACCCAAAGCGAATAAAGATTCGATAACCGAGATCAGGGGAACGATCATCAAATTTAAAATAATAAAAACAATACTTCTGAGCCAGAATGCACGGATTGAACTGACAGCCGTATATGTTTCAGCATCCACAATTTTAATTTTTGTTAATTTTTTTCCGATGCTCTGGCCAGATTTGCCAATGAAAAAAGCTTGTACCATCAGCATCGCAATGATGTAGATACACATTGCCATCCAGGCCTGAGTTGGAATGATGCTAACAATTTCTGCCTGTACCTTTTGGGCCAGGGCAATATCAGCAGAACGGTCAGACATTAAATGCAGCAATTGTTCATTGAGCTGGGTAAATTTCTGAGCCTGTTCCGGGCTGAAAAAAGCTGTCAGTATGAATGTAGCAGGAATCCATAATATGACATCAATCAGTTTGGCAAGGAAACGTGAGTGCAGAGGAGCGGACTCTGGTGTCGCTTTGTGTTCAACCTTGATTTTAAAAGAGCTGGTTGTTTCCGGTTGGGCCGGTGTACTAAAAGGTGAATAACCTACAGGTTCGTATACAAGTTTACCTTGAGTAAGTTCACCAAGTGTTTTCCATTCAGTCATACCTTCGTGCCAAGCCAGATCAGTCAATAGTACCTGTTGACTGGCAAGCATCTGGTTCACTTGTTCTAAACTATAGGGACCAGCTTGTTGATTGTTACGAGCCAAGTAAATTTGCATAATTTAAAAATCTCAATTACAAGGGTGTGTAGACATTTCAGACATGTCTTGTGTTATAGGCTAAAACAACCCAGACAAGGCATGAAACGTAGACAATGGCAGGCCGCTTGTCAAGTTTCATAACGAAGCTGGATACAGTTTTGGCCATCATCTGAGTCATCACAAAACATCGCTCTGATTGCAAAAAGCCCAGACCAAAAATGGCACATGCTACAATTATCTCTAAAATGCCCACATCCCTATGATGAAAAAAGACCCTGCAAAAGAGGGCCTTTTTCTAAAAAAGACTAGGCTTTCTTGATTTGTTCTTCAGCAAGGAAGAACCAGGTATCAAGAACAGAGTCAGGGTTCAGTGACACAGATTCAATCCCTTGCTCCATGAGCCATTTGGCAAGATCAGGATGATCTGAAGGGCCCTGGCCACAAATCCCTACATATTTACCAGCTTTACGGCATGCATGAATCGCCATGGAAAGAAGGGCTTTTACTGCCGCATCACGCTCATCAAATAGGTGGGAAACGATACCTGAGTCACGGTCAAGACCAAGCGTTAACTGGGTCAGGTCATTTGAGCCGATAGAGAAGCCATCAAAGTGTTCGAGGAACTGTTCAGCCAGTAATGCATTG
This sequence comes from Acinetobacter sp. A47, assembly GCF_000805455.1. Taxonomy (GTDB): domain Bacteria; phylum Pseudomonadota; class Gammaproteobacteria; order Pseudomonadales; family Moraxellaceae; genus Acinetobacter. The sequence goes on from NZ_JSUS01000064.1 coordinate 362,313, forward strand.
GTTGGAAGTTCACACATCATGATGACCTTGAGGCCGTTTTCACCACGCTTCAAGCCGTTTTGAGCAAGCAGTTCAATTACACGTTTTGCTTCAGAAACTGTACGTACGAATGGAATCATGATCTGGATATTGGTAAGACCCATTTCATCACGTACTTTTTTCAATGCACGGCATTCAAGTTCAAAACAGTCACGGAAGTTGTCTGAAACATAACGGCTCGCACCACGGAAGCCCAGCATCGGGTTTTCTTCTTCTGGTTCGTACAGTTTACCGCCGATCAGGTTGGCATATTCATTTGACTTGAAGTCAGACATACGAACGATTACAGGCTTGTCTGCAAATGCTGCTGCAAGTGTCGAAATCCCTTCAACCAGCTTCTCGACATAAAACTCGATTGGAGAAGAGTAGCCCGCAGTACGCGCCATTACTGCTGCACGGGTTTCACGTGGCAGGCTGTCAATGTTCAATAAGGCTTTCGGGTGCACACCGATCATACGGTTAATGATGAACTCGAGACGTGCAAGGCCAATCCCTTCATTCGGGATCTGGGCAAAGTCAAATGCACGGTCAGGGTTACCGACATTCATCATGATCTTGAACGGTAATTGTGGCATTGAGTGGATGGAGTTGCGCTGTACCTCAAAGTCCAGGGCACCTTCATAAATGAAGCCTGTATCACCTTCTGCACATGAAACGGTAACTTCCTGACCGTCACTCAGTACTTCTGTTGCATTGCCACAACCGACAATGGCAGGGACACCCAGTTCACGCGCAATAATGGCAGCGTGGCAGGTACGGCCACCACGGTTTGTCACAATGGCTGCGGCACGTTTCATCACTGGTTCCCAATCCGGATCAGTCATGTCAGATACCAGTACGTCACCGTCCTGTACCTTGTCCATTTCCTTGATAGAAGTCACAACACGGACTTTACCTGAACCGATACGCTGACCGATTGAACGGCCTTCACAAATTACGGTACCGCGCTGTTTTAACAGGTAACGTTCCATTGTGCCCACATTCTGGCGGCTTTTGACTGTTTCTGGACGTGCCTGAACGATATAGATCTGGCCATCATCACCGTCTTTTGCCCATTCGATATCCATTGGAGAGCCGTAATGCTTCTCAATGATTAATGCCTGTTTTGCAAGCTCATGCAGTTCATGATCATTTAAGGCAAACTGTTGACGTTCCTGTTTTTCGACATCGACGATCACGACAGATTTGCCTGCTGCGCCTTCTTCACCATAAATCATCTTCTGGTGCTTAGAACCCAGGTTGCGGCGTAGAACAGAATGTTTGCCCGCATTTAAGAGTGGTTTGGATAAATAGAATTCGTCAGGGTTCACTGCGCCCTGTACCACCATCTCGCCGAGGCCATAAGATGCAGTAATGAATACTACATCACGGAAACCTGATTCTGTATCAAGGGTAAACATCACGCCGGCAGCGCCTGTTTCAGAGCGAACCATACGTTGCACGCCAGCAGAAAGGGCAACAACACTGTGTTCAAAACCTTGGTGGACACGGTAAGCAATGGCGCGGTCATTATAAAGAGAGGCAAATACTTCCTTGATCGCGATAAGAATGTTATCAATACCACGAATATTCAAGAAGGTTTCTTGTTGCCCTGCAAATGAAGCGTCTGGTAAGTCTTCAGCAGTTGCAGAAGAACGTACAGCAACGGCAATGTCTGGGTTACCGTTGGAAAGTGCTGCAAAGGCATCACGAATTTCTTGTTCTAATGTAGCAGTAAGCGGAGTATCAACAATCCATTTACGGATTTTCGCACCAGTTTCAGCCAGTGCATTTACATCATCGACGTTGAGTTGGCTAAGTTCAGCCTGAATACGAGCATTTAAGCCGCTTTGATCCAAGAACTCACGATAGGCAGCAGCAGTTGTTGCAAAACCACCCGGTACCGATACACCAGCATTGGATAAATGGCTGATCATTTCACCCAGAGATGAGTTTTTCCCACCTACGAGTTCGACATCGTGTTTTCCTAATTTTTCCAGACCGATTACGCGCGCTTCCAAAGTATTTACTCCACTTTTTTTGCAGTATGAATGACCATCATTGGTATGAAATTATACAAAAGTGCCTAGATTTAGTATTTTACTAAGCGACAGTCATGTTAGATGAGTTTACTATAAAGATTATAGAGCACTAAGACAAATGTTTAAGGAGAATTTTGATGCCCGTAAGTAAAGAAATTAAACGGAGCGTTTTTTTTATTTCGGATGGTACCGCGATTACCGCAGAAACCCTTGGACATTCACTACTTGCGCAATTTCCAAACGTGGATTTTGATATCCATATCATGCCTTATATTGCCACCGAAGAGGCTGCCATGATCGCGGTGGCAGAGATTAATGCCTGTCAGTCCCGTGACGGTTCTTTGCCTCTGGTTTTTGATACGCTGGTTGACCCTCATGTCCGTGAAATCATCAATACGGCAAAAGCAGTCAATCTGGATGTGTTCGAGGGCCTGATCAGTAAACTGGAACAAGAAATCGGGGTGCCACCAACCACACTGGTCGGGCAAACGCATGCGGTTACCGATTCTGAATATTATAAAGCCCGTATCGATGCGGTGCATTTCGCGCTGGACAATGATGATGGCGCCAGAACACGTCATTATGATAAAGCCGATATTATTTTGATTGGGGTATCGCGTTCCGGAAAAACCCCGACCTCGATTTATCTGTCATTACAATTCGGGATTCGGGTTGCAAACTATCCTCTGACTGAAGAAGATCTGGACGATAACCGTTTGCCAAAAGTGCTGCGTGAACATAAAAACAAACTGTTTGGCCTGATGATTGATGCCGAGCGTCTGGTGGCAATCCGCAATGAACGTAAAGCCAATAGCCGTTATGCAAGTTTCAGTCAGTGCCAGATGGAGCTGCGTGCAATTGAGGGGATTTATATTTCAGAAGGAATTAAATACCTGAATGTCACCGAAATGTCGATTGAAGAGATTTCAACACGCATTTTACAAATGACCGGTTTAAAACGTCGTATTGGTTAAAACAGCTGGAACACTGAAAAAGCGTGGACAGTGGACTGCGCTTTTTTTCGGGATGATAAAAACAGGAAAAATATAATGAAAATAGGTTTAGTGCTTTGTGCTTTTCTGGGGATGTCGCAAGCCCACGCTGAAACCTTGGCACAATTTGAAAAAAAGCTCATTCAAAAATATGAAAATAATGCTTTTTATCAGGTTAATCAGGCAGTCGAGTCAGATATTGTTAATAAAATAGAGCATGATCCTGCCAGTTTCGATTATTCCTTTCGAGCTTTTCAAGACCGTTACCATGTGCGGATTCAGTTTTCACCGGATCAGCAGTTAAAGTTTTATACATTTGATATTGGTGGTGGAGGCACGATGGGGGAATACGCCTCCTATGTACAAACCCGGACAGGTGACAAGACGCGCTTAACCGCGATTGAAACGGGTGCGATTCTGGAGGTGAAGCAAACCGTATTGGCGCAACAACCGGTTTATCTGGTAGAGAGTTACTATAAAGGCAGTAGTTGCGTTGGTGCTTATGCGATTGGTGCATTTCAGGCGAAGGCGGGTGCGGTACAGGCAGTAAAGGTATTCCAGACCAAAACCAGATTACTGGATCACATCCAGGTCGATTTTGACTGCAATAATCATGAGGGACCGACAGATGTGCCTGACTATATTCGCAGTGATAAAAAACTAGATACGATTGATATTATGCTGCTGGATCAAAATTCAAAACCGCAGGCCAAGTATTTACGTTATCGCAAAAGCGATACAGTGTACAAGTATATCGGGGTCGTGCGCTAAGCACCCTTATGGATCGGGGATGCTTAGCTTCCATCGAGCCTAGTTCTGTTGAATATCCATTAACAGGCTAAAGTTGTCCAGACGTTTCTGGGTATCATAAATATCACAGGTAAAGATAAACTCATCCACCTCATATTGACTGGCAATTTTATTGAGACCGGCTTTCACGGTGTCTGCCGAACCGATCTGGGCCATGGCATAGAAATTTTGTATAGCCAGCTGTTCGGCAGCAGTAGCTAGACCTTGAGTCGATGCAACGGGCGGTTTGAGCTTCAGACTGTGGCCACGGATCAGATTCAAGATACGTTGATAAGAACTGGTTGCCAGATATTGCGCCTCGTCGTCTGTCTCGGCAACTACAGTCGGTACACCCATTGAAACATAAGGCTTATCCAGATATTCAGAAGGCTGGAAATTATCCCGATAGAGGTCGATGGCCTGACCCAGCATGCGTGGGGCAAAATGCGAAGCAAAGGAATAGGGAAGTCCCAGTTTGGCCGCCAGTTGGGCGCTAAATAAACTAGAGCCTAACAACCAGACGGGTACATGGGTATCTTGACCCGGTGTGGCAATAATTCGCTGACCCGGTTGAGGCGCTTTAAAATATTGTAAAATTTCCAGTACATCTTGCGGAAACTGATCTTCGGTTTCCTGACGACCCCGTCTTAATGCGCGCATGGTCACCTGATCTGTGCCCGGTGCACGGCCTAGACCGAGTTCAAAACGGTCCGGATAGAGGGTGGCCAATGTTCCAAACTGTTCTGCAACAACCAGTGGAGCATGGTTGGGCAACATGATGCCGCCTGAACCTAAACGGATCTTGTCGGTATGTGCTGCAATAAAGCCTAATAAAACAGCAGTCGCAGAACTGGCAATACCATCCATATTGTGGTGTTCTGCCAGCCAGAAGCGTTCATAACCTAATTTTTCGGCATGTTGTGCCAGCTCCAAGGCGTGGCGTAGTGAAAATTCAATACTCTTGTCATCCCTGACGGGAGCAAGTTCCAGTATAGAGAACTTTATGTCTTGTAGTGTTTTCATCATGACTTCTCAAAGCAATATATCGAAATAATACGATATAAGTTTGAGCTTGTATATCGAATTTGATCGATATATTGTAAGGAGACACAAAAAAAGCACCCGAAGGTGCTATAAAGGGTAGAACGATTGACAATTCGTCCGGATTAACGGTCTTTGTACCAGCCACGATGACGGCCATTGTCGTGGCGATAATGATGACGTGAATTGTAGTAACGGCGATCATCATAAGAGCGGCGATTGTCATAACGGCGATCATAGCGACGGTCATCATCACGATCCTGGCCTACTTTTTTGCCCAAGGCAGCGCCACCAGCAGCACCTAACGCTGCACCAATATAGCCACCATTGGTGCCGCCCATGTTACGGCCCACGGTATAACCACCGACGCCACCAAGACCACCACCAATGGCAGCTTCAGTACGGTCACGTCGGTTACTTGATGCAGCGGCACCACCCGCACCACCAATGGCTGAACCGATCATGGCTCCTGTATTGCCACCCAGCTGTTTGCCTATTGCTGTACCGACAACGCTACCGAGTGCGGAGGTTGCTGCAACACGAGTTGTGTTGTCTGCATGCGCTACAGTCACCATTGATGTTGATGCAAGGATGATGCTGCATAACCACATATTTGCTTTCATGATGAAACTCCTTATCCATTCTTTTGGACAGTATTCTTTTTGCTTGTGACAAATGTAACAAGACTTTTTAGCGAAAATATGGAGTGCAATATCCGGATTGAGAGTGTTTGACGAGGGTTTTGTATTGGTTCTATTACAAGTGGAGAAATTGTGAATAAATTATAAAAATAAAGAATGAATACGCAATGAACAACGGGCTTTGTGCTAATCGGGTACAATGGAACAAGTTTGGTTGAGGATCCCGATATGCTGCTGGAAAAAATTTTGCAATCTCAAGGCTTTGGCTCACGTAAGTATTGCCAGCAGTTAATTAAAAACGGTTCTGTCCTGATTGATCATCAGGTTTGTGATAATCCCAAGCAGAACATCAATACCGATCAATTGGTGTTTCAGGTGTTTGGTGAAGAATATCAATATCGCGAGCATGTCTATCTGGTTCTGAATAAACCGCAAGGTTACGAATGTTCCCATCAGGCCACCCATCATAAAAGTGTATTCAGTTTATTTCCTGAAATTTTAATTCATCGTGGCATTCAATGTGTAGGTCGGCTAGATCAGGATACGACAGGCCTGTTACTTTTGACTGATGATGGGCAGTTTTTACAGGCATTGACCCATCCCCGTAAACATGTGCCTAAGGTTTATCATGTCACCACAGCTGATCCGGTGAGTTCCGAGCAAATACAGGCGTTGCAGCAGGGCGTCGAACTTCGTAATGAAAAAGGAATTTATGCGGCAACAGATGTTAAGTTATTTTCCGAATATCAGTTAAGCATGACCATTCATCAAGGGGTTTATCATCAGGTCAAGCGGATGCTGGCTGCTGTCGGAAACAGAGTCGAGGCTTTACATCGCCATCAGGTCGGCCGGCTTGAATTGCCTGACTTGCAAGCAGGGCAATGGTGTTATTTAAGTGCAGAACAAAAACTGCTCAGTCAAAATATGGCTATAGAAGATAAATAAACTATTTCAGGAAGCAATGGTAGGTTTTAAATTCGCTATCCTGAATAAATCCCATCTGCTCATAAAGACGATGGGATTGATAGTTATTTTTCTGGGTCTCCAGACTGATACGCAGTGCATTTTCATGGCGTGCAAACAGGATGGCGGTATCAATCAGCTGTTTGGCGGAACCCTGTTTCCGATAGCTTGGCGTTACATAGACATCATCTAGAATATAATAGGTTTCACAGGCAACCGACGAGAAGGCGAGGTAGAGTAGTACAAACCCTGTAATAACATCATCTTTGACATGAATGAAAATAACACTTTCTTTATTGTCAAAACGCTGTTTGAGAAATTGATAAGATTGTTCTAAATTGGATGATGCACCGTAGAACTGACGATATTCGTCAAACAAGACAGCAAGTTGATGAAGGTCTTCCTTTGTGGCTCGCTTAACAATCATTCCAGCCCGTCCTTACACTTATAATTTTATTTGGACTGTCAGAATAGCGAAAAAAATTCAGCTTAAAAAATAAAAACTTGTTTATAAATGCAACATTGTTAAGTTTTGTCACTTTCACCGAGTAGTGCATTTAACTCTTCAAACAGATCTTCATGGTCGTCTTCAATCCCGACTGTAGCCGGACTCTCGGTAGAGGCTGCTGCCTTGGACTTACGTAATTTAAGCAACTGTTCCATATTGATATTCTGGTTTTCAATTGCAAATGGAATAGATTTGGTCAGTACCACCTGTTTAAAGAAAAGGCGGACAGCTTGGGCAGGGGAGATCCCTAACTGCTTAAACACGGCAAAGGCCTGTTTCTTTTCCTGAGAATCGAGACGAACCTGATAAACTTCTGTTTTACGCATGAAGAATGTAACCACATATTTTTAGTTATCGTTATGTATTTTAAACCATTGCAATGTAATTTCAATATTTTTGAGGTGAAAAAATAGAATTTTTGTCATTACGATGTAGCTACAGTGTCAGTTCAAATCGGGAGCTAAAGGACATTTCCTGTTGCAAGACAGGATCAATGAAATAAATTTCCTTGGCCAGCAACTGTAATGGATGGCTAAAGTCATGTTCTGCCTTGTGGGCAATTACCGGATAAAACGGATCGTTTAAAATGGGAATGCCCAGATAATTCAAATGAACACGTAACTGGTGCTGTTTGCCTGTTTTAGGTTTGAGGCAGTACTTTGCAAAGTACTGGTTGTGCTGCAGTAATTCGATTGAGGTTTGCGTATTCTGGGGCTTATCTGGATTGACCTGCATGGTGTAAAAGGGAGTGCCTTTTTCCAGATGCAATTGCAAGGTTTGTGGAAAATTGAGTTCTGGCCGATGCGCTGCAATGGCATGATAGGTTTTTTCGACTTTGCGCTCGGCAAACAGCTGCTGGTAAATACCACGGGTAGCCGGTGTTTTGCAAAATAGCACCACACCCGCTGTTTCCCGGTCCAGTCGGTGAATCGGTGTAAGCTCAGCATAACCGGTCTGCTTCTTTAATCTCACCAGAAGCGTTTCCTGAACATATTGTCCAGTGGGTGTCATGGTAAGAAAGTGGGGTTTGTCGACCACCAGCAGATCTTCATTTTCAAATAAAATTTCATGTTCAAACGGTACATGGATTTCATGGGCAAGAAAACGGTAATAAAAGATGTGGGTATTGGGAGTATAAATATGTTCTATACCGAGTTTGCTACCATCTGCTGCATAGATTAATCCGTCACTAAAGCGTTGTTGCCATTCTTGTGGCTGGATATGCGGAAAATGGTGGCACAGATAGTCAAAAATGGTATTTGCAGAAGTATCAGGAGGTAAAAAGACCTTACTGGCACTCACGCCGTCGATCAGTGGCGGGGTAAAATCTGTATTTGAGAATTTATTCATAGAGTTAAATTATGCCCTTAAAAAAACAAGATGCGCATTTTAAGGTCAAATCAGAGTAAGTATACCGTTGATGTTATTGCTGAGATTGACATAATCAGAATTGATGAATTGCCTGTGTCCATCAATTCCTCTATGAATGATGGCATGAGTGGTCGGATGAAGCTCTTTGTCGCTAGCAACTTGAATAAGATGCTCTACGAAATCTTTAGCTTGTTGAGGGGCATATTTAAATTCTGCAGTCAAAGTAAAAATGGCAAGTTTATGAATCTCTAAAGCGGGTAGCTGATTTAAAAAACATTGGGCATGAATGGCACCGAAACTAAAACTCGCAAGAATTTGCCTTTCTAGCTCAGTTGTTTTTTCAAAAGGTTTCCCGATGGATAAAAAAAGCTGATGCGTAAATTTCGAAATGAGTATCCGATGTTCTTCCACAACAGTTTCCTCAGAAAATAATTTAGAAGTTGTTTTAAAAAGTAGCAACTTCTTTCTATGGATTAGGCTTTGAAGCAGGGCAATGTTATCATAGACAGCATCCCAATTTTGTTCTATTTGCCATGTCATATTCAGTGAAATTTAACTTAAATCATGAACAGGACACACAACAGTTTGCACAGTTACTGTCGCAGCATGTGCATTCAGGCATTATTTACTTGATTGGTGATTTAGGGGCTGGCAAGACCACCTTCACCCGGTATTTCTTGCAAAACCTCGGTCATCAGGGGGCGGTGAAAAGCCCGACTTATACATTGGTTGAACCCTATATTATTCAGGGCAAGGAAATTTTTCATTTCGACCTGTATCGTCTGGATGACCCTTATGAGCTGGAGCTGATGGGTATTCGTGATTATCTGGAAACGCCCGGCGCCTTATTCCTGTTTGAATGGCCCTCTAAAGGGGGCGATGAAATTCCGAAGCCGGATATCGTGATTGATATTCAAAAATCAGAAGATGAATTGACCCGGTCTGTCACTTTAAGCACAGAATCAGAATCTTTAATTCAAGTTTTGCAGGAACAATTGAATGGCGCATGATTCAACTCGTCGTATTCATACCCTTGATGCAGCCTTAGCCAACCAGATTGCCGCGGGTGAAGTGATTGAACGTCCTTCATCAGTGGTCAAGGAGTTGCTGGAAAACTCGATTGATGCGGGTGCAACCGAACTGATTATCCGGGTGGCGCAGGGCGGTTCTACCCTGATTGAAATCATTGATAACGGTAACGGGATTCATCCGGAAGATTTGCCTCTGGCCGTGATGCGACATGCCACCAGTAAAATTCAGACGGCAGATGACCTGCATGCCATTGTAAGTCTGGGCTTTCGTGGTGAGGCACTGGCGTCAATTGCTGCTGTGTCGCGCTTAACCTTAACCAGTAGCCAGGATGAACAGGGGGTGGGCTATCAGGTTGAAGTGAATGGAACGGCGTTTGATCATCAGCAGGTACAGGCGGTTGCAGCACAAAAAGGCACACATATCCGGGTGCAGGATTTATTTTTTAATGTCCCGGCACGCCGTAAATTTTTAAAAAAACCGGCTACCGAATTTAATCATATTGAAGAAATTGTGCGCCGTCTGGCGTTAACCCATTTCGATATCCGCTTTGTACTGGAACATAACGACAATATCCGTCTAAACTTGCCGGTAGCCGATAGTGGTGAGCTACGTTATCAGCGTGTACAACAGTTATTGGGACAGCAATTTATTCAAAATGCATACTGGATTGATGCTGAAAGTATCAATATGCGCTTGTCCGGCTGGCTGGGGCATCCCTCCGATGCGCGAGCGCAGGCAGATTTGCAATATGTCTATGTCAACGGACGTATCGTCAAGGACAAAACGATTTCACATGCCTTGCGTATGGCTTATGACGGGATTTTGCATGGCCATCAGCATTCATCGTATTTGCTGTTTTTAGAGGTTGATCCTGAAAATATTGATGTCAATGTGCATCCGACCAAACATGAAATCCGTTTCCTGAACCAGCGTGAAGTGCATGAATTTGTCCGGCACTATGCCAAGGCAACCTTGTCACAATTCCAGACTGCAACGGCTGATCTGGCACAAGCGATGAAAGCAGGTGAGACAGATAATCATGTACAGCCACAGCCAAAATATCAGGAACAGTTCAATTTACACCGTGCAGCCGTAGAAACAGTACCTGAGCCAGATCAGCCGGTTCAGGTCTCGACAGAGTTATTGACCGAGTTTAATCAAAGCCGGCCACAGGCAGTACAGTACAGTTCGGCACAAACTCAGCAGCCCAAATATAATGGCTCGGTACAATTAAATAATGCCTTGAAAACCTATCTGGCACCTTTGCGTGATGATGAGCAAATCCCCTCAGCCCTCATTAATAAAGGAGGAGTAACAGATGATCAAGCAATGTCATCTCGAGTGGATGAGTTTCCGTTAGGTATAGCCATTGCTCAGCTACATGGCATCTATATTCTGGCCCAAAATACGGAAGGCCTGATTATTGTGGACATGCATGCTGCCCATGAGCGGATTTTGTTGCAACAGATGAAATCGGCCTGGGATAAGCCCGAGTTCTGGACATCACAACAATTACTGATACCGAAAGTGGTTACGATTACCCGGATGCAGGCGACACGGATTGAAGATTTGCAGCCGCAATTGCAGCGTTTAGGTCTGGAAATTGATCAATACGGCGATGAACAGGTGATTGTCCGTGGAGTACCTGCCATTTTGCACAAGGCTGATTTTGGCAAGCTGATTCCTGAATTGCTAAACGATCTTGACCCAAATGATGAGGCGAGAGGTTTATTGCAAAAACGTGATGAACTGCTGGCCGGGATGGCCTGCCATGGTGCAGTACGGGCGCATCGTCAGTTAAGCCTTTCAGAAATGAATGCCTTATTGCGCCAGATGGAACAGACCGAGTTTGCCAGTCAGTGTAACCATGGCCGTCCTACCTGGCGTGCCTTTCCGTTGCATCAACTAGATAAATTATTTGCTCGAGGAGAGTAGTTTTACATGTCGAATCAATTGCCCGTCATCAATTTAATGGGGCCTACCGCAAGTGGTAAAACAGCATTGGCATGTGAACTTTACGAGCGCGGTAATTATGAACTGATATCCGTGGATTCGGCTTTGGTTTATAAAGATATGGATATTGGCACAGCCAAACCCACCAAAGAAGAACAGGCGCAATATCCACATCATTTGATCGATATTATTACACCTTTAGAAGTGTATTCGGCGGCACAATTTGTGGATGACGTCTGTCCATTGATTGATGACATGCATGCACGTGGCAAGACGCCGATTCTGGTAGGCGGTACCATGCTGTATTTTAAAGCCTTGCTGGAAGGTCTGGCGAATAATTTGCCAAATGCTGACCAGACCATTCGTGATGCGATTCTCGCCAAGGCTGATCTTGAAGGCTGGCAAGCGGTTTATGATGAACTGGTTGCGGTCGACCCGGTCGCAGGACAAAAATTTAAGGTATCTGACAAACAGCGGATTATCCGCGCATTGGAAGTGTACCGGATTACCGGTCAGCCGATAACAAAACTACAGGCGGAACAACCTAAAAATCAACCATATCGTTACACATTTTATAACTACGCACTGATGCCGGATCGGTTAGAATTACATCAACGCATTGAGCAAAGATTGCGCAGGATGTGGGATATTGGTTTTTTGAATGAAGTAGAGGCACTAATTGAAAAATACGATTTAAACGAAGATTTACCATCTATGCGGTCTGTTGGTTATCGTCAAGCTTTAGAATTTTTATTAAAAAGTGACTTGAGTCTCGAAAATAAAGTAGAAATGGAGAACAAAGCGCTGTTTGCTACTAGGCAATTGGCTAAACGTCAATACACTTGGTTACGTTCTTTGCAAGAAATACACGATTTTAAAACTTACCTGACGATAAAGCAGGCGAAAGAAGACTTGCGAAACTTCTTTGGATAAAGCAAAATTCGCAGGCTGTCTTTTTAATAATTTTTAGTTGAAAAATAAAGATAGTTTTTTTGCGCTGATTTAAAAATTTTTTGGAGTTAAAAATGTCTAAAGGTCAAACTTTACAAGATCCGTTCTTAAATTCTCTCCGTAAAGAACGTATTCCAGTTTCTATTTTCCTTGTAAACGGTATCAAATTACAGGGACACATTGAGTCTTTTGACCAATATGTCGTTTTATTAAAGAACACTGTAAGTCAAATGGTTTATAAACACGCGATTTCTACGGTTGTTCCTGCACGTAACCCTCGTCCAGCAGGTGCTCAAGGCGCTGCAGGTGGCTTCCCGGCTCAAGGCGCTGCGGGTGGCTTCGGCGGTCAAGGCTCTACTGGTGGCTTCGGCGGTCAAGGTGGCTTCGGCGGTCAAGGCGGCTTCGGTGGTCAAGGTGGCTTCGGCGGTCAAGGCGGCTTTGGTGGTCAAGGTGGCTTCGGTGGTCAAGGTGGCTTTGGCGGCGGTCAAAGCGGCTTCGGTGGTCAAGGTGGCTTTGGTCATCAAGGTGGCTTCGATGGCGAAACTAAATTTGAAGATGGTCAAGAAGACGAAAATAATCGTTAATTGATCGATGATCTTTAAGAAAATGCCAGTCTGTTGATCGACTGGCATTTTTTTGTGTGTTAGAAAGCTAGAATAAATATTATGGAAATGATTGTTGCTGCGGCATGTTGTAGTGTTCTCGTCTCGATTGTATTGAAATATCTAAAAGCAAAGGGATTTGATGTTTTTCAGATGATTGCATGGAATTATTTAAGTGCAAGCATTTTATGTTTTTACTGGTTTAAGACCGATATCACCCATATTTCCTTAAATCATACCCCTTGGTGGCTGATTTTAATTCTTGCTGTTTTATTACCCGGTATTTTTCTTTGTCTGGCCAAGTCGTTGCAATTTGCCGGAATCCTGAAAACCGAGATTGCGCAACGTCTTGCGGTGATTTTATCTTTATTGGCCGCTTATTTTATATTTGGTGAACAGTTTAGCCAGCTAAAGTTGGTCGGCGTGGGCTTGGGAATCGTTGCAATCCTGGCGATCATTATTGGTCAGTCGACTGAAAAAAACGGCACGGGATTAAATTTAAAGTCTGCCTTGTTTTTATTCAGTGTCTGGGCCGGTTATGCCGCAGTCGATATCCTGCTCAAGTACAGCAGTAGTCTGGGTTTGCAGTTTGCGGTCACCCTCAATTTGACTTTTATTGCAGCCTTTGTTTTATCTATCGCTTATATCTCGATTACCCAGTCAAACTGGCAGCCTAAAAATATTTTTACAGGGCTGTTTTTAGGGGTGCTGAATTTCGCCAATATTGCCTTGTATGTTAAAGCGCATATGCTATTTAAAGAAACACCTGCCATTGTGTTTGCGGGTATGAATATTCTTGTGGTGGTATTAGGTGTCTTAAGTGGCGTGGTTCTGTTTAAAGAACGTTTGCAAGCTTATAGCTGGATCGGGCTGGTGAGTGGCATTGTGGCGGTGCTATGTCTGGCAAAAGCGATGATGTAAAAAAGGGAGTTTGCACTCCCTTTTTTCAAGTTTATAAACGGGTAAAAATGGCCTGATCTGGCAGGCGTGATTTAGGTAATCGGGCATTGAAGTCATCTTCGCTACGATAACCTAAAGATACGATCACGGATGCCTTTAAGCCTTTTTCAGCTAATCCAAACTCTTTATTAATGGTTTCACGGTCAAAGCCTTCCATCGGAGTGGCATCGATACCTTCAAGACCGGCAGCGAAGAGAAGTTGTCCTAATGCCAGATAGGTCTGATTTTCCATCCATGCTGAAAGATTTTTTAACTCGTTACGGTAAAATTCGACATAGCCTTCACGGGTGTTGCGTTGTCCCTGTTTGGCTGCTTCATCTTTAAAACGGCCACTCAGTTCATCTTGCTGCAATAGCTGCTCCAGATATTCGGGTGAGATATCAGTACGGGTGCAAAAGATCAGGGTATGGGATGAATGAAGGACTTTAGCAGCATTATAAATATAAGTGCCGGTCAGGCCTGTGGCAACCCGTTGCTTGGCTTCGTCAGTTTCAGCAATCAGAAAATGCCAGGGCTGGATATTCACTGAAGAGGGGCTAAAGCGTAAGATTTCCAGCAGCTTTTCAAATTGGGCCTGAGGGATTTTTTTATCGGCATCATAAGCTTTGGTTGCATAACGTGTTTTTGCTGTAACTAAGGTATCCATCCGTCATTCACTCAATTAAAAAATTTAATTTATTTTACTTGATCTGCCTGCTGCTAAAAGTAGCTAAATGTGATTTCTATATGGATTTGGTGATAAGCGCTATCGTGGGTGAGGTAACTGAAGCTAATGCACAGTGAAATAGATCGAAATGCTGTATCCGGCTGAGGTAATAAAGAAAAGAGCAGCTCAGGAAGTTACACTAGCTAATAGCGCCATTGCTTAAACTCCAGTTGATAATGATTTTGCGGACTGATCTCCAAAATCCAGGCTGAATCTGCACGCCAGTCTCCTAAGACAATGCGCTGTTTGTTCTGGAGCTGATGTATTTCAGGACGATGGGTATGACCATGAATCAAGAAGTCGACTTGTGAAATCACATTTTCTACCGCTTGTGCATTTACATCCATGATGTCATCGCTTTTCAGCTGCTTGGTTTCACTGCTTTTTTTCCGGAAACCATTGGCAAGTTTCTGCCTGAAACTGAGCGGTGTACGCTTGAGTAGGCCTAACAGCACCGGGTTGCGAATCACTTTACGGAAGCGCTGGTACGCAATATCATCGGTGCACAGTGCATCGCCATGTTCAAGACGAAATTTCTGTTGATTGATGTCCAGAGAATAGACATCCGGCAGTAGAATGCCGTTAAATAATTGCAGAAATTTTTTGCCTAGGGCGAAATCACGATTGCCGACCTGAAAGTAAATCTGGTTATTTGCTGCAGTAAAGCGTTGCAAGGCAGTGACAATTTCATCGAGCCAAGGCGCTGTATAATCATCACCAATCCAGGCATTAAACCAGTCACCCAGAATGTAGAGTCGGGTGTTTTTATGTTGGTATGCGTCCAATAAGGCTAAAAACCCTCGAACGAGTCGAGGGTGATCAGGTGACAGGTGTAAATCTGAGATAAACAGGTAGGTCACATATTTTTCCTATTTTATAATCCCTTCTAACCTCCCTTTGTAAAGGAAGGAGTTCCCTCTTTTTAAAAAAGAGAGGTTAGGGGAGATTTTTATTCAGAAATAATTTTAGCAGATTCAATCACAACGTTTTCTAAAGGAACGTCGGCGTGATAACCACGGTTACCTGTACGAACACCTTTAATTTCGTTGACAACGTCCATACCTTCAACAACTTTACCAAATACGGCATAGCCCCAGCCTTGTGCTGTTTTACCCGTGTGGTTCAGGAAAGAGTTGTTTTTAACGTTAATGAAGAATTGGGCAGAAGCAGAGTGCGGAGCTTGAGTACGCGCCATTGCAATTGTGCCTTCATCGTTGCTTAAGCCGTTATCCGCTTCGTTTTCGATAGAGTCGCGAGTTGCTTTTTCTTTGAAGTTTTCATCCATGCCACCGCCCTGGATCATAAAACCATCAATCACGCGGTGGAAAATTACGCCGTCATAGAAACCGTCGCGTACATATTCTAAGAAATTTGCAACCGTTTTTGGTGCTTTTTCAGCGTTAAGCTCAAGAACAATACGACCTTTATTGGTATTTAATTCGACTTGAGGAAAACTCATTACATTAATCTCCTAAACATGGGCAAATTGACCATGGGTTTTTGGTTGAGAGAAGCATAAGCAAACTGTAAACTACAAGGCAAGTAAAAAACGTTAAAATCTTTCAGAAAAAGCAAAGATTGCGTTTTTATTTCCTATTTTTTAACTGTAAGAAGTGATTTACACCCTATGAAGCCAAATGATGTTGTTTCAGAACTGCCAAAGACCCCGACACCGAATACTCATGCCTCTGTCGATGCTGCGCAGCAAGAACAACAGGCAGGCTTAGATTTTGTTCGTCAGGTCATTACGGATGATCTAAAAGAAGGTCGTACCCAGAAAGTCATAACACGTTTCCCGCCTGAGCCAAATGGTTATCTGCATATTGGCCATGTCAAGGCCATCTGTTTGAACTTTGGTATTGCCGAAGAGTTTGATGGTCTATGTAACCTGCGCTTTGACGATACCAACCCGGATGCCGAAGAACAAGAATATGTGGATGGGATTGCCAATGATGTGAAATGGTTAGGCTTCCACTGGAATGGTGAGCCCCGCTATGCATCGGGTTATTTTGATCAGTTATATGCATGGGCAGTGCAACTGGTTGAACAGGGCGATGCCTATGTCGATTTGCAAACTCCTGAGGAAATCAAGCTAAACCGCGGTAACTTCGTTGAACCGGGTAAAAACTCACCTTACCGGGATGCATCGGTTGCAGAAAACCTGGCACGTTTTGAACAAATGCGAAATGGTGAAATTCAGGAAGGTGGTGCTGTCCTACGTGCCAAAATTGATATGGCAAGCCCGAATGTACATATGCGTGATCCGATTCTTTATCGTGTACTGCATTCAGAACATCACCAGACAGGTGACAAGTGGAAAATGTACCCGATGTATGACTATGCTCATCCATTGTCTGATGCCATTGAAGGGATCACTCATTCACTGTGTACATTAGAGTTCCAGGATCATCGACCATTCTACGACTGGATTGTCGCGAAAGTTCACTCGCCAGCTGTGCCTCGTCAGTACGAGTCTTCACGTTTAAATGTCGACTATACCATTACCTCTAAACGTAAATTGCGTAAGCTGGTTGAAGGCAACTATGTACAGGGGTGGGATGACCCACGTATGCCAACGGTTGTTGGGATGCGCCGTCGCGGTTTTACGCCAGAAGGTTTACGTGATTTCTGTAAGCGTGTGGGTGTTTCAAAAACAGATGGTATTGTCGATGTGGCAATGCTTGAGTTCTGTATTCGCCAGTCTCTGGAAAATACTGCCGCGCGTGGTATGGCCGTACTGAATCCGCTCAAGGTTACATTGACGAATTTACCTGAAGAATTGGATCTAACCCATGCACGCCATCCAAATGTTGATATGGGCGAGCGTATTATTCCATTAACCCGTGAACTGTATATTGACCGTAAAGACTTTGAAGAAGTACCACCAAAAGGCTTTAAGCGTTTAATTCCGGATGGTGAGGTGCGTCTGCGTCATGCGTATGTCATCAAGTGTGATGAAGTCATTAAAGATGCCAATGGTGAAGTGGTCGAGCTTAAATGTTCAATCGATCCAGACACACTAGGCAAGAACCCTGAAGGCCGTAAGGTGAAAGGGGTGATTCACTGGGTGTCTGCGAGCAAGGGTGTACCGGCTGAGGTACGTATTTATGATCGCTTGTTTACTGAAGCAGCACCGGATGCAGATGATGATTTCCTGGCAAATCTCAATCCGGAATCATTAAAAGTTGTGCAGGCCGTGATTGAGCCGGCTTTGGCGCAAGCAAAACCGGAAGATCGCTTCCAGTTTGAACGTGAAGGTTACTTTGTTGCAGATCAGCATGATCATCAGACTGAGAAACCTGTATTCAACCGTATTCTTGACCTGAAAGACAGTTTTAAAGTCGAGAAGAAGTAATGATAAAAAAGGGCCTGATATGATTTAGGCCCTTTTTATTTAAACAAGGCATCTTGCCGGTTTGGCTGTGTATTTTCAGCTTTAAATCTGGAACGTTGTCATTAAAGTGGATTAATCTGGTAGAAATAGATCACTAACACCAATAATAAAATAACAGCCAAAACTAAATAGGTGTTCATGGTATGAAAACTTTTGATGAATTTTAAAATACTCATTTTGCTCCATTACCGAAATAGGATTAATAGTTGGTCATGATCCTAAGACTGGTTCACAGTAGAGTGAATTGGGTGAGCTTTCAATATTTTGCGATTTAAGAACCTGTATTTGTCCTGAAGCGTATTGGTTTTCTGTCTGAACTGTTTTTTTTATTAGTGTTTGTGCGTTGATTTTGCTTGGTTTAGAGTAAAACTGAAGTGTTTTAGCCATTAAAACACTCCATTTGCTATTTTATGCCTTGAAGAGGTTTGGATTAAGCCTGTTCCAGCTGTGTCAGAAAATGCTGGATAACTTGAGCCGTGTGCGTTTCCAGCTGGGCTGCATAATTGAGATTATCCTGTCTGAGTTGGGGAATAGACAGGCCTGCCTGACGTATTTCACAGGTATGGCCAATCAGCCATTTTTCAAAGTTGTGCCCGACCACTTCCAGATGGAACTGTAATGCCAGAATATTATTTCCGACAGAAAAAGCCTGGTTGGGATAGATTGCCGAACTTGCCAGTAAAGTTGCATTATCTGGCAAATCAAAGGTGTCGCCATGCCAGTGTAATACTTCAACATGTTCAAGCGGTGCTAAGGGATTATTGGCAACCGCTTTGATTTCCAGCTGACTCCAGCCGATTTCTTTTTGATGGCCTGCATAAACTTTTGCACCGAGTGCATGGGCAATTAACTGTGCACCCAGACAGATCCCAAGGGTAGGCTTGTTGGCTTTTAAGCGTTGTTTTAGCCCGGCAATTTCATTTTCCAGAAAAGGATAATCCTCGGTTTCGTATACTCCAATCGGCCCACCTAATATAACGGTCAAGCCTTCATAGTTAAGGGCAGGGCTAAGGTCATCAACACCTGCTTCAAAATAACGTACGCGAAAACCGAGCTGATAAAAAACATCTTCCAGAGAACCTAGATCTTCAAAAGCAAGATGCTGAATTACATTGACTGTTTTCATAAAGGTTGATTTTGTCATTATCGCGTACCAAGGATAGAAATAGGAAACCCATGCATCTTAAAGCATTTGCATCATCGATGTCTTTAGTCCGTTTCCAGTTGAATAGAACCATACAGCCTGGATTAAAGCATTTTTAAAATAATAGTTTAAGTGGATAAGATTGCTCTAGTACGGGGACCACATGCTCATCTTTAAGATCGATACCAGAGCGGCCGAGTTGTCTGGTGGTGAATGATAAAACAGATGCTCAAACACTATCAGGATAGTTGAGCATCAAAAAGCTCATGAGGGTCATTGAAGTTTTTCTGAGAGCCAGTCAAACAGTGCCTGATAGACTTTTTCCCGTACCGGTGGGGCTGAAAGCACAAGGTCATGTACACCATTATGTATTGCCAAGGTCTGTACATCACCTTTCATTTTCTTGGCATTATGCGTCATGTCTTTGACATCCAAAATGATATCGCTTTGCTGTGCATCAATACCCCATTTTTTCGGATAGCGGGATTGATGAGAATGCATGATCAAGGTTGGAACACTTAAACTTACGCCGTGATGAATTTCTTTCTGCGCTTCATGAATGGCTGTGACAAAACTCAAACTCACAAATGGCAGGGTCTTGGGCTTCCAGTCGAGATTAAAATCCCATTCCCCATAAAAATCTTGATGCAGGCTAGGGGTATACCATGGGTTGAGCCCACTTGGGAACTTTGCCTTGGGGAATCGTTTACCAACTTCACTCAGGAGCGGAATACCTAGTTTTTTCTCGATGGTACTTTTGTAGAAATCATAAAATGGACTGTTGGCCCAGACGGCCTTGATTAAACGGTGATCCGGATAATGTGCCGCATAAAGTGTCGCAATCAGACCGCCAGTCGAATGCCCGGCCAGTAGAACCTGTTGATGATTTTCCTGACCAATAATCTCCAGCGCTTTACTGATTTCAGCGTCATATTCACGTAGATCAAGTACATAATAGAATTTTTGATGGGGCAGTCTGGAACGGCCATATTTTCTCAGGTCGAGTGCATAAAAATCATAACCATGCTGGTTAAACTGCTGTGCCATTTCTTTTTGAAAAAAATAATCGGCAAATCCATGAATGTATAAAACGGCCTTTTTGGTGGCTTGAACGGCTTTTTTGCGTATCAGTGTTGCGACAACTTTTCCATCATAATCATCAGCAAAGTTCAAAGTCAGTTGCTGATAATCTTCACCTAATATATCTGGTTGATAAGAATAAGGATTTGAAGTCGTCATTTTTATAGATCAAGCCTGGATTCATTCATAAATACCATAAATGAAAACCTCTGGATGTCAATCTCAATCTCTGACCGGTGCAGTTGCAATGACGTAATGGACAAACACTGCAGAATATGGAGGAAGCTATACTATTTTTATTTTCAGCAAAAAATCGTTAAGCTATGCACTGTTGTTTTTGACTGAAGAAATTATGAAACAAGAGACTGCACTGAAGTTACTAAAAGCTGGGGAAAATGTTTTTTTAACGGGATCAGCCGGTGCAGGAAAAACCTATACGCTTAATCAGTACATTCATTATTTAAAAGCACGTAAAGTTCCTGTGGCGATTACCGCATCGACCGGTATTGCGGCAACGCACATGAATGGAATGACGATTCATACCTGGGCGGGTATCGGGATTAAAGACAGCCTGAGTGATGATGATCTCAAGCGTATGAAAGAACGTAAATATTTAAAAGAGCATTTGGAAAATGCCCAGGTTCTGGTGATCGACGAAATTTCCATGTTGCATGCCAAGCAACTCAATCTGGTCAATCAGGTGTTAAAGTACTTTAAAGAAAGTGACGAAGCTTTTGGTGGCATTCAGGTGATTGTGGCAGGAGATTTTTTCCAGTTACCGCCTGTGGGGAAAAAGGACGAAAATAACCGGGACAAATTCTGTTTTATGTCTGAAGCATGGGTCGAAGCCAAATTTCGCGTTTGCTACTTGACCGAACAGCACCGGCAGGATGACGAAATCCTGAACCAGATTCTGAATGCGATTCGGGCACAGAATATCCAGCATCATCATATCTCGGCATTACAACAATCTCGACAACATGATATTGGGGAAACCTTTACCCGTTTATACACGCATAATATGGATGTGGATAATATCAACTATCAGCATCTCAATGAAATCGATAACGAAAGCCATCAGTTTAATGCGGTTCTGGATGGTAATGAAAAATTAATCGAAACCCTGAAATCCTCAGTCCGTGCGCCTGAAGAACTGACCCTTAAAAAACATGCCAAAGTGATGTTTGTTAAAAATAACTTTGATATGGGGTATATCAATGGCAGCTTGGGCGAAGTCATTGGCTTTGAAGAAGATGATAAGCAAGGTATTTTACCGAAAGTCAAACTGACTGATGGCACTACTTTTCTGGTTGAGCCAGAAACATGGTCAATCGAAAATGAGGCAGGCAAGGTGATTGCCAGTTATCAGCAGATTCCTTTACGTCTGGCTTGGGCCATTACCATTCATAAAAGCCAAGGCATGACGCTAGAAGCCGCAGAAATCAATTTAAGCCATACCTTTGAAAAAGGTCAGGGCTATGTGGCTTTATCCCGTTTGAAGTCACTGACCGGATTGAAACTGCTGGGCTTTAATGAGCAGGCGCTGGAGCTGGATAGTCTGGCCATTAAAGCCGATCGCCGTTTTCAGGAGCTGTCTGCCGAAGCGGAAGCCAACTTTGAAAATATTGACCTCACGACCCAGCACAATGCCTTTATTCGTCATTGCGGTGGTACGCTGAATGCGACTGAAATTGCACGCAATGAGAAGAAAATTGCCAAAGGCGGCAAGCAGAACTATGCTGCAGCGACCTTAGATGAAACCCGTGCTTTATTTGAAGGCGGTTATGAAATTGAAGATATTGCGCATGAGCGTGGTTTAACGCCTGCCACGATTATCAATCATCTGGCACGGCTTCATCGTGAGCAGGGGCTGGATATTTCCGTGGCCAGCCCGGGGGATGAAGTGATTGAAGAAGTGCGCAAGATTTATAAACGACTGCATAAGCGTAAAAATCCGGAACATTTCACTGATGATGGTGCAATCAAGTTGCGTCCTATCGTGGAAGCCACCAGCCCGCGTATGGCCTATGATCAGGTTCGTCTGGCTTTACTGTTTATTGAATAGGATACATCAAACATGCCTCATCTCGTTGCCAACTATTCAGCCAATCTGACTGAACTGGATCAGCACACATTGCTCAGCAGTGTCAATTCGGCACTGATTGCAACCCATCTGTTTAGCCCGAATGACGTAAAGTCGCGTATTTTTAAAGATGAGGCTTTTTTGATTGGAATGGGCGATACGCAAGATGCCTATATCCATTTAAAGCTGTATTTGCTCAGTGGTAGAACTGCGGCACAAAAGCAGGATTTAGGCCGTGTTTTACTGGCGATACTGGAACAAAAAGCCTATTTGCCTGTCGTACATGAATCGCCGATCCAGTTTTGTGTGGAAGTAATTGATATGCCAAGCGAGTATTATTTTAAGGCAACGGTCTGATGTGAGCTGAATCAACTGCACTTGAGTGCAGAGGTGAAGTTGATTCATTTTTGAAAAAATATTCCTGATTTTTGGACTACTCCGTACAGTGAGCTATGTTTTTATTTTTTCATATGTTTTTTGTTTAGCGTAGCAAAGCAGATAGTGGCATAACGTTAAAAATATAGACAAGTATGTATGCTGTTTATAAAATGCGCTAAAGTTTATTAAATAACCTATAAAAAAATGCTGAATCATATCTTTCACGTTTTAGAAAGCTTAGGGCTGAGTGCGCAAAAACGTGCAATTCATGCTCAATTTTCCAACTCTGCTTTAAATGATCAAGTATTCTTACAATATGTCGAAGGCACCCATCAGCTTAATCAGGGCATTGAGCTTCAGTTGCTCTGTCTTTCGACCAGTGCCGTCATTCCATTAAAAAGTTTTATTGGCAGTCAGGTCGCCATTGATATTGTGACTGATCGGGCTGAACTGAACCGTATCACCGGTATCGTGACCCAGGCTGATGTTGGAGCGAGTGATGGTTCGCTCACCCTGTATAAACTCGGTGTACAAGACCCGACAGCTTTATGGAGGCATCGACGTAATAGCCGTGTGTTTATGGCGAAATCAGTTCCAGATGTTATCCAGACCATCTTTAAGGAATGGCAGTCTAAAAGTCCGTTATTTGCTGCCAGTTTGACTCTGGATGTCAGCGGGCTTGGCAAAGACTATGATGTTCGTCCTTTTATTATGCAGAGCAATGAAAGCGATTATGACTTTCTGACCCGTTTGATGCGGAGTGAAGGGATCAACTGGCTGATTGATGAAGCCCGGTTAAAAGTCGCCAGCTCAAGTGAACAGATTCAGGCCCAGAAACTCAGACTGATTGATGATAATAGTCATTATAACGCTTTGGATCGCCGTCATATCCGTTTTCATCGCAGTAGTGCTACGGAAACACAGGACAGTATCACGGCATTGGTTGCACAGCGTACATTACAACCTGGCGCGGTCCATGTACAGCGTTGGCAGGCTGACGCTTTGGAACAGGAAGAAGGTGCGGGTAGTGTTCAGAGCAAGCATCAACATAGTGACCAGCATGATAACCAGCAACTGGCACTGGAACAGGCATGGCATTTTTCACCGGCCTGGATTCAGGACCTGAATGGTGAAGATGGCACCACCAAAGCAGGCAATGCCCAGATCGAAAAACTGAATCAGAATTTAGGACAATACTACGATGCTCAGGCCAAGCAGTTTGTTGCAAATTCGACCGTTCGGGATGCACAGGTCGGTTACTGGTTTGAATTGAAGGAACATCCTGAAATTGATCAGCATCAGGGTGCAGACAAAGAATTTTTAATTACCTCAAAGCACTTTTATAACCAGAATAATTTACCCAAGGATCTGACGGATCAGGTGCATGCCTTACTCCAGCATAGTCATTGGCAGTTAAAAGGCTTGAATGCAGCACAGGCCGACGAACGCCAGGCGAATCAGCTGACGCTACAGCGCCGTAATGTGGCATTGGTGCCAGAATACAATCCCTTGCAGCATCGACCAGCAGCCCATCCGCAACGCGCGCGCGTGGTGGGACCGAGTGGTGATGAGATCCATGTCGATGAATGGGGGCGTATTAAAATCCGCTTCCTGTTTACCCGTACAGAGGACCATAGCCACGATGGGGGTGCTGGTGCCAATGACAACGACACCGATTCAGCCTGGATCGATGTGCTGACACCGTGGGCAGGTGAAGGTTATGGTGCACGTTTCTTGCCACGTATCGGTGAGATTGTGGTGATCAACTTCTTTGACGGTAATATTGACCGCCCTTATGTGGTGGGGCGAATTCATGAAGCACAGCGTAGCCCGACCAGGTTTGATAATGCTGGCAAGCTGCCGGATACCAAGAAACTGGCCGGGATCAAATCTAAAGAAGTCCAAGGCGAAGGTTTTAACCAGTTACGTTTTGATGACACCACCGGACAAATCAGCGCGCAACTGCAAAGCAGTCATGCCGCCAGCCAACTGAATCTCGGTAAACTGAGCCATCCAAAGGACAAGGCTGAGAGTGAGGACCGTGGTGAAGGTTTTGAACTGCGTACCGATCAATGGGGGGCTGTGCGTGCAGGTCAAGGTTTGTTGCTGAGTACGCAGAAACAGGATCAGGCGCAAGGCGAGCATCTAGATGCGCAGCCAGCCAGACAACAGATCGAAGGCAACCAAAGCAATGCCAAAGCCTTAAGCGAAGTTGCCAAGAACCAACAGACTGACGAAATTGAATCGGTTGAACAATTGAAAGCATTTGCAGAACAGATTGAAGCAAAAATTGCCAGATTTAATAAAGCTTTATTGTTGCTGAGCTCACCCGCGGGAATTGGCCTGAGTACCAATGAAGATATTCATCTTTCAGCAGATGGACAGATTAATCAGCTGGCAGGCGATAGTATTAACCTGAGTACGCAAAAGAATCTGATTACGCATGCGCAAAATCGAATCAGTCTGTTTGCAGCACAGAATGGGATCAAGCAGGTCGCTGCCAAAGGTAAATTTGAAGCGCATGCCCAATCGGATGGCATGGATTTACTAGCCAAGCAAGGCATCCAGATTATCTCGACTGAAGATCGTATTGAAATTACCAGTCCAAAAGAAATTGTAATTACAGCGGGTGGATCTCAAATCAAGCTCAATGGCTCAGGGATTTTTCCGACCACAAGTGGCAAGTTTGAGGTGAAGGCGGGGCAGCATTTGTTTATGGGCGGGGCGAAAGCGAATGTACAATTACCCGCTTTGCCTAAATTCGATAATAAAAATTGGATTGCTTTGGAGTTACTGGATACCTTGGGTGAACCATATACTGATATTAATTATAAAATTCATTTTGAAAATAATCAGGTTATTGAGGGGAAGCTTGACTCGGAAGGTAAAGCTCATCATGACAATGTTCCTCAAAAGGCGATTAAAGTGGAATACGAATTTGATCCAAGTGATGATCCTTGGCCAGATTTTGATGAATTATTCCAGGCAGTAGAAAGAAATATTAAGTAGAGAAAAAATATGTCGGATTTTTTAGATGATGTTGCAAATAGTGCAAAGAAAATAAAAAACACAATCACAAATACGATTTCTACTGGTGCTTCTAATGCACAAAAAACAGTTGCGTCGGGATATGACACGGCTAAAAAAGGAATAAACCAGGCTCAAAAAGAAATTTCTGAGAATATAGATGCTGCTAAAAAGAAGGCACAAGAAATCAGCACTGATATTTCTAAAAATTTAGATGAAGGTAAAAAGAAACTAGAGGCTGCAAAAAAACAGGTGCAAGGGGCTGCTCAACAGGCTGCGGATGCGGTTACTGATCAGACTCTTAAAAATGCTTTAGCTTTTTTTTCAGCTGCACAAAAAGGTAGTGAGGCTGCTAAAAATGTTGGGATATGGCTATGGGAAGTTATAAAAGGTGACTTTCATGAAGATCCGACTACAGCACAAATTGCTACAGGTATGGTTGTTTCAATGATCCCTGTCGTGGATCAGATTTGTGATGTACGTGATTTCTTTGCATGTGCAATTCAAGTTAGAGAGAAGCCCGACGACAATATGCCTAAAATTATGATGGTAATTACCGTTGTTGGAATTGTTCCAACTGTAGGTTCTTTTGCAAAAGGTATGTTGAAAATTATACTTTCAACGCTTCGACGTAGTTTTAAAAATGTACCTGCCAATTTTCATCGTTTACCTGTATTCGAGAAAAAAATAGATGAAACGCTAGAAAAAGCTTTAAAACAAGTCAGAATATTTTTAAATAGGGCTGATGTTCAGAAATATATTCAATTTAAAAAAATTGGTGATCCTTATAAATTTGTAGCTAAAAAAATTGAAATAATAATTGCAGAAACAAGTAAAAATAGCTCATTTGTAATTAAACAATCAAAGTATTTATTGAGTAAATTTGATCAGCTGATTACTTATGTTAAGCGTCTGGGCGGAAATAATAAGCTAGTACAAGAAGCCTTGGAAGAGCAAAAAAAATTACAGGACTTTGTGAATAATAAATTACCAAAGCTGTTGCAAGATAATGAAGTCTTAGGAACAGTGATTAAAATGCTGAGAAAAATTCAACGTCGTTTAGAAATTGAAAGTGATATGGCTTTTAGGGCATCTGTAAATAAAACCAATCTGGATCGAGTCTGGTTTCCATATCTAGATGAACTGGAACAGATGAAAAAGAAAACACCAAGTTGGGCTGACAGAAATGTAGATAAATTGGCTAATCCACCACATATGTCTGCTAAACCTCCTAACAGTCAAGCTGAATTTTTAACAGAAGGGTATCCAGATATAAAAAATGATTTTAAAACATTCGCTAAAAATGCAGCTAAAGCAACTGAGTTTAAAGAGGGAGAAGTTTTATACCGAGTAATTTCTCCTGCTTCTATGGATAATTCAGTTTGCTGGATGCGTGAGTCAGAATTTAAAAAGCTCAAGAATAAGGATGACTGGCGTCGTAACTTTGCTGTATGGGGGAGCTGGAATAGTAATGGCGAATATGTAACCTATACTGTTCCTAAAGGTGGTCTAAAAGCTTGGGAAGGTAAGGTTGGTTCTCAAGTTATGGATACAGCAGGGAGAAAACCAGCAGGTCTGTCTGATGCAGAATGGGCAAAAAAACTGGAAGAAGCAAAGGAATTTTCTTTAGAAGGTGGAGCAATCCAAATTGTACTGGATCCTACAATGTTGCAGTCTTCCAATATAAGTGCGCGTAAAGCAACAGGCTGGGGCTATGGAGATAATGAATTAGGTCATACAATTGATCTAGTGGGAGTACCAGTGCTTAAAAATAATGTGAAGTCGTGAGTAAATATGATTGATTTAAAGAAACTAGAGTTATTTCCGCAAGAGATCTATGCGATTGAACAATTTATTTCATATAACTATTACTATGAAACGGTAAAGTTATGGGAGGAATTGATTCAATATGCTGAAGAACTATTAGATAAATATAGTGCTCATTTAGCACTCGATCATCGTGCTCAGCACCCATCTCATCAAGCCGATTATGTCTGGGGAACCATCGTACTACCAAATTTTAAAGGAGTCCTCCATCATTTAGTTGATGGCCTGGATGACTTAAAAGAAGGTTTTTTGCCTATATTAAGAAGAATGAGTAGCATTAATAATGCTGTAATCGCACAGGGTAGAGATTATCCCTATGATTGGATGGACAAAGTAGAAAAAGGAGCCGTAGAGCAATATGAAGCCAAAGAGAAAATTGTTCTAACTCGAGCAACGAATATCTATATTGCTAGTGATTATTATACAGCTCAATGGGATTATAAAGATCTATTAAAAGATGAGTACGTTGTGGGAATAGATTTTCCAGAGCATTTACCTAAATATCAGCTCAATACGAATATTATGGTCAAAACTGGTGAGCCAATCATGGTGACAGGGATTTATCGTTCAATTGAGTCATACTCTGCTTGTAATTTTATGATAAAAGAAGAAAAAATGTCAGCCAAGCATCCTGAAGACTGGAAATTAGCCCCAGCGGTTCAGTGTTTTAAAACGAATCCTGACCTTTTTACGACATCAGATACAATTGAAAATTCAGAAGAGGTAGAAACGACATGGATACTGGTGGAAAAAGTAGTTGAGGATGGGGGTAGCAGTTCGGTATTTAGTAAAAAGAAGATTTCTCAATAAACTTTATCACTGGTGTAAAATGATAGATTACGCTAAAAAAATTTTATTAGGCTTTTTACCTATTATTTTATGTATCAGTTGCAGCAATGGTCATCCAACTGCCCAGACAGATTCTGATACCGAAGGGTTTATAAAAAAATTAAATCCACAACATCAGTTTAAGGTGCATGGCTGTGCAATTAATTATAATGGTACAGATCTCTATATGAACTCGACTGTTGAGCCTTGGATCAAGGCATTAGGAAAAAATTATAGAAAAGTGGACAGTACGGATGGAGCTAACTTAACCAATTTATATATCTATGATGATATAGGTGTTCGCTTGGTTGAGAGAAAGAATGACAAGCAAATCGATAGTTTGCGTTTCCGTTTAGAAAGACCTGAGCATGATATAAAGAAAGAAACCGATGCAGTAATAGAAGAAGAGTTGAAGAAACCTGATACAGGGCAAGTGAGAAGTATCTTTAAAGATGCGATTGATGTAGATGGTGTACTTGTTGGCGCTTATCCAATGCATGATGAAATTAGAAGTAAATTTCATTCAAAAACACGGGTGAGCTACAATTTTACGGCGGTCTGTAATCAAAATCAAAAAGGTGAGGAATTTGGAATTGAGTTAAGTACCAGCTTTAATGATCCAGAAGTAATTGATCATATGTTTTTTTATAATTACTTAGATTCGATGACTGAGGAACAAAAAAAGGAATTAGGACGTAGAACTGATGAAAATGGCAGGGAAATTTGTGGCGAATATTTTGATGTAAAAACTATGAAAATTGTTCCAAGTTACTGTACGCCAGAACAATTGGGGGAGGAAAAGAATAAGAAATAGTTTTAAGAAAATGACGTGTTCTTGGTAAAACTTTCCTGTGATTTAAATAGATTGCTTTTTTATCTATGGGTAACCTGATATATGAACTTATTTTACTCAACGGAGATATTACCATCGCTTCCTAAAGCAGATGGGGAATGCATTAGGGTTCTTGGATATTGAAAAAAATAATCTATCCCATGAAAAAAACGCACTCATCCGTGCGTTTTATCTCGTCCATATGGTGCATCAAATAACATCAATATCAACATACTGCTGGATTAAATTATCATCAAGCATATGAACATAATCCAAAAATGCGATATTAAAACTACCGACAGTCTGCGCATGCTCAAAGGCCAGTTTTCCTGCGATAGCAAAATGAATATGTGCAGCCAGCGCTGCAATTGTAGCTGGAGCAACTGCATGATAGGCCGAGGTTAAAGCCCCTAAAGCACAGCCAGTGGCGGTAATTTTAGGCTGTAAATGACAACCACCATTGACCTGAATAACCGCATCGAGTTGCTTGGATATGATGAAATCAGACTCGCCAGAGACCGCGATACATTCACTATGCTGCAACAAACTTTTTGCCTGTGCATATACATCCTGACTATTTAAGGTACTGTCTACACCTTTAGACTGGTTTTGGTTACCAGCTAATGTACTGATTTCAGAAGCATTGCCTCGAATAATACCGGGGCGATATTGCAGAAGCTGATCAACAGTTTCGCTACGCCATTTCAAAACTGCGCCATAACCTACCGGATCAAGCACCCAAGGCACCTGACGCTGCTGGGCTGTTTGAGCCGAAATTAACATGGCCTGGGTCTGCTCAGTGGTAGGAGTGCCAATATTAATACTTAATGCTGAACTGATTTTGGTAAAATCTTCAGCTTCAAAAGGGTTGTCAATCATGGCTGGTGAAGCGCCCGCAGCCAATAAAATATTGGCTGCATAATTACTGGCAACACTATTGGTGATACATTGCACCAATGGTGTTTGTTGTTGTAGCCCATGCCAAGCCTGAATAACCTGATCGATCAGTTGTTGCTTTTGTGACATGACATCTCCTTCAGACAAGCTCGTCATTGGCGGTTAACGGGTAAAATAATGATCTTGATGTTTACATTTACGACAGATCAAAGAGACATAGTCCTGAGCATCATAATCTACGACCAGATCGTTGGAACCACAATACATACAGCGTTTAACCGAATAAAAGTTTAACCTCGGTTCGATTTTCCGCCACGATTTCCAGACCGGCTGGATAAAAATACTCTCATCATAGCCCAGAAATTTAAACAGCAAGATTTCACTCATTTTACTGAATGGTATGGTATAAGGGCGAGGCAAGGTGGTGGTTTCCCAGCGTTCGGCCAAGGCCCGTTCTCGATATTGTTCCAGCGTTTTTTTCAACAGATTGGTATTGATAAACTTGTCATTGCGGGGCTGTAAGGCCTTTTGTTTATAAAGATATTCCAGGGCCGTCTGGATCAGATAGAAAATCTGTCCGACCGCGAGGCCTTCCATCAGGCGATAACAGAAAGCCTGAAACGGCCGGTTCCCTGCAATCTGAATGCCCCAGGTCCGGCAATAGAACTGCATAAACTGGACAATCTCCTGATAGAGCACCAAATACAGTGCATCTTTAACTTCATCTGTATTTTTAAACGGGATGCCCAAACTCAGGTTCTCATAAAACCAGTGGCGTAATTGTTGTGTAACGCTAAACAGGCTCGGGTCTGAATATCCATCAAGCCGGATATTCAGATAGAAATGTTCGGTTTCAATATCACTATCTTGTGATTTTAATACCCCTAATTTCAGCAGTTCCTGAACAATCTGGTTCTGAAACAGGTAGTTGGGGGTAAAGTCATGATATTTAATGTTTTGCCAGTGAATCAGCTCATCATGCGGTACGTCTTCACGGGCGTAACGGTCGAGTAAACTCAATAAAAACAGCTTATGCAGGAAGCTCAGCTGGTTAAGGCTATAAACCACTTCATCTTTAACTTTATACTTGCGCTGTTCTTGTAAAATGGTCTGCTGGGTCTGCTTTTTACGCTGGGCGGTACATTGTGCACAATGACAGTTGAGTCTACTATCGCTCTTAAATACCCGATGCTGGCAATGGCTACATTCATGGAACTGAAACTCTTGCGAATATTGTTCAGCTTCAATCCAGAGCATGGAAGCCTGACAGAGGGGACAATGGCTACTTTCATCTAACTGTTTTTGTAGAATCTGTAAATCCATTGATGTTAAGCCTGTAACCATGAAAAAAAGGAATTATACATGTTGTATGGGGGAGTGATGCAAAGTTTATGTTCAGTTAAATCGCCATGCTTCAATGCGCTTTTATAAGCTGAATGAGATCGGTAGTAAATATAAAAGTAGCTCAACAATATTAAAAGGAGCGGGTTTTTCTGGCGGTATTTCTGTCATGAGCTGTATGGACAGTGCCAGGTCAGAATCACCAGTCATCCATTCAGTCACCGTACATTTTTTAGAAGGACTAAACGAATACTTCGGGCTTTTTTATTTCACTAAAAAGTAACGCTGATGCGATCTTCAGAACAGTCACTTCTTATGCAAATGAACGCTAGCGTACAGTGTAACTTTATGAAAATTGTGATAATTTTCGTGGCTTAAACCTATAACGTTAAATAGGTTACTTTTTTAGATGGGGTCAATATGCTAAATCGTTTACTCATGAAAGGAATCATGGGATTCACTTTTGCCTGCGCGAGCGCAGCATCATGTTCTGCTTCAATTGAAGGATACTGGAAAAGTATTGAAGAACGTACCGGTGAACAACTGTCTATTGTCGAAATCCGTAAAGGAAATGACGGGCGTTATCATGGAAAGATTGTTTACCGGTATCCAAACTCACATGGGATTGCATTGACAAATTGCACAAAATGTCCGGCACCCAATACCAACAAGCCGATTCTGGGACTGGAAATCTTGTCGGGTTTTAGAGAAGACCCGAACAAGGCAGATGCTTATATTGATGGACGTGTACTCGAGCCGACATCGGGGCGTGTCTATAAAGGAAAAGGTGTGGTCACAGGTGAGGGGAAGCGCTTGCGTATGCGAGGGTATATGGGGGTTTCTGCACTTGGCCGTACAGTCGTCTGGTTACGTACTGACAGTGCAACGCCATAATGAGCATAAAAAAACCTCGATCAGATATCGAGGTTTTTTTATGGTTAAAGTGAAGTATTAGACCGGGCATGGCAAGTTCTCGTCTTCCTGTCCGATTTTTTTCGCTGCAATTAATGCCTGAACCTTTTTACTCGGCAGTTTTTCTTTACCCAGTGCATCATAGGTATTGACAATATTGCTCACTTCCAGCGCACTTAAGTTGACGCCTTCTGCGGTCAAAAAAACGGAAATGACATGATGATCCAGACCCGCCTTGGCGAGTTCATGGATCGCCTTGATATTTTCTAAACGATAAAGATGTGATTTTAATTCCATGGTAATTGCCCTCTTTTGCTATTTATCTACATTGGCATAAAAGGTTAAGCAATAACCGTGCACAAAATGTAAAACCCGGCGAAAAAATGTAAGGGCGGCTTATAAAAACGATCGGTTCTGTAGTTTTTATTTAAAAACAGAAAACAGTGTTGTGATTTTGTCTAAACAACATGCTTCTGTGTGGCCTAAATTTGAAAATTTGCATAGTAAACCCAATAAAATGCTTAAAACGGCAATGTCGTTTTAAAGACAGGTCATACAAGTTGGCGTATGATCGGATAGGATCTATCGATCATTCATTGCAAGTGCAGCGAATGTCGGGGCCGGGCAAACTGCTACGGTAGCTGGCTTTAGGCATGATTTGTGCAACCGAATGACTCCAATCAAGAAGTCTTGCCAACAAGACCATTTAAACGACATGATGAAAGACAAGGAATACTGATGAATATTGCGGCACAGCCTCCGGTACAAGCAGACCAAACAATTTATTTAAAAGACTATCAAAAACCTTCATTTCTGGTGGAATCGATCAATCTGGATATTCAGGTCTATGATGACCATACCATTGTCGATTCAACCTTGGTCATGAAGCGCCAGACTGCTGGTAACTTGATTCTGCTGGGTCGTGATCTTGAGTTAAAATCCATCCAGTTAAATGGTCAGTTGCTTAATGCCGGTCAGTATCGTCTAGACAGTGAACAGTTGGTGATCACCGATGCACCAGATGAGGTCATTATTCAGACCCGGGTGCTGATCCACCCAGAATCCAATACCCAGCTTGAAGGACTATATCAGGCAGGTGATCTGTTCGTGACCCAGAATGAGCCGGAAGGTTTCCGTAAAATTACCTTCTATCCTGATCGTCCTGATGTACTGTCAGTATTTACGACCCGTGTAGAGGCTGACAAGAAATATCCGGTGCTATTGGCCAATGGTAACTTGCTCGAGACTGGTGAGGTCGGGGAAAACCGGCATTTTGCCATCTGGCAAGATCCGACCAAAAAGCCAAGCTATTTATTTGCCTGCGTCATTGGCGATCTGGCTGTACTCAAAGACCGTTATACCACCTCGGAAGGTCGTGATGTTGCCCTTGAAATTTACGCGATTGAAAAAGATATTCCAAAATGCCATATCGCGATGGAAGCTTTAAAGCATTCGATGCGTTGGGATGAAGAACATTATGGTCGCCCTTATGACCTTGATAACTACATGATTGTTGCGGTGAGCCAGTTCAACATGGGCGCAATGGAAAATAAAGGTTTAAATATCTTTAATACCTCCTGTGTGCTGGCCGATGAAGAGTACACTACCGATGCTGCGATCATGCGGGTACAGTCGGTGATTGCCCATGAATATTTCCATAACTGGACCGGCAACCGGATTACCTGCCGTGACTGGTTCCAGTTATGTCTAAAAGAAGGTTTGACGGTTTTCCGTGATCAGTCTTTCTCTGAAGATTTACAATCTGCCGCCGTGCAGCGTATTGATGATGTGGCCGTGTTGAAATCGCACCAGTTCCCTGAAGATGCAGGCCCATTATCGCATCCGCCACGTCCGGACCATTTTGTTGAAATTAATAACTTCTACACGGCGACGGTGTATGAGAAAGGTGCGGAAATCAACCGCATGATGGCGACCTTACTGGGTAAGGAAAAATACCGTCAGGGTACCGATGAATACTTCCGCCGTCATGATGGGCAAGCGGTTACAGTGGAAGACTGGGTTGCTGCATTGAGTGCAGGTTCAGGTGTTGACCTGTCTAACTTCCTGACCTGGTATAACCAGCCTGGTACACCGAAGCTTGAAGCCAAAGGTGAATATGATGCGGCTGCGCAAACCTATCGCCTCAGCTTTAAGCAAAGTCTGAAAGCCCATCCTAAGTATCCGGACCTAAAAGCCGTGCCGATTCCGGTGGCCTTGGCGTTATTTAATGCCCATACAGGCGAGCAATATACCTTGCATAGTGCCGACCTGTTTGTAAATGAGGTTAAGGATGGGGTGTATTTATTTGACCAGAATGAAGCCACTATCGAATTTACAGGGGTGACAGAGCAACCGGTTGTCTCGCTACTGCGTAACTTCTCTGCGCCTGTCAATCTGGTGTTTGATTATTCAAATGAAGATCTGGCGTTCCTGATCCAGCATGAAACCAACGGTTTTAATCAGTGGCAGGCCACCCAAACCTTGCTGGAACGGATTTTACTGGAAGATCATAAAGCCGACATTTACATTCAGGCGATTCAGAACACCTTGCCTGAGCTGGTCAATAAAGATCCTCTATTGGCATCCCGTTTATTTGATGTGCCAAGTGAGAATTATTTAGGCAGCCGTATTGATCACGACTATGAGCCTGAGCTGGTGCTGGAAAAGCGCGAAGCGGTACTTAATCGTCTGGCGCGTGAATTGGGCAGTTTCTGGAAAGATACCTATCTGGCGCTGGATCCGGATCAGCAAAAAGAGTTTTCTCTGGCTATGGGGGTACGTGCGCTAAAAAATATCATGCTGAATATGCTGGCACGCCAAGGCGATGATGCCGTGTTTGAGCTGGCTTATGCGCAATACCAGGAAACAGGCAACATGTCTGAACGCTTAGGTGCGTTACGGGTACTGGTCTGGAACGATGCACCGCAGGCACCGGCGGCACTTGCTGATTTCTATAACCGGTTTAAAGATGAAGCCTTGTCTCTGGACCAATGGTTTAGCATTCAGGCATCCAATCCGAATGCAACGGCTGAAACCATCCGGTATCTCACCACACATGCTGATTATGATCTTGGTACACCAAACCGTATCCGTGCGGTCAGTGGCGGATTGGCGGCAAATCCTGTCAACACCTGGAGCTTTGGTGTTGATCATTTCATTCATCTTGCCGGTTATCTGGATGAGAAAAACCCGATTTTAGGTTCGCGTCTACTACAGGTGCTTTCTCGATGGTATACGCTGGCTGAACCACAGCGCACACAGGTACAGCAGGCACTACAGGCATTGCAACCAAAAGTAAAATCTAAAAATGTAGCTGAAACATTAAATAGCTTATTAAGTATTTAATTCAGGCTTCAACTCCATTGCAAAAGGGATGTCGTCAGACATCTCTTTTTATTTGACAATAATAATTGTCAGAAATAGTATGAAAACGATATAAATGCAACGGATGACTGCAATGGAAATAAAAACAATCACATTACCCACCCGTTAAATCGAAGTGGAAGTCTATGCGCCTGCACAGACTTCGGACAAGGTTCCAGCGATTTTATTATTACACGAGTTATTTGGCATACTTGATGTGTACCGGGAAGATGCCCGGGATTTGGCAAGCCGTGGTTATCTGGTCTATGTACCGAACCTGTTTAGTGGCGGGGCTGTGAAATATTGTATTCGCGCCATGGTGAGCAAAGCAGGGCGCAGTAATACAGCGGAGAGTGAGGTTAATCAGGAAATCCATGTATTGCTGGATGCGCTTAAAGCAGACCCTCGTGCAAATGGCCGTTTAGGAATGCTGGGGCAGTGCTTAACTGGTGGTTATGTGATCCAGATGGCAAAACGTGACGATATGCTGGCACCCGTGGTTTATCATCATTCATTAGGGATTGAAGGGGCAGGTGTTCCGAAAAAAGAATCTCTGGATGATATCCGTATTTTACAGGGACACTGGTCAAACATAGACCCATTTTGCCCGGCCCGTAAACGCAATCAGTTGCTCCGGCAATTGGGTGACCGGGTAGAGGCTTATACCTATAACATGCCGCATGGTTTCAGAAGTGTCAGTCGTGGCTTGCCGGAGGCAAAAGTAGCATGGCAGCGTTCCCTTGATTTCTTTAACCGGGAATTAAAACAAAACTTAATATAAATCATTGGAACAACAGGTTATTATGCTTAATCATCGATTTTTTTATAAATAAAAAGTGAGGGGAAAATGTCTGATAAATACGAGTATGCAGGCTTCTGGATTCGTGTCGGTGCAGCAATTATCGACTCGATTATCGTAATCGTTGCGATGATTCCGTTAACCATGATTTTTGGTGGGGGCGAAACTACAGTCGCTTCTGATGGATTTTCATCGTTCCAGTTTATGTCAACCTCGGACTGGATCTGGCAAATCATTACGGCCGTATTTTATGTTTTCTGCTGGATTAAATTTGCCGGCACACCGGGTAAGCGTTTACTTCGTTTAAAAGTGCTAGACGAAAAAACCGGTGAAAACGTGACAGTTGGACAGGGGATTATCCGTTATATCGGTTATATTCCTGCTACTTTAGTATTTTTTATTGGCTTGATCTGGGTGGCTTTCGATGCCAAGAAACAGGGCTGGCACGACAAAATGGCAAAAACAGTAGTGGTCAGAGAGCTTTGATTTAGCTCGAAATTTTATCATGTAATCAAAAATTCATACGATAGGACTTGTGAATCAGTTCGCATGTCCTATAATGCCTTTGAATTTATTCACGGAGATCCTAAATGGGTAGTTGTTCGAGGTTCGGGTTTAACAGTCGATTAAACCAAAGCGAATACTGAGCAAGAGTGCCTGTTAGGTGGGCTATCTTGCAATGAGATAGCTTTGATAAAAATGTTTTAAACCCTTCTATAAAATTTTGCTGTACACACAAAATTTACGCTATTAACTGCAACCTGTTTAGTTTCTCACCTACAATGGGGAGAAGCCTATGTTCTTTCACGCTTCCATGCAATGGTTAGCTGTCGTTAATGTATTGGTTTTATCGGGATTATTGCTGACACAAAAAAGTAAGGCCGGTCCGCTGGTCAATACAGATGATATCTCGATCACAAATGCACAGCAGTGCCAGCTGGAAAGTACCTATACACGTAATAAGGATGGTAGCTGGGCTTATCAGGTCATACCTGCCTGTAACCTGAAGGATAATCTGGAAATATCCTTAGGTTATCACTCCAGTAAAGATGCTGATCAGATTCATGGATTTTCAGCTCAGGCCAAAACCATGCTCAAACCGATGGAAAATCACTGGGGCATTGCCAGCAGCCTGTTGCTCTCGCGTGATGATGTTACTCATCATGGTGGCAAGCTGGACTGGTTTTTCAATGTCCCGGTGAGTTTTGAGTTTCTGGAACAACGTCTGGCGCTGGACACCAACATTGGTTATCAACATGCCGATGAGCGTCTGGTTCGTTGGGGCGTGGCTTCGACCTATAACCTCACAGACCGGGTGGGTGTAACGCTTGAAACCTATAATCAGGACCGTCAGGCGCCGTTCTATCAGGCTGCATTGCAGTACAGCCTCATTCCCAATGTATTAAGTCTGGAAGCCTCCTTTGGTGATCGCTTGCGTGCAGAAAAACAGCACTGGTTTGGTCTGGGACTGAGTTTTACGCCGTCATCATAATTGTAGCTTTTCTCCTTATCCTTCCTTCAAAATCATAGATAAGACACAGGTGAAACATGCAATTAAAATTTTTACAGCAGACCGATTTTACAAATATTGTGGATAGTTTAATCAGCCTTTCAGTGGCATTTGTTCTGGGGGCACTGATTGGTTTTGAACGTCAGTACCGGCAGCGGACTGCCGGGTTACGGACTAATGTACTGGTTGCGGTCGGTGCGGCCATTTTTGTCGATATTGCAGTGAATTTGACCGGTGCAGATGGCGCTGTTCGGGTGATTGCCTATGTGGTTTCTGGCATTGGCTTTCTGGGGGCCGGTGTGATTATGCGCCAGGAAGGCAATATTCATGGTCTCAATACCGCAGCAACCTTATGGTGTTCGGCGGCAGTCGGGGCTGCCGCTGGTGCTGATCTGGTGATTGAGGCGATACTGGCAACCTTGTTTATTCTGGCCGCAAATACCCTGTTGCGGCCGATTGTACATGCCATTGATCGCCGCCCACTGGATGATGACACTGAAGTGTTGCATGTGATTTATATTATTTGTGACCGTAGCCACAGTAAAACAGTGATGGATGAGCTGAACCTGACTTTGAAACATCATAACTATCCTGCCAAAGATATTGATGTCACGCCATTTGGCGAAAAAGAGGTCGAGATTGAAGCAACCCTGATCGCAACCTCGATTGAAGCAGAGGAAGCCCAGCATATCATCAACCATCTCAATGCCATGCCACAAATCCGTCAGGCATTCTGGGACAAAAATGCCATAAGCTGATCTTGGGCAGATATTGTCTTACTGGTCAAAGTGGGATGCATTGTCCTATATATGCTATATATGGCCTTTATTGTTTAACCTAAAATAAAACCAGCTTGATAACAATGAGAACAGTATGAGTTCAGAAGCACATTCAATCAGTTTAATTGCCCCTGTGGTTTTGCTGGCAGCAGCTGTTGTTGCAGTCCCGATTTTTAAGCGGATCGGGTTGGGATCGGTTCTTGGTTATCTGATTGCCGGATTGATCATTGGCCCGTTTGGATTTGCATTTTTTCATGATTCGGCCTCGATACTGCATATTGCAGAGCTGGGGATTGTGATGTACCTGTTTGTGATTGGCCTTGAAATGCAGCCTTCCCATCTATGGAGTTTAAGGCGGGAAATTTTTGGACTGGGTACTTTACAGATTGTGGCGTGCGGTTTGGCCCTTACTGGTGTCGGGATGCTGTTTGGTTTTAGCTGGCAGGTGGCTTTTATTGGTGCTGCCGGTTTTGTCCTGACCTCGACTGCCATTGTCATGCAGCTGCTGGGAGACCGGGGTGATATTACCCAGCCTCATGGTCAGAAGATTGTCGCCATCCTGTTATTTGAAGATTTGCTGATTGTACCCTTGCTGGCCATTGTTGCTTTTATGGCGCCAAACCATGTGGTGGAAAATAGCTCTGCACGTCTTGAAAGTATCGGCATCGGTTTAATTGCAATTGCCGGACTGATAGCTGCAGGTTACTGGCTATTAAATCCTTTATTCAGGTTGCTGGCTGCTGCAAAAGCCCGTGAAGTCATGACAGCTGCTGCGCTTCTGGTGGTGTTGGGTGCAGCCTTGCTGATGCAGGTCAGCGGACTGTCTATGGCCATGGGGGCTTTTCTTGCGGGGGTATTATTATCGGAATCTACCTTTAGGCATCAGATTGAAGCCGATATTGAACCTTTCCGTGGCTTATTGCTGGGGCTGTTTTTCCTCGGTGTCGGTATGTCACTTGATTTATCGGTAGTGGCACAAAACTGGCAGCTGATTATAAGTGGCGTCATCGCCATGATGTTTGCCAAAGCGCTGATGATCTATATCGTTGCGCGTGTAAGCAAAAGTCCGCATCGCGAGGCTCTGGATCGTGCTTTATTGATGGCACAAGGCGGCGAGTTTGCCTTTGTGCTGTTTGCAGCTGCGGTGAGTGCCCAAGTGATTGATAATACCATCAAGTCTAACCTGACTGCGATTGTGGTGCTTTCTATGGTGCTGACCCCGATCGTGGGAATTCTGTTTAAACGCTTCACCCAAAGCAAAGACCCGATTAATCTGGACAATGTCACAGTTGCCGAAGGTTTGAGTGGCAGTATCTTAATGATTGGCTTTGGGCGATTTGGTCAGGTGACCAGTCAGTTATTGCTGGCCCGTGGGGTTGATGTCACCATTATTGATAATGATATCGACATGATTCAAAACGCAGAGAAATTCGGTTTTAAAATCTATTATGGCGACGGTTGTCGTCTGGATATCCTGCATGCTTCGGGAGCGGCCACAGCGCAAGCCATTGTCGTCTGTGTAGATAGCAAAGAAACCACCAATCGTATTGTAGAGCTGGTTACACATGAATTTCCGTTAGCCAAGCTATTGGTGCGTTCTTATGACCGTGAACATTCACTTTATCTGGTCAAACAGAAAGTGGACTATATGATTCGTGAAACCTTTGAGTCTGCCATCAAGTTTGGGGGCGTAATCTTGCAGCAGCTCGGCGTGGCTGAGGATGAAGTACAACGGATTACCGATGAAATTCGTGACCGGGATGAAGAACGTTTTGAAACCGAAATAGCCGCTGATAATGTATATGCAGGTGTCGGTTTGCAATATAGCCATGCGCATCCAAGACCGACTGCACCATTGATTCGCCCTAAACAGGCAGCCCGAATTTTAAATGACGAAGAAGCACAAAAGGACTTAGCTGAAAAGTAACGAACAACACGACTGATTGAGCCCTCATTTGCTGAGGGCTTTTTAATTGAAGTTTTTGAGATAAATTAAATGATATATCTCGTATAATGACAGTATGGGGCGTTGCTATGAATGTATTTTGACTTGGTAACCGATAAAAATGGAACAAAATTGATCAAGACAGGGTAGAGGTTGCCAGTCTTAAACCGAAACCAAAGAATAAAATGCCAACCAGACAAATGCCACTGGCTGCAAGTTTATAATTATGTTTGAAAAATCCGGAAAGCTTGATTCCGGAAAAGATTAATGCTGTCAGATAACTGAAACTCACCAGTTGCAGGATGATCGCCAGCACTAAAAAGCTTAAAGCCGGATAGGCATAACTTGGCTCAACAAACTGTACAAAGAAAGACAGGAAAAACAAGATCGCTTTCGGGTTAAGCAGGCTAATGCTCAAAGCGGTACGGTAGGGATGGATCCGGTCTAAATTTGGCAGAGCTGCCAGTTCAGCATGATGCGGTGGCTTGTTCCAGGTCTGATAGGCTCCTTGTAGCAATTTAAAGCCCAAGTACGCCAGATAGCAGGCGCCTGTTAATTTAAGAATCACGAATAAAATCGGAAAGGCTTTTAATAAGGAAGCTGCACCCAGAACCGTACACAGGATTAAAATAAAATCACCGGTAAATACGCCACAGGCTGCTGCATAACCAGTACGGATGCCATAACGCGAAGCGACCGACATCACATATAATGAGTTGGGGCCCGGCAATAACACAATCAAGATTGTCCCAATTATATAAGTGGTTAAATCTGTTATACCGAACACGTTGAAAACTCATTAAAAAACCGATTTTTGTTAATATAGCAAAAATCGGTTTTTATGGGTGAAAATTCGACTAATTATGGTTTGATTTCAGCATCAATTCCAAAAGATTGACGCAGCAATAAACTCAGTTGATCACGGGCCTTGATAAAGCCGTCGATACCGCCTTGCAGTAACTGGAAGGCCATCAGGTCCTGCTCAAGTTCAGCCTTAAAGCTTTCTCTGGTTTGCGCTGGACGCTCAATTTTTTCAGCTTGCTGGGCTGACTCAATGCTCAATTGGGCTTCAACCTTTTGCTGATCCTGTTCAAGCTGAGCCAGCAGGCCTGGTGCAATGGTCAGCAGGTCGCAACCGGCCAGTCCCAGTACCTGTGCAGTACTGCGGAAGCTTGCCCCCATGACTTGGGTCTGAATACCTTGCTGCTTATAATAATTGTAGATTTTCTTGACTGAAAGTACACCCGGATCTTGGGCAATTGGATATTGCTCAACGCCTTCTGCTTTTTTATACCAGTCAAGAATACGACCCACAAAAGGTGAGATCAGGGTAACGTTTGCATCGGCACAGGCCTGTGCCTGATGGAGACCAAACAGCAGGGTCAGGTTACACGGAATGCCTTCTGCTTCGAGTACTTTAGCCGCCTGAATACCTTCCCAGGTCGAAGCAATCTTGATCAGGATACGGGATTGCTCGATACCATAGCCTTGATACAGTTTGGAAAGTTCGCGTGCTTTGGCGATGGTAGCTTCTGTATCATAAGACAACGAGGCATCGACTTCGGTTGAGACACGGCCTTTAATCAGTTTTAAGATCTCGACACCAAACTTTACGGTCAAGATATCAATGGTTCGCTCGATCAACTCGTCGCTTTGATAACCTTCCTGTTTTGCTTGGGTATAGGCATCTTCAATCAGTGCGCGGCTTTCTGGTAGTTCTGCAGCAGCAGTAATCAGTGAAGGGTTGGTTGTTGCATCGAGCGGGCGAAACTTTTCAATTGCTTCCAGGTCACTACTATCGGCAACAACAGTGGTTAAATCTTTTAATTGGTGTAATGCGGTCTGAGTCATTGATATAGCGTTCTTACTTAAACATATTATTGGTAATTTCTTTTATAACATAATCCGGATGAAAGCAAAGCATCGCTTTTGTTGGCAGATTTATTCCTTAAGGTTATGTTTTATTACTTGCTGTGCTGTCGCTGTTTGCGGATATGTTCTATCAGGAACCGCGCGGCTGCACCCAGTTCGCTTTCCCGGCTCCAGACCAGATCGACATAGTATTCAAACTTGGGAGTAAAATCGTAAAGATCCAGAATTTTTAATTTCTTGCGTAATTCAGGGTTTTCATTAAACATCTGTAATGGGAGTACACCCCAGCCCAGATTCCGCACGATCATCATGCATGCCGAGTGATGATTATCGGTACGCCAGTAATCTTTAGAGTAGAGTAATTCTGGCCGGATGGTATGATCACGGCTGGCCACTACAATTTGTCGGGTCTGTACCATTTGCTCAAATGAAACCTTGTCCAGTTGAGCCAATGGGTTCGTTCTGGCAATTACGGGAACCAAAGCCTCACTTTTTAGTTCAACAAACTGTTCGCGGCTGTCGAGTTGTTCCCGTTCAAACATCAAGGCAAGTTGCGCCGTCTGGTCAAGTAACATTTGTAGCGCATCTTCCTGTGGTGCTGAAACGATATTCAGTGACAGGCTGGGAAAATGCTGGTCGAGCAGGGTAATGTAATCTGTCCAGTTGGTATGTAGCAGTTCGGAGACCACGACAATATTTAAGGTCGATTCTAACCCTGTACTTAATGCATGGGCATGCTGTTTCCACTGGTTCATCTCGATCAGTAATTGTTGTGTCTTTTCATAAAGTACAAGAGCTTCTGCCGTAGGCGTCGGTTCCCGTCCGATTCGCTCAAAGAGTTTAAGATCGAGGTCGATTTCCAGATTGGCAATCGACATACTGACCGCAGAAGGAACCTTGCCCAGTTTACGGGCAGCGGCAGAAAAGGAACCGGTCTCAATGACGGTCTGAAACATGAGTAGTTGTTCTTGGTTAATATTCATTTGTCAGAAAAATTGAAAGAATCTTATTGGATTAATCAGTATTATAAAAATAAAATGACACTTATCCAAACAAGAGAGTGTTACAAAAATGTTGATTTCCAAAAGAAGACTCATTCATGCAATCAGCTATGAAGTGATTTTATTGGTCATCATCGCGATTGCATTAAGTTTTATTTTTAGTATGCCACTAGAGGTAACGGGTATTCTAGGTACGATCATGGCGGTGATTTCTGTATTCTGGAATATAATCTTTAACCATTTCTTCGAAAAAGTAGAACACAAATATCAATGGGAAAGAACCATCCCGGTACGTATTTTACATGCGATTGGTTTTGAAGGCGGCCTGATGCTTGCAACGATTCCAATTATTGCTT
The DNA here is from genome assembly GCF_000805455.1 of Acinetobacter sp. A47. GTDB lineage: Bacteria > Pseudomonadota > Gammaproteobacteria > Pseudomonadales > Moraxellaceae > Acinetobacter. The sequence continues at coordinate 406,250 of NZ_JSUS01000064.1, forward strand.
ACCTGATGAAGATGACAATTATTGAAGCCATCATTTTAGACTTTGGTTTAACCATGTGTATTCTGGTTTACACCTTCATTTTCCAGTGGTGCTATGACATTATTGAAGGACGTTTCTTTCCGAATGCCAAACTGGCCTCTTAATTAACAATAATCATTGAAAATGAAGCACTTTTCGTCATTTGATGAAAAGTGCTTTTTTACATGTTGGCAATTGACTCGATTTGCTTACAGTATCGATAAGGTCAGACCATTCAAGACAGGTCAACCCAGAGTTCATATGAAAATTATTTTTCGTGATTGGCCTGTAGATAATTTGGATATCCCTATTGATCGAATGGTTGTTCGGGAATCCCATTAAAAAATACATTTATAAGGTTCTAAGAGCTTAGTAATGAGAGAGTACTTAAAAATATACTAGGGCTTATCTATGCAAGATAAATTGTCTCCTGAGGTAATAATCGAGTGGCTTCATCCAATTTATTGTCTTCTATTAATGCATGAATTTGATGAGCTAGTGGAGTCACATCTGTAATCGATTTAATCCATTCATTAACATATAATTGAACAGCCTCGTGACCAAGCCCTATTTGTATTGCTCTATGATCAAGAGGATTTAATTTCAAATCTCGTTCAGGATCCCACTGGATACGAACAGGAGAACTTGATTTGAGTCGTTGCCACTGTTCCTGACTCATTGATGGATCTGGATGGCTTAAGCAGCTATGTGCCAACGCCCATTCAAAACCTTCACGCGTTATATCGATAGCCAATATTCGGCTTTGTCCCTTATCTTTGAATCCCCAACCAGACCGATACATCATCTAAAGAAATGAGGGTTTAATCCATGTCATTCTTTCCATCTTGAAGGGAGGGGAAACAAAAGTCTGATTTTCTAGTGCGGTGTTGGCAATAACGTCAGAATAAGCTTGGTATACACGTATGGTTTTATCGTTATAGACGGCACGAATTTGATGAGTAGGAATATTAGTTAACATAAACTTGTTCAATTATCTCACTTTTATCTATTTAAATATTTATTTTTTATAATAAAATTAAGTTTATCTTTTTTAAGGTTCAGATTTATTAAACTTAAATTATTGGGTTAAAATAACAAATAAAATAGCCTAAGTAAATTAAAATGCTTTTAATCGAACCGCGAATTTCTTCTTTAACTAAAAAACATCATGCTAAAATAGGGAACTTATCTTTTTAGATTGCATGATTTTCTCTATGTTTCAACAAGAAATCTCTCAATTAAACCTACAACAATTCAAAGCGGGCGAAAAACGCTGGATCGGTTCCTTGCTAGGATCATCGGCTGCATTATTATTCAAAGAAATCGCCGCCCAAAGCTCTAATCTCTATGTGATTGTGGCTCGAAATAACCAGCATCTTGCCCAGCTGGAAAGTGAACTCGAGTTTTATGGCATTAAGCCTACAATCTTTCCGGACTGGGAAATCTTGCCCTATGACCGGTTATCTCCGCATCAGGATATCGTCTCTGAGCGTCTGGCGATTTTATCAAATATGCCGCAAAAGGGCATTTTACTGATTTCGGCCAGTACCTTGGCGCAACGTGTGGCACCATATTCATGGGTGGTCGGTGAACATTTCGATATTAAAGTCGGACAAAAACTCGATTTGGAAGTCCAAAAAAAGCAGTTGGTACAAGCGGGTTATCGTCTGGTAGATACCGTATATGACCACGGCGAGTTTGCTGTTCGCGGCAGTATCATGGATATTTTTGCATCCGGTCAAAGCCAGCCGATTCGGATTGACTTGTTTGATGATGAAATTGAAAGCTTAAAATTCTTTGATCCGGAAACGCAACGTACCACCGAATCTCTAAAAAACTTCACGGTGTTACCTGCGAAAGAATTTCCTTTAAAAGAAGGACGTTCTATTTTCAGAGACCGTTATGCAGAAAGTTTCCCAACCGCAAATCCAAAGAAAAATCCAATTTATCAGGATGTGCTTGAAGGTATTTCGACACCCGGATTAGAGTTTTACCTGCCATTATTCTTTGATAAAAAGGTGATGGAAGCGCAAAGTATGTTCACGACATACTTACCAAAGCATTGCGTTGTCATTACAAACAATGAAATTGAAGATGAATTAATCAATTTCTGGAAAGAAGTGATGCGTCGCTATGAAGACCGTCGCCATAATATTGACCAACCGATTTTGCCGCCTGAAGACCTGTTCTTGATGCCCAATCATGTATTACAGGCACTCAATCAGTTCCCAAGAATTATAGCCTCAACAGATGCATTTGAAGCAAAAGCCGGTGTGTTAAATCTGGCTGCTGAGCAACCGCCCAAATTGCCGGTTGATCCGAAAAAGCCACAACCTTTTGAAGCCGTTAAACAGTATATCGATCAGGCTAAACATCCTGTACTATTGGTGGCAGAGAGTGCGGGCCGCCGTGAAACCTTAAAAGATGCGCTACGTTCTGTTTTGGGAGAGATTCAGAATGTAGAGAGTTTTGCCCAGTTCCAGAAAAATAAATTACAGGTCGCCATTACCAGTGCGCCTTTAGATCGTGGTTTGTTGCTGACAGACCAGTTATCGGTGATTTCAGAAAACCAGCTGTATGAACATCGGGTGGTGCAGCGCCGTCGTAAGCGTCAGCAGGAAGTTTCAGAAGAATTTTTAATTCGCAGTTTAACCGAGCTAAGCATTGGTGCGCCTGTGGTGCATATTGATCATGGGGTCGGGCGTTATGCCGGCTTGGTGACGCTGGAAATTGATGAGCAGGATCATGAGTTTTTACAGCTAGATTATGCTGACGGTGCAAAAGTCTACGTTCCTGTGACCAATTTACACCTGATCAGCCGTTATAGTGGTGGTGATCCGGATCTGGCTCCGCTGCATAAGCTGGGTACAGATACCTGGAGTAAAGCAAAACGTAAGGCGCTGGAGCAGATTCATGATGTGGCGGCTGAACTGCTGCACATTCAGGCGCGTCGCCAGTCCAAACCGGGCTTTGCCTTTGAACTGGATCATACCGGCTATATGCAGTTTGCCAGTGGCTTTGCTTATGAGGAAACGCTCGATCAGGCCAATGCCATTGAGGCGACCCTGCATGATATGCAATTGGCCAAGCCAATGGATCGGCTGGTCTGTGGTGATGTTGGCTTCGGTAAAACAGAAGTGGCGATGCGTGCTGCATTTGTGGCGGTACAGAACAATAAACAGGTGGCTGTTCTTGTTCCAACCACCTTGCTGGCCCAGCAACATTATGAGTCTTTTAAAGACCGTTTTGCCGATACGGCAGTGCGTATCGAGGTGCTGTCACGGTTTGGCAATAATAAAGCGCATTTAAAAACCATTGAAGATCTGGCCGAAGGTAAGGTCGATATCGTGGTGGGAACGCATAAGATTCTGCAAGAGAACGTACAGTTTAAAGATCTTGGCCTGATGATTGTCGACGAAGAACATCGTTTCGGTGTACGCGATAAAGAACGGATCAAGGCACTGCGTGCCGATGTCGATATGCTGACGCTGACTGCAACACCAATTCCGCGTACTTTGAACATGGCTTTCTCGGGAATGCGAGACCTGTCGATTATTGCGACACCGCCAGCACGTCGCTTGGCGGTAAAAACCTTTGTTCAGGAACATACCGGTGATTCGGTGAAAGAAGCGATTCTGCGTGAATTGTTACGTGGTGGTCAGGTGTATTTCCTGCACAATGAAGTCGATACCATTGAACGTGCAGCGGAAAATATTCGTCAGCTGGTGCCTGAGGCGCGTGTGGCCGTGGCGCATGGACAAATGCGTGAACGTGAACTTGAGCAGGTGATGCAGCAGTTCTATCACAAAGAATATAACGTGCTGGTATGCTCGACCATTATCGAGACCGGTATTGATGTACCCAATGCCAATACCATTATTATCGAACGTGCAGATAAGCTCGGTCTTGCTCAATTACACCAGTTGCGTGGCCGTGTAGGGCGTTCACATCATCAGGCCTATGCCTATTTGCTGGTACCTTCAATCAAACATCTGAAAGGGGATGCTGAAAAACGACTGGATGCCATTCAACGTGCATCAACGCTTGGCGCGGGCTTTATGCTGGCAACCGAAGATCTGGAAATTCGTGGTGCCGGTGAGTTACTCGGTGAGCAGCAAAGTGGTTCAATGCAGGCCATTGGCTATAGCCTGTATATGGAAATGCTAGAGAAAGCGACCAAAGCGATCCAGAAGGGGAAAACCCCGAACTTTGATGCGCCATTGTCATTAACGGCTGAAATTAATTTACATATGCCGGCCTTGATTCCCGATGACTATCTTGGTGATGTGCATCAGCGTTTGTTGTTCTATAAGCGCATCAGTAATACCGATAGTCAGGAAAAGCTCGATAATATCCGTATGGAGCTGATTGACCGTTTTGGGGTCCCGCCGCAACCTGTCAAACAGTTATTTAGTGTTCATCAGCTGCGTTTAAAGGCAGAACAGCTCGGCATTACCAAGATTGATATCAACAGTAATGGCGGTTATATCGAGTTTTCTCCAGACACGCCTGTGCAGGCGATCAGTATCATCCAGCTCATGCAAAAGCAGCCAACATATTATCGGATGGAGGGCGGGCAGCGCCTGAAAGTTATGGTGCAGCTGGCGGAGTACGACAAGCGGATCCAGTTCATTGTTGAGCTGTTAAACAGGCTGCTCAGTGAACTGAACTAGGCTGTTGTGGTGTGGGTGTTGCCTATTAATCATACAGTCGGTTTTTTTTGCAGGGATACGAGCTGTTTTTGGTCGGGTGTTGATGTAATAAATGAGGAAAATCATTGTTATTTGTAATCAAACAGGTGACTAAGAATATTCACATCAAAACTGATGTGGTAGTATTGATCATCATTATTCTGCATCATTTATAAAGATATGTTTAGTTTGCATCCACAACTTGCTCAAGATACATTTTTTGTAGGCGACTTCCCGCTTTCAACATGTCGTTTAATGAATGATATGCAATTTCCCTGGCTGATCCTTGTACCGCGTGTACCGGGTATCACAGAATTATATGAACTTAGCCAGGCAGACCAGGAACAGTTCTTACGTGAGTCTAGCTGGTTGTCAAGCCAGCTTTCACGGGTATTCCGTGCAGACAAGATGAATGTGGCTGCATTAGGTAATGTTGTACCCCAGCTCCATTTCCATCATGTAGTACGTTATCAAAACGATGTGGCTTGGCCAAAACCGGTTTGGGGCACGCCAGCGGTACCATACAGTAATGATGTGCTTGCACACATGCGTCAGACCTTGATGCTCGCATTGCGCGGTCAGGGTGATATGCCATTTGACTGGCGTATGGACTGATCCGGAAAATAGAATAAGAAACAGTATTCTATAATAAGAAAAGGAGGACAGAGTGCCACTAGATAGGTTAATTGATAAAGAACCTAGACAGTTCGCCTATTTTCATCGTTTGATGGGATACTCGATTTTGTCACTGATACTGGTAATTTATACATTTACCTCCAGCAGTGCTAGTTATCAACTCTATCTCCTTCCATTATTGCTTGTTTATTTTCTGCTTTGTCCGCGTTTAGAAAAATGGCTGCAATATAAATTTGATAAAAAAATTGAAAAAAATGTCCTGTTTGCCAATGAAGCGGTTATTGTCGCACTGGTGCTGGCAGCCTTACATCTGAGCCTGGTACCGACATTTACCATCTTGTTTGCATTGTTATATGTCGGTTTAAACAACAAGATTTCTTTACCTGTTGCCTGTCTGATTGGCCTGATTGGTGTCATTACATTTTATATCAGTACCTATCTTATCTTTGAAACTGAAGAATATTTTGAGCCGACCAACCCCGAGCTGACAGTCGTGAGCCTGCTGGGCCTGATGATGTTTATTGTGATTGGTAACTACTACCAGCACCGTCGCCTGAATATTCTGGGGCAACAGCGACAGCATTATCATAATCAGATGACCCGCTATATTGCTTTTGCAAATCAATTAAGCCGCTATGCACCACTGCAATTGTGGCAATCGATCATGCGTGGCGAGGCTGAAGCAAAAATTGAATATAAGCGTAAAAAACTGACGGTCTTCTTTTCCGATATTCAGGGCTTTACCGAGCTATCTGAAACCCTGATTCCGGACGATCTCGCTTTTCTGCTAAATGACTACCTGAGTCACATGACAGAGATTGCCAAGCAATATGAAGCGACAGTCGACAAGTTTATGGGCGATGCGATTCTTATTTTCTTTGGTGATCCAAATTCGCAAGGCGTCGAGCAAGATGCAAAATCGTGTGTGGAAATGGCGATTGCGATGCGTCAACAAATGAAACTGTTGCGTGAGCGCTGGAAGAAAATGGGCTATCCGGCCTTGCATATCCGTATGGGGATTAGTACCGGTTATTGCCACGTTGGTAACTATGGCGCTTCCCACCGTATGGCCTATACCATTGTTGGTCGTGATGTAAACCTGGCCGCCCGCTTGCAGTCTGCGGCTGAGGTTGATGAAATCCTGATTGCTGATGATACACATCAACTGATTAAAAATGAATTTCTCTGCGTGCCGAAAGTGCCTATCTATTTAAAGGGCATTCAGGGGCCGGTAAAAACCTGGCAGGTGATGGAAAAATTTACTGGCAAGAAATCCGATACGCAAAAATGGTTTGATTTTGATTATAAGGGTTTCCATCTGGTGCTCAACCTGGAAGAAGTGCAGAACTATGAATATCCGGAACTGGTCGAGATTCTGGAAAACATGGTTGAGCGTATCAAGAACCAGCAAAAAATTACCAATGCGCAGGGAATTCCTAAACTCACGCTGGATGATGAAGTCAGATAAGCAGCCTGTGATGCTTAGTGTTGAATGTTGATCTGTTTATGTTCATGCTGTGCATAGAGGTGATCAAAATCTGCAGCCAAGGCAGCAAGCGTGGTTGATTTGAGCTGCCGGACTAAAATACGCTGAGCCTCCTGAATTGCCTGATCTAAAGCGCTATTGACAACACGTTCAACCAGACATGCCGGATGATCTCTTTCATTACCTATTGCAAATATCGTCGGCTCTCCCACAGCCTGATAAATATCCCATAGGGTGATTTTTTCTAAATCTCCTGTCAGTTGCCAGCCACCACCAGCCCCTTTTTCCGAATGAACGAATCCTGCCTTTTTGAGGCCGGACATGGTGCGCCGCACCACCACCGGGTTGGTAGACAGCATGTGAGCAATTTCATCCGAAGTAAAGGTTTTATCTTGTCTGGCCATATGCAATAGCACATGAAGCATTCGGGAAAGTTTACTGTCAGTACGCATATCAGGTTGTAGTCAGGCAAGAGAAGAATAATAAATGTAACATCAAAAGTTGCAAAATAAAATAAAAAGTATTAACGTAACTTTAAAAGTTACGTTTAGGTGAATGCGATGCACTATGATGTTGTGATTATTGGTGGCAGTTATGCAGGTCTGTCTGCGGCAATGCCGCTGGCAAGAGCCCGTAGAAAAGTGCTGATTATTGATGCGGGACAACGCAGAAACCGTTTTGCCGAGTATTCACATGGTTTTCTGACTCAAGATGGTACTCGGGCGAGTGAAATTGCGCACATTGCAAAGCAGCAGGTCTTGGCATATCCGACCGTAGACTGGCAGGACGGAAAGGTTAGACGCGTTGAAAAACTTGAAACAGGTTTTGCCGTCTGCATTGATGCAACACATTCAATTACAGCCAGGCGCTTGATTATTGCCACTGGTATTACAGATCGATTGCCTGACATTACGGGACTGGCCGAACGTTGGGGGAGAACGGTATTTCATTGTCCTTATTGTCATGGTTATGAGCTGGATCAGGGAAAAATTGGTGTCATTGCGAGCTCGGAACATGCTGCCCATTTGGCAATGGTGCTCCCAGACTGGGGGGAAACTTTACTTTTCCTGAATGGCTATCCTGTAGCAGATCAGATAAAGCATCAATTACAAGGTCGGGGCGTTTCGACTGAAACACAATTCATTCAGGAAATTATCGGACACAGTGATGTTTTGCTTGAAGATGGGCGCGTTATACAGCTAGAAGGTATTTTTGTAAGCAGTCAATGCACAATTGCCCAAGACTGGATTTTTCAGCTGGGGTGTGAAATAGAGCACAATGCAATGGGTGGGGTGATTAAAACCAACAGCATAAAAGAAACCACGGTTGCAGGTATCTTTGCTTGTGGGGATGTAGCCCGTTTGGGCGGTTCTGTGGCTCTGGCTGTTGGGGATGGCAGTATGGCGGGGATTGCCGCACATCGGTCGCTGATTTTTGCCTAGAGATAAAAAAAGCTAGAGATCAACTCTAGCTTTTTCCGATCAGTCAGGCACTGGGCTTAATGATTTTCTGAAGCGTGATTAATCGTATATTTCGGGATTTCGATTTCCAGATCTTCATCCACAATTTCAACCTGGCAAGACAGGCGAGAGTCTGGCTCTAACCCCCATGCGCGGTCTAGCAAATCTGCTTCAACATCATTCATTTCTTCCAGACTGTCAAAACCTTTACGCACGATCACGTGACATGTGGTACATGCACATGACATGTCGCAAGCATGCTCGATTTTAATGCCTTGCTTTAGCAGGCTTTGGCATAAATTGGCATTCTGTTCCACTTCGAATTCGGCCCCTTCAGGACAGAATTGAGCATGAGGAAGAACTTTAATACGTGGCATATTGATCACCTATACCTTTAGTTTGAGTTTGACCAATCTTCAAGTTTCGTACCCTTTAAGGCATGGTCAATATGTCGGTTCATGCGAAGCGCAGCAAAGGCATCGCTGTGAATTTTAAGTTGTTGCACGGCATGTTCAATGGCAGCAAGATCGTCTGTTTTGAGGCGCGCTTTTAACGCTTCAGCAGCAAGAATCAAATCACGTGCTTGTTGCTGGGACAACAAATCGGTGTCTGCTTTTAAAGCTTGCTCTAGTGCTTCTAGTTCACGTTGGGCTTCAACCTTGGTTTCTTGCAAATGACGAAGCTGCTTGTCTTCCTCGGCATGCTGGAAACCTTCCACCAGTAGACGTTCGGTATCTGCTACCGATAAACCGTAAGAAGGTTTGATATCGATTTGCGCTTGAACACCAGAAGTGGTTTCTTTTGCCGAGACCGTCAGCAAACCGTCAGCATCAACCTGGAAGGTCACTTCAATGCGGGCCTGACCTGCGGTCATCGGCGGAATGCCGTGAAGTACAAAACGGCCCAACGAACGGCAATGTTCAACCAGATCACGTTCACCTTGTACTACATGAATCAGCATGGCCGTTTGGCCGTCCTGATAAGTGGTGAATTCTTGACGGCGAGCGACCGGAATGGCTGTATTGCGCGAGATTAAACGCTCAACCAAACCGCCCATTGTTTCAAGGCCAAGAGAGAGCGGGGTAACATCAAGCAGTAATGAACCGTCCTGACTATTGCCAATGAGCTGGTTTGCAGTAATCGAGGCGCCAATCGCCACGACTTCATCTGGGTTAATGGTGCATAGTGGCTCACGTTCAAAGAGCTCGCGCACCGCTTTCTGTACTGCATAGGAGCGTGTTGAGCCACCGACCAGAACCACATGCTCAATGTCATCCAGTTCAAGCTTGGCATCGCGTAATACACGCTTACATACACTCATGGTTTTATCGAGCGCCACCTGAATGATTGCTTCAAAGGTCGGGCGGTCCAGAGTTAAACGATCATCTAGCAGTACTAATTCGGCAGACTCGTGATCGGTTAGATATTCTTTGGCCTGGCGTGCAGCAACAATAAATACAGCATATTCTTCATCGCTCAATGTTTCGATATTGAGCTGTTTTTTTGCCCATTTTACGATCAGGCGATCCAGATCATCTCCGCCCAGTGCCGTGTGTCCACCAGTAGCAAGGACTTCAAAGACACCTTGCGAGAAACGCAAAATCGAAACATCAAATGTACCGCCACCCAAATCATAAATGACATAGTTCCGGTCGGTACTGAGATTACTTTCCTGATCCAGACCGTAGGCTACAGCAGCTGCAGTCGGCTCATTTAAAAGGCGTAAAACATTAAGTCCGGCAAGATGGGCGGCATCACGTGTGGCCTGACGTTGTGCTTCATCAAAATAGGCCGGAACGGTAATCACTGCGCCATTGACCGGATTCTTCAGGCTTGCTTCAGCACGGTCTTTTAATTGTTTTAAAATTTCAGCAGAAATTTCGACCGGGGTTTTGCGTCCGGCTGCTGTTTCAAATGCCGGCATTTCATTTTCTGCACCAACCAGTGTATAGGGGTGCTGGAATTTGATATCGGCCTGAGAACGACCCATAAAGCGTTTTACAGAAACGACAGTATTCTTTGGATCGGTCATCATAAACGGCTTGGCTTCGTAACCAAACGTTGTCAAATCTTTTGCATAATGAACAATAGACGGAAGTAAAACCCGATCTTTATCATCTTGTAGAACTTTCGGTTTCCCCGATAGCACTGTCGCCACTAGAGAGTGGGTTGTTCCCAGATCAATGCCAATTGCAATGCGATGTTGGTGCGGTGCAGTAGATTGACCAGGTTCAGCAATTTGCAAAAGTGCCATACGTACGGTATCCCTTGAAAAAAATTGGTAATAGCGGATTAAAAGTCATCATCCAGATCGAAGCTTTCTGCTTCATCCAGCATACGGTCTTCAGCCTTATCAATATCATTCATGACACGTTGGAAGAAACGTAACTTACGTACGGTATCGCGTGCCTCTGCCCAGTCTTCATCTGCGTAATCGATTTTAAATTCGCGAACCAGACCATCAATCCATTGCTGAATTTCAACTTTTAAAGTACGAAGCTGATCGGTAGAGGTGGCCTCATCTAGCTGTTCACGCATTTCGAGTGCCGACTGCAAGAACTCAAAATCGTTAATAGACTGGTCAAGATGATGGTCCTGTTTTTTTAAGGCAAGCAAATAGGCGGCGCGACTATCTACTTGAGATAACACTTTATAAGCCTGATTGATTTCGCTGGACTTGATCAGAGCCTGATCCTTGTCACTTGCTTTATCCGGGTGATATTGCTGTTGCAAACTTAAAAACTGTTTTTTTAAAGTTGCCAAATCTATATCGAGTGCTTCTGGTAACTGGAACAACTCAAAATGATTCATGGGAGATGAATTCCGCTATTGATAAATACGTTAAAACAGTGCGGAACACACTGTTTTGACGAAAAGAAAAAGAGTAGTGGTTGAGGTTAAACAGTGAAAGACTCACCGCAACCACATTCACCTTTTTGATTTGGGTTGTTAAACTCAAAGCCTTCATTGAGCCCGTTTTTGACATAGTCCATCTCTAAACCATTCAGATAAACCAGACTTTTAGGATCAACGAAAACCTTAACACCAAACTGCTCAAAAACCTGATCATGTGTGTCGACATCGTCAACAAACTCAAGTACATAAGCCAGTCCGGAACAACCCGAAGTTTTCACACCAACACGAATGCCTTCACCCTTACCGCGGTTTTGCAGGTAATTGCTGATGTGAGTCGCAGCATTTTCAGTTAAATGGATCATGAAAACTCCAATGTTATTTCGGTCATCAATTAAGCTTTCGCTTTTTTGCCACGATAGTCTTCAATCGCAGCCTTGATCGCATCTTCAGCCAATACAGAGCAGTGTACTTTTACTGGTGGAAGCGCTAATTCAGTGGCGATGTCAATGTTTTTGATTGCTTGCGCTTCATCAAGGGTCTTGCCTTTTAACCATTCGGTTACAAGTGAGCTTGATGCAATTGCAGAGCCACAGCCGTAAGTCTTGAAGCGAGCTTCTTCAATTACGCCATTGTCATCGACCTGAATCTGTAAACGCATTACGTCGCCACACGCTGGTGCACCGACCATACCTGTACCTACGTTTTCTGCATTTTTATCCAAAACACCTACATTACGAGGGTTTTCGTAATGATCAATTACCTTTTCACTATAAGCCATGTCGCTTCTCCAAACCTCGGGGTCAGCCTAATATTAATATGAGGGTTAAAACCTGATTTTCAATAGAGTGCCCGGACGGGCACCTGCTGAATCAGTGTTCTGCCCATTCAACTGTTGAAAGGTCAATACCTTCTTTGTACATATCCCAAAGCGGAGAAAGTTCACGCAATTTCTCAACGGCAGCTTTGGTGATGGTTAATACATGATCAATATCTGCTTCAGTCGTGTATTTACCAAAACTGAAACGGATCGAGCTATGTGCCAGTTCGTCAGACAAACCTAAAGCGCGTAATACATAAGATGGCTCTAGTGTTGCAGAAGTACATGCCGAACCGCTTGATACGGCTACATCTTTTAATGCCATCATCAATGATTCACCTTCAACAAAGTTGAAGCTGACATTAAGGTAGTTGGCAACGTTTTGCGTAGGGTGGCCATTCAGGAACACTTGTTCAAGGTCTTGTAAGCCATTCCAGAGCTTGTCACGTAACTTGCGGATACGTTCCTGTTCTGCTTGCATGGTTTTACCGGCAATTTCAAAAGCCTCACCCATACCTACGATTTGATGCGTCGCCAGAGTACCAGAACGCATACCACGTTCATGACCACCACCATGCATTTGAGCTTTTAAACGGACACGCGGGCTACGGCGAACGAAAAGGGCACCGATGCCTTTAGGGCCATAGACCTTATGACCTGAGAAACTCATCAGGTCGACTTTCATGGTTGAAAGGTCGATTTCAACTTTACCGGCAGCCTGGGCAGCATCCACATGGAAGAAGGTCTTGTTTGCACGGGTTAACTCACCAATTGCAGCGACATCTGTCACAGTACCGATTTCATTGTTAACCATCATCAGTGAAACCAGGATCGTATCCGGACGTAAAGCGGCTTTAACCATTTCCGGAGTGATCAGGCCAGTACGTGGTTCCGGCTCTAAATAGGTAATTTCAAAACCTTGTTCTTCTAGTTCACGGCAAGTATCCAACACGGCTTTGTGTTCGATTTTACTGGTAATGATATGTTTGCCTTTTGAGCCGTAGAACTGTGCAATCCCTTTCAAGGCGAGGTTGTCAGATTCGGTCGCACCCGAAGTCCAGACGATTTCGCGTGGATCTGCCTTAACCAGATTGGCAACTTGCTCACGTGCATATTCAGCTTTTTCTTCGGCTTGCCAACCATAAGCATGTGAACGTGATGCAGGGTTACCAAAAGTTCCCTCGAACGTTAAACATTCCATCATACGTTCTGCAACTTCAGGCAGAACCGGGGTGGTTGCTGCGTAATCAAGATAAATTGGACGTTTCATGTCAAATACCTGTAACCGATAGGAGGGCTGAATCTAGGCTTGGTGAATTCTGGCGTAATGCAACTGTTTGAACATTGTCGCGCGCAATCAGGTCAGCAAGGGTGATTTTTGCAAGATAATCGGCAATATGGTGGGAGAGTTCTTGCCATAAGTCATGTGTCAGACACATCGCGCCATTCTGGCAGTTACCCTTATGGTCACAACGAGTTGCATCAACAGTTTCATTTACAGCTTCGATGATTTCTAGCACAGTAATTTCTGTTGCATTGCGCGCAAGGTGATACCCACCATTTGCTCCGCGAACGCTAGAAACTAACCCATGACGCTTGAGTTTCGCGAATAACTGTTCTAAATAAGCGACTGAGATGGATTGGCGTGCTGCTATTTCCGCAAGCGTGATCGTTTGTTCAGTTGGCTGCAAAGCTAAATCAAGTAGAGCAGTCACTGCGTAACGACCGCGAGTTGTAAGACGCATGATTCGATACACATGGTTAGACTAGATGTTTAAATTTTATGAATTCCGACTAAAATAGTCAAGTTTTAAATTGCCATTCTGTGAGTGAAAAGTGAAATATATTGGAATTATTGTATCCACGTATTATAAACAAAAAAGGCGATGAAAATAAAGCTTAAAACAGCAAAACCGATGTTGATCAGGCGCTGACGTTTTTGCAGGCGATGAATACGGTTCTGATACTGTTTGACCTCTACCAATAAAGAGTTAATCTCCGAACGTTGCTGATCAATTTTTTCCAGCAGGGGGGCAACGCGTTGTTGTGAAGCAACTGTTTCAGCTTCGTCACTGAACCACTGTTTCCAGTTCATTAAAATACTGGACAGGGTAAGGTGCGGTAGCAGGTCGAGAAACTCTTCGCTGTGCCGGGCATCACCCAGAATACGCATATTGGCAATGCTGCGCTGATTGTTGAATACGAAAATCTTGATCAGGTCGATCAGTGTACTGTTAATTTCGAGATCGATTGTCCGGTCCAGTGCTTTCATATCAAATAAAAGCCCTTTTTCAGTAAACTGGATGTAAAAATCAAAGAACGGGATATAACTATTGATCCGGATCGTGATTTTTTGATCAATAAGTTTTTTTGCCTGCAAGCGTAATGTCGCATCGTGCGTCAGAATGAACGAGAAAAAAGTTTCTAAAACAATGATGACAATGTTTAGCAACAAATGCGGATGTTTATGTCTTTGTTGCGTATCATTCATAGGGCTCTTTTTCCTTACCAATCAATCAATAAAACTCAAAAACCTGTAAACCTGAGCATCCGTACCTAATTGTTAAAAATAATTTACAGGACTTTATTGCTTTGTAGAACAGTTTTTTAAAACGATCAAGTCTTAACTTTGATATTATAAAAACATTTTTATGGTTAAATACGACATACTGTTTGTAAAGTGCTTAGGAGTAAAGGTCAATGGATCACCCAAATAAAGAAATTCCTAATGAAGAAGCTGAAGTAAAAACTAAGCCAAAATCAAAGAGTTCCAAAAAATCTGCGTTAGATTTCAAAAAATATACACAACAAATCTGGCTGGCAGGATTGGGCGCATTTTCACGCGCAGAAGAAGAAGGCAACAAACTGTTTGACTCACTGGTCAAGGTGGGTGAGGAGCTGGAGTCAAAAACCGTCGATTTTGCGGACAATACCGTAGGCAAGGTGACAGAGAAAGCCAAAGAGTCGGTGACGGATACCAAGGACAAGGTAGAAAAGATTTTAGATAGCAGTGTCAATCATTCACTTAACCGGATTGGACTGGTGACACCCAAGGATCTGCAGCATATTGAACAGCTGCTTGTACAGCTTCATATCAAGGTCGATGCCCTGATCGAAGAAAATAATCAATTGAAGGCCAAATTGAATAAAAAGTAAAAAAATTGCAGGTAACTCGTCTGTTTATGTCGTATTTCAGTATTTATTTTAATTAAAAGGCCTTTCTAGTATTGCGTTCTCCCCTAAAGCATTGCTATAAAGGCGTCATGGCCTTTTAAACTATAGCCTTGGATCTTAACAAACGATATTAAGAGGATATTTTTTATCATGAATAAATCAGAATTAATTGATGCGATTGCTGAAAAAGGGGGCGTGTCAAAATCGGATGCTGGTAAGGCACTCGATGCGACAATTGCATCAATCACTGAAGCGCTTAAAAAAGGTGATACGGTTACTTTAGTTGGGTTCGGTACTTTTAGCGTTAAAGATCGTGCTGCTCGTACTGGTCGTAACCCTAAAACTGGTGAAGAAATTGAAATCAAAGCAAGCAAAGTGCCAAGCTTCAAAGCTGGTAAGGGTTTAAAAGATTCGGTTGCGTAATCTTATTAAATCAATAAACGCACCATTTTGGGTGCGTTTTTTATTTATTGAATGAAAAAGTTAATTTGATTCTTATTCTGCATTCATTCACTTTTGTTTTTCAGTTAAAATTGCCCCGAAATAAAATATTGGAATTCTTATGGAATCGTTTCGTACTCTCATTAAGGGTTGGCTTGGCAAAGTCCTGTTAGTTTTGTTTTTGGCTCCTTTAGCACTTGTCGGTATAGAAGGGTATTTTAGTGGTAGCAATAAAGCAGACGTTGCAAAATCAGTAAACGGTCAAGATATTTCTAAAAAAGAATTAGAAAGTGCAACCAAAAACTATAAAGATCAATATCTTGCTTTGGTAAAAGGCGACGAATCACTTTTAAATTTACCTGTGATTCAGGAAAAAGCACTTGATGCGCTGATTGCACGTTCGTTATTGCAACAGCAAGCTGAAAAACTGGGAATTTCCTTGAGTGAAGTTCAACTTGAGCAAATGCTGGCCCAACAGCCAAGCTTTCAGGAAAATGGCAAGTTTTCTCAAACCTTGTATGAAAACTACTTACGTTCTGTGGGAATGACCAATCAGGCCTTGATCACAAGCTTGCGTCAAGATCATGCGCTGAAAATGATTTCATCATCATTGATGGATTATGCCTTGGTGAGTAAGACGGATGTACAGCAACTGGCAAATTTGCAGACCGAACAACGTACCTTGCATTTGGCGAGTATCAAGCTTGATGACTATAAAAAAGGCGTTACAGTCTCAAACCAGGAAATTGCAGACTACTATAACAAGCATAAAAATGAATTTAAGCAGGTGGCAAGTGTTGATGTTGATTATGTGGTACTAACACCTGCCTTATTGCCTAAAGCCAACCTTGCTGTAACTGATGCAGAGTTGCAACAAGCTTATGCTGCATTTGTAGACGAGCAGAAAAAAGCGGTTAAACGTCAGGTTAAGCATATCTTAATTACCACTGATGCACGTGATGATGCGGCTGCCCAGAAACTTGCAAATGAAGTCTATGCGAAAATTCAGGCAGGCGAGTCATTTGCTCAGGCTGCGGCTCAATATTCTGAAGATCCGAGCTCCAAGGCTCAGGGCGGATTGGTAGATGCCTATGCTCCTGGAGTTTTTTCAGCTGATTTTGATAATGCTGTCAATGCCTTGAAAAACGGTGAAATTTCCAAGCCTGTTAAAACCCAATACGGTTATCACATTATTGAAGCGGAAACTCCGATGGTAAAACTACCATCATTTGAAGCTGAAAAAGCGCGTTTAACTGCTCAGATCGAGAAAAACAAGCAGTCAAACCAGTTTAGCGATACGGTAAACAGCCTTAATGAAATGATTGTGGGTAATGACTCTTTAGATGCTGCGGTACAGGAAGTGAAGGGTGCCCGTATTGAATCTGCAAATGGCGTAACCTTGGCAACTGATCATCCGTATTTAAGTGATTTGAGTGTTAAGGCAAAATTATTTAATGATGATGTGAAAAATGGTGATCGTAATGCATCATCTAATATCCAGCTGGCAAATGGAGATACCATCTGGATCAAGGTGCGTAACTATCATGCAGCTGGTGTTAAATCTCTAGATCAGGCCACTGCTGAAGTGAAAGCCAAAGTCATTGAAGCCAAGGCTTATCAGGCAGCTCAGGCAAAAGTCGCTACTATTCTGGCTGATTTTAAAACACAACCGGCAGCGCAGGTGGTTGCCAAATCTCAGGTAAACTTTGAAAATGCAGGTACTTTTGCCCGTTCCCAAGGTTTAAAACGCCCGATTGAACGTGCGGCATTTAGTATTCCTGCACCGGCCAAAGACGGTCTGTGGTCTGCAACAACGGCGAAATTGCCGAATGAGCTGGTCATTGTTGCTGTGTCTAATGTGAACAGTCGTGTTGCCAGTACTTTAGCGCCAGAACAGTTGCAGGAGTTGAATAAGCTTTATCAACAGTTCCGTGGACAACAGGTTCTGGAAGACTATACCGAGTACTTGAAATCACAAGCCAAGATCAAATAAGGGTTTGATCTGGGTCATAAAAAAGCCAGTGGATATCCACTGGCTTTTTTATTGAAGCAAAAATCTTATTTTTTCTGAATAAACTTGGCTTCTTCAGATTGAGGATACTGGCTGAGTAACTTGCTTCTATACTGATTGGCTAAAGCAGTGTCGTGATCCACTTCTTTGGCAATGCTGTAGAGCTGATAAACTGCCCGTGAGGCTTTAGCTGAATTTGGATAGCGTGTCGCAACGATATTATAGTTTTGCTTTGCTGCTTTATAGTCTACAGGTTCAACCGCCAGATAGAATTCTGCCAGCCAGAAATAGGCATTACCGACATAAATACCGTTAGGGTGGTTTTTAATAAAGTTCTGCATTGGCTGAATGGCTTTTTTTGCCCCGCCTTGTTTGTAAGCATCCAGTGCAACCGTATAAGCTGCTTTTTCCAGTTCAATCTGACTGTTGGTATTGGCAGTGGTTGCTGTGTTTGATTGCGGTTGTACAGCAGGAGTCTGGGTTGCAGGCGTGGTTTGTTGTGGTACCGGAGCGGCCGGAACAATGGCTGGTGTGCTGGTGTCTGCGTTGGTTGAAGAGGATGCAGCAGCAGGTGAGGCTTCTGCTTCTGGATTGTCTTCAGGCGGATCAATCTTTTGTGAAAGTAGTTCCAGACGTTGATCCAGATCGGTATAACGGTTAGTCAGTTCTTTTTTTAGTTGCTCAATTGCATTGTCATGTTCTTCAAGCTGTCCACGTAACTTGCGGATCTCTTCTTCAAGCTTCTGGTTTTTTTGCATGATTTCCCAGTTTAAGCTCGGTGTACCTGCGACAACATTATTGGCCTGCTGTTGGCTGAGGGCGCGCGATTCGATCGGCACATTGGCATATAAATGGGTCGTACCCAGCAGGGCCATAAAAAGTACGGAATGCTTTTTTAGCATAAAAATTCATCCATAAGTTGAAAATAAAGCTGTGGTCGGACAAGTTTTCATCTTTTACTTGTAACATACCAGATATAGATTTTTGATTTAGCCATTAAAACAGCAACTGGTTTAAATGCAATAAGCATTTACAATCTTCAAGCACTTTTGAAGAAATTAGTCTGTTCTTGTTGAATGTTTGCACATAATAGGCATAAAAAGATGAAAAATATTAGGTGTTTGATGATGAATTAGGCAGTTGAGCTGAAAACTTGCTGAAAAACAGGGACAAGGCTTGCAACTCGGCAAAAAATCTCTATACTTTGTCAGGCAATGGTAGCCCTGCTGGTAGCTTCGCAATTGTACTCTATGAACCCCGCCAGGACCGGAAGGTAGCAACGGTAGTAGATCTATGATGTGCCGAAGTCATGCTGGTAGGGCTGCCACCAGTTATTCTTCTCCGCTCGTCCGAGCAATCGCTTTCATAATAACGTCCATATCAAATCCGCGATATTGTAAAAACCGAATCTGTCTGGCCTTGATTTTTGGGTCGGTTGCGACTTCTTCTCCGAATTTCTTTATTTTAAGCTGGTACGCTTGATCAAGCCAATCTACTTCCTGCAATTCCTCTGTAATCAGTTCTGCATCCAGCTGCTTGGCTTTGAGTGCCTGTTTGATTCTCTGCAGACCTTTTCCTTTTCTTAACTGACTGGCCAGAGTCAGTTCGGCCACACGCTGGTCACTTTGATAATTTTGCTGTGCCAGCTCTGCTACCAGTGCATCGACTTCTTTCGGGTGGATTGCATATTGATTGAGTTTGGCAACCAGTTCTGCCTGTGAATAATCCCGGCGTGTGAGTAGGGCAAAGGCATAAGAACGTAATCGGGTTCCGGTCAGGGTTTTGGGCTTTTCTGTTTTTTGGTGATTAAACAAAATCTATTTCCTCATGAAAGAAAAACGCCCCGAAGGGCGTTTTAGCTTAGCTTTCTAAAAAATCTGGTTCTTCTTCATCTTCGGTTTGCAAAGCTTCAGTGTTGGTTTTGGTTAGAAGCTGCTCACGAATCAATTTTTCAATTTCTTGAGCCATGGCCGGGTTCTCTTCAAAATAACGGATCACATTGTTTTTACCTTGGCCAATCTTGTTACCTTGATACGAGTACCAGGCACCTGCTTTTTGTACGATATCCTGCTGTACGGCCAGATCAACCAGCTCACCTAGCTGATTGGTTCCCTTGCCATACATGATCTGGAACACGGCTTCCTTGAATGGAGGTGCCATTTTGTTCTTCACGACTTTAACACGGGTTTCGTTACCGGTAATTTCGTCACCTTCTTTGACCTGACCGATACGGCGGATATCCAGACGTACTGAGGCATAGAATTTAAGTGCGTTACCACCTGTAGTTGTTTCAGGGCTACCGAACATGACACCAATCTTCATACGGATCTGGTTAATGAAGATCACCATACAGTTAGAGCGTTTGGCATTACCTGTAATCTTACGCAAGGCCTGACTCATTAAACGTGCTTGTAAGCCCATGTGTGAGTCGCCCATTTCACCTTCAATTTCGGCTTTAGGGGTGAGTGCTGCTACAGAGTCGACAACGATCAGGTCAATCGCGCCTGAACGTACCAGCATGTCTGCGATTTCAAGCGCCTGTTCACCATGATCGGGTTGTGATACCAGCAGGTTGTCAATGTCGACACCCAGCTTGCGTGCATATTCCGGGTCTAATGCATGTTCTGCATCGATAAAGGCACAAGTACCGCCATTTTTTTGACATTGTGCAATGGCTTGCAGTGTCATGGTCGTTTTACCAGATGATTCAGGACCGTAAATCTCGATGATACGGCCTTTAGGTAATCCGCCAATCCCTAATGCGATATCAAGTGTCAAGGAACCTGTAGAAACGGCTTCAACCGCTTGTACAGTGTTATCACCTAGGCGCATGACTGTGTTTTTGCCAAACTGTTTTTCAATCTGGCTTAAGGCGGCTTGTAACGCCTTGCTTTTATTATCATCCATCTCAAAACCTCAAAACTTTATTTCTTAACGACTAACCCAAGTGGATGTATTGAATCTCAACTTGTTGGGACTTGAGTATAGTGGCAGATTCTCAGTGTTTATTCTACATCTGGCCTGTGTCTAAGCGACACAAGATGACGCATCCAAAAATAGGAAATTTTACTCGTCATGGTAAGACCATGACTGGACATTTTCCTGCTTAAAGCGATTGATATCACGACGATCTTTTTTGCTTGGTCGATGATCCGGTCGGGCTAGATTATGCATTTTTCGTTGTGATGCATGCAACTCCCGACGTGCAATACTTTCTGGTGTTTCTTCATAAAGCAGTTGGGCTGCAGGTGCGCCACCCCGCACAGCCGAGAGTGCCTTGACGATGACGGTCTTTTTTTCAAAACCTTGCTGGATGGTCAGCTCCATGCCGATCCGCACATCTCTGGAGACTTTGACACGGTCATTGTTGTGATGGACTTTGCCACCTTCAATTGCAGCTTTGGCAATCGAGCGGGTTTTAAAAAAACGTGCGGCCCAAAGCCATTTATCAATACGCATGGCTTCCATGCTTTCGGGTTCATGCTGTCTTGGCATCTGTTACCTGTAGGTTGGTTTCAAGATAATCAAAAAGTTCAGTTAAGTGATCAAGTGCCGGATAGGGGAGCTCGGAGGCTGTTCTGGCTGCTTTACTGCTGGAGGGTTGCAAAATACTGAACAGCTGGCAGATACCAAAATCTTCTGCACTTTTGAGTACGGCAACCGTATCGTCAACAAACACGGCCTGTGCAGGATCAAAGGGATGCTGCTGTTGCAGTTTTTGCCAAAAAGCGGTTTCCTCTTTGGCATGCCCGATTTCTTCACTACTGACTATAAGCTCAAAATATGGGCGAAGCTCGACATTTTCAAGTTTTAGTTGTAGGCCGGCACGGTCTGCATTGGTGAGTAACCAGCAGCGATAACCTTTGGCCTTGAGCTGTGCTAGCAGTTGATGGCAGCCGGCACGAGGGCCGATTTTATGGCGATATTCATGCTGGAGTTGTAGTACATCTACTCCGACTTTAGCCGTCCAGTGCGCCGAAGAATACCAAGATAGTGTATGCTTATGCTGTTGGTAAAATTGAAAGAGTGTATGTTGGCTTTGTTCCAGGCTGCATTGGTGTACCTGAGCATGACGCTCGGGCAAACAATGATTCCAGATCAAGTCATCAAATGCCAGGTCAAGTAATGTGCCATCCATGTCGAACATGGCAATCGGCTGCTGCTGTAAATCTGAATATGACATAAGGTTGGTCTATGTTTATTAAAACGCTTGCTCCACAAGATCAGTTAATTTCACAACTTGTTCCGATCATGGCGCAGGCTAGTCAAATATTGCTGGAAGAATACCAAAGTTATTGTGCCGGGTGCGAGTTTAATATTCAGGAAAAAAGTGATGATTCGCCGGTTACCCAGGCAGATTTGAAGGTGAATCATTTCTTATTGAAGCATTTGGCGACTGTCTCCCCGCAATTGCCGGTGTTGTCGGAAGAGAGTGATTATTCGGCCCGCGCGGCATGGCAACGTTGCTGGATGCTTGATCCTCTGGACGGAACCAAGGAGTTTATTCATGAGCGGGATGAATTCACGATTAACCTGAGCCTGATTGATGACCATCAAACTACATTTGCCATCATTGCGGTGCCCTGTGAACAGGTCATGTATGTGGGTTATACCTCGCAACTCCCTTATAAATATAGCTTTAGTCAACAACAATGGTTTCAGTATCAGCCACAGCCACACGACCCGGATGCGGCCCTGCAAATTGGTTTAAGCCATAATAGTAAAAATCCCAAATATCAAAATTTTATCCAGCCGATCTTGCAGCACCGCACGATAGAGCGTCGCGAAGCCGGCAGTGCCTATAAATTTTGTATGATGCTGGAGGGGGAAATCGATATCTATCCACGTTTTCATCCGACTTCTGAATGGGATACCAGCTCAGGGCAGGCTTTGCTGGAAAGCATTGGCGGCGGGCTGATGACACTGGACCAAAAGCCTTTTTTATATAATCAGCGTGAAACGGTTTTAAATGGCGGTTTTATCGCATTTAAAGATCAGCAATGCAAAAAAATTGCTTTTGAGGCGTTGGCGCTTTCCGGTATTTTCGATTGAGCATGTTCCTGCTCATGTTATAGTGGGTTAAATTCAAATTTGTGTGTGAATATGGCCCTGCACTTATTGCCTAAAAGCATGTTTGAAGCAATGGATTTATTACCGGATGCTTCAACACCTGTTACCTTGTTTACTCGTCACTCCCTGCGTGAGCTGGTGAATGGGCAGGGGCTGGCCGGTTATGATCTGCAATTGACAGAACCGGGGCGTGAGCTGGCTTATGCCTGGGGGCAATATTTGAGTCGGCATAGTGGCCGTGCCATTCAGCATTGTATCTCCAGTCCGATCCAGCGTTGTGTCGATACCGCAGCCTTGATGATAGAGGGGGCGGATCAAACCCGTAAAGCTGTGAATACGCATCATATTGAAATTGTCGAGCAGCGTTTACTGGTTGAGCCGGGAAGCTTTGTGCTGGATATCCAGCAGGCGGCGCCTTATTTCCGCAAACAGGGCGCATTGGGTTTTATTAACAGTTTTGTGAATAACGCACTGCCGGGCATGAAACATCCGATCACAGGGGTATTTGATGTATTGGAGCTGCTTTATCATACTCATCCGTCCCAGCAAAATAGCCTAAGCCTTGCGGTCAGTCACGATACCATACTGGCGGCAATCATTGCGGTGATTTCGGGTAAGAACCAGATTGAGCAAACAG
Organism: Acinetobacter sp. A47; assembly: GCF_000805455.1. Taxonomy (GTDB): domain Bacteria; phylum Pseudomonadota; class Gammaproteobacteria; order Pseudomonadales; family Moraxellaceae; genus Acinetobacter. Next base: position 429,547 of record NZ_JSUS01000064.1, read on the forward strand.
ACTGGCCAGATATGATGGAGGGTTTGTTTGTGTGGTTTGAAGGCGATGATTTTGCAGAGAGTCAGCTAAAATGGATTTGGCGTGGAGAAAGAAAGGTTTTGGATATCAAGCAGTTTTTAAGCGGTAAATAAGTGGGTGGCTTAAACCTGTTCTGAAAAATAAAATACCATCAGGCCTACTGGTCTGTAGAGCCGGGTTCTGCCTGAATCAACCCCGAGCCCGAATGGTGAATCCGGGTGGGGTTGAATAAGCAAATGTGCCTCATAAGGAACGGCATTGGCCGATTTTCTGTCCTTCGATACTGCTCTGGTTTACTTGTAGTCTGGTTGATGAAGCGCAATGTATATCTCCGGAAATGACCGATTTTTCTAAAGTGATTGTAGTTGCTGCCTGTGAGGCATGTACATCGCCGCTAACACTGGAATTGATTAACCGAACTGCTTTAGCCTGATTGGCGTGTATGCTGCCTTGAATTGAGGCGCTGTTTAATATCAGGCTGGCACCTTTCTGCAAGCTCACATCACCTTCTACAGACGAGTTGCTGACTGTACAGGTGGCGCCAGCAGGAATGTTAAGCTGGTTTACCGTATTGTTGTGTAGTGCACTTGAGCAGTTGGCTGCCAGGCCAAGGCTACTCCATGAAAGGGCGACTGTCAGAGGGATGATTTTCCAGATGTGAATCATAGTGCGCTCCTGCTACGATTGTTTTTGCTATTGTTTAAATAATATTCAATATAAATTAAAGAAAATTTAATAGAGTGTTATTTAGGTAATAAAATGTAGCGGGGGGCTGATCGAGAAAAATAATTTAAATCAGTGGAACAGCGTAATCGGTGTACTTTGTGATGTATAAATGTGAGAGTGACCTTAAAAATAATAAAAACTGTACTTTTAATAGATGACGTTTTTCGTCATGATAGGAAAATAAAAAGAGAAAACTGACACATAATTGGATAAAAAGATGTTATCAGACACAATTTATTTATGGGAGCCTGAGATTTTTACAGGCAAGGTGCCTTCAGAAGAAGATGCCCATCAGGTTGCTGTTGAGCTGCATCAGCAATATTGCAATATTTCCAGTCACGGCAAGACCTTGCAGGCATGGTTAAACTTATTTGCCAGTAAAATCTGTGATCCGCAATATCAGGCCTATTTCTCTGAGCCTGCTCGGCAATGGGTGCAGCAGATCAGACAGCAATTTGGCCAAGGGGTGTGTGCGAGTGTGCGTTTGAATGCATTGGTACAAGAAGCACAAAATGATGCTATTTACCGGGTCTTTTATGAAGCGGTGCAACAGAGTGGTGTTGGGTTTTACGAGCCAAATTATAATGTCTGGGCAATCGGTGAATTACAGTCTCCTGAAAATGCAGTAACCCATATGCTGCAACCTTATTTGTTGCACCCTTTGGAGCTAAAACCCGTTCAGGTGGTTGAAGAAACCAGATCACGTCTGGACACAGGCGAGTTTGAGATGCCGCATAATATGGCGGCTGCCGAGCAACTGATTGGTCAGTGGTTTGAGCAGCAGGACGTGACCAGACATCTCAAGCTTGAAGTGTTTAATGTTGCACATGATTATATTTCCAACTGGGGAAATATCGGTCGGCCAGAATTGGCGCTGGATACAGGTTATCGCTGCTTTTTGTTGACCCAGAAGCAGCTTGGGGTGTTTTATCAGTTAAAAATGGTGCTGAGAAAACTGACCATTAGTCCGATGCTGTCTTTTGCAATGGATTTTACCGATCGGTTTATTCCTCAGCACTTGCAGGAGCAGCTATCTGAACGCTTGATCTTCCGGCTGCGTTCGATGGATGTGCATCGGCGTTTGATGGGGCAATACAAGTCTGAGCCTTGCTTTGCTTTAACGGGTCGTTGGGAAAACCAAGCCGATATTCAGGAATTTTTTAAGCAGCTGGATGCTTATATTCATTTTATCTTTTCAAACATTGGAAAAGGTCGACTGGAAGTGCTGCAAGCGTGGGCCTATGGTGATATGCCTGCTGACTTTACGGTAGATCTGGATTTCCGTTTTGAGTTAATGATGATTGCACTTGGTCTGGATGATGATTATTTAAATGAGCGCTATCAGTTTTATAAACAGGCTTTTACTCGGCACAATGCGCGGACACGTGATCTGGGGCTGCTCGAGGAAAGTTATAAGTTTTGCCAGAAGCTTATGCTGATAGTAGAAGAGGCGGGGACAGGGCTACAGCCTTATCTCAAAAAATAAAGACAATAAAAAAGCCCGAAAATTCGGGCTCTTTTATATGCATCAAATTAGTTAGCTAATGCTTTAACTTGAGCGTTCAAGCGGCTCTTATGACGAGCAGCTTTGTTTTTGTGGATGATGCCTTTATCAGCCATACGGTCGATTACAGGAACAGCTTTTTTGTAAGCTTCTGTAGCAACAGTATAATCACCAGCAGCGATCGCATTTACAGTACGTTTGATGTAAGTACGAACCATAGAACGCAAGCTTGCGTTGTGTTTACGTGCTTTAACGTTTTGACGAGCACGTTTTTTAGCTTGAGCAGAGTTTGCCACTCGTGCACTCCTTGAAAATAAGTTGGTCTGGGCGGGCTGAAGTTAAAACCAAAATATATTGGCAACATTCACCAGCCCGTAAACAAGTGCCATATTTTGAGGAAACTAAGCCCCGAAGTCAAGTCTTGTGATACTTTTAAGTACATTTAACAGATGATAATCGAGCAAGAAAACGTTACATTAGCCCTAGTGATGACTTGGAAGAATTAAAAATGCAAACAGGTGACAAGAAAGCAATCGTGATTGGTGCGACAGGACTGGTTGGCCAGGCACTGGTTGATGAATTACAACGCGCTGAAGATTTTAGTTCAATTACCGTTGTGGTTAGGAAAAATTATGAAATATTAAAATCTTATCCTAAAGTTACCCAACTGGTTCTGGAAGATTTCCTGCTCTTGAATGATGAGGATGTCAGCTCTTACACCCATGCCTTTAGCTGTCTGGGAAGCACGATTAAACAGGCTGGTTCCAAAGATGCTTTTTATGCGATCGATTACGAAATTAATGCCCATTTTGCTGATTTGATTCAGGATAAAAATATTCATTTATTGATCGTCAGTGCATTGGGAGCGAATGCAAATTCGCCAATTTTCTATAATAAAGTCAAAGGTGAACTGGAAAACTACTTAAAAAGCCTGTCAATTTATAAGCTCTCTATTTTCCAGCCGTCACTGCTCATCGGGAAACGCAGTGAAATACGCCTGCTCGAGGATCTGGCGCAAACCGCCTTTAAGCTGGTCGAAAAAACATGGACTCGGCCGTTTAAACTTAAGCCTGTTACAGCAGAACAATTGGCGCATACTATGCGGGTCGCAGCACAAACCCAGACTGCCGCATTTAAACTGTACGATAACCTGAGTATACAACAAAGCAAATAACGGAGAATTTCAGTGACAACAATTCCTTTTGTAACCTGTGATTTGTTAGATGATAACCCTGAAAAAGAGCTGCAAGTGGTCACACCTTCTTTAGATGGTAAATTCTTTAAAAGCTATGGCGCGCGTAAAACCTTTGGTGGTCAAGTGGTGACTGTAAAGTGTTTTGAAGATAACTCACGTGTGAAAGAACTCTTGGCCACCGATGGTAGCGGTAAAGTTCTGGTGGTTGATGGTGGGGCGTCGATGCGCTGTGCCCTGATGGGCGACATGATTGCCGAGTCAGCGGTGAAAAATCACTGGAATGGCGTCGTGATTTATGGCTGTGTACGGGATGTAGATGCACTTGCAGAACTGGATCTTGGGGTACATGCATTGGCTGCAATTCCGCAAAAAAGTAACCGCAAAGGCATAGGTGAAGTTGATATCAGCTTGTATTTTGGTGGAGTGACCATCAATTCGGGCGATTATATCTATGCAGATAATAATGGCATCGTGATTGCAAAAGAAAAACTGGTCGACTGCTAAAAGGAGAGCACGATGCTAAATCAGGTGAATCATCAACTGAAGGTTTTACAATCTGTGGTTGCCAGTGTGATTGAAGGGGGAAGAGGGGTTTCTGGTACACCATTTCCCAATCAACCGGCAAAGGCAATCAGGCTCTATGAGTTTGAAGGTTCACCATTTTGCCGCCGTGTCCGTGAAGTGATTACTTTACTGAATCTGGACGTGGAAATTTATCCATGTCCTAAAGGCGGGCAGAAGTATCGGCAGGTCGTGATCGCACAAGGAGGCAAAGCCCAATTTCCCTTTTTGATTGATGAAAATACTGGTGACCAGTTATATGAGTCACAAGCGATTATTGATCATCTGTTTAAGCACTATGGGAATACTGGACAGACCCCGAAAAAGTACCGTCATTATCCAAAGCTTCCATACGTATCGACTTTGGCAACCCTGGCCAATGCTGCCCGTGGCATCTGGATTAACCAGCAGATTGTTGATCGTCCGGCACCAGCGCAGTTACTGGAACTATGGAGCTTTGAAGCGAGCCCCTATACCCGTCTGGTGCGCGAACTGCTAACAGAACTGGAACTGCCTTATATATTGCATAATGTGCCAAAGGAGCGCTGGCAGGATATGGGGCCAGCTGTATTGCGTTTAAAACCCGGTCAATATATTCCATTGCCAAATGGTAAACGTGAAAAGGTGGTTGCGGTGATGGGACGCGATATTCAGGTGCCTTATCTGGTTGATCCAAATACAGGCGTAAAAATGTTTGAATCTGCCAAAATTATGGAATATTTAAAGAAGCAGTACGGCGCATAACTGTTCAGAAAGCATCTGTTACAAGGTGCTTTTTTTATATCAACTGATGTGATGGTTGCTTCAAGCCTGGATTTAACGGTTTAATAGATCTGAAAATAGTCATATGATCACCCCAAAATGTTAAGTCAATTTACCAATCTCTTCAAAAGTTCTAAACAAACACCTGAGCAGCTATTTCTAAAAGAACGCGCTTTGTCTTTTGATGCTGAACAGGGGCCAATTTTAAATGGTGTGGTACTGAATGAACTGGGATTTCGTCTGGAATATTTTTCAAACCGGAAATTAGACCGTTTTGATGACTTGGAAAAGCTGTTCCGGATTGCACCGCAAATTAATGAAAAAATTGATCTGGAAATTCATTCACAACGTTTTGTTGAGCGGTTGGGTAATAGTGAAGAAAATCTCAAAGAACTCAAGCAAGCGATTAAAGTTTTAAATGATTATTATGTGAAGTTTAAACGGGCTAGATAGATCAGTATAAGTGCAACATTCACCATCAAGTAAGCAACACCTATAAGGTGTGGTTATAAAAGTGTAGTCTTACGCTGTATTCGGGTATGAACTTTCATAAAGATAATAACTAGAGACAAATACATGGCACATCGTATTTATTTATATAACGTTGATAAAGATAAACGGCATAGCGATTTAGGCTATCTAGGTGAATGGAATTATGAAATTCCACTCCTGTTACTGCCGCTGTTTTTTGCACAACCTTCCCGTAAGGGGCATTTGCTGTACTTTGACCGCCAGGGTGGTGTTGAGTACTTACAACGTTTTTATGAGTTATTAAATGAACAATATCAATTCAGTGAACAGGCGGGCTGTGTAGAGGCCCGGCAGACCATGTTTGAGCTGTTACAGCACTTGCCTTATGAGCATTTTGAAATGGATGCTACTGATGTCTTTAATATGAATGATGACAGTCATCGTCAGCAGGCACAGCAGTGGCTTGAAGACATCCTGGAGAAAAAAGTCTTGTATGATCAGGCTCTGGAGCAGCGGGATTTAACTGTTCTGGATGCTGTATTGGCCGGGACTGGTTATGAAAACTTTCTGGATATCTTGCAGACAGACTGGGTGCAATGGGGTCTGGGCTATTGGGAAGAATCTCTGTATCGGGATGCATCGGAAAGCTTTGAAGAGAATGGCCTGTGGGGGCTCAAAAACCGTAAAGGCGAGGTTGTTCTTGCACCGCAGATGAGCGAGATCTGGGCATTTAATGATGAGGGCATCGCCGTATTTGAGCGCAATGCACAATATGGTTATCTCAATCATTATGGGAAGATTCTGCTTGAGGCGCAGTTTGCAGATGCCTATGACAGTTTTCAACTTGAAGGTAAAAGTTATGCAGTGGTTCATCCACAGCAAAGCCCTGAACTAGAAGGGCTAATCTGTATTGAGGATGGACAATGGATGATTCCCGCCTGCTACGAAGCAGTTGAACAGCTTCTTTATTTTGATCTGTTTAATGTGTTTAAAGATGGTGTATATCAACTGGTTAATCTCCAGCATCAGGCTGTGATTGCTGAATCATCGGAGCATCCTTTTGAGATAGATTATTTAAGTGAACAGGTTAAGCTGTATTACAGTGCACAAAAAGGCTCGGCAAAGAGACGCTATTTCCTCAGTAACGGCAGCTATCTGGGGGAGTATGTTGAAGATGTACTAAAACCCCTCAGTCATGGCTATTTATGGGTCAAGCCGAATAAGTTCCAGCGCAAGATTTGTGTATTAAAACCAGATGGCGAGTTACTGATTGATGATATTGATCAGCTAAAAGCATGGTCGGATTATGGTTATCGGAGTTTTGCTTATCGCAAGCACAAGCAATGGTCTGTCTATCAGACCGAAACCCATCGTTTTCTGTTAGCGCAAGGTATGGAGAAGCTGATTGAGGGAGAATATCTGCATGAGCTTGAGGATATTTATCTTTTTGAACATGCAGGGAAATATGGTCTGTTCGATGCCAAGCAACAGCAATGGTTGATCCCGCTGGACAATTCGTTTGAGCGTATCGAACATGTCAGTCATGGCTTGTTCCAGTGCATCACGACAGCTGGAAGCTATTACTATGATGCAAAACAAAACATGCAGGCAACAACAGGTTTTGACTATATTGCGCCGGCAATTGAGCGTTACGACCCGGAACAGGGGTTGTTAACTTTATTTAAAGATCTGGATGTATTTTTTATCGGCCCACAGCGTCAACTGGTACAAGCTGCCCCTGATCAGATTGCACAGTTTTATTTGCGCCGCTTTAATTTTCAAGGCAAGGATTTAAGATTTTTCGAGCAGTTCTATTCACGCTGGAAAGCCGCCCAAGGCAATACTTATTTTGACCAGCTAAAGCCCAACACCTTGTTGAAAATGGCGCAGTATTTTGAAGAACATCATGATATTGCCCAAGCCATACCATATTATCAGGCTGCTGCGGATCAGGGGGATAGCGAAAGTATGGTGGCCCTGGGCCTGATTTATGATAATGGTACAGGTGTACAGCAAGACTATACGCGCGCGCTGGACTATTACTGGCAAGCAGTGCAACGGGACAATTCGTGGGGCTGGAACAATCTGGGATGTATGTATCTTAACGGGCACGGAATTGAGCAGGATGTCCAGCTGGCAATTGACTGTTTTTACAAGAGTGCACAACTGGGTAACGGGCAAGCCTGCAAAAATCTGGCAGGGCTTTATTATGACGGGATTGAGGTTGAACAGGATCTGGAGCTTGCCGCAACATATTATCAACGTGCCGAGCAGCAATTTTATTTCAGTGGAGAACAGCTTGCTGATATCTACTATCAACAGGGAGCGTATGCACAAGTTGCCAAGCTGATCAAGCGTGATAAAGACGAGGCCTATACGGCGATCTATTATGCACTGATGTATGAAGCAGGGCATCAGTTTAAGCAGAATATTAAAAAGGCCATTCAGTATTTCGAGAAAGCATTGCAGTATGCCGATTATCCTTATGCATTGAAGCAGTTACTACATTACTATGCTGAATCGGAACAGTTTAAAAATCCTGAAAAATATCAGCATTGGCAGGAATATATCGAAAGCAATGATATACAACTTGATGAATCTGCATCTGATTAAGGGGTATAACTGTAAAAGCGCTGAGTAATAAAAAAGCTGAATCAAGTGATTCAGCTTTTTTGCTTCGGTTGGTGAGCAATTATTTTTCAATAATCGCGGTCACACCTTGACCACCCGCAGCACAGATCGAAACAAGGATACGACCTGAACCTTTTTGGTTCAAGATTTTCGCAGCAGTCGCGATGATACGACCACCTGTCGCCGCGAACGGGTGACCCGCAGCTAAAGAAGAACCTTTAACGTTGAGTTTGCTACGGTCAATTGAACCTAACGGTGCATCTAAACCTAAACGCTCTTTACAGAATTTTTCATCTTCCCATGCTTTCAAGGTAGAAAGTACTTGTGATGCAAATGCTTCATGGATTTCATAGTAGTCGAAATCTTGAAGTTTAAGACCAGCGCGCTCAAGCATACGCGGAACGGCATAAGCCGGCGCCATTAATAAGCCTTCTTTCTTGCCCACGAAATCAACCGCCGCAGTTTCAGAGAAAGTCAGGTAAGCAAGGACTTCGTGACCATTGGCTTTCGCCCATTCTTCAGAGGCTAAAAGTACGCATGATGCACCATCAGTCAGTGGTGTCGAGTTACCTGCTGTCATGGTTGCAGCTTCGCCCTTACCAAACACTGGTTTTAATTTTGCCAGTTTTTCAGTCGTTGAGTCAGCACGCAAGTTATTGTCACGGCTTAAGCCCAGGAATGGCGTGATTAAGTCATCGAAGAAACCTTCTTCGTATGCTTTTGCCATTTTTTGGTGGGAAGATGCAGCTAGCGCATCTTGTTCTTCACGTGGAATGCCCCATTCAAGCGCAGTAATTGCCTGATGGTCGCCCATAGAGAGACCGGTACGTGGTTCACCATTTTTAGGTGCATCCATCAGGTCTTTGATATTGATTTTCGCTAACGCTTTTAAGCGGTCTTTACCGGTTTTGGCAATGTTTAACTCAAGCAGGGCTTTACGTAAACCGTCACCGAAAGCAATTGGTGCATCAGAAGTAGTATCAACACCACCTGCGATACCCACTTCGATTTGACCTAAGGCAATTTTGTTTGCGACCAGAAATGCGGCCTGTAAACCTGTACCACATGCCTGTTGAATGTCATAGGCTGGCGTTTCTGGCGCAAGTTGTGTATTTAATACACACTCACGTGTCATGTTGAAATCACGGCTGTGCTTTAAGACTGCACCCGCAACCACTTCACCCAGACGTTGACCTTGCAGGTTGAAGCGCTCAACCAAACCGTTTAGCGCAGCTGTAAACATGTCGATGTTAGAAGCTGTGAAATAAGCGCCGTTAGAGCGAGCGAAAGGAATACGGTTACCGCCGATAATGGCAACACGGCGCACAGTGTTTTGGCTCATGGTTTTATCCTGTTGAACAGAAGGTTTGGTTGTTTTAGTAGTCGCTGCTTTTGTCGTTGTAGCAGCAGCGTTTTTTGCAGCACCTGCACTACGTGTTGTAGAACGGGTACGCGTTGTTTTGGGTGTCGACGTTGCTGCTTTTGAAGCTGTGCTCGCAGTTTTACGTTTTGTAGAAGCTGCTTTTGATGTATTTGACACATTCTCCTGAGCAGAATTGTCGACTGCTGGATTTTCTTGAGTTGTTTTGCTCATAAGGCTTTTCCAAGCATAATTGCGATATTCTTGCTACAAACATACCATATTTCCCATACTGCTGTATTGACTAGAATGACGCTTGCGACCACATTCGGGTCAAGACATCCGGACATGAACTCAAGTATGATTTGTGATGAGTCAATCAGACATTGATTTCATGCCATATCCCAACATGATTCATGTGTTTGTAACAAATTCATTTGTATGAGAGATAATAACCATGACTGATCAGTACCAAGCATTTACACAATCACCATTAGGTAAATTTGTGGTAAAAAATCTAGGTTTACCATCACCTGTTACGCTAGATCGTTTTGAAAGTGCTCAACCGGTTGTGAATGGGGCAGTATTGCTTGGCGCAGCGCCATCAAGTACGGTTTCTGCTGCGATTGCTCAAGTTCTTAGCAATATTCATGCAGATAGCTATGTTGGCAATAATGTTGAGTTACAGCAGACTGCTGCAAAAGTCGGTTTAAATCTGCGTCCATTAAATGCCGATGATAAAGAATCTAAATTTAAAGCGGTTGTATTTGATGCGTCGGGTATTCAGGATTCTGAGCAGTTAAAAGAGTTGTATAACTTCTTTAATCCAATTGCTCGCCAGATCTCAAGTTCAGGTCGTGTGATCGTGATCGGTACTACCCCTGAAACTGCAAAGACAGTCAAACAGGCGATTGCACAACGTGCGCTTGAAGGCTTTATCAAATCTGTGGGTAAAGAGTTCAAAAAAGGCATTACTGCTCAAGTGGTGTATGTTGACCAGGGCGCAGAAGCCAACCTTGAATCAACTTTACGTTTCCTGATTTCACCACGTTCTGCCTATGTATCCGGTCAGGTGATTCGTGTCTCTAAAGCCGATGTGGCTGATCTGGACTGGGCGAAACCACTTGCAGGTAAAACTGCACTGGTTACCGGTGCAAGCCGTGGTATCGGTGAAGCGATTGCACATGTCCTGGCACGTGATGGTGCACATGTCATCTGCTTGGATGTACCACAACAACAAGCCGATCTTGAGCGTGTGGCAGGTTCAATTGGCGGTTCGGTATTGGCAATCGACATTACGGCTGCCGATGCAGGTGAAAAAATCAAGACTGCTGCTGCAAAACAGGGCGGTTTGGATGTGATCGTGCACAATGCCGGAATTACCCGTGACAAAACTTTGGCAAACATGAAGCCTGAGCTTTGGGATCTGGTGATCAATATTAACCTGTCTGCCATTGAGCGTGTTAACGATTACTTACTCTCTCATGACGGTTTAAATGCCAATGGCCGTATTGTTTGTGTATCATCAATTAGTGGTATCGCGGGTAACCTCGGTCAAACCAACTATGCAGTATCTAAAGCTGGTGTGATTGGTCTGGTTAAATTTACTGCGCCAACATTAAAAAATGGCATTACTATCAATGCAGTAGCGCCAGGTTTCATCGAAACGCAAATGACGGCTGCAATTCCGTTCGCGATTCGTGAAGCTGGACGCCGTATGAACTCGATGAATCAGGGTGGTCAGCCGGTCGATGTGGCTGAAGCAATTGCATGGTTTGCATCTACCGGTTCAACCGGTGTGACTGGTAACGTGGTACGCGTCTGTGGCCAAAGCTTGTTAGGTGCGTAAGAACTTAAAGCGATAAAATCTCCCTTGCGGAGCGAATGCTCCTCGCCCTCTTTAACAGGAGGGGGACTTCCTGAAAATTAAAGCCTATATAATTTATGGAAACTCCCTCCTTTATCAAAAGGAGGGCCGGGGAGGATTCCTGTACTATAAAAGGTTTTATTATGAATACACGTCATTTTAGTCAGTTGCCAAAACCTTATTTAGCTTATCCCAAAGTCATTCAAGGTCTGATTTTCAAAAAGCCAAAAGGCGAAAAAGTTTTGCCACAAGTTGAGTATGTGGTCGATACACTTAAAATTGATAGCAAGCATTTGGAAAGCTATAACGAGATTTGTGGTTTTAAAAATGATGGTTTCGTGCCAGCCATTTATCTGGCAGTTTTGTCGCAAAGTCTGCAAATGCACATGATGACCAGCGAAGCTTTCCCGTTTCCAATCTTGGGTTTGGTGCATATCCGTAATCAGATCAAGCAAATACGTAATATTGGCTTGAATGAGCAAATTACGTTGTCGTGCAAGTTTGGTGAGTTAAAACCGCACGACAAGGGTTTGCAATTTGATTTTATCACCACTGCGAAAGTAGACGGTGAAGTGGTGATGGAGAGTTTAACCACCTATTTATCACGTCAGAAAACTGAGAAAAAAGCAGGCGAGAAAGCTAAAGATACGCAAGAACCCGCTTATCAACCACAAGCAGAGTGGAATATTTCAGAAAATACCGGGCGCCGTTATGCGGTGATTTCGGGTGACTTTAACCTGATTCATATTCATGCGGTGACTGCAAAAGCGTTTGGCTTTAAACAGGCGATTGCGCACGGGATGTGGAGCAAGGCCAAAGCTTTGGCAAGTATCGAATTGCCTGCGGCTTATGAGGCAGATGTCTGGTTCAAGCTGCCGATGTATTTACCTTCAACGGTTGAGTTCCTCACCGCAGCTGAAGCAAAGCAAACAGATTTCCTGATTCGTAATCTGAAATCTAAAAAGCCGCATGTGGCAGGTACAGTGAAGGCACTTTGATCGATTATTCAATAAAAATACTCCCTGTTGTGCGCAATAGGGAGAGCATAAAAACATTAATATCATAAGGAATTGAGCTTTGATTAAAGAATTATTATTTGCCGATACCCATCATTATCACGGTAGCGTTGATGAACGCTTTATTGATCTGGCTCACCAGTTTAGCCGTTTACAGGATGCACGTAGCCAGCAAGGTGGCGCGGCATTGGTGGTGTATTTTCAGGGGCAGAAAGTTGTTGATATTTTCACTGGGAAAAAATCTCAACATGAAGACTGGCAAGCTGATACCTTGGCCATGTGCTATTCAACCGGTAAGGGTGTTCTTGCAACGCTGGTGCATATTCTAGTGAGTGAAGGCGTGCTGGATTATGAGCAGCCGATTGCACATTACTGGCCTGAATTCGCTCAAAATGGCAAAGCCAGTATTACCTTGCGTCATGTGTTATCCCATCAAAGCGGTTTGTTTGATATTCGCAATATGATTGATACAGCGACAGAAATGCTGGACTGGTCGCATATGCTGGATGTGGTTGCTGCAGCAACACCGCGTTTTATGGCAGGGCAAAGCTATGCTTATCAACCTTTGACCTATGGCTGGATTCTGGGTGGTGTCATTGAAAAGGCAGCCAAACAGCCGTTAAGCTGGCTGATGCAACGTTATCTGGTACAACCGCTTGAACTGGATGGCGCTTATTTTGGAACGCCTGCTTCAGAACTAGATCGTGTTGCACGTTTATTGGAAAAACCCAAAACGGCATCTCAAGCTAAACCACAGAACAAGAAAAACAGTCAACCGCGTAAAGCCTCTTTATCCGAACGGTTATTGGAGCTTTCCGGGCAAAACCCGCAAGATTTTCAGGATGCCATGATTCCAAAAGGGATGCGCCATTTTAGCTTCTATAGTGATGAGGGCTTGCAAGCTGTCATTCCGGCAGCCAATGGTGTATTTACTGCCAATAGTCTGGCTAAAGTGTATGCCATGCTGGCCAATCAGGGGCAATGGCAAGGTCGGCAACTGATTCGACCAGAAGTGTTCAAGCAACTCAGTACGGTACAAAGCAAAGCACGTGACCGGGTGATGCCGATTCCAATGCACTGGCGTTTGGGCTATCACCGTATTCTGACCCTCGGTAAACGTGCGCCACATGGCTTTGGACATGTGGGCTTTAATGGTTCTGGTGCATGGTGTGATGTTGATCGTGAACTGAGTTTTGCTTATACCCATAATTTTAATGTGACTTCGGCAACCGGAGATTATCGCCTGTGGAGCCTGAGCCAGGAAACGCTCCGCTGTGCCGATGCGCTTTTAAATGGACGCAAAGGCTGGTTTTAATTCGCCTGAATTTGATAGGGCGGAATATGATAAATCACTGCTTGATATTTTCTTTCCGTCTTGTAGCCCGCAATAGCGCCACCTAAAAACTCAGCCAGTTGACGACTGGGCTGATTATCGACTGCTACTGGATATAAGAAATATTGAGCAGATAGATGCGCAGAAGCCCAGCGAAAAACTTCAAGAATTGCTTCTTTGGCAAAACCCTGATGGTGGCAATCTTCCCGAATCCATATGCCCAGTTCCGGTGTCGAGGTCTGCATGCGATGCACACCGATCAGACCAATAAAGCGCTGGTCTTGTTTATGACGCAACACAAAATGCCGGTCTGTATTGTTGGCTTCTTTTTCTAGCCATTGCTGACCAATTTTTTCCTGTTCTGCAAAGCTGGATGCAGGCTCCCAGCTCATATAGCGTGTGAGTGTCGTTGTAACGCATGGGTAGATGTCAGCAAGATCATCCAGTTGAAATACAAATAAATTAAGTCTTTGGCTTTGTCATAAAGGCTGTTTCATGGGGTGCTCATTTTAGTTTTTAAATAATTCTGCCTGAATCATGGCTTCGGTATGGCGTTTAAAGTCGCTTTCATTTAAACCCTGCAGCCCGAGTTTGTAAATTCCTTCCAGTCCACACACAAACGCAATTAACCGCCATGCGATGTCTTCACTCTTGCCATCAAATTGAAAATCGCCTTGTACCCGGCCTGCATCAATCATACGCATAATTGAGCGATGCCAGTCCTGCATGGCGATATTGTAGGCCCGTTTTATTTCTTCATCTTGCTCAATCAGTACCTCAGCTTCATTCCAGAGCCTTAAATAAGGCTGGATCTGTTCAATATTTTCGCAACCCAGCAAGAGGGAAAGGCGCTGCAAGGGATTGGCTGTGCTGACCTGATTTTCAATTTCATCCAGTTGTTGCATTAACCTGATAAATGCTTCGGCTTTTAAATGTGAGCTGGAGGCAAAATGATGATGGACTTGTCCTGTTGAAGTTTGGGCCTCGGTGGCAATGCGGCGTACAGTCATCGCAGAAAAACCTTCGTTTAAGGCCACCTGCATGGCTGCCTGTAAAATCATTTCACGACGTTGTTCACGATGTAAATAAGCCATTGTCTGTTTGCACCTGTATGGACGGGTTAATCGGACACACACTACTCCAAATTTTAAAGTTGGACAAGTGTTCAATTTTGGTTATAATGGCACCAATTTGAACAATTGTCCAATTTAGAGGCATTTATGTCACGCAAGTGGTTAATTCTTGCAATCGTTGTATTGATCTATCTCCCTGTATCGATTGATGCAACCGTTTTACATGTGGCGACACCGACCTTGAGCGAGTCGCTTTCCTTAACGGCAAATGAGTTGCTGTGGATTATTGATATTTATTCTCTGGTCATGGCCGGTCTGATTTTACCGATGGGAGCCCTGGGTGACCGTATTGGTTTTAAACGCCTGATGATCATTGGCGGCATTTTATTTGGTCTGGCATCACTGGCCGCTGCATTTTCTTCGACTGCCTATGCCTTGATTGGTTCGCGGGCTTTACTGGCGGTGGGTGCAGCCATGATTCTGCCTGCCACTTTATCTGCGGTTCGTAATACCTTTCTGGATGAAAAGCAACGTAACTTTGCACTTGGCATCTGGGCAACGGTCGGCGGAGGTGGGGCTGCCTTTGGCCCATTGCTCGGTGGTTTCTTACTGGAGCATTTCCATTGGGGCGCAGTGTTCCTGATTAATGTTCCGATTATGCTGGCTGTATTGGCTTTAACGGTTTTCGTGATTCCAAAACAGGCAGGGCAACCAAAACAGAACCTTAATCTGTTACAGGCAATTGTGCTGGTGGTTGCGATCCTGAGCATGATCTATGCTGTTAAAACCGTGATGCATGGGTTTAGTATCTGGTCAGTGTTGATATTCGCCGTGGGCTTTGGTTTACTGGTGGGCTTTATCCGTAAACAGCTCACCTCAACTTCGCCAATGATCGATATTCAATTGTTTAAACATCCGGTGATTGCAACGGGTGTGGTGATGGCAATTGTTTCCATGATGGCACTGGTCGGTTTTGAATTGCTGATTTCACAGGAACTGCAATTTGTTTACCAGCTTTCGCCATTGGCTGCGGGTGCATTTATTTTACCGTTTATGGTGGCGATCAGTCTGGGTGGTCCAATTGCCAGTATGCTGGTCAACCGTTTTGGACTGCGTTCGGTGGCATCGCTGGGGATGTTGATGAGTGCTGTCAGTTTGTGGGGCCTGGCCAATACAGACTTTATGCAGGCGAAGATGCAGGTCTGGAGCTGGATGGTTGTGCTGGGAATCAGCGTAGAAATTGCTTTACTGGCATCCACCTCGGCCATTATGTCGTCAGTGCCGCCAAGCAAAGCGACGGCAGCAGGAGCAATTGAAGGCATGGCCTATGAATTGGGTGCAGGTCTGGGCATTGCCTTTTTCGGTCTGATGTTGTCATGGTTCTATGCCAACTCGATTGTGGTACCAGCCGATGTGCCGTCTAGCATTATTGAACAGGTCAGTAGCTCGATTGGTGAGGCAGTTCAGGCTACCAAACAATTACAGCCCGTGATTGCTGAACATGTGATTACAGCTGCAAAACAGGCTTTTAGCCAATCGCATCGTTCCGTGTTGAATGTGGCAGCCTTATTATTCTTGATCTTGTCGATCTTTATCTGGTTTGCTTTACCAAAGCGAGTCAAGGTGGTTGAGGAATAATGATTGACCCTGATCTAAAGTAGTTTAGATCAGGGTATTTTTTTAAGGCGTATTTATCCCAAACTGACGTAAAATTTTACACAACTGAATCATTGGCAAGCCCATCAAGGTGGTTTGATCATCACCTACCATTTTCTCAAATAGGCTAATGCCCAGGCTTTCACATTTAAAACTGCCCGCACAATGCAGGGGTTGGTCAATTTCAATATAACGCTCAATTTCTGCCAAGGTTAACTGACGGAATTTGACTTGGTAATGTTCAGCCACTGTCGTTTCAAAGCCAGATTGTATATGTTGAACACTGAGCGCAGTACTGAAAAATACAGTTTGACCCGAGTTGGCCTGTAATTGCTGAATGGCTTTTTCAACACCCAGCGGCTTGCCAATGAAATCGTAAGGTGCATGTTCACGCCAGGCCACCTGATCGGAACCAATCACAATTGCATCTGGATATTGCGCAGCAATCACAGCCGCTTTCTCAAAAGCGAGACGTTTAGCCAAATCATCAGCATGCAGCTCACCCATAGCAGACTCATCAATATCCGGGGAAATGCAGCGATAATCCAGCCTTAAGCGGTTCATCAGGTCTTTGCGGGTCTGGCTACTAGAGGCCAGAATCAGTTCATATTGACGCATTACACTGCATATTCCACAAGAATATTGAGCGGTACATAGTGTAGCACCGCATTGTGGCAGGCATTCAGTTTGATCGGTGGTGCATGTCCAGCCTGATAGGCTTCTACCCAGCGCGTCACACAGATGCACCAGAAATCGCCCGGTTTCAGGCCGGGAAAGCCAACCTCAGGTAATGGCGTGATCAGGTCATTGCCGACTTTTTGTGAAAAATTCAGAAATTCCGAGGTCATTTGCGCGCACATGGTGTGCTGGCCCGAATCGGTGACCGCGGTATGACAAAAACCATTACGGAAATATCCGGTGAGCGGATCAAAACAGCAGCTGGCTAAAGGTTCGCCAAGCACATTTAGGCGGTTAATTTTAGGATCTGGATGAATAGACATAGTAATAATATAGATCGGGTGACACTGATTATCATAATCAAAAGTGACGGCTTCGGCAGCTTTTCTGCAAAAAAACTCACCTTTATTTCAGAGAATCATTTAAAATTGTGCCGTTTTTAAAATCAACTAGAGAGCCATCCATGAATTTTCAGCGCATGACTGATCTTGATTTAGCAGGGAAACGTGTCCTTATTCGTGAAGACTTGAACGTTCCTGTAAAAAATGGGGAAATCACCAGCGATGCACGTTTACGTGCGGCATTGCCAACCATTAAGGCAGCTTTAGAAAAAGGTGCGGCAGTGATGGTATTTTCTCATTTGGGTCGTCCTGTAGAAGGTGAGCCAAAACCAGAACAATCACTTGCACCAGTTGCTGCTTATTTAAGCAAGGCCTTGGGTCAAGACGTTAAATTATTCACAGACTATCTGGATGGTGTGGAGGTTGCACCGGGTCAGGTGGTATTGCTTGAAAACGTGCGTTTCAACCACGGTGAAAAGAAGAATAACGAAGAACTGGCAAAAAAATATGCAGCGCTTTGTGACGTATTCGTAATGGATGCATTTGGTACAGCGCACCGTGCAGAAGCATCAACTGAAGGTGCTGCACGTTTTGCGCCAGTTGCAGCGGCAGGTCCATTACTGGCGGCTGAGTTGGATGCGCTTGGTCGTGCCATGCAAACGCCGGAAAAACCAATGGTGGCGATTGTTGCGGGTTCTAAAGTATCAACTAAGCTTGATGTCTTAAACTCATTATCAACCATCTGCGATCAATTGATCGTGGGTGGTGGGATTGCCAATACTTTCCTTGCAGCAGCAGGTTATAACGTGGGCAAATCACTTTACGAAGCAGATCTGGTTGAAACGGCAAAACAAATTGCTGCAAAAGTCAGTGTGCCATTACCAACCGATGTTGTGGTTGCAGATGCCAGCCAGATCAACTTTGAAGACTTCCTGGGTTCATTGGCAAGCGCACAAGCTGTCGTGAAAAATGTTGCAGATGTAACTGACACCGACATGATTCTGGATGTTGGTCCTGAAACGGCGAAAGCCTTTGCAGAAATCCTGAAATCTTCAAAAACCATTCTCTGGAATGGCCCGGTCGGCGTATTTGAAGTGGATCAATTTGGTGAAGGCACCAAAGCACTTTCATTGGCAATTGCTGAATCTGCTGGTTTCTCGATTGCAGGTGGTGGTGACACATTGGCTGCGATTGATAAATATCAGGTTGCCGAGCAAATCGGTTATATCTCAACCGGTGGTGGTGCTTTCCTTGAGTTCGTAGAAGGCAAGACTTTACCTGCAGTTGCAGTACTGCTTGAGCGTGCTTAATCAAAAAATAGTGCTTTGATTAAACAGGAAAATAAAAAAGAGCCGGTTTAAACCGGCTCTTTTACTTTTGTGCAACGTGGTCGTCATGAAAGTGTCATATATCTGAAATATGCTTGTCACAAGTTAACCAAGTTACTGTGGAAAGCCGTAATGAAATTTAAATTAACCCTTGCCGCGCTAATCATTGCTCCAATCATGCTGACTGCATGTGCAAAGAAAGATGAATCGAAGAACGCTGAACAGCAAGATCAGACTGCTGCTGTATCTACACAATCGACACAGACGACTCCAGAACAACAGGCTGCAATTGATGCCATTGATAAGCCAAATCTAGATGAACATAATACTGACGTTGCCGAGCAAGATGCAGCTTCAGAGGTTGCTGCGAGCGAAGCGCATTAAGCAACCCGCAATATAAAAGCCGATGTTGATACATCGGCTTTTTGTTATTTAGGCGTTGGCCTTGCAATAGAAGGTGAGTGTGGTCTGGTAATCATCATCTTTGGCTAAAGAGGCATTTTTACCTGTAATGGTGCCAATCACACCTGCGGCAGCTTCTACCATCTTGCCGGTTTGCTCATCCACCACACCTTTGAGTACGCCTTGATACGCTGTTTTTTCATCAACCACTACAGGTGAGGTATTACGGGTACAGGTTTTTTGCGCAGCGCTAATCGCATTATTTTTGGCGATCAGGTTGGTTTTACCAATGCCCGTCACTTCAAATTGATTGTTTTCTTTTTGAATGGCCAAGGTATTGGTTGAGGTCGATGCACAGGCAGTCAAACCCAGTGCCAATCCGCCAAGTAAGCTCATGATGAAGGTTTTTTTCATTGCTTGTTCTCAAGTGATTACGTAATCATATTATTTGAACATATAATTTATGGGCACTTTGGCAGGTTATGTACAGTTTGTGCAGAGACTCTGTTAATTTTGTCAAATGAATGATGGGCTTAGTAATGAGGAGGTTTTCCATTTATTGACAAAAAAGCAATATAACCCATCCTGACAAGCCGGAATTAGGCATAGTGGAATCCATTCAGATTATGCTAATCTAGCGCCATCCTTGTGTTAGTTAGATTCATTTCAATGACGGACTCAAAAATAGAGACAATTCATCAAAATATTCATCAACGTCAATCTATTGGGCAACTCATTGAGCCTGCACCGAATACAGAACAACTTGAAAAAGCAGTACAGGCTGCGCTGACTGCCCCGGATCATCACCGTTTAAAGCCGACCCGTTTTGTCATCGTTACAGCCGAGCAGCGCGCTGCTTTTGGTGAGCATCTGGCAAAAGCCCTGGCAGACCTCGGAGAAACAGATCCTGCCCAGCTCGATCGGGTCAAGCAGCATCCATTCCGTGCGCCGTTGCTGGTTCTTGCTTTAACGACCCTTCAGGACCATCCAAAAGTACCGCACTTTGAACAGATTTTAAGTACCGGGGCAGCGATCCAGAACTTTTTGCTGTCTTTACAGGCACAAGGCTTTGCCAGTATGTGGCGTTCAGGTGCTGTAGTGGAGTCTAGCTGGTTAAAACAACAGCTGGGTTTAAAAGAACAAGATTTAATTTCAGGAATTATTTATATCGGTACTGCGGCGAAGGCGATTGCGCCACGTGCAGAAATAAACAGTCAGGATTTTGTCAAGGTGTGGCAAGCAAACTGAGTCTGGTTTGTAATGATGAAAGAAAGAAAATAGGTTTCAGGATAAAAAATGACAGAGTTAAAATTTAGTGATCTGGTTGAACCGGTGGCCGTTGACCAGAAAACGGCATTAAGAATTACGGTATTGGGGGGCGGCAGTTTTGGAACAGCCATGGCGAATCTGGCTGTGCGGAATGGCTGCGATACCATGATCTGGATTCGTGATGCTGCTGTTGCAGAAGAAATTAACCAGACGCATGTCAATAAGCGCTATTTACCTGATTTTACCTTAGAGGCCGGATTGCGTGCAGTCGCTGATCTGGAGCTTGCGGTACGTGACCGTGACATTATTCTGGTGGCGATTCCGAGCCATTCATTTCGTGATGTGTTAAAGCAGATTGCGCCATTTATTAGCTCTCAGGCTGTGGTGTCATTGACCAAAGGGATTGAAGCCAAAACCTTCAGTTTCATGAGTGATATCATTCGCACAGAATTGCCAGAAGTCCCCTATGGCGTGTTATCGGGGCCCAACCTTGCCAAGGAAATCATGGCCGGTATGCCATCGGGAACAGTGATTGCCAGTGAATCCGAGCTGGTACGTTATGCCGTGCAACATGCATTACACAGTGCCTTGTTCCGTGTGTTTGGCAGTGATGATGTGCACGGTGTGGAGCTCGGTGGTGCACTGAAAAATATCTACGCCGTGGCGATGGGAATGGGAGCTGCCTATAATATTGGTGAAAATACCAAGAGTATGATTTTAACCCGGGCTCTGGCCGAGATGAGCCGGTTTGCAGTAAAACAGGGGGCTAATCCTTTGACCTTCCTGGGGCTGTCAGGGGTAGGTGACCTCTTTGCAACCTGCAACAGTCCATTAAGCCGTAATTACCAGATTGGCTTTGCACTCGGTTCAGGTAAAACACTGGATCAGGCGACCAAAGAATTGGGCCAGACTGCTGAAGGGATTAATACCATCGTGCAGGTGCGAACCAAGGCGCAGGAACTGGATGTGTATATGCCAATTACCAATGCGCTGTATGAGGTCATTTTTGAAGGTGCGCCGCCAATGAATATTGCACTGTCCTTAATGAAAAATGGTCACCGTAGTGATGTTGAATTTGTGTTACCTCATCATGAAGTCTAGGCAATATCATGAGATGTATCAAAAAACTGTCATCTATCCGGGTTATGATACCGCTATAAAAAATAAGGTCATTTTATGCAGTTAACTTTAGTTCGTCATGGTGAAGCGTCACCTGCCATCAATGGAAATGATACGCAACGCCCCCTGACTCCACGTGGGCATCAGCAGGCCGAGCAAACCGGTCAGTTTTTAAAAGATGTCATTCAGCCAGACATCTTTGTGGTGAGTCCTTTGTTACGTGCCCAGGAAACGTTGGCCCATATCAAGGCCCATTTCCATGGTGTACCGGTATTGATTTGCGATAAGATCAAGCCGGATGATCAGGCCAAAGATGCGATTGAATGGTTGTCAAAACTACCGTATGAGTCGATTGCAGTGGTCTGTCATATGAATGTGGTGGCGCATATTGCCGAGCAGCTGACTCATGAGAACTTTAATCCGTTTGCATTGGCTGAAGCCCGTATTTATGATCAGACTGTCATTGCAAATGGTTTATCGACACAAAAGAACCGTTTTACGCCAACATTATAATTTTTATAGATCCGCGTTAGGATAAGGTACTGAACACCGATGCTGTATATATGGATGCCCGAAACCAATGGAACATGGTATTGGTCGGCTGGGGAAAACTGGTTGCAGGCCAGCAGTCTTGAACAACTGATTCAGGACTTGCAGGCATATCAGGGAAAAGAGGCGGTGGTTTATTTTCCGAGCCGTTATGCACAAATACTGCAACAGCCCATGACCAAGGCACATTATAAGCAACTGGGACAAGACGGAATCAAATATCTGCTGGAAGAGTTTGTGAGCTTGCCGATTGACCAGATGAAGGTGGTGCATCATTTTCAGCATGATCAGGTCAGTATTCTGGGGGTAGCACAGTCAAATATTGAAACCTGGCAGCATGCACTGAGTCTGTTGCCTGTCCAGATTACGGCATTCTTGCCTGATTTTCTAATTGTGCCTGAACCCGAAGCAAATGAGGTGGTCATCCTTAACCTGTATGAGCGATTACTGGTCAGGGAGAATGGCTGGCTAGGTAACTCGGTAGATGATCTAGGCTTGTTACTGGAGTTCCAGCCGCCTGAAACGCAGTTTAAGTTTGCCAATTTAAATGCTGCCCAGATGGACAGTCTGGCAACCGCTTCAAGCAAAGAGCAGCGTACAGAATTCAGCTATCAGTTTCAGCCCCTGTTAAAAGCCAAGCAGCATCCACTCAATGTCTTGCCAAAGTCAAAAAATGCAGAACCCCAATGGTCTGGTTACTGGAAAGCTGCAGCAGCGGTTCTGCTGGCGATTATTGTGGTGCAATTGGGATATGATGCATTACGGTGGTCAAAGCTGAAAAAAGTGGCTGACCAGACTGCAACTCAGGCCATTGGTCAATATAAAGCCTGGTTTGGTGAGAGTGGCCGTATCACAGAACAAAATCTTAAAAACTCCTTTGAAGGCCAGTTACGTATGAGCAAGCTTGGTGATACGCAAGCCCTTTCGTTACTGAGCCGGGTCGGCCCGATTCTGATGCAGAAACAGATTGTGGCCCAGCAAGTCAGTTATGATGCCGCAACCTTGGTCATGTCGCTAAAAGCAAGATCTGCAGATGATTTGCAGGGATTGACCCAGCAACTAAATCAACAGGGGTTTCAGGCCGAGCTTGGGAATGTTCAGGCCGATAGCATCGGCGCAATCGGGGTGGTAAAAGTAAAATAATGAAAGCATTAACACGTTTGCAAAACAGCCTTGACCAGAAAGCTGAAGCGCTCAATGAATATTTGCAAGGTTTATCTGCACGGGAACGTATCATGGTCGTTTTTACTGCCATTTTTGTGCTTGTAACCGCGATCGGGTATTCGTTATGGAAAATGCATGCTTTGGCCGAGTACCAGCAAAAGCGTTTAAATGAGCTAAAAGATGTTACAGTCTGGATGCAGAGTAATGCTGTGACCTTAAAACCTGCCAGCGACCTGGCGCTTACGACGGCAGACAAGATTCAGCGTACAGCGCAACAGCAGGGGCTGGCGGTGGCTTCCCAGCCAGCTGGTGAACAGATCCAGCTGGTCGCAGAACACCAGAACTATGCTGTTTTAGCTAACTTTTTAATGCAATTGTCGCAAATGGGCGTGAGCATCCAAAAAATGGATATGGTGTCAAACAATAATCAGATTAAATTAACTGCAACAGTACAATAACCGATTAAAATAACCCTATGTCAGGCATGGCGTTTTGAGGCGCCAATGCCTATAATATGCCTACTTGAAAAAACAGTAGACTGTGGTTGGTATGTTATATTCATTGGCTCGCCCTTTGTTGTTTACTTTAGCGCCAGAGCGTGCACATGAACTTACACTTTCTATGCTGGACAAAGCCCATAAAGTTGGCTTGATGCATCAGAAAGTTGCAGCAAAACCTGTGACTTGTATGGGAATTGAATTTCCCAATCCGGTTGGTCTTGCTGCCGGACTAGATAAAAATGGTGCGCATATTGATGCCCTGGCTGCACTAGGCTTCGGATTTATCGAAATTGGTACCATTACCCCACGTCCGCAAGCAGGTAATCCTCAACCGCGTTTATTCCGTATTCCTCAGGCCAAAGCCATTATTAACCGTATGGGCTTTAATAATGACGGCGTCGATAAACTGATTGAAAATGTCAAGGCATCAAAGTTTAAGGGTGTACTGGGCATTAATATTGGAAAAAATGCCGATACGCCTGTTGAAGATGCAGTTTCCGATTATCTGATCTGTCTGGAAAAAGTATATAACTATGCTTCTTATGTGACCGTTAACATTTCATCACCCAACACCAAAAACCTCCGTAGTTTACAAAGTGGTGATGCGCTGACAGAGTTGTTACAAACTTTAAAAGATCGTCAACTCGAACTGGCAAAACAATATAATCATTATGTTCCTCTTGTACTTAAAGTTGCGCCGGATTTAACCGCTGAAGATATTGACTTTATTGCAGCACAATTATTGCAGTTCAAGATCGATGGACTCATCGTGACCAACACTACGCTTGGTCGTGAAGGGGTGGAAAACCTGGCCAACGGAAATGAGGCAGGAGGATTGTCCGGTGCACCTGTATTTGAAAAAAGTACTGAATGCTTGCGCCAGTTTGCCAAGGTACTGGCAGGACAGATTCCGTTAATCGGTGTGGGTGGTATTCTGGCAGGTGAACATGCGGTTGCTAAACAGCAGGCAGGTGCAACTCTGGTTCAAGTGTATAGTGGGCTGATTTATACAGGTCCGACCCTGGTTAAAGATTGTGTTAATGCGATGACATTGTGAAATGAACACGCTTGATATCATCATTCTGGTCATCTTGCTCATTGGAGGGCTGAACGGTTTGCGCCAAGGATTTATCAAAGCCTTTGCGAACTTGATCGGATGGATATTTGCATTGATCATTGGAGCAAAATACGCCGTAGTATTGGCACCTGCCATGAGCAGTCTGAGCCAAGATCCGGTCGTGCAAAAAATTGCAGCTTTTGCTTTTATCGCATTAATCATCGTGGTGTGTACCTGGATTGTTTCGGCACTTTTGAACGGGCTCTTGAAAAGTTTGAAACTGGGCCCATTAAACCGTTTGGCGGGTGGTGCTTTCGGTTCACTGAAAGGGCTGCTGATTGTGCTGATTGCCATGCAGGGTTTAGGACCATGGGTCGAAAGTTCACCGCACTGGAAACAATCTAAATTTATACAGATCTTATTACCTTACGCACCTTTGGCAACTGAATTGTCCAAAGATGCGGCAAATCAAGCTTTACATCAAATGACATCCGAAGGTGCGCTATTACATCGCCCTTCACCAGAAATGGACGAATCAGAGCGTGCTTCAGTCACAGACCGTTCTGATCATTCGACGAAAAATCCTTTTTATTAATCGCTAGCTTGTCGCGAGGTTGCTATGTGTGGAGTTGTTGGGATAGCCGGTAAATCGCCAGTGAACCAAATGTTATTTGATGCCTTAACGATGCTGCAACATCGGGGACAGGATGCTGCAGGGATCGTAACCTGCCATCAAGGGCGTTTATTCCTCCGCAAAGATAACGGGATGGTGCGAGATGTATTCCATACCCGTCATATGCGTGCATTGCTTGGAAACTACGGGATTGGGCATGTGCGTTATCCAACTGCAGGTTCATCTAGCAGTGCTGAAGCTCAGCCATTTTATGTAAACTCTCCTTACGGGATTACCCTTGCGCACAATGGTAACCTGACCAATGCGGCCGAAATTCATGATGACCTGTTCAAAACAGACCTGCGTCACATGAATACCGATTCAGATTCAGAAGTCTTGCTCAATGTCTTTGCGCATGAACTGCAAAAGCTTCGCACTTTAAATCCAACTCCGGACGATATTTTCCACACCGTTTCTCGCGTACATGAGCGTTGTAAGGGAGCTTATGGCGTGGTTGCCATGATTACGGGGCATGGTCTGGTCGGTTTCCGCGATCCAAATGGCATTCGTCCTTTAGTTTATGGTTCTCGCGAAACTGAACAGGGGACCGAATATATTATTGCCTCTGAGTCGGTGGCCATTACCGCACTTGGCTTTAAGGTTGAGCGTGATATTGCGCCTGGCGAAGCAATTTTCATTGACGAGAAAGGGCAGCTTTATAGCAAGCAATGTGCAGCGAACCCGGAATACCGTCCGTGTATTTTTGAATATGTCTATTTTGCGCGTCCAGATGCCACAATTGACGGTATTTCGGTGTATAAAGCCCGCTTAAAAATGGGCGAGAAGCTGGCGTATAAAATTTTAAAAGAGTGGGGCGAGCAACACGATATTGATGTTGTGATTCCGATTCCGGATACCAGTCGTACTTCTGCGCTAGAGCTGGCAAATATTTTAGGGGTTAAATTCCGTGAAGGTTTTATGAAAAACCGTTATATCGGACGTACCTTTATTATGCCAGGTCAGCAGCAACGTAAAAAATCGGTTCGTCAGAAACTCAATCCGGTCGAGCTTGAGTTTAAAGACAAGAATGTCCTGCTGGTTGATGACTCGATTGTACGTGGGACCACCTGTAATGAAATTATCCAGATGGCACGTGACTCGGGTGCGAAGAAAGTCTTCTTTGCCTCTGCTGCACCAATGGTAAAATATCCGAATGTCTATGGGATTGATATGCCTGCGAAATCCGAGCTGATTGCTTCGGAGCGTACCGTTGAAGAAATTCGTGAAATTATTGGTGCCGACCGTCTGGTTTTCCAGGATCTGGAAGATCTGAAAAATGCGGTTCGTACCAGCAAGGTACCTGATCTGACCGAGTTTGACTGTTCTGTATTTGACGGTGTGTATGTGGCTGGCGGGATTGACAAGGCTTACCTTGCAGCGCTTGAGCAGAAACGTAGTGACTCTGCCAAAAAGAAATCCGATAGCTATATTGATGTCAATATTGATGCTGCCTCGGTTGATTTGACCGGAATTAGAGAAGAGTAAGCATATTCATCTATCGAAAAGCGGGAATTTCCCGCTTTTTTATTTTATGATAGCGGGGACGGAAGCCCTAAACAGCAACAATGTAATCAGGAAAATTTACATTGAGAGAAATGAGCCATTACTTAATCGAAAACAAGAATATTGCATGGTCAATGAGCTTTTGTTGGCTGGCGATGTTACTGACGGTATTTATTCTTAACCTGATTTTAGGATTGGTGGTTCATTTTTTTGATTATACGCAGCCGATCTGGTGGCATGTGCTGAGTCCCTATTTTATTTTGCTGCTGATTCTGGTACTGGTCTGGTCTGTCGGCGCAGAGCTGTATGTATTGCGTGAGGGCGGGCATTCACTGGCCAAACAATTAAAAGCTAGACGTCTGGTTTTTGATGAAAGTACGCCAGAAGAAAGTACGGCATTAAAAATTGTGGAGCAGGTTGCCAAAAGCTTTTCCATCGATCCGCCAGCGGTCTATGTTTTACCCGATGAGATCGGGGTGAATGCCCTGACAGCAGGTTTCAGGTCACAGGATATCGTAATTATTCTGACTTGGGGGGCCTTGCAAAATCTGGATGAATTAGAGCTTTACGGTTTGCTGAGTTATGAGTTTAACCAGATTTTGTCGGGTGAAGCTGTTGAAAATACCAAGCTCAAGATTTTGTATAGTGGTTTAACCACCTTTAGTCAGTGGGGCAGTAAACTTGCCCAGGCGGGCTATAATCCTTATGCGACGTCTTATCGCAACAAGTTCGAAACGATTTTTGTTGCCATTGGCGGGGTGATCTGGTTGATCGGCAGTCTCGGGATTTTAATTACCCGTGCCATTAAATATCTGACCTTGAGTGGACGGACGTTCCGTAATGACCTGAAAACCATGCGTTTGATGAATAACAATGCCAATATTCAAACCTTGTTGCGGATCTATGTGCATCATTCGGGTTCACAAATCCATAGTGCCTATTCTGAATCGATATCGCATATGTGCTTTGCAAACTCGCTTAGCCCGCAGAGCTGGATGAATATTCATCCCGGCATTAAAGACCGGATTTATGAGCTGAATCCGACCCTGTTGCAGGATTTGCAACTGGAAAATTTAAGAAAGCTGCGGAATCGTCCGTTATTTAGTTTATTCCGTTCGCTGGAAGAAGAAACTGCTGATATTACCACGCCGTGGTGCTCGCCTCAGCCTCTACCGTTGTTGCGCTTGTCTCCGATTAGCTTTGCCCTGAATGATGCCATTAAGCCGCTTAATCCGGAAATACGTAAAAATAAAAAACGGCCTGAGCTGATCCAGCGTGCCATGCAGACCGCCACAGGCTCGCGGGAAGTAATGGTCGCAATTTTGATGATTCGCCAGTATCGCGAATTTATTCCGCAAGATGCCCCGGTCAGTCATGCCATTGTGGACGCCTTGTTGAATCTGGATGGCCGTGTGCATGTGCAGATATTCCATGATGCCTGTAAAAATATAGGTCATATGCCTGCCAGTATTGCCCGTCAGTTCTTGACCAAGCTGGCGTGTATCATTCAGGAGGATGGGGAAGTCGGGTTGCTGGATGCGTTGTTGCTGGAGCGTGTCAAATTTGAGCTCAACCTTATGCCGGCTCACTTACCTGCAGCATTTGAAGATGTAAAATCCCAGATTGTGCATTTGATTGATGCCTTGTTACATGTCCAGCAAATTAACAGCCCTAATCAGCTTGAAGTGCGTGAACGTATTTTACAGCTGCTTTTAACTGAAGACGAGATGCAGACCTATGCCGATATCTCGGATGAGCCGCTAGATCTGGCCGAAATCCTGAATGATGTTTCCGGTTTATTATTGCGGGATCGTCTCAATATTCTGTCAATTGCAGAAAGATGTCTCTGGAATGACCGTATTATTACCCAGGACGAGCTAGACGTTTTAGAGCTTTTATATTGGCGCTTGGGCTTTGATACGCATGAGGTTGTCGAGCAGATGCAAAAGAAAAATAGTCTGATGATTATTTAGGACGCTTTCATCGTTTGTTGTGTCCTCTTTTGATAAAAACGTTACGTGACCAACACATAAAATGATGCCATTTCAGAGTAAGCTTGCCGTTTATTTTTATTTTTGTATTACGTGCTTTTGAGTAAGTTATGGAACATATTGAAATTTTAAAAGCCTTATTTTTGGGCTTTATTGAGGGTTTAACCGAGTTTTTGCCGATCTCGAGTACGGGGCATTTGATTTTATTTGGTCATATGATCGACTTTCATTCAGATGATGGCCGTGTTTTTGAAGTGGTCATTCAGCTGGGTGCCATTTTGGCTGTGTGCTGGTTATATCGTCAGAAGATTGTTGACCTGCTGAAAGGTTTTTTTAGTGGAGATGCGCAAGCACGGCATTTTGCCTTTAGTGTGCTGCTGGCGTTTATTCCGGCAGTGGTGATTGGGGTATTTGCAGTCGATTTTATCAAGAGCGTGTTGTTTAGTCCGCTTGTGGTTGCCGTTGCCCTGATCGTGGGTGGTCTGATTATTTTCTGGGTAGAATCCAGAAACTTTGATCACAAAACCACTGATGCAACCCAAATTACTTATAAGCAGGCCTTTTTGGTGGGCTGTGCACAATGTGTGGCCATGATTCCGGGGACTTCACGTTCGGGTGCAACAATTGTTGGCGGGATGTTTGCCGGATTGTCACGAAAGGCAGCCACCGAGTTTTCATTTTTCCTGGCCATGCCAACCATGCTCGGAGCGGCAGTATTTGACCTGATGCGTAATGCTGATGTGTTAACCCAGGATAATATGCTCAATATTGCAGTGGGTTTCGTGGCAGCCTTCATTTCTGCTTTTTTTGTGGTGAGTGCATTGGTGAAGTTTGTTGAACGTCATACTTTACGTGTATTTGCCTGGTACCGTATTGTGCTGGGTATTATTTTATTGTTTATTTTCCTGTAATAGAATAAAAAATGCTCCCTTCTGACACATGCCAGAAGGGAGATTCCTGTTTAAAATCCTGATTTGTTATTCTCATCATTCACCTTCCAATCTTGGTTCGACTGCAATATGACAATCACTAAAATGAATGCCCGTGACTTAATTATCGATTTGCTTTTGGGGTCTCAAGGTCGTGCGATTTCAATCAAACAGATTATTTTGGCGGCCAGATTATTCAAAATCAGTGAAAACAGTATTCGTGTGGCAGTTACCCGGTTGTCGGGTGATGGTGTGATTGAGGCGATTGAGCGTGGCGTATACCAGTTTACACGTCAATCCCATGAGTGGGCCAATGTCATGCTAAACCGTAAACAGGGGATCAAGCAGACCAAGAGCTGGACTCATCAGTATCTGGCCGTTTTTACCGGAGAACTGGGGCGGGTTGATCGCACAGCTTTAAACCGTCGTGAACGGGCATTAAAACACTTTGGTTTTAAAGAGCTGGAACAGGGAATTTTTATTCGCCCGGATAATCTGGCGATTGGCTTCGATCAGCTTTTTAACGAATTAAAATCTGCCGGTTTGGAAGATTCTGCAAAAATCTGTCAAATCAGTCATTTTGACAAGACAACGCTGGCCAGCCTGCCGCAGCTTTGGGCAACCCAGACCTTAAACCAGAATTATAAAAAATATCGTGACCTGATCCAGCAGTGGCTGGCAGCAGCACCTGAGCTTTCTGTCGAGGATGCCGCAAGAGAATCATTATTGCTTGGCCGGCAGACCATTTCCTTATTGATGAATGATCCTTTATTGCCTGAGCATTTTGTAGATGTCGGGTTGCGGCAACAATTTGCTGAAAGTGTGCAGCAACTGGACCAGACGGGGCTGGAGGCATGGCGTAAATTTTATGAACAGCAGGCTGAGTAAAACCGGTCTATCAATATTACATTAATTTTAATTTAAATATATTGACAGAAATATTACTTGGTCTAGAATAAAAAGATAGATTGTGTAGTTTTATAACAATAGAACACATCGGGATAAAGATATGAATACACGTGTTGCAATAAGTGATTTATTCAGTCGTGAAGAAATTACTGAACTCACAGCCAAATCGGATCTACATGGCAGTTGGGCTGTATTTTCGACATGGGCCGTCATTGGCGGGACGTTTGCTGCGGTCGCCAGCTCCTGGGAATATCTGCCTGCCTGGGGCAAGTTGCTGATGTGTATTGCTGCTTTGGTTATTCTGGCCGGGCGTCAGTTAGCGCTGGCAATTATCATGCATGATGCTTCCCACCAGAGCCTGTTTAAAACCCGATGGCTCAATGACACGCTAACGGACTGGTTATGTGCACGCCCGATCTGGAATGACCTGCATAAATATCGTGCCCATCACATGCGTCATCACAGTAAAACCTCGACAGTGGATGACCCGGACCTGTCACTGGTCACAGGCTTTCCGGTCACTAAAAAATCATTAATGCGGAAATTTATGCGTGACTTGTCCGGTGTGACCGGATTCAAGTTTGCAGTTGGCCGTGTACTGATGGATATTGAGAAAATGGAGTGGACGGTTTCTAATGACCGTCGCTGGATTGTGCAGGAAGGACGGCACTGGATGGATTATGCGAAAGCCTTTTTTAAAAATAGTGGTGGCGCAATTGCAACCAATGCAGCACTATTTTCTGCCCTCTGGGCAGCAGGGCATCCGAAGCTGTATGCATTGTGGATTGTGGCGTATTTAACCCCGTTTCCACTCTTCCTGCGAGTGCGCTCCATGGCAGAACATGCAGGTATGGCAACCAGTCCTTCGGCTTTAACCAATACCCGGACCACCAAGGCGGGCTATCTGGCACGTGCCCTGGTTGCACCGATTCATGTCAACTATCATAAAGAGCATCACCTCATGGCGGCTGTTCCTTATTTTAAACTGCCTAAAATGCATCAGATGTTGCGGGAACGCGGATATGTTCCTGAGCCGCCAACGTACTGGCAGGTGCTTGACGAGCTTTCTAACCGGCCTGAAGAGGGCACTGTTTAACTATTTATTTATTGCCAATCAGGGAAAAGATCATAAATTGTTGGGATAACATATGGCTGCAAGTAAAGATGAAATCATGGGGTTTTTGGCACAGGAATTTCCACAAGCCCTGAAAAAAAGCGTGATTGAAGAAATCACGGTAAAAGGTGCCCAACTGCTTTATCGTGTTGATGCAGGTGATTTGCGGCCGGGGCAGACGGTATCCGGACCGACTTTGATGCTAGTGGCAGATTATGCCTTGTATATTGCCATCATGGGACATTTGGGGCTGATCGCCATGGCGGTGACCACCAACATGAATATTAATTTTTTTCGTAAACCCAATGGCAATCGCGATATACGGGCTATCTGTAAACTGATCAAGGTGGGTAAAACCCTGGTGACCGGAGAAGTCTGGCTGTATTCGCTGGATGATGAAGAACCCGTTGCCCATGTGATTGGAACCTACGCGCTTCCGCAATCTTCAGCTGGATAACCATGTAACGGCGCAGAGGCAATGAAACGGTTCTGGCTCAGAGAAGGATTGACTGTAAATCCGATAAAAAAATAAATCACGTCATAGGATATCCGAGGTGAATCGGATGAGATGAAACAATAATAACTCTGCTTTGGGAATAGCGTGATGAACATTAAAAACGGTTTACTGGCTTTGGCATTATTGGGGTGTGCAGCCAGCACTCAGGCCAGACAGACGGTCTGTGTATTTGATCCTGTCGGAAAATCGGGCGATGCCTTTGCCTTGGCAAAGGATTATGCACTTGAAGCTAAAAAATGGGGTGCTGATATCGATTTGCGTGCTTATGTGGATGAACGTGTTGCCGCAGAAGATCTCAAGGTCGGTCAATGTGATGGTGCCATCATCAGCGGTTTGCGTGGCCGCCAGTTCAATAAATATGTCGGTTCACTGGATGCCATCGGTGCGTTAACTGACTTAAAAACGGCAATTTTAGCTTACCAGCTCTTATCGAAGCCCCAGGCTGCCAAAAACATGATCAATGGGCCGTATGAAATCGCTGGTCTGGGGACGATTGGGCCAGCTTACCTGTTCGTGTCTGACCGCAGTATCAATACTTTGGCCAAGGCCGCAGGGAAGAAGGTCGGTGTGTTTGCCTACGATGAAGCACAACCGAAACTGGTTGCTCAAGTGGGGGCACAGGCTGTTGCGGTTGATGTGACCAATGCAGGCGCAAAATTCAACAATCATCAGATTGATATTGTCCCTGCCCCAATAGTTGCCTATAAACCTTTTGAGCTATATAAGGGCTTAGGCGACAAAGGCGGGATCGTCAAATTTCCGCTCACTCAAATCTCGGCAAATTTTATTATTCGCAAGGATAAGTTCCCAGCCGGATTTGGTCAAAAGTCACGTGAATGGGTGGCGGGCCAACTGGGACGTACTTTTAATATCATTGCCAACTATGAAAAGGATATTCCGGCCAGATACTGGATGCATATTTCTCCTGAAGAGCAAGTTAACTATATGAAAATGATGCGAGAGGCGCGTATTGCGCTGACCAAGGCAGGCATCTATGATGCAAAAATGATGAATTTTTTGAAGAAGGTGCGTTGCAAGCAGAATCCGAATAGTTTTGAATGTGCGCTCAATGATGAGTAAAACAGCAACTACGCCTCTTATCACCCTCTTTATTGCTTGTAATCTAGAGGGTTTTTAGACTGAGGCAAGACGCCGGATTTTAAAAAACATAACAACAATCCTGTAGGCGAAACCACCAGAACATGCTACAACTAGGCTTGTTCACATCTATTTGTACTCACGATTTCTAATGTCTATGACGATAGCGCCTGACCTGATACCTTTATCGCAAATTGAGGCAAATCAAGAACATATTTTAGCGATCAAGCGTAATGATTTATTGCCTTTATTAAACGATCCCCATCGTTTAAATCATTATGCAGATCATCTGGTGCAGGCGCAGAGTGTCCTGCTTAATGGGGTTGATCCTAAGCTGAACCAGCAATTGAGTGAAGTCATTACCCAGATTATTCAGCAACTGTCGCTTTCAAAAAAATATCTGGGTAGCCGCCGTTTTAATGCCTTGCAAAAATGGTTGGGTATTGATGTTGAATATGATGCCGGGCAAGTAAAATATATCAAAGATCTGGACCGTTTGATCAATGAAGCCAATCACCTCAGTCAGCGTCTGCAGATCGAAATCCAGAAGTCGCAGTCACGTTTGCAGCAGGCTTTGGGTTTGCGCGAGCAAATGGCTGCCTATATACAGGCAGCAGACGAGTTTCTGAAAGAATATCCGCAATTTAGCAAACAGCAGGTACTGGATCATTTTGTGGAGCGGCTTTCAAAAAAGGTCAATACGTTACAGACCTTGCAGGCCAGCAATGATATTGCAATGAAACAGATGCAACTGACCCAGCATTTATCCTTTAGTCTTTTAGACCGCTTCAAAGAAGCACAGCAGGTCTTGATTCCTGCATGGCAGTATTATTTGAAACAGAGTCGTGAGTCCGGTTCAACGGCGACCCTTGATCAACTGGACAAGAGTCGTGAAGAGCTGATTCAAAATTTGAAAAAATCATTACAGAAATAAGAGGGGAATATCATGTCAGATTCAGAACTCAGCAATGTATCTCGTGAACTTGAACTGAAACCGGAGCAACGTTTTGAGCAACTTAACTTAAAAGAGCTGGGGTTGCAGCCACAAGATCTTGCCGAAGTGATGGAAGCTCATAAAGAACTGGCAGAGATCAGTAATACGGTCGTGGCAGAGTATGGCAAGAATATCGCAAATAAAACATCGACCTATACTGATGAGTTGCTTGATCTGGTACAGAACAAGGATCTGGACCATACCGGGCAAAAGCTCAATGAAGTGGTACAGGTGGCCCAGCAGCTCAATACCTCAAGTATTCTGAATAAGTCAAAAAGCTCTGGCTTTTTTGGCGGGTTACTGAGCAGGTTTAAAAATGCCAAGCAAAGTTTCGACCAGCATTTTAATACCACCAAAGAGCAGATTGATGTACTGGTCAAGGAAATTGAAAGCTCGCAAGCTGGCCTGAAGACACGGGTGGGCACACTCGATAAAATGTTCGATGCTGTACAGGATGAATATAAGCAACTCGGCGTATACATTGCAGCCGGACAGTTAAAGCAACAGGATATCCAGCAGCAGATTTCTGATTTGACCGCTCAGGCGCAAGACCAGCAGACTACACAGCAGATTTATGACCTGAATCATTTGGCCAATAACCTTGAAAAACGGGTGAGTGATTTACAGGTGTTACAACAGTCTGCGATGCAGACACTGCCCATGATCCGGATTATCCAGTCAAATAACCTGATGCTGGTCGATAAATTCTATGCGATTAAAAACATCACTTTGCCAGCCTGGAAAAATCAGATTAGTCTGGCGATTTCCTTGCAAGAGCAAAAGAACAGCGTGCAGCTAGCCAAAGCGATTGATGATACCACCAATGAACTGTTGCGCCGTAATGCCGAATTATTGCACCAAAACTCGGTAGATACAGCCAAGGCTAACCAGCGTTCAGTCATTGATGTAGAAACCCTTGAACATGTCCAGAACACCCTCATTAAAACAGTAAATGATGTGATTCAGATCCAGAAAGAAGGCATGCAGAAACGTGCGGAAGCCACCACACGGTTACGGGCCTTGCAGGATAACCTGAATCATCTGGTGTTGGAAAACAGCCAGCACAATTCATCCCGGTCTTGATTCTGTCAGGATGAAGTTGCTCATCGGTTGAACTGGCCCATCGTTAAGCCGATATTGTGCTATGTTCTGTGCAGGGCTTTGAGCAGGTAATTTAGGCGTATTGTGCCCGATAAAAAGCGGTAAAGCCCGCTAAGATCATTGTTAAGGCCTTGCGTTTTACCATCGCCTTCGCGACTTTTACCTGCTCAGGTTGTGGAGGATATGTGCGGATATTTTTCCATCACAACATTTATATTGATGCGGACATTGTTTGAAGAGGAAAGCTCATTGTCACCCATAGACGATTTTAGTGTACAACCGATTGACCAGCGTTTAGATGTGTTAAGAAAACGTCAACGTCACCTGATGATCTGGTTTTTTCTGGCCGGTGCCATAACGGTGGTGACATTTTTCTCGCTTTTTTTTCAAAAAGAATTTGTTTATCGGTTATTTGATCTTTCCATACAGGTTCAGGACTTGGATCTGCCTTATCATGTACAGGAACTGATTCCTTTTAAACAGCCTGTAGATTATTTATTGAATTTATTGTCATGGGTCGGCTGGCTGTTCCTGAAACTGATTGTTTCATTTTCCGGTGCTTTTATTCTGGTGAGCTGGGCGAAAAAATTCAGGTTTTTCCAGCAGCGTTTTCAGGCCCGTACACAACGTTTTCTGGCATGGGTCATTTCCTTTATCATCCTCTGGTCAGGCTTGAGTTATATCCAGTATGACTGGAAAGATGAGACCAAGCAGGCTTACCAGCAGTGGATGAGTTATCAAAATAATATTGTGGAAAGTCAGATCGCCCAGGATTTGCAGCAAGCTGATATTTCTTCGACTGAAAAGGCGTATGTCTTGGCGCAAGTAGCCCTATTGCATCAACCTGTTGATCGTAAGACTGCCAATATATATGTGAACCAGCTGATTGATGCCGAAAAAACAGATCCTGTCCTGTTTAAAAAATACGATTTCAAGCCGGAACAGCTCTGGGTGATGCAACAGCAACTTTATGGTAGAAGCATCACTGCACTAACCCAGCCTCTGGATGTGCGTGCCCAGCAGGCTGAGCGTGTCTCCAATATTATCCAGGTGATGTTGTGGGGAGTGGCGATATTGCTTGTGGCGATAAGTACAGGTTTATATGGACTCGCCAGACACCTGAAAAACCGTCGTATCCGGATCAGTCAAAAGCTTGAGGATTAAGCAGCTATTATGACAGAGGCCGCTTTGTGTAAGTGGGACTGAGCTGTTTTCAGGTCAGTGTTCGAGCGGGTGACCCCGGTTTCAGCCAGCTTGCTGCGCATGGTCTATGGGCAGCACAATATGCTGATCTGGGCCATTCACGAACGGGTATGTTTTAGGTCAGCAATGTAGTTTAATAGATTTATTCGATCAAACCTATAAAAACATACTGTTTTACCTATTTATGATTTTTGCGTAGTATAGCCTTATTGAATGAATTGACCGATTTAAAAGTCTTAGGGTTTGGAGAAATACATGTTAGATCAAAATATTAAAACTCAATTAAAAGCTTATTTAGAACGTTTAGAAAGCCCGATCGAGCTGGTTGCTGCTTTAGATGACTCAGACAAAGCAGAGAAAATCAAAGAACTGGTGACTGAAATCGCGGAACTTTCTGATCAGGTTACGGCGCGTTTTGACGGTTCAAACGCTCGCCGTCCTAGCTTCGGTGTGGCTAAAGCAGGTGAACAACCGCGTGTGTTCTTTGCCGGCTTGCCGATGGGCCATGAGTTTACTTCTTTGATTCTGGCATTACTGCAAGTATCTGGCTATGCGCCAAAAGTCTCTGATGAAGTCCTGGCTCAAATCAAAGGCCTTAACCTGACTGCCAACTTTGATGTGTTTGTGTCACTGAGCTGCCACAACTGTCCGGATGTGGTTCAAGCCTTGAACCTGATTGCAATCAACAACCCGAACACCACGGCCACCATGATTGATGGTGCTTTCTTCCAGGATGAAGTGGAAGAGCGCAAGATTCTGGCAGTACCGATGGTGTTCCAGGACAACCAGCATATCGGTCAGGGCCGTATGACACTGGAAGAAATCGTGGCCAAGCTCGATACCAACTCTGCCGAGAAAGATGCAGCGGCCATCAATGCCAAAGATGCGTTTGATGTGTTGGTGATTGGTGGTGGGCCTGCCGGTGGTACTGCGGCCATCTATGCTGCGCGTAAAGGCATCAAGACCGGTATCGTAGCTGAACGCTTCGGTGGTCAGGTGATGGATACCATGGACATTGAAAACTTCACTACTGTACAAAAAACCGTAGGTCCGAAGTTTGCTCAGGATATGGAAGCGCATGTCCGTGAATACGGTGTGGATATCATGAACCTGCAACGTGTCAGCAAGATCACAGGCGCAGATCAGACTGCTAATGGTCTGGTTGAGGTTGAACTGGAAAATGGTGCCAAGCTTGAATCGAAAACCATCATTCTTTCCACCGGTGCACGCTGGAGAGAGATGAATGTACCGGGTGAAGCCGAATACCGGACCCGTGGTGTGGCTTACTGCCCGCACTGTGATGGCCCGTTGTTCAAAGGCAAACGTGTTGCGGTAATTGGTGGTGGTAACTCGGGTGTAGAAGCTGCGATTGACCTTGCAGGTATTGTTGAGCATGTCACACTGGTTGAATTTGACACCAAACTTCGTGCTGATCAGGTGTTGCAAGACAAGTTAAACAGCTTGTCAAACACCACGGTGATCATGAATGCCTTGAGTACCGAAGTGGTTGGTGATGGTTCACAAGTAACGGCATTGAAGTACAAAAACCGTGCCACTGATGTTGAACATACGGTAGAGCTTGCAGGGATCTTTGTCCAGATCGGGTTATTGCCAAATACTGACTTCCTGAAAAACAGTGCAGTTGAGTTAAGCAACCGTGGCGAGATCGTGATCAACGACCGTAACGAAACCAGTGTTAAAGGTGTATTTGCTGCCGGTGACTGTACGACCGTACCATACAAGCAGATCATCATTGCCACAGGTGAAGGTGCCAAAGCATCCCTGTCTGCCTTTGATTATATGATTCGTTCAGGCAGCTAAGTAGTTGTATAAAAAAGGCCCCAAGATCTGGGGCCTTTTTTATGGTGGTCAGTTCTTAGGTTTATATAAACCATGATCGACCAGATGCTCACGTAAAATACGACGAAGTTCCAGCACGGCTTCAGGTGTTTCCTGAATGGAGTGGCCACCTTTAAAAACCTTCTCTGAAACGGCACCGTCCAGATGGGCACTTTTATAAGGCACAATGCCATCAGTAATCACGTCAGGATCATCGCTTTTGGTCACATTGCCCATAATCGAATGGAAAACCAGCCCGCTTTCTGGCGGAATGGTGGCGGTTAATTCCATAAATTTGGACTTTTTGCTTAAATCACTTGGACCATTTTGAATGACATCATTGGTCAGTGTTTTTACAAATTCCTTCAGATCCATATCATCACTGGTCAGTGTATCTGCCAAGGTGGTCAGGAAGGTAGCCGGTAATTTGATAATTTTACGCGCAGCCAGCGTAAACCAGCGGTCTGCGTACTCTGTACCACGATGTGGAGCTGCCAGAAAGATGGCCCGGTCAAAGTTCTTGATCGGTTCCATTTTCAGACGTTCGCCAATGACAGGATGTTTTCTCAAACGGGCCTGCTGGCGGCTATTCATCAGGGTCAGTGCCTGTTTTGAAATATCTGCATCACTCACCAGCAAGCGACTGATAATTCCACCCATACTGTGACCGATTAAAACCGCATCCTGAGCTGCTGCATCTTTAGGATTGAGAGAACCAAAAGCCTGTTTTAGCAGGGCATAGATCTGGAAGCGGCTTTCCAGAATCGGCATATTGGTCGAGTAGAAAACCTGCCATACCTGATAATGCTCACGGAGTACCGCATCCCCCATAATGTCATTGGTTACAGCGATCCAGGCTTCAGGGCTACTGGCCAGACCGTGTACCAGAACAATCACTTTCTTATTTGGATTATAAGGTTCCAGCATGTACAAGTGTGGCATGGTTAAATGCTGGTCGCGGTCAATCAGGGTCAGGTAGGCAGCAGTCCCCAGATTGTTTTCAGCCAGCCACAGGCCATAAGGGGCCGAGAAATTGGCTGCCAGAGAATATTCTTTACCCGCAATGTTGACTTTCTCGATGCTATACGGATCGTAAACCTTAACCTCA
This sequence comes from Acinetobacter sp. A47, assembly GCF_000805455.1. Lineage (GTDB taxonomy): Bacteria > Pseudomonadota > Gammaproteobacteria > Pseudomonadales > Moraxellaceae > Acinetobacter. The sequence goes on from NZ_JSUS01000064.1 coordinate 469,106, forward strand.
AACTCGGGACTGTTCAGAACATCATCAATGCTGGCCGTGGCTTTTTTGGGTTGTGCAATAATGGTTGCAGCCAGATAACGTGCCTTATGAATGTTCGGGTTCACGCCATTGGGGTAGTTAAAGCTTAACGGGTCAAGTATATATTTATTTTCACCATGGGCTGTCCCCTCGGCCGAAGGAAATACAGCGACGAAATCTGAGCCGAAACCATCTCGCCGGTTAATCGCCCTTAAACCTGAAAAGTTCATGTTATAGCTGGAAATAAACTTTTCAAGCTTCATGTTTTGTAGGCGCTGATACGCCTGAATGTCAATGGTATAGGTACTTTTTCCAATTTTAATTGTAGGCGTGATGGTTTTGGACGGATTTCTTAAACTATGCACATTCACCAGTTTGGTCAGTGCCTGATTATAGAAATCCCGAATCTGAACCTGCCTGTTGTCAAAAATACGCTCTTGGGGCTGACGAGCGGTTTTAAATAAATAGGCATAGCTATAACGGATACTTTTATCCAGGGCCTCCAGCTCTTGATCCAGACACTGTTCATAGGCTTGCTGATTCTCTTTTTGTATTGCTTCTGCCTTATGCTTGCTCAGCTTACTCACTTTACAGTCAGATGATTCAGACAGGCTCATGGCTTTTGACAGATACAATTCGCTGGCTGTGGATAACAGTTGCTCGTCCTGAATTTGCGGAATCTTGTGCAATTCAGCAATACATTCATCTGTGGTCTGCATACAGACTTTGGCTTCTTTACCTGACATGGACAGCACATTGAGGCTGGCTTCACTCAATTTTTTCTGGGTCAGGATACTATTGCGCTCATTGGCAATCGTGACATTCAGGTCTTGCTGTTTAAGGCTGACGACCTGACAACCGCTCATTACCACTGAGCTGAAAAGGGCAAGCGTTAATAAACGTTTATTTGGGGTAAATGCTAGCATCATAGATTAGCAATTGAGCTGGGAGATGGAGGATATAATACGAAAATCGAATGTTTTTTCAATCATGCATAAAAAAATAGACTGTACAAGACAGTCTATTTTTCACTACAGAATGGGCTGTTGATTAGTTCAATACCTGCCAGACATTCCAGCGTTTACCAGATTCAACTTCCTTGATCAGGCGATCAGTTACCTCTGCTTCATCCGGATAGTTAACTTTATAGTTCTTCAAGGTCTGAATCGCATTTTTCTTCTGCTCTAACCAGAGGTAGTTATTTGCAGCAGAAAGATAAGCTTCCTGAACACCACCTTTAATTGCCTTATCGAGATAAGGGATGGCTTCACGCTGACCACCACCTTCAGACAAGCCGAAACCAAACCAGAAGTTTGTTTCTGCATCATTCGGGTTGATGGCAAGAATACGTTGGGCATAGTTCAGGGATTTGGTGGTATAAGCCGTACCCAGGTCCATGTTACGTGCCATTACGCTAGCTTTGAATGCACGTGTCAGTACATCAAGAGAGGCATTTGGCTTTTCTGCCAGCGCATCAAGCTTTTGTGTAACTTCTTTTAATTTTGCTTCGTAGCCTTTACGTTCCTGACGGTCAGGGAAACGAGGCGGATAATGGCGTGCCTTACCTTCAACCAGTTGCAAGAAGTCATCAATTTCGGTTACGTCAATTTCGTTATCGCCAGCAAGTACGGCATATTTTTCACTCCGTTGTTTGCTGTCGATGGTTGGGACAATAATTTTGTTAACTTCTAGCGTGGTTGTTTTTGATGGATCATTTTGTAATGACACAACCATTTTGGTTACAGGTTGGGCTGCTGCATTTTTAATAGCCACTTCAAAGCTTGGTGGCTGATCATATTTGATTGGATTTAAAGCATAGAACGGAGGGGTTGGTTCTGGCTCTTTAAAGACAAATGGCTCAGAAGCTTTATCTTTTTTGACTGGTGCGATCCCGCAGGCAGTTAAAAAAGAGGTGGAAAGTACAAGTAATGCCAAAGGCTTAAAATTCATGCTTTACATCCATTAATTTTAGTTAAATGAGAAGTAGATCGTTGGTTTCACCAGTCTAGGAAAAGCAAAACCAACTTGCAATGATAAGCTTGTTACATTTCTTATATATTCGATTATGTTGCTGAAGTTTTGTTCTGTGCCTCGCATTCACGTCTAACTTCTTCAATAATTTTAAGTTCTTCTTTACTCAATGGTTGATTTTTGGAATTTTGCGGTGCAAAACTCGGGTCGAGTTCAGAGAGGCGCTGGCATAGCACATTCATGCGTTTTTCATTGTTTTGCATACGGTCTAGAAGTACACGTATACCTTCCAGGATGGGATCGGACTGGTCCTGCGTAGTGGCATAAGGCTGGAAGCCAATGCTTTCGGCATAGTCACGGCGACGCACTTCATCTTGTTCAACCTGGCGTTTATCTTTAAAGATATAGCGGGCAGGGTTACCTACAGCGGTCACGCCTTCTGGAACTTCTTTGGTGACCACGGCATTCGAGCCGACTTTAGCCCCTTTATGCACGGTAAAGGGTCCCAAAATTTTAGCTCCGGCGCCGACCACCACACCATCTTCGAGCGTTGGATGACGTTTGCCTTTATTCCAGGTGGTACCACCTAGGGTAACCCCGTGGTAAAGCGTTACATCATCACCGATTTCAGCTGTTTCACCAATGACCACACCCATGCCATGATCAATAAAGAAACGCTTGCCAATTTTGGCGCCCGGGTGTATTTCAATGCCAGTGGCAAAACGGCTAAACGAAGAAAGCAGGCGGGCTGTGCCTTTATATTCCTTTTTCCAGAGTTCATGTGCCATACGGTGCATGATCAATGCATGGATGCCGGGATAGGTGGTCAGAACCTCAAGGGTATTGCGGGCTGCAGGATCACGTGCAAATACAGCCTCGATATCTTCTTTAAGCTGTTTAATCATTTGAATGATCCTCCATGTTTGTCTTTTTCCATGAACCTTTGGCCAGTGCCTGAACGCGACTGAAGATCCCGCGCAATAAATGATATTCCATACGATCTAATTGTATCCTTCCAAATAAACGACGCAAGCGCAATGGAAGTAAACGAGGATTATCCGGGTCTAAAAACTCGATTTCAGTCAGCATTTTTTCCAGATGAGGGTAGAACTCTTCCATCTGTTGCTGCGTTACCAGCGGTTCGTCCCATGCCATGCTTTGCTGTTGTTTTAGTTGCATGTGATCATCTGGTACGCTGGTAGCCGTGGTGTTTTGCTCAAGTGCGGCCATTCTTAATTCATAGCACACCACCTGAATGGCTTGAGCGACATTGAGCACACCATATTCAGGATTGACCGGAATGGTTAGATGATAATTGGCCAGAGCCAGTTCTTCATTGGTCAGGCCACGGTCTTCACGACCAAATACAATGGCAATATGTTGTGCTTTGCTTGCCGCTTGTAAGGCTTCTTTCGCCGCAGGGCGCACGTCCAGCAAAGGCCATGGAATGGTACGGCTACGCGCACTGGTACCGAATACGATATGACAGTCCTGGATGGCTTGTTCCAGCGTCTCGACAATCTCGATCTGTTCAATCAAGTCTTGTGCACCGGCAGCCAAGGCATCAATATCGGGATGCGGATAGGTCTTTGGCGCTACCAATACGAGTTTAGATAAGCCCATGGTTTTCATGGCACGCAAGGCACTGCCGATATTGGCCGGCAAGGTCGTATTGACCATGACAATACGCACATGATCCAAATGTTTGGACACGTTATTTGAGTCAAACTGGTTCATATATTATCCAAAATTAAGAGTATTGAGAGACTTCGGCCTGATAGAGATCAAGGGCTTCATCCATGGACATGTTGTCTGGCGGTGGAGCAATATTTGCCACCTTCGGTGCTTCAGCGACTTTGGCAGCTTTGGATTTCACCTGATATTCAATCACGATGGCATCTTTACCAAAATAATCGCGTAACTTGCCGAGTAGCTCATCTAATGGTGCAACTTTCCATTGCGGGCCGAGGTGTAACTCTGCGGTTGCAAAGCGCTGGTCCAGCTGGATTTGCACACCAATATGCTGGCACATGTCGACATTGCAATACGGGAGAAGAATGGCTTGCAGGTCTTTGGCGAGAGTTTTGCCCATTAGATCCGGAGCCAACCGGATTTGAATGCTTTGTGCCCGTTTCTGGCGAATCTCATTCAGGCTAAAGGCTTTGCTCAAGCGCGCCATCGGGCGGTCAAAGCCTTCACGTTCGTAGATTTCACCTTCAATCACCACCACCTGTTCCAGGCGGACGATTTCCTTATAGCGCTGGAAACGTTCATGGTTACAGCTGATTTCAACACGTGCTGTTCCGTCATCCAGGGTGATCATGATACGGTTCGGGAAGTTGGCAATATCGACCACTAGACCTGCAAAAACCGTCGTGACGCCACGGCGTGTCGGGGTAAGCTCATTCAGTTTGGACGGAATGAACGCTTTTAGCTCGGCACGATACACATCGATTGGGTGACCGGTCAGGTAAAGCCCCAGCGTATCCTTTTCACCTTTTAAACGGACTTCATCCGACCATGGTTTCACCGGTTTGGCAGGCTTGCGTTGAACTTCTTCAACCTCGCCAAACAGGTCCATGATACCTGTTTCACGGTTGCTACGGGCCTGTTCGGCTGCCTGAACAGCTTCTGGCAATTGCGCCATTAAGCTTGAACGCTCAATACCCAGACAATCCAGTGCCCCTGCGCGAATCAGGGCTTCAAGTGTACGTTTATTGATTTTTTTCAGGTCGATACGGTGACAGAAATCGAACAGATCCTTGTACGGGCCTTCATTGATACGTGAATCAATGACCGATTGCATCGCCTGTTCGCCTACACCTTTAATCGCCCCCAGACCATAGACAATGGTGGCTTCATCGCTGGCATGGAAATGATACAAGGACATATTCACTGAAGGTGGTAATACTTCCAGCTTGTTATTGCGGCAGTCATCGATCAGGAACACGATACTGTCGGTGTTCTGCATTTCCGAAGATAAAACCGCCGCCATGAACTCAGCCGGGTAGTGTGCTTTTAACCAGGCGGTGTGGTAGGCCACCAGGGCATAGGCAGCAGCATGTGATTTGTTAAAACCGTAGCCTGCAAACTTTTCCATATAGTCAAAGATATGGTTGGCGGTTGCCTCGTCAATATCTTTTTTCGCCGCACCCTCAATAAAGATCTGGCGCTGCTTGACCATTTCTTCCGGTTTCTTTTTACCCATGGCTCGACGAAGCAAGTCTGCGCCACCCAGGGTATAGCCTGCACAGAACTGCGCAGCCTGCATCACCTGTTCCTGATAAACCATAATCCCGTAGGTCGGTTCCAGCACGCCTTCAAGCAGAGGGTGGAGGTATTCAAACTCACCACCATGCATACGATGGATAAAGTCAGGAATCAGGTCCATCGGACCGGGACGATACAAGGAAACGAAGGCGATAATTTCTTCAAATTTACTTGGTCGTGCTTCCTTCAACATCTTTTTCATGCCGACGGATTCAAACTGGAATACCGCTGTGGTATTTGCCTCGGCAAACACCAGATAGGCATCTTTATCGTCTAAAGGAACATTGGAAATATTGAGCGGTGTCTCGGATTTGAGCCGCTTGTTAATATTTTGTACCGCATCTTCAATGACGGTCAGGTTACGTAAGCCCAAAAAGTCGAATTTGACCAGACCTGCGGCTTCAACGTCATCCTTATCATATTGTGCAACGCGGTTGGTTCCATCCGGATCACACAGCACTGCCGAGTAATCGGTAATCTTGCCGGGAGCAATCACCACACCACCGGCGTGTTTACCGGTATTACGGGTAATCCCTTCCAGTTTCAGGGCCATTTCCCAGATTTCGGCTGCATCGTCATTGTCCGGGTTGGACGGGTTGGTGACGATATCCTTGAGCTGAGGCTCCATGTCGATGGCGGTCGCCAGATCTACACCAAGCGGTTTGGTCGGTACCATTTTGGAAATACGGTCAGCCAGACCATAGGATTTACCCAGGACACGTGCCACATCCCGGATTGCACCTTTGGCAGCCATGGTACCGAAGGTTGCAATCTGTGAAACCGCTTGACGGCCATAGTTCTGTGCCACGTATTCAATGACCCGGTCACGGCCGGCAATACAGAAATCGACGTCAAAGTCGGGCATTGAAACACGTTCCGGGTTAAGGAAACGTTCGAACAGCAGGTCGTAACGCAGAGGATCGAGGTCGGTAATTTTTAGGCTATAAGCCACTAATGAGCCTGCACCCGAACCACGGCCAGGGCCAACAGGCACGCCATTATTTTTGGCCCATTGAATGAAGTCCATGACGATGAGGAAGTAGCCCGGGAACCCCATTTTCAGAATGATATCGACTTCATACTTGATTCGTTCATCATAGGGCTTGCGTATCTCTGGCCAGTCTTCATCACGTTCAGCCACCGGATATAAGTGATTCAGACGCTCTTCCAGACCTTCCCTAGATAAATGCTCGAAATAAGTGTCGATGGTATAACCATCTGGAATCGGGAAGTCGGGTAGGAAATAAGTCCCAAGCTTTAATTCAACATTACAGCGCTTGGCAATATGATAGCTATTGGCAATGGCACTCGGAATATCGGAAAACAGTTCGGACATCTGTTCGCCTGTCTTGAAATATTGCTCCGGGCTATAGTTTTTAGGGCGTTTGCTGTCTCCTAACACATAACCATCGGCAATACAGACACGGGCTTCATGTGCGTCAAAGTCATCCTGTTCGATAAAGTGCACATCATTATGTGCGACCACACCGATCTGATATTTTGCAGCCAGTTTTACTGCTTGCTGGATAAAATCTTCCTCACCCGGGCGTTCGGTACGGGTCAGCGCCAGATAAACACGGTTGCCGAATTTTTCAATCCATGCCTCCAGCAACGGTTCTGCCTTTTGCGGGTTGGAGGAGCAAAGCATTTTGCCGACATCACTGTGCTGGCCTAACATCACGATCAGGTCTTCTGGCTGCTCAAGTATCCATTCTTTTTGTACGCAGGGGATACTCAGTTGCTGACCTTCAATATAACCACGCGATACGATTTCGGTCAGGTTGAGCCAGCCTTTGCTGCTCATTGCAAGTAGGGTGGCTCGGTGTTCGGCATCATTGAGCCGGATGACACTGCCCAAAATGGGTTTAATGCCTTTTTTGAGGCATGCTCCATAAAACTTGACTGCAGCATGCAGGTTGGACAAGTCTGTCAGGGCCAGTGCTGGCATCTCATCTTGTACGGCAGCCTTGACCAAATCAGGTATGCGAACAATCGATTCCGTGATCGAGAATTCTGTATGGATACCGAGATGAACAAACCGCATAGAAGGACTATCCTTTTTCAAACCAACGCATAGTTTAGCATGCAAACCGAAAATGACATGCTTAATATTTTGGCAAACCGTGTCTTTGCTTGCTTATTTTGATGAAAAGTTAAAAATTAGTTTTTGATTTTCTTGAGTATATCAAGGACAATTTAAAACATTCATTTTAACGCCAGAATGTAATCGCATAAAAATATAGCAATATGAGTTAGATAATGAAATTTAAAAATATTGTGCTTGCAATATTGTTGGGCAGCAGCTTGGTAAATTTATCTTATGCCGATGAGGCGCCAGCCTGGCAGGCTTTAAAGGAACAGGCCCAGTCCGGCGATATGAAGGCACAACATGAACTGGCCACAGCCTACTATTTTGGAGAAGGCATAGAGCAGGATTATGGTGCGGCTTTGACATGGTTTAAAAGGGCTGCTGTAAAAGGAAATGCGGACGCAATGTACTATGTCGGCTACATGTATGATCTGGGAGAGGGCATTGAGGAAGATAACCTGACCGCCATGAAATGGTATGCCCAAGCCGCAGAACAGGGACAGCTACAGGCTCAATACAGTTTAGCTTATCTTTATCTTTCCGATGAGGATGGTGTGGTCAGCAACCCGAAAAAGGGTGTGGAATGGCTGACTCGAGCGGCGGATGCCGGATTTGATGTAGCGCAGACCTCGTTGGGGCGTATGTATGAAGCAGGGCTGAAAGGTCTGCCGCAAGACCCGGGGAAAGCAAGACACTATCTGCAACTGGCTGCCCGGCAAGGTGATGCTACCGCAATCAACGCCTTGGCCTTTTTCTATATTGAAGGGACGGGAGGTGTCGAGAAAGATGATAAAGAGGCTTTACGGTTATTTACCCAGGCTTCTGAGGCATCCGGTCTTGCTTCTTTTAATGCGGGGCTAATGCATGAATATGGTGAAGGGACCCTTAAAAACTATAAAAAGGCAGCCGAGTTTTATGAACTTGCCCTAGAGCAGGATAATGCAGATGGCTGGCAGGGACTTGCCCGTTTATACAAAACAGGTGGTTTTGGTCTGGCTAAAAACCTGAAAAAATCGCAACAATATGAACGGATCTGGAAGGAAGCCCAAAGCGAGAACAATGCGTCGCAATAAATAGAAAAAATCCCCCTTTGTCAAAGGGGGATGGATATTTAACGCATTTTTGCCAGAAAGCGGCTTAAACGGTTAATGGCTTCACGTAACTCGTTTTCTGCAGGTAAGAACACGACACGGAAGTGATCAGGGGTAGGCCAGTTAAAGCCGGTGCCTTGAACCAGCAAAACTTTTTCAGCTTTTAACAGGTCCAACATCAGTTTTTCGTCATCTTCAACTGGATAAACTGCCGGATCAAGTTTCGGGAAGCAGTACATGGCACCCTCAGGCTTCACACAGCTGAGGCCGGGAATTTCATTCAGCATTTCCCAGGCAATATTCCGCTGTTCATATAAACGGCCACCCGGACGGATCAGGTCGTTAATTGACTGATACCCGCCCAAAGCCGTTTGAATGGCATATTGCGCCTGATGGTTCGCACATAAACGCATTGATGCGAGCATGTCCAGTCCTTCGATATAGTCTGCTGCACGTGCCTTATTGCCAGTGATGGCCATCCATCCGGCACGGTAACCTGCAATCCGGTAGGCTTTTGATAAACCATTAAAAGAAACACAGAGCTGATCGCCAGCCAGTGCTGCTACGGCCACATGTTCGATGCCGTCATATACGATCTTGTCGTAGATTTCATCTGCAAATAAAATCAGGTCATGTTTTTTGGCCAAGGCTACAATTTGCTCTAACACATGACGTGGATAGACTGAACCGGTCGGGTTGTTGGGGTTGATAATCACGATACCACGGGTATTTGGCGTGATCTTGCTTTCCATGTCTGCAAGGTCTGGATACCAGTAATTTTCAGAGTCACATTTATAGTGAACGGCGGTACCGCCCGAGAGATTAACAGCTGCAGTCCATAACGGATAGTCTGGCATAGGCACCAGCATTTCATCGCCATCGTCCAGCAAGCCTTGCATGGCCATCACAATCAGTTCGGAAACACCGTTTCCAACATACACATCATTGACGTGCATGTCGAAAACCCCTTTTTGCTGGTAATACTGGCAAATGGCCTTACGGGCAGGGAAAATACCTTTAGAGTCGGTATAGCCAATGGCATTTGGCAGGTTTAACGCAACATCATTAATAATCTCTTGGGGGGCTTCAAAACCGAAAGGAGCCGGGTTGCCGATATTCAGCTTGATAATCTTGTGTCCTTGCTCCTCCATTTCATTGGCGGCGCGCAGTACTGGTCCACGGATGTCATAGCAAACATGTTCAAGCTTGGATGATTTTCTGATTTCGCGGCTTGATGGTTGAGACTGGGGAACAACAGTACTTTTAGACATAGCAGGATTCACTTTTGCATATCGGTATAAATAACTTTTGAAGGTTTCAACTGTGACCAGATCGAGGTCATGCTGATCTCTCAGTAATTCAACAATTTTTTCATGGGTAAAACCGGATTGTTGATATTGTCTGATGGTTGGTAATAGGTTCTGGAACACCACGCTTTTTTTCTGAGACATTGTTTGTCCTGTTTAACCGTGCGAAATTAGCATAACACCATATTTGCTTACGTAAAATAGGTCTTGGCTAGTATTTGCTTACTTTTGTAAAAATAATTTGCTAACTTTTTGCTATTTTTATTTTTAGTGCTGAAAATTCATTAAATTGTACCAACTGAGACTAGAGTTTTTGTCGGGAATGGCGTAAATATAAAATCTGTTGATCAAGATTGTTTTAACATCAGAATAAAAGGTGCAGGTTATGGGAAAAGTGAATAAAACAGACCGGGAATGGCAAAGAGAATTATCACCGGAAGAATATCGCATTACTCGCCAGAAAGGCACAGAACCCGCATTTACAGGACAATATTGGAATAATAAACAAAAGGGTACCTATGTCTGCCGTTGCTGTGGTGCGGAGTTGTTCTCATCTGAAACCAAATATGATAGCGGTTGTGGCTGGCCAAGCTTCTATAAACCGATTGATAATGTTGCAATTGAAGAACATGAAGATTTATCACATGGTATGGTCAGAACAGAAATTGTCTGCCATGATTGCGATGCACATTTGGGCCATGTGTTTGAGGATGGCCCACAGCCGACAGGACTGCGTTATTGCGTGAATTCGGCATCATTACAACTTAAAACAGATGAGAAGAATGACGAGGAAACTTATCCATGAGTAACATTTATCAGTTTGAAGCTGAGTTGTTAGAGGGAGAAACAAAAGCGCTCGCTGATTATAAAGGCAAGGTCATGCTGATTGTAAATACTGCAAGCAAGTGTGGCTTTACCCCGCAATTTGCCGGATTAGAAAAACTCTATGAAAAATATAAATCTCAGGGACTGGAAGTATTAGGTTTTCCTTGTAACCAGTTTGGAGGACAAGACCCGGGCACCAACAAGGAAATCGGGACTTTTTGCCAGCGTAATTATGGTGTTACTTTCCCAATGTTTGCCAAGGTCGATGTGAAAGGGCCGGAAGCACATGTGATTTTCCGTTATTTGACCCGCGAAGCCAAAGGCCTGCTAGGTAGCCGCAACATCAAATGGAACTTTACCAAGTTTCTGGTTGGCCGTAATGGTGAGGTGTTAGAGCGTTATGCTCCAACCACTAAACCAGAAGCGTTAGAAGCCGATATTGAAAAAGCTTTAGCGCAGAAATGATCTGGATGTGGGTTCAGGTTTAAGTGATTTTGAACTCAAGCGTTGAGTTTTGGAGCCATCCTGACATGCCGTACGTTGAAACACGTAGGGCATGTCAAAGCCGAATCTGTTATAAATCGCATAGCCATCCTACCTTTTCAATCGGGGCTATTGATGCGGGACAGAGTCATTTTTCCAGTTCTTTTGCATCCGAACAGTTGATTCAGTCGGGTAGCGTCGTGGTTATTCCAGCTCATGTAGAGCATGCTTGTAATCCTTTACCGCAACAGGCCTGGAGTTACCAGATGATGCATCTTGATGCAACATGGCTTGCCGGGCTGCTTGATGAGCTTCAACAGGAAATGGATGTGCATTTGGATTTAAACACATCCTGTGTGCCGCAATTAAAACCCATAATTCTCCATGACCTCCATCTTTACACTGCATTTACTGCATTAAATCAGCTGTTATTTGATCCCCAGATTTCACGATTAGAAAAAGAACAATATTTGATTAAGACCTTAACCGAAATGTTAATACCGAATTTTCATTGGGAAAATATTGGGGAAACAGGTTGTTTTCAGTCGTATTTACCCCGGTTGATCGAGTCTCTGGAAAGTGGTATTGAGGAACTATCGCTCCAGCAACTGGCTGAAAAATTACAGATCAGCCGTTATGCACTGATCCGGCTGTTTAAACAGTATTTGGGTTTAACCCCACATGCTTATCAATTAAATCAAAAGGTCAATCAGGCGCGTTTACGTTTGCGTCAGGGCTGTGATCTGGCCCAGCTGGCACATGAATTAGGGTTTACTGACCAGAGTCATTTTCATCGAGTCTTTAAACAATATACGGGGGTTACCCCAAAACAATATGCTAAAAAATCTTAGTGCTCGCAATTTTGTACAAGAATAAAAGCTTAAGCTTTTTTAAGCTGGCTCTCCTTCATCTGGAGAGAGACTATGGAGCTTTTTTTAACAATTGTTGTGACGCATTTTATTGCTTTGCTGACGCCCGGGGCTGATTTCCTTTTAATTTTAAAAACCTTGATGCAAAGCAAAATAGAGGCAGCACGATTGACTTGTATGGGAATTGCATTAGGTAATGCCATTATTCTGCTGGTGATTTATTGCAGTCTGTTCTTGCTGGGCAAAGTCAGTACCGAACTACTGGTCGTCATGAAATGGTTCGGTGTAGTTTATTTTGCCTATCTGGCGGTTCAATGTTTTCGCGCTGCACGTTCTGTGCACGGACTCAGCAATACTGAACTGGAACTTGATACCGAACCCCCAAAACAAGCACAGTTCAGGCACTTTTTACTGGGTTTGGCTTCGAGTCTGCTCAATCCCAAGAACCTGATGTTTTATTCGGTGTTGCTGATCCTGATCTATCCTCAATACAATGTGGTGCAAAACATACTGGTCTGTGGCTGGATGGTAGGCATGGTACTGATCTGGAATCTGGCCATGGTGAAATTGATGAGCGCAACCATGTATCTGTCATGGTTAAGTCAGCAGATGCATTATTTGTACTATCTGGCAGGCGGCAGTTTTATCTTTTTTATGCTGGCACTGATGTTATCCTGAACATAAAAAAAGACGGTCAGATGACCGCCTTTTTGAACCCCGAGCTATTGAGAGGGTTTTATGGATTCAGACTGGTTTTTTCTGAAACCATGTAGCTTGCGATTAATATCGTCAATAAAGGTATATACCACCGGTATCACCAGTAAGGACAAGAAGGTACTGGTAATCAAGCCCCCAATCACCGAAATCGCCATTGGCGCCCGGAAGCTTGGATCGGTACCAATGCCTAAGGCAATTGGCAACATGCCTGCACCCATGGCCAGCGTGGTCATGATAATCGGGCGTGCCCGTTTATGGCAGGCATCCAGCAAGGCATTGAAACGTGAGTAATGCTTTTCATCTCTGGCAATAATGGCGTAATCGACCAGCAAGATCGAGTTTTTACTGGCAATTCCCATGAGCATAATCAGGCCAATCAGGCTTGGCATGGAGAAACTGCTTTTGGCCAGTAGCAACATTACAAATGCACCGCCAAGTGATAATGGCAGGGCCACCAGAATGGTAATCGGTTGCAGGAAGTCCTTGAACAGCAGCACTAAGACAACATAGATACATAGCACACCTGTCAGCATGGCCAGTCCAAAGCTTGAGAAAAGTTCCTGCATTACTTCAGCATCACCGATATCGGTACGTTTTACTGTAGGTGGCAGGTTTTTCATGGTTGGAAGCTGGTCGACCCTGGCTGCAATGTCGCCTAGAGGCTGATTGTTCAGTTCGATGGTGAAATTAATGTTACGTAACCGGTTAAAACGGTCAATTTGCGATGGGCCACTTTCAATGTTGATATCGGCAATACTGCCTAACATGACCGGCCCACGACTGCCTTTTACCATCAGGCGTTTCATCAGCTCCTGATCTTGCCGGGCAGCAAGTGGCAGTTTGATGATTACGGGAACTTGCCGCTGTGACAGGTTTAATTTTGCCAGGTTCTGGTCAAAATCACCGGCAGTCGCAATACGCAAGGTTTCTGCAATATCATAGGTGGTAACACCCAAATCGGCAGCCTTGGCGAAGTCTGGTCGAATCACCAGTTCAGGGCGAATCAGGGCTGCACTTGAGGTAATGCTGCCTACATTCTGGATTGTCCTTAATTCACGTTCAAGGCTGCGCGCTGTTGCCATCAGGGTATCAGGGTCATCGCCAGAAAGGGCAATCTGGTATTCGCTATTATTACCTGCAAGTCCGACCTGAATGCGGGCTCCCGGCAAAGGGGCCAGACGCTGGCGAATTTCATCTTCAACCTGTTGCAAGCTGGCACTACGATCAGAACGTTCAGTGATTTGAATGGTCAGGGTCGCTTTGCGTGGTTCACTTGACGCGCCTCCTGAAAAAGGATCTGTTCCCGCAGCACCACCACCAATGGTGGTATAGATACTTTTTATTTCAGGGTGGTCTTTAATCAGGTTACGTGCATATTCAGCAGTTTTAAGGGTATCTGCAAACTGGGAACCGGGTGTCAGCTCCAGACGGACCTGGGTTTGTCCGGTATCGGGCGGTGGTACAAATCCTGTCGGCAATAACGGGATCAGCATGACCGAAGCGATGAAAAATGCAATGGCACCACCTAAAGTAATCCAGCGGTGATTGAGACACCAAGTCACCAGACGCATATAGCCACGCATGACTTTGCCATCTTTGGCACGATCTTCGGCTAAACGGGTCGTGCCTTGATCGGCGATTTTTTCTGCAATTGTATTTTCTGGCTGTTCCGTTTTACCGATCCAGGGTTTAAGAAAATAGGCCGCCATCATGGGGGTCAGTAAACGTGCCACCAGTAGGGATGCAAAAATGGCCAATGCTGCGGTCCAGCCAAACTGTACAAAGAATTTTCCTGCAATTCCGCTCATAAAGGCGGTTGGCAGAAATACCGCAATCAGGGTAAAGGTGGTGGCAATAACTGCCAGCCCGATTTCATCTGCGGCTTCCATGGCTGCTTCATAAGGAGTTTTTCCCATGCGCAGGTGCCGTATGATATTTTCAATTTCAACAATGGCATCGTCAACCAGAATCCCCACTACCAGTGACATGGCCAGTAGGGTTACGGTATTGAGGGTAAAACCAAAGAAATACATGCCGATCATGGCAGGCAAAATCGACAGTGGCAGGGCGGTTGCTGCAATAATCGTGGCACGCCAGTCGCGCAAGAACAGCCATACCACCAAGATCGCCAGTATAGCGCCTTCGTAGAGGAGTGACATGGAGCCTTCGTAATTGTCAACCACAGGATCGACAAAGTTAAATGCTTCAACGATCTTGAGGTCAGGATGGGCAGCCTTTAGCTTGTCCAGGGCTTCCACAACACCTTTTTGAACTTCAACCTCACTGGCTCCTTTACTGCGCGTGATTTCAAAGCCAATCACGGGCTGTCCATTCAACAGTGCAGCCGAGCGCCGTTCAGCTATGCCATCGCGAATGCTGGCCACCTGATCAAGGCGGATGTGACGTCCATCAGGAAGTGCGATATCCATTGCACCAATTTCAGCTGCTGTCTTGACGGTGGCAATGGTACGGATTGACTGTTCGCTACCACCAATTTTGGTTTGACCACCCGAAGCATCTTGCTGGATTAAGCGTAGTTGTCGGGTGATGTCGGTCGCTGTGGCATTGAGTGCCAGCAGTTTTTCCGGATCAAGCTCAACATCAACCTGACGTGTGACCCCGCCAACGCGCGATACTGCACCAACGCCTTTGACCTGCAGCATGGCACGGGCAATATCATAGTCCACAAACCATGACAACGCTTCTTCATCCATCTTTGGTGACTGGATGGTGTAGGTTAAAATCGGTGAACCTGACAGGTTAATCTTGCTGACAATCGGGTCGCGCAGATCGGCAGGCAAATCGGAACGGACTTGTGAGACCGCATTGCGCACATCGTCTACCGCTTCCTGCAAGGGTTTTTCCAGCTGGAATTCTGCGGTAATGGTGACCACACCATCCTGAATATTGGTGTACTGGTTTCTGAGTCCTTGTAAAGTGGCAAGCGAATTCTCGATCTTGCGTGCGACTTCGGTTTCAAGTTGCGGAGGGGCAGCGCCCGGAAGGGCTGCAGTTACAGTAACCATCGGCAGTTCAATATCCGGGAACTGCTGGATTTTCATCCATTTAAAGCACAATAAACCGGCCAGTCCCAGCATGATAAAGAGCAAGATACCGGGAATCGGATTACGGATCGACCAGGCGGAGAAGTTCATGTCATTGCTCCTGAGCGGTCACAAGCTGTTTGGTCAGCGGTGTATCCGGAATGTCTTTGGCAATATTGACCAGATCGCCATCTGCCAGAAAACCTGTGCCTGAAGACACGACTTTGACATTTGGGGCCAAATCTAAAATTTCGACCCGGTCGCCCAGACGCCGTCCTACAGTAACTTTTTGCTGTGCAACACGATTGTTTGCACCAACGATAAACACATAGGAGAAACCATCGCGCAGTAACAAGGCTGTTTGCGGAACGGTCAATGCAACTTTTTCACCCAAATCAAATTCACCTTTGACAAACATGCCCATACGCACTGCCTGTGTGGCTGGAATATCAACATAAACCAGTCCATAACGGGTCTGCGGATCAATTACTGGCGCAATCATCCTGACTTTGCCGGTTACGGCAGGTTGGGCTGGATCGGGTGAAATAATATGGGCAGTCATACCTTGTTTGAGCTTATACAGGTCAGAGGTGGTCACTTCGGCACGCCATTCGAGACGATGATCACGAATCAGCCGGAACAGTTCCTGTCCGGTTTGTGCCAAAGAGCCTACCGTGGCAGTGCGTGCCGAAATAACACCATTGTCAGGCGAGACCACTCTGGTTTGAGCCAGACGTAACTGATTGCTCTCAATCTGAGCCTTGGCTGCATCCAGCTTGGCTTGAGCCGTAGCTTGCGAAGTTTGATACTGGGTGGCTTCCTGAGCCGAGATTGCACCAGTATTTTTGAGTTGCTGAATCCGTTTGTTATTGGTAATGGCATCGGCCAGTACTGCCTGTGCCTCGGCATAACTGGCTTTGGCTGCGGCAAGGTCGGCACGGATGGTGTCGCTGTTAATCTCTGCCAGCACCTGACCACGCCGGACTTCATCACCTACATTGACATTGACGCGCGTCAGACGCTGGCCTGAAAGTTCACTGCCGATCACCACCTCTTGCCATGCGGCGATATTACCGTTTGCGGTAAATGTCTGTTTCCAGTTTTGCTGTTGAGGTGCGGCCACGGTAACAGTTAGTGATGCTTTCTGGCTGCTTGCACCGGCATTTTTTTGCTGTGCTGCCGTCGCTGATTTTTGAGTAGCTCCAGTTTGCCAGACCACGATTACAATAATTAAAAATACAATCACGAGTGCTAAAATGAGCCAACCCTTTTTCTTTATTTTCTTGGGAGTTTGCGAAGTCATCTTTCCATAATCATCAAGTTTTGATGGCTAAGTATAGACCAAGATTTCAAACGTGGGTCAAGATGAACAGGACAGATAAAAAAATTAATAAAGTGATCTGCCTTGCTTACTTTTTACATCAAAAAATATGTGATTTGATGTACATTTTTACAGTTTCGTTTTACTCGGGGCGTGAATTGTTTTTATAAAGGGAGTAGCCGGTTGGACACGACATTTTTCATGACAATGGTAGAGGTGAGACGTTGTACGTTCGGCAAGGCGGAGAGACTGTCATCATAGAGCTTCTGGAAACTTGCCAGGTCCTTTGCAACAACATGCAGCAAGTAATCGGGGTTGCCAAATAAACGCTGTGCCTGAATGACGTTGGGAATGTCGATGACCTTTTCTTCAAAGCTGGACAGCGCGCTCTTGTCTCCGTCTTTTAAGGTTACAAAGATAATTGCAGAGAAATTAAGGCCGATTTTTGAAGCTTCCAGATCGGCATGGTAACCCTTGATTACACCGCTTTCTTCTAAAGCTTTCACGCGACGATGACAAGGCGACAGACTTAAACCGATTCTTTCTGCCAGTTCTGTGATAGATAATCTTCCATTTGCCTGAAGTTCAGCAATAATTTTCTTATCAATACGGTCCACTTGGAAGAATCTCCCTATCTGGGTAAAACAAATAGAAGTATTTGGAATAACATTTTCACCATTAAAGCATATCCTTTCCTGACAATCTTCACCAGATGGTGAAAAAAGCTATTCAAAATAGCGTTGGCAGTGTAGAAAGGGCTTGGCTTATGGAACTCAGTGTAATTTTCGCCTTCTGGTGTGTTTCGATCTTGTTTGTGTTAACTCCGGGGGCCGACTGGGCCTATGCCATTCTCGCTGGTGTTAAGGGGAAATTTATCCTGAATGCCGTCACTGGCCTGATCATAGGCCATTTTTTGGCAATTTTATGTGTAGCCGCAGGTGTCGGGGCACTGGTTGCTCATTATCCCGTGCTGTTGACCGGAATGACCGTTCTGGGTGCATGTTATTTACTGTGGATGGGCGGGAATCTGTTATTGCATCCTGCCACGATTGCAAATGATAGTAATCCGATACAATCTGCTGATTCTGCAAGCTCATGGCTGATTAAAGGGGTAGGGATTAGTGGCTTGAATCCCAAGGTCTTATTGCTTTTCTTTGCCTTGTTACCTCCGTTCATTCATCCAGAAATGGCCTTTGCACCGACCACACAAATCATGTTGCTGGGTATGATTCATTTGCTCAGTTGTGCAGTGGTTTATGTCTTGGTCGGGATAGCTGCAAAAAAACTGCTGAGCACCCGTCCGGCAGCCGTCAAAATGGTTAGCCGTATTTCTGGCGGATTGATGATGGGGATTGCAATCATTTTATTTATAGGACAGCTTGGTTAAATAGAGCAGTGAAGGCGTACAAGTTTTCTAATAAAGTTTATGATTCTGTTGTTGGTTTATTTGACTAGATCAATCGTTACTATAAATACCTATGAGCATGTCATTGCAGATTGGTCGCATAGCATGCTCAGTACATTTATGTATAGAGCTAAAAAAACTACATATTCGGGAAGTGTATTTGTATGCATTTGTTAAATTTATAAGACTGAATTAAAAAAACAACTAAGCTAAAAAATTATTGTTAAGGATTAAAGGTAATTTTACATGGCTGTTTTTGATAAATTTAAACAACTTAAAGAGGATATGGATGCAAAAGGATGGGTGATAGAGGGATTTGATTTTCTATATAAAGATGTCTCTTATATTGTGCTTGTGAAAATATACTCAAAGACAGAAGTAAAGCCCCAATATGCACTTTTAAAATTAGAAATAATGAAAGAGCAGAATATGAATGAGACTTTGATTGTACCGGTAAATTCAGCTGGATTTATGCTAGATAAGATAGGAGTAAAAAGATTTAGAGAGTTTTTTAATATTGATTATGCTGCTAATCTAGGAAATATTATCCAACAGTTTAGTCAGTATTTTTCTCAATTTATTCCTGTAGAAGTAAGCTTTAAAAGAACTGCTCAGTTAAAGGAAGCGATCATTTCATCCTTATCGAGAAGTGATAGCGAGGATCCTAATAAAGTCTACTGTTTTGCAGTAAAAAGGCTTACTGAGGGCAAACGGACTATATTTAATGATAATAAAACAAGATTATTAAGACCGAGTTTATATAATAAGTTTAAGGATGATACAAAAATCAGTTTTTGCTATTCAGATGATGAGAACAGACTAAAAAGTGATGCAGAAATCATTTCTAGCTTCAGTAAAAGATAAGCCGATGCAATATATTTCGGCTTATCTTTAAGTTATGTTTACAGAATTGCTTTGAGGCGTTTGACCACTTCTTCACATTGGGCCAAATCTGCAACCAGTGCCATGCGCACATGACCTTCACCCGGGTTACCTTGTTCTGTCTCACGGGACAGATAACGACCCGGCAATACTTTAATATGCGCTTTTTCCATCAGCATTTTGGCAAAGGTTTCATCATTATCCACTTTTAACCAGTAATAAAAGCCCGCATCCGGTTTTTGCAAAGGCAACACATGACCGAGTTCGGACTGGAATAAATCAAATTTGGCACGGTATTGCTGACGGTTTGCTTCAACATGTGCTTCATCATTCCAAGCTGCAATGGATGCCAGTTGGTTTTGTACCGGCATAGCCGCACCGTGATAGGTACGGTATTGCAGATAAGGTTTTAACAGGCTTGCATCACCCGCCACAAAACCAGAGCGCATGCCCGGCAAGTTTGAACGTTTTGACAAGGAATGGAACACGATACAGTTTTTATAATCGTCTCGGCCCATCTCCGCACAAACTTCCAGCAGCCCAACCGGAGCCTGCTCAAACCACAATTCCGAATAGCATTCATCTGATGCAATCACAAAACCATATTGATCTGACAGAGCAATCAGCTTTTTAAACTGCTCTTTTGATAGCACAGTACCTGTCGGGTTGCCGGGCGTGCATACAAACAGTAAGGCTGTTTTTTCCCACACTTCCGCAGGAACCGCGTCAAAATCACCTAAATAACCATTGTCTTCGGTGCAGTTAATAAAATAGGGTTTTGCACCTGCCAGTAAGGCTGCACCTTCGTAAATCTGGTAGAACGGGTTCGGCATGACGACATAAGGTGCATCTTCACGCTTAATCAAGGCTTGAACAAAAGAGAAAAGACCTTCGCGTGTACCAGAAACGGGCAGGATATGATCTTCTGCACTGATCTGGTTCAGCTTAAAGCGATTGGTGAGCCATTGTGCAATACTTTGGCGCAGCTCTGGTAAGCCTTTACTGTTTGGGTAAGTCGATAAATGGGCAAAATTATCAATAATTGCCTGCTTCACAAACTCTGGTGCCGGATGTTTTGGCTCGCCAATTGACAGCGGGATCAAGGGTAAAGCAGCAGGTTGGACCGCTTTAAACAGCTGGTTTAACTTTTCAAAAGGATAGGGATGCAATAATGACAGACTAGAGTTCATTTCATCAGTTACCAGGCAATAAGATTCAGGATGGGTTACAAATTTGGTTCGAGGCTTCATCGAGTGCGGCTTTTAGCGTCTCAGCAAAAGCTTTGACTTCTTCATCAGTCAGCAAGACACCATTTTTCTTGGTGACAAAGAAAATATCTTCTGCGCGTTCGCCAAGTGTAGCAATTCTGGCCGAATGGATATCCAGCCCTTGCAGCATAAACAGGCCGCCAATACGGGCCAGTAGACCCGGTTGATCCAGTGTGGAAATCTCGACCATGTGCTGTTGCAAGGTCGGGTTCAGCACGATATCTACGGTATTTTGTACATCAAAATGGCGTAAATGGCGTGGAATACGGCGTTGCATGATACCCGGATACTGGTCGGAATGGCTTAAGGCATCGACCAGAGCCGCTTTCACTTTGCGTTCGCGTTCGGGATCAGTCAACAAGGTGCCAAAACGATCCAGTACCAGATAGGTGTCCAGGCTGAATGAGGTAGAGGCGGTAATAATCCGTGCATCCTGAACATCAAGGTTCATACGGTCCAGCACGGCGACAGTCGTTGCAAATAGATTGGGTTGGTCACGGGTATAGATAAAGATCTGTACCGCATCATCGGCAGCATTACGGTGGGCACGTAGTAGTACCAGAGGTTCCGGATTATCGCCGTGTTGCAAAATGGCCTGGGTATGCCATGCAATTTCATTGGCCGATTCTTTGACGAAGTATTCATCGCCCAGTTCTTGCCAGACTTTTTCTACTTCGGCTAGGGAGAAATCATTGACCAGTAATTCGCTGGCAGCAAACTTGGTGTCCTCAATCAGCATTTGATAGTCGACCGGACGGCCTAGACCTGAACGGATAACATCACGTGCATAGGTATACAGCTGGCGCATTAACGAAGCCCGCCACGTATTCCAGAGTTTCGGATTGGTTGCATTAATGTCGGCGACGGTCAGGGCATACAGATAATCGAGATGCTCCATATCACCAACTTTTTCGGCAAAGTCTTTGACTTCATCCGGATCGGAAATATCTTTTTTCTGGGCAGTGAGTGACATCAACAGGTGATTATTGATCAGCCATGCGATCAGTTTGCATTCACGCTCGGTAAAACCGTGGGTACGGCAGAACTCAATGGCATCAATCGCTCCAAGCTCGCTATGGTCACCGCCACGGCCTTTGGCAATATCATGGAAAATTGCCGCCATATACACGATGTCATGACGGGCGATGCGCTGGAACACGGAACTGACCACGGGAAAATCCTTGGCAAATTCGGGTTCTTTAAACCGGCTCAGATTACGAAGTAATAACAGGGTATGCGCATCGACGGTATAGATATGGAACAGGTCGTATTGCATCAACCCCGTGATCTGTCCAAATGCGGGAATGTAATTGCCAAGCACGCCGTAACGTTTCATTGCCACCATGGTGTTATACAGATGTGGTGACCGGATAATCGACATGAACAGGGCCTGATGTTCCGGATTATCACGAAAACGCTGGTCTATCCGTTTCGCTGCCAATACCAGCAGGCGCAAGGTCCGGGCACGGATTCCCGTGATTTCAGGCCGGTTTGCCAGCAGATAAAACAGTTCCAGAATGGCGCTTGGTTCTTCTGAAAAGACTTTGTGATGTTGAACAGCCAGCTTGTTATCAACGATTTTAAAACGTTCGTTAATGTCGATGATGTGGCGTTCATAATCTGGCAGGCGTGGTGTAATGACCGACTCATTGAAATAGGCCAGGAGCATTTCATTCAGGGTCGAGACCTGTTGCGCGGTACGGTAATAGCGCTTCATGAACTGTTCAACGGCAAAATTGACCGGTTGGCCTTCTTCACGGACATAGCCGAATTTGGCAGCTATATCACGTTGGTATTCAAACAATAAACGGTTTTCATCACGTTTGGCAAGGCGATGTAAATGGGTACGGATTTCCCATAAAAAGCTTTCAGCTTCTTCAAGTACCCCAAGTTCAAATTCGGTAATAAAGCCTAAATGCACCAGATCATAAATACGATTGACACGGAAATGGCGTTTGGCAATCCAGCCGATCTGGTTGATATCACGAATACCGCCCGGGGCATTTTTAATATCCGGTTCCAGATTGCTTTCAGTATTGTTATGTTGTGCGTAGCGTTTGGCCTGTTCAGCCATTTTGGCATCATAGAAGGTCTGATCCGTCCAGGTTTGCGCCACGATACGGCGCGGCCATTTTGCCAGTTGCGGATTGCCAGTGATCAGGCGTGCCTCAATCAGGGTGGTCGCAACGGTCAGGTCATTGATGGCCTGTTCGACACAGTTTTGAATGGTACGGACGCTGATGCCCGGTTTGAAATTACCAACATCCCATAACGAAGAAATAAAGGTCGAGATGAGTTTTTCTTGTTGTTCACTGATTTCATCCTCAGACAAAATCATGATATCAGTATCTGAATAGGGCAGCATTTCATGGCGGCCATAGCCCCCCACGGCAAATAGCCCCAATTCGGTCTGATTTAAACCCGCATGATTCCACAAAAAAATTAGTGCTTCGTCAATCGAGTCTGAACGTGCGCCAATCACTTCACGAATCGGTTGCCCATTTTCATAACTCTCCTGCAATTGCTTTTCTACATCCGTTCGCCATTGGTTAATGGCCTGAATATCATGATGACTGGTGACGTAGTTCAACAATGGAGAGGTATTGATCATGAAAATGGGTCTTCTATAAAAGTCCCTCCTGATAAAGAGGGATTTAGGGAGATTTTAAGCGTTGCTCTTTACGCTCACATAGTCTGCGGCCTGTTGGGCCAGTTCGCGTGCCAGCTCTGTACTTTCAGCACGTGCTGTGGCGACGCCCATCCGACGACGTTTAAAGCCTTCCGGTTTTCCAAATAAGCGCAAGTCTGTATCTGGATGAGCTAAAGCAAGATTCAGGCCAGTAAAGCTGAGGTTGTTGGCATCTACACCGGCATAGATGACTGCACTGGCTGCCACGCTATGACGGGCAGTATTGACTGGCAGACCTAAAATGGCACGGGCATGCAACTCAAATTCGCTTTGGAACTGTGAAGCCAGCGTCACCAGACCGGTATCATGTGGACGAGGGGAGACTTCACTGAACCAGACCTGATCGCCCTTGATGAATAGCTCAACCCCGAAAATACCACAGCCACCTAAGGCTGTTGTTACTTTGTGAGCAATGCGTTTTGCCTCTTCCAGTGCGGCAGGCGTCATAGGTTGTGGCTGCCAGCTCTCGACATAATCACCTGCATCTTGACGATGGCCGATCGGGTCACAGAAATGCGTTTCAATTTCACCTGTTTCCGGATTTTTGGCACGCACGGTCAATAGGGTAATTTCAAAATCAAAATCAATCTGTGCTTCAATGATCACGGTGCCCTGATTGACACGGCCACTTTGCATGGCATATTCCCAGGCGGCATCGACCTCATCGAAGCTTTTTACCCGGGACTGGCCTTTGCCAGAAGATGACATCACCGGTTTAACAAAGTTTGGATAACCGATGTCGTCACAGGCAGCGCGGAAACTTTCTAAAGTGCTGGCAAAGCGATACGCCGAAGTTGGAAGCCCGAGCTCTTCAGCAGCCAGACGGCGTATTCCTTCACGGTTCATGGTCAGGTTGACCGCTTTGGCGGACGGGATCACGGTTGCTGTTTTGGTTTGTTCGATTTCAAGTAAAACTTCAGTAGCAATCGCTTCAATTTCAGGAACAATCAGATTCGGTTTGACCTTTTCGATCAGTTGTTTTAATTCGGCTGGATCGGCCATATTCAGGGTATAAGCAAAATGTGCCACTTGCATGGCCGGGGCATGATCATAACGATCGGCAGCATGAACCTCGACACCCAGACGTTGTAAAGAAATCACCACTTCTTTACCCAGCTCTCCAGAACCTAACAGTAAAACCTTAAATGCAGAAGATTGAAGTGGAGTTCCAAGAGTGACGCTCATGCGAATAATCCTATCCTGAGTAATTTGTGTTTAAGCATAGCAGAACTTTTTACGGAATTAAGCCCATATCTCATAAAAAAACCTGCTTTTTGTCAGACAAAAATAATGCTTAAACAGCCCTTTGATTGATTTAGACATTGACTTGGTAATTGAGTTTTAATTCATCTGCATGTTGGCCACGAATGCCCCAGTTCACTTTGGGTGTTTCAAAAATGGTGATTTCAACGTCGTTGGGTGAGATTGCGCAGTGTTGCTGAATATAGGTAAAAAGTAACCGGATCAAACGTTTTTTCGCTTCATTGCTGCGGCCTTCAAACATGGAGATTTCAATGATCAGGTAATTTTCACTGCGATCTTCCGGATAGATAAAATCGTTGCGATCCAGACTGATAAAACGCTGGAATTTCTTTTCGACGGGGTAGTTCAGACTATCAATCAGCGCTTGATGAATGGCATGGGAAAGCTGGTTTCTAAACTGCTCAATGGTGGGCTGTAAAGCATAAATTTTAACTTGCGACATGAATGATTGGCTTCCTGATATATTATTTATTTGACCAGTAATAATATAAAGCAAATCAATCAGGAGAAAACCAGGTCTTTACATTGATTCAGCCTGCATGCGATGCGTGATTAAAATGTCACAATGATTGAGAATTATTCCCAAATTGACTAGCATAATGGCCTTACGTTTCATCGGCGATCTGATATGACTAATCTAAACACGCATGTAACAGCAATTGTGTTGTGTAGCGCCTTTTTATTGGCAGCTTGCGGCAACTCAGGTGATGAGCCAAAACAGAAGGTAGAGATCAAGCCAGCGCCAAAACTGAATAATGACGCAACTAGCTATGCCAATGCCGCATGGAAACTGATCAACGACATTGATCCGGTCGTCTATAACAGGCAGTCCGACGAAATTGAAGAGAAGGTCAGAAAGCCATTACGCCAGCTCAGTACCGATTGGCGAATCAATGTCAAAATGACCGATTCGGTGACTGAAGGGAAATATGCGTTGTGCCGTAAGGCATTAACCAGTCTGGATGCCTGGGCACGTGATGTTAAAGATAAAGAAAATGTATCTGCTCAAAAGCAGGCAGACTATGAGCGTGATAAAGCACAATGTAAAGATGCGATTGATAATCCGGCTTTAGGCAATACTTCTCCTAAATAAGCCGCTAGAGATAAAAAAAGCGAGATCAATAATCTCGCTTTTTTTATGGTTAAAGCATCGGAGGGTTATGAGCTTTTCACTGTTTTAGCGGCTTCCTGTTTGGCTTTGCTTGCTGTGGTACTGGCTACTTTTTTGCTGTCTGTTGCCGCTTTCATTGCATCACGTTTGGTCGTATCTTTCATTTTCGTCATGTCATGTTTGGCGGCTTGAGTGGTTTTGGCTGCTGCTTTCTTGGTTTTTACCACACTGGCTGCAACACATTTACCACCTTTGTGATTAGGGCCGGTACCGCCCTGGAGCTGAGTTCCTTTCGGGCAGGCAAATGCGCTAGCGCTCAGTACGGTAAATAAGCCTGCTGTTAGAATTGTTGCAATTTTTCTCATGATTGTCATCTGCATCGGGTAAGCGATAGTGCTTAGCCTTAATGTAAGCGCGTTGAAGAGCGGAAAGCAGACTGATTTTGTGAAATATTTTAGAGCATGCGTAGCATTTTATAGTGAGAGTTTGTCTTTTAATTTAGGTTTAAGTTTAAAAGCATATTGCAAAAAATGCGGTGCTTATCAATTTAAAATACAAAAGTTCAGGTTTACTCTTTTAGATAACCGACCATTGCCAATTTTCTGAGAGCTTCTAAATCGAGTACTGCAATTTTTTTAAAGCCCAACTGAATCACACCTTGCCTTTCAAACTGATTCAGTTCGTGATTGATGGTTTGTCTGGAAACGGTCAGCATATTGGCCAGTTGGTCTTGTGAGATCTGAATGTTGAAATCTTGAATCGTTGAACGGTTACCATAACCTTCCAGAATAAACAATAAACGTTGAGCCAGACGCTGGCCAATACTTTGGGTTTGAATCGCAATATGCTCTAAAAATACATAGCGTAATTTTTGACTGGTGAGCAGGGCAAAGTAATACCAGTAATAGGGATTTTGTTGCAAAAAATCATGTAAGGGCCGGGCCGGTATTTGCAGCATCACACTTTTTTTCAATGCAATTGCGTCATGCGAACGGGGCTGCCGGTCAATCAGGGAAATTTCGCCAAACCACATGATCGGTTCTGCTATGGCGGCAATCGCTTCATTACCATTTACATCGATATATCCCAGACTAATCGAGCCTTCCAGCACGCCATAGACGCCATTAAACTCATCTTGTGCATGAAACACGGCCGCATTTTTCTCAACAGTATATTGTTTGCCATGTTCAAGAATAAAATGTTGAAAAGGCTCTGCTAGCTGGCTAAACCATGCGTTTTGTTTTAAATGCTGAATATAAAGCGGTTCTAACACGATTGTTCCTTGCTTAAAAGTACATCCATTTGTCAGCTACGTGACAACTTGATCAGGCTATTTCTTATAGATTAACAGCATAAACGAATGATATGAGGAAAGAAAAATGACAAAACTGGAATGTTTACTAAGTCAGTATGCAGCTTATCATCTGGATCGAAATAATATTGTGACCCATTTTGTGGGTATTCCTTTGATTGTTTTTTCGATTTTATGCTTAACGGCGCGTGCAGGTATCGAAATTTCTGGCTTTTCAATCACTTTAGCCATGCTGCTTATTATTGTAAGTAGCATTTACTATATTTCACTGGATAAGCTGTTTGGTGGCCTGATGCTGCTTCTTTTTGTCTTGGCTTATCCCTTGGCCGTAAAAATTGCGGCTTTATCCATGTGGAGCTGGCTAGGGACCAGTATCGGTATTTTTGTGCTGGGTTGGGCGTTCCAATTCGTGGGGCATTATTTTGAAAAGAAAAAGCCTGCTTTTGTTGATGATCTGGTGGGACTGGCGATAGGTCCTTTATTTGTGCTAGCCGAATTTGTCTTCTTGCTTGGTTTTCGTAAGCCATTACACCAGCGGATTTTAAAAGAAGCACACATGAAACGTGCGGAAATGGATATGAAGCCGCAGACCATATCTTAATGTGCTTAAATCAAATAGACAAAGCCAAGTCAATTAAGCTTGGCTTTTTCATTTATTAGATTTAAGGATTCTAAAAAAGTCATTCAGTTGCTAATCTATATTTATTCAAATGTGATGGTCAGAATTAAAGAATACATGACAGGAATCTACGAATATTGGTCATTGCCGTCCAAATTAAGCATTAAATGTCCCGCATGTCAGGCCAGGGCAGATTTTGAATTTGCACGATTGGCAAAGATACATCTGAAAAAAGATGTTGGTTACTTTCAATCTCATCCAGATTTTGAATATGCACGTTTTCAGGAATATTACGGTGGTAGTTATTGGCATGCTGCATTTTATTATCCGAATCTTTCTAGCAGAATTGAGCAAATTCAAGATATGCCAGAAGGCTATGATTCAACGGCTTGGAACACATACTATTCGATGCAAAGTCGGGGTGGGGTAATCTGTGAGTCTTGTGGTTACAAACAAAAGCATGAACTGAACTGGCCGAATGATGCCTATTATGTGGTTATGTACAGGCATCAGCCATTATGGGCATTTCATCGCGAAGCGGCAGTGGAGCTTTATGAGTATTTAAGTGAATCCTTACGGGATCACAAAAAATATCGTTATTCTTTCTTTTTATTGCATATTCCGACAATCTTCAAACAGAAAAAAGCACGGCAGCATGTGACCCAGCAATTGAAAAAATTATTGAGTTAAAGGGCTGTTAAAATTGCTGTTATCTTTTGGGCAAATAAAAAAACCGCCAATATGGTCATTATTGGCGGTTTGGAAATCAAAAAACGGGTTTATACGTTAAAACGGAAGTGTAATACATCGCCGTCCTGAACAACATAGGTTTTGCCTTCCAGACGCCATTTGCCTGCTTCTTTGGCGCCATTTTCACCGTTATATTGAATGAAGTCATCATAAGCAACACATTCAGCACGGATAAAGCCTTTTTCAAAGTCTGTGTGAATCACGCCAGCCGCTTGCGGCGCAGTTGCACCAACTTTAACAGTCCAGGCACGAACTTCCTGTACACCAGCAGTGAAGTAAGTTTGTAGGCCAAGCAGTTTATAACCGGCACGGATCACTACATTTAGGCCTGGTTCTTCCATACCCATTGCTTCAAGGAACTCAGCACGGTCTTCATCTTCAAGCAATGAAATTTCAGCTTCGATCTGGTTGCAAAGAGGTACAACAATGGCATTTTCTTCAGCAGCAAGTTTTTTTACTGCTTCAAGATGCGGGTTGTTTTCAAAACCGTCTTCAGCCACATTGGCAATATACATGGTTGGTTTAAGGGTCATTAAACCGAAACCACGCACTGCTTTACGTTCATCATCTGACAGGTCAGCGGCACGTGCCGGTTTACCTTCATCAAGTAAAGGCTGGATTTTTTCCAGAACAGCTTTGGTTGCAAGCGCTTCTTTATCGCCACCTTTTGCCGCTTTAGTCAAGCGTAACAATGCTTTAGCAACGGTATCAAGGTCAGCCAAGGCAAGTTCGGTATTGATGGTTGCGATGTCATCTAATGGGTCAATTTTACCATTTACGTGAATGACATTTTCATCTTCAAAGCAGCGAACCACGTGTGCAATGGCATCTGTTTCACGGATATTGGCAAGGAACTGGTTACCCAGACCTTCACCTTTCGATGCACCTGCAACCAGACCGGCGATGTCAACGAATTCCATAGTGGTGGGTAAAACACGTTGCGGATTTACGATCGCAGCAAGTTTGTCCAGACGTGGATCTGGCACGGGTACGATGCCTGTGTTCGGTTCGATGGTACAGAACGGAAAGTTTTCAGCAGCAATCGCTGCCTTTGTTAATGCATTAAATAATGTAGATTTACCTACGTTTGGCAGACCAACAATACCGCAATTAAAACCCATGAAACCACTCACAAATGTGTAATATAAAAATTGCTGCTGATTTTACATGAAAGCCATGACAAAGTCATGGCTAGAGTGGATGATAGATTCGGGCTTAAACTTTACGTTTATCCAGTTGCTGGGCAATGTGATCGCCAGTGGCCTGCACCAGCATCACCAAAACGATCAGAACCAAGATTACAGCAAGCATCACTTGCATATCAAAACGCTGGTAGCCATAACGATAGGCAATATCGCCTAAACCGCCTGCACCAATTGCACCGGCAATCGCTGACGAGCTGATCATGGTGACAATAGTCACAGTAAAACCTGCGATAATACCGGGTAAGGCTTCTGGCAGCAGCACATGCCAGAGAATCTGCCTGCGATTACAGCCCATTGCTTGTGCTGCCTCAATCAGGCCTTGATCGACTTCGCGTAGGCTGACTTCGGCAATACGGGCAAAGAACGGAATCGCGGCGATAGTCAAAGGGACAATTGCGGCGAGCACACCATAACTGGTTCCGACAATCCAGCGGGTAAATGGTATCAAAGCCACCATTAAAATCAGAAAGGGCACGGAACGGGTGATGTTAATGATCCAGCCTAAGGACTGATTGATTCTCTTGGACGGATAAATGCCAAAATCGGCGGTGCTGACCAGAATCAAGGCAATTGGCAAACCAATCAAAAAGGCGAGAATTGCAGACACACCAACCATAATCAGGGTATCCGTGGTACCTGTCAGTAACAGATCAATGAGTTGATTGTACATAACCGATCACCTCAAGTTGTGTTATGGCTGGATGTTTTGCAAATTGGGGGCTGTTTAGATCAAACTCGAGATTGGCAATCCCGATGACGAAGGAACCAATGCTATGCTGCTGAATGGTATCAATCTGACTGTAATACACCTGAACGGGACTGTTAAATCCATCCAGTAGTTCATATAAGTCAGGCACCGATTTCGATTCACTGACATATTTCAGTTTTAAAAGCTGATGGGTACTCTGAGGCAGAATGGTTGGGCTCAGTTCAAAAGGTAAATTCACCTGTGCAAAATTGAGCAATTCCTGTGTGATCTGTTGTTGCGGATTGGAAAATACCGACCAGACCTGCCCGGACTCAACGATTTCGCCCTGATCAATCACGACCACCTGATCACAAATCTCCTGGATGACCTGCATTTCATGGGTGATCAAGACAATGGTCAAACCAAGGTCCTGATTAATCTGTTTCAGCAAAGCCAGAATATTGGCGGTACTTTCAGGGTCGAGTGCAGAAGTGGCTTCATCACACAGCAGGATTTCAGGTTGCGACACCAAGGCTCGGGCAATACCGACACGTTGTTTCTGTCCTCCCGACAGTTGTGAGGGATAATCATGTCGCTTTGCATCCAAACCTACCAGTGTCAGCACATCACTGACCCGTTGTTCAATCTCGGCCTTGTCATAAGCTGCGATCCGCAGTGGTAGCGCCACATTTTCCCACACCGTTTTGGCAGACATTAAATTAAAATGCTGAAAAATCATGCCGATTTTCTGCCGGGTCTTGATCAGCTCGGCATGACTGAGTTCTACAATATTTTGCTGATGAATCAGGATGCTGCCCGTATCAATGGATTCTAGGCCATTTAGGGTGCGCAGCAGGGAAGATTTACCGGCTCCGCTTTTTCCGATAATCCCGACAATCTGTGCTTTGGGAATATCGAGATGAATGTCTTTTAAGGCATGTAAGCGTTGGCCCTGTACATCATAAAACTTGTTTAAACCGCGTATTTTCAGATGTGGAACTGAAAAATCGACTTTTGAACCAAAACTCACCATCATCGTTCTCCTTATTTCCAGCCCGGAAACCACAACGTTGGACCGAAATCGCTATCCAAGGCTGCTTTGACTTTTGGCGAGTTTTGATAAATCTCGACAAATTGCTGTAGCTTGTTGTCTTTGTCCTGATAGTCATCACGCACCACAAATAAAATCGCATAACGTTTATTGGTGTTGTCATCAAACAGTAGGGCACTTTCAGGATCAGCCGTTTTGGCCAAACGTAAGTAGTGTGGATAACCAAACGCGAGATCAACATCGTCAATGGCACGTGCCGTTTGCGGTCCTTCAACTTCAGTAAATTTGAGGTTTTTCGGATTTGCGGTAATGTCTTTCAGTGCAGAAAGATGATTATTGCTGTCTTTCAGTTCAATCAGCTTGGCTTGTTGCAACAGCAATAAAGCACGCCCTTGATTGACAGGATCATTTGGAATGGCAACAGTGGCACCATTTGGCAGTTCATCAAAGCTTTTATATTTTTTTGAATACAGCCCCACATGCGACGCCGCACCTGCAGCAAATGACTTTAACTTAAAGCCGGTTTCTTTAATGGCATTATCCAAAAAAGGCTGATGCTGGAAAAAGTTAGCATCAATATCGCCATGACTTAAGGTGATATTTGGGGTATTCCAGTCGGAAAACTCGACCAGTTTGACATTCAAACCTTGCTTTTTGGCTTCATCTGCTGCGACCTGAAGCGGATGAGCAAAAGAAGGACTTATTCCAATTACCAGTTCACTATTACTGCTATGTCTGTATTTATTCCAGATCAACAAGGCAATAATCGCAACAACAACGACCAGGCCAATACCGAGCCATTTTTTAGAGGTTGTTTGAGCCATATATTTCTCCAATTCTTTTCTTTAATGTTAAGCACTCATTTCTTCAATTATTTTTAGGGTATCTGTATTGTTATGCGTTCTACATCGGAACTGATCGGCAGGATGGCTAGCGGCTAAATGATCCCCTTGGGCAAAAAGCTTATTGCGTAATGAACCTGTGGCATATTCAGTTTTATAACGTCCACGTTGTTGTAACTCTGGAATGACCAGTCGAATAAAATCATGATGCGATTCAGGTGCAACCGTACGTGTCAGGTTAAAACCATCAATACCGGTCTGGTCAAGCAGATCAATCAGGTATTCTGCAACCTCCGCGCCACTGCCAACAATGAGCGGATAGCGTCCACCCAGCACATGTTGGGCTTTTAGATCATTTTTGCTAATACGCTGTTCTTTAAATTTCTCATTGACTGAAGCAATGCTATTGCTCTTTTGATACGGAATCGCTTCATCATCTGCAAACCTGGCAAGATCAATGCCGACTGAACTGGCGTAATGCGCTAAACCTGCTTCAGGGCTGGCATATTCACGATATTCAGCCAATTTTTGCTGGGCAAGTTCATGTGTTTCAGCCACGACCACGGTAATGCCGACAAAGATTTTAATTGCATCTTCATCTCGACCTTGTTGCTGTGCTTGTAGTCGTATTTTATGGACTTGCTGACGAATCTTTTCGGGTTGATCACCACCAATAAAAATACATTCCGCATGACGCGTGGCAAACTGTAGTCCTTTCGGTGAAGCGCCCGCCTGAAATAAGGTTGGCGTACGTTGAAGCGACGGCGCCACCTGAAATACCCCTTGGCTTTGGTAATATTGGCCTTGATGATTGATCGAGTGGACTTTATTGGGGTCAGTAAAAACCCGCTGCTGCTTATCTTTTTTTAAGGCGTCATTTTCCCAGGAACCTTCCCAATATTGATAGCAAAGCTGTAAGAACTCCTCGGCCTGATCATAACGGGCATCATGATCTTTTAAGCCTTTTTGTCCAATCAGGCGTTCAGCACTGTCCAGATAGCCAGTGACAATATTCCAGCCCAAACGACCTTGGGTTAAATGATCAAGACTGGCAAATCGCCGTGCAAATTGATAGGGCTGCTCATAGCTGAGATTGACGGTCACGCCAAAGCTTAAATTCTGCGTGACCAAGGCCATAGCTGAAATCAGGGTAGAAGGGTCATGGCTTGGCAGTTGAATCGATTCTTTCAGGGTGAGATCGATGCCATTCTGATAGACATCATATACACCCGTAATATCGGCGAGGAATAGGCCATCAAACAGACCCTGTTCCAAGGTTTGTGCCAGTTCAGTCCAATAATTCAGCTCATTAAAGCGATGTGACTGATCACGCGGATGCGTCCATAGGCCATGATTGATATGACCGACGCAGTTCATATCAAAGGCATTGAGTAAAATTTTCTTTGCAGTGGTTTGCGTCATTACAATGTCCCCCGGCGTGGAGGCAGAATGCCATTCAATACATAATTGCCGATGAAGTAATATTTCCAGCGTGCAGCATCATGCAAGGTGTGTACACGTGCATTACGCCAGTGACGGTCTAGCCCATCGGCACGTTGACTGCCACGACTACCCGCCAGTTCAATCAGTTTCGATGAGGCTTTTAATGCAGTTTCTGTGCTATGTGCCCGGACTTTGGCAACATCAATTGAGGCTTTGGCCAGGCTTTCCGGATTGAGCTCCTGTTTGGCAGCATCAACAGATCGGGCCGCCTGTTTGAGGAGTAGTTCACTGGCTTTGACATCGGTTGCGACACGACCCAGTTCAGACAGGGTTAACGGATCTTGGGTGGCCGATTCAATATTGGCATCAATCCAGGGGCGAGCAACATGCACGCGTTGCAAGGTTTCCTCAAAGGCCGCACGGGCAATCCCGACTTCAATTGCGGCATGCATGATTTGAGCAAATGGGCCGACCAGAGACAGTTGCTTAAAGGCAGTATCAAACGGAATCACATCTTCTTTGGCAACGAAGACCTGATTAAACCTGACTGTGCCGCTGCCTGTAGTACGTTGACCAAAACCAGACCAGTCATCAATCAGCTCCAAACCTTGACTGTCGCGCTGCACAAAAGCCAGAAATTCGCGTCCAGATTCATCCACCACTAAGGTGGGAATGCGATGGGCAAACAGGCTACCGGTGCAATAAAACTTTTCTCCCTGAATCAGATAACCGTTTTCGCTTGGGATTAAGGCCGTTTGTTTATGTGCTGAGGTACGGGTTTTAAACTCAGCCAGCGCATTACCAAACCGTGCACCTTGTAATACTTCCTGATAGAGACGCTGCTTTTGTGCTTCGGTACCGGTATTGCGTAATACTTCCAGGGCATAAAAATGGTTTTGCGGAATCTGGCCGATTGAACCATCGGCACCGCTAATCAGGGCAATGACTTTGGCAACGGTTAAGCTAGAAACCTCTGCACCACCATACTGCTTAGGTACAGTAATCGCCCATAAACCTGACTGGCTATACGCTTCGATTTCGGCAAATGGCAAGTTGCGAGTGGCATCGCGTTCAATGGCTGCCTGTCTGAACTGCTGACTCAGTTGGGTGGCAATCTCCAATGCTTCTGCATCACTCTGGATGATATGGGCGGCTTTTGAATGGGGCTTGGCAAAACCTTGTAATTCTTGATATGAAGTCATGGTGGTTTTCTCCTTAAATCCAGGCATGGCGGGCAGGGTGAGTACCATTCAGGTAATAGTCACCGATGGCATGGAATTTCCAACGCACAGGATCGTGTAGGGTATGCACACGAGCATTGCGCCAGTGCTGATCAAGATTATGTTGGCTCAGGCTGGCTCGGCTACCGCCAAGTTCAAGTAGTTTTTCCGAGATGTGCAGGGCCGCATCATTGGCATAGATTTTTGCCTCCGCGACCAAAATCGAAGCGCGGGCGGCTTGCCCGGCAGAAAGCTCAGTGAGTTGATCCAGTTCATCCAGATATTCGGCGGCTTCATCGAGTAATAAAATGGCGGCATCGAGCAGGATATTGAGCTTGCCAACCTCTTGCAGGGTGTAATGTTCCTCACTGGCTCTGTCTACGCCTGCATCAATGACCGGACGCGCTTTACGCACGCTGGACAAGGTTTCATCAAAGGCAGCCTCGGCAATGCCAACATCAATTGCGACTTGTAACAGTTGAGAGTAGGCACCCCGGACATTTGGAGTATCCGCGATAATGCGTTCATCAAAAAATAAGGCCGGATCAGCGATGACGTTGTGCAGTTTGACTGTTCCACTGGCTGTGGTGCGTTGACCAAAACCATTCCAGTCATTAATGACTTCAACCCCCGCAGCATGCCGGTCAATGATGGCCAATACGGTATAACCGTCTGGATGTAAGGCACGAATGGCTAACCAGTCTGCAAAGCTGGTGCCAGTCGAGTAAAATTTTTCCCCGTTTAAAAGATATTGACCATTTTGCAATGTTAAGGTGGTTTGAATGGTCTTGGTATCTTTGGCGTTTTTTTCCGGCCCGCCATTGGCAATCCGTTTACCTGCAAGAATTTCATTATAGATAAACTGCTTTTGGGCCTCTGAACCCGTGATATTGATCAGATTGAGTAGCCCGAACTGGTTTTGAGGAATCTGCCCAACATTGGCATCGGCTTTACTTAAAATACGGAACACCTGGGCCAAGGTTTTATTGGAAACGAATGCACCACCATATTGCCGGGGGATGCGGATTCCACCCAAACCTTTTTGGCTAAACTGAATCATTTGTTCGGTGGGTAAAATACGGTTTTGATCACGTATATTGCGCTCTTCTAAGGCAAAGTCAGCAACTTGATAGGCAGCATTAATGGCCTGCTGATCATTTGAAATCAGTTGTACTTGTGCTTGGATCACTGATTGATTACTGGACATGTGAGTACCTCTAATAGATAAGAAGCACTTTACAAAAATTTTACTTTTCCACTAAACCATCAGTTGTGGCTAAGTTATCACAATAATTCCTAAGCATTTTTCATGGTAAAAATAACAAAAAAAATAATATTACATTCTGATCTAAAACAATGATTTATAAGCTTTTGGCAACAGCTGGATATAATTGATCGGCTAGCTGCTATGAAATAAATGAATAATCTCAACAGGAAAATTTATAAACAACACAGCGCCACAATTAAAAAAGATAGGCTGAAAAGGACATTGTATTCATTAGCTTTTGCTTCTAAAGTATGGAAAAGCTGATGTTTGACTGAGTAGAAAAATAAATCTGGAGATTCTATGCGGGTTTTATACCAATTTCCTTTATCTCATTATTGTGAAAAAGCTCGCTGGTTGTTAGATCATAAAGAATTGGACTATGTTGCTCATAATTTGATTCCTGGTTTCCACCGTGCATTCACCTACCTGAAGTCGGGACAATATTTATTGCCGATGCTCAAAGATGATAAACAGTGGATTGCTGACTCCACCCAAATCGCCTTGTATCTTGATGCCACGTATCCTGAGCATGCCTTGCTCAGACGAGATGAGCAGTTGCGCGAGCAAGCCTTGGAGATTGACAAACTGGCTGACGAGCTGGGTGTGCATGTCCGCCGCTGGTCTTTGGCCCATGCATTGTCAGTGGGAGATCATCCACTGGAAATCATGATGGGTGAGCAAGGCTATTTGCGTCAGTTTGAGAAAATTTCCAAACCGATTTTAAAGAGTCTGGTTTCAACCAATTATAAGTTAAGTCCTGAAAAAGTCGCGCATTCCCAACTTCGTATGACCGAGTTGATTGGCGAGCTTAACCAGCGTCTGGTCGATAATCAGGGCCGTTATCTGGTGGGGGATCGTCTTGGGCTGGCAGACATTGCCGTATGTTCTATTCTTGCACCATTATTGGTGATCAAAGGTACGCCGTGGGAACTGGAAAATGATGCTGATGAGCAATTTAACGGTGAATTAAAGCAATATTACAACTATTTATGTGACTTGCCGATTGGCCAGTATGTACAACGCATTTATGCCACAGAGCGTAATGCACGTGTGGATTGGCGCGGTTTATAAAAGCGTCCGGTCAAAATAGCCCTGATCTCGGCATCGGGGCTTTTTTATGGCAAGAAAAATATAAATATGGCTGGAATCTTAAAAAAATACCGGTAAATAAAATCAATTGTTAAAAGAAAATTCGTTTTCCACGCCAAAACGTAGAAATAATTGCCAAATTTACTTTAAAAAAAACCAAAAGAGGGAAATAATTATAAAACGGCTTTGTTATCTTATGTTTCAGGGTGTGATGGGGATCGAAACGGGTTGCTTAACAATTGGGAGATCAGTTAGGCAAATACTCACAAGGTCTCGCTTCGGCTTTGGGACAAAGATAGACCACAAGTTTATCGGAATCATGTCTGCGCTATCCATGCAGCATCGTCAAAAGTTAAACGTATGTTTTCCCTTGACCCCTAAGAATTCATCAGTGTATGCAGTTCCGGTAACAACGTAGATGAAAAGTGAGAACTGTAAAATGGAATTGGATCGTTTCGATAAACAAATTCTTGAAATTTTAACCCATGAAGATGTCAATCTGAACGAGTTATCAGAACGTATTAATCTTTCCGTGAGCTCGGTGCACCGCCGTATCAAGAACCTGATCGAATCTCAGGTGATGGGACAACTGAAAAGAGAAATCAATTTTAATAAACTGGGGTTTAGCCTACATATTCTTTTGCAGGTATCATTAAGCAAGCACGATAGTGAAACTTTTGATAAGTTCTTACAGGAATTGGAAGATATTCCGGAAGTCACCAATGCCTTTTTAGTCACGGGGCAGAGTGCAGACTTTATTCTGGAGCTGGTGGCCCGCAATATGGATGACTATAGTGAGATCCTGTTACGCCGTATTGGAAAGATCGACAGTGTAGTGGCGCTGCATTCCAGCTTTGTCATTAAAGAATATAATGTCTTTAACTGTTATAAACTTTTAAACAAGCTATAAAAAAAATGCATCTAAACAGATGCATTTTTTACTCGGCAAAAAGGTTTAGGCATCAAGTTGCGCTAAAACCTCTTCAGAGAATTCAACGTTGGTATACACGTTTTGAACATCATCAAGATCTTCAAGCATATCGATCATTTTCATGATCTGTTTTGCCTGATCAATATCGTTGATTTCAGCTTTAGTTGATGGGCTCATCACAACTTCAGCATTGTCCGATTTCAGACCTGCAGCTGCAAGCGCATCTTGTACTTCACCAAAGCTTTCCGGGCTGGTAATGACCAGAATGCTGTCTTCATCTACTTCGATATCATCAGCACCGGCTTCTAAAGCCACTTCCATGATTTTGTCTTCTAAAGACACATCTTCAAAAGAAATTTCACCACGTTTGG
Organism: Acinetobacter sp. A47; assembly: GCF_000805455.1. GTDB lineage: Bacteria > Pseudomonadota > Gammaproteobacteria > Pseudomonadales > Moraxellaceae > Acinetobacter. The sequence continues at coordinate 507,517 of NZ_JSUS01000064.1, forward strand.
TAAACAGGTATGCCACAGAACCATTGGTGCCCAGGTTACCGTTGGTTTTAGAGAAACAGTGACGAACGTCAGGAACGGTACGGTTGAGGTTATCGGTCATGGTTTCAACGATAACGGCAACTCCGCCAACCCCGTAACCTTCATAGGTAACTTCTTTTAAATCATCATTTTCTTCACCACCTGCACCACGCTGGATGGCACGGTTGATCGTGTCACGTGTCATGTTAACAGAGAGTGCTTTTTCAACAACAGCACGTAAACGCGGGTTGCTTGCAGCATCAGGACCGCCCAAACGTGCAGCTGTTACGATTTCACGGATATATTTAGTAAAAACCTTACCGCGACTTGCATCTTGTTTAGCTTTACGATGCTTAATATTGGCCCATTTAGAATGACCCGCCATGGAAGTAACTCCAAAAAATTAAAACTCAAAAAAGTGCAGGAATATTAGCATAGCCGAGGTTTTGTTGAAAACTGCCCTTACTCATATTCAAAGTTTAAAATCCTGATCAAACAACAAAGAATGATCAAAAATAGAGAGAACCATCAACGAATTTTTACGTCTATGTCATATTGGGCATAGAGCGCTTTAATCTGTTCAAGATCGTGTTGTAACTCGGTCGGGTAAATTTTACCTAAAATACCGCCTTGCTTGGTGCGTGCATTGGCATACATTAAAATAATGGGCACATTGGCTGCTTTGGCGATATGCCAGAAACCGGTGCGGATCGGTTTACGCGCTTCACCGTCTTTGGCTCGTGTCGCCTCAGGCGCAATGACCAGATTAAAGCGATCATTCTGGTTAAATAGTTCCACCATTTGCGTAACGATATCTTTACTGGTTTTGCGGTCTACCGGGATACCACCGAGATGTTTCAGGAGAGGTTTGAGCGGGCCTTTGAACAATTCTTTTTTAATCAGAGTGTGAATTTTGATACCTAAAATTTCAAATAAAGCGAGGGAGAGGATGGTATCGAGATTAGAAGTATGCTCAAAACCGATAATAACTTGTTTATTCTCTAAGATTGCTGGATCAACATTATATGTCCAACCTGTTGCTTTAAAAATAGATTTTCCTAAAAATTTTTTCATATTCGAGATCATTGGTATGGTGTGATCGCAGTTTAATATGAGTCTGCTGGAAAATATATATCCAAAAAGACCAGAAAATACCAACCTGGATGGTTTTTTAATGACCAAAATCGTGCAATATTTGCTTTACGGCTTATGTACAGATCAGATAGAATCAGCGCAGTTCATGGTTTTAAGCACGATTTAAGTGTTTTGTTAAAATCATCTGCTTGTAATTTAAGTTAAATTTGACTAATATCAGGCAGCATTCATCATATGAATATGATTGAAATTTATAGGGCCTATAGCTCAGTTGGTTAGAGCAGCGGACTCATAATCCGTTGGTCCACAGTTCAAGTCTGTGTGGGCCCACCATATATATCAAGCACTTACATGCATTAATTGTAAGTGCTTTTTTTATATTAAAATCCATGTAAGCACTATGTAATAAGTTTAAAAATAAAATCGTCTTTAAATTATTCAGGCTCGATATAAATGAAATGGCCTGCATTCATCCTTGTACTAATAGCGTATATGGGGAAATTATTTAATTATATTTTCGCTGATTTATACCGAAAAATCTGGTACTTATATAAAAAGCAGATTCAGTTTTATAATGATTAAAAAATAAATAGCCAGTAGAAGTGTTTTTTGAACACGGCTTTGTGCCAAAAAATCTGGCAATATCCAAAAAGAAAGCCCAGATTAAGTCGCCTTGTTTTTGTCATTCGAGGCTATTTTTGTTATCTTACACTTTTTGAATTTATAGATTATTAAAGTGAAGAATGTTTTTATTTTCACCCTGCTGCTCAGTTTAGCCGGATGTGGAGGTTCTGAAGAGCATAAGAGCCAAGACGCTAATCCCAATGCGCCTCTGGATACCTCTGTGAGTGAGAATAATAAAAAAAATCATGCGCAAGATTTAGGCCAGACTTTCTCTGTTGTGCAAAATTCCGGCATGATTTTAAACAAGGAAAAATTAACTGAAAAATGCAAAAAGCTGTTACTTTCGGATGTATTAAATAAGAAGACGGTGAGCTTTAATGATCCTGCGAGCAATTACTATATCAGCCAGAATAGTGGTGATGTTTATCTCTATCTGGAGTTCTGTGCAGAAAATGAACGCGGAACTGCGCAGGAATTTAAAGGAAAATGTATATTCAGTATGGATGGTCAGACGAAATTCAATATATTTTAATCTTCCTAGCGAGCCTGATCCTAAGCCAAGGGTATGAGATCAAGATTATATAAAGACCAAAGAACAAATATTGACAAGATGATGGCTCAAGCTGTTGTATCAGGACTGGGGCGTCACTATTTAAACTTTAAACAGGAGAAATTTTTTGAAAATACAACAAACACGATTATTTTCTCAGGGATGTACTGTTTTGCTTGCCTTGACTTTTTCACCATTTAGCCAGGCATATCAATATGATCAGGCAGCCCGTCTGATCAATGAACGATTATCTTATATGAAAGATGTTGCAGGTTATAAAGCTGAGAAACATCTGGCAATTGAAGATCAGGAGCAGGAAAAGAAAGTCCTGCTTCAATCTACAGCAGAGGCTGAATCATTCGGGTTAGATGGTCAAAGTGCTGCACCATTTATTATTGCCCAGATGGATGCCGCTAAAGCAATCCAGTATCGCTATCGGGCAGACTGGTTATCTACACCAGAAAAAAACTGGCAGCCACAAGATTTAAGTGAGGTTCGTACCAAAATAAGTGCTTTGAATACCGCGCTTTTAAAAAATATTGCCTATGATTTAAAGCGCAACAATAATCGCGCTCCAAGCCACTGTGCTTATATGTGGCCGGTTCAACAGCCTAACTTACGAGATGCCGATAAAAGAATATTATGTCAGACATTGAATCAGATCAGATTGAAATAATCAAAAACGATGGCTGGAAATAGGGCTGCATACTTGCTTTAAAAGCATGCAGCCCAAACATCAGGATTTTTTAAAATTAAGCAATTTAGAGGTTAATCTCTGGCAGAGAATACCATTTTGATTATAAAGATCGTGATGACATGTGATTAAAACTTTAAGCGAGTTCGTTTTGCAAGGTCTGATATTAATCACTTCTGTTTTAACAAAAACACTATCTTCAGGCTTTACTGGACGATACCAGTCTACTGCCATACCTGCACCAATAATACCATGAGCTAAAGGAAAACTCTGAGTAATCAGTTTCATGGTTACAGCATTGGTATGTAGGCCGCTGGCAACGAGCTCTTTAAAAAAGGAATGTTTTGCGCGGCTTTCATTGCAGTGAAAATCTTGCGGGTCAAATTCATTTGCAAATGCCTTAATATTGTCCCGGGTAAAATTAAATTTTTTACTTGTAAAGATATCACCAATGCTTAAATCTTCTATATAAATTTTATTCATTCTTTATCTCTTATAAATAAAAAAGACATAGTAATAACTTTTTTATAATAATTTTAGCTCTGGTTACACAATTAAAATAATAAGAATATGAATAGGGAAGAGTATAGGAATAAATTGAGTATTTATTCTATATTTTAAATTTGAGTGTTTACTCTATAGCGTTGTTCTTAACGCTTTGTAATTTTTATATATCTGGCTTATAAAATTATCACTATTTGATAATTTGTCGAATTTATAGTTTGAATAAAAATAATAGAGAATACTTGATTTAGCAGTTTCCTAATTTAACAAACTCATAAGCTATTCATTTAATTGATATTTGTTTGCTGGTGAGTGGCTGCTGACTATTTTTTTCTTATTTTGAAAAAATCAGGATATGAATATTTATAAAATATAAAATGTTAAAAAACAAAGCTTTAATTTTAATCATGACTGTAAAGTTTTGTAAATTTCATATTTTTTGATACATACTATAACTAATTGAATTTATATA
>NZ_JSUS01000062.1 GCF_000805455.1 Acinetobacter sp. A47
GGTGTCCAGACCAGTTCCGCCGGGATAATCGCCCCACGTGAACCATCTGTACTTAAGTTAAAGCCCTTGCCTCGTTGCAGGTTTTCCGGGTTGTATTCATAAGCACCTATTTGTGCATATAAATCTGGCTGCAGGTTGTATTTGACCCGTAATGCCCACTGGCTCACTGGCCAGTTGTACCATTGGTCGCCAACCCAGTTGCCCACTTGCGAACCGCACAATGCCAGATTCTGGAAATCACAGTCAAAGCTGTTAAAGTCTTCAGCCTGACCAAAACGACCAACTTTAATATCCAGCGCCTGATCCAGGAATTTCTTTTTAATCCACAGGTCGGTCAAACGCCAGGTCTGGCCACGTCCCCAAACTTCTTGAACGGAACTCAAGTGCCCCTGCAGCCCGTCGGCGGTTTGTGACAGCGACTGGCCATCACGATAGGTCACCGTGATCTGGGCTTCGGTATCTTGCCACCCCAAGATCTTGTTCAGATCAAAGTGTGTACCTAAAGCCAGTTG
>NZ_JSUS01000018.1 GCF_000805455.1 Acinetobacter sp. A47
TGCTGCATCAACTGTTGCAGTATAAGTCACGCCATTGATGAGGAGTGTTACCACAGCCGTTGCTGCATCTGCAGGAATACCGGTCAGGGTACCCGTGATGGTCACTGTGCCAGTTGATTCAACTGCATTCAGCACGTTGTCTGCAGTGACATCATTGATGGTTAATGTTGCACCTGCAGGGTTTGGAGGTGTGACATCCACAGTTTCTGTACCTGGTACAGACGGGTTACCTGCCGGGTCTGTGGCAATCGCGGTGATGGTATCACCATCCACCAGTCCACCCGGATTCGGTACGGTCCATTCACCTGTGACCGGATCAGTGGTGACATCCACCGTTGTTCCGTTCGGGAAGGTTACTGTTACCGTTGAACCTGGTTCTGCTGTACCGGAGATCGGATCAGTACCATTGACCGGATTGATCTCTGGTGCTGCCGGTGGCGTAACATCCACAGTGAAGCCTTGAGTGTCAGTAACCGTGCTGCTGTTACCTGCTGCATCAGTGAAGGT
>NZ_JSUS01000022.1 GCF_000805455.1 Acinetobacter sp. A47
TCCATCTCCAGTTAATAGTAGTTTTACTAATATTGGAGAAATTGAAAATAAAGGTATTGAAGCAATTTTGACAGTTCGTCCATTTAATAAAGGAGACTTTAGATGGTCATTAACAGCAAATGCTTCTTATAATAAATCAGAAGTAGGTAAAATGTTAGATCCAGATGCCAGATATTTAGCAGGAGGTATGAAAGCTATACAAGAAGGACGTGAGTTTGGAGAATACTATACTTACGGATGGGCAGGTGTTGATAAAGCAACTGGAGCAGGACTTTATTGGACTGATGAAACAAAAACAGCTACAACAACTAATAGAACAGAAGCTGAACAATTCTTTCAGGGTTCTACTCCTTTTCCTAAATGGATGGCAGGTTTAAGAACAGATATGTCTTGGAAAGGATTAACTTTGAGTGCTTTCTTCTCAGGAGCATTTGATTATCAGGTATTTGATTCTTGGCAAAGTTATGCATTATCAGAT
>NZ_JSUS01000014.1 GCF_000805455.1 Acinetobacter sp. A47
TCACTTGTCCGTCCATGTCATTGCTCGTTGCAACGATGACTTCTTTAACCCCATGCGTGCGAATCCTATCTACAATTCCACCCAGATTTAGGTCTTCCGGGCCAATACCAGAGAGGGCAGACAATGCTCCCCCCAGCACGTGGTATACCCCGGAATATATTCTCCCGCGCTCGAAAGCCCACAAGTCACCCAACTCCTCAACAACACAGATAATGCTTTGGTCCCGACCCTTATCGGAACATATGGAGCAGGGAGAAATGGTGTCTAAATTGTGGCAGATTGTGCACTCCTTAGTGTGCATTTCTAACTCTCTAATTCCGGCAGCGAGGGGCACCATTACGTCCTGCCTATGCCGCAACAGATGCAACACTATGCGACGTGAAGAGGCAGGGCCCAAACTCGGAAGCTTGGCAAAAAGATTTATAAGCTTAGTTATGTCCATATCAGCGCAAACACCCAACCAA
>NZ_JSUS01000061.1 GCF_000805455.1 Acinetobacter sp. A47
GCTTTAGCTGATTGCAAAAGCTCGCGAATCCCCTCCTCGGCACTGTAGGAACAACTACCATCACCAGACATAGATAAAACCCTCCAAAATCATTCCTCAACAGTCATGCCCATAGACTTCGCGGTTCCAACCACCATCTTAACGGCACATTCCACGCTATCCGCGTTCATATCAGCCATCTTCCGCTCAGCGATTTTAACAACCTCAGACATCTTTATGCTCGTACAACTTTCCTTGCCGGGGCTGGAGGACCCCTTGGTAACCCCAGCAGCCTTCTTCAACAAAAATGACACGGGTGAATCGCTCACAGAAAAACTGTAGCTATTATCGGCATAGACGCTTATCCTGGCAGTAACTAGGTCCCCCGTCTCGTAAGGGACGCCCTGCGCACTCGTGGCATCATTAAACTCCTTGCAAAACTTTGGCATAGGAATACCGCGCGGACCAAGCACAGAAGCGACC
>NZ_JSUS01000023.1 GCF_000805455.1 Acinetobacter sp. A47
TGCTTATAAATTGTACCAAGAACTATTAGCCTTACGACCAGAATGGGGAGAATTGAATATTTCGGATGGATTAACTGAAAAGGAACAAAAAGATATCAAGCCAATTGAGCGTGTAAAAATGGTGATGACACGCAATAAAGATGATGAAAAAGAGCTTTGGGAACTTTTGGGTAATAAAGATGAACGAAAAGAATTAGATCGACAGTTTAAACAAATCAAATCCAACTTCAAAATTGCCATTGTCGTAGATATGTGGTTAACAGGATTTGATGTTCCCTTCTTAGATACCATTTATATTGATAAGCCTTTACAAACGCACAATTTAATACAAACCATTTCTCGTGTAAATCGAAAATACGAAGGAAAAGATCGCGGATTAGTAGTTGATTATATAGGTATCAAAAAGAACTTAAACAAAGCTTTAGGCATGTTTAATGGTCAAACA
>NZ_JSUS01000060.1 GCF_000805455.1 Acinetobacter sp. A47
CTCCTGACGGGGTCAGTGCTAACACATTCTACAGAGGACTGAATAAAATGGGCACCGCAATGGCAGTAGCAGCTCAAGCGACCTGGGAAGGCTTGGCTATGACCGGTAAGTTCATGGGTGCTGGAGCTAAACGAGCTGGTGCAGTATCCATGTGCGGTGCAGCATACACCGCAGCTATTTTTTTTTTTTGCAGCGGCTACAGGGATCGGGGCCTGGCTTCGTGTAGCCGCTACCGCAGGCTGCGTACGTCCCGAAGGGGCGCGGCGATCTCGAGACCGATGAAGGCCCTGCGCGCCTTGTCGCAGCCTCGCGGGTTCGGCAGCGGCTACAGGGGCGCGGCATCAGGCTTTGTGTAGCCGCTGCCGCAGGCTGCGATAAGCCCCGCAGGGGCTTCAG
>NZ_JSUS01000012.1 GCF_000805455.1 Acinetobacter sp. A47
CCACCTGATCCCTTCCCGAACTCAGAAGTGAAACCTCTTAGCGCTGATGGTAGTGTGGCACTTGCCATGTGAGAGTAAGTCATCGCCAGCTTTTAAATACGAAACACCCCTGACCAAATGGTTAGGGGTGTTTTTTTATGCCTTGGAAAAATTAAATTGAATAGCATATTTTGAAAAATATTGATAATTTTGCTAATTTTTTGAACAGATGAGTCAATAGAATATAGTTTTCCTTGTAGGCGCAAACATTGCTTTATGTTATAAATATTTTTATAGGCATGTTTTTTGCTTATTTTTATACAAGGAAAAACTATGAAATTATCTGTTGGATTGAAAGTAGCGAACAGTTTATCGTTGACTCCTCAATTACAGCAGGCCATACGTCTTTTACAGCTCTCAAGTTTGGAGCTTGAGCAAGAGATCCAGCTTCAACTGGACAGCAACCCCCTCCTTGAAAAAATTGAAGATATGAGCTCAACAGAAAGTCTTTCTACGCTGGAAGCCAAAGAGACAGAGGACTTAACGACTGAGCTGAATGCCGATCATCTTCCTAATGATTTACCTGTAGACACTGAATGGGATGATATCTATACCCATCAATCTACAGCTTTGGCTACCCCAGAATATGAAGAGCGTGAGGATAACCGGCAGGCACAACGCAGTCTCAAAGAGCATATGCTGGACCAGGTGAATCTTTTGCATTTTTCTACTGTAGACAAGTTAATCGCTTATTGCATTGTTGATTCTCTGGATGACAAAGGCTTTCTGGATGCGGAGTTAGAAGATATCCTGCTTGCTGTTCGACGCTTATTAGAAGAAATGGAGAGCGATGAAGATGTTGAAGAAGATGAAATTATTGTTGTTTTAAAGCATATTCAACGTCTAGATCCGATTGGGGTGGGTTCAAGAAATCTGGCTGAGTGCCTAAAAATTCAGCTGGAAACCTTAGATGGCAAGACTCCCTTTATTGCCGAAGCAAAAAATCTACTGAAATATTATGAATTGCTAATTTCCAATGATTTAAATAAGTTACTCAAACAAACAGGTTTATCAAAAGAACAATTAAAGAGTGCAGTCGATTTACTGAAAACCTTGAAGCCTTATCCGGGATTAGAGTTTGATCAGCAAGAATCTGAGTATCAGGTACCAGATGTAGTGGTTTGCAAAAAAGAGCTGCATTGGCAGGTACAGCTCAATCCGGATATTTTACCCAAGTTGCGGATTAATTCATTTTATTCGGGCATGATCCGTCGCGCCGATCAAAGTGATGATAATGTCTATTTGCGTAATCAAATGCTGGAGGCAAAAAACTTTATTAAGAGTATTGATGAGCGGCATAAAACCTTGCTGAAAGTGGCAACCTGTATTGTTCAACATCAGCGCGCTTTTTTGGAGCAAGGGCCGGAAGCGATGAAGCCATTAGTGCTCCGTGATGTGGCAGAAGAGGTAGAATTGCATGAATCAACCGTATCCAGGGTTACGACCAACAAATATATGTTGACGCCACGTGGCTTGTTCGAGCTGAAATACTTCTTTTCAAGTCATGTCGGAACCACGGCTGGCGGGGAGGCTTCATCAACTGCCATCCGGGCCATGATTAAAAAACTGATTTCGACTGAAAATCTACGTAAGCCTTTGTCAGATAATGCAATTGCCGAGATGCTGAAACAAGAAGGGATTGAGGTGGCGCGTCGTACGGTCGCAAAATATCGTGAATCGTTACATATTCCTGCATCTTCTGAAAGAAAAGTCTTGATCTGAATTTTAAGGTGTGACTATTCTATTGGTTCATTATTACGGAATAATGAATTTTTTAATCATCACTAGAGGAGTCGCTGAAATGATTTAATGGCTGTAGTACCACTGATGTGCATTAAATCTGCTTGAGCGATTTCTTGTATCCTGAGAAAAAGGTGAGGGATAGAATTATGCAAATAACAATTCGTGGACACCATTTAACCATTACACCGGCAATTGAAGAAAATATAAAAGAAAAATTTAGTCAAATGACCAAGCATCTCGACCATGTGAACAGTATGCAAATCAAATTGGCTAAAGATCATCAAATAGACAAACGTTCGCATAAAGGGAGTGCAAACCATATTGCTGAAGCAATTATACGTTTGCCGGGGGTAGAACTGTTTGCACAGGCAACTGCTGATGATATGTATACATCCATTAGAAAACTGACTGATAAATTAAAACGACAGCTTGCAAAACATAGAAAAATCCAGTGTTCGTACCAGCATGAGCTGGCACTTTTAAGTTAATTTTTATTTTATAAAAGAGGCTTTTTTATAGGGCCTCTTTTTTTATTGATAAAAAAAGAAACTGCTTACTGAATTATGTGAAAAAGTTATAGTAAAATAGCTCGTTTTACACCAATGGTTGTATAAGAGGTCTTGAAATGAATAGTGAGCAGCTCACGCAAATTTTAAAAGAAGCTTTCCCTGAAGCAGAAGTAGCAGTGAGCGGACAAGCTGGGAAATTTGACCTGCGTATTGTTGATGATCAGTTTGAAGGTAAACGTACCGTTGCTCGTCAACAATCGGTTTATGCACCTCTAAATTCTTATATTGCGAGTGGTGAAGTTCACGCAGTCACGATTCGCGCAATGACAAAAGACGAATGGCGCAAAGCAAGCCTTTTCGGAGCTTAAATATTAATGGATAAATTTTTAATTACGGGCGGTGTTAAGCTCGAGGGTGAAGTACGCATTTCTGGTGCCAAAAATGCAGCATTACCTTTACTTGCGGCAATGATCCTGGCCGACTCTCCGATTACGTTAACCAATGTACCAAATTTAAAAGATGTAAATACACTGGTAAAGTTGATTGCTGGTCTTGGGGTGACGATTAGTTACGAAGGCGAAACCGTTCGTGCAGATGCTTCGACTCTGGATAACCAGTTTGCACCTTATGAGTTGGTCAAAACCATGCGTGCTTCTATCTTGGTCTTGGGACCATTGCTGGCGCGTTATGGTAATGCCAAGGTATCTTTACCTGGCGGGTGTGCAATTGGTTCGCGCCCGGTTGATCAGCATCTAAAAGCTTTAGAAGCCCTGGGTGCCCATATTGAAGTCGAAAATGGCTATGTCCATGCTTCAGTTGACGGACGCTTAAAAGGTGGTGAAGTCGTTTTTGATATGGTTACTGTGGGTGGTACCGAAAACATCTTGATGGCTGCTGCCTTGGCCGAGGGTGTGACCACCATTCGTAATGCAGCACGTGAACCTGAAATTACCGATCTTGCGCAGATGCTCATTAAAATGGGAGCCAAGATTGAAGGTCTGGATACCGATACGCTGGTGGTAACGGGTGTCGAAAGTTTGCATGGCTGTGAATATGCTGTGGTTGCTGACCGGATTGAAACAGGTTCATATCTGGCTGCTGCTGCCATTACCGGTGGTCGCGTCAAAACCACCCATACCGATCCGGCATTGCTAGAAGCAGTACTGGATAAGTTTGAAGAAATGGGTGCTGAAGTTACGCGTGGGGATGACTGGATTGAGCTCGACATGCAAGGTAAACGCCCTAAGGCCGTCAGTTTCAGGACTTTGCCACATCCGGATTTCCCAACCGATATGCAAGCGCAAATTATGGCGGTGAATGCGATTGGTCGTGGTTTTGCCACAATTTCGGAAACCATCTTCGAAAACCGTTTTATGCATGTCCCTGAACTTTCACGTATGGGTGCCAATATTCAGGTTGAAGGTCATGATGCGGTTGTAACCGGAGTTGAAAAACTTCAGGCTGCACCTGTGATGGCAACAGATTTACGTGCTTCATTTTCACTGGTTCTGGCTGCCTTGGTTGCAGAAGGCGAGACCTTGGTAGACCGTATTTACCACATTGATCGTGGTTATGAACATGTGGAAGAAAAATTACAAAGTTTAGGTGCTCAGATTAAGCGAGTAAAAGGATGAATGACTTAAGAAACGATGATCCAAATTTTGATGTAATGGGCAATTTTGATCATGGTTTAACTTTAGCACTCAGTAAAGGACGTATCTTGAAGGAAACGTTGCCATTGCTTGAACAGGCAGGCATCAACTTACTTGAAGATCCGGACAAATCACGCAAGTTGATTTTTCCAACGACACATAAAAAAGTACGTATCCTGATCTTACGTGCTTCTGATGTACCGACCTATGTTGAAAATGGTGCAGCGGACTTTGGCGTAGCAGGCAAAGATGTACTGATGGAGCATGGCGCGCAACATGTGTATGAGTTGCTTGACCTGAAAATTGCCAATTGTAAGTTGATGACGGCAGGTAAAGTCGGAATGGAACGTCCGAAAGGCCGTTTAAAGATCGCAACCAAATATGTCAACTTAACCCGTCAATACTATGCAAGCCTCGGTGAGCAGGTGGATGTTATCAAGCTTTACGGCTCCATGGAGCTTGCACCTTTGGTGGGGCTAGGTGATTACATTGTCGATGTGGTAGATACCGGAAATACCCTACGTGCCAATGGTCTGGAGCCATTAGAAGAAATCTGCAAGGTTTCTTCCCGCCTGATTGTAAACAAGGCCAGTTTTAAGCGTAAACAAGCGGTCCTTAATCCGATTTTAAGCCAGCTTGAGCAAGCGGTTAAAGCCCGTTAAGTCATTTTCTAGGCCTGTATAAAAAAACCGTTCTTCTGAACGGTTTTTTTATAGGTTTTTATATTAAAAAAGATGCTTCCTTTGCTGTTTTGTTCTATGTTTAAACTTGGTGATCGATCCAAACTATAAAGAAATGATGAAAAATCCACAGCAACGTAAACAGGAATCTATCCTGAAATTACAGGCACAGGCCATTCCGTATATCGACTGGTTGCCGCATATCGAATCTAGTGAAGAGGCCGTGGTACGTTCTGCCGAAAGTATTGCCAAACGGGTGATAGCCTGTTTGCTTGTCATACGAGTTGCATGTGATCTGGAGCATGATCAGTTTGATCAGGAAACCGAAGACTTTATTCTCGATCTGTTAGATAAATTTGAAGTTGCTGCTGAATTAACTGTCAAAGAAAAAAATATATTGAATCGAAGCGCTGCACCGCAAGATATCATCAATATGATCTGGAAGTATGAAGCCTATTGGGTGTTGCTGTGGGCATTAGGGATTGTCGAAGAGCTGAAATATCCAGATGAAATCGCAGATTGTGATTTTGCGATTCAGGCCGTATCTGGCTGCCAGTCATTGCAAGCGTTCATGCAGCAGGTAAAATTAAGAAGTATTGAGGAAATTCTGGATGAAGCTGACCTGATTTACCGCTACGACTGGGCATGTGTTGATGCCCGGCTAAAACAGCAAAATGCGCCTGCTCATTTAAATGCTTCAGTAGTTCTGGAACGGCATGGCGCTTTAAACTGGTTGATACAAAAAGATGCAGATTGGGACAATCCGGATGTAAATACCTAAGATTAAAAAATTAATTCCATTAAAAGCTTTTTCCCATAAAAGCTGAGGAAATACTGCGGTTATCTTGCCCACAAGCGTATGGAAAAAGAGTAAACTTATCGCTCTCTTTTTCACCTTGTGGGTAAATTGATGCGACGTTTATCGACTCAAGATCAGAACTTTAAACAGGCATTTGCTGAGCTTTTGGCATTTGAAACTGTTAATGATCCTCAACTAGTACAAACTGTAGACCAGATTATTGCTGATGTTCGTCAGCATGGTGACGCTCATGTACTTAAATTAACGCAGCAGTTCGATCGACATCCCGCGCATCAATTCTCAGATCTGGAACTGACTCAGGCACAGCTCAAATCGGCATTTGAAGGTTTAAGTGGCGAGATTCGTGAGGCACTGGAGCTGGCTGCCAAACGGATCCGTTCTTTCCATCAGGCACAAAAGCAGGACGGTTGGACTTATGTCGATGACCTGGGGAATACCTTGGGTCAGAAAGTCACACCGCTGGATCGTGTTGGGATTTATGTACCAGGCGGATTAGCCTCTTATCCGTCATCAGTACTGATGAATGCGTTACCGGCACATGTGGCGGGTGTCCCAGAAATTATCATGGTGGTGCCGGCGCCGAATGGTGAATTGAATCCATTAGTACTGGCTGCTGCCCATCTGGCAGGGGTAAGCCGGGTATTTACCATTGGTGGTGCGCAAGCCGTTGCCGCATTGGCCTACGGTACTGAAACCATTCCAGCCGTAGATAAAATTACCGGCCCCGGGAACCGCTTTGTGGCTGCTGCCAAGCGTGCAGTGTTTGGACAGGTTGGTATCGATATGATTGCAGGCCCTTCGGAAATTCTGGTTTATGCCGAAGGTGAAAATAACGCTGAATGGCTGGCTATGGACGTATTATCTCAGGCAGAACACGATACCGTTGCACAAGCCATCTTTATTACCCCGGATGAAGCATTATTAAATGCAGTTGACGCTGCAATTGAAAAGCATTTAACGGAATTGCCAAAGGCTGAAATTGCCAGAACTTCAATTCAAAATCGCGGTGCATTGGTGCTGGTAAAAGACCGGGCCGAAGCAGTTGAACTGATTAATCAGGTGGCGCCTGAGCATTTGGAGTTATGTCTTGATGATGCCGAGCTGATGAGCCAGCAGGTTCGTCATGCAGGTGCAATCTTTATGGGACGTTACACTCCTGAAGCGATTGGCGATTATTGTGCGGGGCCAAACCATGTCCTGCCAACTTCGGGCACCGCACGTTTTTCTTCACCGCTCGGTGTTTACGATTTCCAGAAGCGTTCTAGCCTGATCATGTGCTCTGAAGAAGGCGTGAAGAGCTTGGCAAAAGCAGCAGATGTTTTGGCAGTACAGGAAAATCTTGATGCCCATGCGCGTTCGGCCCGTTATCGTTATAAAGATTGAACAAGAAGTGAGTATCGTGGTCGAGCACGATAATACATAGCAACCTCTCCCTAACCCTCTTTAAAATTGAGAGGGGCTTGTCACGCTACAGGTGAAATAAGTTTCAAGCTCCTCTCTCCCTTGAGGAGAAGTTGGGAGCGGAAATAAGAGAAGATAAAATGACGTTTACAGCACAACAAATGCGTTTTTGGAGTCCAGAGGTTCGTGAATTGGAACCTTATGTACCCGGTGAGCAACCTAAAATCCAGAATTTACTCAAGCTGAATACCAATGAAAATCCATATCCGCCATCACCCAAGGTAGTGCAGGCTGTACAGGATGTTTTAACTGAACAAGCCGATGCCTTGCGTTTATATCCAGATCCGGATGCGATGGCTTTAAAACAGGCGATTGCCAAGCAGCAGCAGGTTGATGTGGCTCAGGTATTTGTTGGTAATGGCTCGGATGAGGTTTTGGCACATATTTTTAAAGCTTTTTTTATCCAGAAAGAGCCGATTCTTTACCCGGATATTACCTATAGTTTTTATCCTGTCTATAGCCAGTTTTTTGGCGTGCACACCAAGCAGATTCCATTGAATGAAAAATTTGAAATCAATGTGTCGGACTATGAACAGCAAAATGGCGGGATTATTATCACCAATCCCAATGCGCCGACCAGTATTGCATTGGGTCTAGATGAGATTGAACAGGTGCTGAAGTCCAATCCGGATCGTGTGGTGGTAATTGATGAAGCCTATGTCGATTTTGGAGCCGAATCGGCGGTACAGCTGGTCAGTCGTTATGACAATCTGGTGGTGTGTCAAACCACATCCAAGTCACGTTCACTGGCCGGGCTACGGGTAGGTTTTGCGATTGCACAAGCGCATTTGATTGCAGCACTGGAAGCGGTAAAAAACAGCTTTAACTCTTATCCAATGGATCGTTTTGCAATTGCGGCCGCTGTCGCTTCCTTTGAAGACCAGGCTTACTTTGAAGCGCAATGTGCCAAAGTGATGGCAAGTCGCGAAAAACTGGTCAGTGAGCTGACTGCTTTGGGCTTTCATGTTTTGCCGTCAAAAGCCAATTTTATCTTTGCAACCCATCCGCAACACGAAGCTGCGCAGTTGGCGCAACAATTGCGTGAGCAGGGCATCATTGTACGTTATTTCAATAAACCACGTATTGATCAGTTCTTGCGTATCACCATTGGTACAGATGAACAGAATCAGCGTCTGGTCGAGACCCTTAAAACACACATTTTATAATTTTGAAGTGACAGTTAATGTTCCGAAGTCTGCCATGTATTGAGTAAATCCAGCATGGCAGAAATTTTATCAAAACATTCCTGATACTCTGCTTCAGCTTCAGAAGCGATGGTAATCCCACCGCCAGCCCACATCGATAACTGATCCTGATATTTTTGGATACTCCGAATCAGGATATTCCAGCAGCCGGTACCATCAAAATTAAAATAGCCCAGACTGCCACAATAGGCACCACGTGGCGCGCCTTCCAGTTCTTCAATAATCTGCATGGCCCGGATTTTTGGGGCGCCAGTGATGGAACCACCGGGCAAGGCTGACAATAACATTTGCATCGGATTGATTTCCGGCTTTAAAGATGCCGTGATTTCGCTCACCATATGGTGGACCTGATTAAAGCTTTCAATTTCGAACAGTTTGGTGGTTTCAACAGAGCCGGTTTCAGCATAAACACTCAGGTCATTGCGTAGAAGATCTACAATCATGACATTTTCGGCCTGATCTTTTTTAGAATGGCTGAGTTTGTCTTTGGAAATTTGGTCTTGTTGTGGATCATCAAAACGTGGCATGGTGCCCTTGATTGGGCGGGTTTTAATTTTCCGGTTGGCCTGAAACTCAATAAATAATTCTGGTGAACAGCTTAACAGCTCAAACTGCTGGATTTTAAGATAGCCTGCATAAGGGGCATGAGTCAGTTCCCAGAGCGTTTGGGCACGACTCAAAACAGAGCCTTCTGCGCGAGCGGTAAACTCCTGGGTCAAATTGATTTGATAGCAGTCACCGGCTTTAATGTATTCCTGAACCTGATGAAATGCTGCCAGATATTGTTGTTTGCTCCAGCGCGGATGACATTGTTCCAGCAGTGAAAGTGTTACCGGAACATGGACAGGTTGATGAATACGTCTGCAAATTTGTTCAAAGATTGCTGCAGCCTGTTTTTCATCACTATAAAAACACCAAGCATTATTCTCAAACTTTAAAAAAGTTGTATACCGGCCCAGGAAAAAACCGGGCTGTTGACGTGAGCTTGCGTTAACGAATTGACCGGCACTGTAATCGTAACCGAAGAAACCAATATAACCGCCATTAAAAGAGGTTGCAGTTATTGCGGGCTGGGCCGTGGTCTTAAAGCTTGAAAAGGCGATAGGAGAACAGGAGTCTGATCGTTTCTGATATTGGTTAAACTGGACCTGCTGGAAACGTTGTAAGGCTGAATGCTGAAAAATTAAAAATTCTTGCGGTAAAAAGGCAATAACGGGAGCATTGTGGTCATATAAGTAGACTAAACCCGTTAAGTCATAGAGTTTTGTTAGAAGATCAAATGCAGAAGTGAGTTGCGTGTTAAGCTTTTGCTGGAAATAAGACATAAAAACGAAAATACTTGCAGATACATTTGGAGAGGTGAATTGTACTACATTCACCTGCGCGGGACGGAAATTTATGATCGGTGTGGCGAAAAACTGACATTTTCAGGTGCAGATCAGAGCTTGTTTCTGGTTTGCTTATACAAGTGATAGAACTGTCACCTTAATACTAAAAAACGCATTTTTGTATACACTTGTAACCATGTGGCGGTGAGCGGATAAATGGAGAAATATTCGTACAAGCGGATGGTCTTTTGTTAAGGAAAATAAGAAATAAATAAAATTTACATAGATTTAGAATCGTTTTTCAAATACAGGGAAGTGAGTGATTTATATGCCGTTTATCGGGTTGTACTTAAAAAGCAGTTAACAGGAGTTGAACATAAAATAACAAACAGGTAATTTAGTAATTGCTAAGCGAACTACTCAAGGATTGGAAGTTCTAGTTGTCATTAATAAAAAAACGACCGTGGACAGTTTAGAGTAGTGAAAGTCAAAAAATAAATGCTCTTGGGAGAGTGCTCAATGAAAATGTTTACTAAACTTGTTTTAGTTTCTTCAATGGCGATTAGCGCAAATGCAATGGCTATGCAGTCAATGGATGATGCTGCACTAAGCGCTGCAACAGGTCAAGATGGTCTTAATATCGGTATCGGTATTTCTAAAATCGAAATCGAAAAAGTTTTAATTCATGATAATGATGGTTTGGCTGCGTCTGCTGGTGGTACGGGTGAAGCTGGTGCTATCGTCATTAAATCAAACGGTACTGGCGCTACAACGGCAAATGGTGTTGTGATCACTGCACCAATGAATGCAGCTGGTGATGCGCTTGATACTACTCGTGCCCTGGCATCTCATAACCTTGCTGATTTAGTGATTGATACAGACAAAGGTACAGGTACCAATGGTGCATTCCTGAACGTTGCTGCAGCAGTGTCTGGTCTAGACATTTATGTAGGTGAAATTGGCGTATCGGGGTCAAATGCTGCGAGTACAACAGATGTTCGTCGTGGTAATGATGATACCAACTACAATGCAATTTTATCTGGCTTGACGGTTAAAACCGGTTTAACAAGTGCGAACATCCAGTTGGGTGCTGCTCCACAAGGTGCAATGATTGCTTTAAATACAACAATGAAAGGTGGTTTGGAGCTTAAAGATCTTGGTATCGTAGATAGCTCAACCAAACAAGGTTCAGGTGATGGTAGCGTAGGTAACCGTGCTGCTGGTCAAATCTATCTTGATAGCATCAAGGTAGCTGATGCTACTGGCACTGACCTGACTGTAAATGCTGCAGTAAGTGTTGTAGGTAAAGAAGCCACAAATAATGGTTATTTACGTATCATTACAGGTTCTGGCGCTTCAACTCCAGCAACTGATGTATATATCAAGGGCGTACATTTAGGCAGTCAAGATGCCAAGTCAATTGGTGATGTTGAAGTACAAGGTCTACAAACTTACTACAACAACGGTTCTGCAAATGTGAAAGGTTCTATGATCACAATTTCTGGTCACTAATACCTTCTTCTAAAGAAAGCGCACAATGTGCGCTTTTTTTTATTTTAAATAGAGTAATTTAAGCTAATAATTTTAGAATGTCAGGCCAGTCACAATACTTTGTTAAAACTTTACTTAATTCTATTTTTCATTACATTTCGTCAAAAAAAACTAAAAAAAAGCTGTTTTTTTCTATAAAAAAAGGTATCTTCAACAGACAGGGATGTAGTGTTTTTAAACACTAAAATAAAACGAATAAGGCAAGTTGTGCCATAGTTAGAAAAAGAGAATTATGTTAGAGATCGCTTTAGGCTCAGCATTGATGTATTACTTTACAACGCAAGCCTTTGAACTTGAGAAAAAGCCAGAGGGGACTGTTCATTACACAGAAACCCTGGATTCCCGTAATACTTCTTTTACCCGTAATCATCGCGAAGCTGTCGTGATTAAACCCGCTGTTGAAGATCAATTCAGGGGAATTGTTCGTCAGGCCTACGACTATAGTTGTGGTTCTGCGGCCCTGACGACATTATTAAATGGTTATGGGGGATTACGTCTAACAGAGCAGCAAACCATGACCGGACTGCTGCAATATGGTGAATATCAACGCATTATTGAGCGCCGTAGTTTTTCCTTGTTGGATATGAAGCGCTTTGTCTCTGCGCTGGGCTTGTCAAGCGGAGGCTATCGGGGAGAATTTGCTGATTTAACTGCTTTAAAACAACCTGCCATTGTGCCGATTACCTACGCAGGTTTTAAACATTTTGTAGTATATAAAGCTTATAAAGATGGAAGGGTGTATGTCGCTGATCCGGCCTTGGGGAATATCAGTTTTGATGAGATCAGGTTTAAGGAGATCTGGGATAATAATACTTTGTATATAGTTGATATTCCTGAACAATATCAAAAGAATTTGTTGGCGCTTCAAGATTCTGATATGCGTCATGTAGAAGATGCAACGGTCAACCGGTATGCCCTCGCGGATATTCAGTTCCCAACGCAAAGGTTTGAAAAACTTGCAGATAAAGCTTCTACCATGCGTAGGGTCTTGGATGCAGACCCCAAATCTGAAAACTATAACAAACCGATTACCACGTATATGCGCTTATATTACAAGCGGAAATAGTTAAGAAAAATCAGTAAAATTAATGTAATAGGATGCAAAGTAAAATGAATCGTACATGGATGAAGATGAGTGTATTGGCGTTAAGTTTAAGCGCAATCACATCAACACTTTACGCAGCAGATGAGCAACCAGCGGCTGAAACTGCGGTACCACAAACAGATGAAGCAGCAGCTGTGACCGCCGGGGAGGCTAGTGTTGCTAATGAGACGCCCGTAAATCCTGTTGCTCCAGCTGTGGAAACGAGTCAGGCGGATCAGGCTGCGAGTGCATTACAGAAAAAAGAAACCGATGCAACGCAAGAAACCAACTTGCAGGAAGTCTTTACCTCAAATGAGCGTCAATACTCCTTGATCAAGAAAGGTGTTTTCTCATCTTACTATGATATTGATTATACTTATTATCGTGATAGCCGAGTGGATATTGCGACAGGGGATAGCACCAGTGCGCTGCAGCGCCTCCGGATAGAAGAAGATGCAAACCATACATTAACCAATACCTTCACCGTACAGTACGGTGTTCTGGATAACGTCACTTTATCTGCATCCTTGCCTTTTGTTGCGAAAAAAGAACTCTTAAAAGATAAGACCGCAGCCGGGTTAGGGGATATTAATTTTGGCGCCCGTTGGGAACCGTTCCCTCTAAAACAAGGCCGTTTGCCTTTAGTCCTGTTTGGTAGCCTTTCGACTAAAACCGGGGATAGTCCTTATGAGATTGGTATCGATGAACTCTCCACAGGTAAAGGATATTACTCCGTTGGTGTCGGGGCAAGTACCCGTAAATATATTGATCCTGTTGTATTGTTTACTTCGGTTTCTGCCAACTATGGATTTAAGGAATCTGGCTTAAATCAACTTCGTGGAGAACGTGTTTTAGAGAGCTTTGATCCGGGTATTAGTGGTGGTTTCGCTTTTGGTTTTGCCTATTCATTTAACTATGATGTATCGCTGACCATGTCCTACCAGCAAAGCTTTAATACGGGGGCAAAATTCTACTTCAAACAGGGTGAAAGCTACGAGTCAGCTGACCAAAGTAGTGCCATGCTGTCCTTTGCCCTGGGCGTGCGGGTATCTCCTGAAACCATTGTAAATGGTACCGTTGGAATCGGTTTAACCGAAGATGCGCCAGATGTAACACTTGGTCTGTCTTTCCCACTTGATATTATAGGTTTTGGCAAAAAAATTCGTTAAGGAGATGTAATGGTGAAACACCTTAAATTATGTCCTTTATCGATAGCCATTTTCTTTGCTGGTTTATCTACTGTTGCCAATGCACAGTTAGGACAAGACTTATCTGTAGATCTGAGATCTCTTTCTTTGGGAAACGCGGTTACAGCCGATCCTCCAGGGATCAGTGCCGTTCATTTTAACCCTGCTGCACTGGCAAAATTAGATGGTTTGCAAACCGATGTACAAGGGATTCTGGCCAATTTCGCGATTAAACGAGATTATTCAGCACCAGCAGGCTATAACGTTTTTGGCTATTCCGATGACCCCCTGGTATGTAATGATGGCCCTGAAATTGATTCCAATATCTGTACCGATTTTAAAGGAACGGTTCATGGCGATGTGGAATATGCCAGTATCTATGTACCGATATTAAAGAAGATTGTTGATTTAGGCCCCAACTCACCTTTAGTTGCGCCTACCGCAGGGATTTCCTATAAGCCGCCTGGCTCGAAAGTAACCTATGCAACGGCAGTATATGCGCCTTTAGTTGCTGGTTTTGGAGCGGAAGATGGTAATCCGAGTAACTATATGGGACAGCAGGTTGCTTTAGAGCGTATTACCTATCTGTCGCCGTCTTTTGGCTATCAGGTCAACGATCACTTGTCCTTAGGCGCATCATTTGGCATGTCTTATCAAGCCATTGCAATGAAAACCGACTTACGTTTCCCGAATGAAATGGTTGGGGTGTTACGTATGGTCGATGAAGTTGTATGCCGGCCTTTTAAAGACAATGGCGATATCATTACCGATCTCTTATTGTTTGGTATCTGTAATGCCAAAGAAGGCATGAACCCATTTAACAAAATGGGGGCGATGGATGTTTCCCTCGAACAATCGCTTAGTCCAAGTTATAACCTGGGCTTACTTTGGGAGCCGACTGACGACTTTAGCTTTGGTATGGTCTATCAAAGTGAAGCAAAGATGCGTTTGAAGGGCAAGTATCTAATTAATAATGCCGTAGCACCACAGCAACTGGTTGCCGGCTTAAACTCTTCTGCTACCGGACAAATCCTTGCGGCTATTTTGGGGTTACCGGGGTATGTCCCGAATGTTGAATCTGGGCTGGTCGCCATGGATTTCAAATATCCACAGCACTTTAAGGCAGGCATCAAATACAAAATATTTCCTGATTTACAAATGAACTTTGATGTGGGCTGGACGGACTTCTCGGCCTGGGACAAGTTCAGGTTCGAATTTGACCGTCAAATTTCATTATTGAAAGTTGCCAAGCTTTTATCTAATGATGTCACCGACCGTTCTCTGGCTTTGCCATTGAAATTCCAGTCTTCCTGGCGTTGGGGAATTGGCTTTGAATATTCTGCCACAGACCGGTTGAAGTTAAGGATGGGATATGAACCCCGTACCAGTTCAATTCCGGACGACAAGCGGAATACCATGGTACCCATTAATAATGCACAGTTATTTGGTTTAGGGATTGGTTATCGGTTTGATCAGGATACCGATCTGGATCTGTCATTGGGTTTTTTACGTAGTCGTGATGATATACCGGCCAACACAAGTAGCCTTTCAAACAAGACCGGGGTAGATAATATTTTATTAAACCCTTATGCAGGCTTGAATGTCAAAACAAATACCAAGGTAACCTTGCTTGGCATTAACTATAGAACAAGATGGTAATGTATAAAATAATGATGAAACAGCCGCTACTTGTGACTTTGCTGATGATACTGGGCAGTGGAGGAGCTGTATCTGCTGAAGATGGCTTCTATACAATCATTGGTCCCGATGGGCGGCCAATGATTATTCCTCAAAAGAAACAATCTCAGCCTAAAACTCTCCCGGCCCAGCAAAAGCCAGAGCAGAACCTTCACAATGAGGAAGTAAAAAAAGTTGAAGAAAAGCAAAAACAGCCAGATAAAATCATTAGCTCTGTTCAGAAAGTGCCGGAAACACAAATAGCTACAGAGACATCTTCGCAAAAGTATCATCCCCGTATTCCTGTTTCCTCTCATACGGTTCCGGCTGTCTCCGCTCCAGCAGAGCAAGCGAAGCCAGAAGAAACTCAAAAACAATCCGCGCAATCACCCGCTGTAAAAACAGGTTTACCGAAAGTCACCTCAGCCCCGGCATCCGCTCCCGTTCAGACACCTCTGCCTGCGGTGATGCCGGCTAGCACGGCCGAGAAACCCGACAAAAGAGAACAGCCAAAGCCTAAACCAGCTGTTGAACAAGTGCAGCACGAGACAACGGGCTCAACCCCGTTAACTCAGGTGGATGGTGTGGAATATGTCAATAATGAGTATTTGGAAGCGCAGGAATTTAATCTTGATGGCAAAAAACGCTTTTATAGCATGCCGGATGGTACCGGGCGTATGGAAACCATTGAGCGTAAAAAAGGGGTCAGCCAGTCGATGCTCAACCGGTTATTGAACCGGAATATTAAAGCTGAAGTACCGATTGTATTGTCCAGTACCTATATCCGTTTATCTGCTGAGGATCTGGCAACCACTTTTGAAAATGATCGCTGTTTTTTAAAAGATTATACCAAGTCAATCAAGACCTTAACGCCTAAAAAAGAAGTGGGTGTCTGGCCAAGGAAGCCATTGAAGGAAAAATTTGAATATGACGTGGTCAAGCTGGAACCGGGCATTGAATATATACAGATTGCCTCTTATGCCGCCAGTAATGAAAAGCCGGTTTATTATTGGCCGCTGGTGGTATTTCTCGATAAAAAAGGATGTGCGCAGGAGGCTGTAAGTGGTTTCAAGAATAACTCAGTCAATACAACATTACTGCAACATGCAGCAATTCAGGGCGTGATAAAAATTCCGCCGCAGGCTGAATATCTAATGATGACCCCGCTTGCTTCGGCCATTGATGTGCCTGAAAGCGAATTGTCCAATCAAGGCCAGATCAGGATCTCTGCTTTAAAATAAGCAATAAAAGGATAGAAGTGTATGAATAAGAAAATAATGTTTCCCTTTGCCATATCTACGCTTGCATTGATGTTGCATGGCTGTGGTGGTGAAAGTGCAAAAATTAATGGAGATCCTGGCAAAGGCGTTGATGGTATTACCTCGAATACCAGTTGTTCGATAACAGCAAATGACTGCTTGCAATTTGTAATGGATTATCCAATTGCAGGGCTTAATTTCGATTGTAGTACGGATAAGGTCAATCATTTTGCCACCAAACTGGAAGGCAATATTGTGACAGGTGCTTGTAAGTTAGGTGACAGTGTCAACTTCTATATACAAGGTACGGAAGCGCGTAAAATCAGTTTGGGTACAATCAAGCTTGATGAGATTGCCAAACTAAAAATGGCTACGCCACCGAGAATACGTCTGATTGACCTGGCCATCGCCATGACCGGTAAAACACCGGCATCGCTCACCATGAGTGATAATACGACACGTGTAGCAGTCGCTTTGGTGAAAATATTTCAGGGATTGGGAATTGAGAGAAAGGATAATACTGCTGGCGATATTCAGCCGACAGAATTGAGCAAAGACAAAAAAGATCTTTTGGCAAATATCAGCAAAGATATCGGAACACAAGAATTTATCAGCGGTGAATATAGCAGTATTTTAAAACCATGGTTGAATGTTGATCAGGTCTCGGATGAGCAGGCCCTTGCCTTGCTGACAGACCTGTTAAATTTATCCAATACCGGAGTGTGGCAAGCCGATTTGCCAATTACCAAGGCCGGTGGTGAGACGACCAATACTTCCTCTTCTGCCACACCAAGACCGGACGGATTTTTTGGGTGCAACAAAGAGATCTATGCAAATTGCACCAAGAATAGCAGCAATTTATTGCATTCAATGGGGAATTTCCTGTTAATCTCTGATCGTCAGGGCTATATTTTAGGGTATGGTCAGCAATGGCGTGGACCTGCGACCATAACCAATGATCTGGTGTTGGCTCCTTATGTATTGACGACGAAAGTCAAACCGCAAAAAATGCAGGTCAATGCACAAAATACATGGTTTGATCAGATTGGCAAGATGATAAATTCTAGCCAGCCGTTACGCTTTAATCTCAATAATAATGCCGCAGAAGACTTGTTATTAAAGCAAGGCAAGATGATTAATGGAACCACGATTGCAGGAACAGAAAGTATCTACAAGCAGTTAAACAAGCTAAAAGATACAGATAGTATTGATCCTAAAGTCTTAGGTACCTGGCAACAGACAATTGCAGGGGAAAGCTATAAAGGTGTAATTGATATTGTCCGGGTCAATCCTTCTAGCTATCTGGCAAAAGATATCTTTAAGACCGCTGCCAATGTCGAGCCAAAGCAGTCCTATATCTTTCCTTTATATGCCACTTTAACATTTAGATTTCAGGATAATGCGTTCCCTGCTGTAGATATGGGCATCGTCATTGATGAACATGGCGATATACGCACAGATATTAAGCCGAATGCAACAGCAACAGATATGTCCGGTATTTGTGGAACGGTCAAATCTGTTAACGCGGATGGCACCATTACCGACAGTAATGATCAGATCCAGTATAGAATCGGCACCACAGGGGCGACCTTGTTTTCGACATATGACAAATCTGTTTCTGTAAAAATGATCTTGTCCAACCCGAAATTCGGTAATGTGGATGGCGCAATGTTTGGTCTCAACCTCACTGCCGGTACAGGAGCCAAGATTAACATTCATAACTTGCTTGCCGGACAGGCTTCCGGGATTAACCTCACCGATTTTTCTAACAATACTGTAACCTGGTCCAATACTTATGCGGCTTATCAGCTGTCATACAATCAACTGTATGATGATTTGAAAAATGATACAGAGCGGAATAAGTATGTTAAACCGACAGATGAAGAACGGGCTTTAGCAAAACGTTTTTCGGGAACAGTGTCGATCAAGATTGCTGATCAGGGCATCCCGGCATGTAATGCCATTAAGGTTAAATCCTGATCCTGACAAGATAAAAAAAAGACCGCGAAAATGCGGTCTTTTTTATTTAACCGGTATGGTCCAGGCGTGTGCCGAGCGTTTCTAAATGTGTTGGAAACTGTCCACTTTTACGGTCGGCAAAATAATGTCTGAGCGTTTGTTCAACGCTCGGAAACGCCAGCTCTTGCCATGGGATTTCATGTTCTTCAAATAGGCG
This sequence comes from Acinetobacter sp. A47, assembly GCF_000805455.1. GTDB lineage: Bacteria > Pseudomonadota > Gammaproteobacteria > Pseudomonadales > Moraxellaceae > Acinetobacter. The sequence continues at coordinate 18,372 of NZ_JSUS01000012.1, forward strand.
ACATTCGATGCTTTCTTCACCGGCGCCGAACAGGCCCTGTTTTAACTGGGCTTTAAATAGTACGTAAATCTGTCCGATACGCGGAATATTGTACATACAATACAGCTGTTCAATCTCTACTTCAGCTTCTGCCTCTTCACGGGTTTCGCGTGCGGCACCTTGTTCCATGGTTTCAAATAATTCCATATAACCGGCAGGTAAGGTCCAGAGCCCGTAACGTGGTTCAATGGCCCGGCGGCACAGTAAAACTTTATCTTCCCACAGGGCTAATGCACCGCAAATGACTTTGGGATTTTCATAATGGATGTTGCCACAATGTGTACAAACCAATCGTGTTTTATGATCACCTAGTGGAATTTTTGCTTCAGTTTGATGTCCGCACGCAACGCAAAAGCTCATAATTATCATCAGCCGTAGAGATAACTCAGCATAACCGAATTTTAATGACTTCGCATCATGATCTATGATTGCTGCTAAAAATTCGGCTATGATGCAGATTAAGGAAAATGAGAACAAGAGATAATTGAGATGGAAGAACCATCGTTAATCGCGCTTTTACAACAACGGTTACGTTTTTCCAAACGAATCCAGCAGGCTGACGCTGCGGTGCTGATCGCGATTACCCAGGAAAGCCAGCCTAAAGTATTGCTGACCCGACGCTCCATGCAACTGTCTCAACACGCGGGGGAAGTTTCTTTTCCGGGGGGGAAGCGTGATCCGAGTGATACCAGCAACATTGTGGTGGCATTACGTGAGGCGCAAGAGGAAACCGCACTGAATCCTTTTGATGTGAAATTGTTAGGTGATTTACCGATTCAGCGGGCACGCAGTGGTTTGTCTGTTAAACCCATTGTCGGGCTGATTCCAGCTCAGGTTGAGCTGATTGCCCAGCCAACCGAGATTGACCGGATTTTCTTTGTTCCCTTACAGGAGCTTATCGATGCTCCACCTTTACCATACGAAGTTCGCCTTGCGCGTCAGTCGTTATATTTTCCGAGCATGCAGGTCGACAGCGAGGTTGTCTGGGGACTTACGGCGCGGATGTTGATTTCATTATTCCAATATGGACTGGGATATCAAAAGCATTGGCCATTTCTGGTCAATCCACCGCATTTTGGTGTCGCAAAGTTCTAATTTTTTTAAAGGATTTTTAGCATGATGTATTGCTATCAGGGATTGAGTCCAAAAGCCTTGCATGAGCCTTGGGATGGCTGGGTTGCACCGACAGCGACTGTTATAGGTCAGGTTGAATTTGGTCGGCAGGTCAGTATCTGGTTTGGCGCGGTGGTCCGTGCTGACAATTGTGTGATACGGATTGGTGATTTTTCAAATATTCAGGAAAATGCCGTGCTACATACCGATACCGGTATTGAGCTCACTATTGGTGACTATGTCACGGTCGGACATAAAGCCATGTTGCATGGTTGCTGTATCGGTGATAATTCACTGATCGGGATGAATGCAGTGATTTTGAATCATGCTGTCATTGGCAAAAACTGCATTATTGGCGCCAACGCGCTGATTCCTGAAGGCAAGGTAATTCCGGATAACGCTGTGGTGATGGGTTCTCCGGGAAAAGTGGTGAAAATACTGGATGAGCAGGGGGCGGCACGATTGCGCTTAAGCGCCTTGCATTATGCTGAACATTACAAAAATTTTTTAAATCTGCAACCTTTTAATTTTTAACCGCATGGTAAAGTCAAAGTTTCAATGTAGCCAGGTGTAGTCCTGGCTTTTTATTGAGATAAAAAAGCCAATAACTCGCCTATCCTGTTTGAGTGGAGTATGATACTCGACGTTTTTATCTATTTTCGGCTAAGGTTTTTGCATGAAGTTGCTGGCATTGGAAACTGCAAATGAGCAGTGTTCTGTTTCATTAATTGATGATACTCAAGAGCTCTATTTTCAGTTGGATGACCGGCCAAAAGCGCAAACGCAAACCATTTTGCCTTTGACCGAGCAAGCCCTGTTGCAGACGCAAACCCAACTGGGCGATTTGACTGCTATTGCATTTAGTCGTGGTCCCGGGTCTTTTAGTGGTGTCCGGATTAATGCCGCTGTTGCACAGGCCCTGGCATGGTCTCAGGATTTGCCGGTTATCGCAGTTTCCAGCTTGCAAGCCCTTGCACAGGCTGCTTACCGTGAGACTGGCCTGACCCAGGTGACCGCCGTACTCGATGCACGTATGCAAGAGGTATATATCGCCAACTTCAGTCTGGATGAGCAGGGCATGATGCAGGCAATGGATGAAGAAAAGTTATTGAATTACGAACAAGCATCTGCATATTGCAAATTCACGCCGGTTGGCTCGGGTTCAGAATTAATTAAGCCAACTGCTGTAGACTGCGTGGAGGTTTCCACACAGCACATGGCAGGGGGACAGATCAAGGCTACCGCACATGACATTGCGACCATTGCCCGTGTATATGCGGCACAGCAAAAATGGGTTGATGCCGAGCATGCACTGCCTGTGTATTTACGTGATGATGCGTGGAAAAAAATTCCAGAACAAGGTAAGGCGAATTAAGGTTAATTATGGATCTTTTATTGCTATTTAAAGCAGCAATTATGGGCTTGGTCGAGGGAATTACCGAGTTCCTGCCCATTTCCAGTACAGGGCATCTCATTTTATCAGGTCAGCTTCTTGATTTCTGGACGGTTGAAAAGCGCGATATGTTTGCAGTTGCCGTGCAGATCGGTGCAATTGCTGCCGTAATTTATGAATATTGGGGCAAGTTGTGGGGGGCACTGATCGGTGCACTTACGGGTCAGGAACAGGGCCGCCGTTTGAGTCTGAACCTGATTATTGCATCTATTCCGATTGTGATTATTGGCCTGACCTTTGGCGATGTGGTCAAAGCCTATTTATTTAATGCCATTACCGTTGCAATTGCCTTGATTGTCGGTGGTTTTATTATTTTATGGGCAGAACGCCGTCAGCACCAGATTGTGACGCAGGAAGTCGATGACCTTAGTTTTAAACAGGCGACTTTAATTGGTCTGATTCAATGTCTGGCATTATTTCCCGGCACGTCACGCTCTGGTTCAACCATTATCGGCTCTTTATTCTTGGGTGTATCCCGTAAGGCCGCAGCCGAATTTTCCTTTTTCCTCGGTATTCCTGTACTGATGGGCGCGGGCTTGCTGGACATGTACAAGATGCGTCATGAACTGCATGGCAATGACATGATGGTATTGGCTGTCGGTATTATCGTTGCATTCATTTCTGCATTAATCGTGATTCGTGCCCTGATTCGTTATGTATCCAAACATGATTTCACGGCATTTGCATATTACCGTATAGTTTTTGGTTTATTTATCTTGGCAACATGGTGGACAGGTTGGGTGCATTGGTAATGCAGATCGGATGTTGGTATCAGGCCGAATATGAACCGGTATTTCAGCAATTGAAATGCCGTCTGGCCGAGTTACAGGTTGAGCTAAATGGACATGTGACAGAAAAGATCAATGCCCGTTTTTTACGCCTGAATCCCGACATGGCCTTGGTCATCGATAGTGATGGACTTAGTCTTGCGGCCAACGGCATGAAAATGCAACCGGACTGGCGTGCCGAGATTCCCCGTTTAAAAAGAGCCAGTTTAAAATCGGAGATGATTGCCAGAGCCTGCCAACTGGGGGAAAAGCCAAGCTTGATCGATGCAACCGCAGGATTGGGCCATGACAGTTTGCTGATGGCCTGTTTAGGCGCTGAAGTGCGGCTGGTGGAGCGTCATCCGATCCTGTTTGTATTGCTGGAATATACTAAGGCACAGGCTGAACAAGACCCATTTTTACAGTCGTTCATGTCACGTATCCAGCTGATCCATGCAGATTCCAACTGTTACTTGCAGCAGCTTGCTCAGCAAGGCGAGCAGGTCGATGTGGTGTATCTGGACCCGATGTTTCCGCAACGCGATCAGAACCAGCAAGCAGCAAAGAAACAGGCGCAGGTCAAAAAGCAAATGCAGTTATTACATCTGCTACTGCCTGAAGATGGACAAATGGACCTAGGAGACCAGCTCCTGCATCTAGCCAGCCAGATCGCCAAACGGGTCATCGTGAAACGCCCGCGGCATGCAGTCTATCTGGCAGATCAGTCACCTGATCATCAATGGTTAGGAGATGCCTGCCGTTTTGATGCATATTTTCCAAAAGGTTAAATCTAAGCCGGCCCCAAATGATTGTTTGGCTTGCGTCATTGTCGGTAAAGATTTGTGATATAGTGCAAAAGCATGATTGCTAAAAAATTCTTGTCGAGCTTACACTACAGTCACGCATTGCGTCTTTTAGGAAAAGTACTGCACATTCAAATATTAGGATGGCATATTTTCAGTTTAGGCTTGAAAAGAGAAACTCCCGAAGAATTTTTATGATAGACCTCAAACCCTCCATTAATCTCTGGCATGATTTCAAAAGTAACCAAATTGCTGGAATGTGGTTGTTCCTGGGGTCTCGCCGTTCCTTGCAGGTGGTCCATCCATCCATTACCCAGCTGATTATCTGGGGTGTCCTCGGCGGCTGCACCAACTCGCTATATAGCTGGCTGGTGGCCGGACAGATGGGAGAGTTTAATTCCCAGGGGCTGATCGGCTATGCACTCTGGCCTTTTATTGCCCTGATTGTGGGGATTTTTCTTTCACAACGGATGAACCAGCCACGTTTGATGCTGGTGCCTGCCTTATTGTGGCTGGTGCTGGATACCAATATTCTGCTGTTACAATGCATCATCCAGTATCTGGGTTCCAACGGTTATCTGAATTTTATTCCAGACAGTATCTATAACGGCTTCTTGCCGCCGCTGTTTGTCGGATTATTTGTCTGGCAAAGTCTGGCGGTGATCTGGGTGTTTTCACGCGCTCTCAACTGGCCGTGGTGGGAGCGGGCACTGGTCTTTGTGGCAACCATTGCCACCATGGTGGTGTGGCAGCTTTCTGTGAAAGACCAGCCGATCTGGAAAGTGGAGCAAACCCCGCCCAGTTTTGCCGAAGATGCCTTCTATGCGCAAAGCCATTTGCTGGATAAGGCACTGGACCAGATCCAGTATGGAGATATTGCTCAAAGCCACTGGTATTTTATGGGCGTTGCTGGCGACAGTTATGTGGATGTATTCAAGTCAGAAATTGAACGCATCAGGGAACAGTTCGACACCCGTTTTGGCACCTTTGGCCGTTCCATCATGCTCATCAATAATCCGGCAACCCGTCTGGAAGTTCCGATTGCCTCCAAAACCAGCATGGAACTGGCGTTACGCCGTATTGGCCAGCAGATGAATCGTGATAGTGATGTACTGTTTCTGTATATGACCTCACATGGCGAGCGGAATCATTTTGAAATTGAAAATGCGCCGCTCGATCTGGATCAGGTCGATCCGAAATGGTTAAGAGAAACACTGGACAAATCAGGGATTCGCTGGCGTGTGATTGTGATCTCGGCCTGTTATTCGGGCAGTTTTATTCCGGCTTTACAATCGCCAGATACCTTGATTATTACCGCTTCTGCTGCCGATAAAACTTCTTTTGGCTGTAACAATGAAGCAGACTATACTTATTTTGGCCGCGCTTTTTTTGATCTGGCGATGCGTGAACAATATTCAATGAAAAAAGCCTTTGAGCAAGCCAGGCAAACGGTAACCAAGTGGGAAACGGCACAAGGCGTTGAACCGTCAGAACCACAATGGGCCATCGGGCGTAACATGGAACTGATGTTGCCACAGCTTGAGCAATATCTGTTTCCGGCACAAAATATTGCACCAACAGAAACGATAAAAACACAGGATGATGAGCATGCAGCTACTGCAAAAAAACCGTTGTTTTGAGGGTGAGCAACGGATTTATCAACTTGAGTCTCAATATCTGCAAGGCAGCACCAAAGTCGGTATCTATTTGCCACCTGCGGCACTGGAAGGCAAAGCATGTTCAGCCCTGTTTTATCTGGCCGGTCTGACCTGTACTGAAGACACCTTTGCGATTAAGGCGCATGCACAACGCATGGCAGCACGCTTGAGCCTGATTTTAATTACCCCGGATACTTCTCCACGTGGGGATGATGTTGCACAAGGTGATCACTGGGATATTGGGCAAGGGGCTGGTTTTTATATCAATGCCACCCGGCAACCTTGGGCTGAGCATTATCACATGGAGTCTTATCTGGTTGATGAGCTGTATGCGCAGGTTTTACAAGCATTCCCTGTGGCTGAAAACCAGATCGGAATTTTTGGGCATTCGATGGGTGGACATGGCGCCTTGACCTTGGCCTTTAAATATCCGGACAAATTCAAATCGGTTTCGGCTTTTGCACCAATCTGTGCACCAAGTATTTGCCCGTGGGGTGAAAAGGCGTTTAGCCAATATCTGGGAGCTGACCGGCAGCAATGGGCTGCACATGATGCAACCGCGCTGGTACAGCAGAAAGGTGGGCTATTTGAAGAAATCCTGATTGATCAGGGGCTGGATGACCAGTTTCTTGCCCAGTTAAATCATGAAAAGTTCAAGCAGGCATGTCTGGATGCAGGCCAGCATCTCACCTTACGCCTGCATAAAGGCTATGATCACGGTTATTACTTTATTCAAAGCTTTGTGGATGATCATCTCCAGTTCCATGCCATTCAATTAGAAAAAAAAGAATAATCAGCAGTTTCTTAAGGGGCTGTTGGCATTGCGACAGCCCCGAATGTTTAGGCTATTAAAATTTTACTAATTCAACTCTTCTGTTTTTGGCTTTTCCTTCTTCTGTATCGTTACCGGAAACCGGTTTGGTATCGCCAAAGCCTTGTGCCTTTAAACGAGCGGGATCAATGCCAGCATCCGTCAATGCTTTAACTACAGTTTGTGCTCTTGCCTGAGAGAGTTTTAAATTATGTGCTGCCTCTCCCGAGTGATCGGTATACCCATTAACTTCAAGTTTTAGAGCATCATCATTTTTTAATAAGTCCAGTATTTGTGTGATTTGTTCCTGGGAGTCAGCCAACAGTGTGGCTTTATCTGTTTCAAAGTTAATATGTATATCAACTTTATTATTTTGATCCAGAGCTGCTTTTAACTGGCTTGCCGAGAGGGGCTGTGCGGTTATTTCTACGGGTTGGGTTTCTAAGACCAATAAACCCGCTGAAGGTCCGCTTTGAGTGATTTGAAACCAAATATCCCGATGATGCTGATGAATCACATAGGTCTGTGTCGGGTGGTTATAAATATCACCTAATCCTTCGACATACGATACGCCATATTTCTCTGAAAGTTGAGTGGTGAGGTCTGTCGGTATTTTACTGTCTGTAATTTTTTTCCCACCTAAGTTGCTAATAACGCTTTCTAAATTACGTTGCAACTCTAAAAAAGAAGCCTGTTTGTTATTTTCTTCAGCATCTATTCGTCCATTAAAAAGTTTGCCTTCAACTTTCTCTAGTTTATCTCCGGTCCAAAACGCCATTTGAGCAAATTTTTCAGTGGATTGATGAGCAAAATGATAACCTTTCGGGAGTTGAATAAATGGAAAATCTCCAAGTTCAATAGTTGAGACTGGAACTTGATTAATATGGAAGGTGTCTGCTTTTGTTTGTGCTTCTGCTGATGGATATTCTGTAGGCGCAGAACTTTTTTCGGGCGTCTCAGGCTTTTCTGATTTTTGACTACAGCCAATGGTTGCCAGACTGATGATTGTGGTGATTAAAATACCGGATGAAAATTTATTGTTCATGTGCTTTCCCTGTTTTAAGACATAGATGATATCCAGAATAAAATACTATTTTTATTTCATCTCACTCAGACTGACAGATCGAAGTGAAATACTGATCTGCCCGTCAATTTAACACTTTTTCCAGTTTCCTAATGATGCTGCCATTCCACCACAAATTCCTGCTGGGCCATGCGGTTTAAGTGATTGATCACGACCTGTTCAAGATGAGCGACATTATCATCCTGCCGGTTCTCGATCAGTACCGCAAGATGCTGTTCATGCGGCGTCAGGGTAATGGTGGCCGTTGGCATAAAAATTTTTGTCTCTGTTTCTGTTTCAGCAACTTCAAACTTGTGTTTCCAGTGGTTAAGCAAACGTTTGCTGATACGTTTTCCTTCAGTTGTGGTGATATGGGTACTGCTATTCATGTTACTTTTCTTCCTCTATTTTCATTCACTAACATAACAAAGCACTGGCCAGATAAAAATGGTGTAGTTGCAACGTGTTGTTGCAAGTATGCAATGCTTGAATAATGACTTTGTAACAGCCCTAAGTGGGCTGAATTTGTTATAATCACTTCATCATTTTTCTCAGAGTTTGCCAGGTCATCCATGTCCAAGCCTTATTTGATTGCTCCTTCGATTTTATCTGCCGATTTTGCACGTTTAGGTGAAGAGGTAGAAAAAGTTCTAGCTGCAGGTGCAGACGTTGTACATTTTGATGTGATGGATAACCACTATGTACCCAACCTGACTTTTGGTGCAGGTGTGTGTAAGGCACTGAAAAATTATGGAATTAAAGCACCTATTGATGTGCATCTGATGGTTTCGCCGGTCGATCGCATGATTGGTGACTTTATTGAAGCGGGTGCAGAAATCATTACTTTCCATCCGGAAGCAACCGATCATATTGACCGTTCCTTGCAACTGATCAAGGCGGGTGGTGCAAAAGCGGGCTTGGTCTTTAACCCGGCGACACCCTTACATTATCTTGATTATGTGCTGGATAAAGTTGACCAGATTTTATTGATGAGCGTGAACCCGGGCTTTGGCGGACAGAAATTTATCCCGATGACTCTGGATAAACTGCGTCAGGCCCGTCAGATCATTGATGCCAGTGGACGTGATATCCGTCTGGAAGTCGATGGTGGTGTTGGCCCGGCCAATATCCGTGAGATTGCAGAAGCGGGTGCGGATATGTTTGTTGCCGGTTCGGCAATTTTTGGCAAGCCAGATTATAAAGCCGTGATCGACCAGATGCGTGCAGAGCTGGCTCAAGTGGGTGCAACAGAAGTTTAGTGTTTTCACCCTATTTTTCACATAATCTTGTGGATAACTTTGTTTATAACTGGGTGGATAACCGTGTTGATAACCCGGTGGATAAAGTGTTGTTAAAATAAACAAAATGATTTCAGTTGTTTATATTCACAGCAAAATGTTAAAAAAAGGACAAGTTTTTGTCCTTTTTTTATGCGCTAAATATTTTATTTTGCTCTGTTTTTATTCGGCTGTTTGAAATCCTTAAAGAGATGATTAAATGATCAGGTTGAAGGCGCTGCCCGATTTGTCGATAAGAATTTAAACAGGCAAATGATTGTGCATAAAGTCAAAAGAAATTATGCTAGGCACATTCAATGATCTGAATTGATGGTAACAAGGAACCTGAAGTGCAATTTCGCAAGCAATACAGACATCTGTGGTTTGTATTCCTGATGATCTTTTTCATTGGGGGCAGCAGTGCGGCCATTGCAGCGGTACAAGAGGTTCATTCTCATCATTCAACGACTGATGCAACCTTATCCTGTCATGACCAGCAAATGATGCAACATCATGCTGCACAAAGCTCACATGCAGATCGCATGAGTCCCGGTCAATGTCATGATGGGCAGATGCAGGACCATCTGCATTGTCAGGATTGTAATAGTACCTCGCATTGTCAAAGTACCAATTTTGCTTTAGACCAAAATACGCCAAGCTTGTCTTATTCGCCATTGCTAGAGCTGGATACGCATCTCCATACGGATTATCAGGCGCGTCATCTGGCGGGCTATTGGCAAGAGATTTTACGCCCGCCTAGAACCTGATCTGTCTTTGCAGGCTCTTTCTCCTTGTGAAAAGGGAACTGAGCATTCTTAACATTAACAGATCAGGAAATCATCATGTCCTCAAAAATATATGCTGGTGTTGTCGCTAGCCTAAGCGTTTTGTTCGCGCCTTATAGCGTGGCTGCAATCAAGGAATATCATCTCAATATTAATCAGGGTACTGTCAATGTGACGGGTAAACCGGTGCAACGTATTACTGTGAACGGCAAATTTATTGCGCCGTTGCTTGAATTTGAAGAGGGCGATGAAGCCGTTATTCATGTCCATAACCAGCTCAAAGATCAGGATACCTCTTTACATTGGCATGGCCTGTTATTACCGGGGCTCATGGATGGTGTACCCGGCTTTAACGGTTTTAAAGGCATTAAGCCGAATGGCAGTTTTGAGTATCGTTTTAAGGTCCGCCAAAACGGAACCTACTGGTATCACGCCCATAGCAAGGGGCAGGAACAGGATGGTTTATATGGCCCTTTGGTAATTTATCCTAAAGGAAAACAGCCTGTTGCGGCCCATGAACAAGCGGAGCGTGATTATGTGGTGATGTTGTCGGATTTTCATGAAACCGAAAGCGACAAGATCATGGCCAATCTGAAGAAATCTGCCGAGTATTACCAGAACCGGCGTGAAACAGTCGGTGATGTCTGGAAACAGTTGAAGCAACAAGGCCTGAAAGCCACCTGGCAAGACCGTTCGATGTGGAACCAGATGCGCATGCTGAAAACAGACTTGTCCGATGTCACGGGTTATACCTTTCTGGTCAATGGCCAGACCCCGCAACAGAACTGGACCGGTGCTTTTAAGACGGGAGAAAAGGTCCGTTTACGCTTTATCAATGCATCGGCCATGTCATTTTTTGATGTACGTATTCCCAACCTGAAAATGACCGTGATCAGTGCCGATGGACAGCCGGTAAAACCTGTAGCTATCGATGAATTCCGTATTGGTACCGCAGAAACTTATGATGTGCTGGTCGAGCCAAAACAGGCACATTATCAGATTGAAGCAGAGTCGATCGATCGTTCGGGCTTTGCCATCGGCTCATTGCAGAATCAAGGAGTGAGCACTCCAGCTACTGTCCAGATTCCAAAAGCACGTCCGCGTGCCTTATTAACCATGGCAGACATGGGCATGGATCATGGTTCGCATGGACAAATGAAAATGGGCAATATGGAGCATCCTCAGCATCAGATGTCGCAAGATAAAGCGAATGTTACAACATCTTCGCAGCCCACTATGGATCATAGCGCGCATGCTGAAATGAAGATGAGCAAGATAGATCATGGTCAGCACCAGAGTGCTCAGGACAAACAGGCTGATGCCTCTATACAACATGCCGCTATGAATCATGATTCACATGACAAGATGAACATGTCGCAAATGGATCATAGTGCCCATGCACAGATGAACATCAAAGAGATGGAGCATGGTCAGCATCAAATGGCAGACTCTTCTGCACAAGAAAGCGCTCGTACTGTACAGGGCTGGGCCAATGCGGCAACCCCGGCAGGTCAGAAAGCCTTAAGCTACGCCGATTTGCAATCTTTGCAACCCCAGCCAGAAAAGTATCGCCGTCCAGCAGAACGTGAAGTGGTGATTCGTTTGGGCGGAACCATGGAGCGTTATATCTGGACCATTGATGGCAAGAAGTTTAGTGATCCTGATTTTAAACCTTTAACGGTGCGTTATGGTGAACGTATCCGCCTGAAATTTGTCAATGACAGCATGATGGCGCATCCGATGCACTTACATGGCATGTTTATGCAACTGGAAAATGGGCAGGCACCGCAAGATATGCCAAATAAACATACCGTGATTGTGCCACCTGGCAAGACGGTAACGGCTTTGTTGACGGCGGATGAATTAGGAGAGTGGGCAATCCATTGTCATCTGCTCTATCACATGAGTGCAGGCATGATGAGCAAGCTGATTGTTGCCAATGTGGACGATGCAAAAACGCCAGTTCAAGCCCCTGTTCAATCATCTCAAGGAGTGAGCCATGCACATCACTAAGCTATCTTTGAAAATGAAGCGTTATACGCAATTACTGGCGATGGGGGGCATGGTTTCTTCGTTGAGTGCATTTGCCTATGCGCATGAAGGACATGATCAGATGATGCAAATGGAGATGCCCGCACAGCAGCATATGCCGGTGGCTAGTGCATCTTCAATGGATCATTCACAGCATCAACGTCAGACAACAGTTCAGCAACCGTCGCAAACATCGCTTGGGCAGCACGACCATAGTCGTGAACATGGTGGCCAGATTTATCAATCTACTCAGTTAGATAGCGCATGGTTGCTAGATGAAAACGGCAAGGGCTCGGTGAAATCCAAATTAAAAACCTGGGTGGGCAGTGATGAAAATAAACTGTTTATCAACGCTGATTATGCCAAGACCGAGTCGGAAAAATCGGAGCAACGTATTGCGGCCCTGTATAGCCGTAATATTTCCGATTTCTGGGATGTTCAGGCCGGGGTAAATTACCGTTATAACGCTGAGCATCAGTCAGATAAGGAACAGTTTGAGGGTGTGGTGGGTGTGCACGGCATGGCGCAATATTTCTTTGAAACCGATGCCCATCTGTATGCAGGCGAGGATCAGCAATGGCGCTTTGTGCTAGAAACAGAGCGCGATTTCCTGCTTACCCAACAGCTGATTATGCAGCCTTATCTGGAAATGGAATGGGTACTGCGAGATCAATCCAGATATGCAGCCAAAACCGGCCTGGCCGCTGCAGAAGTCGGGATTAAAACCCGTTATGAAGTTGTGAAGAACCGTGTGATGCCATTTATTGATGTGGCGTATGGCTATAACAAAGGACGCAAGGCCACTGACTGGCAGCAAGCAACTGATTCTAAAACAGGCTGGGTCTATGGTGCGGGACTCACGCTAAAGTTTTGATATTTTGTTTAAAATGTCACTTTTTCGGGATACTGTTGGTTTATACTAACAGTATCTTTTTTGAGTCATTCATGGTGCATAAATGGCTTTAGAACAACAACACAATCCAATAAGAGATAAAACTGCCCAGGTGACCCGGCCAGGAGCAAACCCGCGCTGTGCATCGGCTTCCCGCCCCGACCAGACTGCGGTAGATGGCAGTATGTGGGTCAGTTACTATCATATTCCCGATATGCATGGTGCGGTACAAGAACAGCGGGTAAGACAGGCCCTCATTCCTTTTTCAGAACTGTTGATTGAACATTGCATTGATCTGGATGCACGACATTTGGCGCTTTATCATCAAGCGCCGATCGACAGCGTAACCGTGGCCTTACAGCGCCTCAATCTGGGAGCCTCGTTACAGCAGACCATGCCGCATTATGAGCCTGTCGAGTTGGCCACAGCCCAGAAGCCATCGCAGACAAGGGAACAGGGCAGTGCAGAAAAAAAGGCTGTACACCCTATCTGGAGGTTTTTATCTCAGCTTGTTGCACGTGTGAGGCAATGGCTCAAAGACTTACAGAAGCAACAGGGGCGATAGTTACTTAAGCTTAATTTCCGGCTTTGTGTACATAACACATCACATCATTTTTTATTTTACAGTACACTGCTGGACTTAGGAGGACGACCTCCCTCGAAAGAATCACGTTGGGACGACCCAACCCTTGATAAAGTTGAGTGTAATAACATGGCATGGGCAATTTTAGTTCTGGCAGGCATTTTTGAAGTGGTTTGGGCATACTCGATGAAGTTGTCTGAAGGCTTCACCAAGTTAACGCCAAGTATTGTGACCATTGTTTTCATGATTTTAAGTGTAGTGTTGCTGTCAATGTCAATGCGAACCCTTCCGCTAGGCACGGCATATACCATCTGGACCGGCATTGGTGCGATCGGGTCCTTTATTGTCGGGATCATGGTGTTAAACGAGCCTGTGACCGCGATGCGCATGATTGCAGCGGTTTTGATCGTATCGGGTTTGATGTTAATGAAACTTTCATCAAATTAACCCCTTAAGGAGAATATGATGCAACTGGTTTATATGTATATGGATTCTCCTGTTGGTGCATTAAAGCTGGTTGCACATGATCAGGCACTGGTTGCGGTCATGTGGGATAACGAAGACCATAAACGGGTTCGTTTAGCCGAGCTGGTTGAAGTTCGCCAGCATCCGATCTTGCATCAAGTGAAGCAACAACTAGAACAATATTTTGCAGGGCAACGTCAGCAATTTGACCTGCCTCTGGATTTTCAGGGAACGGCTTTTCAGCAGCAGGTCTGGCAAGCATTATTGACAATTCCTTATGGTGAAACACGTAGTTATAAAGAGATTGCCGTGCAATTGGGGAATGAAAAAGCGGTACGTGCGGTGGGCGCAGCCAATGGCAAGAATCCGATTTCGATTATTGCGCCGTGTCATCGGGTGATTGGTTCGAGTGGGGCACTGGTGGGTTTTGCGGGTGGTCTGGATAAGAAGCAGATTTTACTCGGTTTAGAGCAAAGCCAAACTCCATAATCTGTATTGTTAATACTCGATTTTCATTTCTTTTTGGAATAAGCTACTTAACAGATATGAATCGACATATTTTATGACTTGAACCGTAACTTGGTTATTCGCGAGGCGGCGTCTTGCTTAGTGTAATCCAATATTAGGAATAACCTTCGGTTCGAGTTACTTTGGTTTCGCCCAAAGTAACCAAAGGCATTGTTATCTACAAAACCTGTCCACTTGTTGCATTTGTTTTATCTATCGCAGAAACGGGATATTACACATACCACGCAGGTTGTAGATGACCTTTCCGAGTCTCATATATAGGGTATGTATTCATTTTCTTTTTCATAACAAATTGAATGGAAGTTTAAAAATGGCTGTTGGTGACGTAACTATGCCACTTATGCATGTGGTGCAGGGTGTAAAAATTGGCTCAACTGAGGCGTATGTACGTTATCCAAACCGACGAGATTTAGTCATTTTTGAATTTGCTGAAGGCTCAAAGGTTGCCGGGGTATTTACCCAGAGCGCTTTTGCGGCTGCACCTGTTTTACTCAGTAAAAAACACTTGGCGGAGAACACGCCACGTTACCTGATCATCAACACCGGCAATGCCAATGCTGCTACAGGAACAGTCGGCTATCAAAATGCAGAAGCGACTTGTGCCAAACTGGCCGAGTTAACCGGTGTACAGACGAACCAGATTTTACCGTTTTCAACCGGTGTGATTGGAGAGCAGCTTCCAATTGAACGTTTGCTGCAAGGCATTCAGCCGGCATTAAATACGTTAAATGCCGATTGCTGGGTAGAAGCAGCATCTGGCATCATGACCACTGACACCACACCGAAAGGCGCCTCTGAACAGTTTGAGCTGGATGGTGTGATGTATACCATGACTGGCATCAGTAAAGGCGCCGGCATGATCCGTCCGAATATGGCGACCATGCTGAGTTTCGTTGCAACTGATGCACCGATCAGCCAGGAACTGGTACAGCGCTTATTGCAAACCACGGTTGAGCATTCATTTAACCGCATCACCATTGATGGCGATACCTCGACCAATGATTCCTGTATTTTTGTGGCAACCGGTTTGGCCGGTGGTGCTGAAATCCAGCGTCAGGACGATGCACGTTATCATCAAGTGTTAGAGGTACTGGCCCGTATCATGAACCGTCTGGCACAATTGATTGTGCGTGATGGGGAAGGTGCAACCAAATTCATCACGGTTCAGGTTGAGGGCGGCGCCAATACCCAGGAATGTTGTGATGTGGCCTATAGCGTTGCCGAGTCACCCCTCATTAAAACCGCATTATTTGCTTCCGATCCAAACTGGGGCCGTATCGTGATGGCCATTGGCAAGGCGGGCGTGCCACATCTGGACAGTAGCAAGGTTCAAGTCTGGCTGGGGGATGTGCAAATCTGTCTGGATGGTGGGGCAAACCCGAACTATACCGAAGCCGCAGGTGCTGCGGTAATGGCCGAAAAAGAGATTACTATCCGGATTGATCTTGGTCGTGGTACGGCAAAAGACACGGTCTATACCTGTGACTTTTCTTACGACTATGTGAAAATTAATGCCGATTATCGCTCATAAATTTGCGTTATAATGAAGCCTCCACAGTGGGGCTTTTTTTATAAGCTGGTTTGTGGACAGTGTGATTCTAAGCAAATGATCACCCCGACACCCACGTTATAGCTTTGCAGCGATGCAAGCACGCAGGATAGAGAAGACGTTTTATGAATGATGCGAATTTAATTGCGAACGAAGCCAAAAATATTGTGCAGGCGCATTTAGATCGTTTGGGTGAGCCAAAGGACAATAGCCTTAGCCCGGAAGTGAAACAAGAGAAGTTCGCTCAAATCGCAGCAGAGCTCAAAAAACGCAATGCCGTACTGGTGGCACACTATTACTGTGATCCGGAAGTGCAAGAGCTTGCTGAGCTGACGGGTGGCTGTGTTTCTGACTCACTGGAAATGGCGCGTTTTGGTCGTGATCATCCTGCAACCACGCTGGTGGTGGCTGGGGTTAAGTTTATGGGGGAAACCTCCAAAATCTTGTCCCCTGAAAAAACGGTATTGATGCCGACACTGGAAGCAACCTGTTCACTTGACCTGGGTTGTCCGGTGGATGAGTTCACTGCATTCTGTGATCAGCATCCCGACCATACCGTGGTGGTGTATGCCAATACTTCAGCAGCAGTGAAAGCACGTGCTGACTGGGTGGTAACCTCAAGTTGTGCGGTTGAGATCATTGAACATCTGGATAGCCTGGGCGAAAAAATTATCTGGGCGCCAGATCAGCATCTAGGACGCTATATCCAGAAGAAAACCGGTGCTGACATGCTGTTATGGGATGGCGCCTGTATTGTGCATGAAGAGTTCCGTTCCCGCGGCATTGCGCAGATGAAAGCGCTTTATCCAGATGCTGCAGTTCTGGTGCATCCTGAGTCCCCTGAATCGGTGGTGGACATCGCTGATGCGGTCGGAAGTACTTCACAATTGATTAAGGCGGCCCAGACCTTACCGCACAAGCAGATGATCGTGGCAACCGACCGGGGGATTTTCTACAAAATGCAGCAAGCGGTGCCAGATAAAGAATTATTTGAAGCACCAACCGCAGGTGAGGGGGCTACTTGCCGTTCATGTGCACATTGCCCGTGGATGGCAATGAACGAACTGGATGGAATTTTGCATGTCTTGCAGCATGCTGATCAAGAAATATACGTTGATCCGGCTTTGGCGGAACGCGCAAAATTGCCTTTAGATCGAATGTTGAACTTTAGTGCCTCATTAAAGCGTTAAAAAGCAGCAAAATGCTTGTTAAATATACATTTGATAAGGATTTTTAATATTTTTGAAAAATAGGTGTTGACGTTGCAGGGCGTCACGCCTAGAATGCACACCGTACCGCACGATGTGCGATACAATAAAAGCTGAGAAATCGGAGCATAGCACAGCCTGGTAGTGCACCTGGTTTGGGACCAGGGGGTCGTAGGTTCGAATCCTACTGCTCCGACCAATTAAAATAATGTTGTAAAACATTAGTTTAAGATCGGCGAAGTATCGCTTGATATTTTTATCATCGTTATGCGCCTGTAGCTCAGTTGGATAGAGCATCCGCCTTCTAAGCGGATGGTCACAGGTTCGAATCCTGTCAGGCGCGCCATTTGGTCGCTTGGTACATAGGACCAATATTGTGGTGGATGTAGCTCAGTTGGTAGAGCCCCGGATTGTGATTCCGGTTGTCGTGGGTTCGAGCCCCATCATTCACCCCACACTCGGAGCATAGCACAGCCTGGTAGTGCACCTGGTTTGGGACCAGGGGGTCGTAGGTTCGAATCCTACTGCTCCGACCATCTTCTTGAAAACTATAGAATTTCTTTCTCTAGTAAGCATCCCATGCTGATTGAAGATGATCGTTTAGGTTTATTTATTACCTCAAGCATGAGCGTATAAATGACCATCCCATCTAAGTTTTTTATCCCATTCCAATCCCATCGATTTTTTTTATTTCGTTTGAAAATCACACGAAATGGCCGTTTTTTGCCTTTTAAAAAAAAGAGCAGGGGTAGCGAAATTTTGAAGTAATAAAGTAATAAATTTATTTTAGCTTAATTAATTCAATGACATAGCAAGTAAGAGATAAGTAAGAATTAAGTAAGATATAAGTAATTTATTACTGTATATATTTGTCATATTTCTATATTTCTATTCCTTTATAAATCATATATTTATAAAATATTACTTCTAATATTACAAAAAATTACTCTTATTTGTAATATATATTATTTTTATAAAACAGTGACTTATGGCAATTTATTACTTTATTACCTCTGTTGAGCATGTGACCCAGACAAAGAACAAATAAACCTTCTTTTTCTTGCTTCTCGCTTCTTTGAATGTTCGCTGTATATGGCTCTGTGCTGCTTTGTACCTTTTGCAGTGAAATGCAGTATCGAAAATATAGCCTAAGCATTGAAACGCCCTAATAACGGCATGTGCTGCGCCCTGTTGCGTGATTGGCTGGTCTTGCAGTAAATCAGCCACATTTAGTCAGCGCAGGTGGGGTGGGGCAACTGCGTGCGGTGATGGCTGGGGGGTGTTCAGATGAGAATCACTCTCATTTTTCTGCAGGCCACAAAAAAGCCAGCATTTGCTGGCTTAGTTGGTTAAGGATGTAAGTTTAGGCGACTTGTAAGTCCAACTCCCGTCCCATTGCATGGAAGGCATTTTCTATCGATTCAATCTTTGTCGCATGCTTCAAAGATAATAATCGATCTGCTTGTTTCTGTTGCCAATCGAGACGTCTGGCAAGTTCAGCTTTCGTTACGTTTTGAGCTAACATTTCATTATATAAATAAACTTTAGCTGCAACCAAAAGAGGAAGGGTAACAAAGTATTCCCCTTCCTTTGGACGGGCGGATGGTAATGGAATTGGAATACGATCTTCCATATAAATCATAAAAGCTGATTCAATCCCATCTAGGGCTTCTTTAAGTGCATCTTCTACAGATTCACCGACACTATTTAGCTCAGGAATATCTTGAGAGCTAACCAGAAAATAATTGCCTTCTTGGATAAGCGTTAATAAATATTTCATATTCTGTGTACCTCGACTAACAATTCGAGAAAGGTGTTTAGTCGCTACATGGATCAAGGGGCTAAAGCCCCAAGTCCTTTTTAATCTTCAAACGAGTGCCTTCTGGTATCTCTTTTTTTCCATGACTTGGGAAAACCGTCTTTTTTCCGTTGTATTCAATAATCATGTGAGAACCCTTACCCTTACGTAAAAATATTACACCTTGAGCTAGAAGCCACCGTTTAAATTCGTTGTAGCTCATAAACTCCACCTTGTTTAAACGATAACGCAATTATACGACAAAAATGTCGCACCATCAAGTGTTAATGCGACAAAAATGTCTCAAAAAAAGCTTGAGTTCTTATCGGAATGGAGCGAAAATCCTTATCATAAAGTTAGTTAATTAATTGTTTTTAAAGGTTTTAAAATATGCGTTCTAGTTGGGTGAATGAAGAAATTTTGAAAGCACAGGATAAGCTGGTTCAATTGAACGATCTTTTAACCATGCTTAAAGAGAAAGACCATTCATATTTGGCCGGTGATATCGAAAAAGTTAATTATGATTTAGAAATAATATTAGAGCGTATGAGACCTTAAAAAAAAAGCCCTCATTTTATGAGGGCTTTTTTTTATGCTTTTGTCATTTTATATGGTTTAAATTTAATAACCTCATCGCCAGCCCATTCATTGAATCGTAGTAATCTAGATTGTAGTGGGGCAATTTCATTATGATAAAAAACCTCTGTTGCGGATTTAATATCACCGAATCCACCCGCATTACTAGGCACAATTCCCATGAGTTGTGGAGGAATGCGCAGCGCAGCTAATGTATCGTCACGGGTAATCGATTTGATATTAGAGAAATCATCCTTCGCTGCGATTTCAGATGTCGGAATAATTTGAATGCCGTCTTTTTTACCATTGGGGCTGTAGTAAAAAAGGTTACGGAAATTGCCTACACCTTTACTTTGTTTCAATGCCTCTCGTAAAGTAGTAATGTCCTTTTGATCGGCTGCGGGATCATTCACATATAAGATGAACCCAGCATGTGAGCCATTATTATAATATTTACGTCTAAACAGCGTTGCCGATTCATTTAACCATGCACTTTGTAACGCTGAAATATATTCTGGTGTCCCATAGATCTCTTGATCGATATCAGTTTCACGGATCTGGCAAATACGGTTATAGCCAAACTCATGTTCCGTGTAGCCTTTATGATTATTGTTTAAATAGAAATATTGCCCAGCATGTTCTCCAGCGCGAGTATATTTTGCCAAGGCCGGTTTATATTTGATGGTGTTGTTTAGACGCGAGCGGACATCTTCGACGTAAGTATTTCCACACCAGATATAATCTAAAGCCATTTGCTCAAAGCCCATCCGGTCTAAATGAGGATGGGGGATAAATAGATTAGATAAAAAATTACGTTTAAAGATAATTCCGCTGCTTAAATAAGGAGTGGATTTCCAGCTTTTCGACAATCCTTCCATGCTAACTTTCGGTTCATAGAAGCGACCATTGAACCAGCATTCCATATAATTGGATAAGTCATGGCCATCAAGAATCGGAACTGCATCTCCAAAAGTAAAAGCTTCTGTATTTTGGGTGGGTAGGGTTTGTTGAATGCTCTGAGGCAAGTAACTCATAGCATTTGTTAATAAGCCTTGTGCTTTAGAAAAAAGGTTCATGAATAGATTTCCAACATAGATGAGTTTCGTTCGGTAATGCCTGCAAGCGGTTCGTTATAAATTGCATGCATGAGAGCCCACGCTAAGTCAGCGTGTCCGATTTCTTCGGAACGGCCTGATGTAAACGTGATTTGTTTCTGACTTGCGGTTAAAGTTTTCTTGATGCTCATTAATGATTGAGCTAAGTCTTTGTCTCCAGCATCAAATTCGAGTCGTCCATTGCGAATGACATCAAGTGTCTTATAGACAAGTTGTGTTTTGACTTCTGGTGAATAGTTGAATGTGGTTAAAGCTGGGAAGAACTCGGCGACCAATTCTGCAACGCCATAGCCCATGCCAGTCGTATCGATACCGATGTATTCAACGTTATAACGGAGCGTTATGTTTCTGATGTGCTCGGCCTGTTCCGCAAAGTTATCACCTTTAAATTGATGCCGCTCCAAAACACGGAATTTTCCGCCGGCAACAAGAGGAGGGGCTACGACAACCAAGCCCGCATTATCGCCACTTAATGCAGGATCGTAGCCCACCCATACTGGCTTGTTGGCAAATGGTCGGTTATGCCAAGCCTTGAAATCATCCCAGATTTCTAAAGTATCGACCATGCATGATTGGAGCATCCCAAGTGGGAACATGGATTGACCATCATCCACAAATTCACACATCAAAAGATTGGCAAAGTCATTTGGTGAGTATTCAAATCGCAACCGTTCAATATTGAAAAGGTTACATCCACCTGCTTCGGCATCTTCAACGGTTACGATCTGACGCCAGATGAAGTCTTCACATAGTTTCCCTTTGGCCAGTGCTTTATGTGATACATCAATTTTTAAATGTTGCGCTTTTGGCTTGCCTTTATTGAAACGTGTTCCTGTCCAGAATGGGTAAGCTTCATGGGTGATGGTAGAGGGAGTTGAAAAATAGGTTTTGCGCCATTTCTCATGCATCGCCATACCGGAGGCAACTTTTTCTAACTCTTGGAAACCATACGTCCAAAAGATTTCATCAAAATATAGATTGCCGTGATGTCCTTGGGCTGTACGATAATTTGTCCCTAAAAACAGCAACTCTGCGCCATTTGATAAGACAATTGGATCGCCAGTTAGCTCGACACCACATACGTCTGCAGCAAAAGCCTTAATGTAAAATTTGAAAATATGGGCTTGGGCTTTGGATGCCGATAAAAAGATTTGATTCCGGCCAGTTCGTAAAGCATCGACCAACGCTTCGCGCGCAAAGTAATAAGTTGCACCGATTTGTCGACTTTTTAGAATCATGCGTGAACGTTCATCCATCGCCCGATACCAAGTCCATTGGTAATCGAAAAGGTTCTCTTCAAAAGCAAGAATGAGTTGCTCGATTTGTTCTTCGGTAAAATGGTTTGGAATACTCTTCTTCGGTGCTTCATTCCGACGACGAATGTTGGGGTTTAGATCGGCTTCATTACCATCCAGACGATACTTTTCGATACGAGCAAATTCTTTATATGCCCGCATCAAAACGTCGATTTCTTTGATATCACCAGATGTTTTTTTATTTTTTAAAATCAGGGTCATTAGGCGCACTGAGAGTGCATTTTCAACCCTATTCTCTGGTTTCTCTTTTTCCCAATCCTCGCGTTTTTTCCAAGCCTGGACTGTCCTTTCGTTTTCATTGAGTACTTCAGCGATATCGACAATTTTCCACCCAAGCCAGTACAAAAACTTGGCTTTAAGTTTGTTGTCCATTATCAGGTGAAGACTTGCTATAGGGGATAAGTCATTCATTGCCAAACGGTATTTGCTGTAAAACGCAAACATTGGCAGTCCGAAATTGATTTCGCAGTCTCTAGGTTTTGTATGTCAGTTATATACAAAACTATCAAATTGCCGTGAATAGCCTTCATTCTCCATTCTGCACCTATTCGAAAAAACGTGATTTTTCATTCATCAATTCAACGAATAGGTTTGCAAATGAGCAAAGAGGAAAAGAAATACAAATCCAAGTGGTTTCGTATTGCCGTAGCAGGGGATACCACGGACGGGCGTGAGATTCAGCCCGAATGGATTATTCAAATGGCTAAAAATTATAGTCAAAGCGTCTACGGTGCACGACTGAATATTGAGCATATTCGTGGAATCATGCCTGACGGTGTTTTCGGTGCTTATGGTGATGTCACTGCATTAAAAACTGAAAAAGTAGATATCAATGGCGTTCAAAAAGATGCCTTATTCGCACAGATTGAACCTACAGAAGCTTTGATCGAACTCAACCGCAAACGCCAAAAAGTTTTTACGTCAATGGAAGTTGATGAGAGTTTTGCCAATACAGGCGAGGCATATTTGATTGGTTTGGCGGTAACAGATAGTCCTGCTTCACTTGGTACAGATATGCTCAAGTTTGCAGCGCAACAAGCAGAAAATCCGCTTAGTGCCAAGAAGCTCCGTCCAGAAAACTTATTCAGTGCAGCAATTGAAACAAGCATGGAATTTGAAGAGGTGAACGAGCCTCAATCTTATTCGGCTGGCTTTTTAAACAAAGTAAAAAGCATGTTCAAAAAGCAAGAAAAAACAGAGCAATCATTCTCTGAACATGAAGAAGCAATTATGGAAATTGCGAATGAAACCGCGACTCAAGGCGTGGCCGTTTCAAAACTTGAAAACGATTACTCAACATTGAGCAATCAGCATGAGCAGCTCCAGCAAGACTTCAATGATCTGAAAGCAAAGCTTGATAGCGAGCCGAATACAGCATCCCGTCCGACTTCTGCAAATTACAGCATGACAGAAGAAGTTGATTGTTAATCCAGAATATAGAATAGAGCAAAATTAAATGCGTTCAGAAACACGTAAAAAATTTAATGCCTCAATGGCAAAATTAGCAGAAATTAACGAAGTTGAAAGTGTCAGTCATAAATTCGCTGTTGAACCAACTGTCCAACAACGTTTAGAAGACAAGATCCAATTATCATCAGGATTTCTAAAACGAATTAATATCCATTTAGTACAGGAACAATCGGCTGCTGCCGTTGGTTTAGGTATCTCACGTCCGATTGCTTCACGTACCAATACCAGTACGACTGACCGTCAAGCAACAGATCCGACTGGTCTTGATGAACGTAGTTATTTCTGTGTCAAAACAGATTTCGATACTGCCATCAAATATCAGAAATTAGATCAATGGGCGAAGTTTAAAGACTTTTATGCGCGATTCAGTGGCCAGATTCAAAAACGTCAGGCGCTTGATCGCATCATGATTGGTTTTAATGGTACCTCGATTGCGAAAACCACTGACATCGAAAAAAATCCAAAGTTACAGGATGTAAATAAAGGCTGGTTACAGAAACAGCGTGAAGAAAACCCTGAGCGTGTGATGTCATCCGGCGCAGAACAAGATGTAATCACCGTGGGTTCAACGGGGGATTATAAAAACATTGATGCTCTGGTCATGGATCTGGCAAATGAGATGATTGATGAAGTCCATCAAGATAATCCTGATCTTGTCGTGATTTGTAACCGTAAAACTGTATCGGATAAGTATTTCCCACTGGTAAATAAAGACCAGGAGAACTCGGAAAAACTGGCGGCTGATTTGATTATGAGCCAAAAGCAAATCGGTAGTTTACCTGTATATGCCGCACCATTTTTCCCAGAGGGTGTGATTTGGGTAACGACCTTTGACAATATCTCAATCTATGTGCAGGAAGGTGCTCGTCGTCGTACCGTAATTGACAACCCGAAGCGCGATCAAATTGAAAACTACGAATCATCAAATGAAGATTATTTCATTGAAGATCTTGGTCTTTCAGCTATGGCTGAAAATATCAAATTGGTAGCGTAAACCATGTCCTTAGCACGTAAACATTTCCAAAAATTCCGTGCGAAAGCTGCAGCCGAAATGGCTGCAGAATTTGGCACGATGAAAGATTTATCTGCGTATGAATTGCAGCTTAGTCAATTGAATAGTGACCGGAGTCGATTAAAGCAATACCAATCGACTGAAACTAAAGCGCAGCTTAAACGTGAGTTATTGCCAACATATATGCCTTATGTAAACGGTATTTTAGAGGCTGATAAGAGTGTTCAAGATGCGGTCTTTATGGAAATTATGGTTTGGTGCATTGATACCGAAGACTATAAAAAAGCACTCGAGATGGCTGCTTTCGCATTACGTCATAAGATGATCATGCCAGACCGGTTTGATCGTAAAACGGCTGTCGTTGTTACTGAAGAAATTTCAAACGCCTTCCTTCGTCAACTCAAAACGAGTGCTGAAGTTGATGTTGAAGTTCTTCAGGAACTACATGAGATTGTAAATAACGCTGATTTGCCACCTGATGTCTTGGACATGCCCGACCAAGTAAAAGCAAAACTTCTGGTTGCTTTGGGTAAAGCGGAATTGAAACTGATCCAAGCAGAAATGAAGGCAGCAAATATTCTGGATGATTTGTTGCCGGCAAGCATTCAGGCAAAAGCGCAAAAAGTGCATGACTATTTAGACCGGGCAGTTCAATTAGATGATCGTTGCAACGGTAAGCAGGATCTAAAAGTCGTTACAACGCTTCTGAAAAAAGCCATTCAATCAAATAAACAAGCCGAAGCAGATTAAAAGACAGAATCTTAATCGGCTTAAACAAGTGCCCACGCACCGCACTGGCGAACACGGTGATGTCATTACAGAGTGATAGTCATTAAGCCGTGTTCCCACCAGTGCACTAATGGGGGAGTTATGAGTTTCGTTGCAAATGGAAATTTCACACCTAGCGACATAGTTTTAAAAAGCAATCCATTTTTTCCGTCAGTTTCTCTTGATGACCTACGCAAGCAATTTCGTCTGGATGGATCTGTGACAAATGAGCGTTTAAGGCAAAGTGTTATTGAAGAAGTGATCGATGTAAATCGTCTGCTAAGTCAGTTAATGGGGCAAGTAGAAAAGCTTTCTGATCTTTCAAAAGGGGAGATCGATGGGACGCCAGAGACTGATTATTTATATTTTTCTGCTGTGTTTAACGGAGTGGCAGCGAAGGTCAACGAAAAATATCGGGGCTATGACAGTACAAATGCCGGGCATAAAAATGCCGATGAATTAGTTCCTACAATTGATGAGTATCGACGCAATAAACATTGGGCGATTCAACAATTACTTGGGCAAAACCATACGGTAGTAGAACTGATATGAGAGTTACCCAAACCATTCAGCACGACACAATCGATAGTATTTGTTGGCGCATATATGGCCGAAGCTCAGGCGTAGTTGAAAAGGTTCTGGAGGCCAATCCTCAACTTGCAGACTTTGGCGTGATTCTTCCTATTGGTACCGAAATTAACTTGCCTGATCTGGATACACCTCAACAAACAAAACAGACCATACAACTTTGGGATTAATCAAATGGCAGAACCAACAACGTCTACGGTGGCAACAATTTCGGGATCAGCATTCATTGCGTCACTGATGCCTTTTGTAGATGGAGACGCAATTTTTGGGGCAATCGTAGGGGCTGCATGCGTAGCGTATTATTCAAATGAAAGCAGCTATGCCAGACGTATTTCGGCCTTTCTGTTGTCATGTGCTTTAGGCTATCTACTCGCACCACAATTCCTGAAATACAACCTATTTTTTATTGAAAGTCTAGCTGCTGCAGCGTTTGCAGTTTCAGCTTTCGCAATTCTTATTCTCGACAAGGTTTTTATTTGGCTTAGAAATGCATCTCTAAGTGATATTGCATCCAAAGCAATTGATTTTTTGAGCACATTTAAAAAGCCTAAAAAAGGTGGAGACTAAAGTGTTTAATTTATCCATTTCTCATTTAGAACAAATTTATTCATTCATTGCTGTGGCTTGCTATGCAATCTCAGCAATCAGAATTATCTGTTTTGATGGTTCTATTTACTCTCACAAATTTATGCATAAGAGCCTTTCGTTCGCTTTGATCGTCGGGTTCCTTTGTATGGGAATAAATATCCTCTACTTAAAAGATCCAGTCACTTTTTGGGATGCATTTTTCGCCCTATTCCTTGTCATCTTAATTTGCCGGTCTAAAGGCAATATCGCAAAACTAATTTGGAGTACAACTTGATTTTAAAATTCGGTTCACGTGGTGAGGCTGTTTCAACATTACAAAAGCAGCTTGTTAATCTGGGCTATAAAGGTGTTAGGGGTAAGCCTATTGCAGTTGATGGAATATTTGGGGCAAGTACAGAATTTGCTGTGCTTCAGCTACAACGAGCACATGGCCTTGTTGCTGATGGCAAAGTTGGGGACAAAACTCGTATGGCTTTGGCTGGTAATACAGTTTCTAAACTTTTGAAGGATGAGGATTATAAAAGTGCCGCGAAACGCTTGGGCGTTCCGGAGCTGGTTATCCGTGTATTAGGAATGGTTGAAAGTAAAGGAGCTGGTTTTTTAAGTAATGGCAAGGTCAAAATTTTATATGAACGTCATCGAATGTATTTTTATCTTGGACAGGCAATCAGTAAAACATTTGCGAATGAACAAATGAAGAAAGTCCCTAATCTAGTCAACTCGGCTGCAGGGGGATATAAGGGTAATGAGGCTGAACATACCCGCTTAACTTTAGCAAAAAATATCCATGAGAACTCGGCATTAATGTCATGTAGCTGGGGGATGTTTCAGATTATGGGGGAAAACTGGAAAGACCTTGGTTACTCCTCGGTTCAAGAATTTGTTGCTCAACAGGCCATTAGTGAATCACACCAGATGGAAGCCTTTTTACGATTTATCGAATGGAAGCCTGGACTGTTAGCTGCATTGAAAAAACAGGATTGG
Organism: Acinetobacter sp. A47; assembly: GCF_000805455.1. Taxonomy (GTDB): domain Bacteria; phylum Pseudomonadota; class Gammaproteobacteria; order Pseudomonadales; family Moraxellaceae; genus Acinetobacter. The sequence goes on from NZ_JSUS01000012.1 coordinate 45,612, forward strand.
CATACTGTCTTTACGTTATATAACGGTTCCAATTATAAAAAATTAGGTTATCAAGCCAAGTTTCAAGCTGCATGGGATTTATTAGAGCCAATTTATGGAGATAAACGAGTCGCATGAAAAAACCGGAGAGCCTGCGTCAACACATGCTAAATGCTGTCAGTGAGTTAAGACGTGATCCTGAACGGATGTTAATTTTTACCGAAGAAGGCAATATCCGAAGTACATTAGCGAACGGCTTGTCTTTCGAGTATGAATATGAATTAAGTTTTATTCTTACTGAGTACGCAGGAGATCTGGCTGCAGTGATGATACCTTTACTTCAATGGGTTCGTGTTAATCAGCATGAACTCATGGTTAATTTGGGAAAGAATAAGGATGCATTTAAGTTTGAAACGGTGATTTTAAATAATAATACCGTTCATCTTTCCATGTCTTTTCCAGTAACTGAACGTGTAATCGTACAGCGTTTACCAGATGGAACATTGGATATTAGTTATCCTGATGAGCCGAAATATGAAACCGCAGCCGAGCCTACTTTGTTCAAAATGCACGACCAAAAAACAGGTGAGCTACTTGCCGAATGGTTGTCTTCAGAACCTGAAAATCAATATTTCGGGCATTAACTATGGCTGAGTTACAAGCACTTACGGATCATCTGGGCTCAATGTTATTGCAGCTCAGTGATGCCGAACGAAGAAAGTTAGAGACCGAAATTGGCCGTAAGGTTCGGACTTCGCAGAAGAAACGAATCACAAAACAATTGAACCCAATGGGTGAGCGATTTGCTCCCCGTAAAAATCGCATAATGGATAAGCGTAATAAAATAAAAAATAAGATGTTCAATAAGATCAAAAATACTAAATGGATGCGTATTCAAAAGACTGCTGAAGGAGTTGCTATTGGTTTTACAGGCCGTGTGGCTTTTATTGCCGGAGTCCACCAGTTTGGTTTACGCGATAAGGTCGACAAGGATGGGCCAACTGTAAAATATAGTAGACGAGAAATTTTGGGTTTCACTCCGGAGGAAATCGAAATGATTGAACAAGATGTCTTGGCACATATTTCAGTGAAATAAAAGAAAATTTGTATATAACTCACATACAAACGTAAAGGAATGAAATAAACATTCAGCTGCATAACGATTGCAGCATGAATGCAGACATCAATCGTCGTCTTGAGAATTTGATCCGTATGGGCAAGATCAAGACGATTCACCCCGCAAAACCTTATATGACAGTCACCGTCGAAATTGGCGAGATTACGACTGCAGAAATCCGTTATTTAAATTTAACCAGTTCAACTTGGCATCCTCCTAAAAAAGGGGAGGAAGTCATTGTTTTTAGCCCGTGCGGTGTTCTTGAAATGGCCGTTGCATTTGGTGGACTGAATAATGAAATTAATCCAGCAGTTTCAGAGGATTTGAATAAATACATTCAGATATTTTCTGATGGTTGCATCCTTTCCTATGACAGCAAAAACCATCTACTTGAGGCCATTTTACCGGAAGGCGGTAAGGCTCGATTGAAAGGCGACTTATATGTTGATGGAGGTATTCATTCCACCAAAAACATTACCTCTGATGCTGATGTGATCGCTGGGAATATTTCTCTCAAGAAGCACAAAACATCTGGTGTGAAGGCTGGTAATGAAAATTCGCAGGGGCCGGTTCCATGATTAATAAAAATAATGGCCAGCGACTCAATTCGATACAAGCCTCAATAGAGCAATCACTTGCTGACATCGCAACCACACCTATCGGCTCTCGAATCATGCGTCGAGAGTATGGCTCACTTGTCGCTGAACTATTGGATCAGCCAATTAACGATAGCCTTGTTTTGAAATGCTATAGCGCACTTTTTACAGCTGCTTCCACATGGGAGAACAGAATCAGCATTAATCACATTCGACTTGTTTCTGTACAGGGTAGTGGATTGGTTTTTGACATTGAATGTATTTACCAGCAAACGGGACAGGAAATGAATTTAAGAATTCCATTAAATATGGGGGCATCTAAATGAGTGTCGATTTTAGCCAACTTGCTCCGCCAGATATTATCGAATCAATTGAGTATGAGGAAATTTTAGAGCAGAGGAAAACGGATCTGATTCTTAAACATTCCGAAGATGAGAGGGCAGAGATAACTGCAGTCTTACAACGTGAAAGTGAGCCTTTAACAAAATATCTTGAGGAAAATGCCTATCGTGAAGTTGTATTGCGTAATCGAATCAATACGGCTGCACGTGCGGTATTACTTGCCTTTGCGAAAGGAAACGACTTGGATCAGGTCGGGGCTAACTATAACGTTAAACGATTAGTGATAAAGCCCGCTGATAATTCAAAGGTGCCACCAATTCCAGCGGTTATGGAAAGTGATGAAGTATTCCGTGAGCGTATTCAATTGGCGTTTGATGCTTTGTCCGTTGCCGGCCCTGAATCAGCATATAAAAAATTTGCCCGTGATGCGGATGGACGTGTTGGGGATGTCTCTGTAATTTCTCCGGCACCTTGCTATGTCACTGTAACCATTTTACAAGCTGATTCAGAAAATGGGGCAGCATCCCCAGAGTTAGTCGCAATTGTAAATAGGGCTTTGAATAAAGAGGATGTAAGGCCGGTGGGAGACCGGCCTACAGTTCAATCGGCAAAGATTGTTAATTATTCAATTAATGCCAAGCTATTTATTGGTAAAGATCCAGAGGCTGCAACGTTACTTCAACAGGCCTATCGAAATGTCACAGCTTATGCAACTAAACAAAAACGATTAGGGCGTTCAATTCGGCTCTCTGCGATTTATGCAGCCTTGCATATTGAAGGTGTCAACCGTGTTGAGTTAATCAGTCCAAAAGCTGATGTTGTTTTGACACCGGAACAAGCCTCATTTTGTACCAATATTAAGCTGGATATTGGTGGTGTTGAATGAAGAATTTACTTCCTCCAAATAGTACGGCCTTTGATCGTAATGTCTCGGAAGTTTCTTCAAAAAATATGGAACTGCCGGTCGACATAAAAACGATTTCATCAATTGATCAAGCGCCTGATGAATTCCTTTCGTTTTTGGCTTGGCAGTATTCCGTGGATTCATGGGACACGGACTGGCAGCCATCACTTCAACGTGAACTGATTAAAAAGTCTTTCCGTCAGCACCAGATTAAGGGAACAAGGACAGCTATTCGAGAGGTTCTCGCACAATTTGGTTATACCTGTGACTTTCAGGAATGGTTTGATCAAAAGCCAGAAGCTGCACCAGGAACATTCACAATGTCGCTGGATCTGAATGGCCTTGAATTAACAGAAGCAACCTATGCAGAAGTAAACAGGCTCATCAAGGATGCAAAGCCGGTCAGTCGCCATTTAACGAATCTAGTAATCAATGTCCAACCGATTTGTATGCCCCATATCGCAGTCGGCTGTCATGGGGCAGAAACCGTTTCAATTTTTGTAGAGTAAATCATGGCTGCAACTTATAAAGGTATTTTAACAAACAACGGTAAAGCTCTGATTGCCAGTGCAACCGTTAAAAATAAAATCAATTACACCCATATTGCAGTGGGGGATGGTAAAGGATCTGTTCCGGTACCCTCTGAAACTCGTACTGCTTTAGTCAATGAGAAAGCACGTATTGCTTTAAATGTTGTTGAGATTAATCCAAACAACACAAATCAAGTAATTTGTGAAGCAATTATCCCAAGTAAAGTTGGCGGATTTTATATTCGTGAGCTTGGCCTATATGCTGATAAAACTATGGTTGTTAACGCAAGTTATCCTCCAACATTAAAGCCGTTACCCGATGAAGGTGGTGCCCGGGAAGTCGCAATTAAGATTGTGATTAATGTGCAAAATGCGGAAGTTTTGGCTCTATATTTAGATGACTCCCTAATCTATGCGACCAGAGAGTGGGTAAAGACCAATTATGTGCCACGTAGTGAAATTATTGATAATTTAACGACAAATGATGGTACAAAGCCACTATCTGCAAAACAGGGTAAAAAGCTACAAGATGAAAAGCTGGCTAAAACTGCAAATGCAGTCAGTGCGACGAAGCTGGAGTTAGCGCGAAGTATCAATAATATACTATTTGATGGAACTTCCGACATCTTGGTTCAACCGGTCTCTGAACGTATTTCTAGTGATAATGATTTAAACGACTATGATCAAGAAGGCTTCTTTCATTGTCCTATGACTGCTCACGCAGCCACATTAAAAAACTGTCCTGTGAAGGTTGCTTTCTGTTTGCATGTAGAAAAAAGTGCAGGCGTTACACAAACTTTGAAAGCTTATTATTCATCACTCATTTATGTTCGATCAATGTATCAATCTAAATGGACAGAATGGAAACAAGTAGCGCTTACTGATTCTAATGTTGCTTCAGCGTCAAAACTTTTAACTGCTAGAACAGTAAGCTTTAGTGGTGCGGCTACTGGAGCATTTTCTTATGATGGTTCTGCTAATTCATCGTGTATTTTAACTCTTGCGAATTCAGGAGTAGTGCCAGGTACTTATGGCGATACCATCAATATTCCTGTTTTGACAATTAATGCTAAAGGTCTTGCGACCGTTGCAACAAAAGTACCTATTCGCAATGCCTCGACAACGACTTCAGGTGTTGTGCAGCTTAATGATACAACTACAAGTACAAGTAAAAATCAGGCAGCTACAGCGAATGCTTTGAATACACTTAATGAACAGAAAGTTGATAAGGTCACTAAGCTCGGATCAATTGTTAAATATCGTGATCTTGCAAGTTTTTATGCCGGTTCAGCTACAGGTGCGATCATCATTAAGCCTCCAGCCAAACTGGCCAAAACAGCTTCAACAATGTTACGTATGAGCATAGAAGGCTTTAACTATGCGAATAATACATCGTGGACAGCAGAAATTGCAGGTTATCATTATCCTCCTACCAAAAGCTGGTTAAATACTTCTGCCACAGTCAATGGGCGAGCACCTTTTGAAACTGTACGTTTTGTTCGTAATGCCGAAGATGAGTTACATATTGTTTTAGGCGATGAAAAAACGCGTTGGCTATATCCAACAATCTGGATCAGGGAGCTTCTTGCTTCATTTAATTACCCAGGCAGTTGGGCTGAAGGATGGTCAATTGAGACTTCAGCAAATCTTTCTGATTATACCGTGATCTCTACTCCTGAAATTTTAGGGACAGGCTTGGTTGACTCTGCTAAGAAGCTTGCAAAGCCCTTTAAAATCAATGGAGTTGAATGCGATGGTACAAGTGATGTGGTCGTTACCACTGCACCGGCTTTAGGTGTCAATAATAAGGATTCAACCACAGGTCTAGGTATCTCACTTTATAATGGCGCAGCGACTGGTATGCCCTCCTATGGTATGGCTTTTGCTGGAACCGGTACATTTGGTAAGCATGGTAAAGTCGTCGGGGATTGGGCCACATATCTAACGACAGCAAATGATCAAAATCGAGGGTGGATCTTTAAGCATGTAACGTCCGGAAACGTTGCCTCAATTAATGGTTTCGGTGATTTTACTGGTCGTGATTTTTATGGAAATTTCAAGGGCCGTGCAGATGAAGCAGTACAGTGTGTGGTTACTGATAAGCGAATATTTAAACCGAATGAAATCGATAATGGCCGTGCACAAATCTATTTCACAAGCGAAGGAGGACTAAACACAGATAAGGTCAACTCTCGTTATGGAGACTTCCTGGTACTAAATTCATATAGAGATAAAACAGGGGGAGACGTAAACGGGTTATTTTTCCCCAAGAATTTTAGTCAAGGTTTACTTCATTATCGTGGTTCTTTTGAAGGGGATAGCTGGCATACAGTTAAAGAAATTGCTTATACCGATAGTAATATTTCTGGAAATGCTGCAACTGCAACGAAATTACAAACTGCTCGTACTGTCAGTTTTGGTGGAGCCGCTTCAGGTGCATTTTCTTTTAATGGCTCTGCAAATTCATCGTGTATTTTAACTCTTGCGAACTCTGGAATTGTATCAGGAACATATGGTGATACGCTTAATATTCCAGTTCTGACCTTTGATGCTAAAGGCCTTGCGACTGTTGCTACAACAGTGCCTATTCGTCGGGCAACTACGGGACAGACGGGTATTACCCAATTACATGATGGCCTTAATAGCACATCTGTAGCTCATGCTTTAACTGCAAAACAAGGCAAGTTATTAGATGAAAATAAGATTAACCATGGTGATTATGGGCTGGGCAAAACGGTAGTTTGGCCGACTGGAAAGAATTTCAGTGAGATTACTGATGATAACTCATTCTATATGAGAAATAATTCTGCGCCACCGGATAGCCCTTTCCCAGGCGCTACAAAATTAATAAATATTGGTAACAAGGCCTGGAACTCTCAGATCGGTTTGGCTGCCTATGAAAACCGTATGATGTTGCGCTCTCGTGTAACTGCGGATGGTGCATTTAGAGCATGGCGCGAGTTCGCATTCACTGATAGCAGCATTACCGGTAACGCAGGCACTGCAACTAAACTTGCCTCACCTCGTAAGCTTAATGGAGTGGACTTTGATGGTACACGCGATATTAGCTTAGAGGCACCTCTGTTAAATCAACAGACCATTACATCTTTGGCTCAGGTTGATAAAGCTGTTTACGATGGTAAACATACCGTTATTGAAGTGAAAATTGCTGGACTATATGGCTATGGAATTTTGCATGTATATAGATCCGGGGGATGCTGCCATCAAACATATTATCCACATGTCAGAAGCGGAGGAAATAACAATGTTATTGCTGTCCGCCAAAGCTGGAATACAAACGGGGATATTGCAACTTGGGGTGAATGGACAGTAGTTGGTTCAAATGATGACACCAAGTTTTTTGCTGAAGGATCGCTTGCATCATTAAAACAAAATGAAGACGTAGCCTGGAATGCAAAATCGGGCGTTTATACAAAACTGGAAGGTGGGGCTACTCGTTTAATTACACAGTTTTTAGGTTACGGATCGACTGGAGCCCTGCAACTTCAAGCAAGCTACGGGAATGGCGGTTTATTTTATCGATCAGCAAGAGATGCAGTGGGCTTTGAAAAGCCTTGGGAACGTATTATTACAGAGACTGGAGCAGCCTTTACAGGAGGCGTTTCAGCACCAGATTTTTATGGACGTTTTCATGGTACCGCAACCAATTCTTTAGGTGAAAATCAACGTCCACGTAATGTGACGGGTAGCCGGTTTGCCAATACTTTGTATACAAATAGCCGAGATCAACCATTGTGGTTAAATGTTGTGATTAAGGCTCCAGATCGTGATGGCGGCATACATATTGTTGTTGATGATGAAACTGTAGCAGAGCTGTGGTGTGACGTTGGTAAAGGTGGTTCTGTTTTAACAACGTTATCAGCAATGGTTCGCCCTTGGGGCACTTATAGCGTGCCAAAAGGCGCCATTATCAAGTGGGTAGAGTATTTAGCATGATGAAATATTATCGAAATCTTGAAACGCAAAAAGTCCATGCTTTTGAAGCAGACGGCTCTCAAGACTTTCTTATCACAAGTAAGTTTAAAAAAATGTCGGATGATGAAATTGACCGGCATATTAATGCTGAAAAATATTTGAGTGCAGAAGAGCGTGAGCGAATTCGACTCGATCAGTTTGGAGCACTAGATCGCCGGCAATTAAAACTGGCTTTGTTAGAAAATGATTTGCTTACTATGCTGGAAACTGCAATTCAAGCAATTGATGATCCAAAGCTGAAAATGCGTATTCAAATTGAATATGCAGAGTCTGAAAAGTTTTATCGTTCTGATGAAGCCGTGATTTATATGTTGCATGAATTACTTTCATTGACGACTAAACAGATTGATGAGTTATGGGGATATGCATTAACGCTATAAATTTTTGTATATAACTCACATACAAATCTAGCGAACTGACATCGCTACAACATTTTGTAAGCCTGTGATCCGTAAACATTACAACTGATTACAGGCTTTTTTTATGGCTACAGATTCATTTTTCCGAGGGGTGCGAGTTATTGAACTCGATGGAGGAACTCGCCCCATCCGGACTCTATCAACGGCAGTGATCGGCATGGTCGCTACTGCGGAAGATGCTGATCCTTTAACGTTTCCTTTAGATACGGCCGTTCTGGTAACAGATGTACAAGGCTCAGTAGAAAAGGCGGGCAAAAAGGGTACCTTAGCTCGTTCATTACAAGCGATTGCAGATCAAACGAATGCTCTCGTTGTTGTTGTTCGTGTTGAGCAGAAAAAAACTCCGGCAGAACAGAAAACGGCAGTTATTGGTGGCCAAGTAAATGGCAAATACACCGGCATGAAAGCATTGCTGACTGCAGAGCAAAATTTAAAGGTTAAGCCGCGGATTTTGGGAGCACCTGGTCTTGATTCTCCAGATGTTGCAACAGGGCTTGTCAGCATCGCACAGAAGCTTCGTGGATTTGCTTATGTCAGTGCATACGGCTGCAACACGAAAGAAGAAGCGGTAGCCTATCGTGCTGCCCTTGGTGCACGGGAAGTTATGGTTCTATGGCCAGACTTTTTGGGCTTTGATACTGTCACTTCTAAAACTACAACTTTTGATGCCACTGCCCGTGCATTAGGTCTTCGAGCAAAGATCGATAATGACGTTGGCTGGCATAAAACAATTTCCAACATTCCAGTTAATGGCGTCACCGGTATTTCAAAAGACGTGTTTTGGCAGTTGCAATCAGCCGATACTGATGCTGGTTATTTGAATAGTCACGAAGTAACAACACTGATACAGCGTGATGGTTTTCGATTCTGGGGTTCCCGCACTTGTTCAGCCGATCCACTCTTCGCTTTTGAAAACTATACACGTACTGCTCAAGTCATTGCGGACACCATGGCTGAAGGGCATATGTGGGCAGTTGATAAACCTCTACATCCATCCCTTGCCAAAGACATCAAAGAAGGCATTAACGCTAAGTTCCGTGATTTGAAGCTACAAGGTCTAATCATTGATGCCGAGTGCTGGTTTGATCCGGCAGTCAACTCAAAAGAGTCTCTTAAATCTGGCCGTTTACTTCTGGATTATGACTATACACCAGTTCCTCCACTTGAAGATCTCACTTTGCGGCAGCGCATTACAGATCGTCACTTAATCGACTTCGCATCACGAATGACCGCATAGGGAGGAAAAAAATATGGCTTTACCTAAAAAATTAAAAATGATGGATCTGTTTAACGAAGGTAATTCTTACCTTGGTCAAACCGGTGAAGTAACGCTGCCGAAACTTGGACGCAAGTTAGAAGAATGGCGTGGCGGTGGTATGAACGGCAACGTCAAATGGGATGCCGGTCTTGCCGATGACATGACCGAATTCACTTTTAAACTTGGTGGACTAGATCCTCTCGTTATCAGTCAGTACGGTGCTGCAACGGTTTCGGCAATTGGTCTTCGTTTTGCCGGTTCTTATCAGCGAGACGATACCGGAGAAACTTCAGCTCTCGAAATGGTCGTCCGTGGCCGTTTTGAAGAAATTGATTTTGGTAACTCCAAAGCCGGTGACGACACGGAACAGACCATGAAGTTCATCTGGTCGTATTACAAACTCACCATCGATGGGAAAGTCCTGGTCGAAATTGATATCCCGCTTGGCATTGAAATGGTTAATGGTGTGGATCGTAACGCCCAGCATCGTAAAAACATTGGCCATTAACGTCTTTACCTTCTGCAGTCGACCTGCAGGAGGCTTTTTTATTACTTAAATTTTGGAATTAAACATGCAAACTCAAGAGCAAATCGAAAACCTAGAAGCCCTACAAAATCCTGATGTAGAAACTGTTGAATTAGATTCACCGTTCAAAATTGGTGAACAGGAAATCACAAAGGTTTTAGTCCGTAAACCTTCTGTGCCAGCGCTTCGTAAGGTACGTATCGCTGACATTCTCAATGGTGATGTGAACTCAATTTGTACATTACTGCCGTTATGCACCTCTCCAACTTTATCAGCCCATCAATTAAATACGGTTGTTGATCCAGTGGATATTGTTCAAATGGGTGGTGCGATCATCACTTTTTTGCAGCCGAAGTCAGTGCGTGCGGAAATTGCACTCCAACAGTAGAAGACGCAATCGCCAACATTGCTGTGGTGTTCAACTGGACGCCACAGACTTATGACGAGATGTCTCTTTCTGAATTGATGGAATGGCATCAAAAGGCAATAGAACGAAACGGATCAGATGCCGAATGAAGCAGTTGAAATTAGAAGTTCTATTTGGGGGTAAAAATCAGTTAAGTCCAGCACTTAAAGCAATCTTAGGCAGCAGTAATGCTGCCTCTGCTGCTTTGAAAAAGACAAAAGATGAAATTAAATCCCTAAATAATCAACAGAAAAAAATTGATGGCTATAACAAGCAGAAAAAGGCGGTTCAAGATCAATCCAAAGCATTGAATGACTTGCAAGTTAAAATCAAGTCACTTCGTCAACAAATGCAGACAAACCCCTCTGATGCTTTAACCAAAGAATTTAATCAGTCAGTCAAAAAAGCCCAATCTCTGAAACAGCAGTTTGAACGGAGCCGTGTTGAATTACAGCGCACACGAACGGAGCTGCATAGTACAGGGTTATCTACAAATCGTCTTGCGGATCATCAAGTCCGGTTACGCAATCAGATTGCTCAAGCAAATCAGGCCATGGTCGATCAGGAGCTGCGTTTAAAGCGGATGAAGATGCTGCAGGACTCCCACCAAAAGTCATTTAGTAATACCAGAGCTATGGCCATGTATGGTGCCGGAGCTGCAGTTTCCGGAGCTGGTGCACTGTTTATGATGCGTAAGCCAATTAACGAATCTAAACGAGTAGATATTGAAGGGAACCGCATTCATGCACTTGGCTTGGGGGACAAAGTCAGTAATGAGGCTATCCGGTTTGCTCAGGCGCTCGAAACATTCGGGACATCCATTCACGACAATATGGAGTTGATGCGTGATGGTATTACGGTGTTCTCTGATCTTCATCATGCCGAGATGGTTTTACCAACGTTGGCCAAGATGAAATTCTCCAATAAGGCCATGTTCGGCCATGAGAAAGGGGAGGAGAATGAAAGGGCGTTTATGGATATGCTCAAAGTCATTGAGTTACGTGGCGGACTTAAAAGCGAGAAGGCCTTTCTAGATCAGGCGAATAAAATTCAACAGGTAATTAACGCGACTGGTGGACGTGTTCAAGCCAATGAATGGTTGAATGCGATCAAAACCGGTGGTATTGCAGTGAAGGGACAGTCTGATGAAGCTCTTTACTATAAAATGGAGAGTATCGTTCAAGAGTGGGGTGGTTTCCGATATGGTACTGCAGCAATGTCAGCGTACCAAAATATCTATCAAGGCCGAACCACAAAGCGTGCTGCGAACAATATGGCGAGTTTAGGACTAATTGAAGATCCAAGCAAATTAAAACATGACAAAGCCGGGCAAATTGCCTTTCTTGATGTTGGTGCGATTAAAGGTGCTGATCTTTTCCGTAAAGACCAGTTTGCATGGATGGAAGAGGTTCTTTTACCTCAACTGGCCAAGAAGGGGATTAAAACAAAAGACCAGGTACTCGATGCTATCGGAAGTATTTTTACAAACCGGACGGCCTCAAACCTATTTGGTGATATGTTTCTTCAGAGAGATATTATCAATAAAAGCGCAAAGATGAATGCTGGCGCGGATAATATCGACAAGCTATATGCCAAAGCGACAAATACTGCTGCGGGTAAAGAGCTGGAGGCCAAAGCAAAATTACATGATGCTTATCTACGCTTTGGTGAAACAATTTTACCAGTCTATTCTCGCGCACTTGAATATGCCGCAAGTGCATTCCAAAAGTTCACAGGATGGATGGAACAAAACCCGACCTACGCGAAAGCCTTTGGTGTAGGGCTAATCGCTATCGCTGCCAGTCTTGTAGCGATTGGCGGTGCTTTAGTGGTGTTCTCGCCACTAATTTTAAGTATGTTAAGCCTGCGTTTGATTATGGCTTCTACTGCAGCCGGCGGATCGGCAATGGGAAAGGTGTTCAGTAAGATCCCTTCTGTATTTGGACTGCTCAAAGCTGCCTTTTTAGGTGTGGGACGTGCATTTCTATGGTTAGGGCGTTTGCTGCTGGCAAATCCAATCATCTTGGCCATTACTGCAATCGCTACTGCAGCCTATTTAATCTATAAACACTGGGACGCGCTAAAACCGTTTTTTGTTGGTTTATGGACGTCTGTTAAGGCAATTTTCAAAACAGCCGGTTCTGCAATTTCAAACATCTTTCAAACAATGTGGGGCGGTTTGGCCACATTCGTTGGTGGCATTTGGAATAAAGTAAAAGCAGCGTTCAAGTCCGGAATAGATTTCGTTAAAGGGATCATTCAAAGCATCGACCAGACTTTTGCAGATAATCCATTACTGACATTCTTAATTCCTTTTATTGGAATCCCGCGAGTAATTATTGCGAACTGGAGTTCAATTTCTGGATTCTTCTCCCAGATCTGGAATGCCGTCACAAATATTATTTCTGCTAATGTGACTGCGATTGGTAATTTCATTTCAACAGGGTTTACCGCAATAACCAGCATTTTTACTGCCGTGTGGACTATGGCCAGTAACTTTATTGCTGTGGTTTGGCAGGGAATAAGTTCAACAATCAGTACAAGTGTGAGTTTTATTTTCACTGTTATTTCAACAGCCTTTAATAATGTCCGAAACTTCCTTTCCGGAATTTGGAATACTGTGACTCTGACTGTATCAAGTGCATGGAAGGGGATTTGTACTCTCTTTTCAATGATTTCGCCTTTGCCGTATATCAAGGCAGCTTTTCAGACGGTATTTGATTTTCTGGCCGGTTTGTATGGTCGCATGATGTCTTTAGGTCTGAATATTATTCAAGGCTTAACTGATGGCATTAAATCCGGTTTTCAGAAGTTGAAGAGCACGTGGACGGACATTAACAACTTCATGCCTGACTTTATGCAGAAAAGAATGGATATCCATAGCCCCTCACGGGTGATGGCTGCTTTAGGTGGGCACATCATAAGTGGTCTGGGTGTTGGTCTAGATAAAAACTTTCCTCACTTAAGAGATCAGTTTGCACGTGTAATCACGTTATTTAATCCAAACCTGAATCCTGCAGCAGCGGTGATTGATGTTATTCCTAAGCTCAATATTGATCAGAATCTTCCCGGTTTAAAGGAGAGATTTGAACCTTTCTTAAAAGTTTTTCAGCCAATCACTAATGCGATTTCGGCGACGGTCGACGTCATACCGGCCTTAAATATTGATAAAAACTTTCCAGAGTTAAAGACCAAATTTGAGCACGTTTTAAAGTTATTTAACCCTGATTTAGCTGCAGCAATTTCAAAGATTGATGTAACTCCGGCATTAAATAAAGTTAAAGCGACTCCTTCAATTTCTCCACCGTCTAAATCGAATCACTATTCGATTGCAGGGGACACAATCACGATACAGATTCCGCAAGTACCAGGACAAAGTATCCAGCAACTGGAAGCGATGCTTGAAAACATTCTGAATCGTAGAGAACAACAGAAATTTGCACGCGCACGCAGTCAATTTAGAGATCAGGATTAATACCAATGATGATGATTTTAGGCATGTTCGTATTCTCTATACCGACTGCCACTTATCAGAGCTTACAACGCTCTACTACTTGGAACCACGCGAGTAACAGCCGTTTCGGAACAATGCCCGCTTACCAGTTTACTGGCAAGGGGGATGATGTATTTACCTTGGATGGTTCTATTGTCCCCGAGTTCGGCTCTCAAATGTCACTTACCGCTTTAAGGGTGATGGGCGACACCGGCAAAGCTTATCCCCTAATCGCTGGCACGGGTAAAATTTATGGTTTATGCGTCATTGAAGCGGTAGAAGAAACACAAACGATTTTCTATAAAGATGGGTTACCAAAAAAGGTTGAGTTTTCGCTCAAGCTTCTAAAAACACAGTCTGCAGGTGTAACCGTAGGTGATGTCATTGGCAACATTATTGGGAGAGTCTTATGAGCTTTTTGACTGCAGCAATGAATGTTGGCCAGAGTATCAATCACACGTTTAACAGCGATTATCCACGAGCAATTTATAAACTGATTGTGAATGGGGTTGATATTGGCTCGATGGTACAAGCACGACTTATGCGCCTCCGGATTATTGATAATCGTGGGATTGAAAGCGATTCAATTGAAGTAGAGCTGTCAGATCATGATGGCTTACTCGACATACCGCCCAAAGGGGCGGTCATGGAGGCATGGATCGGCTGGAGTAATAAGGGTTTAGTTTACAAAGGCAAATATACGATTAAAGAGCGAGGACACTCTGGATCGCCTGATGTGCTGACTTTAAGAGGTGAATCTGCAGACCTTAAAACCGCGTTCAAGAAAAAAAAGGAGCGAAGTTTTCATAACAAAACGATCTCGGATATTGTTACCACTATTGCCAATGATCATGGCTTAGTACCGAAGATAAATCCAAAATTGGGCTCTATTCGATTGCCCCATCTTGATCAGAATGAATCAGATGCAAATCTCGTTACTCGGATTGCAGATGAGCATAACGCGATGGCCACAGTTAAAAATGGGTTCTTATTATTCATGCCGAAAGGGGAAGGTAAGACATTCAGTGGCGAGGATTTGCCAGATGTAATGATCACAAGGGCAGAAGGGGATTCACATAGATTCTTGGATACAGATGGGGCAGATGACGTTTCAGGCGTAACGGTTTATTACTACGATAATCTCAAGGCTACTCGTCAGAAAGTCACAGTAGGCATGTCTGATGATAACACAAGGGTATTGCGTAATATTCAGCGTGATAAGCAGACTGCAGAGCATATTGCACAAGCAGAATACAACCGGATTAAAAGCCGGTCATCTACATTCAGTTTTAAATTGGCGTATGGATTACCTGAATTAATTCCGGAGCAACCCTTGGCTTTTGTCGGGTTTAAATCGCTCATAGATGAAATTGTTTGGCTGGGGACACGGGTAGTACATGATCTTGATGGAAAAGGAGGCTATACGACAGATTGTGATGCAGAAATTTACCTACCTGATGCCGATGATTTGTCTCAACTGGTGGATAGTGAACGTGGTGGATACACAGGAATTATTGCGTATTATCGAAATGGCAAAAATACGGCAAAAGTGACCAAAGGAGACCTGTCCAATCCTAAACGACTGACTTATCTTTATAAAAATATTAATACAGCAACCAAAGCTGCAGAAAGAGAATATAAGGAGCTACAAATGCGTAAGGATCAGTAGCTCCAGCGTTTACCTTTCCATATTACAAATCTGGCACCAGTATTGAATTTGAGCTCATTACCTTGATAGTCGTATACATGCACGATTCGATTATCCTTATCAAGTCTACACGGCAAATCAGCTTGTCTGCTGTCGCTTAACTTTACTCTAATCCAGCCTTCTTTTAATTTTTCTGACGGCATAAAAAATCCCTCCTTAGGAGGGATTATTTTACTTCAAGACTTAGAAGTTGGTAATGATTAATTCATTGCCGTTGTGTTCTTCACCAGCAGCCTTGTTATTCACTGACCAGCGTATCTTCTTGTACTGAAACTTGTAATCTTTGAAAAGATCACGAACTTCCGGAGTATCATTTAAGCTGACGATAAATTTTCCTTTGATATTGTCTAACTGTTCCTTCAATGCATAGAAATCTTGTTTAGACCAGATCTGCTTACCATAATCATTTTCACAGCCCCAATAGGGTGGATCTATGTAGAACAGGGTTTCAGGTGAATCTAGACGTCGAATGACATAATCATAATTTGCATTTTCAATTGTCACCTTATGCAAACGTTCATGGATGGATTTAAGATGTGTTCTTAATTCTTCACCAAGTTTTAAACGTGAGCTTCTGTCCTTGGAATAAGCAAAACTTCCATCTATCTGACAGGCAAATGCTGCTCTTAAAATAAAATAGAAGCGCGCTGCACGTTGTAGATCCGTCAGGCCATTGGTGTCCATTTTTTTAAAATCATTGAAGGTAGTCCTGGACATGAGCAGATACTCAAATTCATCCAGAAAAGCTTCAAAATGGAATTTAAGAACACGATATAAATTAATCAGGTCGTCATTAATATCGTTAATGACTTCGACCGGAGAAGGGGTTTTTTTAAAAAGAACCCAGCCTGCGCCACCGAAGACTTCAACATAAGTTGTATGTGCCGGCATTGCTTCAATAATTGTACGGGCAAGTACAGATTTCCCTCCCAGCCAGCCACTAAAGCTGCAGCCTTTAGGATTGTATTGCGGTATTACGGTAGTAGTTTGATTCATTGAGCTTACCTGTTGAATCTAGACGCTCTGGGCGTTCAGGTAAGGCACTCAAGGTGCTCTGGAAGTTGTTTAACGTTTTACAACGTGGACATTTAATCTCTATTTGATCAAATTGCCCAATTTTGGCCAATAGCTTTAGGCAACAGTGGCATTTCAAATTTTGCATCAATTTTTCTGCATTAGAAAAACAAACCGAATAGTATAAAAAAAAGTGAAAAAGAACAAATATTTGTTCATTTTATGTAGAATGGTCAGTATATATAATCGAAACTGGAGTTTTTATATGCAGACCGAAACTTACAACAGAATTAATAAAAATAATGGTCGACCACAAATTAACTGTCCTCATTGCCAAAATCATCATTTAAAAATCAGATCCAGTCAGCAAAAGCACCCATTACTTAAAGAGATACGATTGCAATGCCCAAACTTTGAATGCAGCTTTTCATGTGTGGCCAACATCGAGCTTATGTATACGGTTTCTCCAAGTGGCATACCGAATCCTTCAATAAATTTACCAACCTTTAAAGTATTAAAGCAGTTACAGGCAGCAAATGATGAAATGTGGAGACTTAAAAAGTATGAATGAAAATCAATTATTTGAATTATTTTATATGGATGTGAAACCTTCAATGAATCCACCATTAATGCCGAAACATCATTGTGATGGTTTAAAAGCATTTTGGCGTGAACGTTTTTTGAATGCATTTTATGGAAGGACTGAACCTCTGTCATATATGAGTTGGGGAGAAATTCCTCAAATGTGGCTTGCTGGCTATAACCATGCAAAAGAAAATCAGGACTAAAAAAATGAGGCTTTAAGCCTCATTTTTATTTTCTGGTTCAGAAACTGGCTCTATCTTTTTTCTTGCCATTTTTAAAAGTAGATAAGCATCATTAAAAGCTGCGAACATTTTGAAGTATACATAACCAATAAATGTAAAACCTACAAAAATAGTAATTAGGAGGAGAGCGTATATAACTATATAATCGGCAGGAGGTTGATGTTTTCCTAAAAAAGACTTGATAAACCACATTCCAAAAAATATAAAACCGATCCAAAATACCATACCTAAAAATAAGAATAACCCAGCCTTTTTAGAGCTAATAGGTTTTTCACTATAAAGAATGTTTTCGTTATCGTTAAATTTAACAAGGTGTGAACAGTTACTGAATTTTTTTAAAGCAGAAATGGGAGAGAGAAAGGTGTTAAAATGAATTAATGTTTGTAGATGATTAACTTTTGTTTTTAATAAAATTTGATATTCAATAACTTTTATCTCATGTCTAAAAACCTGTTTTTCCTGTTCAGTATAGAGATCAGAGTCAACTCGCTCATTAAGTATTTTTAACTGATTTTTTTTAGTACGGAAGAGGGATGTAATATCAGAAAATAATCCCATAGATTTTACTTTTTCATAAGTGAATAAAAAAATAATTAAAAACAAAAGAGCGAAACTGAAGGGTTGATATACAGGATTTAAAAATAGGGTTGCTGCTAAATCAGTGAGTTTTTCAAAAATTGCCATTTTAATTAATCTACATAAACATATATTAAAAAATAATATGATGCTATTTTGACATAGCAACACACAATCGGCAATATAATTGATTATGAGTTAGACGGTGGCTTCATTCTTGAGTTAATCGCTTCTACAATCTTATCTGGAAGGTTTTTAAAGGCTTCTGGTAAAGCGATTTCTTCACTTTTAGCTGCAAATTTCCCATCTGAATTTTGGTTAAAATAAACAGGAATTAATTCTTTACGAACATTTAATTGATCATTTGGCTCCATATTCGCCATGAAAGGCTCTAATGCAGCTAGTTGAAGAAAGGTTCGATGATTTTCTTGATAACATTCGTAATGTTTTGCTGCCTGTTTTGAGAAATAAAGAGCTAAAACAAAAAACATCAATGAAATTGTTAATCTAGCGAGAATTGTAAAGTATGCATTAATTGGAGTTTCATCCCCCCAATGCTGTATAACAGGGATAAGTAAAATTATAGCAGTAAAAATAATTGCTGCGTATAAGGCATTGCTCGTATATTTTCTAAATTTTTTATATTCATCTTGTTCATCAATTGCCTTTTTATTATAGTTTTCTGTTAATTTATAAATGCCTGCATTTTGAACTAGCTTCGTAAAGCTTTCATAGTTTTTTAAAGCATTATTGTAGGTGTTATCTATAGTTTTAATTTTATCCATATATATCTTACTTGCATCTATAAGTCCATTCTCAATTCTTGTTTTTATTTCTGTGTTGTTATTTTCCTGAATTTTATTTAATTCTTTCTCATAGCTTAATAGTTTGTTTTGTACATCTTTATGATGCTTTTCAAGTTGAGTAAAAGAGTCCTTTAATATCTTATAATCATTTAAAGTGCTGCTATAATCATTTTGGATTTTCTTAACCTCATGCGCATGCTTGGCTAGTAATTCATTAGATCCATTTTGTATTTTTTTTAATAGAACTTCAGTTTCTTCCAAGAATTTTTTTTCGTACTTTTCATTTATTAAGCTTGAAAATCCGAAAATAGAATTGTTTGTTTCAAATACGATTTCATTGAATAAATCTTTAATTTTTTTGGATGTTGATGAAGCTTTATTTGATGAAGTTAAGAGAGTCGAAATATGAAGTTCTAGTTTTTCATAAGTTTCTAATTTTATAACTTCATCTTTTTTAATAATGTTGGGTTGATTTAAGTAAATATAATTGAAAATCTCTTCTATTTCTAGTAGTAGAATGTTGAAACTTTCTTGAGTGTCAATTGTTTGTTCACAAAGTTGTATTACTTTATGGTTAGATATTTTTAAGGTGTAATCAGTGTAGTTAGAGAAAAATATACTTGCTTGCAAATCTACAGATTTTATATTGTTGATGGTTTTTTCTAAATTGTAACGAAAATCTGTAAATTTATTTTTTAAAACGTTTTGGGTTTTGCTGATTTCAATTTTCGAAATTTTTTCAATTAGATCTATAAGCCTTGAATGGTATAGGTCAAAACTATTGAATTTATCTATTAGAACAGTAAAGTGATTTTTTTCTTTTAAGTTAAAGTTAGCAAGTTTATACATAATAATCCCCCTATATCAAAAATTAAAAAAATATCTTCTAATCTTGACATAGTGTCACACTATCGGCAATATGTAACGGCACAGCAAAATCTGTGCACAGGCGTGGAAACCTGTTTTTATTCTACGAGCGCATATTAAATGGTCGCTTTAGCGTCCTTTTTTTTGCCTAAAAAGTCTGATCGGCTATACTTGTTATGGTAGATCGGGCAGGGCAGCTTTGTGCTGGCCGTACTCGTAGGACGGTATTTCCACCCCTGTTCGGTCTACCTCCATTCCGTGGAAAGAGTGGTGGTAGGTTTGCAAAAAACTTAACCTACGAGTAAATACCATGAAAAAATCAATTCATGCGATCGAGCACACCCCAATCTATAACTGGCACGAATATCAACAACGCCAGAAGCAAATCAAATCCGCAAAATTCCGTAAAAACTGTATAGATGGCGCAGCAGCGTTATGTACGGTAATGTTTACCTTTTCCCTATTGTTCTGGGGGGTTTAGAGATGCCATTAATTCAATCGTTTTATTTTCATTCAACGGCATTAATATTTTCTGGACTCTTTTTAGTCATTTCGATTTATTTATTAAAAGGATGCTTGGCATGAATACGGAATTAATTCCATACGTCCCCCTTTCCCCACGAGTTCAATCGAAAAACCGTGAGCTGGTTGGCATCTGCATCCAATTTTTTGAAATAGTAGACAGATCGGTATGTTTATCTGTTAAAATCAATCACTTACAAGCGAGGGGAGAACTCGCAATTTGTCCCGATCAGATAAATGATTTGGCTGACCAAGTACAACAAAAGCGTCTTGATATTGATAAGCTAAGGCAAGCACTCGAAAGTCTTATCTATCCAGTATTCAAAGGTGAGAAAAACATTATTAGTCCTATTTGGAATAATCAGGAGATTACAGTCTGGGAATTTCAATTAAATCATATTGATAGGACTTTATGCATGAAAACTACTTATACAGACGCGTCACAATATCTTGATAGCACTCTTGGCGCGCTTCGTATTTGGAGAAATTCATTACAAACAGGATTAGATAATCCAGACGTAACTTTTAAAGTAAATGACTTGGTTCATTTCTTACAGGATCTGGAGCTAAAGCTGGAAAAAGTCCAGGACTATGTAGAGGAAACTGAATAGATGAAAAAAGCCTCCGATTTCGGAGGCTTTTTTATTTCTTATAAAAGCTTATATAAGTCATCAAGATCAATTAATGGGATATCCTGGTGCAGCATTAATTCATTCTCTCCACAGAATGAAATAGCGTGCCCTGAAACTAATAAGTATTTTATTTGTTTGTCTGTAAAACTAGGGCGAATATTGTCCTTCCAATAACACTCTAATTTAAACAGTATTTCCTGTCCCTTAATGGATTCATAATCACTATGAATCTTTATTTTAAATTGATTTGGTTTTTGCATTGCAGTTTAACTATTTTTCGATGTCCTTCGCATAAGCTTTAGAGAGTCCTAATAAACTAAGCTGTCCTTCTGGAGACAGCTGTCTATAAGCTTTCAATAACAAGCTTTCCTCGCTTGTTAATCCGCTAAATTCTGGATCAATACCGAGCAATACATATCGGATATCGATACCTTGATCATGTAGTTTTTTTAGGTAAACCCACTGATCAGGAACCTTCGTCCGGACATAATTTCCTAACGTATTTTCATGTGCCCCAATTTCTCTGGAGAGGGATTTTGCCTTGAAATGATTCCGTTCCAATTCTTCCTTGAATCTTCCTGCCATTTCAACTGATAGCTCCGCCTCAATTTCGGACATATATTTCACCTTTTAGTATTGTAAGAACATAATAGTGTGCTATAGTGTCACATAGCACATCACTATGTTCCAAAGGATACATTATGAGCACAGAAAAAACACCTCCAATTCTCTCTAGAGCACCAAAGCTCGATGAACCTCGCAAGCAGGTTGCCTTTTACCTACCTAAAAGCGAAGTATCAAAAATCGACGCAGAGGTAAAAAAAACCAACCGCAGCCGTTCGAGCATTATCGGTGAACGTTACTACTTAGGGTTACAAGTGCAAGAGCAGGAGTAGATATATGAAAATCAAGCAAAAAAGAGATAACCGTTTCAATGTGAATCTAACAGATGACGAAACTCAGTTATTTAATATTATTTACCGTTTAACCGGTGAAAATATTGGCCCGATGCTCAGAAATCTAGCGTTAAAGCAAGCACTTGCAATTTTAATTGCAGACGATGGGGCTGATTTTAATCTACAAAAAATATTGGAAAAAGGCGCAGCAGAGCACCTCGAAGGGAGCTAATAATGCTGACAAAAATTCCAAAACAGAACCCAATTATTCTATCTGACCAAGAATTAAGAATTATTGAAGAAGCCAGAGTTGCACTCGGTTTAGAAACTACTGAGGAAGCCTTAGAAACCCTAATTCGGATGAGAGTTCGGGAATTAATGATGAAGCTTGCTGGACGAGAAATCGTTAAAACTCAACGCTACTTGTAGAAAAATGATGTACCCAGAAACACAGTCTTTAATTGTTGATCGTTTATATAACGATTACGGTTTTAAAATTAAGAACGGTAAATTACGTGGCGGACGTTGCCCAGAGTGTAAACACAAAGAGCGATCTGCATGGGCACATGCAGAAGCTCCGTGGGTAATTTTCTGTCCACGTAAGAACGAGTGTGGTAAGGAGATCTCGATTCGGGATCTCTATCCTGATGTATTTGAAAAATGGGAAAAGCGTTTCGAGCCCACCCCAGAAAATCCAACTAAAACAGTAGATGCATATCTGGTAGAAGGTCGAGGCTTTCCGCTTAACGAATTAGCAAAACTTTCTTATTCTCAAGAATATTACAAAAGCAGTGAACATAACGTCACCTCTGTAACGCTACGCTTTCCCATTACAGATGAGGAAGGTAATCATGGCTGGTGGCAGCGCATTCTTGATGATCATGGTGTCCTACAAAAGACAACATTCCAATGGGGATGGTCGTCACAAGGGCATGCATGGACGACCCCCAATACCAACTACGTCGATTCTAAAGAAATCTGGATAACAGAGGGCATATTCGACACGATTGCTTTATGGTTATCAGGAATCACCAGTTTCTCGGCACTAAGCTGCAATAATTATCCCTTTATCTTCTTAAATACGCTTGCTCGTTTATGTGCAGAGGCAGCAAAACCATTACCAAAATTAGTCTGGGCTTTTGATAACGATAAAGCTGGCCATGATGGAATTTTCAAAAATATTGAGTTAGCGGAAGAGGCAGGTTTTGAATGTGAAGTCGCTTTACCGCCGAATGGTCGGAAAAAAACAGATTGGAACGATCTATATAAGCAGGACAAACTAAAATTCAGTGATATTGATACATATAAATATTATGGATCATTGCTTGTCGCTGAAAAACCTGTGGATAAAGCGTTACTTATCTACAAACGTTATGGTACTAAGTCTTTCCCGTTCGATTTTAGGAATCAAGTTTACTGGTTCAAATTGGACATGGATAAATATGACAATTATTTAAAAGATATCCAGTTCGATGATAAGGACAAGGAAACGGAAGACTGGGCACAAGAGGAGAAGGATCAGGAAACGGATAAAAGACGAGAAGCAGCCCTTTTACAAGCTGCAGAAACTGAAATCTTGATGGAATGTCGTCCTACACCATTGTATTACCAGTATCAGGAAGAAATTGACGAAGCCGGTTATTACTTTCAAATCGACTTTCCGCGCGCCAAAACCTTAAAAAATACGTTTACGGCAAGCCATCTCTCGTCTGCAGCCGAGTTCGGTAAACGTCTTTTACACGTTGCACCTGGTATTTTTTATGAAGGTAGTAGTAAGCAGCTCATGGTCTTTCTTAAACGTGAGCTGCGCGATATTAAACGTGTTCAACTCATCAATTATGTTGGCTATAACGCTGATCATAAAGCCTATGTTTTAGGTGACTTGGCTTATCAGAACGGTAAGCAATACAAGATCAATAAGGAGGATTATTTTGAGTTATCTAACCATACCAACGTTAAATGTAATGCACCATTCTCTCTGGATCTGAACCCGAAGCAAGCTGAATATCAGAAGCAATGGATTAATGATTTTATTGATGCCTACGGTGTGAAAGGACTGATAACACTGACGGCATTCTTTGGCAGTTTATTTGCCCAGCAGATTAGACAAGAGCATAAATCCTATCCATTTTTTGAATTAGTTGGAGAACCTGGAACAGGTAAATCCACGCTTCTACAGTTTTTGTGGAAATTGTTCGGTCGTAATAAATACGAGGGTATGGATCCTGCAAAATCTACAAAATCAGGTCTAACCCGTACATTCCGACAAGTTTCTAATCTACCTGTTGTTTTGATCGAGTCGGATCGGGAAGGGGATAAGGGGACAAAGCAGTTTGATTGGGATTCTCTAAAAACACTTTTTGATGGAGGTTCATTAGGTGCCCAGGGTGTCAAAAGTGGAGGTAATGAAACATACGAACCACCTTTCGCCGGTACTTTGATTATCAGCCAGAATGCGGAAGTCCTTTCGACCGAAGCAGTAATGGGCCGTATTGTTCAAACCAAGTTTTATAAGAGTCAATTAACAAAAACCGGCCTTTATGCATCTCGCAGACTATCTAAATACGAGACTGAAGATGTCAGCCAGTTCATGCTTGAATGTTTAGGCAAGGAAAAGGTGATCTTTGAGTCTTATTGCACAAACTTGGAAAAGTACGATGCCTTCCTACATCAAGAACAATTCAATATCCAAGTCTCTCGAATAGTACATAACCATGCCCAGTTGATGGCTTTATTTGATGCGATGTGTACGCATGTAATCGATGTACCAGAAGACTTACAAGCAGAAGTCAAAGCCGAATTTTTGAGAATGGCGCAAAGCCGGGACAAAGTTTTGAAATCAGATCCGGTGATCGTCCAAAACTTCTGGAACACGATTGAAGAAATGGAAGACAGTATCCGCAAAATTGAAAATCATGAAAGTGTTGTCAATCACTCCTCTAAATCTGACATTTTCGCAATCAACTTTGCCCACCTTTATAAAGTGGCAGGGGACTATCGATATTCATTGCCTGATATGAATGAGATACAAGCAGCCCTTCGCCATAGCCTTACATATCGCTTTGTTGAAGCCAACAAGGCCATTCAAAGCAAGCTTACAAATTCAACCAAACGATGCTGGATCTTTGAAAAGCCGGCATCACCCAATCACTAGGAGAAGGCAATGAGCCAATTATTTAATGCAATGAATACTCGTCCGGCCAATGGTCAGCACATCGTTTTACAACTAGTTACTGGCGATATTGTTGCACCGGTTCAATACAAGTTGGATGGAGATAAGTTCAAAAGTATTGATGGGAATATTCGCAATTCTGCAATTAAAGGATGGGCTGATGTAGCGACCATTCAATCCGCTTTGAATATCCAAAAACCTACTGATGAAGAATTAGAGCAGATCGAGAAAGAAGCTCTTCATAGTCTAAAAAAAGAAGTTGATATGGCCATTAGAGGTCATATTGCAGACCTTCTTCGAGACGCTAAAACTGGATCGAAAGTACATAAAGAGCTATTTGAAATAATTGCAACAATCATTACCGGTAGTTCTGCACACCAGAAAGTCTGATTTTTATATGCATGCAGGAGCTGCCACTTCTGTATGCATAACTTAACGATTGGAGAGATTAATGAGCCAATTTTTAAATGATGAACATCAAGTTATTGAAGCTATAGAGCAAGTCAAAAATTGCATTAGAAGGGTGACGGATCGTCGGACTAAGGCCGCGATTAAAGAAGCAAAGGATGCCTTATATCTGATCCGAAAAAACCTGAATCTTGATGAAGATTCGGAGCTAAGACAAAAAGTAAATTTATTGCAAAGCCTGCTTTATAAGGCCGGCTGACTTTCGAGCACACATACATGAGCTGCCACTCATGTATGTGTCACACAACCACTAGGAGAAGCAATTATGCGCAGCGATTCTAACGTAGAAACAACACAAGCGGAAATTCCTGCTTATTTACAGTGTGAACCCCGTACATTCCAAGTCAAATATGACAAATTTAGTGATGTATGCGATTTAGAGTTCACCATTGTAATTAAATGTACAGATGATGAACTCCATGAGCACAATAATTTTTGGTCTGGTCATAAAGATCGTCTTAATGAAAATAATGGCGATATTGTTGCAGTAATGCTGAAAATGATTGCCCGTGATGTTTTTTATGCATGTTTTGAAGGAAAACGTAGTGTTGGCTACCCACCCTATAAATGGGGAATTAATACTATATTCCAAGAAGAAGGATGGGGGAGCGATTGTTTTGAAATTACTAAATTATGGTTTGAAAGTTATGTGAGTGGAGATGACTTTGAGTACATCCCTGTACAGGTGGAGGGATAATCATGACTTACGAACTCGAACCGATTATCGTTAAAGTAGGGCAAAATCCCTTAAATCTGAATATGGAACAAGTAGAAGCATTAATGGAAGAACTACATGCTACAAAAAAAAGAGTTCAGAAAGGATTAGATGAAGATCCTGAACTGTCCGAAATTTTTTCATTATCGGAGGTAGGTATGACTATTAATAATTATACATACAGTTTAGAAACATTGGAGTTTCTCCAAATAAATGGAGTAAATCAATGAACGATTATAAGAAAAAAATTGGCCGTCCACGTCAACCATTTCGTCGTACAACCGGTGGATGGTGGGACTGCGAAATTAATGTGCTTTGCTCAATGATGGAGGAGAATATGCCAATCCCATATATTGCTGAAGTCTTGGATCGTGGCATATTTTCTGTTCATACGAAGATCAGAATTTTAAATCTTAAAATGAATATGAAGGCAGCTTAAATCATGGATATGCAAAGAGGTTTAATTTTTGATACTGAAACGAATAAGCTCTATGGTGAAATTATTGAAGCTGCAGCTTTAGAAGTTGTTATTTTTGAAGGTGAATTAAGATTATTAAACTCTGGCCATGATTTTGGCCGGTTTAAACCAAGTGAACCTATCAGTTTGGGTGCCATGGCGACACATCATATTCTTGATGAAGATTTAGAGGACTGTCCTCGATCTACCAGTTTCAGATTTCCTGCAGGTCTAGATACTACTCACTTAATAGGTCATAACATCGATTATGATGTCGACGCAGTAAAAAAGACGGACTACATCCTACCTGATAAGTTTCACTCGATTTGTACTCTGGCAATGGCCAGAAGATTGTGGCCAACCTTAGAAACGCATACTTTATCTGCTCTGGCTTACCATATAAGCCCTGATAAGGGGGAGATGCGTGAGCACTTAAAAGAGGCTCATAGTGCAGTAACTGATTGCTATACGACATTTGATTTGCTTAAAACAATTGTAGAGCACCAGAGTATTCAAACTATGGAGGAATTGGCTGTTTTCGCGGAGTCATGTCGATATCCGACACATATATTCTATGGAGAGTTCAAAGGTCATGCCATTACAGATCTTGAAACTGATGATCTAATATTTCTGTTTGCTAAGACAAAAGATAAGTTTCTAAAAAGGTCACTGGAGGCTGAACTGGAGCACAGACAGCACGAGGAAATGTTCAGTTCAGATCAAGAGCCCCTTCCATTCTAATTTTCTGACACCTTCGATGCGCCTCTAAATGGGGCGCATTTTTTTTAGAATATTTTTAAGTTTAAATCAGGAAAATTTATGTCTGCAGGTATCGAGTTTCGTGGCAATAGCATGCGAATGTGGATCAACTATCAGAGTAAGCAAATTAAAGAGCCAATTGATTGGCCAATGAGTGTCGAGAATAAAGAACAGGCATTACGTTGGGCTGAATTAATTACACTTGAAATAAAAATGGGGAAGTTTGATCTTGCAAGGCATTTCCCTAATTCAAAAAATTTAAAGGAAAACCAGATATCTTTTTATTCCCAGATTTATTTAGAGGAAATCAAAAAGGACGTCGCCCCAAGCACCTATGCTGCTTATGAAAGCCATGTAAAAAATCACATTAATCCGAAATGGGGAAAATTGCATCCGGAAGAAATTGAGACTAAACAGGTTAAAAAGTGGATCAAACTCTTAAAAGAGACTTATAGCAGTAAAACTATCCGGGAGATCGTCACCAGGTTCTCACAAATTCACGCTGTCTGGAGAGATGATAATAAGATTGCCTTTGATCCATTTCAGAATATAACTATTCATCAAGCAGATACTCCAGAACCAGATCCATTTACGAAAGCAGAGATTAGTAAGGTTTTAGGTACTGAAACAGATCTGGATATCGAAAACTTATTACCGTGTTTGTTTTGGACTGGCTTATCAATGTCAGAGCAAATTCCTATTGCTTGGGAGGACATAGATCTCGATAAAGGAACAATCAAAATAAATCGATCTTATGTAAGAGGTGTATATCGGGTAACGAAAAATAGAAGGAGAAAGCGGGAGATTAAATTATTGCAACCGGCACTTGATGCATTGAGATTACAGTATCAAAAGACCGGCAATGCTAGATCCACTTTGATTGAAGTTCTACAGCGAGATAATCACAGTTATAAAGTTGAGCGATTACGGTTTGTATGGCTCAACAAGGAAAGAAACCAGCATTTTGAATATCATGAATTACGTTATAGATGGGGAAAGCATCTCACCAAGGCCAAAGTAAGGAAGCGCGGGATCAACCAAGGACGACATACGTTTGCCAGCCAGCTTTTATCAAGTGGCCAAGTTCCTCCGGAATGGATTGCCGAGCAACTTGGCCATACCGATACCTCAATGATCTATAAGCATTATGGAAAATTAATTGCTGAGGATATGCCGGACTATTTGTCAAAAATTAACAGATATATCAAGGGTAATCTCGAGAAATAAAATCACAAAAAAATTACTTCCTACATTTTTTATAAGTACCTGAATTTTTTTAGGTACTTTTTTTTTATTACCTTATTACTCCACTTCCATGGGGGGATCGAGGTTCTTCTAATCTTTAAAAAAGTATGGCCATAAAGAGCTGAAAAATACAGAACCATCCCAAAAAACCCTATTTTTAATTCTCTAATTTTTTAAGTTATTAATTCTTATATCTTTTATTTTTAATTCTGTGGGGTTCGAGCCCCATCATTCACCCCACACTCGGAGCATAGCACAGCCTGGTAGTGCACCTGGTTTGGGACCAGGGGGTCGTAGGTTCGAATCCTACTGCTCCGACCATCATCTTAAAGATGAGATAAAATACCGCTAATTTAGCGGTTTTTTTACGTCTGGAGTTTTTCAATAGCTTAAGTTGAGCCCGTAGCTATAATTAAACCTACTAATCCAAACGAAAATATAACTTTCCCAAAAGTTGGATTGTACCTATCCCCTTTGGTTTGAAAAATGCATTAGGAATCATGAGTTTATAGATTAATGATAGACCGAAAAATAATTATTATAAGAATGATACTTAAAGTAGATATATTATTTTCTTGATTGTTTTATCTATAAAACAAAATTTTTTTAAATAAGCCATTAAGGTTCTTTTTATTATTCACTCTAGTTTAGAAAGTTGCTTAATATCAATATAATCAAAAAAAGGGATAACCTGCATAAGTTGCAGAGTACCAATGAAATAAATATATTAGAAATAAATAAATAGGGAAGAACCAAAGATATGAAATATGTCTGGTACTCCAATATTTCCAACCGAAGAACAGTCCCCAAAAAGGTGTAAGGAAAATTATGCCAAAATGCACGTAACTGTATGTGCCTGACGCAGTTTCAGTAGCGTAATAACGGCCTGTCATTTTGTACATTAACATTTGAGCAAAGACCGACAGCATAAATGCGAGTATCATCCCTAAAATGGCAGATATAAATCTCATCATCTCACCTCGAAAAACATAATTTTTTTAGCCTGATTTAAATCTGATAATCTGTAGAAATATAGATTAAGGCTATTAATCCCAAGTGTAAATCTAAGTGTTGATGCAATATTAGGTGTCATTGAACTACCATTCCACAGGTCAATATGACCACCACTTGCAGCATCTGAACTTTCACCATCTCTTGGCCAATAGTCGCCAAAAAAGATGATTCCTGTTTTGCCTTTAACTTTATCTTTCCAATTTGATCCCGTGATGTTCTGCGCCGGCCCAATTCCACAAACTGGACGAGTCTCTAACCATTTGGACATTTCATTAGCGCGTGTGGCTGTTGCCTTACCATCCAGTAGGATACGTCCGAGGGTAGGTGCATTACCTTCGGGTTTAATATAATTCTGTGAGAAAGTGCTCATCTTAACGCCGACCTTATGTAGAGTCGCACTCATGCGAATGGCGCACTGATTTTCAAAACCTTTAGGAATGCTGCCTCTAACCTTATAAGGTGTACCTTCTACATAATTTGCCCATAATTCTTTAAAGGTCACTGGGGCAATTCCAACCATACTACAAGAAGCGACTGAGCCACGTTTAGGATTCGTTTTGACTGTTGCTGTCTGATTTACTGGCATTAGGTCGAACTCCGTTCAAGTGCTTGCTCGCCCAGATATAGTGAATATGAGCCTTGTTCTACATCTTCAATACGTGGTAATCGTCCATCAGCTCCGATGGTACCTTGATACGTTCTCCCGTCATTTGTTTCTATAAAGTAGGGCATACCTTCTGCGAAACTGAAATGTGCTGCAACTTGTTCATCAAAAATTTTGGTTGTTCCTGAATTGATGAAATTACTCACGGCAGTTTCACTTACAGATGATCCAGAGCTAGAACCTACTTCCCTTAAAACAAGGTTTTGGTTTGGCTTATATGTGGCTCCACAGGTAGCTTTATCACCAGCCATGATAATTGTTCTACCAGCAGCCTGTAAGAAGCCTCGTCCTGATGATTGTGCAGAAACCATTGCTTGGCATTTAGGACAAAAATGTTTCATACCTTCAATATGTACGGGTATACCTTCAACTAAAAATGAATTTTCTGATTCTTGTACTATGCCACCTTGGTCTGTATGACAACCTTTGGTAATGAGAGTCTTCATTTTTCATCCAGTAAATTATATTGAGCTATTTAAAAAGTTTGTTTTAATAAAATTATTTAATTTTTTATTTGATATATTTGTCAATTTAAAGTTAAGCAAAATGTATATTTTGGCCTGTTCTATTAAAAAATAGAGAGCTAAAATGATGGGTTAGGTATCAAATTTAAACTATGATTAAACTAGAAATAAAAAAAGAGAAAATTACTATGCACAACATTAGTTATGTCTTTATCAGTTTATTGGGCGGGATAATTGTTCCCTTACAGCTCGCAATGATAAGTGCTTTTCGAAATTCAAGTGGTGCTTCTCAAATCCAATCAACTTTCGTACTTTATATGGGGGGAGCAATCGTATCACTGATTATTGCATTCATTCTTGATGGAGGTATCAAGCCACCATTATATCAGCAAGCTTCTTGGTGGATGTGGCTCCCAGGATTTCTTGGATCTCTTTATATCTTATGTATGTTTGTTGCTGCACCTAAAATAGGAGTAACAAATACATTATTATGGGTATTCTTGGGGCAAATGATTTTTGCAACGGTGGTTGATGGTACTGGATTTTTAGGAGTGGAGATTAGAAAAATAGATGGATTAAAGTTATGTGGGTTATTCTTTATATTTATAGGAGGCTTAATCTTAATTTATAATGAATATAGAAAGATAAATGCTTGAGTCGGTATAAAAAATATTTTTATAAAAATAAATTTAGGGATAATATTAAAGATATATTTTTATTTGTTTTTGAGTGTTGAGCTCAAAATAATGCAATGCAATGCAATGCAAGACAAAAATAGTGAGTAAAGAAATTATAAATTTCAAAATGCTTTGCATCAGAACTATAAACATAGCAAGGTGCTGGAAATGGTTTTAAATGATGTTTTGGCGCCTGAACATCTCCATTCAGTTGTTGTATTTACCGCACGGAGTGAATTTAAAATAGTAATGCCTGAAAATGTATGCCGTGGTAAATCCTGGTTAAATTATATAAAAGGTTTTAACCAAGAAGTGATGAGTCCGATGAAAAAAATAATTCGTTATCGTATAGAAAAAGAAGTACTGGAGCTGTCTTGGAAAACAGACCGACAGCATGCTGAATATTTAAAACAGAAAAAACTGGAGAAAGACTCTGTTTCCTGATTCTGCAGACTTGCGATTTATTGCATGTGATCAGCGTCATTTGACACTTGTGGTTTGGTTGAGATCACGTTAATTTGTGTTTTATATACTAACTTGTTTATACAACGATAACAGTATTGAAATGCCAGTTTTGGCATACTATTGCCGCTTTTTAAAAAGAAAAAACAGAGTATTGAGATGACACAAACAGCTTTTGATTTTGTAATTATAGGTGGTGGTTCGGCAGGTTCGGTGCTGGCTGGACGATTAACAGAGAACCCGAATATTTCGGTATGTTTATTAGAAGCCGGTGGAGAGGGTAATAGCTGGCTTGTGAATACACCAGCCGCCGCAGTTATCAGTATTCCCACTAAAATTAATAACTGGGCTTTTGAAACCATTCCTCAAAAAGGCCTGAATGGTCGTCGAGGTTATCAGCCACGTGGTAAATGTCTTGGTGGAAGTTCTGCAGTCAATGCCATGGTATATATTCGTGGACATCGTAGTGACTATGATCATTGGGCTGCTTTGGGTAATACAGGCTGGTCATATGAAGATGTACTGCCGTATTTCAAGAAATCAGAACATAACGAACGTATCCATAATGAATATCATGGTCAGCATGGTCCATTAAATGTCAGTGACTTACTTTCAGATAATCCCTATCAGCAAACTTTTATCGAAGCGGCAAAACAGGTGGGTTATCCACTGAATGATGATTTTAATGGTGCTGAACAAGAAGGGCTGGGCGTTTATCAGGTCACCCAGAAAAAAGGTGAGCGCTGGAGTGCGGCACGTGGTTATTTATTTCCTTATATTGGAAAACGGCCAAATCTGCATGTGATTACGCAAGCCAAAGTTTCACGCATTGTGATCGAAAATGGCCGTGCACTGGGGGTTGAGTATAAGCATAAAGGCCAGACCACTATCGTTAAAGCCAACAAGGAAGTGTTGTTATCGGCGGGAGCTTTCCAGTCACCGCATATTCTGATGTTATCTGGTATCGGGCCACGTCAGGAACTGGAAAAGCACGGCATTCCAGTGCTTAAAGAGCTTGCAGGAGTGGGGGAAAACCTGCATGACCATCCGGACTTTATCTTTGCCTATAAAACCAAACTGATGGATGGCACCTTTGGGGTGTCAATGGGCGGTAGTCTGGACCTGTATAAACAGGTAGGGCGTTACCGTAAAGAGCGCCGTGGTTTGCTCACGACCAATTATGGAGAATGTGGCGGTTTCTTAAAAAGCCGCCCTGAGTTAGACAAACCGAACCTGCAATTGCACTTCGTGATCGCTGTGGTAGATAACCATGCGCGGACTATTCATATGGGGCATGGAATTTCATGCCATGTCTGTTTATTGAATCCACGGGCGCGCGGTTCGGTCAAGCTCAGCGGTAAACATGTAGATGATCCGCTTCTGATTGATCTTAAATTCCTGGAAGATGAACAGGATCTTCAAGATTTGGTCGATGGTTATAAAGTCACGCAAAAGTTGATGCAGGCACCTGCTTTACAAGACAAAATCAAGGAAGATATGTTCACCGCCAACGTAAAAACCGACGATGAAATTCGCGAGGTTTTACGCCAGCGTGTGGATACGGTTTATCATCCGGTTGGTAGCTGTAAGATGGGCATCGATGAGATGGCGGTGGTTGACCCTGAGCTTAAAGTGTATGGCGTTGATGGGTTACGTGTAATCGATGCCTCGATCATGCCAACCGTGGTCAATGGCAATACCAATGCACCGACCATCATGATTGCTGAAAAAGCAGTAGACATGATTCGCCAGACCTGGAAATAAGCGTTTAGAGCTAAGGTTCTGCCTTAGCTCTTTTCAGGTTCTGCCAGGTTGCGTGGTGTTTCCAGCATTCGTGGAAAAGTAAAATGATAATGCTCGAGTGCATAGCGGAATAGCTGGGCCGGGCGCTTGCCGACAATTTTGTGCTGGCCTGTTTCCTCAACCGCGCCAGCTTCCTGCATACGACGTCTAAATGATTTTTTTTCTAAGCTATGCCCTAAAATAATTTCATAAATATTCTGTAATTCGGTTAGGGTAAAGACTTCTGGCATCAAGCTGACTGGCAAAGTGGTGTACCGGGTTTTGTTGCACAGGCGCTCAAATGCCAGCTGCAGTAACTGCTTGTGATCAAAGGCCAAATCTAGCTGTAATGCCTGATCGACTGTCAGCCATTGACTATGTTCTGTGTTGCTGCTGGGTTGAATTGCAAATTTTTCAAAATCAATCAGGGCAAAATATAAAGCAGTAATGGACCAGCCGCGTGGATCACGATACTGATTGCCAATGGTTTCAACCTGTTCCAGATAAGGGGTTTGAATCCCGGTTTTTTCCAGCAGTTTACGCTGCGCTGTTGCCATTAAATCCGGATCGGTTTTTAAATCGACAAAGCCGCCGGGAAGGGCCCATTTGCCTTTTTCTGGAAAGTTGGAGCGCTGGATCATTAGCACCTGCAGTTGACCGTTTGCCACAGAAAAAATTGCCATATCGACCGTAAATAGCGGGGTGTCATAGTCTGTTTTTTGATAGTGGGCAAGGTATTCCTGTTCGGAGGTATGGATAGTTTCCTTACTCATAGAAATATTAAGAAATCGGAATAAAGTAATATCATAGCGGAGTCTTATTGGGTTCTCATCATATTTTAGGATAAGCCACTACGTCTTGCACTTCACTAAAGCTTTAATCGCTTTAGTTTGTTCAGGCTCGACCTACTTTTGTTTTGGCAAAAGTAGGCAAAACCTGAGGTACGAGATAGCAAAGATTGATAATCTTTGCCGTACCGCAAGGCGAAAGCTTTGCTTAAGCGCTTAACTATTCATTTCATTTATCTTGCACTGCGCCAAAGCTTTAGTCGCTTTGGCTTGTTCAGGTTGCGGATGACTTTTCCGAGTATCTAATCACTGGATATATTTTAATCATAGAGAGTTTTGCTTAGACCAATCTTTCTCGAATTTGATCAAGCGAGCATTCTCTTAACAATTGGCCATTTTCAAATACCGGTTGCAGTGCACCCATCTTCTCCTGTTCAACACTTTGCTGATCAAATAACTCAAAACCATTCTCGGTCTGTTCAACCCGTAATAAACCCTTGGCTGATTTTTTAACCCCTGAGTCGGTTACCGGGTCTTTGAACAGTTCACGCCCAACACCGTTGACTTGCCCCCAAGTGGCTTTGACGGCAAAACCAAAGCTATCGCGGGTCAGATAGTTATAGGTGTAGCTCCCGATGCCAAACACCAGATTATTGGAAGCAAAACCTTTAGCTTGCAGTCCTTTTAGGATATTTTGTGCACGCTCCAGGGTAATCGAGTCGCCGTAGATCAAACCGACACGCTCGTTAAGGACTTTATAGCCTTGCGCTGTTTCGGTTCCGCCAAAAATTTCCCATAAACATTGCACTGCACCTTTATAAGCAGGACTGTCTTGCTCTGCCTCAGGATCACCGCAGATAATTTTCACAGGATCACCTGAGTCAGGACGGAACACCACTTTGGCGAGTCCGAGCGCATTCGGTTTACGTTGCAAAATCTTTGTCTTTAGTTCCACACTAAATTCAGTAATCACACGCCAGAAATCCCAGGTATCTGAAACAATACTGACCACACCGGCAGGATACAGCTCACAGATCAGGCGTCTAAAGGTTTCGATTTCACGTTCTTCACTGCCCATGCACATCACACTGTGTTCTGTGGCAGGCACTGAAACGCCTACGATACCTGTGGCATTGTAGTACTCTTCGGCATAGTCAATTGAAGCGACAGAATCTGTCCCGATAAAACTGGTCAAGTGACCCACGCCTGACTGGGCTGCATCATAAATGCCACTCATGCCACGGCTACTAAAGTCATGGCCCTGAACCGGAACAAAGTCTAAGGGTGCACCGGTTTTTTCTGCATATTGGGTTAACAAGCGTTTGTATTCATAGGCAATGCTGGCGGTGGTACAGCTTTTCCATAGCTCGGCACTGAGCACGGTTTCAATATAATTGGTTAACCAGAAGAAATTCGGGTCCGTATTGATAATGGTCAATACCGGCACCTTGATATTGACCCGGCTACCTTCTGGCAAAGCTTTAATTTTTAATGGTAAATAGCCGAGGTCGTGCAAGGCTTCGATGTGCTCGACCGGCACTGCACCTTCACCTAAGGCATTGTCCATACGGCGTTGATAGGCTGCCACCACTTTGGCTTTAGGCTGATTGAAGAAGCCCTCATTCCAGGTTTCGATCAGGAAGTGCTTGATAAAGCCTTGCAAACCAAAGAACACAATCTTGTCATCAAAATCAGGCAGCATTTTGGCCAGACGTGATGAACGCGGAGTAAAGTTGGCATAGACGTACTCGGTTCCCACTGGATACTGACGACGGTGATCTGCTTTGTAGAAATCAATTGCATTGAGCGGGTTAATTTTAATACTCATTGTTATTGGCCTCGTGCTTTAAAGCTTAATTTTGAAAATTGATGATGTTGAGTTTGCTTGTTTCTGCTTGTGGCAGGCTATTGCTGGTAAAGACCTGATCAACCAAGCCATCAAAGACCGCCAGACCTTTGCTAAAAATGCCATGCGTGACATACAAAATAATGTTCTGGCAGTTTAGGCTGCGAAGTTGTCTGGCAATACCCATAAAGGTTGCACCACCATCACAAATATCATCGGTGATCACGGCTGTTTTTCCTGTCAAATCAGGGCTATCTACCGCCGTTGTTGTAATTTTTCCTGTGCTTGGGTCGCGTTGCTTTTCACAGCGAATCACTTCGATGTCCTGTTGGCGTTGCGGATTGATACCGTTGGCAATCGCTTGCGTGCGTTGTATTGCACCGGCATCTGGGCAGACCAGTACGCTGTTGTCGGCACTTAAAATCTGCATCAGGGCAGGGCTGTGCTGGATGATCTCGATCGGTTCGATATTGATCACTTCTTGAAAGCGGGTATTTTTGCGTAATAGTGCAAGGGTCACGGGGCTATGACAATCCCACACCACAATTTTCTGACGTTGCCCAGCAAATTTTTCGCTGTTGCTATTCAATAATCTGGTCATTAAGTCCAGTGAAAAAGCCTGACCTTGTGCACAGATCCGGTCTTGACGTGCATAAGGAAAATAAGGGATTTCCACCGAAAGGCGAGTGCCTTGCTCCAGCAACACATTTTCCAGCAACAGATAATCCATCACATCGCTACTGTTATGCAGTGAGGCCTTGATCTGGGTGTCGGCCTGTAACTGGTTTAATAGCTCAGCTTGCAGTTGAATATGACGTTCACCACCTGAAAACTGCAAAAACTCGATGGCAACATTGGCTTGAGCGGTCATAAGTTGAATCGTCATGTTGAATTTCTCTTATATAGTGGCTTAAAGCCAGTAAATATATATTGTCATAAGGACACTATTAAATGCAAGGCTTAAATTTGATCGTTTTCATCAAATCAGAGCTGTTTTTTGAGAATTTCGATTCATCTATTTGAACTTCAAAGAGAATAATTTTTAAAATTTTTTTAATGCGTTGGCGATTATCAAGGGTCTGACTTTGTTGCTGCGAGATATTGATGTTTAGGTCATGGTTTTTGACAATTATCCTTGTCAGGATTGAGGCGTATGTTGTTCGTCTGGCATTGCAACAGACCGAGATGCTCAAGCTGAACAATGGGAATAAAACAAAAAAGGAAAGTAACCTATGAAATCTCTGGTTTGTCACAATGCTGAGTTGCAACTGCAAGACAGTGCACAACTGGTACCCGCAAAGGGGCAGGTGTTATTAGAAGTAGTCCGCTGCGGGATTTGTGGTTCGGATTTACACATGCAGCATCACTGTGATCACATGCATGATCTGGCAGCACGTGTCGGTTTTAACGGGGTAGCAAAGTCCTCGGACAAGCTGGTGTTCGGGCATGAGTTCTGTGGCAAGGTCTTGGATTACGGCCCAAAAACACGACGTAAACTGAAAGCAGATACGCTGGTTTGTGCCATGCCTTTATTAAATGTCGATCCGCAAGGTTATATGCCGACCGGGCTGTCACCGAGTGCTTCTGGTGGCTATGCCGAGCAGGTACTGGTGCAATCCAGCCTGATGTTTGCCGTACCAAATGGTCTGGATGCAGATCGAGCTGCCTTGACTGAGCCGATGGCTGTTGCCCTGCATGCGGTACGTCGTAGCCGGATCAAGAAAAATGAACCCGCTATTGTGATCGGTTGTGGCCCTGTTGGTCTGGGGGTAATCCTTATGCTCAAGGCGGCAGGTGTCAAAACCGTGGTTGCCAGTGACTTCTCGCCGAACCGTCGTCGTCTGGCCGAGCAATGTGGCGCAGATCTCCTGATTGATCCACAACAGCAGTCGCCATTTAGTAACTGGAAAGAGCTGGGCTTACTGGGCAATGTCTCCGAAGCGATTAATATGGGTATGGGGATTTTTGACAAGGTTCAGACTTACTCACTCCCTTGGGTCAATGCCATGCGTGTCGGCGATAAACTCGGGGTACTACCGAAACGTCCGGTGATTTTTGAGTGCGTGGGGGTGGCTGGCATCATGCAGCAGATTCTGGAGGGCGCACCGCTGTTCTCACGGATTATTGGCGTGGGTGTCTGTATGCAAAGCGACAAGATTGAACCTGCATTGGCGATCAATAAGGAACTGGAAATCCAGTATGTGCTGGGTTATACCCCGCTGGAGTTTCGTGACACCCTGCATATGATTGCAGAAGGTAAGGTTGATTGTTCGCCGCTGATCACCGGTGTGGTGGGGCTGGAAGGGGTGAGTCATGCCTTTGAAGCCTTACGTGATCCGGAGCAACATGCCAAAATTCTGATTGATCCAAAACGTACCGGTTCAGGTATTGAACTGATCAAGTCTTAACAGTGCAAATAAAAAAAGCCGCTGTCAGTGTAGCGGCTTTTTTTATTGAGCTTTGATTGATATTGACCTGATTAAAAGGTCTTGGTCAGTGAGAATGTCACGGTAGAATCAATCGGATTTGAGACCTTGGCATTGGGATTACCATTGCTATATTGCTGATAAAAACCGTCTTTATCCCAGGCTTTGCTATAGGTCAGGCTGCCGGACAGGTTATATGGCAATTCTTTGTTCACTGCAAAACTGGCATCCTGAAAGTTGGCTGCCGAGAAGTTTTTGATGCGCTGATTGCCGTAATGGGCATTGACTGACCAGCCTTGAGTAATGGGCTGATACCAGTTCACATCCAGATAACCTGAGCCACGAGAATGTTTATTGTTTCCTATGCCCAGCGTATCTGAATTATTGCCAAAATAATCCTGGGTATAGGTAATGGCATATTTTACGCTGAGTGGGCCATAACTGATTTCAGGAATGATTTCCCCGTAGTCAAAGCGGCTGTGACCTGTATCGGCGGTGGTTTTTGCACCCGGATAATAGTAATAGGCCACTTTAGTACCGACAGTAAAATCCCCGATGGTACGGCTATAACCCGTGTACACGTCCCATTCGACTGTGGCATCCCGTATAAAATGATCACTTACGGTCGATGCCCAGGTGCCGGCATAAAAACCACTGGTATGGTTGTAGTCCAGTCCACCTTGTAATGCTGGCTTGCCCCAGGTTTGCTGGAAACCCCGTGAAACGTATTGGCTGGCCGCCGTGATATTGGCCGAGTAAGGTGAGCTGGCTTCAGTTGCGTGGGTGCCATGAATATAAAAAGCCAAGGGTACAATTACGAATACGTTTTTTTTCATCATTTCTCCCTGAATAAAGAGAAACCCGAAGTGCAACTCCGGGTTCCGCCAAAGGAATCGCTTCCTTGTAAATTATTGTATTGGACGTAACGGGGCTTTGCGTGCCGGAGTTGTACCCGCTTTGTAATAACCTACAGTCGAACGAGGCAGTTTCTTGCCACGGATTTGATCGGCAATTTTTTCAGCCATCATGATGGTGGTGGCATTCAGGTTACCGGTAATAATTAATGGCATGATAGAGGCATCGACCACACGTAAACCTTGTACGCCGTGAACGCGGCCTTGACCATCGACCACCGCCATTTCATCTTCACCCATCTTGCAGCTACATGAAGGGTGGAATGCGGTTTCGGCATGATTACGTACAAACTCGTCCAGTTCGGCATCGGTCTGGATATGTTTACCCGGACTGATTTCTTCACCGCGATACGGGTCAAGTGCCGGCTGTGCCATGATTTCGCGGGTGATACGGATCGCATCACGGAACTCGCGCCAGTCCTGTTCGGTCGACATGTAGTTGAACAGGATGCTTGGATGCTCAAACGGGTCTTTTGATTTCAGCTTGACCCGGCCACGTGACGGGGAACGCATTGAACCGACGTGGGCCTGGAAGCCATGTTCTTTCACTGCATTACTGCCGTTATAGTTAATCGCCACAGGCAAGAAGTGATACTGGATATTTGGCCAGTCAAATTCTTCCGAGCTACGGATAAAGCCGCCTGCCTCGAACTGGTTGCTTGCACCAACGCCGGTACCATTGAATAACCATTCGGCACCAATCATAGGTTGGTTATACCATTGCAGGGCTGGGTAGAGTGAAACCGGCTTTTTACACTGGTATTGCAAATACATTTCCAGATGGTCTTGCAGGTTTTCACCGACACCTGGCAAATCATGTACAACGTCGATGTCCATCGATTTCAGGAAGGTGCTTTCACCTACGCCTGAACGTTGCAGGATTTGTGGCGAGGCAATTGCCCCTGCACAGAGCAGCACTTCACGTTTGGCTTGTGCCTGTTTCATATTGGCTTTGTCTGCACCAATAATGTATTCCACACCCACCGCCTGTTTCTGATTGAACAGGATACGGTTGGTGGTGGCGTGCGTGATGATGGTCAGGTTTGGACGACCCTTGGCCATGTCCAGATAACCACGTGCGGTACTTGAACGACGGCCATTTGGAGTAACGGTACGGTCCATTGGGCCGAAACCTTCCTGTTGATAGCCATTTAAGTCATCGGTACGTGGATAGCCTGCCTGCACACCAGCTTCAACCATGGCATGGAACAGCTCGTTATTGCCGTTTTTAGGCGTTGCTACTGACACAGGGCCATCACCGCCGTGGTAGTCATTCCCCCCGATATCACGGGTTTCGGCTTTCTTGTAATATGGCAAGCAGTCGGCATAGGTCCAGTCTTCCAGACCTTTCATGGTTGCCCACTGGTCCAGATCCATGGCATTACCACGGATATAGCACATCCCGTTAATCAGGGACGAACCGCCCAGGCCTTTACCGCGTCCACATTCCATACGGCGATTGTTCATGTGCGGTTCAGGGTCGGTTTCATAGGCCCAGTTATAACGGCGGCCTTGTAACGGGAAGGCCAGAGCGGCTGGCATCTGGGTACGGAAATCCAGACGGTAGTCAGGGCCGCCAGCTTCCAGTAATAGAACAGTCACGTCTTTGTCTTCGGTCAGACGTGTGGCGAGCACATTTCCGGCAGATCCTGCGCCAATGATAATGTAATCGTATGCTTGAGTATTCATCGTTATCCCTTTGGTATTCTGGAGGTTGCCATGCAATCAGCTGAAGGCATGGCACCTAGGGTTAATCTTGAGGGTGAAAGGGGAGTGCATTAGAAAATGCTTTGATACTCGCCTAACTCAACTTGAATCGATTTGATGCGGGTGTAATGACCCAGTGTGGTCAAGCCATTTTCGCGGCCCACACCGGATTGCTTATAGCCACCCACTGGCATTTCTGCAGGCGATTCACCCCAGGTATTGATCCAGCAGATACCGGCTTCAAGCTGGTGAATGATGCGATGTGCTTTGGTGATGTCCTGAGTCACCACACCCGCAGCCAGACCAAAGTCGGTTGCATTGGCACGACGAATCACTTCTTCCTCGGTTTCATAGCTGAGAATGCTCATCACCGGGCCAAAGATTTCTTCCTGTACAATCGCCATATCATCCTGACAGTCACTGAAAACGGTCGGTAATACATAAGCACCTTTAGCCAGCTCACCTTCAGTGGCACGGCCACCGCCGATCAGCAGTTTTGCACCTTGCTGCTTGCCAGACTCAATAAATGACAATACTTTTTCCATATGCGGGAAGCTGGTCAGCGGGCCAAAATTGGTTTGCTCAGCCATTGGATCGCCGATACGGATACGTTTTACCCGTTCCACAATTGCAGCTTCAAAATCGGCAAGCATGGCTTTAGGTACAAATACGCGGGTACCGTTGGTACACACCTGACCCGAACTAAAGAAGTTGGCCATGATGGCAATGTCGGCAGCACGGTCAAGGTTGGCATCTTCACAGATGATCAGTGGCGATTTACCACCAAGCTCCATGGTCACTTCTTTCAAGGTTGAACCTGCGGCGCTGGCCATGACTTTCTTGCCGGTTTCGACACCACCTGTGAACGAGATTTTCTCAATCACCGGATGTTCTGTCAGCCATTGACCAATGTCACGACCTGCCCCTTGTACCACGTTAAATACGCCGTCCGGAACACCCGCTTCAGTATAGATTTCAGCAAGTTTGAATGCAGTCAGTGGTGTGGTTTCACTTGGTTTGAAAATCATGGCATTACCCGCAGCCAGGGCAGGGGCAGATTTCCATAGTGCGATTTGAATCGGATAGTTCCAGGCACCGATACCGGCCACTACACCGAGTGGTTCACGACGGGTATAGAAGAAGCTTGATTCACGTAGGGGTACCTGTTCGCCCTGAATGGCGGTTGCAAGACCTGCGTAGTATTCGAGTACATCGGCACCGGTCACGATATCGACAGTCGATGTTTCGCTATAGGCTTTACCGGTATCGAGGGTTTCGAGCCGGGCTAGTTCATCATTACGTTCACGCAAGATGTCAACGGCACGACGCAGGATACGTGAACGCTCCATTGCGGTCATGGCCGCCCAGATTTTCTGGCCTTGTTGTGCGCTTTGAACAGCCGCTTCAATGTCTTGTTGTGAGGCTTGTTGAAGTGTTGCGATCACTTCACCGTTGGCAGGGTTAATACTGGTAAATGTTTTACCACTGGTCGCTGCGACATAACGTCCGTGGATATACAATTGATGAACTTGTGCATCACTCATTCTGTTTCTCCTGCAAAGGCTTGTTCGCAAATTGCAATTGCGTTTTTACATAATCGTAAGCAATGGAACGTGCCAGCTGGCTGTCAAACTCGTCATGACTGCTTAAACTGCCACGTAACCATAATCCGTCAATCAAAGCCGCCAGTCCGCGGGCGGCAATGCTTGCCTGTTGTTTATCATCGACCAACATGAGGAAATAATGTTTCAGGTTGGAATACAGGCGTTGATCATTAATCCGTTGTAAACGTCCAAGTTCGGGTAAGTGCATACTGGCAGACCAGAAGTCTAACCAGACCCGCATGGCTTGTTTGTTCACCTGGCTAATATCGAAGTTCGAATCAATAATCGCCCTGATCTGGCTTTCCGGATGCGTATCTGCTTGCGCTTTATACTGTTCAGTTTTCTGACGTAAAACGTTAAGCATTTCCTGCATACAGGTATTGATCAAACCTTGTTTGTCACCAAAATAATGACTCACAATACCGGTCGATAGCTCGGCTTTTTTTGCAATCTGTGCCAGGGTGGTATTGGATAACCCCACTTCAGAAATTACATAAAATGCGGCGTTAATGATTTCTTCACGCCGTACATGTTCCGGTTTTACTCTACGCTTTGTCATGCTTATCCATTTAAAGCCCAGCCACGGTGCTTTTTATTCAACATTTCTCAATGTAGAGCATCATAACATTTTTTTATCATACTTTTTATTGATTGAACGTTCAATCAATAAAAAGTATAATCTGTAAAAATCAATGAATTTTTGCCTGGCAAAAATAGATGTAAAGTAAGAAATCAAAGATTCTTATGGATAAGAAGATAAGGACAGAACAGGACTTATCACATTATTTTTTAAGAAAATA
Organism: Acinetobacter sp. A47; assembly: GCF_000805455.1. Classification (GTDB taxonomy): domain Bacteria; phylum Pseudomonadota; class Gammaproteobacteria; order Pseudomonadales; family Moraxellaceae; genus Acinetobacter. The sequence goes on from NZ_JSUS01000012.1 coordinate 88,990, forward strand.
CACCAATTGCAAGGAGCAAGAAGATGGTGTCAAAAAGTAATGAAGAATCCCCATCCGAACCAATTCGTTTAAATTTGTTTGTTTTTTGGAGCTCGGCGGTCAGCATTGGCATTTTTGGTCTATTGTTTGTGTTATTTCCAACGCAAAGCCAGCTCTGGCTGACCTATATCCAGGGACAGGCCAACCAGCTGTTTGGCTGGTATTACATGCTGGTCATTATTCTATGTCTGGGTTTTGTGGCGTGGCTGGCATTTTCGCGGGTCGGACAGATTCGTTTAGGCCGGGATGATGACAAGCCCGAGTTTGGTTATCTGGCCTGGGTTTCCATGCTGTTTTCTGCCGGAATCGGGATTGCCTTGCTGTATTACGGTGTGGCTGAACCGGTCGACCATTTCCTGAGACCGCCGGAAGGCCAGGGCGGCACGGTACAGGCGGCACGCGATGCCATGATGTACAGCTTCCTGCATTGGGGAATTCATGGCTGGGTCTTGTATGCCTTGCTCGGTGTAACCCTGGGCTATTTTGCCTTTCGCATGAATCTGCCGCTGGCATTACGTTCAGCCCTCTATCCGATCTTTGGTGAGCGTATCCATGGGCTGGTCGGTGATTTTGTGGATGGTTTCGGAATTCTGGCAACAGTGATCTCGCTGGTGACCAATCTGGGAATCGGGGCATTGGTACTGGTATCGGGACTACATTATCTGGTTCCGGACATTCCCAACAACCAGACGACGCTGATTGCAGTGGTCTTGTTAATGATGGCCGTTGCCACCGTCACCACCGTGGTGGGAATCGAAAAGGGACTGGCCTGGCTATCCCGCATCAACTTGCGTTTGCTGTATGCCTTATTGTTATTTGTATTTTTGACCGGTCCAACCAACCAGTTGCTCAATGGGCTGGTACAGAACACGGGTGATTATCTTGATCACTTTCTGGCGAAAAGTTTTGATATGTATCTGTACAACCAGAAAGCAGGCGAGTGGCTGGGCTCATGGACCGTGTTCTACTGGGCATGGTGGATTGCGTGGGCGCCATTTGTCGGGATGTTCATTGCGCGTATTTCCAAAGGCCGGACCATCCGTGAAGTGGTGCTGGGGGTATGCCTGATTCCGCTGGGCTTTACCCTGGCCTGGATTTCTATTTTCGGTAATACCGCCATTGACCTGATCCTTAATAAAAACCAGCAGGCCTTGGGCGATATGGTACTGACAGATGCTGCCTTGTCGCTGTTCAAGCTTCTCGAATATTTACCGTTCAACCCGTATATTGCTGGGATTGTTGTGGTGATTTGTTTCGTATTGTTTTTGACCCCGGTTGGTTCTGGTACACTGATGATCGCAAATCTGTCCTCGAAAGGGGGTAGCAATGAAAGTGATTCACCAGTCTGGTTGAGAGTTTTCTGGTCTGTGGTGATTACCATTGTCAGTATCGGTCTGCTTTTGGCAGGGAGTTTTCACTCCATGCAAAGCGCGGTGGTACTCTGTGGTTTACCTTTTTCTGCGATCATTTTGCTGTATATGTTTGGCCTGGCCAAGGCACTCAAGCAGGATCAACAGGATCCTCAGCCAGCACAAGTGGTTGCAGCCGTAACTCCACCAACACATTTTGCAACTGAAAAATCAGAAACATTGTAATTTGGGTAATGACTTTTATTTTTCATTTTTTATTCGGAGATGTCTTTTCATTGAATATGCAATGGAAAGACATGGATGAATATTTTCTTTTTGTTCTCTAACTCCCTGAGGATTGTATGGCAACAGATAATCCAAGAGCGGTTGATGATTCTACATTAGCGAATAAAGATCATTTGAATCGTGTGGTCTTTTATGTTTCAGCTCTACTTATTTTAACATTTGCACTTGTTACGATTTTATTTAACGACTTTTCCAACCACCTCTTAAATGTGGTGCTGGCCTGGGTCAGTGATAAATTTAGCTGGTACTACTTACTGGCAGCAACACTGTATCTGATCTTTGTAATCTTTATTGCCTGTTCACGCTATGGCGATATCAAGCTGGGCCCGAAACACTCCAAACCTGAGTTCAGCTTATTGAGCTGGTCAGCCATGCTGTTTGCTGCAGGCATTGGTACAGACCTGATGTTCTTCTCGGTGGCAGAGCCGCTATCGCATTATATGAACCCTCCTGTCGGGGAGGGCCAGACCTTTGAAGCGGCACGTCAGGGCATGGTCTGGACATTGTTCCACTATGGTTTGACCGGTTGGGGCATGTATGCGCTGGTCGGGATGGCACTGGGCTATTTCAGTTATCGCTATAACCTGCCTTTGACCATCCGTTCGGCCTTATACCCGATTTTTGGTAAAAAAATTGATGGCCCGATCGGACATACGGTCGATACGGCTGCGGTGATCGGTACCATCTTTGGTATTGCAACCACCTGTGGTATTGCGGTGGTGCAGATTAACTATGGCTTGCATGTATTGTTTGGCCTGCCTGAAAACCTGTGGATTCAGGTGGCACTGATTCTGGTGGCCGTCATTGTCACGATTATTTCGGTAACAGCCGGTGTCAATAAAGGCATCAAGGTCTTATCTGAAATCAACATTTATGCAGCCATTGGCCTAATGCTGTTTGTGCTGTTTTTGGGCAATACCGAATTCCTGCTCAATGCGCTGGTACAAAACTTTGGTGACTATATTAGCCGTTTCCCGAGTCTGGCTCTGGAAAGCTTTGCCTTTGACCGGCCTAAGGACTGGATGAATAGCTGGACCCTGTTCTTCTGGGCGTGGTGGGTCGCGTGGTCGCCATTTGTCGGTCTGTTTCTGGCACGTATTTCACGTGGTCGTACCATCCGTGAATTTGTCTGTGGTACCCTGATCATTCCGTTATTGTTTACCATTACCTGGTTATCCATTTTTGGCAACAGTGCGCTGTACAATGTTATTTTTGACGGCAATACCGCACTGGCACAAACAGTCCTGACCAATCCTGCCCATGGTTTTTATGACCTGCTGGCCCAATATCCGGGCTTTGCCTTCATTGCGGGTGTGGCCACTATTACCGGTTTGCTGTTCTATGTGACATCAGCAGACTCCGGTGCATTGGTACTGGGTAACTTCACCACCAAGTTTTCCAATGTCGATAACGATGCGCCGCGCTGGTTACGTATTTTCTGGGCCACGGCAATCGGTTTGCTCACGGTGGCAATGCTGATGGCAAACGGCATCACCGCCTTGCAAAGTGCTACCGTGATCATGGGCTTGCCGTTTAGTTTTGTCATGTTGCTGGTCATGGCCGGCCTGTATAAGTCCTTGCGTTTAGAGGATTATCGTAAAGCCAGCCGTAGCCTGAATGCTGCGCCTGTGGTGGGGAATGTCGATATTCTCAACTGGAAGCAGCGTTTGTCCCGTGTCATGCACCACCCTGGCAGCAGTGAAACACAACGGATGCTCGATAGCGTGTGCAAACCTGCGGTACAGACGGTTGCCGACGAGCTGGTCAAACGTGGCATGAATGTCGAGGTAACCCAAGGAGAGGTGGAAGACAGCGATACCCTGTACCATCTGGACCTTACCATCTATATCGAAGACGAGCATAACTTTGTCTACCAGATCTGGCCTGTGCGTTATATCGCGCCAACCTTTAGTGAACGTGGTAAACGTGGCAAGCAACATTATTATCGTTTAGAGACCTTTTTATATGAAGGTTCTCAGGACAACGATCTGGTGGGCTACACCAAAGAACAGGTGATTAATGACATTCTGGATAAGTATGAACGTCATATGACTTTCTTGCATATCAACCGCATTAGCCCGGGTAACCGGCCTTTGTATCCAGATTCGCAAGATTGATCGCAATCCTGAAAAAACCTCACGTCATGTGAGGTTTTTTTTGAGATGACATTTATAAAGCGCCGTGCTGTTGCCAGGTTTCACCAGTTTCGTAGGCGGCATATTTCTGTTTTAGCTCTTGCAGGGACTGGCTTTGATACAGGGCAAACATCACCATGATCAGGAACAGGCCTGCCAGTTTAATCAGGCGCTTATATTTATAATCGTCGGAATATAAGTAGAAAATACAATAAAAGGCAATGATTAAATACGTGCAGAACAGTGAGTTGAGCACCAGATAAATCAATAATACCGCAGTCATTGCGGTGGCAAGCCTGTTTTTGAGCAGGGTTGGACGAAGGCTCAGGATGTTTAATATGAGCAGGCCAAAGGATGTCCAGAAAAGATAGCCATCACCGCCAATAATCACGATATAGGCCGATTGCAGGCACAACAATGCCAGCCATATAAAAATGGAAACAATAATAAACCTGGAAGCGCCAGAGGACGCGGGCAATGTGTGTTTCATATGACTTACATGAGTTTTTCTAAAACAGTGGTAGAGAAGCAATTAAAAACGGAAATTCAATAAATCCCTGGTTCTGATTCTGGTTAAGGCCACACAGAGTAAGGAAAGGCTGCCGCCGATCAACATCGCCGGAACGACGCTCAAAAAACGTGTTATCACACTGGACTGTAAGGCGCCTAGTTCATTACCGGACGTAACAAAAATGCCGTTAATGGCGGCAATACGTCCAAGCATGGTCTTGGGTGGTATGAGTTGCAGTATGGTTTGGCGAATGACAATGTTGATGCTGTCACAGGCTCCCATAATAATGAGAACTGCAACAGAAAAATAGAGGTGTCTGGTAACAGCAAATAACAGGGTGCACAACGCAAAGCCGGTTACAGCAACCAGCATCATCTGCCAGGGTCTCGACCTGGGAGGGTAACGTACCAGCAACAACATCATGACCAGTCCGCCAAAAGCCGGTGCGGCACGCAACATTCCAAAACCATCGGCTCCGGTATGTAATATATCCTGCGCAAACACAGGCAGCAGGGCAATGATACCGCCAAAAAAGACCGAACCCAGATCCAGAAACATGGCCCAGAAAATAATTTTGGTTTTAAAAATAAATTGCAGTGCCTGTCGCAGGCTTTGGGAAACGGATTCGCTCTGCAGTTGTGGAAATTGTCGTTTTTGTAGGCGCCACAGTGCAATACTGCCAGCAGCAAATAATCCGGCGATGATGCTAAAGGTAATATCCAGATCGAGATGGGCCAGTAAAAAGCCGCCTGTGACCGGTGCGAGGATACCACTGGCCTGCCAGCACATGCTGGTCCATGTTGCGGCATTGGTATAAAGATATTCAGGCACGACAAAAGGGCGTAACGAGTTAAAGCACGGGCTATAAATACCGCGAATACAGCCAAATAAAAATAAGATGCCAAAGCATGAAATCAGCAGGGCCGGTGTGCCGGTTTTTCCGGCCAGGAACAGGTCGAAACACAACCATAAGATTAAGGACAGCGGAATAGCACAGCTAAAACTGATTTGTAAAATACGCTGGCGGTTAAAGCGGTCGGCAATATAGCCACCCCAGAGCGACAGTACTAAAAAAGGCAGAAAATCCATCAGTCCGACCAGCCCGAGCATGAGCGGATTTTTGGTAATCTGATACAGATAAAAGGCGATCAGCACTTCCTGAATCAGGACTGCAAAGGTGAGGCAGCACTGGTTTACTGTCAGTAACCGGAAGTCACGACAGGCAAATGCAGCAAAAGCAGAGGAGGGAAGTACGGGAGACATGCAGCTAACAACTTGAACAAAAAAGGGAAGAGCCGAAACTCCTCCCTTTTTGACCTAATCCTGACAGAGATTACTGAGCAACAGCTTCAGCTTTCTCTACTTTCTTGGCCGGAACCACGTTTGCAGGCGTGGTATAGTGCAAGCCCAGAGCCGAGCTTGAGTACTGACGGATTTGATCTAACAGCACCGGATCGGCTGACAGGTCTTTACCATAAGAACGAACGATCTGATGCAACTTGTCATTCCATACACCTTGGGTTTGCTCAGGGAAGGCTTTTTCAAGCAGGTTGAGCATGATGTAAGGTGACGTTGAAGCGCCCGGAGAAGCCCCTAGCAATGCCGTTACAGATTTATCCTTAGAGGCAAAGATTTCTGTACCGAATTGCAGCTTGGCTGGTTTACCCGGTTCTTTCTTGATGATCTGAACGCGTTGACCACCTTGCTGTAGATGCCAGTCTTTTGGATCTGCTTCCGGGTAGTATTTTTTCAACTCGTTGAAGCGGTCTGCGTCAGACATCATTACCTGGCTGATCAGATACTGTACCAGGTCGGCATTTTGCAAGCCGATGGCAGCCATAGGCATGACGTTGTTTTTGTTGGTGGATGCAAGCAAATCAAGCTGTGAACCATTTTTCAGGAACTTGTTTGAATAGGTTGCGAATGGGCCAAACAATACATATTTTTTGCCGTCGATATAACGGGTATCAATATGTGGCACAGACATTGGCGGCGCACCCAGATCAGCACGGCCATACACCTTGGCAGTATGCTTTGCCGTCACGGCAGGGTTGTCAGTAACCAGGAATTCACCACCCACAGGGAAGCCTGCATATTGCTGGGCTTCTGGTAAGCCTGTCATTTGCAATAACTTAATGGCAGCACCACCTGCACCAATAAACACAAAACGTGTTTTCACATGGCTGGTCTTGCCAGATTTCACATCTTTAAAGGCAACCGACCAGGTATTGTCGTCATTTTTGCTAATGCCAGTCACTTCAGTTGATGTGCTCAGTTTGAAGTTCGGGCTTTTCTCGAGATGGTTAATCAGCTGTCTGGTAATTGCACCATAGTTGACGTCGGAACCAACATCCATACGTGTTGCAGCAACTTTTTGCTGTGGATCTCGCCCATCCATGACAAGAGGAGCCCATTTCTGGATTTCAGCCGGGTCTTCACTCATTTTCATGCCAGCGAATAACGGGTTTTGAATCATGGCCGCATAACGCTTTTCCATAAAGTTCACATTATCGCCCCAGACAAACGCAATATGCGGAACCGGATTAATAAAGGTATTTGGTGTTTCAAGTACACCTTGCTTCACCTGATGAGCCCAGAACTGCTTTGCAATCTCGAACTGGCTTGCCACGTTGATGGCTTTGGAAATGTCCATTTTACCGTTTTTCTCTTCGGTATAGTTCATTTCCATAAAGCCAGAGTGGCCAGTACCCGCATTGTTAAAACCGTTTGAACTTTCTTGTGCAACAGCATCAAGACGTTCATACATGCGGATGTTCCAGTCAGGTTGTAATTCGTTGAGATAAGTCCCTAATGTGGCACTCATGATACCGCCGCCGATAAGTACAACATCGACAGTCGGTTCGTCATTTGCAGTTTTAATTGCCTTAGACGCAACTGGTCTAAAAAGAAAGGCAATTGCAATAATAATAAGTACCGCGAGCAGTACGAATAAATATTTCCAAAATTTTTTCATTCAATTTACCTTAAAAATTAAATGACGCTCTATATAAAAGTGATATAGAGAGAAAGAATTTAAATGATGATACAGACGCAATAAAGGCACATCAGTCGAGGCGTGACCTTGAAGCTGATGTTTGAGGAGTTGGTTCGTGAATTTTACTTTAAAATAGACAGTAGTTTTGTTAATGAATGTATCAGAATGTACCTATCAAGTCGCATTTGATTATTTTATGTGTGTATATTGTTTGGTTGAATAGAGGGAATTTTCCTTATGCTTTAAGGTGTTAAGTCATATTTTGAACAAACTTAACAACAATAAAAATACTTTTGCTGAAAATAAGGACAAGCCTGCCTGTTCAGCTCAGTGCTGATTGTTGTTGTGTCCTGTCACAATGAAAAGGAACAAAATGCATGAGATTAAGAGCGTTACAACAACAAGATCAGTTGCAGTGGATGTCATTATGGCAAGCGTATCAGGCTTTTTATAAAATTGAGATTGACCCTCAAGTTACGGAAAAAACATTTTCTCGCTTACTTGATACGGATGAAGCGATGTACGGTGTGGTTGTTGAAGAACAAGAGAAGCTGCTTGGCTTTGTGCATTTTATTTTTCACCGCAGTACATGGCCGACCGGTGACTATTGTTATTTACAGGATTTATTTGTCGAGCAAGGGGTACGAGCAAAGGGGCTGGGGCGAAAATTAATCGAGGCGGTCTACCAACAAGCTGCTGAAAGACAATGCTCACGTGTCTATTGGCTTACCCATGAAAGTAATGCGCAAGCACGACTACTTTATGACAAGATTGCAGTGAATGCCGGATTTATTCAGTATCGCAAAAATCTGTAATCATGTTTGATAACGCCAGTTTAGACCTCAAGCTATTTTATCCAGCGGTTCTTAACCGCTTTTATAGGATGATTCATAAAGTTAAGCCGCAAGAGGTAGATGCTCACAGCAGGTTTTGTCTATGGGGCGCCCCCTAAGCTTGGGTTACCTTCGTAAGGGATAAAAGATATATAATGCTGATGTGGTGAATTTCATTCATATTGTGGTGAAACTAAATCAGTTTTATTCATGTTGCGATTGCGGTATAAATCACACTATAACCTGAACTTCTTGCTCAGCTGTTAGGGGGTAAATAGCTGTCAGGCGCAATCAGGCAAGTGAAAGAGAAGAGAACATGGCTCAATTTAGGAATAAGGTGATGGTTGAAGCAATCGAGTTTAGAAATGCAATGTCGTTACTTACAAGTGCAGTCAGTGTTATAACAACTGCGGGCTTGTCTGGGCGTTATGGCTTTACGGCGTCTGCGGTATGTAGTGTTTCTGATACGCCACCTACTTTATTGGTGTGCATGAACAAAGCTGCCAGCTCGCATCCGCATTTTTTAGAAAATAAAATTTTAAGCGTGAATGTATTGGCAGCGCATCACCAGCATATATCTAAAGTTTTTTCCTCTAAATTAACTCCGGAAGAGCGTTTTCAGCATGGTGTCTGGACCGAGCTGGAAACGGGTGCACCGGTACTTAAAGATGCTTTGGTTAATTTTGATTGTGAAATCGAGCAGATGCAGGAAGTAGGTACACATTCCATTTTGATCTGTCGCATCGTGGCAATTCAACAGAGCCAGCAAGATCAGGGGTTAGTGTATTTTAATCGTGCTTATCATCAGGTCGGGCAGGCAGAAATGGTTTAAAACCGGGTACGGTGCTGTCCTGTGGTAATCAGTGAATTAAGTATGCTTAACGGTTGAACTTGATTGATAAAATATCCTTACATAATATATTAAAAATATTAAACAATATAACTGATTGAAAATTAATAATAAATAAGGATTGTATATAAAATCCAATATTGACACGTCCCAACTCTGCCATTATTGTTTAAATGCTGGCCTACATGCCAGCCGGTTTTGACAGACCGATTCCTAAGTGCATTGAAAAAACTTATTTTTTTGATGTAGACTTGTTCGTCCCCCTTTTTTGTTGCGGTAGGACGAGAGGGGGACGCCTTTGGGCGTGCTGATGCTTAGGTTCAGTCTGTCAACCCTCTTTCGTCCTGCCACCATCATTATGCGTGTATTGGCAGAGTTCTGGATTTCTCAGGAGTTGGCCATGCACTCTCTTCTTAAATTTCTAAACTAGTCCATCACCTGGCTTGAATGGCTTTCGTCTTTCAGGCTGTAGTTCATTATGACTAAAAACTTATATTCCTCAAACTCGAGATGCAGACACGTCATCCTTGAGGGAGTTTTGCATGCCATTTTTGATAGTTATTGAGATTTAGCATGCCTCTAGCCTTTTGAAATGGAAAAATATTTTATAGGGAAATACATGTCGGATTTAGAAATTTCATTTCGGGCTTTAAAAGTACTCGATAGCGCCCGCTACCTGTTCAATCGTTATGGTTTTCATAATGTCGGGGTCGATCGCATTATTGAAACTGCCCAGATTGCCAAGGGTACTTTTTACAAGTATTTCCAATCGAAAGAGCAACTGATTGAAATGGGGCTACGTTTTCAAACAGATGCACTCAAGCAAGAGGTTTTTGTTTTAATCCACCACCAGCCGGCCTTTAGCCTGCATGACAAACTCAGGCGTATTTATTTTTTACATGTCAGTCTGGAGGGGTATTATCATTTACCGTTGAAGGCGATTTTTGAAATTAAAACACGTTATCCAAAGGCTTATCAGATCGTGGTGGAATACCGGAAATGGTTGGTTAAAGAAATTTGTGATCTGCTTTTGGGGACTCATGCGCATGCTACTCAGGTCGATGCAGAGATGTTCCTGTTTGTGGTAGATGGAGCACTTCTTTTGTTGAAAGGAGGAAATACAGTAGAGGACCCAGCGCGTATGATTGAGGGATTTTTGGTGGGGTTGGGGAGGTGAGGAGTCTCATTATTTAAGGTGGATTGAACTATTAAAAATACTTGAGTCAGGTGTTTACATAGTCGTGCTTGAGCCTTGGGACTGATGGCTTTTGGTGGCTGATGAGAGTCTCTCTGCAATTGATGTGAAAATGGTGTTGTTTGTGGTGGATGGGCGATTAGTGGAGTCATCGGATGAGGAAAAAGAGAATTTAGCCAAACCTAACTCAGTTAGTCTAATTCTCATAGTTTCTTGAGATACATTAAACATTTTAGTCAATGGCAAAATAATTTTTTTATAGTTTTCAAAGTTGCATGGTTGTAAGTCAATGTAGAGTGGGGAAAAGCCTCTATTTTTGATGTCATATTTTATTAAATAATAATTTAAAGCCGCCTTTAACAGATTTTCAGGAGGTAATAAACAGGCTGCAAAATAATTTGCTTGGAATTCAAGTCTATCAATATTTTGGTTAACTTCTATACTTGTAGAGTGTGATTCTCCAGTGTTTAAGATATTCTCTGAAATTATATATTTATCGTGCTTAAGAAAAATATGTGCAATTTCATGAGCTTTAGCAAAATTAATTTGATGTTGAGAATAATGTTCAACCCCAAGAATAGTGATAGTTTTTAATTTAGTGTCTAACTTTCCAATAATATTTGAATTATCTATGTCATTAATTTTAATAATTTTATAGTCGATTTTATTTATTATTTTATCTAAATCTATAGTGTTGTTTTCTTGAAATTCATTAAACAACTTTTCCGCAAGAGTATTTAGTTCTTTTTTTGATTTATAAGGAATAGCTTTAGAATAAAAATTTATACGGTGATAGTCAAAGAATTCTTTTGGTGACAATTCTTCTTGGGATAAAAGAAAGTCATAGATGAGATCTTTTGGTATTGTTGTAAAACGAAGAGGTGTTTGAATATAAATATTGCTAGCGGAAATATTCTCCAAAATATTGGAAGTAAGAAAGTGGCTTATAATTTCTTTTTTCTCTTTTATTCGATTAATGGTTCGATTTAGAATAACTTCATGTTTATTTTCAGTAGCTAAAATTCTCCATAAACCAATTTTCCTATTTTTAGTGCACCTTGTTGAAAACCATTTGTTGTAACACAAATAGCTTTTGTGTTGTGTTTTCCGACTTGGGAAACTTTGGTTGAAAATTCTTCAATATCATCAACGGGAATATTTTTTGAATAGTTTTTGCACTCAATTAGCAAAATAATATAAGGTTCATCTTGACCACATAAAAATACTTCAATTGCTATATCAAAAGTAATATCACTTTCTCTATCTTTTGAATAGTATTTATGTTGTTTGTAGATTCTGGTTTGGTTGGGATGAAATCCTAAATAACCACTTTGAATTAAGGATGAGAAGTAGTTAAAAACAAAGTTTTCAAAAGCATCACCTTTTTCTTTGGTGTTCATGTGTTAAGAAAGATTGTTATGGTTCTTTTATTATATATGAAAAATAAGAATGTTGGTTAGTCCTTTGGGGTAGTAAAAGTTAAGGGTAATTTAAAAGATTATCTTCCTCATTTTTAATTTGTATTATTAAAAGAAATAAATTAATTGTTATCAGCAGTAAGTAATAATTTTTATTTTAATTGTTAGTGACTTTTATTAGTGTTAGTAAAAATGCAGCTATAAATAATAGCTGCATTTTTTATAAGATGGTTCTTTAGAAGATATTCAACTTACCAGCTTAACGCACCACCAGTTTGGTAGTCTGTTACACGCGTTTCAAAGAAGTTCTTCTCTTTACGCAAGTCCATCATCTCAGACATCCAGCCAAACGGGTTGGTTACACCGGCAAATTGCTCTGGTAAACCAAGCTGTGCTAGACGACGGTTACAGATGAACTTCAAGTATTCTTCCATCATGCTTGCATTCATGCCCAATACACCACGTGGCATGGTGTCACGCGCATATTCGATCTCAAGCATGGTGCCTTCAAGAATCATTTGAATCACTTCTTCCTGGAACTCGGCCGTCCACAAGTGCGGGTTCTCGATCTTGATCTGGTTGATCATGTCGATACCGAAGTTCAGGTGCATAGATTCATCACGCAAGATGTACTGGAACTGCTCGGCAACACCGTTCATCTTGTTACGACGACCCATACTCAAGATTTGAGTAAAGCCACAGTAGAAGAAGATCCCTTCAAGTACACAGTAGAATGCAATCAGGTTGCGAAGCAAACGCTGGTCATTTTCAGGTGTACCGGTATGGAAAGTCGGGTCACTTAAAGATTGGGTATACTTCAAGCCCCAGGCTGCCTTACGTGCAACAGATGGAATCTCACGGTACATGTTGAAGACTTCACCTTCATCCATACCTAACGATTCGATACAGTACTGGTAAGCATGAGTATGAATCGCTTCTTCAAATGCCTGACGCAGGATGTACTGGCGGCATTCAGGGTTGGTGATATGACGGTAAATTGCCAAGACCAGATTGTTGGCAACCAGTGAGTCTGCAGTCGAGAAGAAACCTAAAGAACGCATGATAATGGTACGCTCGTCTTCGGTTAGGCCATTTTCAGACTTCCAGAGCGCGATGTCATGGTTCATGTTGACTTCTTGTGGCATCCAGTGGTTTGCACACCCGTCAAGGTACTTCTGCCAAGCCCATTCGTATTTGAATGGTACCAGCTGGTTCAAGTCTGCACGGCAGTTGATCATGGCTTTATCATCAACCTGTACGCGCTGGGCACCCATTTCAAGCTCTTCCAGGCCAGGTGCAACATCTAGGTGCTCTAGGGCTGAAGATGCTCGAGCCAGCGAATCGGTTGGATTTGTTGATCGCACGGCACTGGTTCCAGCGGGTTGTGTAGCAGCCACGCGCGGCGATGATTGCTCTGAATCAGATACCACTTGCGTGTTAACCGTTTTTTGCGTGTCGATGGACGCAGGCTTGTGTTCAGGTGTAGTCGGTTTTTGCGAATCATCTTCAAAATCGTCCCAACTAAGGATAGACATATCAATTCTCTCTTCGTTGCTTTATATCTTTTATTAAGACATCTCAATCAAGAAGATGTCCTTACTATACGCTCAATTTGTGTAAGCAAAATTAAGTTTTATTGACCGGGTTTTTAAAAATGATCCGTGATCATCCGCAATCCCTAAGACTTATTTTGATTACGCTGTTGTCTACGTATTTTGAAAAATGCGTAAACGAGGGGGATATAAAACACTAGAAAGGCACAAATCAGAACAATCACACCAAATTGATAATTATGACTGAGATGGAACATGATTTATGCCTCTATAGAAACCTCTCTTGCGGAGCTTTAGTCGCTCTTCACCTCTCCTGACAGGAGAGGGTGTTTATGGAGAGAGGAGTAAAATTACTGACAAGCTTCACAGTCCGGATTGTCGATCGAACAAGCCATTGGTACTGGTGCTGCAGTGGTGAAACCATCTTCTTCAACCGGAGTTTCAGCTTTCTTCTCAGCCACAACTGCTGCTGTTGCCGCAACCACAGGAGCTTCAACCGATGCTGGCTTAACTGCATTAAGTGCGCCCGTATTGATGGTTGATTTCTCAGCCGATGTTGCACCTAAAGCTCGGAGGTAATAGGTGGTCTTAAGACCGCGTAACCATGCCATCTTGTAGGTGATGTCAAGCTTCTTACCGTTTGCACCAGCAATATACAGGTTCAATGACTGTGCCTGGTCGATCCATTTTTGACGACGGGAAGCAGCATCCACGATCCAGCGGGTGTCAACTTCAAACGCGGTAGCGAAGATCGCTTTTAATTCATCTGGAATACGCGCAATCTTTTGAACTGAACCTTCAAAATGTTTCAGGTCGTTGACCATGACGCTGTCCCACAGACCACGTTGTTTTAATGCACGAACGAGGTAAGGGTTGATCACGGTGAATTCGCCAGAAAGGTTCGATTTCACATACAGGTTCTGGAAAGTCGGTTCAATTGATTGAGACACGCCACAGATGTTCGAGATGGTTGCAGTTGGTGCAATTGCCATCACGTTTGAGTTACGCATACCGTCTTTTTGTACTTTGGCACGTAATGTGTCCCAGTCCAGACGTTGGGTGCGATCCACTTCAAACATGCGCTCCGGGCGAGATTTTGCAACCAGCTCTAAAGAGTCGATAGGCAAGATACCTTGATCCCACAATGAACCTTTGAAGGTAGAGTAGGCGCCGCGTTCAATTGCCAGATCGCTTGAAGTCTGAATTGCGTAGTAGCTGATCACTTCCATTGATTCGTCAGCAAAATCAACTGCTGCATCGGAACCGTAAGCAATGCCCATTTCATACAGGGCATCTTGGAAGCCCATGATCCCCATACCCACCGGACGGTGTTTCAGGTTTGAGTTCTTCGCTTGTGGTACCGCGTAGTAGTTGATGTCGATCACGTTGTCGAGCATGCGAACTGCAGTCTTGATGGTACGGGCCAGCTTCTCACGGTCCAATACGCCGCCTTGAACGTGTTGTACAAGGTTGATTGAGCCAAGGTTACATACCGCAATTTCATCCTGGTTGGTATTTAGGGTGATTTCGGTACATAAGTTCGATGAGTGCACCACGCCTACGTGCTGTTGCGGCGAACGTAAGTTACATACATCCTTGAATGTGATCCACGGATGACCTGTTTCAAACAGCATCGAAAGCATTTTGCGCCACAAGTCTTTGGCACGTACTTTCTTGTGTAGCATATTCTTTTCTTTTGCTACAGCTTCGTAGTGGGTATAACGCTCGGCAAATTCAGCACCGGTCAAGTCGTGCAGGTCAGGCGTTTCTGAAGGCGTGAACAGGGTCCATTCTGCATCTTCAAATACACGTTGCATGAACAGGTCAGGCACCCAGTTTGCCGTGTTCATGTCGTGGGTACGACGACGGTCATCACCGGTGTTCTTACGCAGCTCAAGGAATTCTTCAACATCTAAATGCCAGGTTTCCAGGTATGCACAGACCGCACCTTTACGCTTGCCACCCTGGTTAACCGCAACCGCTGTATCATTCGCAACTTTAAGGAATGGTACAACCCCTTGAGATTTACCATTGGTGCCCTTGATATAAGAGTTCAAGGCACGTACCGGTGTCCAGTCATTGCCCAGACCGCCCGCCCATTTTGACAGCATCGCGTTATCACGCATTGCGCCATAAATGTCATACAGGTCATCACCGATGGTGGTTAAGTAACAGCTTGATAATTGCGGACGCAATGTACCAGAGTTAAACAGGGTCGGTGTAGACGCCATGTAATCGAAGCTAGACAGCAAGTCATAGAATTCGATTGCACGTTGTTCTTTATCCTGTTCATTGAGTGCAAGACCCATTGAAACACGCATAAAGAATAACTGTGGCAATTCAAAACGTACGCCGTTTGAATGGATGAAGTAACGGTCAAACAGGGTTTGCAGACCCAGATAGGTAAACTGGTTTGAACGCTCAGGCTTGATCGCAGCGGCCAGTTTTGCAAGGTCAAAGTCAAGCAGGTCAGCAGAAAGCAGGTCAAGCTCGATACCTTTCTTCAAGAAGGTTTCCAGGGCATCATTTTCCAGCGTGTCTGCCGGTAAGCCCAAAAATTCAAGACCGGTGCTGACCAGTTCGTTACGCAATAAACGGGCAGTCACATAAGTATAGTTTGGTTCTTGTTCGATACGTGTACGGGTTGCCATCATCATGGTGGTGGCAATGTCACTTTCTTTTACGCCGTTGTATAGGTTTTTAACGGTCTCATCAACGATCGCCTGAACATCAATTCCTTCCAGACCTTCACTTGCTGTTTGAATGGTTGCAGTGAGGGCGTCCAGATCCAATGGCTGGAGCTGGCCATTGCTATCTGTAATCTGCAGGGTCGGGTGATGGTTCGCGCCAGTTTGCTGACGGGCACTTGCGCGTTGGTCACGATAAATCACATACGCACGAGCAACTTTCTGCTCGCCAGTACGCATCAGTGCCAATTCAACCTGATCCTGAATTTCTTCGATATGAATCGTGCCACCTGATGGTAAGCGACGGTTAAAGGTGTTGAGGACCATTTCCGTGAGCTGGGTAATACGGTCATGGATGCGACTGGAATCGCTACCTTGTTGACCTTCGACAGCCAGAAATGCTTTCCCAATCGCAACAGAAATTTTCTCGGCATTAAATGGCGCAATCTCACCGGTGCGCTTAATAACCTGAAGTTGGCCAGGAGTAGAAGTGATGATGCTCATGTCAGCATAGCTCCATTATCATCTATTTTTATGTTCATGGACCGTTTGAATCGAGCAAAAAGTATGCCACGATGTTTGAGGGATAAACACAATACTTAGTGGGTAAAGTTTATTTTCAACACAAGATACGGGATTTTTGGCAGTAGATCAATCCTTGACATTTTACTAATTTTTTTTTCATGTCCTAACTGCTGAATTCACAGGGACATAGCATAACAAAGCCCTTGAAAAAGGCTTATAGATAACTCTGTGGATAACTCAAAAAACAGACACTTAAATTGTTATAGGCGAAGAAAGAAACAAATTGTTTAACATTGGCACAAATTTTATACTAAATATCCATCTTGTCGAAAAAACGCTTATGAAACTGAAAAATATATTAAAATTCATAATTTTAATAAAAAGATAACAAAACAGGGTAGGCGTGTATCAGTTTGGTGAACGGCTACTTGTTTACAATGTAAACGTGTGTATATTGCAATTCATAAACCAATGTATCTGTCAGATTTATATAGATAGAGTGACTCGTTTATATAGACGGATTCTCTCAGATTTTAGGGGCAACAAATGAGCCAAGAAGAAAAGTTACCAAAGATTCTAATTGTAGAAGATGACGAACGCTTAGCACGTTTGACACAAGAGTATTTGATTCGTAACGGTCTGGAAGTTGGTGTTGAAACGGATGGTAACCGTGCCATTCGTCGCATTATCAGCGAACAGCCCGATCTGGTGGTACTCGATGTGATGTTACCGGGTGCAGATGGCTTAACTGTTTGTCGTGAAGTCCGTCCTCATTACCATCAGCCGATTTTGATGCTGACTGCCCGTACTGAAGATATGGATCAGGTGCTGGGTCTGGAAATGGGTGCAGACGACTATGTTGCCAAGCCTGTTCAGCCGCGTGTGCTACTGGCACGTATCCGTGCCTTATTGCGCCGTACCGACAAGACCGTAGAAGATGAAGTCGCTCAGCGTATCGAGTTTGATGATCTGGTGATTGATAACGGTGGCCGTTCAGTGACCTTGAATGGTGACCTGGTTGATTTCACCAGCGCTGAATATGACCTGTTATGGTTACTGGCTTCAAATGCAGGCCGTATCTTGTCGCGTGAAGATATCTTCGAGCGTTTGCGCGGAATCGAATACGATGGTCAGGACCGTTCAATCGACGTCCGTATTTCTCGTATCCGTCCAAAAATCGGTGATGACCCTGAAAACCCGAAACGTATTAAGACTGTACGTAGTAAAGGATATTTGTTCGTTAAAGAAACCAACGGCGTTTAATATCGTTTTACAGGGTTTTAACCACTCCACGCCTTGAGCGAAAAGCTTCCTCCCTTGCTTGAGGGAGGGAGCTGGAAGTGAGACTAAATTCGCTTGGAATTATTTACCATATGGTGAGTCGAGTACTAAAAAACAGCATATTCTTGCGGATTTATGCTGGGTTGGTGGTTTTGGTTGTTGTGGTTGCTGCATTCTGTTATCTACTGGTGCAGATCATTAACTACCAGCGGGCGCAGGAATATCGTGAATCTCTTACCGATGGCATTTCCTATGTCATTAGCGAGGGGGTGTCTCGCCAGCCAGAAAAGCAACAGAAACTAGACTGGATTTCCGATGCATCCGATTTGCTGGAATTGCCGATCTATTATGTTGACGCGGAGCGGGTAGAATTATCTCGTACCGAAAAAAAACGCATTGCCGAGCAAAAGTCGGTGGTTCGTTACGATGCCAATAACGGGATTGGCTATATCATTATCGGTCTCAAAGACGATCCCAAGCATTTCCTTTATATCAAGGTTGACAAGATTGGCGAACGCCAGATGAAAGCGTTGCCTATTTTTGTGCTGGATTATCTGATTTTCTATCCGGGACAAGAGCGCGAATACCTCGATAAAATCAAGAAGCACTTCTATTATCCGATTGAAATTGCAGATATTAAAGATGTCAATCTGGATTCGGAGCAAATTGGCCGTTTACGTCAGGATCAAAGTATCTTGCTGTACAAAGACAGTGCGACTGTGCGTGGAACCACCATTTCGATTGTCTCACCTATGCCAAATCATCCTGCACAGGTGCTCATTCTGGGCCCGGTGCCGATGTTTAACTGGATGCCGTTCCAGCTTTCTGCCGGGATTACCCTGTTCAGCCTGTTCCTGTTAAGTCTGGGCGTATACGGTCTGATCTTGCCGCTTGAGCGTAAAATCCGTCAGGTCCGTTATGCCTTGAACAAGATGAAATCAGGCGATTTGTCGCTTCGTGTTCCGATTGAGGGAACCGATGAAATGGCCAATCTGGCTTCCAGTTATAACAATATGTCAGATCATATTCAGCGACTGATTGAAGCCCAGCGTGAACTGATGCGCGCTGTTTCGCATGAACTCAGAACCCCTGTGGCGCGTATCCGTTTTGGTATGGAAATGCTGGCAGAGGAAGATGACTACAATTACCGTATCCAGCAGGTCGATATGATCGACAAGGATATTGAAGCACTCAATACCCTGATTGATGAAATCATGACCTATGCCAAGCTGGAACAGGGCACGCCATCGCTAGATTTTGAAGAAGTAGTGCTGGTTGAAGTGCTGGATCAGGTGGCGATGGAAACCGAAGCGCTGAAGACCCAGAAGGAAATCGAGCTGATTGCGCCGCCACTGGCCCTGCAGGTCGATGCCGAGCGCCGTTATCTTCACCGTGTGGTGCAGAATCTGGTTGGCAATGCGGTACGTTACTGTGATCATAAGGTGCGTATTAGTGGTGGCATCCGTGCCGATGGCAATGCCTATGTCTGTGTTGAAGATGATGGTCCCGGCATTCCTGAACAGGAACGTGCCCGTATCTTTGAAGCCTTTGCGCGTCTGGATGACAGCCGCACCCGCGCTTCAGGAGGATACGGTCTGGGGCTGTCGATTGTTAGCCGTATTGCTTACTGGTTTGGTGGCAAGATTCAGGTCGATCAAAGCCCGAATCTGGGTGGTGCACGCTTTATCATGACCTGGCCGGCAAAACGCTATAAACAAGTCTCGAAAAAATAAACGGCATAAGGGAGTCGCTTGCTGCCTGTATAAAGTCAAAAGTATTAAAAAAGCCAAGGCAATAAATGCTTTGGCTTTTTTTACTGGAAAAATTGTTATTTGGGGTATTTGTCCTTATTCATGAACAGAAGGGTCGGGTTCGATCAGGGGTTTTCCCGAACGCAGGTTGTTTAAGGCATCTGCATTGAAATCAATGAGCAGGGAATTGTTTTTGATATCGATTTTATAGCCTTGAATCAGTGCCTGATCTCCATTTAAGGTTTCGACTTTATAACTGTCGGCAATATTGAGAATACTTTCCAGATTAGTGGTTGTTGCAGCAAAATCCTCTCTAAATACTTCGTAAATATCTCTTAAATCAAAAATTGCATTATCAGCATCCGGATGTTTTCGAACATAACTTTCTATATGACGCATCAGTAGTTGTGAAAAAAAGAAATAATCCGAGTCGTGTGTGTATTCTAGATGCATGTTTTTCTCCTTCTTTGCTTTTCTTAGAATAACGATCTATTGCTTGAGCTGTGTATAAAGATAATTAAAGTATTTAGCTGAATTGCAACATATTATGTCGAAAGGGCTGGCCGGTTTTACTCCGGACTTTGACCTTGCACGCTCTTGTTAACCAGCGGCTGGAATCATTGCCCAATCGCAGAGGGGAGCTCTGATGGATGAATATAAAAAAACAGGGTTTGCCAGAGAAGGTTTTGTATAAAATTTCGGCAATAAATAGTATAAATGCAATAGGTTAGTTTTTCCGGTTATATTTCTGAACCGGACTTATAAATAATGAAGTTTCAAATATAAAATAAAGAAAAAAATGATCAATATGTGTTATTTGATTAGATATTTCGATTTTTAGGGGTGAATTAACAGTGATCTACGATATATCTGTAATTTTATGGACAAAATCATCCGAAAGACTAAAGCGCTTCAACTAGCATGAGAAATTAGAAATCAGGTACAATTGGCGGGATTAATTTTGTGTTTGGTGTATTTGAAGGCCAATACATACATTCTTTGTTAAAAATAGGCCTGCCAGGAGTTATCCCCGCATGAGTGCCATTACTCCATACGATTGGGCAATAATTGCCTTCGTGATCGGCGTTACATTTCTTTGCGTTTTTATGCTCACTGTTCCCTTACTCCTAGGGGGTAAAGCATGGGGACGTGCAAAGCAAGAGCAGTTTGAGTCAGGTGTAGTTAGTGCGGGCGGTGCTCGTATCCGCTTGTCTGCCAAGTTCTATTTAGTTGCAATCTTCTTTGTGGTTTTCGATCTGGAAGCCCTCTATCTCTACGCCTGGTCCACTTCTGTCCGTGAAGTCGGCTGGGTCGGTTTTGCAACGGCTGCAGTCTTTATTCTGGTTTTACTGATTGGCTTGATTTATGAGCTTTCAACAGGTGCACTGAACTGGGCGCCTTCTGATCGCCGTAAAGCTGCTGGCATTAAAACCAATATTGGTTCGCCAAATATGAACATTGCCGACATTACCCGATTCAATAACATTGAAGAGTTGGTTGTCGATCCTACTGGTCATATTCCAGCACAGTCTTCTGGTCGTGTTAAATCTAAAACACCGACTACCTCAACATCTGAACAGGAGTAAGTCGGGATGAAATATACTTTAACCCGTGCGAATCCGGATGCCGATCAATATCCATTGCAAGATCGTCAAATCGTAACTGATCCACTTGAGGAAGAAGTTAATAAAAGTGTGATGATGACACGTCTTGAAGATGTGTTGCATACCGCAGTGAACTGGGGCCGTAAAAACTCTTTGTGGCCATTTAACTTCGGTACATCTTGCTGTTACGTCGAATATGCAACCACCCTGACCGGTGTGCATGACATGTCGCGTTTTGGTGCCGAGGTAATTCGTGCTTCACCGCGTCAGGCTGACTTGATGATTGTTGCAGGAACCTGTTTTGTCAAAATGGCGCCTGTAATCCAGCGTCTGTATGAACAGATGCTTGAGCCTAAATGGGTCATTTCAATGGGTGCTTGTGCTAACTCAGGTGGTATGTACGACATCTATTCTGTGGTTCAGGGTGTAGATAAAATTATTCCTGTAGATGTGTATGTCCCGGGTTGTCCACCTCGTCCAGAGGCACTGATCCAGGCATTGATGTTACTTCAAGACCAAATTCAACTAGAGCGCCGTCCACTTTCAGCGGTTATTGGTGATGATCTTCAGCCCGTGTATAAGCCAAAGATGATGCCAGAACGTGACCGTAAGAATGCTGAACGTATTGCGGTGAAAAACTTACGCTCTATGGATGAAATTAAATAATTTTAACGATGCGTTTTTGACATGTCCGTGATGGATATGGTCATCGAAAAATTGCCAGAATTTGTATTAAATAGGAAGCCAAGCCAATGGCTGAAACTGACATTGCTATGCCAGAATCAACGCCAGTTGATTCACGCCCAGCATTTGCAATTGTAGAAGAGCTCAAAACCAAATTTGGTGAGAACTTTTACGTGCAGGCGACTTGTGAAGAGTTTCCAACAGTCTGGGTTGAGCGCGCACGCGTGCAAGAAGTCCTCATGTTCCTCCGTAAAGTGGAACGTCCTTATGTCATGCTGTTTGACCTGTCAGCGGTAGATGAGCGTTTACGTGTTCACCGTGACGGTTTGCCAGCATCTGACTTCACCGTGTTCTATCACCTGTTATCACTTGAGCGTAACAGTGACATTCGTATCAAAGTTGCATTGAATGAAAATGATCTGAGCATTCCGACTGCAACCAATATCTGGCCAAATGCCAACTGGTACGAACGTGAAGCCTACGATATGTTTGGTATCGATTTCGCCGGGCATCCAATGCTCCGCCGTATCCTGTTACCAACCTATTGGGAAGGTCATCCGTTACGTAAGGAATATTCTGCGCGTGCGACAGAATATACCCCGTATATGCAAGACCAGGCGAAACAGGATTTTGAACAGGAACACTTACGTTTTGTCCCTGAAGACTGGGGGCTAAAACGCGGTAATGATGATGAAGACTTCATGTTCCTGAACCTGGGGCCTAACCATCCATCTGCGCACGGTGCCTTCCGTGTGGTATTACAGCTGGACGGTGAAGAAGTCAAAGACTGTGTGCCGGATATCGGTTATCACCACCGTGGTGTGGAAAAGATGGCTGAACGTCAGACCTGGCATTCATTCATTCCTTACACAGACCGCGTTGACTATCTGGGTGGCTGTGCGCAAAACATGCCATACGTGATGGCGGTGGAGCAGCTTGCAGGGATTAAGGTACCTGAGCGTGCACAAGTCATTCGTGTCATGTTAAACGAGTTATTCCGTATCAATAACCACTTGCTGTTCTGTGGTACCGCGATTCAGGATGCCGGTGGTATGACGCCTGTATTCTATATGTTCGCAGACCGTCAGAAGGTCTATGACATCGTTGAGGCGATTACCGGTTACCGTATGCATCCGGCATGGTTCCGTATCGGCGGTACGGCACATGACCTTCCAAATAACTGGCAAAAGCTGGTTAAAGAGTTATTGGAATGGATGCCGAAACGTCTGAACGAGTACTACACGGCGGCACTGAAAAATTCGGTATTTATTGGCCGTACCCGTAATGTTGCGCAATACGATGCTAAATCGGCATTGGCATGGGGTGTGACCGGTACCGGTTTACGTGCGACGGGTATTGATTTTGATGTGCGTAAATATCGTCCATATAGCGGCTATGAAAACTTTGATTTTGATGTGCCAGTTGAATATGAAGGCGATGCCTATGCACGTGTACTGGTTCACTTCCGTGAAATCACAGAATCATTAAAAATCATTCAGCAGTGTCTGGACAACATGCCTTCTGGTCCATATAAAGCGGATCATCCACTGGCAGTTCCACCACCAAAAGACAAGACCCTACAAGATATTGAAACCTTGATTACGCACTTCCTGAGCGTGTCATGGGGTCCTGTCATGCCTGCGGGTGAAGCATCATTCATGACTGAAGTGGTGAAGGGTGCGAGTACTTATTATCTCACGTCTGACAAGTCGACCATGAGCTACCGTACCCGTATTCGTACACCAACGTTCACGCACTTACAGCAAATTCCTTCCGTGATTAACGGCAGCCTGGTATCTGACCTGATCATTTATTTGGCGACCATTGACGTGGTTATGGCTGACGTGGATCGCTAGGGGTAAACGATTATGATGATTTTGACTGATAAAAAACCACGTGTGAATGTTGAAGGGATTTTGACTGCGGATGAAATCCATGAAATTGAACATCACATTGGTCACTATCCGTACCCGCGTGCAGCATCGCTTGATGCCTTGAAGTGCGTACAACGCCGTAATGGCTGGGTAGATGACGCGCAAATGAATGCGATTGCCCAGCTGCTGACCATCAGTGTGGCAGACCTGGAAGGGGTGGCTACGTTCTATAACCGTATCTATCGTCAACCGGTTGGCCGTCACGTGATTTTGCTATGCGACTCGATTGCATGCTTCCTGATGGGCGCTGAAACCTTGGCAGAAGCGTTCCAGCGCGAGCTGGGAATCCAGTATGGACAAACCACAGCCGATGGCCGTTTTACCTTGCTCCCGATTTGCTGTCTAGGCAACTGCGATAAAGGTCCTACCTTAATGATTGATGAAGATACACACGGTTTAGTGGATGTGTCATCAGTTAAACAGTTATTGGAGAAGTATGTATGAATACTGAACCAAAACCAATTTATGGCGACGGTAATCCGGAAACTCATCCGCTCACCTGGCGTTTGAGCAAACAGGATGCAGTACGTAATGCAGACGAGTACGAAGCATTAGAAGGCTATGCAGGCTTTAAGAAAGCCCTTGGCATGCCACCAAAAGACGTACTTGAAGTCATTAAGGCTGCAACGGTAAAAGGCCGTGGCGGTGCCGGCTTCCCGGCAGGGATCAAATGGTCGTTGATGGCGCCTAATGATGGCGGTCCACGTTATTTGATCTGTAATGCCGATGAAATGGAACCGGGTACTTTCAAAGACCGCCTGTTGATGGAAAAACTTCCTCATCAACTGATCGAAGGCATGCTGATTGCAGGTTATACCCTGGAGGCGACCCAAGGCTATATCTTCATTCGTGGAGAATATATTGAGGCAGCTCAATACTTAAATGACGCCTTGGAGCAAATCCGCGCCAAAGGTTACCTGGGTGAAAACATCCTGGGTACAGGCTGGAACTTCGACTTGCATGTCCACACCGGTGCAGGCCGCTATATCTGTGGTGAAGAAACCGCACTGATCAACTCGCTTGAAGGTCGCCGTGCCAATCCGCGTACCAAGCCGCCATTCCCGCAAGTAGCAGGGGCATGGGGCCGTCCAACGATTGTCAACAACGTTGAGACCTACAATAACTTGCCAGCAATCATGTTGCGTGGTCCGGAATGGTATATCAACCTTTCAGCAGGCAAGTCCAAAGACCCGGGTACCAAGATTTACGGTGCATCCGGTAAAGTGAAATTCCCGGGCCTCTGGGAACTTCCATTTGGTACGACTGCGCGTGAAGTGATTGAAGAGCACGCGGGGGGCATGCGTGACGGCCTAACCCTGAAAGCATGGTTACCGGGCGGTGCATCAACCGACTTCCTGGCTGCAGAACATATCGACCTGCCAATGGATTCGGAAAGCATCATGAAAGCCGGTTCACGTTTAGGTACGTGCCTGCTTATGGTGGTTGATGAAACCCAGTGTATGGTTTCTGCTACACGTAATTTAGAAGAATTCTTTGCGCGTGAATCTTGTGGCTGGTGTACACCATGCCGTGATGGTCTACCTTGGGCGGTAAAAGCCCTGAAAGCACTTGAAAATGGTGAAGGGAAGATGGAAGACATTCAGCATCTTCAGGAACTCACCAAAAAATTGTGGATTGGTAAGACCTTCTGTGCCCACGCACCGGGTGCGATGGAGCCACTGATGGGCGCATTAAAATATTGGCGTCATGAGTTTGAAGCAAAGGTTAAAACCCATGCTCCGGCTCTTGACGTAGAACAAGCTTAAGGAATTCGACTATGGCTACAATTCATGTCGATGGAAAATCGTATGAAGTCAACGGCTCAGAAAACTTGCTGCAAGCATGTCTTAGCCTTGGTATCGACATCCCGTATTTTTGTTGGCACCCATCCTTAGGTTCTGTTGGTTCTTGTCGTCAATGTGCGGTGACCCAGTATGCGAATCCTGAGGACACACGTGGACGCTTGGTGATGTCATGTATGACACCTGCTGCCGACAATACCTATATCTCGATTGAAGACAAAGAAGCAACGGACTTCCGTGCGTCGATCGTTGAGTTCTTGATGACCAACCACCCGCATGACTGTCCGGTCTGTGAAGAGGGTGGTCACTGTCATTTACAAGATATGACAGTCATGACCCAGCACGATCGTCGTCGCTACCGCTTTACCAAACGTACCCACTATAACCAGGAGTTAGGGTCGTTTATTGCGCATGAGATGAACCGTTGTATCGCGTGCTACCGTTGTGTGCGTTACTACAAAGACTACGCTGGCGGTACGGACTTTGGGGTCTATGCCAATGCATCACGTGTCTATTTCGGTCGTCCGGAATCAGGAACTTTAGAATCTGAATTCTCGGGTAACCTGACTGAGGTCTGCCCGACTGGTGTATTCACCGACAAGACGCATTCAGCACGTTATAACCGTAAATGGGACATGCAATATGCGCCGAGCGTATGTCATGGCTGTTCTTCAGGTTGTAACATTTCTCCGGGTGAGCGTTATGGCGAAATCCGTCGTGTTGAAAACCGTTTCAATGGCTCGGTAAACCAGTACTTCCTTTGCGATAAAGGCCGTTTCGGTGTGGGCTATGTCAACCGTGAAGACCGTCCACGTCAACCGCAGTTCCGTAATGGTGAAACTGTTGCGACGGTGAGTGTGGATCAGGCACTTGATCAGGTGATTGCCCAGTTGCAAGGCAAGAAAGTGTTAGGCATTGGTTCGCCACGCGCAAGCCTGGAATCAAACTATGCACTGGGTGAACTGGTTGGACAAGACAACTATTCAACCGGTATGTCTCAAAAAGAGCAGAATCTGGTTGAGCTGGCTGCTTCAATCATGCAAACACAGGGCATTTACAACCCGAACATGCGTGAAATTGAAAGCTATGATGCCGTGTTGATCTTGGGTGAAGACTTGACCCAGACTGCACCACGTATGGCTTTATCTGTTCGTCAGGCTGCGAAAAACAAAGCCAGAGAAATGGCGGCTGCAACACGTACTCCAGACTGGCTGGCAGAACCTGTACAACGTATCGGTCAAGATGCAAAATCACCAATCTATATCCTTGCTGCAACGCAAACGCGTTTAGCAGATGTAGCAACCGGTGAAGTGGTTGCATCGCCAAACGATATCG
Organism: Acinetobacter sp. A47; assembly: GCF_000805455.1. Classification (GTDB taxonomy): domain Bacteria; phylum Pseudomonadota; class Gammaproteobacteria; order Pseudomonadales; family Moraxellaceae; genus Acinetobacter. The sequence continues at coordinate 115,777 of NZ_JSUS01000012.1, forward strand.
CACGTTTAGGTTTTGCGGTTGCTGCGGCAGTGAAAGGCGAAGCGCTTTCTGGTTTGGCGGATGATGCCAAAGCATTTGCACAAACCATTGCAGATACTTTAAAAGCTGCGAAAAAGCCATTGATTATCTCGGGTACCAGCCTGCAAGATCCTGCGATCATGGAAGCTGCGGCTCAAGTTGCACAAAACTTAGGTGAACATGCAGGCTTGTCACTGACTGTGCCTGAAGTGAACTCGATGGGCCTGGCACTGTTCGGCGGTTTAAGTCTGGAACAGGCCTTTGCACAAGATTATGATGCGGTGGTCGTGGTTGAAAATGATCTAACCCGCCGTTTACCAGTGGCTCAGGTTAAAGCTGCGCTGGACAAGGCTGAAACCGTAATCGTGCTGGATCATAGCGAAACTGAAACCTTGAAACTGGCAGATATCGTACTTTCAGCTGCAAGCTTTGCTGAAGGTGATGGTACTGTAGTCAGTCAGGAAGGTCGTGCACAACGTTTCTATCAGGTATATGACCCAAGCTACTACAAGCCTGAATATGCGATCAAAGAATCCTGGCGCTGGCTACATGCCGTTACGACCGGTCTTAAAGGCAAGCCGGTGGACTGGACATTGCTGGATGATGTGATTGAAGACATTGCCAAGAATGTTCCTGTGCTTGAAGCGATTCAGGATGTTGCACCAGATGCGGGTTACCGTATCCATGGCTTGAAGATTGCGCGTGAACCACGCCGTTATTCTGGCCGTACGGCAATGCGTGCGCCGTTATCGATTCACGAACCGAAACAGCCAACCGATCCAGACTCGGCCTTGACCTTCTCGATGGAAGGCTATGTCGGTAACCAGACCGCTTCGTCACTGGTACCGTTTGCATGGTCTGCGGGCTGGAACTCGCCACAAGCCTGGAACAAATATCAGGATGAAGTGGGCGGTCACTTAAAAGGTGGTGATTCCGGTATCCGTTTATTTGATCGTCTGGCAAAACGTCCTGCGCGTAGCTATGTGGCACCGTCAGCGGTTGTTGTGAACCCGGAAAGCTTCCGTCTTGTGCCAATGCACCATATTTTTGGTTCTGGCGAATTCACCATCAAAACACCTGCAATGGAATCGCGTATTCCTGAAGCCATGTTTGCAGTGGGTGAGCAAGATGCATCACGCTTAAATGTTCAGGATGGTCAACGTATTACCGTGCAAGCGGGCGAGACCAGCATCAGCTTGCCAGTACAAGTGATCGAATATTTACCAACAGGCTACATCGGTTATCCAATTGGTTTGGCACCGACAGTATCATTGGCAGAGCCTGTGTCTGTGGCGGTAGGAGTGTAATTCATGAATCAGGAAATTATACGTCAAACGCCACTTTGGGCTGAGAACTGGCCAATCGCCTATTCGGTGATTCAAGCCATTGTGATCTTGCTGGTGGTGGTTCTGGTTGCAGCCTTGATGTCATTCATTGAGCGTCGTCTCCTGGCATTATGGCAAGACCGTTATGGTCCAAACCGTGTTGGCCCGGGTGGTATGTTCCAGATCGTTGCCGACATGCTCAAGATCATGTTCAAAGAAGACTGGACACCAAAGTTTGCAGATAAACTGACTTTCCGTCTGGCACCAGCAGTTGCAATGGCAACTGCGGTACTGTCATTCATGGTGATCCCGGTGAGTCCTACACTGGGTGTTGCCGATATGAGTATCGGCCTGTTGTTCTTCATGGCAATGGCGGGTATCGCGGTTTATGCAGTGTTATTTGGTGGTTGGGCGTCTAACAACAAATACTCATTACTGGGTGGTCTGCGTTCAGCGGCTCAAACCATTTCTTATGAAGTGTTCCTGGGTATTTCATTGATGGGTGTGGTTGCAATTGCAGGCTCATTCAACCTTCGTGAAATCGTTGAAGCACAACGTGATATGTGGTTCATCATTCCCCAGTTCCTGGGCTTCCTGATCTTTGTGGTTGCGGGTGTTGCGGTGACTCACCGTCATCCATTTGACCAGCCGGAAGCCGAGCAGGAACTGGCCGAAGGTTACCATGTTGAATATGGTGGTATGAAGTGGGGGATGTTCTTCGTTGCTGAATATGTCAACGTGGTACTGATCTCTGCCTTGATCGTAACTTTATTCTTCGGCGGATGGCTTGCACCATTTAACCTGGAAATTCCATTTGTTCCACCATTATTCTGGTTCGTGATTAAAACAGCATTCTTTGTAATGATGTTTGTCTTGGCTCGCGGTTCGTTAATGCGTCCTCGTTATGACCAGGTCATGAACTTTGGTTGGAAAGTTTGTTTGCCATTGGCGTTGGTCAACTTGTTAGTGACTGGTGCTGTGATTCTGATGAATCAGGCCTAGGACAGCAAGGAGTACAAAATGTATAAAATTCTAGCTGGATTCGGATCGATTGTACGTTCGTTGTGGATGGTATTCAGCCATGTCACGCGTAAACGTGACACAATCTTGTATCCAGAAGTACCAGGTGAACAAATTGCACCTCCACGCTACCGTGGCCGTATCGTGTTGACACGTGATCCGGATGGTGAAGAGCGCTGTGTGGCATGTAACCTGTGTGCGGTTGCTTGCCCGGTTGGCTGTATTTCATTGCAGAAAGCGGAAAAAGAAGATGGGCGCTGGTATCCGGAGTTTTTCCGTATTAACTTCTCACGCTGCATTTTCTGCGGGATGTGTGAAGAAGCGTGCCCGACCACTGCAATCCAGATGACACCTGACTTTGAACTGGGTGAATATGTACGTCAGGACTTGGTCTATGAGAAAGAAAACCTGCTCATCTCTGGCCCGGGTAAATATCCTGACTACAACTTCTACCGTGTTACCGGTATGGCAGTGAGCGGTAAAGACAAAGGTCAGGCACAAAAAGAAAGTGCACCAGTTGATGTACGGAGCTTATTACCATGATGTGGCCATTTTATTTGATGGCACTTGTGGCCATCGTATCGACAGTCCGTGTTGTGACCAACACCAATCCTGTGCATGCGTTACTTAGCCTGATTGTTTCGCTTCTTGCTGTTGCAGGCATTTTCATGATCGTGGGTGCGCCATTTGCCGGTGCGCTTGAGATCATCGTTTATGCCGGTGCAATCATGGTCCTGTTTGTCTTCGTTGTCATGATGCTGAATCTTGGTCAGGATACGATTGCACAGGAAAGCAAATGGCTGACCTCAGATGCCTGGGCCTATCCTGCCTTGATGAGCTTCTTGTTAGGCCTGATTCTGGTATGGATGTTAGGCGGTGAGTACACCACGATTTCTGCGCCGATGGGTACAGAGGTTGTTGGCCCTAAAGCCGTTGGTCAAGCCCTATTTACTCACTATCTATTATTGGTAGAAGTTGCCGCGATGTTATTGCTTGCAGCACTGGTTGCAGCATTCCACTTAGGCAAACGTGAACCAGGTGCAGAAGAGGATAAAGAATAATGGGACACATCCCTTTAGAACATGGTTTGATCGTTGCAACCATCCTTTTTGCACTGGGTTTTTACGGTGTAATGGTGCGACGCAACCTTTTGTTTATGCTAATGAGCCTTGAAATCATGATGAATGCCGCTGCGTTGGCATTCGTCCTGGCAGGTAGTGTTTGGGCGCAACCAGATGGACAGGTAATGTTCATCCTGATTCTGACCCTGGCTGCAGCCGAGGCATGTATCGGTCTTGCGATCGTCCTTCAGTTTTATCATCGCTTCCATCACCTGGATGTGGATGCTGCTAGTGAGATGCGCGGATGAGTACATTATATTTAACCGTTTTATTTCCGCTCATTGGTTTTATCCTTTTAGCGGCGGGACGTGACAAACTTTCTGAAAATGTTGCTGCGATTATTGGCGTAGGTTCGGTTGGTTTATCTGCATTATTTGCTTTGATTGCCGGCCTAGCATTTACCAGCAGCGGTCAAACCGTTTTTGTCCAGCATTTATGGACCTGGTTCAGTGTTGGCGGTTTTGAGCCGGGTATCAGCTTACACCTTGACGGTTTGTCATTGTTGATGACAGGCATGATCACCGGTGTCGGTTTCCTGATTCACATCTTCGCGTCATGGTATATGCGCGGTGAAGAAGGCTATGCGCGTTTCTTCTCTTATTTCAACCTGTTCGTTGCCAGCATGTTGTTGCTGGTTCTGGGCGATAACCTGGCGTTATTGTTCCTGGGTTGGGAAGGCGTAGGTCTGTGCTCATACCTGTTGATCGGTTTCTACTACTCGAACCCTGCCAATGGCTGGGCAGCCATCAAGGCATTTACCGTGACCCGTGTGGGTGATGTATTCTTGCTGATCGCCCTGTTCTTGCTTTATCAGCAGTTTGGTACCCTGAATACCCAGTACATTGTTGAAAATGCAGCAACTGTGATGACACAAAGTTCATCATTATCGATCTGGACTGCATTGATGTTGTTCCTGGGTGCGGCAGGTAAATCGGCACAGATTCCATTACAAACCTGGCTGGCCGATGCGATGGCGGGTCCGACCCCAGTATCTGCATTGATCCACGCTGCGACCATGGTAACAGCGGGTGTGTACTTATGCTGCCGTATGTTCTCGGTAATCGAAATGGCACCAGAGGTGATGCAGTTCATCTCGATTACGGGTGCAGTAACCTTGCTTGTCGCTGGTTTTGCCGCATTGGTTCAAACCGATATCAAACGTATTCTGGCTTACTCAACCATGAGTCAGCTCGGTTATATGTTTATGGCCGTAGGTGCTGAAGCGTACCAGGCAGGTTTATTCCACATGCTGGCTCACGCCTTCTTCAAAGCATTATTGTTCCTTTCTTCAGGTGCAGTGATTCTGGCATGTCATCACGAACAGAACATCTTCAAGATGGGTGGCTTGCGTCACAAGATCCCGTTTGTATTCTGGTGTTTCGTTATTGGTGGCGGTGCATTGGCAGCACTTCCAATCGTAACCGTCGGCTTCTTCTCTAAAGATGCGATCTTGGGTGCGGTATATGCTCAATCGACCATTGCCAACCTTCCGCTTTACAATACCCTGTACTGGGTGGGTGTTGCGGGTGCATTCTTAACATCGATCTATACATTCCGTCTAATCTGGGTGGTATTCTTCGGTGAAGAGAAAACTCATGCCCACGCTATTCATGGTGTGACCTATTGGGGACCACTGGCGATTCTGGCTGTATTGTCAACAGGCATTGGTTACTTCCTGCAAGCGCCGGTTGCCAAGTTATTGACGGCTGCCAATATTCCTGGTTTTGTGATTCCTGAATCTCTGGAAGCTGCCGTTTCTCATGCCGAACATTTAGCAAGTGGTGTTGCCCTTGTTGGTTTGGCTGTCGGTATCTTCCTGTTTGCCTTTGCTTACGGTGCAGTGAAATCATTTGCCCAGACTTCTTTGGGTTCTGGTTTGGCTCATATCTGCCGTACTGCATTCGGTTTCGATGCCTTGTATGACATCGTCTTTGTAAAACCTTATTTATTGATTGCGAAAATTTTAGGTCGTGATCCGGTTGACGGTTTATGGTTGTTGCTTCCTGCCATTGTGAAAGGTGGTAACAGCTTTACCAGTTCGCGTCAGACCGGTTCACTACGTGAATACGCATCAAGCATGTCACTCGGTGTAGTGGTGTTATTGATGATCTTGATCGTGATTCAGGTTGTGGGGAAATAAAATGGAAAACAATTTAATTTTACCCGCACTGATTTTAGTTCCATTCATTGCTGGTTTTATTTGCTGGCTGGTCGATAAATTCGACCAGCACTTACCGCGCTGGATTGCCTTGATTGGTATGCTCATTACTTTTGGTTTGGGCATTGCACTCTGGCAAAGTGGTAACTATACCTATGAACTAGGCGGACAGTTCCCAGAGTGGGCAGCTGTATTTGATGTGCCATGGATCAAGACGCTAGGGATTCATATCACCCTGGCGATTGATGGTCTGTCATTACTGATGGTATTGCTGACAGCGCTACTGGGTATTCTGGCTGTGGGCTGTTCATGGGGCGAGATCCAGAAAAATGTTGGTTTCTTCCACTTAAACCTGCTTTGGAGCTTAGGTGGCGTAATTGGTGTATTTCTGGCGATTGACCTGTTCCTGTTCTTCTTCTTCTGGGAGATGATGCTTGTACCAATCTACTTCCTGATTGCGTTATGGGGGCATAAAGGTTCAAATGGTCGTTCACGTGTTTATGCTGCAACCAAATTCTTCCTCTATACCCAGATCGCTGGCCTGATCATGCTGATTGGTATTCTGGGGCTGGTGATGTATGGTTACTCTCACTCAGGTGAGATCAGCTTTAACTATTACTACCTGATCTCGGTTGCCAACCATCTGGAGCAAGACATTCCTGCACTGGCTTATGCCTTCATGGTGTGCCTGTTCATCGGTTTTGCTGTGAAACTGCCTGTGTTCCCATTACATGGCTGGTTGCCTGATGCGCATGCACAAGCACCAACAGCGGGTTCTGTGGACCTGGCTGGTATCCTGATCAAAACAGCAGCGTACGGTCTGATTCGTTTCGTGATTCCTTTCTTCCCGATAGCATCGGCTCAATTTGCCGATATCGCAATCATTCTGGGCTTGATCGGTATTTTCTACGGTGCATTCCTTGCGTACCAGCAAACCGATATGAAGCGCCTGCTTGCGTATACGTCTATTTCGCACATGGGCTTTATTTTGCTTGCCATCTATGCCGGTAATATCCTGACTTTCCAAGGTTTGATGATCATGATGCTGGCACATGGCCTGTCATCTGCTGCATTGTTCATTATGTCGGGTCAGGTGTATGAGCGTTTACATACGCGTGATTTACGCTTAATGGGTGGCCTACGTGGTCAGCTTCAATACCTGCCATTCTTCCTGATGTTCTTCGTTGCAGCACTTGTTGGTGTACCGGGTCTGGGTAACTTTATTGGTGAATTCCTGATTCTTATGGGTTCATTCAAAACTTATCCGGCCTTTACCATCATTGCAGCAGTGAGCCTGGTCTTTGCTGGTCTTTATGGTTTGATCCTGATTCACAAAGCCCTGTTTGGTGAGCCAAACCCGGAGCAGAAACAGCACTATACCAGCCCGCTGAAAGATTTATCTGCACGTGAAGTCAGCATTTTGATGATCTGTGTGATCGGTCTGGTTTGGTTAGGTATTTACCCACAAACCTTCCTGGATGTATCGCATTCAAGCATGCAGTGGTTAGTAAATAGTTATATGCCAGTACAAGAAGTTGTTGAAACTGTTCAACAGGCTGCAACTCAACTTGAACATGTGGAGATGCAATAAACCATGAACTTCACAATTTCTTTTTCTGAGCTGATGCCTTTAGCTCCAGTGATGATTGTGGCGCTGACCGCAATTGTCGTGATGTTGTTGACTGCGATTAAACGTAATCACAACCTTATTGCAACCACCTCGGTTGTGGGCTTGAACCTTGCTGCGATCTTTATTGCATATACCATGTTTACCGGGCATTTTGCTCCGGTGAACGTGATGGGCATGTTTATGGTTGATCCATTTACCATGCTCTATCAATTCCTGATCCTGATTGCTGCCTTGGCGTGCTGTACCTTGTCTCATGCTTATATCGAGACTTACAAGGAAAACCGCGAAGAACTGTACATCTTGCTGCTGTCTTCAGTGGCAGGGGCAATGTTACTGGTGGCAAGCTCGAATTATGCTGCATTCTTCATCAGCCTCGAGTTGATGTCGATTCCGGTGTACGGCATGTTGGCATATACCTACCAGCGTAGCCAGTCTTTGGAAGCAGGTATCAAGTATCTGGTTCTTTCAGCGACTGCGTCTGCAATGTTGTTGATGGGTATGGCCTATATCTATGCCTATACCGGTTCATTGTCATTCTATGACTCTTTTCAGGCATTGCTGACTGCGATCAAGCAGCCAATGGTATTGTTGGGCTTGGGCTTAATTATCTTTGCCGTTGCATTCAAGCTTTCACTTGCGCCATTCCATAAATGGACGCCTGATGTGTATGCCGGTGCACCAGCCCCAATGGCAACTTTCCTGGCTACAGCAGCCAAAGTTGCAACGATTGGTCTGTTTGTACGTTATTTGCTGACGTCAGGTGCAATGCTGGTCGAGTCAATCGTGACAGTGATTACCGTCATTGCAGTATTGTCGATTGTCGTCGGTAACCTGCTTGCAGTACGTCAGGTCAACCTGAAGCGTATTCTGGGTTATTCATCGATTGCACACTTCGGTTATTTACTGATTGCCCTAATCAGCATGTCTTATGCAAGCCTGGGCAGTGTCACGGTTTATGTGATTACTTATGTATTGACCACAATCGGTGCCTTCGGTGCCGTGGCATTGATGTCGAGTCCGTATAACAACGTTGATGAAGCACAAAGTCTTGCAGATTATCGTGGCCTGTTCTGGCGCCGCCCGGTCTTGACTGCAACCTTAACCGTGATGATGCTGTCTTTAGCGGGTATTCCATTAACTGCCGGCTTTATTGGTAAGTTCCTTGTGGTTATGGCTGCTGTGACGACAGAGCACTGGTTCCTGGCTGCAATGATCATTGTGGGTAGCGGTATTGGCTTATATTACTACTTACGTGTCATGGTAGTGATGTACATGACACCACCGGATGTTCCGCGTATTGATGCTGATGCTCACTGGGGAACCAAAGTCGGTGGTCTGATGGTACTTGCTGCTGCATTACTGGTATTCGTACTGGGTGTCTACCCTGATCCGATGATTAACCTCGCATTAAAGGCCGATATCCTGTCGCCATTGCACTTTATACTGTCTCAACAACAGTAATCGTCTGATTTGTACAAAAAAGCCTCCAAAATTGGGGGCTTTTTTATTGATGAGTAAAAAAACGCTTTATAATAGTCAAAGATTAATATTACCTAGGTACTCACTCGTGTCGATTCAAGAAATTCGTCATCCGCTTATTCGCCATAAACTTGGTTTGCTACGTCGTTCTGACATCAGTACCAAGAACTTTCGTGAATTGGCGCAAGAAGTCACGATGTTACTGACTTATGAAGCAACAAAGGATCTTCCTGTTGTTGAGCATGAAATTGATGGGTGGGCAGGGAAAGTCTCAACTCAGCGTATCGCAGGGAAAAAAATCACCATTGTACCGATCTTGCGTGCGGGTATCGGGATGCTCGAAGGCGTATTGAGCCTGATTCCAAGTGCCAAAGTGAGTGTGCTGGGCTTAGAGCGTGATGAAGCAACTTTAGAGGTACGCACGTATTATAAAAAGCTGGTGCCTGATGTTGCGAACCGTTTGGCCATGATCATTGATCCTATGCTGGCAACCGGTAATTCACTCATTGCAGCAATTGATGTGTTAAAAGCGAGTGGCTGTAAGGATATTCGTGTTATGGTTCTGGTGGCTGCCCCTGAAGGTGTAGCTAAAGTTGAAGCAGCGCATCCTGATGTACGTATTTATACTGCCTCGATTGATCAGGGCTTAAATGAAGAAGGCTATATCGTGCCAGGTCTTGGCGATGCCGGTGACAAGATTTTTGGTAGCGTACAGAAAGACTGATTTTTCTGACGCATATCTAAAAAAAGAGACTTGATCTGATCCTGATAGAGCTTTGAGGATAGATTGAAAGTCTCTTTTTTATTTTTATATACTGTAACAAGCACATTGAAATCGTGGGATGCATGTCATGAAACAAGAGTTCTATCAGGGAAAAATCAAGCAATACAATCCAGAGAAGGGCTTTGGTTTTATTGCAACCGCTGAAGGCGATATATTCTTTCATATTTCAGAATATCCGGCTGATGCAGAGCCGAAACGCAATGAAAAAGTAAAATTTATTGCTGTTGAAAATGACGGTAAATATAAAGCGACCAAGATTGAGCGGGTTGATCCAAATCCGGCCAAAACCAAGAAGAACAAAATCATGCAGCACAATAAATCAATTACATCTGCGTTATTGTCAAATTTCCGCCGTTAACCGGATTTCATTGCGTTTTGATTGAGCTATTTGCTTGAATGTTAGGGAAAAAGAAGCGTCTGAGCTTCTTTTTTTTATAGCGGCTTTGCAGCTGGTTCATTCGATTCCAACTGGTATGTGCCTATAAATGCGGTGCGAGCTTCGGTTACTAAATTGAACTGCATAAAAAATGCTTCCAACCAGAAGCATTTTTGATTTGTAACATTAAACCTTGTTTTCGCAGAACTGCAAAAAAGCCTTTAAGCCGGGACCCTGATATTTCTGACGATGAACCAGCATATACAAAGGACGTGTCAACTCCCAGAACGGAGTATCCAGAATGACCAGCTGGCCTTTTTCCTCCAGTGGGGCAATTGCCAGTTTGGATACACAAGACATGCCCAGGCCACCGGCAACGATTTTCAAGATTGCTTCATTATGACCCAGCGTCAAACGGATATTGGCATCGGGAAGATCTTGTAAAATCACATTATCAAACACTTCACGGGTGCCTGAACCTTCTTCTCGCAAGATCCATTCAACCTCATGGAAGTCGGTAGGGGTAATCGGGCGGTTGAGCTGTGCCAATGGATGATCTGGCGCACAGCAGACTGCCAGTTCATCATTACGCCAGTGAATACATTGTAGCTGCGGTAAATGACATGAACCTTCAATCAGGGCTAAATCAAGCTGGAACTGATTGACTGCTTCGATCATCTGGCGGGTATTGCCTACTTGCAGCTGGAGATGAGCCTGAGGATGGCGTTGCAAGAAATCAGCCATCAGGTCCGGCATTAAATAATCGCTGATGGTGAGTGTCGCCCCGAGACGCAAATCAATACTTTGCAGTTCACCCTTGGCTGCCTGCTCAAATGCCTCACAACGACCTAAAATTTCCAGTGCCTGTGGCAATAAAAAACGGCCCAGATCATTCAGTTGTAATCGTTTTCCAAGACGGTCAAATAGGGGGGCACCCAGACCATCTTCCAAATCTGCTAAGGCCATACTTGCCGCACTTTGCGTGAGGCGAACAGCATCACTCGCTTTGGTTACAGTTCCCTCTTGAGCGACCGCCACGAAAACAGCCAGTTGGCGTAATGTCATGCGCATGTTAAACAGCCTTAATGTTTTAAGTATCCATCAATTATTCGATCATGCTACCATGAGCCTACTGTTTCGTGCCACGTTCAAATCATGTCAATTGAAAAATTTAGCGTAGAAAAGGTTTTATCTGTACACCGTTGGGCTGACAACCTGTTTAGTTTTACCATGACCCGTCCAGCCCATTTTAAATTTACCGCCGGACAGTTTGCCCGTATTGGCCTGATGGTCGATGGCGAACTGGTGGTTCGGGCCTATTCTGTTGTTTCTTCACCCTTTGACGAAACTTTAGAATTCTTTTCAATTGTGGTACCCGACGGTGCATTTACCTCGAACCTGCAACATCTGAAAGTTGATGACGAGCTTTATCTGGAAAAGATCCCTTATGGCTATTTGACCCTGGCACGCTATCAGCAACCGTTACCACAGGATTTATGGCTGCTGGGAACCGGGACAGGGCTGGCGCCATTCTTGTCGATGCTGCAAGATTTTGAAACATGGAAGAAGTATCAGCAGATCAATCTGGTTTATAGTGTCCGCACAGCTGCAGAGCTGGCTTATGTAGATCGTATCCAGGACATTGCTGCGTTATTTGGAGAAGGGCATAGCGGCTTTAAGTTTATCCCGATTATCACCCGTGATCCGGATGCTGCCTTGCATGATCGCTTGCCTGTTTTGATCGGCAATGGCGAACTGGAAAAGGCGACAGGCATTGCCTTGAATCCGGCCAGTAGTCATGTGATGTTATGCGGCAATCCGCAGATGGTTGAAGACACCAAAGAGGCACTGAAACAGCGCGGCCTAACCATGAACCGTCGTGGTGAAGGCAATATTGCAGTGGAAAATTACTGGTAATAACGGGGCCGAATGGTTTTTGCCCCTTCAGTCATAAGGAAAAACAGCCCGATGGGTGAGCAGGTAGAGAAAAAGATCATTGGCAAAGTCCCATATATCGCTTTTTTTATCGGGATACTGATGCTGATCCTGCTGCTTATTTATAGCTATACAGAAAATTATGCCGGAGGCTGGGGCGATTTAAGCCACAATATCATGCTCGGGCTGGTTTTATTGGCTTTTGCTCTCTATTGCTTATTGTTTTTTATATATTCGCTATATCTCTGGGCGGTTTATCATAAGCAGCCCAATCTGGATGTATCTCCGGCAAATTGGGCCATGCGACTACATGGTCTGGCTGTTATATCGGCCTTGTTATGGTTTTTTGCAGACTAATCAACCAGAGAAGTTCATATAAAGTGGACAGGTTTAATGCACAAACATATCCATAAATTCGCGGATTTCCTGAATCGCCGTGTCTACGTCGGTGGTTAACCAGGTCGGTTCAAACAGTCCGATATAGTGTTCAAGGCGTTCTGCTGGAACCACAAGCCGCACCGGACAATCTTCTTCAAGCAGCCGCCACGGCAGGATCGGGACTTCATTATCCAGAAAAGGCTGAACGTTACGGATATCCACGATCATGGCATTGATACAGTCGGGTAATGGCATTACCGAAAATTCTTCTGTACGACGACGGAAATATTCCAGGTCACCCCATTTCAGGATGTAGCTTGGCTTATTAAACTCAATAATTCCAATCAAATGTTCATCGCGTGTGTGATGTAAAAAACATTGATGTGTGACATCAGTGTCCAAATCAAGAGAAACACTTTGTTGGCTATAGGACATAAAGCAAGACAGTTAAAAAACGGGACTGGATAGTATAGCTTATTTTTATTGCCCGCTAAAGCCGCCTATATTTTAAACAAAAAATAAAATAAAAAAAGTAGAGTTCTGCAACTGGTGCAACGATAGTCCGAAGCTTCTTCACACAATGCTACATTGGCTGTTGGTACTATGAAAATTGAAAAGTAATAAGGATGAGGGCTGCTATCATGCATGATTTTAGTAAGCCACAACCCCATGTGGCGAGCAAAGAAGAAATTACCAAAAAGAGAAGATTACCCGTTTATATTTTGATTCTGGTGGGAATCTTTTTGATTGCATTACTTGTTTATATGGTCGCTGACCATTCAGCCAATCCAACTGCCCAAGTGATCATGTCACAGGTGCAGTCGGCAGTTCTGAATGCTTAGACAACTTTATTTCAAGATTGAGATAGGGTTTACAATAAAGCTCATTGGTGTGAATCAGTGGGCTTTTTTGCTAAGTTTTTTAGGATTTTGTTGTATTATTGCTGCGTTTTATTGATTGGAAAATAGACAAAAATTAAGGTGGAAGCATCCATAAATCATGCTCTTGGTCATAAGGGCTAGCATGGGTGGTTTGTATCAAGACTGAAAAACACAACATAAGGATAACAACATGAATGATTTTTTTAATGACCCCTCCAACCGTGGAGGATTCGACGCCATGTATTATTGGGATCAATTTCACCCTATTCTCGCTGCAATTGTAATCCTGCTGGTTGGCTGGATTATTGCTCTGGTGATTGCCGCGGGGGTTAAAAAACTACTGCAAAAACTTGATACCAATCATAAATTGTCGTCAGCCACTGGCCGTACCCCAAACATTGAGGACCTCATTTCCAAGCTGGTCTTCTGGTTTATCATGATTCTGGCAGTTGTGGGCGCGCTCAATGTATTAAATATTAGCGGTGTCAGTGACCCTTTCAGTAACATGGTTGGCCGTATTCTGGCCTTTATACCGAACCTGTTTGCTGCTGTTGCAGTGGGGTTCATTGGCTGGATTGTTGCACGTCTGGTACGTGCCGGACTCACCAATGTCCTTTCACGCACCCAGCTGGATGAAAAGCTGAGTGGCGAAGTCGGTGTCAGTTCTCTCAGTAGCAATATTGGTGAAATTTTTTACTGGCTGGTGTTGTTGCTGTTCTTGCCAATTGTCTTATCTATCCTCGGCTTAACCGGTTTATTGATTCCGGTACAGAATATGGTAAATGAAGCGGTTGCTTATATACCGAACCTGTTTATTGCCGGTGTAATCATCTTTGTCGGATATATTCTTGCGAAGATTGTACGTGGCATTGTGGAAGGTCTAAGCAATAGTCTGGGTTTACAGACCCAGGCTGAAAAAGTGGGACTGTTCAAGAACTCGAATGTTTCTAAGTTCTTAGGTTCTTTTGTTTTTGCGATCATCATCATTACTACCTTGATTGTGGCTTTTGAAGCCCTCGGTATCGAGGCGATTTCCCAGCCGGCAACAGCCATGCTGAATGAGATCATGCATGCCATTCCACAGATTATTGCTGCTGGCCTGATCCTGATTGTGGCTTATATCGTTTCACGTTTTGTTGGGCGTCTGGTGGCAGAACTGATTTCTGGTGCAGGCGTTGATGAAGTTCCGGCAAAACTGGATTTACAGCGTTTTCTTGGCCAGACACGTATCTCTGATGTCATTGGTTACCTGATCGTATTCTTTACCATGCTGTTTGCTGTTTCAGAAGCAGCAGACCGTTTGGGTCTGGAACAGGTGAGTGTTCTAATTGCCATGTTTATCCAGTTTGGCGCAAGCATCCTGCTTGGTGCCGTGATTCTGGTCATTGGTTTCTGGCTGGCAAATGTGGTTGCCAATGTTGTACAGCGCGGTGAATATAAGAGTTCACGCTGGTTAGGCAATCTGGTACGTATCCTGATTATGGGGCTGGTCATTGCGATGGGCTTGAAGGCAATGGGTATTGCAGACTCTATTGTCAATCTGGCATTTGGCTTGACGCTGGGGTCTGTTGCCGTTGCTTTTGCCTTGGCATTTGGTCTGGGCGGCCGTCAACCGGCAGAGCGTTTACTGACCGACTTGCTGGATAAGGCAAAAGCGGAAGGCAATCAACCCAACCCATTGCATAAAGAGGATGCTGTACCAAGCAGTGCCGTGACTCCGTCAGCAACTCAAGCGGTGACTCCAACTCCGTCAGCACCAACCAGTCCGACACCTCCGACTCCGCCATATTCGGATGAACAGTAAAAAATAATCTTTGATTTTTTGATGCAATTCGACCACTCTAAGTAGGGTGGTCGTTTTGTTTTTGGCGTTATGACGGATTTTTATCGATCTGGTAATGAGCGCTATCCGCTACCCGGTCGTTTAACTTGTTCAAACTTACAGGGCAAGCTGTGGCAGATGTCGTGACATGCCACAGGCGGGATTTGGCTAAAACTTGGCCCCAAAAGCAATTCAATTATAGATAGAGTCCCCATAGTCTCTACATAAAAAGTCGATAGGAGAACAGAATGAAGAGGCCAAATCGTGTATTTGCACCGGTTATCATTGCCGGGATTACTGTTGGTTTTTTGGCAAGTGCCTATAAGTTTGTGGTGGCGAAGTCGAATCCTGAAAAAGCCAAGACACTGGAAAATACGCAGAAATTACCATCTTCAGAAGCCGCGAACTCTTCAGAACAACAGCCTTGAAACAGGTTGATTGAAGTAGCAGATTTGACCCTTGAGGCTTAGACAAACTGGGCGGCTGCCTGTGCAGATGACCATGCCCACTGGAAATTATATCCTCCGAGGTGTCCTGTTACATCCAGCACTTCACCAATAAAATAGAGACCTTTCTGCTTTTTACTTTCCATGGTCTTGGATGAGACTTCGCTGGTATCAACACCGCCCAGGGTGACTTCCGCCGTTCGGTAGCCTTCTGTTCCAGAAGGTTTGACGGTAAAGGCATGCAGTTGTGCAGCAATCTGCTCAAGCTGTGCATCGCTGATATTGCCAATCGCCGTTTCGCTGTGTTCGGCCCAGATCAATTGCTGTAATTCAAGCACGATACTTTTGGCTGTCAATTCATTCAGCAAAGTACGTAGCAGCACTTTCGGCTGTGACTTTTTCTTTTCTTTGAAGAATTGGGCAAAGTCCTGAGCTGGAAAGAAATCAATTTTAAAGCTTTCTCCTACCTGCCAGTAGTTGGAAAGTTGCAAGGAGCTTGGGCCACTGAGCCCGCGATGGGTAAACAGTAAGGCTTCGGTAAACTGATGACGTTCATTCATCAAGGTCGCCTCTAGCGCATTACCACTTAAACGGGTGGTGACTTCTTTGAACTGGTCGGAGAAGGTGAAGGGCACCAGACCCGCACGGGTCGGGAAAACATGATGCCCGAACTGCTGTGCCAGTTCATAGCCAAAGCCGGAGCCACCCAGAGTTGGAATAGACAAACCACCTGTTGCCACCACCAGCGATTCACATTGATAGGTCGCTTGACTGGTTTCGATGATAAAGCCTGAATCTGCCTGTGCCCTGACTTGCTGTACATCGCATTGAGTCTGAATCTGTACACGCTTGGCCTTGGCACATTCTGCCAGTAACAGCTCAAGAATCTGTTTTGAGCCTTTCAGGGTAAAGAGCTGACCGTGCTTGCGCTCTTCATATTCAATCCCGTATTCACACACCAGTCCAATGAAATCCCAGTTGGTATAGCGGGTGAGTGCAGAAATCACGAAATGCGGATTTTCAGAAAGGTAGTTTGCAGGTTCTACTTCCAGATTGGTAAAGTTACATTTACCCCCACCAGACATCAGAATCTTCTTACCGACCTTGTTGGCTTTTTCAAGTACAACCACGGAACGCCCACGTTTGCCTGCTTCAGCAGCCAACATCAAGCCCGATGCACCTGCACCTAAAACCACAACATCAACTTGATGAACCATGCGCATTACCTGATCGACGAAAAGCGGGCAATTATAAAAGATTTATACAGCTTTTAATATGTTTTCAATTTTCCTTGCAAACCGCCTGTATGAATCGCCAGAATTCTGGTATTTTCCGGAAAATAGCGTTGCTGAATCAGGTCAAACAGGCCCATCATCATTTTGGCGGTATAGACCTGCTCCAGAGGAATCGCATATTGCTGTTCAAACTGCTGCATGAATTGCAATAGTTCCGGACTGGTTCTGGCATAACCACCACAACAATAGGCATCAGTTAAAGACCAGTTCTGTTTATTGGTCCATTGCTGGATCTCCTGTTGCAGGAAATCACCTTTCAGGGCAGAAAAACCTAAAACCTGTTGCTGTTCTGAGCTGCTTTCAATAATGCCTGCAATGGTTCCACCGGTGCCGACTGCACAGCAAATCACGTCATAATTTTCTCGGTCATCTTCAGTTAAGATTTCCTGTGTTCCTTGTAGCGCCAATGCATTAGTGCCTCCTTCAGGAATAATCAATGCTTGTGGATAGCGCTGTTGTAATTGCTGTAAATACGCGGTTTCATGGCGCAGCCGATATTCGGCCCGACTCACAAAATGCAGGTGCATCCCCAAATCGTGTGCTGTTTGTAGGGTTGGATTCAAGGCTTGAGTGGCTAGCTCTTCACCCCGGATGAGCCCAATACTCTGAAAACCAAAAGCGTGTGCGGCATAGGCTGTCGCCGCAATATGGTTAGAAAAGGCGCCTCCAAAGGTCAGGAGTGTATTGCAACCTTGTTGTTTTGCCTTAAGCAGGTTGTATTTCAGTTTAAAAAACTTATTTCCCGAAATGTGCGGATGAATCAGGTCCAGACGTTTCAGGTCGAGCTGAACGGTTCCTGCACGTTGCAATGTTTGATAGGGAATGGGAAAAGCAATGTGATCAAACATTTTCAGTCATAAAAAATCAGCTTGATCACATTGTAAATGGATTTGATCGAGAATATCAGTAGATGTTCAGGAAGCGGTATCGACCGAAGTAATCACCGACATCCCGGGACGCAGGTTTTCCATGCCTTTCTGGCCGGGATCAATAGCTATACGTACCGAAATACGTTGCACCACTTTGGTAAAGTTGCCTGTGGCATTATCGGGTTTCAATACACTGAACTCTGAACCAGCAGCCGGGGAGATCTGTTCCACGTGCCCTGTAAACTTCTGATGGTTCATGGCATCTACCGTGAAATAGGCTTTCTGGCCAATTTTCATATTGGCAATCTGGGTTTCCTTAAAGTTGGCAATCACCCAGGTTTGTTGCGGAATTAAATACAGCAATTGTGTCCCTGCTGCAACATACTGTCCAACACGCGGGTTGACCTCACCCAGCTGACCATCCAGTGGGGCTACAATGGTACTGTAATCCTTGGTGGTATTGGCCTGATCCAGCTGGGCCTGAGCGCTATTGACCTGTGCCTTTAAACCGGCTTCAGCCACCTGAGCCGTTTTTAATGCTTCTTGAGCCACCAGAATATTGGCTTGCGCCTGCTTGAGCAAGGCCAGATTATTCTGGGCATCGGCTGCTGCTTTATCCTGTTCCGATTTTGAGGCTGCACCACTGTCACCTAACTGTTGATAGCGTTTGAGTTGCGCAACCGACAGGTCATATTGTGCCTTAACCTGATCCAGTTTGGCCTGCGCTGCGACCACATCGGCCTGACGCTGGGCAATGGCCTGAGTCTGATTGGCCAGGCTATTTTCTGCCTGTTCCACGCCTGAAACAGCTTGGGCGACTTTCTGGTCGTAAGTGGTGGCATCAATATGCATCAGCACCTGACCCTGCTTGACATGATCAAAGTCTTTGACCAGTACATCCTTGATATAGCCATTAATCTGTGACGAAAGAATAGTGGTTTTGCCTTTCACATAACTGTTGTCGGTTTGCTCAATTGCGGTGTGAAATGGCCCAATGCGCCACGCCCATAAGATAATGGTAATCCCGACCAGTAAAACCAGCAGCATCCACCATAAGGTCGAACGTTTGGTCTTGATCAGCTTACTGGTTGGCGGTGGAGGAGGTGGCGGCATCTGCGCCACGGTCTCGGTTGCCTTGTCAGCCTGAGCGGTCTTGTCTTGCTCACTGTTCTGAGCATTTATGTTCTCTGGTTTATCTTGTTCAGACATCATGTTTTCTCAATCAAATACCATAGGATTAACTGGCTGCTTGTATATTTTTCCGGGTGATATACTGGTTACGTACATATTTAAATAATCCCCAGAGCAGTAACACCACGGCAAAAATACCGTTGAGTGCGATTACATCGTTATAGGCCCGGACCTGAGCCTCTCGCGTGACTACCTTATTCAGGTTTTGTAGTGCCTGATTGTTTTGCAGAACCGGGTCATTGGTACTGGTCATCGCACTACGTTGATAGCTTTGCAGGCGTTGTGCAATCACGGGGTCAGTCGGGTCAAGGTTGCTATTGATCTCAACCTTGTAGTCATAGGTATGGCGCTGTTGGTAGGTATTAAAGAATGATGAACCGACCAGCCCGCCAAAGTTTTGTGTTGCAGAGAAAAGTACAATGAAGGTCACCACATATTGTGGCCCACGTTGCAAGGTTCGCATAAAGCCCATCAGCAGCAGCGGCCCGATAAAAACGCCACCGGCAAAACTGACAAGGAACTGGCTTCGGTAAAAATTGGCTGGTCGTACATCGCTGGTCAGATGATAGTCGAGGGCACAGGCAATAAGAATCAGGAATTCGGCGAGGAACAGATTTAAGATCAGGCGCTCGCGATGAAAGGTCAGGGCACTAAAGACCGAACCGGCAATGGTGCCACAAAAAATCACCCCGTACAGTGGAACGAACTGATCTGGTCCCATGCCCATGGTCTTCAGAAAATTCACGGCTGCATAACTCTGTTCCGACATCAGCAGGCGCAGGGCAAAGGCACTGACTACAAAACTGAGTAAGTCACCTGTTGCCAACCAGCGGGTCATGATCAGCGGGTTGGCCCGATAGTGTTCATATGTCAGACCGAGCACGATCAGACAGAAACCAACAATCAGGGTATAGGCCAGCCACGGACTATTGAACCACCACAAAATCGGGCCTTGTGTCAGTACAATACACAGGCAGGCGAAGCCGGGCGCCAGCAGGGCAAAGGTAAAGAAATCCTGTTTTTCAAATACTTCCAGACGTAAGCTACGGGGCAGTTTCAAGGCCACCACCATGGCAAAACAGCAGATTGCCAACCCCAGCTCAAAGGTATAGATCACATCCCACTGATTGGCACTGAGCAGAAATGGCGAGATAATCCACGCCAGAGGCAACCCCAGTTGCTGAAAGCCGAAGGCCAGATAAATCCCCTTGGCCATATCTGCTTTGCCAAAGGCCTGCATGGTGTAATACATGCCAAGCGAGCTGAGCGGTGCAGCCGCCAGTCCGGCAATAAATCGCACAAACAGTGCCATTTCATAGGTTTTGACAAAAATATGCAGGATCAGGACACCAATAAAGACCAGCAGGCCTATTTCTGAAAACAGGCGCAGTCCATATTGCTGCCGGGCTTTAAACAGGATCAGGTTGGAGCTGACATTGGCCATTACATAGGCAGCGGGAAGCCATGCTGCCTGAGATGGGGTTAAGCCATATTCACCCTGAAAAATGGGTAAATTTGCCACAATAAAGCCATTACTCAAACTGGCAGCAATACAGATAAACAATCCGATGACAAAATAGGCCAGCCGTTTCGGTCTGGCATGGGCAATAGCCGCTGGTGAGCCGGGCAGGGTTGGACGTTCATCCGCCGACCAGTCGGGAGGAGTCTCTAGATAGCGAGGGCTTTTATCCATAGTTTTCCTCGAACTACACGCGAATGCCGTTTAGTAATAATTGTATTGCCCGTTTTGCCAATCGTACCTGATCAGCAGCCTGATGTCCTTGAAAAGAGGCACCCAGAATTGCTGTAATCATACCAAAATCTTGTGGGGTGAGATCATCACGACAAAGTTGATGCCGGATGGCCTGATCGATCAGTGGCTGCAACGCTTTATCTCGCCTTTCGTAGATGTTTAACATGATTGGGTCTTGCCGATCAATAATCCGCCAGTAATCAATCAGGACCACCAGATGTGGAAGCTGGTTGACATGGCCTTCAATTAAACGGATAAAGCCATCCGGATAGACAGATAATGCTTCGGCTTTTTGTTCCAGACGGGCAATGGCCCGTTCCAGTAGTGCCGCAATCAACACCTTGCGGTCTGCAAAGTTTCGATAGAAGGTAGCGCGTCCAACACCAGCATGGTCAATGATGGCCTGTAACGGCACATGTACGCCTTGCTTGCGGAAGATTTCTTCTGCTGCATTGAGGAGTTCATCACGATTATGTGCTGCCAGTTGCTGACGTTTTGCCATGAATGATATGTCTTGAAAGCTTAAATATAAATTAGATGGACATTTTTGTCCGAAGTAAATATGCCGTTAAAAAATATTTTGTTTAATTTCGGTAAAATCAACAGCTTCAGAGACCATTTTCAGGTCACACAGTGCTAAAACACATAGCAATAGATGATTCAGAGCGATCAATAAAAAAAAGGACAGATAAAAATGCAGGATTTTATTGTACGGTTGGCAAGGGGCATTCAATACCGGCCCTATTTATCCTTAACTTTCGGATTAGGCCTGTTACTGTTTGCCACCCTATACATGTTTACTCACTGGCATTGGGCCACCTGTTTACAGCTGGGATGGAATATTGCCATCTGGCTCTATCTGTTTTTGATCCTGAAAATGATGTGGCATCTGGATGCCAGCCATATCCTGCAACGCGCCAAACAACAGGATGAAGGCAAGTGGGCCATTCTGACGATGGTATTGATTGCGATTGTGATCTGCTTTATTTCGATTGTGGTGCAATTGGGGCATGTTCCTAAAGATCACGCGGTATTAAAAAGTGCACTGATTGTGCTGACCATCGGCACCATTTTTTCCACCTGGCTATTACTGCATACCTTATTTGCGATTCATTATGCGCATGATTACTACCTGGCCAAAAGCCGGCATCAGGAGGCCGGGCTGGACTTTCCCAAAACCGATCAGCCAGACTATCTGGATTTTATCTATTTCAGCTATATCATTGGTACCTCTGCACAAACTGCCGACGTTTCTATTACCAGCTCGTCACTCAGACATCTGAATATCTTTCATTGTGTGCTGGCCTTTATTTTTAATACCGTCATTCTGGCGGTCGCAATTAATGTGGCAGCCAGTCTGATCGGATTAGAATAGATAACTTATTATTATGAATAAAATTAAAAATGATCATTTTTATTTTTGATTTGGGCTGGTTATGGTAAGTCGAAACCCGCCCAACAAGGATAAGCACATGAGCACACAACATCAGGTCAACCAGCAGCAGTATCAGGACAAATCTCAGGCCTATTTCACCAGTAGCGTGCATGCACAGGGCATGGAATTCCAGAAAATGCAGCAACTGATCCAGTCCTGCCAATTTAAAACCGTACTGGATCTGGGCTGTGGCGGTGGTCATGTCAGCTATCAGGTTGCGCCTTTTGCCGAACAGGTAACCGCCTATGACCTGACACCGGCAATGGTCGAACTGGTTGCCCGGCAGGCCAGAGACAAGGGCCTTGATAATGTCATGGCCGTACAAGGTGCTGCCGAGGCCTTACCTTTTGCAGACCAGAGTTTTGATTGCATTATTAGCCGTTATTCAGCGCATCACTGGCATAATGTTGCTCAGGCCATGAGTGAGATGTACCGTGTCCTGACGCCCCACGGAAAGGTGATCATGGTGGATATTCTGGGCAATTCAAATCCGGTGATGGATACCTTGTTCCAGACTATTGAAACCATTCGTGACCCGAGTCATGTCCGTAACTATAGTTTACAAGAATGGGCCCGATTTGCTGAATATGCCGGTTTCAGCATAGAAGTGTTTGAAAAACAACATCTAGAATTAGAGTTTAAAAGTTGGACTGAGCGCATGCAAACACCTGATTATGCAGTCCAGACCATACGGTATTTACAACACAACGCTTCTGACCAGACTCGCCAGTATTATCAGATTCAGGCAGATGGTTCATTTCGTAGTGAAGTGATGTATCTGGTGCTGTCACCTGCATTCTAGAGCTTGAACAAAAAATAATAAGACATTGAATTTCCAATCGATGTTTAGCAGAATAGGCGGTCTATTGTGGGGAGCAACAGCATAGACCACAGCTTAAATCGATTGGGAATATCATCATGAGAAATAGATTAATTTTGGCAATCGGTTTGCTATGTTGCCATACATCGCTCTGGGCGAATGAAAAGGTTTTGGCACAGGCGGGTCAGGTCAGGATTATTCAACGCAACTGTGATGTAAAAACGGATGCCTGTGACTATATAAAAAGCTATAAAGGGCAAGAAAAGGTCTTGATATCGCAATGGAACAAGACCGCAAGGGCCTATCAATTCAAGCCAGAACTGATTGGTTTTGAAATCGGCGCTACAGGGATTGCCCATCTACTCACAGTCTTTGATCAGAATAACAGGCAGCAGGAATTCTTTGAATTATTACAAATGTCACCCGATCAAAAGTGTTTTGTGACTAAAGAACAATTGGACAAAAAACATGACAAAGTGGTGTTTTATCGACTGCCTGAACGCAAGCCTTATTTAAGCATTAGTAAAAAAGATCAAAAGTTTAGCGAGATGAGACAGATTGGCTATTCCACTTTTCTTGATGAGAGTGATGGTTCCTTTAATTTTGGCTATGAGGCAGAGGAAGACGGCGAGAAATACTTTCAGGAGATCAAGGTCGAAAATCCGTGTAGCTTAAAACCGAAAATCATTAAACAAGGTGATGAGTAAAATTAAAATGATGAAGGAAAACAAGATGTGGAAATTTGTACTTGCTGCCATGGCCGGTCTGGCAGCGCATAGCAGTTTTGCGGCTGAAAGTGCCGATAAAACGCGTTATGGTCAAGTTCAGGTAAAGGTCAGTCCAGATAGCGGACAGGAAACGCTCTATTTTAATCATAAAATGGTGCTGCCAAAAATTGAAGGTAACAATGGCCTGTCGGTTGAAGGCATTTATCAATTACACATGGATGATGTGGTGCTGGTGCAGGACATCGGGGGCAGTGGCTGTCCAGTGCAACTGTATTTTGTGAAAATTAGTCCGAAGCAGAAACTGACGGTTTCTCCTGCTTTTGGTTCATGTTCAGATCTGATCAAGGTGACAGCCAAGCCTGATCAAATTGTGGTGACCATGCCGGACTTTATGGGAGCACCGGAAAGTGAGGCACAAAAACGTAAAATCGCCCAGAAAAAAATGACCTATAGCTATGACGGGAAATTACTGAAACAAAATGGCAAACCGATTCAGGAGTGAGGGCTAGGGCGGGTAAATGCTGGTCAGGTTCGATCTGTGAAATAAGTTTGTTCATCCAGATCGGTTTAAGCTGGCTTTTACTTGCCCAGAACCTCAAGCACTTTTAAATACTGAAAAATTGATAAGATGCATCAAAATTCATCTATCTTCTTGCTGCTGTTTTTAAGTAAAATCATTGCCTGAAAATTATTCTAATCTAGAGGTGATCTTGGAATCGTTATTGATTTTAGGCTCAATTGCGTTGGCCTTAATGTTGGGGGCGATGAGTCCCGGCCCTACATTTATTTATGTGGCGAAGAATTCAATTGCGATTTCACGTAAACACGGCCTGTTTACCGCTTTAGGTACAGGCACGGGCGCAGCCTTGTTTGGTTTGCTGGCGGTCATGGGCTTACAGGCAATTTTATTGGCGGTGCCCTCGGCCTATATTGCTTTAAAAGTATTTGGCGGCCTGTATTTGCTTTGGCTGGCCTATAAGATCATTAAACATGCCAAAGAGCCAATGGAAGCAGTCAATGGTACTGTGAATCAGATGAGCTATGCGCAGGCTTTCCGTTTAGGACTGATTACCCAGCTCAGTAACCCGAAAATTGCCATTATTCTTGCCAGTATTTTCACTGCCTTATTACCCAAAGACATTCCGGCTTATTTCTATGTCGTGTTACCGATGTTGTGTTTCTTTATTGATGCAGGTTGGTATTCGCTGGTGGCGGTTGCCTTGTCGGCAGAGGGGCCACGCAAAGTCTATTTAAAATCCAAGTCACTGTTTGACCGTATTGCAGGCGGGGTGATGACGCTGTTGGGACTAAAACTGATTTTTGGAATGAAATAATGCCACAGAAAAAGCGACCACAAAGGTCGCTTTTTTATGGCCTAAAATCAATGGGTTTGGCTTAATCTTTAAAATGCACCGGCATCCATTGATAGCGCTTGCCATCAGCTGAGTAAATATGCCCAATCCCCGGGAAGGGTAAATGCGGTGCGGCAATGGTTTGTCCGTTTTTGGCAAAATCGGAGAACTGTTTCAAGCGCGTTTCAACCGCCTTTTTCGGGTCAATATCATATTCAATTGCTGTTTTAGGTTGGTCAAACTGTACGGTATGTGAATGCACAATATCGCCAATAAACACTACGCTTTCGCCTTTGCTTTTGAGTTCATAACTAAAGTGGCCCGGCGTATGTCCCGCCGTGTTAATGACTTTAAAGCCCTGAATGTCATCACCGGGTTTATAAGTTTTAAAGCGTTGCTTGGCTTGGTAAGGTGCAATTGCCTGCTTGATTTGCTTCACTGTTGCTTCGTAACCCGCCTGTTTGTCTTTTGCAAGCTTGGCTGCCTGTTTGGGATCTAACCAGTAACTGGCTTCGTCATTGGAGACATACACGGTTGCATTGGGAAAATTGGCAACGCCATCTTTACTGATGCCACAGACATGGTCAGGGTGTAAATGGGTCAGTAAGATGGTATCCACCTGTTCAGGTTTATAACCCGAAGCGACCAGATTTTTCAGGATTGAACCTAAATGGGGGCCAAAACAACTGGCTGCACCGCTATCGACTAAAACCAGTGATTTTCCGGTATTGACGAGGAAGGCATTGATGGAGGTCTGTACACCTTTGTCTTGATCTGCATAGTACTTTTTCAGGATCTGTTGAACTTGTTGCGGTGAAATATCTTTAAACAGGCTTGGCGACATAAAGTTGGTGCCATCCAGCAATGCAGTGATTTGTACATCACCGACTTGGTGCTGGTAAAAGCCTGCAACCTGTTTTTGTTGTTCGGTGAGTGGCTGTGTTTTGGCTATTTCTGCATGGCTCAGTAAAGAAAAGCTGCTCAAGAGTGAGGCGGAAAGAAGTAAGGCTGTTTTTTTCATAAGATCATTAAAGTTATTAGAGAAACAACACTTTTAACATGAATTACAACCTGATGGGGATAATTTCCCAACAAAAAAATCCGCCTGTGTCGGCGGATGATTAGGGAAACTGTTCTGTTTTAATTTCATGTTATGGTTGGGGCTGTTTGGAAAAATCTACCATTTCAAATTCTTCTAGATCACAGTTTGCCAACGCACACTTCTGCTCGGTGTAAGCTGCTTCGCCTAAGTTCTGTTTGGCCTTATTTGCCCAAAACGCGGCTTTTTTGGCATCTTGCTGTTCAACCGGAAGCCGAAAACCGTATTCGTCTGCAAGTGTCATTTGTGCGGCCACAGAGCCTTGCTGGCCTGCTTTCTCCAGCAGGGGAATATAGTCCTTTGTCAGTTTGAACTGTTGCGCCAGCAGATAGCTTGCATAAGCATCGTTTTGATCTGACAGTTGTTGTAAAGGTGCAAGATCGATTTTTTCCTGTAACTCATCATCATTAAAAAATAATGCAAACTCGAGCAGTGCCACCGTAGCAGTTGCATCGCCGTGCTGAATCTGGTCATTCATGTGTTGAACGAACAGCTTTTTTTGCTGGTCGACATATCGGGTGATTTGTTTCTCATCATTTTTCAGCATTAACTTTTTGAGGGCAGGATCAACCTTGGCATTTTTATCTTCCTGCTCCATTTGGAATAAGGTATTTAAAGTCAGTTGCATCTGGTCTTTGGCTTTTTGCACTTGCGGACTAAAGTGATATTCAGGTACCTGAGCGACTGCACCCTGCAAACAAAAAATGCTGAATAAAAGAAAGGCTATTATTTTCTGGAACATGTTTTACCCGATGTCGTTATCATTGATGGAGTATTGTCCTCAAATCAGCCAAATAAAAAAAGGGCCTCCGAAGAAGCCCTTTCAATTTTTATGCTTTAAGAGACTTTATCACCCGGTTTTGCGCCAGATTCAGGTGAAATCACCCATACACCTTCGCCATTTCCAGCAGCAAGCACCATACCGTTAGAAATACCAAAACGCATCTTGCGTGGTGCAAGGTTTGCCACCATCACCACCAATTTGTCTTTAAGCTGTTCAGGCTGATAAAACTCACGGATACCACTAAATACATTACGCGGTTCAGCTTCACCGACATCCAAAGTCAATTGCAGCAATTTATCAGAACCTTCAACCGTTGCAGCTTGCAGTACTTTTGCCACACGAAGATCAACCTTCATGAAGTCTTCAATGCCGATAATTTCAGCTTCACCTGCTTTTGGCTCAGGCTTTTTCTCGGCTTTCTTGTCTTTTTTCTTCTCGGCTTTTGGCGCTTCTGCCGCAGCTAAAGAATCTTTAGAGGCTTCTACCATGGCAGCGACCGCTTTAGGGTCGACACGTTGCATTAACGGCTGGAATTGAGCAATTTCATGACCAAGCAAGATCTGCTGACGTGATGCAAAGTCAAAGCTTTCAAGTTGTAAGAAAGCTTGAACCTGTGCAGCAAGCGTTGGTAAGACTGGCGCCAAATAAATCGCAAGTTGACGGAACAGGTTGATGCCGACCGAACACACATCATGAACTTGTTGGTCCTGACCTTCTTGCTTGGCCAGTGCCCACGGTTTTTTCTCATCGATATACTGATTGGCACGGTCAGCCAAGGCCATGATTTCGCGAATTGCAGTTGAAAATTCTCGTGCTTCATAAGCCTGTGCAATTGAATCGCCTGCATCAATAAAGCTTTGCACCAGTTCAGGCTCTGCACATGTATTCGACAAGGTATTGTTGAAGTTGCTGTTAATGAATTTGGCACAACGGCTGGCAATATTCACCACTTTACCCACAAGGTCAGAATTCACTTTCTGAACGAAGTCATCCAGGTTCAAGTCCGAATCTTCAACCTTGTCTGAAAGTTTAGAGGCAAAGTAATAACGTAAATATTCAGGGTTCAAATGCTGTAAATAGGTTTCAGCTTTAATGAAGGTACCACGAGACTTTGACATCTTCTGTCCGTTGACAGTCAAGAAACCATTTACGAATAAACCGGATGGGGTACGGTAGTTGGCACCCTCCAGCATGGCCGGCCAGAACAGGGCATGGAAGTAAACGATGTCTTTACCGATGAAGTGATAAACTTCTTTATCGCTGTCTTTTTTCCAGAAATCATCGAAGCTGAGATCAGGGCGTTTGATTTTGATGTAGTTTTCAAAACTCGACATATAACCAATCGGTGCATCGACCCAGACATAGAAATATTTGTTTGGCGCATCTGGAATTTCAAAACCGAAATAAGGCGCATCACGCGAAATATCCCAGTCCGCAAGGCCAGCATCAAACCATTCGTCCAGTTTGTTGGCAATAGACAGCGGCAAACGGCCTTGATCACGGGTCCATTTCTGCAAGTATTCTGCAAAGTTTGGTAATTTAAAGAAATAGTGATCTGATGATTTTTCTACCGGTGTTGCACCGCTCAAGGTTGAACGCGGGTTTTCCAGTTCAGTGGCATTATAGGTTGTACCGCAGACTTCACATGAGTCGCCGTACTGGTCTTCTGCTTTACATTTCGGACATGTGCCTTTGATGAAGCGGTCAGACAGGAACATGCCTTTTTCAGGGTCAAACAGCTGGGTAACCGGACGAACGGCAATATTGCCTGCTTCACGGTTCTTGAGATAGATTTCTGAAGCACGCGCTTTGTTGGCATCACTATGGGTTGAATCATAGTGATCGAAATGTACGCCAAAACCATCAAAATCACGAATATGTTCTTTCTGGACATTGGCAATCTGCTGTTCAGGACTGATGCCATTGGCTTCAGCACGTAGCATGATCGCGGTCCCGTGAGCATCATCCGCACATACATAAGTCACATCATGGCCCATTGCACGCATCGCACGAACCCAAATATCAGCCTGGATATAACCGAGTAAGTGACCCATATGGATAGGACCATTGGCATAAGGTAGGGCATTGGTGACTAAAATTTTACGCACGGATATTGTTCTCTCATTCGTATTTGCAAGGCAGATGATTTTACATGACTTGACCCCGTCTTGCACAAGGGATTCAGTGAAAACTTTTCAAGGCACTGTAGATACAGGAGGGGTATGTCTGAGCTATTTTTATTTGGATAAACCCGATTAGCGCTGGTCAGACATAAGGAAAAAGGATTTGCAGTCGTATTGATGTATCGGGTTGGCTTTTATAGAACTGGATAACAAAGTATGCATCCCGAAGGATTACATACTTTGCATTTGCTTGACTGAGATGCTGTGCTTGGAGTTCTTTCTTAACGAAATGACTTTTCCTTTAGACAGGAAATGGATGTAATAGCTCTTTAAGCCGTCCGTTTTCGGGTCAAGCGTAATCTCAGCAAACATCGGGGTTTGCCACAGTTCATCACTGCCTAACGTTCCTAACCAGGCTTGCGCTTTTAACACCACCGTAAACTGATCTTTGATTTCAAGATCAGTAATGCTGAGTTCGCTGCACCAATGTACGGTTTTCGGGAACTCGGCCTTGGAAAATTTCCAGCAAATGGTCAGTGCCAGACTGCTTTCAACCGGTGCTTTATCATCACTGATGTGATCAATAACAGGAATTAACTGTTCAGCCAGATCTTTTTCAAAAGACAGAATCATGTTCTGGATTCTTCTTTTACTGGAAAGAATGTACTTCAAGCGTTTTTCCTGAGCCTGAAGTTCCTGCTGAATTTCTAAAAGTTCATTTTCATTCATATAGGCAATTTTGACAACAAGGTCTATGATTGAGATATTTTCAGCAGTATATCCGATCTGTCTCCTTAATATGGTGAATCATTTTTAATACATATTTATTGGTTGTAAAAATGATCGAAACAGTCCACTTACGCCTCAGACAGTAGCAGGCAGAAGACAATGAAGCCTTTGCTGCCATGAGTAGCAATCCGCAAGTGATGCAGTACTTTCCGAACCTGCTGACGCGGGCAGAAAGCGATGCCTTGATTGAGCGCATGAAATCAATTATTGACACGCAAGGCTGGGGCTTTTGGGCGGTTGAGTTAAAACACACCCAGCAATTTATTGGTTTTACCGGATTGCATGAGCAACCGGCACAATTTTCGTTTTCGCCTTGCGTGGAAATTGGCTGGCGACTCGATCAGGCTTATTGGGGACAGGGTTATGCGCCTGAAGCCGCCCGAGCTGCGCTTGCATTTGCTTTTGGGCAGTTAAAACTGGACAAGGTCGTGGCCTTTACCACGCTGGAAAATGTGAAATCGCAAAGGGTTATGCATAAATTAAACATGAGCAAAGCCGGTGAGTTTCAGCATCCGGCTTTAGCCAAAGATCATCCGCTGAGCTGGCATGTGCTTTATCAGATTTTACGGCAGGATTTTATTTACTAGTCTGGATATTATTCATTTTTATGCTTTTTATAGCTGATAATAAAATAATTTATCGTTCGGCAATTATTTGAATATTCCTGTATTTCATTTGTTTCAATTTGCAGCGAACAATAAAAATCAAGGCTAAACACGGTATAACTAAATTTGCTCCAAACAATATGTTTTTTACCTATAGTGAGGAAATACCATGACAAATGAAAAACTTGATGAATTAAAAAACCAGGCAGCCGAATTGGGCGATGACTTGAAACATAAAGCAAAAGAAACTCAGCTACAAGGTGAAAAAGCAGTGGATGACTTGAAGCATTCTGCCGCAGAACTGAAGTTAAAAGGTGAAAAAGCGCTGGATGACTTAAAGAAAGATGTTTCTGAACAAAATGCCGAAGGCAAAGAAGCGCTTTCCAACAAGGTGGATGATATCAAGGCAAAACTTGAAGATACCCAGCATGCGGTGCAAGACAAGTTTGGCCACTTGAAAGAAGAAGCCGGTCATAAGCTGGATGATGCCAAGGCCAAAGCTGCTGAATTGAAAGATGAAGCTGCAGCAAAATTTGACGATCTTAAAGCTCAGGCCAGCCACAAGCTGGATGATTTAAAGAAAGCAGCAACCGATACCATCAATAAATTCAAAGGTTAATACCTTTAATCAGTGCATAGGTTAAAAGACTTCCCCAAACCTCTCTACGCTATGTTTGGGGATTTTTTTTATTTAAAGGGATTTAAAAATGTCTGGGCAACATGAGACTGAATATCCAGTCTCGTGCCAATCAAGATCGCTATTCCTGCTAAAATGTATGCGTTATTGGGCAGAGCAATCCAAAGCAGAAAAGTTACTATAAAAAATGAGCAATTATCTGTGTTGAAATGAGCGTCGTTTCTTCAATACTGCTAAACTAGGCAAATTCAGTGAGATGTTGATCTGTTTTTGGAGCAAACAAAATGTCGTGGCTTTCTTCCTTAAAATCTGTTTTTTCACCAGCGCAAGAAGTGAAGGAAGACGAGATTCAAACAGTGCTACAAAATTATGTCTTGCCGCATTCAGAACATGCGCTAAAAGACCGCATTAGCCAGCTCAATGTTCAGGGCCGCGTTTTACAGCTGACCATCAATACCTTTCCCCAAGAAAAAGAGCATTTGCAACAGATACATGATGAACTGGCCGAAGCATTGGAAAAATGTGGCATTCAGGAGTTAAACCTGCATGTGATCCAGCAGAAGCAGGCCGCGCATGGTGAGGCGGGTCATGGTTGTTCATCCAAACCAAAAACAGAAAATAGTAATTTGCCACCAGTGATGGATGCTTCGCCCAAGGCAGAGCCAGACCCGAACAATCCACCAATCCAAAAAGCCGCGCCGCAACAGCGTGATGTCGCGGCACACCCTCGCATTCAAAATGTGATTCTGGTGTCGTCTGGTAAAGGCGGTGTCGGTAAATCGACCACCACAGTAAACCTTGCATTGGCACTGCAGCAGCTCGGATTAAAAGTAGGGGTACTGGATGCCGATATTTATGGCCCAAGCATTCCAACCATGTTGGGCAATGCCGGCAAAACGCCACTGATTGAAAATGAAAACTTTGTGCCCCTAGATGCTTATGGCATGGCAGTATTGTCGATCGGGCATTTAATTGGTGAGCACAATACGCCTGTGGCGTGGCGTGGGCCGAAAGCAACCGGCGCATTGATGCAGTTGTTTAACCAGACCTTATGGCCTGATCTGAATGTGCTGGTTATAGATATGCCACCGGGCACGGGCGATATTCAGCTGACTCTGGCACAGCGTATTCCGGTTACGGGTGCGGTCATTGTCACCACACCGCAAAATGTCGCGCTGATGGATGCAACCAAAGGCATTGAGTTATTCAATAAAGTGAATATCCCTGTGCTGGGTGTGATTGAAAATATGTCGACCCATATCTGCTCGAATTGCGGACATGAAGAGCAGATTTTTGGTACAGGCGGTGGCGATCAATTGTCAACGCAATACCAGATTCCATTGCTTGGCCGTTTACCCCTCGATGCTAAAATCCGCGAACATGCCGACCAGGGCACACCAAGTGTGATTGCCAAAGATGCTGCTGCCGAAAGTTATCTCAATATTGCACAAGCCGTGTTGCAGCAAATGGATAAACTGCCGAAACGTCAAAAAGATGACAAACGTATTTTCTAAGTTCCCTCAAAAACCCAACACGCAAGTGTTGGTTTTTTTTTGCTTCTGTTGAAAATAACTTTTTTATTTACATTTTAGAACGAATTGTAAAAGCAAAGCTGATATGTTGCCAGCCTGCGTTAGATTTTATGGGTTAAAACGGTTTAATGATGCGATTTAAATATTTTATCGGTGTTGCCAGTGTTTGTAGTGTGCTACTTTTAGCTGTCTGTAATGATGACAATACTTCAAACTCGAATCCGCCTCCACAACAACAAACGAAATTGCAGCCAATCGTGATTCAGGGTGCATTACCTGTTGAATCGGAAAAAATGGCTGCTCAGTTAGATAATGCAACTGTAGAAATGATTGGGGAATGGAAGTTCTGGAAGGGTACTTATAAAGGGTATCCGGTGGTGATTTCCAAGACCCGGATGGGCATGAGTAACTCTGCTGCTGCCACTGCACTTGCTATTCAACATTACAAACCGATTGCGATTATCAATCAGGGCACAGCCGGCGGCCATGATCCTGACCTGCACGTATTTGATATTGTATTAGGTAAATACACCACCAATATTGGCGCATTCAAAACGCCGAACAAACCTGCGGGTGGTGGCTCAAATGCATTGGAATGGAATGAGGCTTTTGATGTGTTGCCTGAGGACGAATCTGATCCTGAACCAATTGCAATCCGTAAATTTGAAGGTGACAAAGAACTCTTGCTTGCTGCTTACAAGGCAAAACCTAATTATACCAAAGGACAAGTGGTCGAAGGCACCATTGGTTCGGCAGATACCTGGAACAACGAGCTTGACCGTATCAAGCAGTTCCATACGGTTTATGGTACTTCGGTAGAAGAGATGGAAGCAGCTTCAGTGGCCCAGATTGCCCAGCAGTTCAAGGTTCCATTCTTAGGCATCCGGGTATTATCCAATAATATTACCAATAATGGCGCCTATGACCCTGCCACAGGTGAAGCATGTCAGGACTATGTACTGGATGTGGCAGAGCAATATATGAAGGCCAAAGCCGCAGCGAAATAAGTATTTTTATTAAGAAGAAACCATTCAGATGGTTTCTTCTTTTCTCACCTTCTCACGATTTTTCCAGCTTCGAATCACACTCCAGCGCCAGAGTAAGTGTGTCGCCGCATAAAATAAAACCGCAAATAAAATCGCTTCAATCATTAGCCCGGAGACCAGAATCTTGGCAAGGCTAAAATCAATATGACCATGCCCGAAATTTTTGATCCAGTTTAGAATCTGGTGTAAAACACCGAGTAACATGTCTTTATTGATCATGTTGACGTGATAAATTTTTGTTCCGAACCAGAAACCTAAATATAAAATTGGTACTACGGTAAAAGGGTTGGTCAGCCATGCCATGCACAGGCCGACAGGCAGGTTCACTTCAAAAAACAAAACCGTCAGAATAATAAACAGGCTATGAAACGGGACTGGTAAAATCCCCCAAAAAGTCCCGATAAACATGGCTTTTGCAATAGAGCGGCGATTTACATACCAAAGCAACGGATTTAAGGTACGTTGACCAAAAATCTTCATAAACTTAAGACGAGCGACCTTCTCCGAAGAGGGGAGCCACTTATGTAAAAATTGCTTAGGCATAAATCAAATCATGGGGTATGAGAAACAAGAATGAGAAGGATCAACTATATAAAATAACATTAATTGCTTAGCAAAAACTTAAAATACTGGCCCTCTTTATCTGGGGTCGGTTCAGGCTGTTATCAAGTGAGCTTTGGGCCGTGTTGCATAAATATCCAGATATTCGCAAGTGACTGTCGAGTTAAGGCTACTTGTATTTCTAAAAATATAAATAAAATAAGAGTTTAAAAAGATTTTGGTCATATGTCCTTACAGTTATTTTTTTGCTATGGCGTTGTAATTGGATTAATCTGAAATTCTCTAATGGTGAGGTCATTCAATGATTTCATGGTTTTTTATTGGTTTAGTGATAACCATTCTGCTGACGCCCGGCCCAACCAACACCTTGCTTGCATCTTCTGGTATACAGGTTGGCCTGCGTAAATCCTTATTGCTTATTCCAGCCGAAGCTGTTGGCTATATCCTTGCGATTAGCGCATGGGGAATGCTCATTGGCAAAGTCTCGGCCACTTTACCTTTATTACCTACATTCCTGAAATTATTAAGTGCAGTGTACATTATTTTTCTTGCCATCAAGTTATGGCGTACAGCAAATCAGGATGTGGTGTTAAACCAGCCGACCATCCGCCCAAAAGAGTTGCTATGTGCCACATTACTCAATCCTAAGGCCTTGCTGTTTGCCTCTGCCATTTTTCCGGCCGCCGCATGGAAGAGCCAGCATATCTATCTGGCGCACATGAGTACATTTGTGGGACTGATCCTTCCGATTGCTTTATTCTGGATCTGTGTCGGCGCCTTGCTGGCCACCAAGAAAGTGAACTGGCTATCCCAAGCGAAATTACAACGTACCGCATGTGTGCTACTGGTCAGCTTTGCCATCCCGATTAGCTATTCAGCGCTTAGCAGCCTTTAAGCATATTCATGCCTTTAATGGAGATAACAGCACGGAGCTGTTATTTCCATTGATATCATTTTAAGTTAAAGTACTCGCCAATGATTAACTTCGTCTTTGGATAAAAACTCATGGCTATAAAATCTGATCGTTGGATTCGTGAAATGAGCGAAAAACACGGCATGATTGAACCTTATGCGGAAAATCAAGTTCGTTTTGATGAAAACGGAGAAAAGCTGATTTCTTATGGGGTATCGAGCTATGGCTACGATGTCCGTTGTGCCCGTGAGTTTAAAGTATTTACCAATGTTCACTCGGCAATTGTCGATCCAAAGAACTTTGATGATAAAAGCTTTATCGATATTGAATCTGATGTCTGCATTATTCCACCAAACTCGTTTGCTTTGGCCCGCACCATTGAATATTTCCGTATTCCTCGTAATGTGTTGACCGTATGTCTGGGTAAATCGACCTATGCACGTTGCGGCATTATCGTAAACGTGACCCCGTTAGAACCTGAGTGGGAAGGTCATGTAACGCTTGAATTTTCAAACACCACCAATTTACCGGCACGTATCTATGCAGGTGAAGGGGTTGCACAGATGCTGTTCTTTGAAAGTGATGAAGTCTGTGAAACTTCCTATAAAGACCGTGGAGGTAAAT
Source organism: Acinetobacter sp. A47 (assembly GCF_000805455.1). Lineage (GTDB taxonomy): Bacteria > Pseudomonadota > Gammaproteobacteria > Pseudomonadales > Moraxellaceae > Acinetobacter. The sequence goes on from NZ_JSUS01000012.1 coordinate 151,306, forward strand.
ACCAAGGTCAAACTGGCGTAACCTTGCCGAAAACCTAAAATCTGGTCTGTATTGAGTTGAACCATTGCTTCTTGGAACAAGGGTTCAACTCTTATCCTATAAAACGATTCATTTTTATTTTATTCCACCATATTCATTGATAAACCTCTTATTTATATTTTTCCTTTCTATTATTTTATTTGTATATCTATAAAAAATAATAATATGTCTTTTTATTTATCCTAAAGAATAAATAGCTTTTATTTCTGCTTGTTGCTGGTTTATATAAGGCAGGCCTTATGAGGGCTTATAATACTGGATTGTTTATAAATGCCACTGGTCAGGAAAATTATCGAAATACATGACAATATAAAAAGATATGCTAAAAATAAATCGCAATTTTTTTTTAATATTAAAAATAGGTGGGAATCATTGTGAATAAAATTTATCGGGTGATATGGAACAAGACATATTTTTGCTGGCAAGCAGTAAGCGAGCTGGCAAAAGGGGGAACAGGCGTCAAGCAGGGCGGCAGTAAAACAGGGTCTAACGCTGTGTTACTCGACACGCAGATAAAAAGAACCACTGTTTTTGCAGTCACACTACTCAGTGCAAGTATTGCTTTGGCGGGGCCGACCGGAGGGGTGGTCAGCTCAGGAACTGCATCAATTTCAACAGCAGGCACAGTCACCACTATTAACCAGTCAACTGCCAAGGCTGCGATTGACTGGAGCAGCTTTTCGACCGCTAGTAATGAAACGGTCAATTTCATTCAGCCAAGCACCAGTTCGGTGACATTAAATAGGGTGACCGGGACAAGTGCCTCAAATTTAAATGGACAGCTTAATGCTAACGGGCAAGTTTTTATTATTAACCCGAATGGTGTGTTATTTGGCAGTACCTCACAAGTAAATACGGCAGGGCTGGTGGCTTCTACTTTAAATCTGAGCAATAGTGACTTTAATAATAACTTATTCAATTTTAATAATGGTGGAAATAACAAAACAGTTGAGAACCGGGGGAAAATCACGGTACCGGCAGGAGGGACTGTTGCCTTGCTTGCACCTGTGGTCAAACATACCGGCAGCATTAAAGCACCGCAGGGCAATGTATTATTGGCTGCTGGGAGTGATATTACCCTGAATTTGAATAATGGCAGTTTATTGGGATACACCATCAATCAAGGCAAGGCTCAAGCCTTGATTAACTCTGGTGGCATGATTCAGGCCGATGGCGGTAAAGTTGTGCTGACAGCCAAGGGCATTGATGAGCTCAGCAATGCGGTTGTGAACAGTGTTGGCCTCATTCAGGCCCAGACTGTTAACAATGTGCAGGGTGTGATTGAATTGGGCAGTGACCTGACCAGCGGCACCATCAATGTCGGCGGCACGCTCGATGCTTCAGCACCGAATGGGGGAAGTGGCGGGCAAATTAAAACTTCTGCCGCCAATGTACAGGTCAGTGCCGGTACCCATATAACCACAGAGCAAAATGCAATGACGGGCGTGCCTTCTGCAACAAGTGGCTGGGAGTTACAAGCGAAAAATATCGATGTTGAATTCTTTGGTGGCAATGTGAGCAGTAGCACATTGGGCGATGCCTTGACCAAGGGAAATGTCACTTTGAATGCAATCGGCACAGCAGAAGGCCAAGGCAACATCAATATCAATGATGCAACCGGCTGGGATGCCAATACGGCCCTGACCCTGACTGCCGCCAGAGATATTAATTTCAATAGTGATCTGGATGTAAGCGGTGATCAGGCCAAACTGGCCATGAATTATGGTACAGGGTTCGATTATAACCTGAACAATGGGGCCAAAATTAATATCAGTGGCTCGGCATCCTCCCTGTCAATGAACGGTACCTCTTATATCGTGATCAATCAGCTGGGGGTAGAGGGAGATACAAGCAGTAATACCTTGCAGGGAATGAAGAATAATCTTGCCGGCAATTATGTTCTGGGCAGTAATATTGATGCCTCTGATACCGTCAACTGGGAGAATGGAAAAGGCTTTAAACCGGTCGGGGATTATATTGAAACCGTGACGATCAGCAAAGATCCCAATGCGCCTAGTGGAATGAGCATTTCTCAAGGGGTGATCGATCAGCCCTTTACTGGGAATTTTCATGGTTTAGGACATGCTGTTACGGGGCTTTATATCAATCGGCCTGATCAGTTACTTCTGACATTGCCTACAGAATTACCTGCAACTTTTAGTTCCCATTCAATCGGTTTATTTGGTGCCACCACCAATATGATCCGTGATATTGGAACGATCAATGGTTCAATTAAGGGCACCAGTAATGTCGGAGGACTGATCGGTTTCCAAAAATCGGGTACGGCTAAAAATGTGTTTAGCTCCAATGCGATAGAGGGCTTGGCAAAGGTTGGAGGACTGATCGGAAAAAGTGGTGACAGAAACGCCAGCCAACAACAGACTGCCGCATCAATTTTAAATTCTTATGCGACTGGAAATATTAAAGTTTCTAATGTTGCACCTTCAGTAAATGGTGCCAATATCGGTGGGCTGATTGGCCAAAGCTATAGCCTGATCAAAGATAGTTATGCTACCGGAAGCATAGATTCACAAAGTGCTGCTTCATATGGCGTTGGTGGTCTGGTGGGTGAGCAGGTCAATAATGACATTATTCGCAGCTATGCCACAGGAAACATCTGGGGCAAAGTTGACCATCTGGGCGGACTGGTGGGTTCCTTAAGATATGCTCAGGGAAATACCAAAATTTATCAAAGCCATGCAACGGGAAATCTGGATGGTAAATCTCAAGTCGGCGGGTTAATCGGATTTGCCGGGCTTGAAGCCTCTTATAATAATCCAAGCCGTGATATAGATGCGATTGCTACAGTTGAGCAAAGCTATGCCACGGGTAAAGTCAGCGCTTTTGATAATACCTATATTGCATCTACAGGCGGACTGATAGCCTCTATTAACGGTGCGGTCAAGGTCAAGGACAGTTATGCAACCGGCGATGTGACTGGCGCCTCCAGAACGGGAGGTCTGGTGGGTTCAATCAGTAACAGTTTCCCGAGCAGCCAGCATAAAACTGAAATTGATCATAGTTATGCGACCGGACAGGTCACTGGAACCGAATATACCGGTGGCCTTGTCGGTAATAACTTATCCGAAAGTATCATTAAAGACAGCTCAGCTCAGGGGGCAGTAAGCGGAACCAATTATGTCGGTGGTCTGGTGGGCTTTAATGGAACTGAGATTACCAATAGCTCCGCTACAGGAAGGGTCAACGGGGAAAATTATGTTGGTGGACTGGTCGGGAAAAATAGCCAGACAATCAAGCATAGTTACGCGACAGGAGATGTAAAAGGGCAAGAACATGTTGGTGGACTCGCAGGTTCCAATGAAAAATGGGTCACCGGGGGCGAGATTGATCATAGCTATGCCACAGGAAATGTTGAAGGCAATAACAATGTAGGTGGCTTGATTGGATTGAATTTTTTAGGCGAGGTTGCTTCCAGTTATGCCAGCGGAGCAGTCACAGGATCTCAATATACCGGAGGCCTGACTGGCAACATGCAAGGGGGACGCCTTGTAAACACTTATGCGCTGGGTAATGTAACAGGAGGGAATTCGACTGGTGGATTACTAGGAGGCACAACTTCAAACTATCTGGCAAGTGTTGAAAATAGTTTTTCTTCGGGTCTGGTGAGCGGGACAACCGATACCGGCGGGCTGATTGGCAATAGCAATGGAATTTATATCGCTAAAAACAGTTATTGGAATAAAGAGACTTCCGCACAAAACCAAAGTGCCAGTGGTATAAGCAAAACCACAGCCGAACTCCAGCAAATCCAGACCTTTTCCGGTTGGGATATTGCGGATGCTTCAGTACCCAATTCGACTTCGGTCTGGGTAATCGAGGAAGGCCAAAGCACACCAAGGCTTCGCTATACACACTAATTTAAAAACACGATAGCAATGACAGACAAGAAGCCTGACTTTTTGTCTGTCTGATCAAGCTGCAATAATTCCAGAGTAATAATGTCGTTATATTTCAATAAAAAAATAAACAGCTGCACTATAGCTATGCCGACAAGACGGCGTGGTTTGCCTGTCTGCTGGCCACTGGCCTAACGGTGCAGGCCGAAACGGTTATACCTGATAGTGGAACCATTAGCAAACAGTTAAGTCCTGAAGCCTTTCAGACATCTGCTAAAACAGACCCGCTGTATTTTAGTACTGATTCGACCCGGCAGACATATAGTCAGGATCAAACGCCGATCCGGATTGCCCAGGTTAAGATTGAGGGCAACCGACAGATTGAAACCTCGGTTCTGCATAGTCTGGTTGAGTCTCTCGAAAACCGGGACAATGTACTGGCCGACCTGCAGGCAGGAACAGACCGGATTACACAATATTATAAAAAACAGGGATATTTCTTGGCCAAAGCTTATCTGCCCCGGCAAAAACTGGAAAATGGAGTGTTGGTCATTCATGTGCTGGAAGGGCAGCTCGGACAAGTCATTTTAAATAATCGCTCTAAAGTCAAAGATACAACAATTAGGCGCTATATCGACCAGCTTCCTGCCGAACAGGCTTTACAGCAACAGCAAAGCAATAAAACTTTATTACTTATTTCAGATCTGGCCGGGGCAGGACAACTCCAGGCCAGTCTGCAAGCCGGTAAACAACTGGGACAGACCGATCTTGTTCTGGATGTCCTGGCGCAACCCATCTGGCTGGGGCGAATCGGGGTAGATAATGCAGGGAGCCGTTATACTGGCACATATCGGTTTTCAGGTTATCTGGAAAGTCATAGCCTGTTAGGATACGGAGAGCGATTATCTGCCCAAGTATTGAGCAGTAATCATGACCTGATTTCAGGTGCCCTGAATGCCCAGTTTCCTGTTGCCGGAAATGGCTTGTTGCTGGGAGGAGGCTATAGCCGAACCGAGTATGAACTGGGAGAACAATTTAAATTATTAGAAGCCAGGGGAAGCGCTGAAAACTATAATTTAAACCTGACTTATCCATTGATCAGGAGCCAGAAAACCAATTTGAATCTGAAACTGCTGGCGGAAAAAAGAAAGCTATTCGACGAAATTGCAGCAACTGATACACAGACCTCAAAGCAGATTGAAGCAGGCCGAATTGCACTGAATTTTAACCGTATAGATGAGTGGGGGATGGGCGATGCCAAAGGTGGCATGAATCAGCTCGAATTGATCGCTTCGGTCGGGGAGCTGAAAATACACAGTCCATCCGCTTTAAACATAGACCGTTTATCGGCGAGGACGCAAGGCCATTTCAATAAATATGAACTTAAGCTTGCCCGACAACAGCGGTTAACCCCATCAGCATGGTTGAGTGGTGAGCTTTATGGACAGCTCGCCTCCAAGAATCTGGATTCTGCCGAAAAGTTCTCTTTCAGCCAAATGCGCGCCTATCCCGCGGCTGAAGGTCTGGGAGACCAAGGCTGGGGAGCTTCAATCAATGTTTATTATCAATTTTCACCTTTTTTAAATACTTATTTATTTCATGATCGCGGCGAAGTCCAGCAAAATAAACATCCCTACCTTGCCGATAAAAATAGCCGGGTTTTGGCCAGCACGGGGTTGGGCTTTGCCGGCGGCTACCGGAACTTCGATTACAATGCGACGCTGGCGTGGCGTAATACGTCAGCAGCTCAAAGTGATACCGACCATTCGCCTAGATTATTGCTGCAAGGCGGCTGGAAGTTTTAAGTGGTAGGTTTTACAGATGGGTTAACCCATAGGTTCTATCAACCTGACCAGAATATTGTCTGGGGGTTAACGCATCAGGCTGTTTGAGGAAAGGTTTATATCATGGCCGCGCAGTACGGCGTTGGCTAACCGGTCGGCCTTTTTATATCGCTTAAATATGTCAGTTGTTACTGTGAGCCCATTCATGCTTGTTTTTATGTAACTAAAAATTTAAAAAAACCAAGATCAGCGGATTAGTACTTAATTTTTATTGTGTAAATTAAAAAAATGGCTTGTGAAAGGTGCAGTTCAGCAAGCTGGCATTTAAAAAAATATCAGATAGAATTAAACAAATTCGTTGTTTTTTTGATCTTGTTCACAGAAGTTTACACACTGAAACTTTATTTATGACAGGATGTTAACGGTATAAAAATAAAACAGATATGGATGTGTTAAACATGGAGTTCAGTTATGCGGCGCTTTAAAACCTCGTATATGGTAACCCTGATGGTTTTGTGTGGCTTCAATCTCAATGCGGCTTATGCGACCCCTTCTACCTTAAAGAGCTTGTCTGATAGCGAGATGTCTGCAACGACAGGACAGGCCTTAATGAGTCTGTCCTATATCGCACCGACAGATACCAAAAATCTGGAAAGCCAGCGCTCAGGTGGAGACCAGAGTCTGGGTTTTTATCGTTTGGGAATGGAAGCGGAGCTAGAACTCAATGCCAATATTAAAAAATTACAATTGGGTTGTGGAGGCGCAAATGGTGTAGGGGGATGTGATATCGATATTGATAACCTGAGCCTGAGCGGCATCTCGGATACCAGTGAGGGACGTGCAAGTTCCAGTGCGAAATTAACCAATCCTTTTATCGAATTTGCAATTAAAAACCCTAATCAGGCGTCTACCAGAAATGTTGTCGGTTTAAGGCTCAGTGCTGAAAAAGTGCTGGGACTGTTAACACTGGGTACTGAAAACTCTTCCAGTCCAAACGGAATCAATAGCCTGTCTGGTTATATGAAAGTCAGATCCGGGATTGGGGATACTGAACTGGAGAGAAGCAAGATCAAGGGATATGCCAATACAGCAGCCCAGTTTATGAATCTGGCGACCTATCCTATTGAAGGGAATCTGGTGGCTTTAGGGTTAGCCAATGCAAGTTTTAGAACAAATGGCGGTGGCTTCAGTATTCCCGAAATGAACAACCTGCCGTTTGAAACAGCCCAAATGGTCGTTAATGGCAAAAGAAATACATCGGTTGGCTTAAATGCAACAGTCAGTATCCCCACGATTAATCTGGGGACGGGAAGTGGTTATCCTTCTGCAGGCCGTACAACGACAGATGCCAATGGTACAACTACCGGTGTATATACAGCAGGTAGCCCGGTCGATGCCGTCATTACCGGTTGTAAAAACACAACCATTATTCCTGCCTGTGTCGCAGCCTGGAATGGTCGTGAATTTAGTAATATCCGTATGAGCGGTACGGTAAGTGGTGCAAAAGCCACCGTTAATTTTCAGGAAGCACTTGGGTTTATTCATCGTCTAGAGATCAACTCGGCAGCTTCTTTAAGTTTGCAGAGCCAAAATATTTTATGGCCAGATTCTGAATCAGCCAATATCGCACAAGCAGGATGGTGGCTTGCACTGCAAGATCCGGTCAGCATTGGCCGGGTTGAACCTACCCAAAGATTGAGTATTGAGCCATTATTGGGTCAATTTGCTACAAAAGCAGGAGACTATTTGAAAGCCAATCCTGCCACGACAAATGACCTGCTAGGCGTTTTGACCGGAAGTGGACTGGATGCCTATATCGGAGATGTCGATTTATCGAATGTGTCACCCTTGCAAATGAACCTGTCCAATTTACAGCTCAATGGGCAAAGCTTTGCCCCGAACTGTTATGGAGGGTTAAAATTCTGTTAATTCAGTATTTTTTCCAAAAAAAAGCAGCTCTCGCTGCTTTTTTTATTATGTTAAAACTTGATTCTGTTGAACCGTTCATTGGCCTATAAGGGTTATTTGGTCGGAAATGTCAGTTTTTTGTAAAAAATCCGTTATATTAGGGTAAAGGAACAAATGTGCTCATTTTAAAAGTATAAAAAGGATTTGTAGGATGAAAAATAGATATACCTCTATGTTTCTCTTAGGGATTATAGGATGTTTTGTGAATGTGATCGCGCATGCATTGCCACATTTGCAAAGTATGACGGATAAGGAACTTTCTTCCGTTACAGGTCAGGCTTTAATGAGCCTTTCTTATATAGCACCTACAGATGCTAATAATTTAGAGTCGAGCCGGTTGGGGGGAGATACCAATACCGGTTTTTATCGTTTAGGGATGGAAGCTAAATTAGAGCTAAATGCCAATATCAAAAAGTTACAGTTAGGCTGTGGTGGGGTAAATGGGCCAGGTGGATGTGATATTGATTTTGACAATGTCAGTTTATCTGGACTAAAGCTGGATAGTAATGGTAATCCACTTCCGATGACCCGGGCAGAAAGGGCGAGCTCATCTGCCGAGTTAACAAATCCATATATTGAATTTGCAATTAGAAATCCTAATAGTGCAGCAACACGTGAGGTCGTTGGAATAAGACTGGGTTCAGAGCTGGCAAATGGACTATTAACCATTGGTGAAAACAATGGAACCATTAATGGTATTAATTCATTGAGTGGTTATATGAACATTGCCTCTACAACGGGTACGACCCAGACTGCTGCAGGCAATTTAACCCAAACAATTACGGGACGGGTAAATGTTGGAGGATGTATTAGTGGCTGTCCAGTTGGTTTTACCACAGATAATAAACCGCTCTCCATTCCCTCAATGCCAGTTACTTTTAATACAAAATCTTCAGATGTCGTAGGCGTCCGTCAAACTTTTGCAACCGTTGGTGCTTCTGCTAAAGTGCCGAGTATTCTTCTGACTGAAAATTCAGGCAGTCGTACTGCTAATATGCCTGGGTGCTTTTGGGTATTGATTGCTCCTTTATGTAATTACAAGATTAATGATTTAAGGATTAACGGGAGTATTGATAACCTTTATGTAGATGTTAATCTACAGCAATCCTTAGGTTTGATTCACAGTATCCCGATCAAATCTCCACTCTCCTTATCGTTACAAAAACAAAGGATTTTATGGCCTGATGCTCCGAGAAGCCCTGTAACAAACCAATATGTAACAGCAGAGGCAGGCTGGTGGTTAGCTGCGAATGATCCAATTAAACTAGGTGCACTTGCAACCGCCCCGGGCTTTACTGCTGATATTTCTTCAGCCTACCCTCAAGTGGCAACGATTGTCTCAAATTATTTATATGCCAATCCTTTATATGTTCCATTTGGAGATGCTGTAGGCTCTATATTTACCAGTAAGCTGGTAGCAAATGTTAAGTCTGTTGATTTAGATAAATATACCAACCCGGCACTTGGTGGCAGTCCGGTCAGGGTGAACTTAAAAGATTTACCCTTGGGAGCTGTGCAGGATGTAACATCAAACTGTTATGGTGGTTTAAAATTCTGTTAATCCCGTCAAAAGCAGCTTATGCTGCTTTTATTTTCGCTCATCGGAAAAATGTAACATTTACCCGGTTTTTTTTGCTTTTGTGTAATTGTTAGGCATAATACTAAACAGTAGCTACAATTGAGTGATGCTTGGAAGCGGGTCTTTGGTGTTAAAGACCGATTACTCAAACGGATTAAAAAAATAAAGCTGGTGCGGAGCATCGTTAACAGGAAGGTCAAGATGACTACACTTCATACTGTATCTTTTCAAAAAAAATTTTTGGTAAGTCTCATTGGTTTATGCATAAGCCAATCTGTTTTTGCTTTGCAAGAACTCTCTGATCAAGGATTGAGTGAAACGACGGGTGAGGGGATTGCGCTTTTACCAACCAACAGTTTTTTTGTGTTCCGTGAAGCCGGGCCGAATGAAACATTGAATACCATCCTGAGCGATCGTTCGAAAGATACGGGCTATATTCACTATTTGCCTATCGGTGGCCTTACTTCAACAGTCCAAGATACCAATAAAGATGGCTATGTTTCAGATGGTGTAACTGCAATTAACGGCTCAGTCCGGCCTGTTGATCACGCTGTAGGAAAAGCAGACCTTTATTTATATGGTTTGGCATTGTCAAAAAATGCAAATAACGATAGCAATAGCCGTTTGGATGGGGGCATGACAAACGGTACCGCAAATGCTGCCATTACCACGTGGGGAACAGCAGCCAACCCATGGATATTTAAAACGACAACGGCTAAAAATGTTCCTAATTTTAGTAACACAAACTGTTCGGGGGCTTCTGATGGTGCATGTCAGGTCACCTATCTGAATCTTGAAGCGCCTTTATATGAAACTACGCTACCTACATTAGCGGCCAATGGAGCCGATGCCTATAATTTAAAACTGGCGCTGTGGGCGGATGCTTTTGTCAGAGATCAGAGCAAAGCCGAAGGAGATGCGAACCAGTTTAATCTCGGTGAAAACTTTGGACAAAATACCACGGGCCGTGCCAACCGTTTGCGTTTACAAGGTGTCTGGAATGGATTTAGTGTAAATGGCAGTAACTTGCAGGTCTTTCAGACCCTCAATGGCGCGACCAATACCAATGGAATGAGCTCCTTTTATAACAATACGCTGGGCTTGTCCGGAATACTTCGCTTTAACAGCGGCACCGGAACGACGGCTTCAGATGCACATGTCTTACGGTTAAGTACCCGTGAATGTGGCTCTGGTAACCCGAACGGTTGCACCACAGGCACACCGCAAGGTTTATTGGCAAGTCCGGGGGTAAGTGGCAGTGGGGTAACCACAGCACCGAACTTCTCTCCCGATGAAGGTTTATTTATTTATAACCTGAATACCAATCTGGTATTGGGCTCACTTTATCAGCCGTTAATTCTGGGATCAGATGGCAAAAACTTTAGCCTTGAAATTGCCCGTATTCCGAATAAACCTGAAATCTATTCCAAAATATACACACGTTACGCCGGCGATACCGGAGATGCAAATGTTACTTATTATGGATCTACCTGTAACGTCTACACCTGTGGCACCAGCACTTTAGCCGGATTTCAGGGAGGCTCGCCACGCAATGACTATGGCGGTTTAGCAGCCGGAACCACATTGCCTACGCATAGTAGCATTAGTATTGGCTCTGTTACACAAGGACCCAATAACCTGTTGATGGCAGATAAGTCTGCTTCGGCAGTGGGTATCTCTTTTGGGAAAGCGGGTTCAACCGGTGCTACCAATATGGGATCAGCTGTTATCGATGGTTTATTGATCCAGCATATGAAAATTACGACGGCGGGACTCTGATGAAAAAGATCATTTTTTTATTATCGCTTTTCTCAACTTTGGTTCATGCTGGTCTGGAGACTCTGGACAACAATCAGTTACGGGCGGTTGAAGGACGTGCCGGGGCTGATATATCGTTAAAACTGTCATTAAACCATACACCAGCTTTCCAGTTCGATAATGGTGTGGGGGGAGTATGTCAGGATCTGGCGTATTGTCATCTGGGAATTTCAGTCAATAAGCGTTTTGTTGATGCAAATAACAATGCAGTCAGTGACCCAACCAGTGCCAATCCTGCCAATAAACTCTGGCTAGTATTTAAAGGCATTCAGGGGACGATCGACCTGCAGAAATTAGGGCTGGATGGCTTTGATCTGATGTATAAAAATGATGGTGGTCAGGATGTGATTAAACCTGCCATGATGTTTAGTCTGGATCCAACACTGCCTATTCTTATCAGAAATGTAGGCTTTAACGCGTTATCCATCGAGAAAGATGATTTTACCAGTTACTACGACACGACAACGGGAAAATTAGTTGAAGGAACCAATCCGGTATCTGCACCAACAAGCGGATATGGTTACTTAAAAGCATCAACCTATAATGCGGTACCACAAAAAGTAGGTACGGTGGCAAGTGGTGCAACGACAGCCAATAATTATGATGCAGGTCGGGAAACTGGATTTATGGGGCTCAACATGAATGGCAATCTGGCCATCCAGGGAAAAATGATGATGTTTTCTTGTGATGCCAGCCATCCACGTTGCTAACCGGATCTCAATTTCAAAGGATTGAAGCGATGAAAAAAAATAATGAAAATAATCGGAATATAGCTTTTGCACTCAATGCCCTGGCTGCAAGTATCTTTTTTATTAGTCATTCTGCCTATGCATTACAGGCGCTGGATGATAGTGCTTTGCGTAAAGTCAATGGACAAGATGGCGTCCAGATCGAAACGACTTATGACAAGATTCATGTTGATCAGTTTTTTTGGCAGGATGATGCTGGACGGGGCAGTTCTGATGCGGCCGGTACAGCCTTAAAAGCCGTGGCCAACAATTTTAATATCCAGAAAAATGCTTTAGGCAATCAGCTGGGTACAAACTATAAGCTCAATACCGGCAGTAATGGCAATAAAACAGGACTGGAACTTGAACTTTCCTCTAATCCTTCGCTGATTACGATTGATTCATTTCAGATTTGCGATACGAACCGGTGTAGCAGCGATGTCGGTAATCTGGCGATCCAGACGACTTCACCACTGGATTTAAAGTTTAAAACCACAGACGGGCTTTTTAGCAAAAGTAGCCAAGCCTCATTAGAACTCGGTCTTAAAAATGCCAATATTTATTTGGGGCAAACCTCAAATAATGAATTGAACCAGCTTATCCTGAAAAATATGAATTTTAATTTCCTTGGCAAAGGGGTCATGTTTGTCGATGGCGTAGAGGGGATTAAACTTCAGACCAATAATGCATTACTCACCGGAAATGCAGCAAAAGCATCATTGACCCAGACACCGAGCAGTGACTATGGCTATGTCGATTTTACACGTGTTAAAGATACCGGTACTGTAACTGCAGGTACCTATGCCGAGGGCGGCGTTGCTTCAAATGCTGGCTTAAATCTGGAATTTTTAATCAATAAGAATGCGAATCCGGGCTCTCCCTATACCCTTGATGCGACCAATACTCCCTTAAATCAGCAGCCAAGTCCTGATAATAAGGCCAAAGGATTAATCCGGGTCGGGGCGAATGGCCGTATGATCAATGGATCTTTGCAACTGCGTGGTGTCAATGCCAATAATGCAGCGAATCCTGCTTATGGAAACAGCTATGGCAATCCGGAAGGCACCAATATTCTGGGGCGGACCAATGATGGAAACACCATTATGGGCAAAACCGGTGTGGCATTCCGGATGAAGGCCGAGTTTACCAAAGACAATGACTCGATGCTGGGCAGTGATGGAAAGGCCACGACGCTAGAAATTGGCGGGGCGGGCCTCAATACTTACGGATTTGAATTTGGTAACCTAACCGGGCTACAGCTGGGTACCCGGGGTTCATTTGATACCGGTAACGTATATATTAATCTGGTCGATGCCCGTTCAGTTTACTTGCCTGCGAATTATGTGTTCCAGACTTCAAAGTTTGGCAATGGAAGCTTCTTGACCCGAGATATAGATTATACGCAAAATCTTCATACCCAGACTGGAACGACAAACCCTTATAGCTTGCTCATGGCGATTCGTGGGGCCGAGTTCCAGGCGATTTCACGTCGTGGACGTTTTACTAACAGTGCAACCAGTAATCCTCAGAATGGCTATGCACCGATTACCGATCATACCAATAATAACTGGGGACTGGCATTACCTTTTTATAACCTGAATGCCAATATGGCCATGTATGGAACCCGGGTAAATGCCAATGAGGTGTTCTATTTTGACAAAAATGGTGTCAAGCATAGTGTTGGCAGTAGTGGTGATACCCCAAGACTGGGCTTCTCACTGGGCATGAGTACCACCGGTGTTGACCGGGATATTAATTATAATGCGCTGGGGAATAAAACCACTTCAATCTTGGTGATTGATGGTGCAAAAAATTATTATATGGGATTGCGTAATATCGATATGCTGCTCAAGGGAACGGGAAGTATTGGCCTTGAAAATGGCAGCTTTAACGCCACCCTCAAAGACTTGCTGATTGTCATGGCTGCCGAGGTTGCTGCGGGCTATTTACCGGGCGCCACTTATGCTGGGGGGGTATCACCAAATAATAACTTTGCCCTCAGTAATGATGTTTTATTGGGCTTAAAGCTGCGTGTTGGTGGAGATATGAATCTTTCACTTATCCCGAATAACGAGTACAAGTCCGACGGTACCGGCAATGCCCTGAATATTGTCGGTGATCTTAAGTTGAATGCAGCAAGTAACAATACGATTCAGATTAGCGATCCGGTAGATGGTTCAACCTTAGGACTGGATAATATTCAGGGGGATCTGGCATTTAACAATGCGATCCAGATTAAACGGCACAATTCGGGTGAAGGCGTTGTAAGCTTTAATGCCGGATTGACCTTTAACCCGAATCGTACGGCAGATGGCGTATTTAGAACTCGCGATATTAACCTGTATGCACCAAGTGGCGGAGCACAGCGTCTGGGAGAAATGGCCATTACCGGTGGGCGTTTAAACAGCCAGTTTTCAATCATGCCTCGTAACTAGGCAGATCAATGATGGATAAAAGCAGACGTTACTTCCATTGCTTTATGTGATGAGAAAGTGATTGTGTATCGAGTGGGTTATGCTAAGCTGTAGTATATATTTTAAACATTTGTCTATGGATGAGGACAATGAATAAAAACAAAAAACTCGTGTGTGTGACATTTCTATTGTTCAGTCCATTGACCATGGCAATGCAACCAATGGATGATCAAAGCCTGTCAGCAACGACCGGACAAGATGGTTTGACGATTGGTGTGCAGTCCAATGTCCAGTTTAACCAAATGGCAATCATTGATAATGATGGTCTGCCAACAGGCGGTTATACGGGGCGTGCAGGACTGGTGATTGCCGGTGTGGCAGGGCAGGCTGTTGCAGCTCCTGTTAAAGTGACCGGTTTAAATGGCAGTACTGAAACCACCTTGGGATTTAAAGCCAGTATCGATACAGACAAGGGCAATGCCTCGGGTAAAAGTGCTTTTGCAAATATTGGTTTGGCTTTTGATAATAATGTAACAGGTCTGCGAATCAGCCCTTTTTCTATTTATACCGCGGGTTCCAGCTCGCTTTCCAGTCTGAATGCGGGGAGCTACACACGTAACTCTATCTTTACGGCAGGGACTTTATTAAAAAGTGATGTCAAAGAGCTGTTACGGGTAGGAGGAATCGATATTGTTTTTGCTGCCAACAAACCGTCCATGAATATTCAGCTTGGCGCTGCACCACAAGGACATATGATTATGTTTGATGGTGCAATTGAGTCCATCTGTGGTACCGGTAACGGTTGTAATATTATGCTGGTGTCGGATTATACGACACCGGGTAATGCCGCAACGACAGCTGTAGGCGCGAGTTTCAACTTTAAACTGACAGGGCATAATGGCAGCCCGTTTGGGTTAAAAGGCTTTTATGCAGGTGTTTATGGCGCAGCAGGTACAGATAAGGGGGGGATTGTTTTTGGCAATGCCGGGACAACAGACAAATTTGATTTGCAGCTGAATAATGTGCTGTTAGGCTCCAATGCGGCCCAGCAGGCAGGGGTCTTTAATAACCTGCCCAATGCTTCTATTGGCAATATTGGCATGACAGGTGCTTCCATTACCAATCTACAGATGAAAGTCAGCGGAATGTAAGTTCAAACTGATTTTGGGTTTTCCAAAGCGGCGAAGGCCGCTTTTTTTGTTTGATAATGAGTCCCTGTTTTTTTTAGCAACAGCCTTAACTCTGTTTTAGGTGCTGTAAGATATCTTCGAGCTGCTTAAGCTTTTTCACCTGTGTCCAGAGCTGCTGGGCTTCAGGATAAGCCTTGGTCATCATGCCTAACCACTGCTTATAACGTCCAACCATACCAACCTCGGTCTTGTATTGACCGCTTAAGAAACGTTGCTGAAGCTCGACCAGCGCTTGCCAGGACAGCAAAGCATGATCGGTGTTTTGACGGATGCATAAGGTCAAATCCGGAGTTGTTACTGCACCACGACCAATCATCAGATCCTGGCAATGAGACTGTTCCAGGCAGGCTTTTGCATGGGCATTGTTCCAGATTTCACCATTGGCAATGACATTGATTTTTAAGGCTTCGGTAATCGGTTGAATTTTTTCCCAATAGGCGGGTGGGGTATATCCGTCTGCCTTGGTGCGGGCATGCACGGTGAGCCAGCTGGCGCCTGCATCTTCAATGGCATGGGCATTGTCTAAGGTATGATTTTCATCGAGATAGCCCAAACGCATTTTGGCTGAAACCGGGATATGTGCCGGTACGGCATCACGCACGGCTTTGACCAGCAGATGCACGGTTTCCGGTTCGTCCAGTAATACAGAACCACCCCGGTGACGGTTTACGGTTTTGGCCGGACAACCGAAATTCAGGTCAATGGCAGGCGCACCCAGTTCAACCACTTTGGCAGCATTGGCAGCCAGCATCTCCGGGTTGTTACCCAGGAATTGAACATGCACCGGTGTGCCAGCCGCAGTTTTGCCGCCATTTTTAAGTTCAGGGCAAAAGCTGTAGTAGATATGATCTGGCTGAATGCTATCGGTAATCCGGATAAACTCGGTCACGCACCAGTCAAAACTGCCCACATGGGTGAGCACATCACGCATGATTGGATCTGTCAGACCTTCCATTGGGGCGAGTACAAGTTTCACGATTTTTACCTGATCAAGCGAAAACAGCGTTATACGCATTTTCAGATAGGCTGTCTAGTTTTTATTAAGACAGCAAAACTTAACGGCCCAATATCATTTCTAAAACGAATTTACTGCCCATAAAACCAATCGCCAGCAGCACAAAACCTGTGACGGTAAAGCGTATGGCCTTGCGTCCACGCCAGCCAAACTTGTAATGCCCGATCAATAATGCGCCGTACAAGAACCAGGAAATGATACTAAATGCAGTTTTATGTGCCAGATGTTGGGCAAAAAAGTTATCAATGGTAAAGAAGCCGAACACTAACGCCGCAGTCAGCAAGCCAAAACCGGTAATAATCAGGTCAAATAATACCGATTCCATGACCTGAAAAGGAGGTAACAGATTCACCCAGATACGACGTTTCTGTTTCTTTTTCAGTTCCCGGTCCTGAAACCAGAGGAGGACGGCATGGATAGTTGCCATCAGCAGTACGGCATATGCAGACAGGGACAAGATGATATGCAGGTCGAGGCCAAAGCTATGCTGTTCAATGACCTGATCAGGCTGGCTAAAAGCGAAACCGACAATTAAACCGAAAGCGGCTACCGGGGTGCCAATCAGGTTGAGCGGCAGGATCGGGCGAAACAGGCTCAGGATCAGGCTGAGTGCCAGCATCAGGCCGGAAGTAAAGGACATCAGGTTGAATACATCATAATTCACCCCAATAGATGTCAGCATGTCCCGGGAAAGGACAGTTGCATGTAGCACGAGACCTAAACCGACCATCAGGCCATAACACCAAAGATTTGGAGTACGTTTTGACATTAAACGAATAAACAAATACCAGAATGAACTGGTATAGGCGATAAGTGCCAAAATTGTGTAAACCAAGGGGAGACTGATCATGTCAAACCTTTTTCAGGAGGATGAATAATATTCACCATATAAGATATAAATTCGCTTCGAACTACAGTATCCTATAGCATCTTATGCATAAATTTTCTATTTTAAGAAAGATTTTTTTGCAACTAGCCATTTTAAGCGGATTTCGCAATGTTTGATACCTTAACAGAACGACTCACACAGAGTTTAAGAAATGTTACTGGCTCAGGGCAGCTGACCGAAGACAATATTAAAGATACCTTACGTGAAGTACGTATGGCACTTCTTGAAGCCGATGTGGCGTTACCTGTAACGCGTGAATTTATTGCGAAGGTTAAGGAAGAAGCGCTCGGTCAGGAAGTGATGACTCAGCTTTCTCCTGGTCAGGCATTTGTAAAGATTGTCTATGATGAACTCACCAAGATGATGGGTGAGGCTAATGAAACACTGGATTTAAGTGCAAAACCACCAGTAGTTGTGCTGCTTGCCGGTTTGCAGGGTGCAGGTAAAACCACGACTGCTGCAAAACTGGCACGTTTCTTAAAAGAACGCCAGAAGAAAAAAGTCATGACCGTTTCTGCCGACGTATACCGTCCGGCTGCGATCAAGCAGTTAGAAACGGTTTCTAATGACGTGGGTGTCGGATTCATTCCATCTGAAGCGTCGGAAAAGCCGATTGATATTGTCAATCGTGCCATTGAACAGGCCAAAATCCAGTTTGCTGATGTGCTGATTGTCGATACCGCAGGCCGTTTACATGTCGATGAAGACATGATGGACGAGATCAAGGCATTACATGCGGCGGTAAAACCAACCGAGACTTTATTCGTTGTTGATGCAATGACCGGTCAGGATGCTGCCAATACCGCCAAGGCATTTAATGATGCCTTGGCCTTGACCGGTGTGATTCTGACCAAAACTGATGGTGATGCACGCGGCGGTGCGGCGCTTTCGGTTCGTGCCATTACCGGTAAGCCAATCAAGTTCTTGGGGATTGGTGAAAAACTGGATGCGCTTGAGCCTTTCCATCCGGATCGTGTTGCACAACGTATTCTGGGGATGGGGGACGTCCTTTCTCTGGTCGAAGAAGTTGAACGCAAAATCGACAAAGAAAAAGCCGAGAAAATGGCGAAAAAACTGCAAAAAGGCGGTAGCTTCAACTTTGAAGACATGCTGATGCAGTTTGAGCAAATGAGCAAAATGGGCGGCATGATGGGCTTTCTGGACAAGTTGCCGGGCATGAGCAGTGCCGGTATTCAGGATGCCATTGAAAAAGCCAATCCTGAAAAGCAAGTCAAGCGTATGGAAGCCATCATTCAGTCGATGACCATCAAAGAGCGTCGTAATCCTGACCTGATTAACCCAAGTCGTAAAAAACGGATTGCTGCTGGTTGTGGTATGGATGTTGCCGAAGTGAACAAGCTGATCAAGCAACAGGCACAAATGGCGAAAATGATGAAGAAATTTGCCAATCCGTCTGGTATGAGCAAAATGCTTAAATCATTGGGCAATATGCAAAAACAATTTGGTGGTGGCGGTGGTATGGGCCCTTTATTTGGTAATAACGACCAGAAAAAGTAAGTTCTACCGACGATCTAAAAAGGCGCTTGATGCGCCTTTTTTTATTGTAATGGTGATGAGCTAGTTGTTTAAAATTAATACAAAACATCAACATTAGACAGCGTTAAAAATAAGATGATAGTCATATAAGTTTATGTTTTTTATTGAAAAATAGTGTTAAATATGTCACATAATTCAAAAAATAGCGTATTTATTCTGCATTGTGAACATGCTGATCCTGATCAGCATTGGTATGCCTGGCTGGAACAGCAACTGCAAAGTGACGAGCTTGTGGTCAAGCGGATTTTCCTTGCCGATGCCAGCCACCCTGAACCCGGGATTTGGCAAACCTGTCTGGAAACACAGTTAAAAGAACTGAATGAGCATAGCATTGTAGTGGCCCATGGTTTGTCCTGTATTGCACTGGCGCGCTTTCTGGCAAATAAGCTAAAGCAGATGAGCATCAAGGCCGGTATTTTTATCGCTGCTTTTTATGATCCGGTTGCACAGCATCCGGAATTCGATGGTTTTATCCGGCAGTCACATTTTGAAAGCGGGCTTGTGCGGGTAAATATCCAGCGACGTCTGGTATTTTTTTCGAGTAATGACCCGGTTATACCGGTGCCATTGACCTTTAAATTTGCAAATTTACTGAATGCCCAGCTGATCGAAGTCGCGCAGGCTGGGCATTTTCGCGCAGAAGAGGGCTTTAAGACTTTTCCGCAGTTATTGCAGGCACTTCAGGCTTTGCTTAAAGCCGAATTGAGCTGAACGTAGTGTCTTAGGCCTTTGAGTAACAAATCAGACTCGACCTGGGGGTGATAATGGTGGAGGAACTTGGCAAATAATCTGGCATCGCCACCAGTCAAGATCAGCTTTTTTGGTGATTGCTGCATGATTTGATCAATGGTGCTGATCAGGCCAAGCAAAATACCGTGATGAACCGCATCGACCGTATTATGTCCGGGTTTTAAATTATCAAAGGCTGAGTCCGGTATTTTAATGCCTTTGGTATTTTGAATCAGGGAATCGCGTTGCAGGTATAAGTTGGGCAGGATATAACCGCCCAGATGCTGCAATCCTTGCACCAGATCAATGGTCAGGGCGGTACCGCAACCAATCACGCAAAAGTTTTCATCGGGCTTTGCCATGGCCAGTACTTGTAGCCAGCGGTCAATCCCGAGCTGGCCGGGTACATCATAGCCACATTTCAGGCCGGCATACTCGGCATGCACTTTGGCAAAAATGATCGGGATATCCAGAATAGCGAGAATCATCTGGATGCGCTGGTTATTTTCTGAATCCAGAACTGAAGAAATCCCTACCTGAGTCAGCTTCTGATGACGAAAATGCTGGATTAAGCCCAGCAACAGATCGGCAGGTGATTGCAGATGCAATTCGGCTGCATGTTCAAGTACCTGATCATTTTGCGTAATCCAGTATTTTAGACGGGTATTTCCGATATCCAGCCATAAACTTTTCATAGAATCCTCACTGCCTCAGATCGATGCAAGTCGTAACCGGCCCTGATAGTATTGCCGGATCTGATCTGTCTTGATCAACACGGCACCTTCATTGGAAATACCCTGAAATAGCCCTTGCACTTTGCCCTGGGTATGTTCAAATTCGACTTGCTGGTTGAGCCAGATGGCATGATGGTTAAAACGTTCTGCCAGATTATAGCTACCATGTTCAAACCATTGTGCCGCCTGTTGAATGGCGGTGTAGAGCTCGGCAATTAAGCCAAGCCGGTCAATCGGGTCCAGACCGAGCATTTGCAACGAGGTAATTTGCTGGTCTGCATTGTCTACAGGGGGGGGGGTCAAATTAATGCCGACCCCGATAATGGCCTGATGTGGAGAAACCGGTTCGACCAGAATGCCGCCCCACTTACCTTGCGGGCTATATAAATCGTTGGGCCATTTAACTTGTAGTGGAAGACCGTGTAAGCTTGGCATCTGTAGAATATTTAACGCAATTTCCAATGCCAGACGACCGTCCAGAGCTGTCTTGGTCTGGATCAGTGTGCTTAAATAAATGTTTCCTTCAGGAGAAGACCAGGGACGTTGATGTTGGCCGCGGCCTTGCGTCTGTTGTGCACTACACACCAGTCCTGTGGTTATGCCTTTTTCTGCAATTTCACGCATATCGTCATTGGTTGACGTGGTGGTGGTTTTGAGTAAAACCACTTCGGGGAACTGGTTTTTTGCCTTCAATAATTGCTGAAGCTGGCGGGTTGCGAAATCATCCATCATTTTTACAAGTAGCGTGGTCATGTGTTTATGGAGTTAATCATATATTTGCTGATTGGTGCAATTGCCGGATTTGCTGCGGGCCTGTTTGGGGTCGGTGGTGGCTTAATTATTGTGCCGATTTTATATATTGTCTTTACTCAAATGAATTATGACCCGAATGTCATCATGCATATTGCGGTAGGGACATCACTGGCCACCATTATCGTGACCTCCATCAGTTCGGTTACTGCACATCATAAAAAAGGTGCGGTACTCTGGCCGGTGTTCCGTAATCTGGCGCCCGGGCTGGTGCTGGGTTCCTTTCTAGGTGCAGGTATTGCCGATTTGATGTCAGGACAACACCTGCAACTGGTGATCGGGGTATTTGCGGTCTGGATGGCTTATAAAATGTTCCGGGGAGCCAATACCGTGATCGATCCTGACCGGCATTTGCCGTCTGCACCCTTACAGGTGGCCGCGGGAGGAGGAATTGGGGTGGCTTCCGCGATTTTTGGGATTGGTGGGGGCAGTTTGACCGTTCCTTACCTGAACCGGCATGGCGTAGTGATGCAAAAAGCTGTGGCAACCTCGGCTGCCTGCGGGTTACCGATTGCAGTGGCGGGTGCACTCGGTTTTATGTGGTTTGGTGCCAAAGAGCAGGTTGAGGTCCCCAATACCATTGGCTACGTCCATATTTATGCCTTTCTGGGCATTAGTGTCATGAGTTTTATTACCGCGAAATTTGGTGCCAAAGTTGCCCATCGCTTATCGCCAGCCATGCTGAAAAAATGCTTTGCGGGCTTACTGGTCGTTGTAGGCTGTTATTTTATTTACAAGGGATTGAGATAATGCCCAAGATAGGCACGGGGTGATAGATGAATGAAGAAGACTATGAACTTGTGCATCTATTGTCTGATCAGGTGAGTGTGATTAAGACGGCATTGAGTTAAGCATAAAAATATTTGTGTGATGTGACTGCGATGCATAACCTGACATCGGACGAAGGGTGAATTGAAAATAAAAACTAACTCTTTGATATTGAGATGGGAAAAACAGGTTTTTTGCTGATGCGCAGGGACGGCAGCGGCTTTTAGGACATGATTGGCTTAAAAAGCAATAAAATTGTCAGACAATGATATAGAATTTATAGGGTGAGATCAGTTAAAACAAAAAAGCGTAAATAGCATTGGACGATGCGTATAACAAAAGATAGCGAGGCGCTCATGAATCTCGAAGAGGCGGATAGTCTTTCTGAACAGATTGCAAAGTATATTAGTGAACAAATTATTAGTGGTGAGCTGGTTGAAGGCGAGCGTATTCAGGAGCTGCGCATTGCGAAAGAACTGGATGTCAGCCGTGGCTCTGTGCGTGAAGCATTGCTATTACTGGAACGGACCTATCTAATTGAGATTTTTCCACGTCGTGGTGCGATTGTGTCAGAAATGTCGGCACAACAGGTCAAGGCGTTGTTTGATACCAATGTCATGGTGCTTGGGCATATTGTCCAGCGTATCAGTGAAACCTGGCGGGTCAATGAAGCAGAACATTTGCAGGCCTTACTGGATCAGTTGGTCGAGTTTGTTCGCGCTGGCGATATTGAAAAGTTTTATGATGCCATCTTTAAATATCTGGCTGAGCAGCACGATATGGTGGCCAATCCTTACCTGATGCAGTTTTACAAGGAACTGTTACCCTCATTACGCCGTAGCTATTTTTTAACGTTGAATACCTCGCGGCGAGAGCTACAGGAGTCTTTTACCCTGTTTAAACTGGTGATTGATGCTATTTTGATCCGAAAATCACAACAAGCTGCTTTATTTATGGAAGATTTTTGTCGACACTTGCGTAACCTTGTGTTGGAATCTCTAACACGTATGAAACAGATTGAATTGGCCTGGGCTAGACGCTCACGCCGCTAGTTAGGGCAGTATGCGTTTAAGTAGTTTAAAACTTTCAGGCTTTAAATCTTTCGCCGATAGTACAACATTACATTTTAAGGCAAACCGTACTGCGGTTGTGGGGCCGAACGGTTGTGGTAAATCCAATGTCATTGATGCGATTCGCTGGGTCATGGGCGAGTCCAACGCACGCCAGTTGCGTGGTGGCAGCATGCAGGATGTTATTTTTACCGGTACCGCCAAACGTAAGCCGGTAGGGGTTGCCAGTGTCGAGCTGCGTTTTGACAATACCTATGGCAAGTTGGGTGGGGCCTATAATGCCTATAGTGAGCTTGCCGTTCGTCGCCAAGTCACGCGTGACGGTAAATCCGAGTATTTCCTGAATGGTACCCGTTGCCGCCGTCGCGATATTACCGATATCTTTTTAGGAACGGGGTTAGGGCCGCGTTCTTATGCTGTGATTGAGCAGGGCATGATTAACCGTCTGGTAGATGCCAAGCCCGAAGAAATGCGGGTGTTTATTGAGGAAGCTGCGGGTGTTTCCCGCTATCAGGCACGTCGTCGTGAGACCTTGCAGCATCTGGAACATACAGAGCAGAATCTGGCCCGTCTGGAGGATATTGCCGCTGAGCTGAAATCCCAGCTGAGAAGCTTAAAGCGTCAGTCAGAAGCAGCCATTCAGTATAAAACGCTCGAAGGCCAGATCCGTACCCTCAAAATCGAGATTCTTTCGTTTCAGGCCAGTCAAAGCCAGAAATTACAACAAGAATATACAGTTGAAATGACGGCACTGGGGGAGCAATTCAAGCTGGTTCGATCTGAGTCAAGTACCATTGAACATGATCTTGAAGCGACGAGTGCCTTATTCCAGCGTTTAATTCAGCAATCTTCACCGTTACAACAAGAGTGGCAACAGGCCGAGAAAAAGCTGGCTGAGCTAAAAATGACACTGGAACAAAAGCAGAGCCTTTTCCAGCAAAATAGCAGCAGTCTGGTCCAGCTGGAACAACAGAAATTACAAACCAAAGAACGGTTACAGTTGTCTGAGTTACAGGTCGAAACGTTAACCGCCCAGTTTGAAGAGCAAAATGAAAGCTTGCTGGCCCTGGAGCAGCAAACCCAGACCGCCGAGCAAAATTTTGGGGATGTCCAGGCCCAGCACAAGCAGGCATTGCAGCAGTTTGAACAGCTCAAGGCTCAGGTTGACAGACAGCAGCAACAAAAGTTGCAGATGGCGGCGCAAATTGAGCAACTGGCCAAGAATGTGCTACGGATTGAACAGCAAAAGCAGACCTTGCAAACCCAAACCTCCCAGATTCGTGCCCAGGTTCAAGATGAAGAACAGGCTCAACTGGAACAGATGCAGCAGCAACTGCAGCAAGAGATTAGCGAGCTGGAGGCGGCGATTGAGCAATTACAGCATGATATTCAGGCACAGCAAGACCAGCAACAGCTAGATAAGGCCGATGTGCAGACACTTAAAACCGAAATACAGGTTTTACTGGCTGAACAAAAAAACCTGAATCAGCTGGTTGCCAAGCAAAGTCCGAAGCATGATCAAAATGCAGTCCGCCTGATGCAAAGCTTGCGTTTAACGGCGCAAGGTAAAAGCCATGCCAGTATCATTGAAAAGTTTTTGGCCAAGTGGTTGCAGGCGCAGTTACTGGAGAGCGAACAGCCATTTCAGGAAGGTGTGGCGCGTCAGTTAAAGAATCCCTCTTGCGGAACTACAACCGTTCCTCATTCCTTTGATAAAGGGAGGAGTTCCCCTCTTTTTCAAAGAGGGGGCAGGGGAGATTTAAAATATCTATCAGACTGGATCGAAAGCCCGCAATCCTCTCTCTGGAGCAATGTCGCGGTTGCAGACAGTTTGGCAACGGCACTGGAATATCAGGCAGATCTTGACCCGATGCAGTCGATCTTGACGCTGGATGGTTATCATGTTGGCGCAGATTGGGTGATTGGTCTGCATTACGATGAAGATAGCCAAAGCGCACAAGGTATGCTCAGCCATCAGGTCCGTTTAGAAGAAATTGAACAGCAGCTGGCACAGAAACAGCCAAAGTTACTGGAATTGGAACAGCTATTTTCTCAGCAGCAACAGCATTTGCAAGAGCAACAACAGCAGGTACAGCAACAGCAGCACAGCCTGAAACAAAAACAGAAACAGCTGCAACAGCTTGATGTTCAAATTGCCAAATTGCAAAGTACTGCACAGGCCTTTGTCTTGCAGCAGCAGCAACTGGCAGACCAGCTACAGCAACTTGACCAGCAGCTTGAAGAAGATGCCATGCAACGTGATGATCTGGAGATTGACCTGCATGCACTTGCAATCAAGCTGGAAGCCGTGTTGCCGAACTATAAAACCTTGCAGTTTCAGGTTGAAAACCTGAGTGAGCAACTGGATGAGCAACAGCAACAGCTGCAACAGCAACAGCAGCAACGTGAAGGGTTGCGTCGCCAGACTGCTCAGGCCAGTCAGCAGATCGAGTTACTGGAAAAAGATATTTCTTTCCTGAAAACGCAATATGGGCAGATCATTGAACAAATCGAGCAGGCCAAGAAGTTTGTTGATCCGATTCAGCTGGAACTGCCAAATTTGGAGTCACAATTCCAGCAGCAATTCCAGCAAACGGAAAAGCTGCAAAAAACCTGGAATGAATGGCAGCTTGAACTCAATCAGGTACAGGAGCGCCAACAGCAACTGACTGAGCAGCGTCACCAGCTACAGCAAAAAGATGAGCAGGTGCGTGAACAGTTAGAGCAAAAGCGTCTGGCCTGGCAGGCAGCCAAATCGGACCGGGAACATTATCTGGAACAGCTGAAAGAATTAAATGCAGAGGCGTTGTCTGATCTGTCGATTGAGATTAAAGCGCATCAGCAGAAACTGGAAAAGGCCCAGCAGCAATTTGAAAAAATTGGTGCGGTAAACCTGGCTGCCTCGCAGGAATATGAAGAAGTATCGCAGCGTTTTGATGAATTGAATCATCAGATGCAGGACTTGCAAAATACGGTTGATCAGTTGAAAGATGCCATGAAAAGCATTGATCAGGAAACCAGAAAGCTCTTTATGAGTACTTTTGATCAGGTCAATCAGGAAATGCAGTTGCTGTTTCCGAAAGTGTTTAATGGCGGAGAGGCCAGTTTGAGCCTTGAAGATGACTGGCAATCTGGCGTAAAACTGATGGCGCGTCCACCGGGTAAACGCAACAGCTCACTGGCTTTGCTTTCAGGTGGTGAAAAAACATTAACGGCATTGGCACTGGTATTTGCGATTTTCAGGTTAAATCCGGCGCCATTCTGTGTGCTGGATGAAGTCGATGCGCCTCTGGATGATGCCAACGTGCAGCGATATTGTAATTTGGTAAAAGAGCTTTCTGAACAGGTGCAATTCATTTACATTACACATAATAAATTGGCGATGACAATGGCAACTGACTTACTGGGAGTGACCATGCCAGAGCCAGGCACATCAAAATTAGTGACTGTCGATTTAGAGCAGGCAAAAGAATACGGGTTAGTTGCGGAGTCATAGTATGGAAATGAATACAATAATAGGCATTGTTATTGCCGTTGTGATTATGCTCGTTGGTTTAATGATGGTGTTAAGAAAACCGAAACCGGTTGAGCCTTCACTGGAAACAGAGTTATATATTAACCCTGAAAGTCAGCAGCCTGTGATTCCCCGTCATGTACGGGATCAAGTTTTACCGAGTGAGGTTGTTACGACAACCGAACGTATTGAGCCAAACCTGAATACCGGGACGGTTGAAGCTGAAACACCGGTAGCAAAAACGGTGGAGACGGTAAATACCGAAGAAGAAAAAGCAGCAACCACAGTTACAGCAGAAGGCGCAAGTACAGAAGCAGTCGAGCCTGCCGTGGCCACTGAAGTGCTTCAAGATGAACAGGCACCAGTTGCTGAGCCGGAAGTTGCCGCGGAACAGACCGAAACGGTACCGAAACCTGAAGAAGCCAAGACTGAAACAGAGCTAAGCCTGAATCCAAATATCGAAACAGTGGCAATCGAGGAATTCGATGGTGAAAGTAATATTCTGGATGTGCATTTACATGAGCAGCAGCGCTACGATGACGAGAGTGCTTTAGCCACCGCAGAGCAGATTATTGCGCTGCATGTTTACCCAAACCCTCGCCGTGCATTATCTGGTGATAAGGCACTCAAGGTATTGCTGAAATACGGGCTGCGTTTTGGTGAAATGTCATGCTTCCACCGTTACGAGAATACAGAAGAACCAAGTGCCTTGATGTTCTCGGTACTGCGCATAACCGATAATGGCCCGGCTGGTTTTGATCTGGAAACGTTATCTGGTGAACAGGTACAGGGTCTGGCATTCTTCCTGGCTTTACCAAATAGCAAAGCCGTTACCGGTTATGACATGATGACCAGTATTGCCGGTTTAATTGCGCGTGAAGTCGATGGTAAGGTTTATGATGAAAATAATCTGGAATTTACCCCGCAGTTAAAGGAACATTGGCGTCATCACGTGATTGATTATCGTCCAAATCAGGCGGCAGTCTAATTGGTTGTTTCTTCATAAACTGATTAATATATTTTTAGATTTTAAAATAAAGAACTTAACAGAGTCATGTTAGGTTCTTATCCTATTTTAGGTTGAACCACTAGGTCTTGCACTCAATCAAAGCTTTAAACACTCTGGTTTGTTCAGGTTCGACTTACTTTTATTTCGGTATGAGGAGCGAAAGCTCGGCAAGGGCAAACTATTTTTGTTGCACTACTTGCTAGAAGTTCAATGCAAGATAAAAGCAAGCCCTGCTTAACCAATAAACTACGCACTTCGTTTGTCTTGCACTACACCAAGGCTTTAAATGCTTTGGCTTGCTCAGGTTGCAGATGACATTTCTGAGTATCATATTTCATGTCTAACTCAGGTTCGATATACTAAATTTAGTAAAAATTATAGGGCGGTTTTTCCGCCCTTTTATATGGTGAAATTTAAATGGAACACAACTCGGTTATTGAGCAAATGCGTCAGTTGATTCAGCTGATTGCAAAACATAATCATGCTTACTATGTGATGGATCAGCCTTCCATTTCAGACAGTGAATATGACCATTTATTTCATCAACTGAAAGCACTCGAACAACAATACCCGGACTGTATTCAGGCCGATACCCCAACCAATAAAGTCGGTGGACAAGCCTTATCAAAATTTGAAAGTGTCACTCATGCAGTGCCGATGCTGTCATTGGGTAATGTGTTTAATCAGGAAGACCTGTTTGCCTTTGCGCGCCGTATTGATGAGCGTTTACCAAACCAGAAAGTCCAGTATGAAGTCGAGCTGAAACTGGATGGTCTGGCGATTTCGTTATGGTATGAACATGGTGTACTGGTTCGTGGTGTCACCCGTGGTGATGGCGAGACGGGTGAAGACATTACCCAGAATGTCAAAACCATTCGCAACTTGCCAAAAGTATTATCTGGCCAGCATCAGGCCATTCCACAGTTTCTTGAGGTTCGTGGTGAAGTATTAATGCCGAAGCAGGGCTTTGAAAAGCTCAACGCCGATCAGGAAGCCAAAGGGGACAAGACCTTTGCCAATCCGCGTAATGCTGCAGCAGGTAGCCTGCGACAGCTCGATCCGAATATTGCAGCCTCACGCCCACTGGCGTTTTACGCTTACGGGATTGCGCAGTGTGTACCCAATCATGGGCTTGAAACCATGCATGACAGCTTGCACTGGCTAACCAGATTCGGTTTTGAAATTGCAGAACGTCAATTCCTGTGCGCTTCAATTGAAGAAGTTCAACAACGCTATGAACAGATACAACAAGAGCGTCCTGACCTGAATGTTGAAATTGATGGGATGGTGATTAAGGTCGATAGCCTTAAACAGCAACAACAATTGGGATTTTTGAGTCGTGAACCTCGTTGGGCCACAGCCTATAAATTTCCGGCACAGGCTGCCCTGACCAAAGTTGAAAATATCGACTGGCAGGTTGGGCGTACTGGTACCTTGACGCCTGTCGCACGTTTAGCCCCTGTTTTTGTAGGCGGGGTAACGGTATCCAATGTGACCTTGCACAATATTGGTGAAATCCACCGTTTAGATGTGCGCGTTGGCGATACCGTCAGTGTCTACCGTACCGGTGATGTCATTCCCAAAGTCGAGAAAGTCTGGACAGAGTTCCGGCCAGTCGAGGCAGAAACTGTTCATCTTCCAGAAAACTGTCCGGTCTGTGACTCTCCTGTGGTCATGCCTGAGGGCGAGGCACTGGCACGTTGCTCCGGCGGTTTATACTGTGCTGCACAACGTATCGAGGCGATTCGTCACTTTGTATCACGCAAGGCGATGGATATTGAAGGCCTGGGGGATCGTTGGGTTGAGTCATTACTGCACCTTGAGCTGCTCAAGGATGTTGCAGATATTTACCATTTGCACGAGCATCGCGCGACCTTATTGACCATCGAAAAAATGGGAGAAAAGTCGGTTCAAAATCTGATCGATGCGATTGAAGCCAGTAAAAAAACCACACTGGCCCGTTTTATTTATGCCTTGGGAATCCGTGGGGTGGGTGAAACCACAGCGCGTATGCTGGCCAATACCTTCCAGACCTTTGACGCATTGAAATCGGCGGATATTGAAGCACTCAAGAAAACGCCCGATGTGGGGGATATTACCGCTGAATGGATTGCTGACTTTTTTCAGGCACCACACAACGTTGAGGTACTGGATCGCTTGTTGGCAGCAGGCATTCATTGGGATGCACCGACTGCACCGACACGGCAGCCCCTGAATGGCGAGAGCTGGGTGGTGACCGGTACTCTGGAAAGTATGGGGCGTGATGAAGCGACACAAAAGCTTCAGGCTTTGGGAGCACGTGTCAGTGGTAGTGTTTCCAGTAAAACCAAATGCGTGGTGGCGGGTGAGAAAGCGGGTAGTAAGCTGGATAAAGCGCAGAAGTTAGACATTCGAGTATTGAATGAGCAAGAGTTCTTAGAATTTTTGGCGCAATACGAGACTTAATCTACCAAGAAAAGCACATTCAATGGATGTGAGTTGAATGGGACTATTCAATTAAATCCTGAGACTGGGATATAATTATCTTGGCAGAGTCTTGCCGAGTTTGCACCCAATCTCAGGATAAGCTTTCAGCTGGACTTACTTTGGTTTTGCTCTGAGAAGCGTTTGAAGCTTCGTAAGAGCGAAGCATCTTGCGCTGCTATAACCGCAGCTCACCACAAAACCTGAGGTGCGAATAGCAAAGATTTATTATCTTTGCCGCA
Source organism: Acinetobacter sp. A47 (assembly GCF_000805455.1). GTDB lineage: Bacteria > Pseudomonadota > Gammaproteobacteria > Pseudomonadales > Moraxellaceae > Acinetobacter. The sequence goes on from NZ_JSUS01000012.1 coordinate 181,483, forward strand.
CTGCAAGGCGAAAGCTATGCTTGCGTATAGACTACGTAGATTGTTGCCTTGCGCTTCGCCAAAGCTTTAGTTGCTTTGGCTTGCTCAGGTTGTGGATGACGTTTCCGGGTATCCAACTTTATAACTTGAGTCGAATGCCTACACGTTGTTGTATTAAATATATTTTTTTACAATGCCATCATCCAGCAATTGCTGGAAATGTTCACAGACACTTTCACGCACATCGCGATATTCAATGCCGAGTTCTTTGATGCTACGTTGAGCATTAAAATAGATCGGATAGCCCATATTTAAGCGTACAAATTCACGTGAATGGCCAAGGATCGGTGCCACAAAAGCAAAGGCCGTTTTCGGTACGGTAAAATGCGGAAATGGAAATTTATAGCCAAAACGTTTGGTTAATGCCTTACCCATATCCAGCAGGCTCAGGGTTCCGCCACAGATGATATAGCGACCATGTGCCTGTGGATTCAAGGCTGCTGCCACGTGTGCATCAGCTACATCACGAACATCGACAATGCCATTCCACATCGGGGGTACGCCAAACAGGGTGGTGCCGTTACCAAATTGTTGCAAAATCTCGATACTGCCCGACTGGCTGGCATCGGTAAGAGATGGGCCCATGACCAGCGCAGGATTGACACAAACCAGATCCCAGCGTTTTTGCTGTTTGACCATGTCCCAAGCCTTGCGCTCTGCCAGGACTTTTGAATAGGGATACGGCTGATGGGTTTCGCTACTGGTTGTATTCCAGTGATATTCATCAAATTCATTGTTGGGGGTATGCTGTATTTCCACCGCATCGCCATAGGTTGAGGCAATGCTCGAGGTCAATACCACACGTTTGACCGATTGGGTACGGTTCACGCTGTCCAATACATTTTCTGTACCTTTCACCGCAGGTTCAATCAAGTCCCTGACAGCATCTTTATAATTGGTGACCACAAATGGAGAGGCGGTATGAATCACGATTTCACAATCTTTCATTGCTTCATCAAATGAACTGGCTTCAAGCAAATCGGCCTTGAAAAACTGGATGTTTCCAGATGATTTCTCTGCCAGATCATATAGATGCTGGATCTTGTTTTTCTTGGATGGGTCACGCACAGTTGCATGTACCGTATAGCCCTGGCCGAGCAGACGCTCAATGATCCAGCCTGCAATATAACCCGTCGCACCCGTTACCAAAATTGGTTTGCTTTTATCCATTGTGGTTTCCACATTATGTTTTTGTGATTGCTGTTATTTACCGAATTTCGTTTAAACAAACAACAGCTGAGCAGTCATTTTTTTATGATTTTTTGCTTAAAACATCGGCGGAATAAGAAGCATTGCCAATGGTTACAAAAAATCAAACAAATGATTTTCAATGGAATTATCACTTTTTAGAAAGCGAAATGATATGCAAAGGCTTATTTTATTTGGATAAATTTGGTCAAAGGAAACTGTAAATGCGTATGTTTCTCATTTTAATTTTATAAAAATCATAAACTTACACACTTTTGTTTTTGCATTTCCTTTTTAATTTAACCATAATACTGGCATTCGATAGGAGTAAATATTATGCGTGGCAATCCAGAAGTCATCGACTATTTAAATATGCTCATTGGCGGTGAGTTGGCTGCTCGTGATCAATATTTAATTCATTCAAGAATGTACGAAGATTGGGGTCTGAACAAGATCTATGAGCGTATTGACCATGAAATGCAGGAAGAAGCCTCTCATGCCGATGCGATCATTCGTCGAGTTTTGTTCCTTGGCGCTCAACCGAATATGCATCGTGAAGACATCAATGTAGGTACTGATGTTGTAAGCTGTCTAAAGGCAGATCTGGCGCTTGAATATCATGTGCGTGAAAAACTTGCAGCAGGTATCAAGCTCTGTGAAGAAAAAGGCGACTTTATTAGCCGTGACATGTTGCGTCAGCAACTTTCGGACACAGAAGAAGATCATACTTACTGGTTGGAAAAGCAGTTACGTTTAATTGAATTGATTGGTCTGCAAAACTATATTCAATCACAAATTTGATAGATCACGTAAAGCGTGAAAATGTATAAAAGAGAACTTCATTTGAAGTTCTCTTTTTTTGTGGGGAAGAAACAGTGAGCTTAGATAGCGGTTCCTCAAGCTACAGTCGGGAAGGATCAATAAATTCAAAAGCTTAAATTTATTTACTTTGCAAAGTTTTGAGATCTTTCAAGACCTGATCGGCATGAGTTTGCGTATTTACGCTGGTGTAGTGATACATCACGGCACCTTGAGGATTAATCAAAAAACTCTCGCGTTTGGCAATTTTAGTAATACCCAGGTTTCGGACAATGCCAAACCTGGTGGCCAGTTCGCCTTGTTCATCTGCCAGAATCGGGAAGGGCAGGCCGAGTTTTTCTGAAAATTTTTGATGTGAAGCCACATCGTCCAGACTGACACCCAGCACCACAGCATTGGATTTGCTAAATTGAGGATAGAGTAATTTAAATTGATTGGCTTCCTGGGTACAGCCCGCCGTATTGTCTTTAGGATAAAAATACAGCACCACCCATTTACCTTTATACTGGCTTAATGTATGCCATTTGCCACTCTGATCTTGCAGTTTGAAATCTGGTGCAGACTGCCCAACCCATTCTTTTTGTGCAGTATCCTGCTTTGAAAATAAGTTGCCTTGAGCATTACTAAATGTGGGTGCGCTGAGTAAAAAAAGTGAACTACATAAAACGAGAACTTTGGACTTTATCGTATTCATCATGTTGATCTCAAAGTGTAATGATGTTTACTTTAGCAAATTTAGCAATTGAGTGTGTTAGAAAATTCTTTACCGGGTTTTGCTGTGCTTTATATATTTAAAACGAATAATAGGGCGCTTTCAAAAGTAGACAAATGATCAATAATGAATGTTGAAGGTCATTTCTCCTTTGGGAGATGAGGGAGACTCTGCATATAAATCCTCTCCCTCTTGCGCGTAACTACGCTCATCCTTTAAAAAGGGAAGGGAACTTTCATTGAGAATTTAATATAGCTCAAAAAATGACTTATGCAAGAATTCTAATGACTTGAAAAAAGGTAAATCAATGGATGTTGGTGCGGTTCTCATTAAATTAAAAGCAAATTCGCAGGCAAAAGTCGAAGCCTGGCAGCGTGAAATTCAACAACGTAAAGCCGAAGCGATTCAAACACTGCAAGCCGAAGGGGTAACCGTTGAATCCTGGTTTCAACTTGAACTGAATGGAGACCATTATTTACTTGCCTATATGCGTGCTAAAGATCTTGCGCATGCACGACAGGTCGCCAGAAACAGTTGCTTTGAGATTGATCAAGTTCATCGACAGTTCAAGCAACTATGGGAGCAAGGAATTCCCGCACAGCTTTTGGTAGATTTGGAAAATAATGAGGAGGGTTAATCGGGGTATACTGCCTTGAAGTTTTTGGAATTGAGCAAGCACGTGACCTATAAGATTTTACTGATTACTGGCTGGGGCGGTGGTGCCGAATTATTAAAACCCTTGCATGAGGCTTTACAACAAAAAGGACATAGCGTCGAGCGGATCAATATCTTTAATGCGCTGGATGATGACATCTTGCAACAGCAGGTCGAACTTGCAGTGAAGTTTGATGTGATTGTTGGATGGTCGCTTGGCGGACAACTGGCGACCTTACTGGTCGATCAAATCCGGAAAAAATATGCTGAGCAGAAGGTTTTAATCACTTTAGCGTCAAATCCATGTTTTGTGGCACAAGCAGATTGGACCACAGCCATGCCTGTTGAAACCTTTATGCAGTTTAAGCAGTCATTTGAGCAGGATGCGATTAGCACCTTAAAGCGGTTTGGCTGGTTGGTCTGTCAGGGGGCAAGTTCAGCAAAAAATGATTTTGTGGCGATGCAAAAATTGATTCGTCCACAACCAGTTGCCTTGCTTCGGCAGGGATTACAGTTGCTGGAGCAATTAAATCTGGTTGAGATGTATAAAAATTGTCAAGGCAAGCAGTTGCATGTGTTTGCAGAGCATGATGCTTTAGTTCCTTACCAAGTTGTGCAAAATATTGATCATTTAGCTGCAAAAAATCTATCTGTTGTTTCTATTAAAGGGGCTTCACACGGTTTTCCATGCTTTATGGTGGAGCAGACTGTGCAAATAATTGAAGATTTTATTCAGTAGACAGTTTAATCTTGCTTGAATTGAAAGTTCTCGCAATATATTTTAGATTTTGACAAGTTTAAGATAAAACCTATTTTATAGATCTAACGGAATCGTGCCGAGTACTCATCCATTTTCAGGATATGCCTTCGGCGACCTACTTTTCTTTCGGAAAAAGTAGGCAAAACCTGAGGTACGAATAGCAAAGATTAAGAATCTTTGCAGTACCGCAAGGCGTAAGCTTTGCTTACGTGTGAACTATGCACATCGTTTGTCTTGCGCTATGCCAAAGCTTTAATCGCTTTGGCTTGCTCAGGTTGCAGATGACATTTCCGAGTATCGAAAAGTGTGATCAGGCAAATGGTAAATTTTGAAACAGCAGCAAATGAGGTAAAGGATGACCGATTTATTTGATTTAGAACATATATGGCATCCCTATACTTCGATGTTAAATCCACTGCCAACTTTTAAAGTGAAACGTGCCTATGGTGCAACCATCGAACTGGAAGATGGTCGGACTCTGGTGGATGGCATGTCGTCATGGTGGTGTGCGATTCACGGGTATAACCATCCCGAACTGAACCAGGCGGTTGCAGATCAATTACAGAACATGGCACATATCATGTTTGGCGGTCTGACGCACGCACCGGCAATTGAATTGGGCAAACTCTTATTAAAAATTACGCCACCGGGCCTGGACAAGATTTTCTATGCCGATTCAGGTTCTGTTGCTGTAGAAGTGGCCTTAAAAATGGCCGTGCAATATTGGACTGCATTAAACCAACCCGAGAAAACCAATTTTATTACTACCCGTTCTGGCTATCATGGCGATACCTGGAATGCGATGTCGGTGTGTGATCCGGTGACTGGCATGCATCAGATTTTTGGTACCAGTTTACCCAATCGCATTTTCGTACCTGCGCCACAAAGTCGCTTTGACGGAGAATGGAATCCTGAGGATATTCAGCAACTCAGGCAACAGTTTGAACAGCATCATCACAGTATTGCAGCCCTGATTATCGAGCCAGTTGTACAAGGTGCAGGCGGCATGCGTTTTTATCATCCTGAATATTTGCGTCAGGCCAAAGCATTGTGTGAACAGTACAACGTGCTGTTGATCTTTGATGAGATTGCCACCGGCTTTGGCCGCACAGGTAAAATGTTTGCTTGGGAACATGCACAGGTTGAACCCGATATCATGTGTATGGGTAAGGGCTTAACAGGCGGATATATGACTTTGTCTGCAACCTTAACCACCAAACAGGTGGCTGAAACCATTAGTCGAGGGGAAGCAGGCGTATTTATGCATGGCCCAACCTTTATGGCGAATCCCTTGGCCTGCGCAGTTGCTTTAAGAAGTACTCAATTATTGCTGGAACAGGACTGGCAAGCCAATATTCAACGGATTGAAAAGATTCTGGCTGAACAATTAACAGGTTTGGCACAGCTTGACCACGTTGCGGATGTACGGGTTTTAGGGGCGATTGGCGTGGTTGAACTGACCCGCAATGTAGATATGAAAACTCTACAGCAACAGTTTGTGGAGCGTGGTATCTGGGTGCGGCCATTTGGGAAACTGGTCTATGTCATGCCGCCGTATGTGATTACGGATGATGAGTTAAATTACTTGTTAACGCACCTGATTGAAGTCGTCAAAGAAATGCCGGGAGTGAGTGCGGATGTCCTTGCTTGATCATTATGCCGGGCAGCTTGACCAGCTCAAACAACAGGGTAATTTCCGTCAATTCACCTCAAATCGGCAGCAGGGGAAATGGATCACCATCCAGGATCGAACCATGTTGAATCTGGCCTCCAATGACTATTTGGGCCTTGCCGCTGATTTACATTTAAGAGAAGAATTTCTTGATACTTTAAACATCGAACGGGCGCTCTTTAGTTCATCTTCGTCACGCTTACTCACAGGTAATTTTGCTGAATATGAACAATTTGAAAATAGCCTAAGCAAAGCTTTTGGTCGTGCTGCCTTATTATTCAACAGTGGCTACCACATGAATATCGGTATCTTGCCAGCCTTGTGTGATAGCAAGACCATGATTCTGGCTGATAAACTGGTGCATGCCAGTATGATTGATGGCATTCGTCTATCGACTGCTCAATATGTACGTTATCGACATAATGATTTGCAGCATCTGGAACAGTTATTGCAAAAGTATCATCAAGATGAGCAAGTTGAACGCATTATTGTAGTGACCGAAAGTATTTTTAGTATGGATGGCGACGAGACGGATTTAGCCGCTTTGGCGCAGTTAAAACAGCGTTTTGTCAAAACCATGTTGTATGTCGATGAAGCACATGCGATTGGCGTGCGGGGTGAACACGGTCTGGGCTGTGCCGAACAATATGGGGTAATGGATCAGATTGATTTTCTGGTAGGGACTTTTGGCAAAGCGATTGCTTCAGTCGGTGGTTATATCATTTGTGATTCGATTATCCGTGACTATCTGATCAATAAAATGCGCCCACTGATTTTTAGTACGGCGTTACCACCAATCTCGATGGCGTGGTCAGATTTCATATTTAATAAAGTATTGAGTATGCAACAGCAGCGTCAGCACTTGGCTGAGATGAGCAAGTATTTACAACAGGCGGTGATCGCAAAAGGATTCTCCAGTCCTTCCAGCAGTCATATCATTCCGGTTATTGTGGGGGAAAGCCAAGCTGCGATTGAAAAAGCGCGCCATGTACAACAACAGGGCTTGTATGCCATGCCGGTACGCCCACCAACAGTGCCACAGAATAGTTCACGCCTACGCATTTCTTTAACCTCTTTGGTACAAAAAAACGAATTGGAGCAATTGGTGGAGTGTCTGTGAGCATCAATAAAGCACTGGTTGCGCAACGTTTTGCCAAAGCAGGGCACAGCTATGTCGAGCATGCGGTGGTACAGAAACAGATTAGTGCGCAATTGTTTGACTATCTGAAAGCCTATTATCCGCACAGCTTGGGTTCAGTGCTCGAGATTGGTTGCGGTTCGGGCAATCTCACTCATTTGTTTCAGTCCCATTTTCAGGTTGAACAGCTGTTTTTAAATGACTTATATGCAGATGTGGAGCAGTATTTTCCAAGCGACGACAAGATCAATTGGTTGATCGGTGATATTGAGCAACTGGTGTTACCGCAATGTTTGGATGCCGTCATTTCCAGTTCTGCCTTGCAATGGATGACGGATCTACCTGCATTATTGCAACGGATTCATCAGGCGTTAAACCCTCATGGATATTTCGGTTTTTCTACCTTTGGGCCAGATAATCTTACTGAAATCAAACAACTGACAGGACAGGGATTAACTTATATTGATCACGACGTTTTGCAACAGCAGCTTGAACAACAAGGTTTTGAAGTGTTGTTCATCGAGCAAGAACTGCAGCAGGTGTATTTTGATCATCCCAAATCGGTATTGCAGCATTTGAAAGCAACTGGGGTAACTGCAACAGCAAAGTCACATCGCTGGACCAAGCAATCCTTGCAGCAGTTTTATGCAGATTATCAACAATTTCGTGATGAGCAGGGATTTTGCCTGACTTATCATCCGGTATATGTGATTGCACGTAGAGCAGCGTCATTTACAGTGGGGACTGATTAGGAAGATGTCAGATCGGTTAACACCCAGAAAGAATATCGTGCATGGTTATTTTGCATTAACCCTAAGTTTAATTTTTCTAATGTTTTCTGCTTTTCTCTGGGCGTTGGTTTGCCTGATTTTGGGTGTTTTACTGATTGGCTTGGGATATGTCCGGGTTTGGAAAAAAGATCAAATCCCCAATCCTGTTGTAGAAGTGACCGTCTTATTGATGATTTTATGTTCTTTTTGGTCAGCTGGCTGGATAACAGATTATATAAAACAAAATGCGCCGCACAAGACCATGTGTGGCTGGGCTAAAAATATTAAAAAGCCAGGGCGGGGTAGTGGTCAGTTTACACTGGTAAATGAACAGAATCGTCAAATTTTCCCTTATACCGATCAGATACAAGATGATTCAGGCAATCAGGTCTGTATTGAATATTCTTTAGATCAGCGTTTCAGTGATTATCCTTACATTCATGATATTTATCCCATGAGTTTGACCACTCAGGGAAAGGAAAGTAAATGAGTCATATTTATTTTGTTAGCGGCATTGATACCGAAATTGGTAAAACCTATGCCACAGGCTATCTTGCCAAGCTCTGGACTGCCCAAGGACAACGTGTCATTACCCAGAAATTGGTGCAGACGGGCAATATCGATATTTCGGAAGATATTGAAAAGCATCGTGAAATCATGGGTTGTGGCTGGTTTCAGGAAGACCATGACAAGCTGACCATGCCAGAAATTTTTAGTTATCCGGCATCACCGCATTTGGCGACACGTCTGGATGGACGCGAGCTTGATTTTGCCAAGATTGAAGCTGCTACCCAAGAACTGGCTCAGCGTTTTGATGTGGTGTTGCTAGAAGGTGCAGGTGGTTTGATGGTGCCATTAACCACAGAGCTGCTCACCATCGATTATATTATGCAGCATCAATTTCCTGTGATTCTGGTGACTTCGGGACGTTTGGGCAGTATTAATCATACGTTATTAAGTTTAGAGGCATTAAAGCAGCGTGGTTTGAGTTTGCATGCTTTAGTCTATAACTTAAAGGATGAGTCGAAAGATCCGGTGATTTCTAAAGATACCGCTGATTATTTAAAAGCTTATCTGGCAAAGCATTTTCCTGATTCGCAATGGATTGAGTTGGAAAAATTCTAGTCCTATGGACTCATTTGTTCAGGTTGCTATTGCTGTAGATTTTCTAGTATACGTTGTGCCAAAGAAACTTCATGATCATAGGCTGGTTTATCCAAGGGCTTAGCTAATTTAATCTGTGGGGGAATACCAAGGCGATCGACATCCTTAATACCTAAATTGGTATAAGTTGCAGTGTAAGCCAAATAGATTTTATTTGAGGGGGTCAACTTCTCAAGTATATTGGATGCAGCAATAGCACCATAAGTATTCTGTCCCATAGTAATGACTTTGGGGTTTTGTCTGACGGTTAATATGAATTGTTCACATGAGCTGCCACATTCTGAACCGGTTAAGATCATTACCCTTTTGGGTTGGGCCAAAGCCTCTTGTTGGCTAATGGTTTGCTTGACTTCATCTGCATTAAACAGGCTAACCCAACTCCAAAGGTTTGCTTGCATTTTTGCAATGATTTCATCAATTCTTTTATTATTTGCACTAATGTTTAATAATGTTTTATAAATCGCCCATGCTTTTATATTTTCTGGTGTTGAAAATATTTTTGGAGTTTTGAGCCAATATTTATACTGGCCCAGTAATTGGAGTAAGGGATAATAGTTTGTGTCATTGCCACCATCACCTTCTCGTATATCAATAATAATATAGGGAGAACTACGAATATTGTCCTGATTATTATAAATGACAGATTCTAGTTGTTCTTTAATACCTTCTCGAAAAGAGGTAACTTTGATATACGTTGTTAAATCAGATAATTGTTGGGTTTCAATCAGTTTTTTGTCTGAGGTTAAATCTGGTTGTATATGGAAATCATGAAATACTGATTTATCAGATGCCGAAAGATGTCCTTTACGTATTGTGCGTAAAAAAGGTTTGATGATCTCGATACAGTCATGAACAGAGTGAACTTGAGTAATTTTACTTTGTTGTATTTTCAGTATTTTGTTGACTTTTTCTGGATACTCCGTCCACTGATCTGCATTGATACCTGCATCATTTTTCAATAAAAAATCTGCGATAAAATTAAAATCCTGTTGGCATTGCTGATTGTTGAACGAAGTCTCAGCTACTGCCGATTTTGACAGGCCACAACAGGTAATCAGCATTAAAGTAATAACAAGTTTTTTCATGGATTATTAAGTGAATGAATAGTAAAAATTATATTTAGTAAATGCTTGATTAGCTAAACCATCTTGATATGCTTTTATTTATAAGCGGGGTGATTTAATAAATGTTAATATAATGTCACATAATAAGCGTGAAAATGCAAGATATAAGTCGTGTGTTTTATAGGTTAAAATGTTTGATGGATATTATATGTTGAGATAAGTATTATGCTGTTAAAATGATTTTAAGTTGCATAGCATAAAAAAAGCCAACAAGCGAACTTGTTAGCGCAGGAGTAAACTTATTATTAGTTTAATTTCTTGTTGTTATTGTCTAGTGATTACTGACGATGCCAATTTTGGTGACATTGCTCTGTTGAGCTAAAGCCATCACCATCGCAATATGTTTGTATTCCGCCTGTGCATCGGGCTTAAACTTGATTTGATCCTGATCAGCTTTTTTAGCAACCGATTCAAATAAAACTTTCAGTGCCTGACGGTCTGCAACCGGCTGATCGTTCCAGAAAATATGTCCTTGTGCATCAACCCGCAGATTGATGGTCTCAGGTGGTTTCTGGTCCGTTGGCGGTGGTGGCGTACCATTTGGCAAATTAATGTTAATGGCATTGTTTGGAATCGGGATAGTGATAATAAACATAATCAACAGCACCAGCATGACATCAATCAGAGGTGTCATGTTGACGTCGAGCATCACATCATCTTCATCACTTTTCGGGCCGACATTCATACCCATATCTGATCCCTCCTGTTAGGGTGCTGTCGCAGGTGGGGTGGTGACAAAGGCGATTTTGCCAATCCCTGCTTGCTGGGTTGTACTGATAACCTGATCAATTGCCTGATAGTGTGTCAGTTGATCGCCACGGATATGAACCTCGGGCTGTGGGCGTTTTTGTGCTTCAACCTGTAACCGTGCCAGCAAGGTTTCCTTATTGGCAACATGTTGTTCATTCCAGAAAATATCGCCGTTTTTATTGACTGAAAGCTGGATATTTTGTGGCGTGGTGGCATAAGGCGTATTTTTTTCTTCAGGCAGTTTTACCGGAACCGTGTGTGTAACCACTGGTACTGTGATTAAGAAGATAATCAGCAGTACCAGCATGATGTCGACCAGCGGCGTCGTATTAATCGTACCGATGACGTCATCGTCATTTTGATCTGAATTGATCATCATGCCCATAATGCTATTCCTTATTTAGAATCACGGTTCGGGTGATTGCTGTTTAGATCCCCGCTCAGGAGTACAGCGTGCAGGTCTGAGCCAAAAGAACGGACATTGTCCATCACGGCTTTATTGCGGCGGGTTAACCAGTTGTAGCCCAGTACAGCCGGGACTGCGACTGCAAGACCGATGGCTGTCATGATCAAGGCTTCACCGACAGGGCCTGCCACTTTATCAATCGATGCCTGACCTGAAATGCCAATCGCGGTAAGGGCATGATAAATCCCCCAGACGGTTCCAAATAAGCCAACAAATGGTGCAGTTGACCCCACGGTGGCAAGGAAGGCGAGGCCATTGCTCAGATGGCTTTGTACTTTTTCAATGGCACGCTGGATAGAAATGGTGACCCAGGTATTGAAGTCGATCCGTTCTAATAAGGTGCCATCATGATGCTGGGTTGAACGAATGCCTTTTTCTGCGATGTAGCGATAACTGCTATTGGAATTGAGACTTGCCGCGGCGCTATTGAGCGATTCTGCTTCCCAGAAATTACGCTCGGCTTCTGTACCGTGGCGCTTGATTTTACTTTGCTGGAATAATTTCGACAGAATGATGTACCACGTGCCAATCGACATCAGCACCAAAATAAACAAGGTCGATTTGGCGACCAGATCACCTTCGTGCCAGAGTGCTTCCAGACCGTAAGGGTTATGGACTTTTTCAGTTGTTGCAGGCAGAGGCGGTGGTGTAGGCGTTGCCTGTGTGGTTGCCTCTGTGCTGACCGAAGTAACTGCCGTGGTTGGCGTGGTTTCATCGGCCCACACGGTGGTTACAGGCAGGAGTGTGCTTCCTGCAATCAGGCCAATTGCTGCGATTCGGGAAATATGTTTTGTTGTCTTGTTCATGTTTAAATTCTCCAAAAATTGGTTTTGCAATATATTTGATCAGGAAAGCGTGAATGGATATTCGATCTCGTACCATTCCTGCTGTGGTACGCCGTCCTTCATGGCAGGTTTAAACGTACACAGGCTATAGGCCTTGATCGCTGCTTTATCCAGACTTTTGCTACCGCTTGATTTTTTGACCTTGGAATCGATGACTTTGCCTGAGCCATCCACCAAGACACGAATCCGTACCGTACCTTCTTCTTCATTCATCAGGGCTTCACGCGGGTATTCCGGCTTCTGGCATCCGGCTTCACCTTCTGAAACGCCACGCGAAATACCTGCTGGCTTGGCCGGTGCTGCAGGTGCAGCGGGAGCCGCCGCGGGTGCAGCTGCAACCGGGCTCGGGCTAGGTGCTGCTGGTGCAGGTGTGGGTGTCGCAACTGCGGTCGGGGCGGGTTGTGCAGGTGCTGGTTTTTGTACCGGCGCAGCTTTTTCTACCTGTTTGGGGGGATCAGGCATTTTTGCCACTTTCTCTACCATTTTCGGTGGTTCAGGTGGTTTTTCTTTGGGTTTGGGTTCCTCTGGTTTGGGCGGAGGAGGTGGTTTGATGTCCTGAATAATCTGTAGTTCGACAGGCTTATCGACAGGCTTGCTCAAGTCCGGCGCTAAACTGGTCATCAGAATATAGGCGATAACGAGATGTAGAAATAACACCAGACCAATGCCGACCAGACGTTTGGCAGGTTGATTTTCACTCTCAGAAAAGGGGATGCCCATAATTTCTCCTGAAATTGTAATCATGCATTCATCGCAATGAAGAAACAGAAAACCGTTATTAAATTTTTCTGATGAATCAGAGGATTACGGTGAACCACTACGACAGGAAATCAATCTGGCCGTAGTGGTGAAACGCTTTAAAATTTATAAGTACCGCGAACAAAGTAGGTACGGCCTGTAATATCGGTAAAACGCGGGTCGTATCCATACTGGAAGTTGTCGCCCACATTTGAAGCTGCAGGCTCTGCATCAAAGATATTTTTAATTCCGGCCGTCAAGTCCAGATTCTTAAATCCTTTATAGGTTCCTGAAATGTTGTAGAGGGTATAGTCACTGACACGATGGTGATCATATTTCTCGTCACCTGTTGTATTCTGGTCCTTATAGCCACGGGTAAACTGCTGTTGGAAATTCATCGCCCAGTTTTCATAGTTCCAGTTCAGGTTGGCCACATGTTTCCAGCGAATGGTCGGGCCTGCATCACGATACTGTCCCAAGCTGCTGAACCACTCTCCATCCTTTTCGTTCTGGTAGTCATATTTGGTGACATAAGTCCCGTCAATTCCAAAACCGAACCGTCCTGTAGAGGTCATTGGCGTCAAGTAATTCAAGCTGACATCAAACCCCTGGGTTTTTAAGTTGCCCATGTTTTGCATGGTGGTAATGATGTAGTCGATAGAACCGTTGGCTTTACGGACAAATTTATCTTTGTATTTGTCTGGAGAGTTAAAAATGGTATTTGCATCCAATGCCGAAATCTGGTTTTTGACTTCAATATTGTAATAATCGAGCGAGAAGACCAGATTTTTAACCGGTTCTAATACAAAACCTGCCGTGATTGAGGTCGATTTTTCAGGCTCCAGATTTTTGTTGCCCCCCTGCATACGATCAAACTGCTGGCCACAGTCTTCGGTAGCCGTGCCGCCCGGTGCCACCTGACCACCCGGACACAAGATCGGGTCGTCATATTTGCCGCCTGTCAGTGTGCGGCTGTTATTCTTGTTGATTTCATACAGGTTTGGCGCCCGGAAGCCTGTACTATAAGAGGTACGGAACATTAACTGTTTAATCGGTTCCCAGCGGAAAGCGACTTTAGGATTGAAGGTATCGCCAAAATCACTGTAATTGTCGTAACGGGCTGCAATCTGGGCTTCTAAGGTTTTGTGCAGTGGAATCTGCAGTTCGGTAAACGCCGAGCTAATATCGCGTTTGCCTTCCTGATGCGGATTGGTCGGGTCTGTACCAATACTCGGCAGCAGGGCAGCCAGGCTGGCATTCACATCTGAAGTCCAGTCATCATGCCGGAAACTGGCTCCGACAGCAAAACCGACATCGCCTGCCGGGAGGGTATAGATGGGGCGGCTTGCAGTAAAGTCGACAGTTGTCGATTCGATTTTTGCCTTATTGGTTTCACCGGAAAGTGAAAAGGTATTCCAGATATTCGGGTTATCTCCCGCAGCTTGCGGGCCAAATGGATTGAGTATCCCGGCGTCGAGTGCATCCTGGACGGCGCCTTTATTGAGATAACCGCTTAGTACTTCATCTTTTGAGGTACTACGGGCATAGCTCAGGCCGGTATTAATGTCCCAGCCATAGGCATCGCCCTCAATACCTGCAAATATACGATGAGATTCATTTTCAGACTGGTTTACCCGGTTGCCGGCTTGTGAACGTAAAGACAGCGATAGCGGTTCACCCGTGACTCCATCCACAGCAGGGACAATGCCGTTGCCCGGATAATATTTACTTTCTTTACCGATCTGTACCTTGTTATTGCCATTGTATACATCCGGGGCAATTGAAACCTTGACCTTGCTGTTGGCATAGACATATTCACCAATGGCATTGAAGTGATCATTGAGTTTAAACGTTGCCCGGCCAAGTACAGACAGGTCTTCTGTCTGTGGCACCACCCCAATCAGTGCCTGGGTGTTGATCAGGCACAAGCCGTCTACTGCCTCGGTATGCGGCATGTTGTTACAGTTATTTGAGGCGTATGGGTTTTTACCATTAAAGTTTGCCGGGAAGGTGGCTGAGCTGCGTCCGTCTACTCCCAGCTCTGGAAGGTAAGCACCTCTTTTGCTGGTCTTGCGGTCTTTTGCCATGATATCGTTGGCATGTCGAAAATCGACCACACCAAAGACATTGAAGCCCTGTTCATCAAGATCGCCATAACCGCCAAAAATCGAAATATCTTGTTTATCGCCACCTTTGTGTTCCGGCTGAACCAGGCCGCCACTGATATTGAGTCCTGTAAACTGCTTTTTGGTGATAAAGTTGATCACGCCCCCAATCGCATCTGTACCATAAATTGCAGACGCACCATCGCGCACAATTTCAATCCGTTCCAACATGGCAAGCGGAATGATATTCAGGTTGGTGACACCACTATCGAACGCATTGGCAGCCAGACGGCGGCCATTGAGTAAAATCAAGGTTTTATTATCTCCGATACCGCGTAGATCAGCGGTCGAACCTGCAGTATTACTGGCTCCAACATTGAGGGCGGTAACAAAGCCAGACTGGTTTGCTGTAATTTTTGAAAGAGCTTCTTCTGTCGTAGTCACCCCTTGTTTTAGAATCTCATCAACCTTGACGACCGTGATCGGTGAGGCACTTTGAGCTGCAACGCCTTTGATGGAAGATCCCGTCACGGCGACCTTGACCACCTTGGTGGGTTTTTCTTCAGTGGTTGAGTCCGCATCGGCAGCATGTGCCATGGTTAGACACAGCATACTTAAACTCAAGGTGCTCAGTTTAAGTATGGTTTTGCTCGTTTTTGACGTAGCGCTAGGTTGAGTGAAGTCGGCTTTTTTCATTGTTTATTGAACCCCTAATGGTTTGCCACTCTAAAAATTCGATAAATCCGTTTTAGCAAGACCTGTGCCAAGCCCTATTTTTAGATTTGGCTTAATGTAGAATAAATTGGGTAAAAGTGTTTTAGTTTTTATTTATAAGCTTTTCATATTTTTACCAAATATTAAAACCAGAAAATAATAAGCAGTCCCGAGGTATTGTTATAAAGTACCAATAAATGGGTGGCGCTCTGGCGCATTAAAATGAATCATAATGTTTTATTTTTGCTTTTTTATGGTGCAAAAGCTTCTCTATTCTTATAAAACATGTATTTTATTATTCTGTTTTCATGGAAATGGAAATTAATATAAAAAAATATGATTTGGCATAAAATTACTTTTATTTAAGATGCCTGAAAACCGGAATTGCATAAAAAGATTTTTGGTTAAAAAATAGTCGTTATTTTTTTATTTGAAAAGTGGCATGAAATTCGCTAGTTAATTTTCTGCCATAACGTATTTTTTCTTGGGGTAAATTTTGTCCAGATGATAAATTTTTATTAACTAAATGATTTTTTGATAAAAATTCTGGATGTTAATCAGGACAAGAGAAACGGTAGTGGTGTTGAATGCTATGCGAAAGTCTAGTATTTATTAAAAAACGATGATGTGAGTATTAACTTGAAGCCAATTTTTTTTACGGTCGCTGTTATATCCAGTGTAATTGCATGGATGCCAACGGTATATGCAAAAACACCTGCTCAAGCCGACAAAGTACTCCGTGTTGCTTTTGAGGCGCCCGATGATGGTTTTGATATGGTAAAAACCTTCAATTACTATAGCGGTAATGTTGCTGATGTTATTTTTGAAAGACTGGTTCAGTACGATTATCTGGCAGACCCGGTTAAACTGATCCCGGGAACTGCAGAAAGTTTGCCGAAAATCGAAAAAAATGGACAGGTTTATACCTTTAAAATAAAGTCAGGTATTTATTTTACAGATGATCCTGCATTTAAAGGCAAGCGCAGGGAGCTGGTGGCTGAAGATTATGTTTATTCCATTAAACGCATTTTAGATCCTAAAAATCATGCTTCATCATTTTCTTTTATTGATCATAAAATTGTTGGTGCCAATGCACTGGTCGAACAGGCAAAGAAAACCGGAAATTTTAACTATGATGCCAAAATCGAAGGGATCAAGGCACTCGATAAATATACGATTCAATTTACGCTGACGCAACCCGATTATAACTTCCCTTATATACTGGCTTATAGTTCATTTGGGGCGACTGCCCGTGAAGTGGTTGAATATTATAAAGATCGTTTAGCCATGCATCCTGTTGGTACCGGCCCGTATATGCTGAGTAAGTATGTCCCGCGTAGCAAGATCGAACTGGTTGCCAATCCGGATTACCGGGGTTTTGTCTGGAATTTCAAATCGACGGGTACGGCCTGGGACAATCAGCTGGTCAAGGAAATGAGCGGCAAGCAGATGCCACAAATCGGCAAGGTCAATATCAGTATTATTGAAGAAGAACAGTCACGCTGGCTGGCATTTCAGTCCAAGCAGCTCGATTTTGACAAAGTCACTTCAAATGCCATTCCCAAGGTACTCGATCAAAATAACCAGCTCAAGCCGGCCATGAAACAACAGGGCATCCGTCTTTATGCCAATAAAGAGGCCGAGATTACCTATTCGATGCTGAATATGCGTGATCCGGTGGTGGGCGGAAACAGTCTGGACAAAATTGCGTTAAGGCGAGCAATTGCGATGTCATTTAATGTAAATGAATATATTCGCATATTACGCAAAGGTCAGGCGGTAAAGGCTGAAATGCTGGTTCCGGCAGGGATTAGCGGGCATAACCCCGATTACCGCAGTAGCATTGGCTACAATCCGGTATTGGCCAATAAACTACTGGATCATTTCGGCTATAAAAAGGGGGCCGATGGTTATCGTCAGCTGCCGGGTGGCAAGCCTTTAACCTTAAAAATCAATACTGAAAGTGGCACCTCTTCAGTGATGTACTCTGAACTGTGGAAGAAAAATCTGGATGCAATCGGGATACGTGCTGATTTTAAGGTCAGTAATTTTGCCGATAACCTGAAAGCTGCCACGCAGTGTCAATATATGATGTGGAGTGGCGCATGGCACGCCGACTATCCGGAAGGAGAAAACTTTACCCAGTTACTCTATGGGCCCAATGTTGGACGCGGTAATCAGTCCTGTTACCAATCTACTGCTTATGACAAGTTGTATAAGCAGGCCATGCAGCAACCCCCTGAAAAACGCATGCCATTCTATGAAAAAATGAGTCGGCAAATTGAGGCCGATAATACCTGGATTTTACAGGATACACGGATACGTAACTGGTTGATCCAGCCGGAAGTTCAGGGGTTTAAAGCCCATCCGATTATGAATACCAATTGGCAATATCTGGATATTGCTGCACCAAATCAAAATAAGTGATGTGTGTACGATGAAGCAAAATTTAAAAAATTCTCTTTCGCGTGCGGGACTGGCTTTGTTATTGGGAACGGCATTGGGGGCAGGATCAGGTTTAGTTCAGGCCAAAAGCCCAGCCGATCCTAAAAAAGTCCTTCGCTATGCTTTTCCGGTGGCAGAAACGGGTTTTGACCCGGTAGCCGTACAGGACCTCTATTCTGCCCATATTTTATATTCTGTCTTTGAAACGCTCTATACCTATGACTATCTGGCATCGCCAGCACAACTGGTACCCAACACTGCTGCTGCCTTACCTGAAGTGAGTGCAGATGGCCTGACCTATACCATACGGCTGAAAAAAGGGATTTATTTTGCCTCTGATCCGGTGTTTAAGGGCAAGCCACGAGAGCTGACGGCAGCGGATTATGCCTATTCTTATAAACGACTGCTTGATCCGAATTTGCGCTCACCGAATAGCTGGTTATTTGAAGGTAAAATTGCCGGAATGGATGCGTTGATTCAACAGGCCGGTAAAACCGGAAAATTTAATTACGATCAGCCCGTCAGCGGATTACAGACCCCGGATCGTTATACCTTGGTGATACGCCTGAAAGAACCGAATCATAATTTTCCGATGTTGCTGGCCCATCAGCCAACGGGCGCAGTGGCACGTGAAGTGATCGAGCATTATCGCGAAAAAACGACAGGCTATGCCATGGCACATCCTGTAGGCACAGGGCCTTATGTGCTGGCGCACTGGACGCCGGGTTCACGGATTATTTTGAAAGCCAACCCTGATTATCGCGGTTTTACCTGGAATTTTAAGGCCAGCCAGCCGGAAGACCAGAACATCGTCAAGCAGATGCAAGGCAAAAAAATGCCGCAGATCGGGGTCATTGATATTCGTGTTATTGAAGAATCACAATCGGGATGGCTTGCTTTTCAGAAAGACGGGCTGGATTTATTTACCCTGGACGGTGAGTTGCCCGCACAGGCCTTACAGCAAGATGGCAGCTTAAAGCCCGAGTTGGCCAAGAAGGGCATCCAGCTGTCACGCATACCAGACCCTTCAATCGATTATCTTTACTGGAATATCCAGAATCCGGTTGTCGGTGGTTTTGGCAAAGATAAAATTGCCTTACGCCGTGCGATGGCAATGGCCATTTCCAAAGACAAAATGATTACGATTCTGGCCAAGGGCAATGCCAAAAAACTGGAAACGCCGATTCCTTATGGTGTGGCCGGCCATGATCCTGATTATAAAAGCAGCGTGCCCTATTCGGTGAAAGCTGCAAATCTGTTACTGGATCGTTATCACTATAAAGTCGGGGCAGATGGCTGGCGCAGGCTGCCAGATGGCAAGCCACTGGTGATTGAGTTCATGCCATCTACCAGCAGTGCCCGCAGTATGCAAATGGCCGAGCTGTTAAAGAAAGACCTGACCAGTATCAAGATTAACATGGTGTCCAAGCCAGTGCCTTTTGCGGAAGGTTTAAAGGCTGAAAAGCAATGTAAAACCATGTTTAAGGCCTCTGCCTGGATTGCCGACTATCCTGATGCCGATAACTTTATGCAGCTGTTTTATGGCAACAATATTCATGCAACCAACCATACCTGCTTTAAATTACCGGAATATGACCGTTTATATGAACAATCCCTGAAACTGGACGATGGCCCTGAACGCGACCTGCTATATCGCAAAATGTCACGTCTTTTAGAGTTCTATTCACCTGTACAGTTTATCTCGACCCGTTACCGGACTGTGGTCGCGCAGCCTCGTGTGCTGGGCTATAAAAAACATCCTATCTTGCCGGCAGAGTGGATGTACATCGATATTCAAGACAAGAAATAACAAACACATTAAATCGGAGTGAAAGAATGGCGAAAAAAATATTGAAATTGTCGAGTCTGGCTTTGTTATCCATGACTGCTGTCGGCATGAGCCAGAATATTTGGGCTGAAAATCCCCGTACCAGCTTACCTGTTTTAACAACGGCTACCAGTGCCCAGTGGTGTGATGCCAATCTGGACAAACTAAAACAACGTATCCAGCAGCTGGAAAAACAACAGGTAAAACCTCGTTCAGCAGCAGCGCCTGTACTGGCTGAATGGGATCAGCTGATGGCAACATTTGAGGATTTTGCCGGGCCGATCAGCCTGTATAGCAATGTTGACCCGGATGCAACACTGCGTAAAGCGGCTGAAGACTGTGAAGTCAAACTGAACCAGCTGCAAACTGAAATTTACCAAAACCCTAAACTCTATCAAAGAATTAAAAATACACAGGCGGTAGACGAGATTGATGCCAAATACCGTCAGGATATTCTGGATGCCTTTGAAGATACCGGGGTGCAATTAGCGCCTGAAAAGAGGGCCCGGGTTAAAACGATTTTTGATGAATTGACCAGACTCTCGCAAGAATTCTCCCGCAATATCCGTGACAATCCGGAAAAACTGGAATTTACCCCTGCAGAATTAAAGGGCTTACCTGACAGTTATATTGCTGGTTTGAAGAAAAATGACAAAGGCAATTATTTACTAGGTTTTGAATATCCAGAGTACCAGCCTTTCATGGAACTGGCAGACAGCGATGATGCCCGTAAGCGTTATCAAACCGCCTTTACCCGTCGTGGTACAGAAAAGAATCTCGTCCTGCTCAAGCAGATTATCGACTTGCGTTATGAACTGGCGCAGTTGTTCGGTCAGCCAAGCTATGCCGGCTGGGCCTTAAAGAAACGCATGGCCAAAACACCAGAAACAGTAAATACCTTCTTGGCCGATGTACATAAAGTGGTGGCACCGCTCGAGCAAAAAGAAGTAGACGAATTACGTGCGTTTAAAGCCAAAACATTAAATATCGCTTTGGACAAGGCTGACATCAATCGCTGGAATGTGGGCTATTGGAGTGAAAAGCTACGTAAAGCCAAATACCAGATTGATCAGGAAAAACTGCGTGATTATTTTCCAACTTTAGCTGCGCAAAAATGGTTGTTTGCAATTTCTTCCGATCTGTATGGCATCGAGTTTAAACCCGCCAAAGTCGCTACCTGGCAGAATGAGGTGGAATATTACGATGTCACGGACAAGAAAACTGGCGAAGTGCTGGGTGGCCTGTACATGGACAAGTTCCCGCGTGAAGGCAAATATGGCCATGCAGCGGTGTGGGGCGTCTATGGAGGCAGTACTTTAAGCAAGCGTAAACCGATTTCGGTACTGGTGACCAACTTTAACCGCAAGGGCTTAAATAGCGATGAGCTGGAAACTTTTGTGCATGAGTTTGGACATGCCTTACATGGCATTTTGTCGAAAACCCGTTATGCAGGCCAGTCTGGCACCTCGGTAGAGCGTGACTTTGTTGAAGCACCCTCACAAATGTATGAAGAATGGGCACGCCGCAAGGAAACCTTGTCCAAAGTTGCTGACTATTGTGATCCGGCCTGCCCGCGGGTAGATGATGCCCTGATTGAGCGCCTGAAGTCGGTCCATAATTATGGCCGTGGGATGCGTTATGCGCGACAAACCCTGTATGCACAATATGACATGGCGCTGCATGGTGCTGATGCCCTGAAAGTACAGCCAATGGAAGTCTGGAAAAAGATGGAATCGGCAACGGCACTGGGCTATGTGCCCAACACCGAGTTCCCGGGGCAGTTTGGTCATCTGATGGGCTATCAGGCTGGCTACTATGGCTATATGTGGTCTGAAGTACTGGCGCTGGATATGTTGTCGGCCTTTGGCAATAACCTGAATAATCCGGAAGTCGGGCAGCGCTATCGTCAGAAGATTCTTTCCCAGGGCAGCCAGAAGAGTGCAGCTCAACTGGTCAAGGACTTCCTCGGCAGAGCGCCGGACAATAAAGCCTTCTTCAATGAAATTACCGGCCAACGGGTCAAATAAGGATTTGCCAATATGCTTGCTTATGTCGTACGCAGACTATGGCAAATGATCCCGACCATGTTGGGTGTTATTTTGCTCATTTTCTTTTTATTTAACTGGGTGGGGGGCGATCCTGCATATATCCTGGCAGGCAAAATGTCGAACCCGGAGCAAATTGAAAACATCCGCAAGCAGCTGGGCGTAGATCAACCTTATTACGTGCAGCTGTGGATTTTTATCAAGCAGATTCTCAGCTTTGACTATGGCGCAAGCTGGAGTACCGGCGAGTCGGTCTCACAGATTATCTTGACCCGTTTAGGCCCGTCACTGACCCTGTTGATCCCGCTTACAATCTTGCAAACGGTGATTTCAATCATCCTGGCTCTGGCGGTTGCTTCGGTGCGGGGCTCACTGACAGACCGTATGGTGATGATGCTATGTACCATTGGCATGTCGATTAGTATTTTGGTGTATATCATTGTTTTTCAGTATGTTCTGGCCTATCAGCTCAGCTGGTTTCCGGTGCAGGGCTGGAGTGACAGTTTTAGAGAAAACCTGTTTCAGTATGCCTTGCTACCGATCCTGATCATGCTGGTGGTGAGTATTGCCCCGACCTTACGGCTGTATCGTAGTTTTGTGCTGGATGAGATTAATCAGGACTATGTACGTACGGCCCGGGCCAAAGGCGTAGGAGAGTCAAGGGTGCTGGGCGTACATGTGTTGCGTAATGCCGCGATTCCGATTGTGACCGAAGTGATGGCCAGCTTGCCTGCCTTGTTGATCGGTGCATTCCTGATCGAGCGTTTCTTTGGCATTCCCGGGATTGGACGTGAAATTATTATTGCGGTTGAGCGCAGTGATTTCCCCGTGATCAAGGCCATCACCGTCTATATTGCGGCCTTGACCATGATATTTAACCTGATCGCCGATCTGATCTATAAGCTGCTTGATCCTCGTGTTCAGTTGAAGTAGGGGAAATCACCATGTTAAGTACAATTTTTAAAGGCAAAAGCTCCCCGGCACAACCCGCTGCAGCCACAGGGTTATGGCAACTGGCATTAAAGCGACTGAAATCGGACCGCATAGCAGTCATTTCATTTCTGGTGGTGCTGTGCTATTTCATCTTGCTGGCTTTATCCATGAGCGGCGTCATCGCCTCCAGCTGGAATAAGGAAGTGGCGGTCAGTTATGCACCTCCCACGTTTTTAGGTGCCGATACTGAGGCTTCACAAGCGCAGAAAGTAGCAGAGCTTACGCAAACGCTGCCGGAAAATCCGGTTGATCCATTAAAAGAGGTAATCCACCAGCTCAATAGCGAGATCCAGAGCGAACAGCAAGGCGGCTATGTGGATCATTATGGCGTGGTTGATCCATTGGCGGAGGACATGAAACAGATTGACCAGCAACTGGGCGGCCACCTGCTGGATCAACAACAGCAATTAAAAACCACGTTACCCTTTGGTGCCGATAAATGGGGACAGGATATCCTGTTAAAAACCATCAAGGGCGCTGAAACTTCAATTCTGGTGGGATTGCTGTCGGCGGTGCTGGCGGTGGTAATCGGGACGGTTCTCGGTGCGATTGCCGGTTATTTCGGTGGCTGGGTCGATGACATCCTGAACTGGTTTTATAACATTTTTACCTCGATTCCCTATTTGTTGCTGGTGCTGGCAATTGCTGCGGTATTGCAGCAAAAAGGGATTTTATCGATTGTACTCATTCTTGGTCTGACGGGCTGGACCGGGGTATTCCGTCTGATTCGTGCCGAATATATGAAACACAAGTCGCGTGAATATGTGCTGGCTGCCAAAGCCATCGGTGTCAGTCACTTACGCCGTATGTTCGTGCATATTTTTCCTAATGTCAGCCATATTGCGCTGGTTCAGATCTCGATTCTGGTGGTGTCATTTATCAAATCTGAAGTGATCCTCAGCTTCCTTGGTTTTGGTGTACCGGTCGGTGTGGTGTCTTGGGGCAGTATGCTCAATGAAGCGCAAAGTGAACTGATTTTGGGGAAATGGTGGCAACTGGCAGCGGCGTCGATTGCCATGGCTGTTCTGGTCACGGCATTTTCAATGTTTACCGATGCATTACGTGATGCCCTTGATCCCAAGTTGAAATAGCGGAGAGAAAAAAATGCAGCAACACAATGAAACCGCGCTATTACGTGTCGACAATCTTCGTGTCAGCTTTAAGGGTGAAAATAAACAATGGATTGAGACGGTTAAGGGAATTTCATTTTCCATTCCTAAAAACAGGACCGTCGCGCTGGTCGGCGAGTCTGGCAGCGGTAAGTCGGTTACTTCCCTGGCCGTGATGGGGCTGTTACCCAAAGGACAAAGCCAGATTGCAGCACATAGCCAGATCTGCTTTGAAGGCAAAGACCTGCTTAACTTGTCTGCCAGAGAAATCCGCAAGATTTGTGGTAAAGACATCGCCATGATCTTTCAGGAGCCGATGTCCTCATTAAATCCGGTGTTTACTGTCGGCGACCAGATTGCCGAGGTTTTGCGCATTCATCTGGGAATGGGGCGCAAGCAAGCGAGGGCACGGGTACTGGAGTTGCTTCAGGAAGTCGGTATTCCTGCTCCTGAAACCAAAATAGATGCTTATCCCAGCCAGCTTTCTGGCGGGCAGCAGCAACGGGTCATGATCGCCATGGCGATTGCCTGTGAGCCGAAGCTCCTGATTGCCGATGAACCCACCACGGCGCTGGATGTCACCATTCAAAAGCAGATCATTGACTTGCTGGAATCATTACGGCAACGTCATGAAATGTCGATGTTGTTTATTACTCATGATCTGGCGCTGGTGGGAGAAATTGCCGATGAGGTGATTGTCATGCGCCACGGCGAAATTCGCGAATGTGGCCCTGCTGGGCAAGTGCTGGAACGACCACAAGATGTATATACCAAAGCCTTGCTGCTGTGTCGTCCGCAGCTGGCATCACGTCCTTACCGCCTGCCTGTGACCAGCGATTTCATGAAGCAGGAACACGGCCAGCTGGTTGAAGTGAGCAACTTGTCCGAGTTGAACCTGAAGCAACGTTCTCGTGGTCTAAATGGCGATGAACAGATTGTTCTGGAAGTCAAAGACCTGAAAAAGTCGTTTTATAGCCGTAAAGGATTATGGGGACGTGAGGAGTTTCAGGCGGTCAAGGGAGTATCTTTTCAGCTTGCAAAAGGCAAGACACTGGCACTGGTCGGTGAGTCGGGCTCCGGAAAAACCACCATCGGACTGCTGTTGATGCGCTTGCACGAAGCGACCGGTGGGCAGGCGCTGATGGGAGGAAAAGATATTCTGGCCATGAGTGAGAAAGAGTTTTGCCAGTATCAACGCAAGATCCAGATCATTTTCCAGAATCCTTATGCCTCACTCAACCCGCGTTTTACCGTCGGACAGATCTTGCTGGAGCCCATGCGGATACATGGCATTGGTGACAATGAAGCCGAGCGTAAAAAAATTGCGCTGGAACTATTGGAGCGGGTCAGTCTGCCTGCACATGCCTATGATCGTTATCCGCATGAATTTTCTGGAGGACAACGGCAGCGGATTGCAATTGCACGGTGCCTGACCTTAAAGCCCGAAATCCTGATTTGTGATGAATCCGTATCAGCGCTGGATGTGTCGGTGCAGGCACAGGTTCTGAACTTACTGCAAGATCTACAGGATGAATATGGACTGAGCTATATCTTTATTTCCCATGATTTATCTGTGGTGAAATATATTTCAGATCAGGTGATGGTGATGAATCATGGTGAACTGGTTGAAATTGCCAATTCAGACCAGCTGTATTTACATCCACAACACGAATATACCCGAAAACTGCTGAATGCCATTCCGCAAGGCGTTGCCTCTCATCATTCGGTCAAGGCATAAAAAAACGCCCGGAGCCGGGCGTTTTTTATTGTCAGGCGAAAGCTTTAAAACTTCTTGAAGCCCTTGTTGAAGCCGATGGTTTTACGACCATTGGCGCCCTGACCACCTGAACGTTGGTCTTGCTGTTCATCATCACGGCGTTGCTGACGTAAATAACCGCCACGGCGTGCAGTCATCGGCTTGTCTGCCATACGCTCGGTACGGCGTTTTGCCATACCGAACAGGCCGGTACCCTGACGCGGTTTTAGCTCGACAGATTTGGCCAGATTATCGATGTCGGTTTTATCCAGTTCCATCCAGCGACCAGTACGCAATTCACGCGGTAAAATCACCGTGCCATAACGGGTACGTAACAGGCGGCTAACTTTGAGGCCTTGTGATTCAAAAATACGGCGCACTTCGCGATTCCGTCCTTCTTTCACCACAACCTGATACCAGCGGTTGATCCCGTCACCACCAATTTCGGAGAAAGATTCGAATTTGGCTGGCCCGTCTTCAAGCTCAACCCCTTTGAGCATGTTATTGCGAATTTGCGGAGTCACTTCGCCCATCACGCGAACGGCATACTCACGCTCCACTTCATTTGAAGGGTGCATTAAACGGTTGGCCAGCTCGCCATCGTTGGTAAACAACAACAGGCCCGTACTGTTAATATCCAGACGACCGACCATGACCCAGCGGTCATTGGCAATTTGTGGTAAATGGTCAAATACGGTCGGACGTTTTTCCGGATCATTGCGCGAGCAGATTTCACCTTCCGGCTTATAGTAAATTAATACACGACGACGGATTTCGTCTTCAATCTGGAACTGTATTTTACGTCCATCAATACGCAGTTCATCACCCGGTTCGATCCGTTCACCGACCTGGGCAATACGGCCATTAATGCTGACACGACCAGCAGCAATGACCTCCTCCATATAGCGACGCGAGCCTAACCCGACTCTCGCTAAAACCTTTTGTAATTTTTCACTCATGACAGCACAACCTTAGACATAATGATCAACAGTTCACCTCTCAAGACTTCGGTGCATGTGCATCGAGAGCCATGAATGCTTCCTTGGCGTTCTGCAGGGGAGGCAACTGGCCTAGCGAGGCTAAACCAAATGCATTTAAAAACTGGGGCGTTGTAATCAGCAACGCAGGTCTTCCGGGTAAATCTCTGAAACCGGCTTCTTTGATCCAGTTCCAGTCAAAAAGCGTTCTCAAAATCTGGCTATTGTTTGAAACACCACGAATCTGCTCGATATCTGCCCGGGTTACAGGCTGATGGTAGGCAATCACTGCGACAGTTTCGAGTAAAGATGGCGATAACTTGGTCGGACGTTCCGGCCAGACCTGTGCAATGATATTGCGATATTTGGCGCGCACCTGAAAACGAAAACCTTGTGCGGTTTCAATTAATTCAATCGAACGGCCATGCTGCAACATGGCGAGTTGCTGCACAAAGGTACGCAATTGTTGCTTATTATATTGGTTTTGAAAGGCTTCTTTTAAACGTGCAAGCGAGACTGGTGAGTCACTGGCAAACAGGATTGCTTCAATCTGCAATAAAACATCATGATGAATGTCTTCCAGAGAAATGTTTTCATTCTGTTCCAGCGGGTCTAGGCTCATGCGGCGGCTCCCTGAATGGTTAAAGGTGCTTCCACTCCGGTGTGGATGATCTGGATTTTTTGCTGACGGGTAAGCTCAAGTACCGCCATAAATGTCACCACCATTCCCATCCGGCCTTGCTTGGGATTTAACAGTTCAATAAAACTCAAAGCTTCTCCTGAAGCAAGCTGGCTTTCAATAAAAGCAATCCGTTCTTCGAGCAAGACCGGTTCTTGTGCGACCACATGCGTAACCGGCTCAGGACGGTTAAATACGCAAAACATGGCGTCACGTAAGGTGTTAACATCATAGCCTTCATACACCGGGGCAATATGGCCAATACTGACATTGGTGCTAAAGGTGTCGCGCTCGAAGATCGGCATTTGTCCCAGACGTTCTGCCGCCTGCTTGATCCGTAAATACGTTTCCAGCCGGTCAATCAGTTCCTGTTTAGGATCTTTTTCAAACTGCTCTACAGAGGCCGGTTTAGGCAGTAACAGGCGCGATTTCAGGTCAGCCAGCAGTGCCGCCATCACCATATAATCCGCCGTCAGTTCAATATTCAAGGACTTCATGCTGTCCATATAAGACAGATATTGGGTGGCAATCGGAGAAATATCCAGCTGTAACAGGTCAAAGCCGTTTTTTTGGATCAGATAAATCAGGAAGTCCAGCGGACCTTCAAACTGTTCCAGTAAAATTTCAAACGCGGCCGGCGGAATATACAAATCTTCAGGTATGACTTCCTGCCACTCGTCAAGCACGCGAATGGAAGGAGTGGACTCCAGTGGAGAGGGGAGAATTTGGTTCATTACCGTTATAAGCCACGCGAATTTTCAAAAGCATGAAAGATATAATTTTTGTGCAGAAAAAAGCACATGCTAACAGGAGCAGGGCTATTCTAATCGAATTCCCCCATTTAATAAATTGCTGACTTACAAAAACCTTAAACTTCTCAGGGTATTTTCTGATTTCTGTACGATCAGCTAGGCCATAGAAAAGACTTGTGCTTAAATGAGCAACGAAAATCATAACTGCTGCCCAATTATAAACTGCTATGAAACAATATTTAAAAACGCAACAGAACCCGTTTGGACAAATGATAGGCTTTAGTGTTGATCAACCACCATGTCAGCCTGTTGAACAAAACCTGACAGGACAATATGTAAAACTGATCCATATTGCCGGTCCGATTTCCGATCAGGCCGCCTCCGAGATCTGGCAAGCGGTCGCCACTGAACCGAATGCAGGCTGCTGGACATATTTACCTTATCCTGCGCCACCGAGCAAAGAACAGTTAAGAGAAACTCTGGACAACACTTTTGGTTTTCGGGAGGGGGCGCATTTTCTGATTGAGGTGGAAGGGCAAGTGCAGGGCTGGATTGCATTATTGCATCCACGGCTCGAATATGGCGCAATAGAAATCGGCAATGTGTACTATTCACATAAGATGAAACAATCCCGAGCTTCGACAGAGACCATATTTCTGCTCTTGCAGCAATGTTTTAAGCATGGTTTTAGACGGATAGAATGGAAATGCGATGACTGCAATGCACCTTCTAAAGCTGCGGCCTTACGCTTTGGTTTTCAGTATGAAGGTCTGTTCCGGCAGGACCGTATCACCAAGGGGCGTAATCGCAATACTGCATGGTTTTCCATGCTGGATGAAGAGTGGCCTGCTTTGATGCAGAGTTATCAGCAATGGCTAAAGCCGGAGAACTTTAATGCCCAAGGGTTGCAAAAACAGCGCCTGACAGAATTCTTTGAAAGCTGAACCGGGTTTCAGGCATAATTCTTGTGTGAGAAAAATCGCGGTAATACATTTAAATGAAAAGAAAAATAATTGTAGTGCTCGGGCTGACCTTGCTGTTTGCCTTGATCGGGAGTTTTTTGATCTGGAATAATCCGGCAGTTCAAAAAGATCTTTTAAGGCAATATCTGGGCAGAATGATTGTCAGCAAAATCAATCATCATGCCAACCCGACAGCTTTTAAATGGAATATGGACATTCATGCCGTCAATCATTATCCAAAGATCCGGGTAAAGATGAAATTACGTGGCCAGCCCGTGGGTAACGGGGTCAGTGTTGCGCAGCTCCAGCAGCAAAGCTGTATCTTTCTGAAAAACTTTCAAACGCTTAAACAAAGCACAAGAACCAAGGTGTATGGTCTTTTAATTGAAGACCGGCTTAGCTTTGAAATTGAAATTTTTAATGGGGCTGGCCAGAAAATACAAAGTACCCAGCAGGTGCTGGCAGAATGCCCACACTTTCCCTATGCCTGAGCTGCGGAGATGAAAAACAGAGGTCAGTACTTACTCAAAAGCACTGACATCGCCCACACCACGACGCACGATTTCAGGATTTTCTCCGGACAGGTCGACAATACTGGTGGTTGATAAGGTTCCGAAACCACTGTCAATAAACACATCAATGCGTTTACCCAACTGGTTTTCAATATCGTATGGATCATCTAGCGGATCTTTGTGTTCGGGCAAGATCAAGGTACTGGTCAGTAACGGTTCACCAAGTTCTTTTAGCAACGCCTGAGCAACAGGATTACTTGGAATGCGCAAGCCGATGGTTTTTTTCTTCGGATGCATTAGACGCTTGGGAACTTCGCTGGTCGCTGGCAAAATAAAGGTGGTGACTGCCGGGGTATTATTTTTCAATAAGCGATACATGGCATTATCGACTTTGGCATAGGTGGCAATATCAGATAAATCACAGCACATAATCGCATACTGGTGTTTCGGGCCAAGTCCACGAATCTGGGCAATCCGCTCCATGGCATTTTTGTTGCCGATCTGGCAGCCAATGGCGTAGGCTGCATCGGTCGGGTAAACCACCACATCACCCGCACGAATACGTTCAACGGCCTGGTTAATTAAGCGAGCCTGCGGATTTTCAGGATGAATATGTAAATGCAACATCTTAGAACTCCCTGATCTATATGGCTAAATTGAGTATGAAGCGGGTTTAGGTCAAGTTGCAAGCACTGCATGTGATATTTTTGTCCCTTAATCAAGGTCTTCACGTTTAAATTCGTCCAGCTGTAAGGGCTGGCCGTGACGTGTGCAGATACAGATATAGTCAATGAAAAGCGCTGCATCACGTGGCAATCTGGCTTCACCGGAAAAATAACGTTGGACCTGGGCAAAGACATTGTCCTTAAACTGCTGGCCATTTCCGCCTTCGCCAGTCAGGTTGTCCAGTGAAACACGGAACTTGCGTCCGAAAGCCGTAGCAAATAACCATTCAATTGCCTGTGGCTTGATCTCAACCTGTTCAAACAGGGATTGCTGTTCTGCGCTGCGGCCATCAGGGGCATACCAGTAACCCAGATCAGGTTGCTGGCGACGCTGTTCACCGGCGATGCTCCAGTGGCTAATTTCATGCAGTGCGCTATTGAAGAAACCGTGGGCAAACTGGATACGGGCAGGCTGTTGTGCTGAGGCCGGGAAATATTCTGGTTCAAAATCACCTTTAACAAGTATGACATTATGGTGGGAAAACCAGTGATTAAAGTGTAAAATAAGCCAATCGACCTGTTCTGGTTCCGAAGTTAACTTTTGCCAAGATGAACGTTGCACTTGATCTGGCGCTAACACGGGAACAGAGGTTGAATGGGTGCTAACAAGTGATGAAGTTGTTACTTCAAGTTGCGGCTGCAACAGGTGCATTGCTTAATTTACCCCGAGTTCTGTCTAAAGAAGTACAAAATTGTATCTTAATCTTTGACAGAGTACCGATGAATTTGTAGAATTGCCGCCTTAATTATGTCAGCAAATACCTTTCCGGCACAGATTGAGCCGTTTAAATGGGCTGAACAAGGCTTTACATGGTCAGGTACACTGCCATTGTCTCGCTTTGCTCGTATTGCCCGTGAAGCTGTTGGATCAATTAATGATCAATTGATCAACATAGACTGTAAGCTATCAATGGATGCCTATCATCGCATTGTATGGCTAGATGGACATATTGAAACAAAGGTACCAATGGAATGCCAGCGCTGTCTGGATACCGTTGAAACCGAACTTGTTTCAGATTTTCATTTAGCCTTGATCGATGATGAGTCACTGATAGAGCGCTTGGATGAGGATGCTGATTTCATCGTTCTAGGTGAAAGCGAGTCTTCGAAAAAAGGTGATTTTGATACACCTGCTTCGATTGATTTGCTCGCACTACTAGAAGATGAACTGTTATTGTTGATGCCTTTATCTCCCAAGCATGATGTTTGTGAGCATAAGCATCGACCTGCCATTCAGGACGTTGTCGAAGAGAAACGGGATAACCCGTTTGATGTTTTGGCAAGTTTGAAGGGTAAACTTAACTCATAATTTGTGATATAATGTTGAGTTAAGACAACTGAATTTGTTCTGATCCATTTTTTCGATCTTTGTAAGGAGCCATCATGGCCGTTCAGCAAAACCGTAAAAGTCGCTCTCGCCGTGACATGCGCCGTTCACATGACGCTTTAACCGAGAATGCATTATCTGTAGACCAAACTACTGGTGAAACTCATCGTCGTCACCACGTGACTAAAGACGGTATTTACCGTGGTCGTCAATTATTCGCTAAAGCAGCTGATGCTGAATAATTGAACCATATGCATTAAGCGTTAGCTTAAAGTATAGAAAAAATGGGAGCGAAAGCTCCCTTTTTTGTTGTTTTTCGCAATTAAAAAACGATTTAATCAATGGTAAATTGCCGCATCGGAAAAGAGTCTGTGGTCATTCTCATGTAAAATCATGCGTGTTGATCAAATTGGCGATAGACCATTTTAAGGATTTTTATATGTCGACTAAACGACTTGAGCAGGCTGCTCAAGCAACAAAAACAGCTTTTGTTTTTCCAGGTCAGGGCTCACAGAAAGCGGGTATGCTGGCTGAACTTGCAGAGCAGTTTAGTGTCGTTCAAGATACATTTGCAGAAGCATCGGCAGCACTGGGTTTTGATCTTTGGCATATTGCCCAAAGCGGTGAAGGTTTAGACCAGACTGAAAATACCCAACCGGTATTATTGACTGCCAGCATTGCGTTGTGGCGTGTATGGCTGGAACTGGGCGGAATTGCACCTAAATACCTGGCAGGTCACTCTTTAGGGGAATACAGTGCGCTTGTTGCTGCAAATGCGATGACGCTGGCAGATGCAGTCAAGCTGGTTCATTTACGTGGCAAGCTGATGCAGAGCGCTGTTCCGCAAGGTGAAGGCGCGATGGCCGCCATTCTTGGGCTGGCAGATGAAAAAGTGGTTGAGCTGTGTGAACAGGCATCAGCGGCTGGAGCAGGCTCGGTTGAAGCTGCAAACTATAATGCCCAGGGGCAGGTCGTGATTGCCGGCAGTGCAGCACTGGTTCAGCAGGTGATGGCAGCGGCAAAGGAACAATCTGGTAAAGCCATTGCATTACCTGTCTCTGTACCGTCGCACTGCTCATTAATGAAGCCGGCCGCAGAGAAGTTTGCTGAAGCTTTGGAACAAACTGCCATTGAGCTACCATGCCTTCCTGTAATACAAAATGTCAACGCGGAAATCGCGACAGATGTTGCCCAGTTACGTCAGGCATTAACAGCCCAGTTGTACCAGTCGGTTCAATGGACACGTACCATGCAATATCTGCAAGATCAGGGAATCCAGTACATGGTTGAATGTGGACCGGGGACTGTACTCAGCAATCTTGCCAAGCGATTACCGAACATAGAAAAAGCATTTGCCATTGATAGCAAAGCACGTATGGAAGATGCCCTGAACGCAGTTTTAGTGGCAGAAGGAAAAATTGCATGACACAACAACGAAAAGTTGCGTTAGTGACAGGAGCGAGCCGTGGTATTGGCGCAGCGATTGCACAGCAACTCATTCAAGACGGTTTTTTTGTGGTGGGTACCGCAACTTCTGAGTCAGGCGCGCAAAAGCTGACAGAAAGCTTTGCTGAACAAGGTGCAGGTGCTGTACTTGATGTTCGTGATGGCGCTGCGATTGACGCACTGGTTTCCGATATCGAGCAAAAATATGGTTCGGTACTGGTATTGGTCAACAATGCCGGCATTACCAAAGACAACCTGCTGCTCCGTATGTCGGAAGATGACTGGGACGACATTCTCAATATTCATCTGAAAGCCGTTTACCGTCTCTCTAAGCGTGTCTTGAAAGGCATGACCAAAGCGCGTTTTGGCCGCATTATCAATATCAGTTCAGTGGTTGCCCATTTTGCCAACCCTGGACAGGCGAACTACTCGGCAGCAAAAGCAGGCATTGAAGCATTCAGCCGTAGCCTGGCCAAAGAGATGGGGAGCCGTCAGATTACAGTGAACAGTGTAGCCCCAGGCTTTATTGCCACTGAAATGACTGAACAGTTAAGCGAAGAGATTCGTAAAAAAATGACTGATCAAGTTGCTTTAAATCGTTTAGGTGAACCTCAAGATATTGCGGATGCGGTGAGTTTTCTTGCCAGCGATAAGGCGAGTTACATTACTGGTACAGTTTTACACGTAAATGGTGGTCTATACATGGCTTAACTGGCGATGTATAAACTTTTAAAAATTTTTATATTCAATTAAACTAGTGGCAAATTAAAACGCCACAAGCAATGAGGAGAATTCCTGTGAGCGATATCGAACAACGCATCAAACAAGCAGTAGCTGAACAATTAGGTATGCGTGCTGAAGAGATTAAAAACGAAGCATCTTTCATGGATGACTTAGGTGCTGACTCTTTGGATCTGGTTGAACTTGTAATGTCTTTCGAAAACGATTTCGACATCACGATTCCAGATGAAGATTCAAATGAAATCACAACAGTTCAGTCTGCAATCGATTACGTAACCAAGAAACTTGGTTAATTATCTTGCATGATAAAAAAGCCACCGTCAGGTGGCTTTTTTATGGTTACAGGAAACATAAAAATAACACGAACTACTGGAGTTTTCGCCTATATACATATATTTACAAGACATCCTTAAATTGAAACTTGTGTCGCTTTTTTTTTCTGTATAACTAAAGTAAGTCTATTTTGACGATGCGTGATTAATAATTACAGAGGTAATAACAATGGGTCTTTTTGATTTTGTTAAAGGTATCGGTAAAAAAAATACAGCACCGGCAGAACCGCAAGCTGCACCGGCAACACCAGCTGAACCGTCAGCTCAAGAGATTGCCAATAAATTATTAGGTTTGATTAAAAGTTTAGGGTTAGGGGTTGAAGGTTTGTCGGTGACTTATAACGGTACGACAGATACGGCAACCATTAAAGGTCAGGTCAAGAGCCAGGCAGATAAAGAAAAGATTGTATTGGCTGTCGGAAATATTGATCATGTTGCGCAAGTAGATGATCAAATGACGGTAGAAGCACCTGAACCTGAAAGTAAATTCTATACAGTGAAATCGGGCGATAACCTGTCGAAGATTTCAAAAGAATATTATGGTGATCCAAACCAGTACAACAAGATTTTTGAAGCAAACCGTCCACTCCTTAAAAATGCTGATGACATTTTCCCGGGTCAGGTATTGCGTATTCCACAATAATCCCTGTATCTAAAAAAGGCGCGAAATGCGCCTTTTTTATTGCTACTTAGCTCATAAGCCCATCGACTGATACGGTATTTAAAAGCGTTTTGGAATCTTTTGCCCATCCGGTACTGGGGTTTCGGCCTGTTTAAGTACGCCAAATAGCCAGGTTTCGGCATGCTGGACGGCAATTTTCAATGTATCCCCGAGTGCCAGTCGACCCGCAATGAAGCTGGCCAGAGAACAACCTGAGCCATGATATTGTCCTTCCAGACGCGGGCAACGGCTTTCGGCTATCATTTTTCCATCTGCATACAGCACATTACGGATATGATCTGGTGTATCTTCATGACCCCCTTTGACTAAAATGGCTTTGGCACCCATTTCAAACAGTTTTTGCGTGGCTTGTTCAATATCTTCCAGACCTGTTAACGCTCTTAATTCAACCGTATTGGGGGTGATGACTGTCGCTAAGGGAATCAATTCAACAAAGGCTTGCACTAGTGTGGCCTGATCGCCCAGTGAGCCGCCACTATTGGCGACCAGTACAGGGTCAAGCACATACAGATAATCGGGATGGGCGCGTAAGAATTCGGCCAGTGCTGCAATATTATCGGTGGTGCCCAGCATGCCGGACTTTACACATTTAATTGGCAAATCTCCGACCACGGCATTGGCCTGAGCCAGCAAGAGTTCTCTGGAAGTGGCTTCAAAGCCAAATACCTGTTGAGAGTTTTGAATGGTCAAAGCGGTACAGGCAATGGCTGCATGTGCGCCACTTTGTCCAATGGCTTCAATATCTGCCTGTAAGCCAGCCCCGCCAGAGGGATCTAAACCTGAAAAACAAAGCACGGTCGGACGCACTGCAATTTCCTTTTAGAGTTCAATATACGGTAGTATAGGGAAGTTTCGAGAAACTCTCGACTGTGTTGTGTAAGGCTGTAAGAGATTGAACGAATGACGATCAAAAATATTCTAATCGATTTGGACGGGACTTTAACTGATCCCAAAACAGGCATTCATGGTTCAATTCGTTATGCTTTGACAAAGTTAGGCCGTCCTTTGGCTGAGGATGTTGATCTGGACTGGACCATCGGGCCACCATTGAAAGCTTCTCTGGCAAAATTGCTCGATACGCAAGATGATGAGCTGGCCGAGCAGGCATTACTGGCTTACCGTGAGCGTTTTTCAGTGACGGGCTTATTTGAAAATGAAGTTTATCCGTCAGTTGCAGAGACCTTGCAGCAATTACAGGCTGAGGGTTATCGACTATTTCTTGCTACCGCCAAGCCAGTGGTTTTTGCCAAACAAATTCTGGCTCATTTCAAACTCGATTCGTATTTTACCGCCATCTATGGCAGTGAGCTGACTGGCGAGCGAACCAATAAAGCGGACTTGATTGCTTATATCCTGGAGCAGGAACATCTTGATGCCCAGCAATGTATCATGGTGGGGGATCGTCAATATGACATTATGGGCGCACGCGCCAACGGGATTGAAACCATTGCGGTCAATTATGGTTATGGCCGGGCAGAAGAACTGGCTCAGGCACAGCCCGTGACGCAGATTTCTCAATTTAGCCAGCTGATTGAAACGGTGGCTGAGCTGGATGCAGAACGGAAAGTGTCTTAAAAACCAAGTCATAAAAAGCCTCGAAATATCGAGGCTTTTTATTTTAATTAAATATGATGTTTGAGACGGTATTGCACCAGTTCTTCAATGCTGATCACGGTCAGGCCATGGGTTTGTGCATAAGCCAATACCTGAATACCTGACGCCATTGAACCATCAGGATTGGTCAATTCACATAATACGCCAGAGGGTTTTAAACCAGCCAGACGGGCCAGATCAATCGTACCTTCGGTATGACCACGACGGGTCAGAACCCCCCCTTCACGGGCACGTAGCGGAAAAACATGGCCCGGACGGTTCAGGTCGCTGGCCACAGCACCTTCTTTGGTGGCTGCCAAAACTGTAGTCACACGGTCTTTGGCTGATACGCCAGTGGTCACACCCTGGGCTGCTTCAATCGTGACGGTAAACGCGGTTTTAAACTGGCTGGAATTATCCACCACCATCGGTGGAAGTTCTAAATGATCTGCCAGTGCTTCGGTCAGACATAGACATACAATACCGGAACCATCTCGAATCATTTGTGCCATGGTTTCGACCGTCAAGGTCTCGGCAGCAATAATCAGGTCGGCTTCATTTTCGCGGTCAAAATCATCCATTACCAGCACAGGCTTGCCTTGGCGGATATCTTCTAAAGCTTGTTGAATACGTTGTTCAGCGGGGGAGAGGGCTGAAAAGAACAGTTCGGATTGAATTAAACTTGACATAATGAAACGCTCTCGTAAATAGGATACGGTTGAACATTTCAGGACTGATGTAAAAATAAGCGCACACCAAAACAACGCGCAAGCGTGTTTTTGTGGTTTCGTCTTCTTTCATCCGGACTATACCGTCGGCTTTAGCATCTCACCAAATCTGCGAGTATATATCAATATATACAGGCTCGTGGGCTGGTCAGGTCATTTAAATGTGATGCCTGACTTACCACCGGTGGGGAATTTCACCCCGCCCTGAAGCGATGTCTTCGATTATAGCCAGATTTTTAAATGAAAAGGGAACTTTTTATAGAATGTATCGTTCTATAAAAAACAGGAAGGCCGTTGCCTCAAGAAGACGTTTTGCACCTTGTCGCTGAAGCTGGTAATCCATTTGAATTGGGCATAGACTAAAAAGATACAACAACAATAATGTGGAGCACGCCTGATATGGACAAGCATTATCCTGCTGAACTGGAACAATTGGCACAACAATTACATCGGCCTGTGATGAGCCTGAAAGCGTTTTCGCAGCTGTCTAAACAGGATTTGGCCTGGTTAAATCAGCAATTAGAAAAAACCATTCAAATTGAAGAACAAAAACTGAAACAGGGGCTTTATCAGACTCCCTTTTTTTTGCGCTGGTTAATCAGAACCCGGGCCTGATGGGGAAATCGGATGGCACGACTTGCCGTACAGGCCGAAATTATTAAACTTGCGCGTATTTTGCATGTACCCGAGCAACAGCTGGCTTTTATGCATTTTCTGGAACCTGAAAGTTTAAGGCAGTTTCGTTTTGCGATTCTGGAGCGTTTGCAAAACCAGCAGAAAAAACGCTTTCGTTCTCTGGCTGTCTGGGTGAGCTGGCTGCCACGCTGGATCAGTGTGTTCTGGGTAAAGCATTTTTTAGATCCTTTTATTGTTGCGCAAATTGCAGTCTATCTCTCAACCGAGAGTTCATACCGCATAGCCCGGCATTTACCTGCCAAAACCATTGCAGCCATTGCCGTGCATCTTGACCCACGACTGGCCAGAGAGCTGTTGGGTTACCTCACTACACACCAGATTACAGATATTAGCCGGGTTCTGCTGCAACAGCGTGATTTTGTCACTATGGGGCGTTTTGTCAGTATGCTGTCCGACACGGTTTTACAAGATGTTGCACTGATTGTGGAAAATGAAAGTGACCTGTTGGAAATTGCTTTTTATATTGAATCCAGAGAACAGATTGATCATCTGGTACATGTCTTGCCAAGGCCGCGAATCGAAAAGGCATTGCTAATTATTGGTGACCCAGAACAAAGGCAGATGTGGCCAAAAGTTCTGGCGCTGATGAGCTATATCAGCTATGGATTGAAGCAAGAGCTGGGAGATCTGGCAGTTCAGCAGGGTGAACCGGTGATCAATGCGATTATTCAGGCCACTCAGGAAGACCAGTTATGGGAAGATATGCTGCCTGTGGTGGCTTGCCTGTCAGCACAGGCACAGAATTTTGTTGCCAATTTGCCGGCTTTAAGACGTGTAGAGATTATCCGGAGTATTGTCGAGGCTGCTGATCGTTGTGACTTATGGGCAGATATGCTGGTGATAGTCAATTATATGCAGGATGAAGCAAGAGATGTGGTTGCAGCAGCAATTGCCCAAATTGATGAGCATGTATTACATCATATTGCTTATGCTTCGTTATTGCGTTCCCAGTGGGAAGTCACCTTTGACATTATGCGGCGTATGCCTGCAGGGAAACAGCAGCAATGTCACCGGATACTGGATAGCTATATGCAGCAGCTAGATCCGGAAACCTATCAATATCTTGATGCCTTGCTGGAGCGGTACCAGATTCAGTCATCATTTACTGGCAGGGAGAGTCAAGGTCAGGAATAGGGAAGGGTGTCCCGAACAGGCATGAGCATTTCGAGTGCATGCTCATACCCCCGTTCGACCAGTTCGTCCAGTTTATGCCAGTCAAACATGCCAATACCCTCAATCGGCATACGGATATGCAAATTGGCCCGTTCAATCGCTGCACTTTGAATCATGGTATCGCTGGCAAGGGTTGCCGTGCGCATCAGGATCTCGGCCAATCTTGGTGCATGTAACAGTTTATCCTTGATCAGCTTGTTCCAGTTGAGCAGGGCACTCTGATCTGGCTCCTCCAGGCCAATTCCGGGTACCCGGATATCATCATGCAAACTGACATTGCTAGCGATAATGGTACCTCGTTCCAGATTCTGCATGACATCGGTGGGCAGGTTATTAATCACACCTCCGTCACAGAGCAGGTTTTCATGCCAGGCTACGGGCGGGGCAACGCCTGGCACACTCATGCTGGTGCCGACCCAGGTGGCGAGTTCCCCCTGATCATGAATGACGGCCTGTCCAGTGGTCAGATTGGTAGAGATGCAGTAATAGGTCTGTCGTAACTCTTCAATCCGGCGCTGCCCAAAAATGGCATGCAGACGGCTATGGAAGCGTTGTCCACGAATCAGTGAAACCCGTGGCATGGTGTAATCGTTGAGATAATTGCGCGCCACAAAAGTTTCATAGGCGATATGGGTCATTTCTACGCTGTCAAAACCACAGGCCACCAGTGCGGCAACAAAAGCCCCCATACTGGTGCCTCCGACAATGTCGATGGGAATCTGTAACTGTTCCAGTGCGCGAATCAGGCCAATATGTGCAAAGCCCCGTGCCCCGCCACCGCCAAGAACCAAGCCAACCCCCTGACTGGAAATCTGGCGTGCCACTGCACAGATATCGGCTTGGGCCCATGGATGAATAAAATAATGGGCGCGGGCCTGATACAGCTGCTTCCAGAGCAGGGTATGGGGCGAAGGATCACCCTCGGAGCGAAGTAACACCAGTTCAATCGGGCTTTGCCAGTCATGCCGGTTGAGAGCATGCGAGAGAGGGGTCTGGGTCGGTATCTGGCTGGCTTCTGCCAGAATCAGAATCCGGTCTGCCTGATGCAGGCAACGTTTGGCCCATTCATCTTCGCTATTATCTGCCGCATACAGCACATAGCAATGTTTTTCTTCAAGGCTGGCAAGCCATTGCCGCAGCTTGATATCATCCATGCCATAGTCCAGCGGGGTCTGGCTAAACCCGCTACCAAATAACGCATCGACATGGGCTGCCGTGACCAGACGTACCTGTGGCCAGCGTTGCAGGTGTTCTGTCAGCTTTTCTGCCAGGTGGATGGCTGGAATATGAAGAGAGACCGGAATGACGGAAAGGGTCCGGCTATGTCCCATGGCATGGAGGTGCTGTTGTTCCGGTTGAGAGCGGTTAATGATGAGTCGTGATAAGGCAAAAAGCACTTTAGGGTGTTGATGGATAAAATCTAAAAATGGCTGACGTGGTATGCCCAATAAGGCCGTGTCCCGCACAGCATTGACTGTACAGTGATGAGGCTGGTTGGAAATGACGCCGGTTTCCCCCACAATTTCATGACGGCCATAATAGGTGACCGAGCCTTCAGGTGTGGTGAGTTTGACCCGGCCATAGGCCACAATATACACATGATCGGCAATATCATGCGTGCAATAGAGCTGTTGTCCTGTTTGTAGATGGCGTATATGACAAGACGATCCCAGTGTCTCAAGCGCGGACGGATCTAACTCGGCAAAAAGAGCACTTTTGCTCAAAATGTTCACAATATCCATATAATTCAAATTATGCTTGTTTTCTATTTATTGAATAAATTATGGGGGCTTTTTACAAGCCGGGTTGCGTAAAAGCGGCAGTTGTTTTGACGTGTTTTTGTATGTGCAGAAGGGCGGGTTGAGCTGGAGCAATAAAAAAGCCATGAGCTGCATCTGAAGTATCTCATGGCTTTTTAGGAATCTTTTATGCTTTATGCAATTTGTACCGGAATACAGTTTGCTGTGTGATTCACGGTATTGTCCGGATTTGCATAAACCAGACGTGGTTTATGCAGATTGGCTTCGGCTTCTGTAAAGTCACCAAAAGTCGCAATAATCACCAAATCACCCACATCAGCCTGATGGGCTGCGCCACCATTGACCGAGATAATGCCTGAATCGTCTTCACCACGGATTGCATAAGTGGTGAAACGTTTGCCATTCGTGACGTTCCATACGTGGATTTCTTCGTATTCACGAATCCCTGCCAAGTCCATCAATACGCCATCAATTGCACACGAACCTTCATAATGAAGCTCGGCATGCGTCACAACTGCACGGTGAATTTTACATTTTAATAAACGAGATAGCATGGCTAGCGTCTCCTGAGTAAGACCTAAGATCAATATCTTATGGTTGACTTGTCACGTTTTCCGCGGGCTATGGGCGGTTCGATGCGCATTTTGCGCCTAAAAAAGCAATATGGCAAGCGTGATTGATCAACAATCCGGTTTAAGCGGGTTTATAAGCATTAATTTGATTCATTGCCTGTGACACTTGTCCATCAACAAGCATGTTCACTTTGGATAAGGCATGATCAATGGCTGCGTCCATTAGCGCTTGTTCACTGCTAGGAGCCTTGCCGAGCACATGACCAGAAACACGTTCTTTTGACCCGGGATGTCCAATACCGATGCGCAGGCGATGGAAATTAGCACCCAGATGAGGGACGATGTCACGAAGACCATTATGTCCGCCGTGTCCGCCGCCTGTTTTTAGACGGATAACGCCAGGGTTCATATCCAGTTCATCATGGGCAATTAGCATTGCTTCAGGTGCAATCTGGTAAAATTTGGCGAAAGGGGCAACACTTTGACCAGAACGGTTCAT
This sequence comes from Acinetobacter sp. A47, assembly GCF_000805455.1. Taxonomy (GTDB): domain Bacteria; phylum Pseudomonadota; class Gammaproteobacteria; order Pseudomonadales; family Moraxellaceae; genus Acinetobacter. Next base: position 223,473 of record NZ_JSUS01000012.1, read on the forward strand.
GAAAGTGGTAGGAAGTAATAAACGGACGTCATGACCTTCAATCTGGCCACGACCGCTGTATCCATGAAATTTTGGATCAGCTTTTAAAGAAATGCCATAACGGTCTGCAAGCTGTTCTACGAACCAGAACCCTGCATTATGGCGGGTTTGGGCATATTCCTTTCCGGGATTGCCCAAACCAACAATTAGCGAAATATTTGACACTAATTTACGCCTTTAACACTTACGCGCGTTTGAAGTCAGCGTGCATAGGTGTGTTTTTTGCTGGGTGACGTTGTAACGCTTGGATTTTAACGTTTTCAACTTTGTCACCGATTTTGATTTCGATTACTTCTTCGAAGAAAGCGTTGTTTTCTAAAGCTTTAACGATTTCACGAAGCTCTAAAGTAATTGCTACAGGCTCAGCGCTACCACCGTAGATGATTGCTGGAATTTGTGAAGCGTGACGAAGGCGGCGGCTCGAACCTTTCCCTTGTTGTGCGACTTCACGTGCTTGAGCGTTTAATACGAAGTTTGCCATGGGCATATCCTCATTGGAGTTTAAGTAACTAAACTTGCGACCAGTTTAGTGATAGAAAAACCCTAGCGAGCTAGGGTTTAAGAAAAAAAGCTGGGCTATTATAGATAACTATCGAACATAGCGCTAATAGATTCTTCGTTATTGATACGACGAATTGTTTCAGCAACCATGCTGGCAACAGAAACCTGGCGAATTTTGCCTAGGCTCATTGCATCATCTGAAAGTGGAATCGTGTCAGTAACAACGAGTTCATCAATTACAGAGTTACGAAGGTTATCAATGGCTTTGCCTGATAAAACAGGGTGGGTCGCATAAGCTACCACACGGCGGGCACCGAACTGTTTCAATGCGTCCGCAGCTTTGCAAAGCGTACCTGCTGTATCGACCATGTCATCAACAATGACACAGTCACGATCTTTTACATCACCAATCAAATGCATCACTTGTGATTCATTTGCTTTTTGGCGGCGTTTATCGATGATGGCCAAATCGATATCACCCATTTGCTTGGCAACAGCACGGGCACGAACAACACCACCTACGTCAGGTGAAACCACTACCAGGTTGTGGTGCTGTTGTTGACGTAAGTCAGCCAGTAACGCTGGCGTACCGTAAATGTTGTCAACCGGAATATCGAAGAAACCTTGAATTTGGTCTGCGTGTAAGTCAATCATGACCACACGGTCAATACCAACAGTGGTCAGCATATCTGCAACAACTTTTGCAGTAATCGGCACACGCGCAGAACGTGGACGACGATCCTGACGTGCATAACCGAAGTAAGGAATCACTGCGGTGATACGACCAGCACTTGCACGACGCAAAGCATCAGCCATTACCAGGATTTCCATCAGGTTATCATTGGTAGGGGCGCAAGTAGATTGAACGATAAAAACGTCTTTACCACGAACATTTTCAGTAATTTCAACTGAAATTTCACCGTCAGAAAACTTGCTTACAGAAGCAGCACCGAGCGGAATATGTAAATGGCTTACGACTTTTTGGGCGAACTGTGGATGAGCACTTCCACTGAAAACGACAAGATTGGGCATGAAGCACCTGAGCGAGGGTTAAGCGAAGCCAAGCTTCGACCGAGCGCAAGGGAAAAATTTTTAATTTTTCCAACGGGTAATTTGGAAACAATATATTATATGGCAGGGGCGGCTGGATTCGAACCAACGGATGGCGAGATCAAAACCCGCTGCCTTACCACTTGGCGACGCCCCTAATGCGGCAGAACTTTAATCTTTTTATAAGATAATGTCAATATACTTGAGCAAATATCAATAAAAAACAAGTCTGTCTAAAGAAATGGCAGGGGCGGCTGGATTCGAACCAACGGATGGCGAGATCAAAACCCGCTGCCTTACCACTTGGCGACGCCCCTAGATTTGATGTTATGTAATGGCAGGGGCGGCTGGATTCGAACCAACGGATGGCGAGATCAAAACCCGCTGCCTTACCACTTGGCGACGCCCCTATTACATCTACATCTACAGGTGAAAACTGGCAGGGGCGGCTGGATTCGAACCAACGGATGGCGAGATCAAAACCCGCTGCCTTACCACTTGGCGACGCCCCTAGCGTGTAACTGCAAAATGTCTTAAAGGTGATTCTGCCAAACTGTTAACCAAGTAAGCTTTACAAGGCGAGTTCTGCAAAATGTACGCTATATCCATTTCACTGGTTACTTCGATAAAAACACAGGCACCTGTACCTGTAAGCTTTGCCAGACCAAACTGATCCAGATATTGCATTGCTTCTTCTACTTCAGGGTATAACTGTCGAGCCAGAGGTTCAAAGTTATTTCCAAAATTAGAAGGTTCCATCTGATAGGCGCAAAATGTAGTGGTCTTAGAATCTCTTGTCAATGTTTTTTGCGAAAAAAGCTGTTGAGTGCTGATAAAACAGTCAGGTTTCAAGATTATGAATTTTTTTTGAGCTAAGTCTATGAATGATAAATGTTCACCGATGCCTTCGGCCCATGCATTGCGGCCAAAAACAAAGATCGGCACATCTGCCCCGAGTTGCACGCCATAATCGGCAAGTTGCTGTTCATTGAGGTCACATTGCCATAGCTGATTTAACACGATCAGTGTTGTTGCAGCATTGGATGAACCGCCCCCAAGACCGGCTCCCATCGGAATATTTTTTTCAATCCGGATATTCAGCCCGCACGGTTTTTTGGCATGCGGACGTAACAGCTGGGCAGCCCGGTAGATTAGATTCTGTTCAAGCTGTACTTCTGCCAGTCCTTCAATCTGAATATGTTCCTCTGCATGCGGTTCAAAAGTCATCCAGTCATATAAATCAATCAGCTGAAAAATGGTTTGTAATTCATGGTAACCATTGTCACGACGACCAGTAATATGCAGAAATAAATTCAGCTTGGCTGGGGAAGGCACTCTAATCATAAAAAATAATCTAAAAAATTATCGGTTTTGAATCACCATTGTAATACGGTTTTCTTTGCCGTCGGCAAGCGCTTGCGTCAATAACAGTTTATTTGGCAGGGTTTGGGCATCGTGATAACTGAAATTCACGGTCCAGCCATCTTCAACCAGCTGTTTCAGACGATTTTGCTCATCTTTGCTGCTTTGGGCATTTGGTGTCGCCGGTTTGGCTTGAATCCAGTAGGCAAGATGCATAATCGGCGCCTGCCAACCAGTGGCTTTTTCAAGGAGTTCTTCAGGCGTAGAGGCTGTAATCAGGCCGGTTTTGGCACTGTTCAAGCTGACCTGTCCCGGTTTTCCTTCAATCTGGGTTTTGCCGACCCCCAGAATGCCGGTCAGTTCAATATCAAACTGGTCCTGTTGCTGTACCCAGGTAAAAAATGCACTGCCTGACTGCTGCGGGGTACGTACGCCGATTTTACCTTGCAGGTTAAAATTATTTTCGTCCTGTACTTGTGGAGAGGCAATCACTTTATTCGGCTGGCTCAGACTTTGACAGCCGGTTAAAAACAAAATGCTACTGCTACACACGGCGAAGCATAATTTTGAAAACACACGCATGGATTTAACTCTTTTTTACAGTGATGGGTAAGATTAAGCTATCAAGTTGCTGTAATTGTGGGGCATTGGCATGTTTTTGTTTCAATTGCTGTAACACCTCGCTAAATTGCGTGAGTGCACCTTGCATATACAATGCCTTGGCATAGCGGATGCCGATATTGATATTCTGGCTGATGGAATAAGCCTGACCTAACACTTTGGCAGCAGTATCAAAATCGTTTTGCAAGAAAGCGATGTAGCCCAGTGTATCCAGGATAGAGGCCTGTTCTGGTGCAAAATCCAGCGCCAGCTCTGCATATCGGCGGGCTTCTTTCAGGCGACGGTTTTGCAAGGCCAGGGTATAGGCGTAGGCATTCAGGTAGGTCGGACTGTTCGGTTCGATACTCAAGAGCTGCTTTAGGGTCTTGTCTAATTTGTCCCGGTCTGTATATGGATCAAGTAACAGGACTTCGGCATAGATCAGTTCCGGATCATCCGGCAAATTCTTGATTGCTTCATCCAGCAGGGCTAAAGCCGCTTTCTTGTTATCCATCTTCTTCAAGATGTCGGCCTGAGCCTGATACAAGAAACTGGCATGCTGTGGATAGTTGACACGTTCCTGCGTCAGGAAGCGTAGGGCATCATTAAGCTGGTCCTGTTTTTCGAAAATCGCAATCATGTTACGACGCGATACGATGTAAAGACTGCCATCAACCAGACGGTAATAAGCCTTGGCGGTTTCATAATGCTGTTTGCGCTGCGCATTGATCGCCAGATAGTAATATGCCTCGTTTTGATATTTGGCCGAAGAACGTAACTCCACCAGATATTGCTCGGCTTTTTCATACTGTTTTAAATCAATACTGGTCAGACCGGCAATAAACAGGGCTTCTTCAGCTTGCGGATGATCTTTAATGATGTCTTCAAGTTTGTCTAAAGCGACTTGCTGCTGATTGATCTGGATGTAGTAGCGTGCTTCTGCCAGACGGATGTCAATATTGTTTTTATTCTTCCTGCTGGCCTTGGCAAACCATTTTTGTGTTTCTTCATCATTTTGCAGGGCCATGAGCAGGTTGGCTTTCATTAAAATGAAACTGGTGGTTTTCGAGCGTTTTCTTAAAGCCCGGTTAATATTGCCGAGAGCCTGCTCGTATAGGCCATCCTGGGCTTCCAGACCTGCAATCAGGGCCAGAATGGAAGGGTTGTTACGTTCTTCACTGGCACGCAGGGCGTTTAACAGGACTTCACGGTCTTGTGCCTGTTCCGGTGCGATACCGGCCAGAATCTCTTCCAGATCTGCAGTCGGATCAATATATAGGATTTTATCTAGCGTTTTGGCCGCAAGTTCGTATTCATGGGTTTTCAGGGCAATATGCGATAAATAAAATAATGCCGGTACGTCTTTGGGTTCCTGTTCAACCCAGTGCGTGGCAATATTTAAAGCCGATTGTAAGTCGTTATATTCTAAGGCAACATCCAGGGCGCGTTGCTTGATTGTGGTTGAGTTGCTACGAATTGCAAGCACCGTATAATTATGCAGTGCTGTTGCAATATCGTCATAAGCAAGCGAGAATTCAGCAATCATGCTTTGTTTTAAAGCATTTTCAAAGCTCTTGTCTGCATACATGTCGTGTATTGCTTGTGCAGAGACATAAGAGCTCATGCTACCTAACAACAAGATTGTGGTAGAATACCGTCTAATCGTCTTGCCGCTGAAAAGGGTACGGCGATATAGCTGACGCAATTTTTATTGATCCAAAGTAATGCTTTTTATGACACCGATGTTGCACAATAACATAAATTTAGCGAAATGATGATCTGATATGTCTTTCTTTGCATTGGGTGTCAACCATCAAACAGCTTCTGTTGAACTTCGTGAACAAATTGCTTTCAATGCAGAGCGATTAGCTGCGCTATTGCTTGAACAAAACCAGGATTCATCGCTGAATGATCTGGTGGTGGTATCAACCTGCAACCGTACCGAAGTGTATGCCATGACAGAAGATGCGGATAGCGTCCTGAACTGGCTGGCCCAAGTGAATAATATTGATGTAAAACAGTTAATTCATCATGTTTATCGTTACGAGAATGCCCAGGCTGTTACACATTTGATGCGCGTTGCCAGTGGTCTGGACTCGCTGATGCTGGGCGAGCCACAGATTTTAGGGCAGGTAAAAAGTGCCTTGGCACTGTCAAAGGAAGCAGACACGGTATCACCAGAACTGAACAGTGTGTTTGAGTATGCCTTTTATGCCGCCAAACGGGTCCGGTCTGAAACTTCAGTCGGAAGTCACGCAGTTTCAATGGGTTATGCTGTTGCTCAACTGGCATTGCAAGTGTTTAGCCGTCCTGAAAAACTGACTGTAATGGTTGTGGCTGCCGGAGAAATGAATAGTCTGGTGGCCAAGCATCTGGCTGAAATGGGCGTGGCCAGAATCCTGATCTGTAACCGGAGCCGTGAACGTGCAGAGTTGCTGGCACGGGAGATTGCACATCAGGTCGAGGTAGAAATTATTCCTTTTGCTGCACTTTCAGAAAATCTGTATCGGGCAGATGTCATCTCAAGCTGTACAGGTAGTTTGCATCAAGTGATTGAGTATTCAGATGTCAAGGCCGCCTTGAAAAAGCGCCGTTATCAACAGATGCTGATGGTCGATCTGGCGGTGCCGCGTGATATTGATCCGAAAGTCGAGTCTCTGGACAACGTTTATCTGTACGGAGTCGATGACCTGCAAAGCGTGATTGATGAAAATCTGGCGCAGCGCCGTCAGGCCGCGGTGGAAGCCGAGATCATGGTGAATCAGTTGGCCACCCAGTTGATGACCCAGCAAAAAGTGAAAGAGGCCAGTGGTACCATTCAGGCTTATCGTCAGCATAGTGAAGAAATCAGCCAGAAAGAACTGGCCCATGCCTTAGAGTCGTTACAGCATGGCCATGCTGCAGAGCAGGTATTACAGGAGTTTGCGCATCGCTTAACACAGAAGCTGATGCATCCGACTTCAATTTTATTAAGAGAAGCCGCCAAAGCTGAAAATCCGGACTACTTTGAATGGTTACAGCAGCATCTGCAAGATGTATTCGAGCATGAACGCAAGCCAAGACAGTAAGGCAGAGTAGTTAGGACAGTAAACGCAAGCTTATCTGTTTGGTCAGTTCGTTCAGCTGTTGTCGCAGATTGCGTGACTCAACCAAGGAAATCGGCGATTTAAGCTTTAAGCGCAGATATTTTTCTTGTAGGCCCAAGGCATATTCCTTGGCAAGTTTATCTGCTATTTCCGGAGCCTGGGTAAGGGTCTGGATGTTAGTACGCTGCATGATATCGGCCAGTTCATGGCTATAGCTGCTGCATGCCCCCAGCACATAATAGGTTGCCAGTTCCTGATCATCCGGCAAATCATCAAATACAATATTCAAGGCAGCCAGAATTTTTGCCAGCAGTTCATTCTGGTCAATGACGGCACGCAACTCTTCAAAATGGATGTACAAGAAGGGGTGGTGCATCAAAATCGCCACGGCAAAATCTTCATCCTTGGTCTGGATGTTAAAGGATAACGATGCATCATGACTGATTTGTGGCGTGTATTTTTTGCCTAAGCCCAGTTTTTCCCGAAATGACTGGGTCAGCAGATAGCGAAATGAACCATGTTTTGGTAAGAGCTCTGTCAATTCACGTAACTCACCCATTACCAGGCTTTTACCTTCAGGCGAGCTGATGTCATGCTGGCCGGTTAAATGGGCAAATACAAAGTCGGATAACAGCGGTGCCTGTTGCAGCAGCTTCTGGAAATTTTCCAGACCTTCACGGCGAATCAGCGAGTCAGGATCATGCTCGTTGGGCAAAACAAAGAATTTTAATTCACGGCCATCGTTTAGCAGTGGCAGTGCGATTTCCAGCGTGCGTCGTGCGGCTTTCTGGCCTGCGGCATCCCCATCAAAGGCAATGGTGATACGGGAATTTTGCTTAAACAATGTGGTGAGGTGCTCTGCATTGCTGGCGGTTCCCAGTGTGGCAACAGCACCATTGATGCCATATTGCTGTAATGCAATCACATCCATATAACCTTCAACCATTAGCCAGTCATTGGCTTTGAGTTTACGGCCTTCATAGAGACCATAGAGCAGCTGGTTTTTATGGAACACTTCCGAATCGGGGGAGTTGATGTATTTAGGTTTAATCTCGTCATTGAGTGCACGGCCACCAAAACCGACCACACGGCCTTTATGATCACGAATCGGGAAAATCACCCGTTCACGTAACAAGTCAAAATCCCGGCCGCTGTCACTGGAGCGGATCAGGCCGAGCTGTTTCAAGCCCTCGATATCTTGCGGGAAGGCTTTTTCAAGATGTTGCCAGTCTTCAGGTGCATAGCCTAAACGCCAGAATTGGATGGTCTGGGCCGAGAGACCACGTTGTCTGAAATAGTGTTGTGCTTTTTGACTATTTGGTAACTGGCGTTCATAAAACTGCGCCACATTCTCCAGCAGGTCATACAGGTTACCTTCCTGTACCTGTTCATCCATATTAAATGCAGGATCAAACTGGGCAAACGGGTCATCCATCACCCGGTCCAGATCGACAAAATGCCCATCGATAAATTCGTCAACTGCGGGTGCGAGCGCCGGATTGTCTGGCGCAGCTTTTACCGGTTGGGCTACAGCGGCCTGTTGTGGACTGCGTTTATACGACAGCTTCTTGTTGTCATGATTATCTTTCGGAAGCTCGACACCGGTCTTGCTCGACAGCTCTTTCATGACATCAATGAAATTGCGGCCATCAATATCCATCAAAAAGCGGATGGCATTCCCATTGGCCTGACAGCCGAAACAGTGGAAATACTGCTTGTCACGGTAGACGTGGAAAGAGGGCGATTTTTCCTGATGAAATGGGCAACAGCCTGAATAGGTACGTCCTGTCTTTTTTAACTTCACACGTTGACCGATCAAGTCGACAATGTCGGTCCGATCCAGAATCTGATCAATCGTATGTTGTGGAATTGCCATGTGCGTTTAACCATTTCAGACAGGGAATAAAACATCATTGCACTGCAAAAATGTCAGCAATCATTGTTGCATAAAATAAAAAACAGGCAAGGGAGACTTGCCTGTTTGCTGTATCAGATGATTGCAAATTAGTTTGCAGCATCATCCTCAGCCGTGTTTTTGGCTTCTGGCTTGTCTAACAGGCCAAAGCTTAACCGGTTTTTCCAGCTCGGTTTGTCTGTAGTTGCAGGTGCTTCTGGCACAGCAGCCGGTGCAGGTGCAACGGTTGTTTCAGTTGCTGGCTTGTCCAGTAGGCCAAAACTTAAACGATTGGTTAAACTGCGTTGACCGGCATCGCCATCGGTTGCAGCTTTTTTCACTTCTACTGTTTGCGACTCACGACCTAACAAGCCCAAAGTGGCACGGTTGACCCAGCTGCCTTCTTTACGTGCTGCACGTAAATTGACTTCACCGTTCGATTTGACCAGATTTGGATAGTTCAGTTTCAGGATCTCGACATATTGTTGAGAAGTGGCCTGATCACCTAATTTTTGATAGCTATATGCCAAAGTGGCTAAAGCTTCAGGGGTTTGCGGGGTCTGTGGATAATGTTCAATCACCCATTGTGCGCGTTCAGCCGCAGCTAACCAAGCTTTACGCTCAATGTTGAAACGTGCAGCATTCATTTCACTTTCAGCCAGTTCCTGACCGATAAATTTCATGCGCTGGGCAGCATCTACCGAGTATTGGCTACTTGGGAAACGGCGGATCAGCTCGACAAAGTTCTGGTACGCAACTTTTACATAACTCACATCACGGTGTGATTGTTGTAATGAGGTATAACGAATCAAGCTGTCATAGTTCATTTCCATGTTGGCTACACCACGTACATAGTAAGCATAATCAACATTGGGATGCTGTGGATTCAAGCGAATGAAACGTTCAGCCAGTGCAATCGTACCTTCATAATCTTTTTGTTTGAATTTGGCGTAAAGAAGTTCAAGCTGTGCCTGTTGTGTATATTGCCCGGTCGGATAGTAGGTATCGAGGGCTTCCAGTGATTTGACCGCATCGGTATATTGATTGCGTTCCAGTGATTTTAAGGCTTTTTCATAATAAACCTGTTCACTTGATTGTGGTCCTTTATCAACCACTTCTTTCTTGCTTGGATTGCTGCTACAGCCCACAAATGCAGACGCTACACCTAAAGATAGTGCAAGCACCGTAATTTTATAACGTGGTAGCGACATAAAAACTCCTCTGTTATTCTGGGCAATGAGCTACAATGGTGCTATTAAACCATTTTTGTACCGATCATCAAATGACTTCAGCACAATCTTCCAATTCAAACTTCTCTGAGACAGATTTCTTACTCGAAGATTCTGTCGATGCAGATAATCATAATTCTGACTCAACTGCAACACGTTTATCGTTGCAAATTCAAATCGATGAAAACTATTTAGGGCAACGTATCGACCAGGTTGCGGCTATGGTCTGGAGCGAGTTTTCACGTGAAAAACTCAAGCAGTGGATGAAAGACGGCCATCTGTTGGTAAATGGTAACATGGTGAAGCCAAAGTATCGTTGTGAAGGCAATGAGCTGTTGACGCTTGAGGTGGAGCTTGAAGCACAGACCTCAAGCCAGCCGGAAAATATTCCGCTAAATATTGTCTATGAAGATGACGATCTTATTGTGATCAATAAAGAAGTGGGCATGGTGGTGCATCCGGGTGCGGGCAATCCGAGCGGTACACTGGTCAATGCCTTGCTTTATCATGAGCCAAAACTTGCCGAGCTTTCTCGTGCCGGTCTGGTACATCGTATTGACAAGGACACCAGTGGCTTACTGGTTGTTGCCAAGAATCTGGAAGCCCAGTTTTCACTGAGCAAGCAACTGGCAAAGAAAACCGTTTACCGTGTTTATGACCTGATTGTCTACGGCAATATCATTGCAGGTGGCACCATTGATGAACCGATCAAGCGCCATCCGGTAGACCGGATCAAAATGGCGATTTTGCCGGGTGGCCGTGATGCTGTCACACACTATAACGTCAAAGAACGCTTCCGTGACTTTACCCGTGTGCAGGCACAGCTGGAAACAGGACGTACCCATCAGATCCGTGTACATTTCAGTTATCTGGGGCATGGCCTGGTGGGAGACCCTGTCTATGTCAATCGTGTACGTTTTCCTGCCGGGGCTTCAGAAAAACTGACGGAGATGTTACGCAGCTTCAAGCGCCAGGCCTTGCATGCGGCCAAACTGGGGCTGGTGCATCCACGTACAGGTGAAGAAATGATGTTTGAAGCGCCGTGGCCGGAAGACTTTGTCCAGTTGGTCGAAGTGCTGCGCAGTGAAAATGAAGCCTATTAAGTAAAGCTCCTTTTTTGTAAAGGATGATTTGTTCAGCGCCTCCCTTTGAAAAAGGGTGAGGAATATATTCCGCAAGGGGAGGGATTTTATGGAATTTGTACAGGGACTGCCCAAAGGTGTATTTGTGGGCCAGACAGGTATTGCACATCCTCAGGCCCTTGCAACACCGAATGCCCACCTGTCGGGGTTTAATCTGGCTTTGCATGTGCAGGATGATGCACAGCGGGTGCAGCAACATCGGATGATTTTGCTGAATCAGCTGGCCAAATTCGGGGTGGATAAAATCACCTGGATGACACAAACGCATAGCACCATTTGCCATACCGTAAATGAACAAATTCCGTTTGTGGCCCTCGAGGGGGATGGTCTGGTGACACAACGTGCAGGCCATGCCTTGATGATGATGACCGCCGATTGCCTGCCTGTCGTGCTGGGCAATGCCGATGCTACCGAAGTGGCCAATCTGCATGCAGGCTGGAGGGGACTGGCAACAGGAATCGTGGAAAATACGGTTGCTGAAATGAAGTCGCAACCGACCTGGGCATGGTTGGGGGCGGCGATTAGCCAGCCCTGCTTTGAAGTGGGTGCCGAAGTCAAGACTGCGTTCTGCAATAAATATCCTGAACTGGCAGCTGCATTTATGGCAGGACAGGCCGAAGGTAAATATCAGGCCGATCTGTACGCCATTGCCCGTTTTATTTTAAAGCGTTTAGGCGTAGAGACCGTACTGGGGGGCGATCAATGCTCGTATCAGCAAGCCGAAGATTATTTTTCTTACCGCCGCGATGCCAAAACCGGTCGTATGGCCACCTTTGTATTTATGCAATAAATTGCATTGTTTGCCTGAGTGGTTGGCCTTGACGCATTTAAAAATGTTAAACTTGATCAAATTCATTGGTTTTTAAATTTTCCATGTCTGTTATTGAGTTAAATGCTTCCCAAGTCAAAGTGTGTGTGATTTATCATAGTCCTTATGGACACACCGCCAAAGTTGCGCAATACCTTGCTCAAGGGGCGGAGCAGGCAGGTGCAGAAGTGCATTTGCTATCTGTGGCTGCACCCCAGTGGGAGCTATTGGATCAGGCAGATGTCATTGTGATGGGCTGTCCGACTTACATGGGAAGCTTAACTTCTGCCTTGAAACAGTTTATGGAAGACTCCTCCAAGCGCTGGCTGGCACGAACATGGCAAGGCAAGCTGGCGGCCGGTTTTACTAATGGGGGCGGACTCAGTGGTGACAAGCTGGCTGTATTACAGCAGATTAACCTGTTTGCAATGCAGCATGGCATGCTCTGGGCTGGTTTGCCATTTATGCCAACTGGCCGTAGTCCATCTGATATTAACCGCATGTCCAGCTTTTTAGGCCTGATGACCCAGTCAGACAATGCCAGTGTGGAAGTGACGCCACCAGAGGGTGATCTCGAAACGGCAAGACAGTTTGGACATTATCTGGCTACCCTGGGCCTGAAACATGCCCATCCTTAATCGAGTGCAATAAAAAACCTCCATGACTGGAGGTTTTTTTTATTTGTGCAGCATACGTGCCTTATCACGTTGCCAGTCCCGGTCTTTTTCGGTTGCGCGCTTGTCATGTAGCTGTTTACCTTTCACCAGCGCAATTTCAAGCTTGACCAGATGACCCTTCCAGTAACAGGCCAGGGGCACACATGAATAGCCTTTCTGGTTGACTGCACCTAACAGTTTTTCCAGCTCGCGACGAGACAGCAACAATTTACGTGTACGTGTTGCTTCTGGAACCACATGGGTCGAGGCTGACAATAATGGCTGGATCTGTGAGCCAAATAAAAACGCTTCGCCATTTTTAAAAATGACATAGCTTTCCGTCAAGCTCATACGTCCGGCACGCAGGGATTTGACCTCCCAGCCTTGAAGGGACATGCCTGCTTCAAATTTTTCTTCGATAAAGTAATCGTGGCGTGCTCTCTTGTTCTGAGCAATCGTGCCACCATTATGTTTCTTCACTACTGTTGCTTGCGCCATAATTCAAACTTCCACAATTGCTTCTATTGTGCCGCAAAATGCAATCTTTTTCCAATGTTTAGGAATTTAGCGTTTAGGCTGAAGTTTTGTTAAAATACGCACCTTATCTCATTAACTAGAGTACACCGCATGTCTAAAACACGTGTGATTTATCCGGGGACTTTCGATCCAATTACCAATGGACATGTTGATTTGGTTGCAAGAGCATCAAAAATGTTTGATGAAGTTGTCGTTGCAATTGCGATTGGTCATCATAAAAATCCTGTGTTTAGTTTAGAAGAGCGTGTAGCATTAGCCAAAGCATCCCTAAGTCATCTGAACAATGTCGAGTTTGTCGGTTTTGATGGCTTGCTGGTGAATTTTTTTCGTGAACAGAAGGCAACAGCCGTACTTCGTGGTTTAAGAGCGATTTCAGATTTTGAATATGAATTTCAACTGGCCAATATGAACCGTCAGCTTGATCCACATTTTGAGTCGGTATTTTTAACACCCTCTGAGCAATATTCATTTATCTCATCAACTTTGGTGAGAGAAATTGCCCGTTTAAAAGGTGATGTGACCAAATTTGTGCCTGCCGTCGTGGTCGAGGCCTTTGAACGTAAACATCAACAAGGTTGGTAACGTGTCTTTATATATTACAGATGAATGCATTAACTGTGATGTCTGTGAGCCTGTATGTCCCAATGAAGCCATTTATATGGGTGAACTGATTTATGAGATCGATCCTGCATTGTGTACAGAATGTGTCGGTCATCATGAGCAGCCACAGTGTCAGTTATTTTGCCCGGTCGATTGTATTCCGCTCGATCCTCAGCATGCCGAGACGCATGATGAGCTGATGCAGAAATATAAAAAACTGACTGCGCAAAAAAATGCGAGCAATTAACGGCAAATTTTGATAAGATGCGCCACGAAGTGGGCCGGACGGTCGCTGCTGTGGAGGTCTCCGTGACTGAAGCAGGGGAGGAAAGTCCGGGCTTCAAAGGGCAAGGTGCCAGGTAACGCCTGGGCGGCGAAAGCCGACGGCAAGTGCAGCAGAGAGTAGACCGCCAATCCCTCCGTTCCTCCCTTGAATAAAGGGAGGTCAGGTAGGATCGGTAAGGGTGAAAGGGTGCGGTAAGAGCGCACCGCGTGTCTGGTAACAGTTCACGGCAAGGTAAACCCCACCTGAAGCAAGACCAAATAGGAATCCTGAGGCACGGCCCGTGCTGGATTCGGGTAGGTCGCTTGAGCGTATGAGTGATTGTACGCCTAGAGGAATGACCGTCCTCGACAGAACCCGGCTTATAGGCCCACTTCCTAAATTTTTTGAAAATTGTGCTTGACGTGTGTAGCGAAAGTTAAGATAATGCGCCCACAGTTTTCGGCTATGTAGCTCAGTTGGTTAGAGCACCGCACTCATAATGCGGGGGTCACAAGTTCAAGTCTCGTCATAGCCACCATTTTATAGACCACGCTCCTGCGTGGTCTCTTTTTATCTGTTGTTGCTAGATAGATAATTCTAATCCGACTTTCACCCGGTCTAAAACAATGAGCGTCCGATAAGTCCTGACATCCTGATTGTCGGCAAAATGCTTGCGAACCAGAGCCTCAAAGTGGGACAGGGTATCGGAAATCATAATGATAATAAAAGAAACGCCGCCATTGACGAAATAACACTGCTGAATTTCATCAACATGGGCAAAATAGTGTTTGGCCCGGTCCATCACAATAGAGCGGTCTTCGGCCAAACGTACTTCAATAATCGAGGTAATCTTTTCGCCAAACTTTTTAGGATTGAGTACCGCACAGTTCTTCTCAATAACCTGTTCTTGCTCCAGTCTGGCAATCCGTCGTTGCACCGAGGCTTGTGACAGGTTGACCAGTTCAGCAATTTTTCGGTGCGACATTTTATTGTCATGTTGTAACTGCCTTAAAATGGCGTAATCGAATTGATCCAGTGAAATATCTGACACGATTAAATCTCTCGTCCTAAGAAATATAAAGAGTAATTTACTCGTATTCTTGCATGAAATTGCACAATTAACTGCTGGGGTGTGAACTAAAATTGCATCTCTATATTGCAGGACATGGACATGGTCGGACTGGATTCTAGGCAAGGCATCGGATTTCTCGCCGCTTGTTTATCTTTGGTATCTGTACAGCTGGGGGCCGTTGTGGCCAAAACCCTGTTTCCTGTCCTGGGGCCAGAAACAGTTGCTCTGGTTCGGCTGGGTTTATCGGCCATGCTCTTGTTTTTCATTTTCCGGCCATGGCAGCTGTTTTCCCAACAGACAACAAACTGGGGCAATCTGCTGATTTACGGCATGTTTATTAGTGGCATGAATGTATTGGTTTATAAAGCTTTTGCCTATATGTCAGTTGGCCTTGCCATTTCAATTGAAGTGTTGGGACCTTTGACCGTTGCCATGTTAACGTCAAAAAGAAAACAGGACTTGCTGTGGGCCGGTTGTGCCCTGATCGGGATTCTTATCTTGCCGCTGGGGGGGGTTAACCAGAATTTTAGCTATCAGGGCATGGGGCTGGCCTTGGCCGCCGCCGTGTGCTGGGGACTGTATATTATCTATGGACGACGAGTTGCTTCATCTGGCGGCAGTTCTGTGGCGGTCGGAATGCTGGTGGCGACCATGTGTGCAGCACCACTCGGCGCACAGCACCTCGATCTGGTGCTAAGTTCTTATAAGGTATTCTTTACCTGTGTATTTGTTTCCTTATTCTCTAGCATGATTCCTTTATTAATGGATATTGTCGCGATGAGACGGCTGGCAGCGCATGTGTTCGGAATCTTGCTCAGTGCTTCACCTGCCATCAGTGCTCTGGCGGCATGGTTTATTTTAGCTGAAGCATTAAATACTTATCAGGTTATGGCAATTATCATGATTGTTGTGGCATGTATTGGTTGCTCTTACACTTCATATAAACAAAAAACATCAAGTTTAAAAGTCAGCTCTTGATCCGTTGGAGAGGATATGGTTGAGCAATAAGCTCTATGAAATGGAGGCTTGAATTAAAAAATGTACAATTGAGGGTGCCTTTGTGCAAAAACCACACATATGTCTTCTATTTTCAAGGTCATACACTTGACCCTTAGTGCATAACACTAGATAATGCGCATACAGTTTACGGCTATGTAGCTCAGTTGGTTAGAGCACCGCACTCATAATGCGGGGGTCACAAGTTCAAGTCTCGTCATAGCCACCATTTTAAAAACCACGCTCCTGCGTGGTTTCTTTTTATCTGTATGATTTGAAAATACTTGATGTGATACACATAAGCCTGTAAATAATTTATTTACAGGCTTTATTTTTATAAGTGTTTTTCGATGGTTGTGAGCGTACCAGCGCTGTCATAGAACGGTTTTAAGACCAATGTAATGATCGGTTCAAGTACAGCGTGCTCATCTAAAGCAGCGACCACTTTGGGATAGAAGCGCACCGCCTCATTGAGCAGGTCGGCTTCTTCCAGGCCAATCGCAGCAAAGACATCGGCCAGGCTTTCATCCTTATAGAAATCATAAAAAACCTTGACGCCGTAGAGGATTAAGTCCTGTATGAAAGCAGACTGGCGCAACTCTTTCCAGTACTCATAGATCATCACAAAAAATTCTTCTACATCCAGAGGGGTAACCTGCCGGGTATATTCCGATAGCGGTTTGCTTTTATTGTCGTCCCAGACATTACGCGTCAGACTTTCCAGATCATCATTAGACAGCAGGCTAAGATCGGCGAGCTGCTCCTGAATAAACCGGGCAATACTTTCTTCAAGTTTCTGTTCAATGCGCTGTTGCTGACGATGGGAAAAGCTTTTTAGTTTTTGTTGCCACTCATACTTACTTGCAGAAATTCTGTCTTCATCTGAGTGAGTAAACAATTTAGGTAACTTGTTTTGTAAGGTCGTGGTTGCAATGTATTGGCATAATTGCTGGATAGAAGGACTGTCTTTTAAAAATTGATTTAAATAATGACGGATATTTTCCAGTTCTAAAAACTTGGAGAGCCACATTTCAAACTGGTGATCTGAAAATACATCCTGTAACTGGGCTGATGACTGTAAAGAAAAGACATGGAGTCTTTGTGCGATTTCTCCAATAAACTCCAGTAAACCGGCACCCAGTTGCATTTCAAACGCATAGCGTTTAACGACGGCCTGGATTTGCGCTAGTTCAACCACTTCTTTAAGCTGAATATTGGGTGCATGTTGCAAAAAGAGCTGGATAAATTGCTGAAAGAAATCAGCGGAAAGTTGGGTTGTAAGTTGATTTTTATAAAACTTAACTTGCTCAAGCAAAAGTGCTTGAGCAAGTAATTGTGACTTTTCAGAAACAATTTTTTCAGTCATTCGCGGTCCATCCGTTGACGATCGGGTAGCGTCGTTCACGACTGAAAGCACGTGAACTGATCCGTGGCCCAATCGCGCCCTGACGACGCTTGTATTCATTGCGATCAACCAGACGAATCACTTTTTCGACTACATCGCTTTCATAACCTTTGGCAATGATTTCGGCCTGGCTGAGGTCTTCTTCTATATAAGCATACAAGATGGCATCAAGTACATCATAAGCAGGTAATGAGTCCTGATCTTTTTGATCTGGACGCAGCTCTGCTGATGGTGGACGGCTAATCACACGTTCCGGGATCACTGGTGTATCTTCCAGGGTATTACGGTATTTTGCCAGTTCGAACACGATGGTTTTGTAGACATCTTTAAGTACCGAGAAGCCACCGACCATATCACCATAAAGCGTACAGTAACCCACTGAAATCTCGGATTTGTTGCCGGTAGCAAGCACCAGGTTGCCAAACTTGTTCGACAGGCCCATCAGCAAGGTGCCACGGGTACGCGCCTGCAGGTTTTCTTCTGTTGCATCTGCCGGTGCATTGCCAAAGAACGGGAACAGGGTCTGCATGAAGCTGTTTACAATTGGATGAATCTCGGCAATACCGAAAGTTACCCCCATACGGCGTGCCTGTTCTGTAGCATCTTCTACACTCATTTGAGAGGTATAGGTATAAGGCATCATCACGGCCTGGACTTTATCAGCACCAATTGCATCGACTGCAATTGCCAGTGTCAAGGCCGAATCGATCCCGCCCGATAATCCGAGAATGACACCCGGGAAGCCAGAGCGCTGTACATAGTCGCGGGTTGACATCACCAGTGCCTGATAAATTTCAGCAAAGGTATCCAGAGCCGGAATGGCCTCAGCAATCTTGAACTGCTTTTGTTCTGCATCATATTCGGCAAAATAGACAGCTTCCTGGAAGCTTGGTGCCTGCAAGGCCAGTTGTCCATTCTTGTTGCTGACAAAACTTGTTCCATCAAAGATCAGGTCATCTTGTCCACCGACCTGGTTAACATACACAATATTGAGATGCAGTTGTTTAGCCAGTTCATTCAGGGTCTGAATACGGTGTTGTGGTTTACCAACCTCATAAGGTGAGGCATTTAACACAAGTACGGTTTCAACATTTAACTGGCTGAGCTGCTTCACGGTATTGAGCGACCAGACATCTTCACACACCAGCACACCAAACTTGTGTCCTAGATACTCAAATACAAGATGCTGATGGCCTTCCTGGAAGTAACGTTTTTCATCAAACACGCCGTAATTTGGCAGGTTGTGCTTGTTGTAAACGCCTAAGACCTGACCGTCTTTCATGACTGCAGCAGAGTTATAACGATGGCCGTCTTCAGTCTGGTGTACAAAGCCAAACACCATGACGATGTCTTTAACTTCACTCAGCTGGGCAAACGCTTTCTGGGTGCGTTTTTGCAGATTGGGACGGAGGATTAAATCTTCCGCAGGGTAGCCGAGTGTAGATAATTCAGGAAAGATGATCAAATCAGCCTGTTGTTGTTTCGCTAAATTTGCTTGCTCAATCATCTTCTGGGTATTTGAGTCAATATTGCCAATATGCGGAGAGAACTGAGCAAGGGCAACTTTAAAATTTTTCATTCAAACCTAATCCTAAGTCTTAACAAGTTTTGATACACAAGTTTTTGATTTGTATAAGTATAATTATTAAAAAAAATTGTATATCAGGGCGCCAAACATTTTATATCTTAAAGAAAAATGACAAGTTTACTAATATATACCAAATGCACATTTTTCTGCGTAAAAATAACGAGTTTTTCTGTATGAAAAAGCAACATTTCTCAATGTTTAGGTAGTTATAGTGCATGAATGTGGATAAATTTAATATAACCCCGTCAGGTTTTTTTCATGTCATCTTCGCATATTGGCATGACGCCTTTGTTACGGTATCTCACACTGCTGAAATTTCTAATAAAAAGAACAGCTTTTAGACAATTTATGAAAAATAATAGAAAAAATGAAACATCTGTACTTTTTATAAAAGATAACAATATCAAAATTTTATTTTGTTTTTGGGTACGGTTTGCCGTTTGTCGGGAATATTATTGCTACACTTGAGTGTACATTTGTGCACTGCTATGATCGCTAATAATGTGAATGACTATACATTTTGAGATAGTTCAGGTGTATGAAGACACGTAAATGAAGAGGTGGTGAATATGTCAGTTTTATTATTCCCGGTGATTGCATTTGGTCTGGCTGTCGTGGTGGGCCGTATTGGTACAGTCATGTTCCGTGAGCAAGAGCCACACGCTTAAACATGAGATTCATCTTTTAAATAAACGAGGTAAACAAATCATGACTTCAACGATCTTGCTACCTGTCATCACCTTGGGTCTGGCGATTGGCGTAGGACGTATGGGAACCATTGTTAAGGATGCAATGCGTGTAGATTTTACCACTGATATGGATGTTGACTATGAACCTGCACAAAAAACGGGTAAAGGCACGACTGCATAATCTTTGCGCTAGCCCTATCTAAAAAGCCCTGTAAATCAATGACAGGGCTTTTTTATGTCCTCAAAATAATATTGGGAATTCTTTTTAAGAAGATATCGCGGGCAATATCTCCCTGTTGTTCGATGTTATAGTCGCAGAAAGCCTTATCGGGATCGAATTGGTATTGATAAGGATCGTAATACTTAAAGCTGAGGTAATACCCGAGTTGCAGGATGGCTCCTTTCAGGATGACATTGGTCTGCTGTTGAAACTGTAAAATATGTGCCAGTTCATGGATAAAAATCCCCTGCAAGGCGATTGAGCACTTTGAATAATCGGCACAAAAATATTTTTGATGGACAAACAGGTTGCCGTTGGGGGCCATGAAAATATTGTCGGGTTGCCAAGGCAGGTAAGGGGTGTTAAAAATCTTGACCGCGGTATAGTCAATCAGGTTGCCAAACACAGGACGTGCCATTTCAATCTCGCCAGAAGTTAAGCCGCGATAGTGAAACTGATTCATTTTGAGGTAAAGCATCAGGCTGGAAATGAACCGGTTTTTTAATTGATCTAGCCCTTGTTGAATTACTTTGATCATCTGACCTTCAAACATGAACAATACAGGATTTATTTTATTCTAGAATAAAAAAACCTCAGTTAAAACTGAGGTTTTACAACAACTAAAATAACCACTGCAAATAAAATCAGGGTTGGCATCTCATTAAAGAAGCGCCAGAACCTATGTGACTTGTAATGGGCATTGCCAATCAGCTTTTTACGGTAATAACCACATACCAGGTGATAAATCACCAGCAGGCCGACCAAGCCTACCTTGAGATAAAACCATAAGGCGTCATGATAATGCCGGGTTGCATCTCCCCAGTCGACCAGAAAGTGGGCGGTAACTAAGGTGGCAATCATAGACGGCCACATAATGCCGCGATACAGCTTGCGTTCCATCACCTCAAAGCGTTGATGACTGACAGCATCTTCACTCATGGCGTGGTAGACATAGAGACGAGGAAGGTAGAACAATGCTGCAAACCAGCAAACTACCGCAATAATATGTAATGCTTTTACCCACAAGAAAGCATCAGAAGGTGCATCCATCGATAATCCTCAGTGAGAGGAGGGGGCTGATATTTAGTCATGCTCGTGATCGATCCAAACCCTGAAAACGACATGACATCTGACCATGAGATTTGCATGGACAGATGTCATAACGAAGTTTTAGCCATCACACTTTGGCTCAGGGATATTTTATTTGCGGAACGCTGTTCCTGAAGCTGCATTATGTTACACAGCTATAAGGATTGCTCATCACCTGAAATGACCGGATTGCTCTAGTCATGTCTGGATTGGCTTAAAATACCCTTGGCCGCAAGCATTTGTGAAATGTCAACAGACCCTCTACGCATCCCACTTCTTGAAAATAAGGCAGGCGTTTACACCGCCAAAGCCGAAACTGTTACTCATCACAGTATTCAGTTTTGCCTCGCGTTTTTCAAGTACAATATCGAAACCTTGTGCGCCTTCATCCAGCTCGGTCACGTTAATGTTAGGTGCAATGAAGTCATTTTGCATCATTAATACAGAGTAAATGGCTTCCTGAACACCAGCAGCCCCCAGACTGTGACCAGTCATGGATTTGGTCGAGCTCAGTGGTGGAACCTTGCCTTCACCAAATGCACGTTCCATTGCTTTAAGTTCGGTTACGTCACCTGCTGGTGTTGAAGTACCGTGTGTGTTGACGTAGTCAATATGCTCTACACCATGCTGTTTTGCTTCATCCAGTGCCATGATGATACAGCGTGTTGCACCTTCACCACTTGGTGCAACCATGTCTGCACCATCACTATTGGCAGCATAGCCAACCACTTCAGCCAGAATGTTTGCACCACGCGCCTGCGCATGTTCAAGTGACTCAAGTACCACGAAACCGCCGCCACCTGCGATGACGAAACCGTCGCGGTCTTTTGAATATGGACGAGATGCGGTTTCCGGTGTGTCGTTATACTTTGAGCACAATGCTCCCATGGCATCGAACAGCAAGCTTTGTGACCAATGGTCTTCTTCACCGCCACCCGCTAGCATCAGGTCCTGTTTGCCCAGCTGAATCAGGTTGTAGGCATAACCGATGGCATCGGCAGAAGTTGCACATGCACTGGTAATAGAATGGGCGATCCCTTGAAGTTTTAAGGCCACACCAACGTTGGCGGTAATGGTGTTGCTCATGTTGCGGGGAACGAAGAAAGGACCGATTTTACGCGCACCTTTTTCTTCTAGCAATTTAACCATCTCTGCAACAGAGGCTGTTGAGTTGCCACCTGAACCGCCCGCAATGCCGTAACGTGGGTTGTTGGCCAGGTCTTCTTGTTTCAGGCCTGCATGTTCTACGGCTGCGATTGCAGCGTTATAGGCATACATGGCACATACGCCCATGAAGCGTTTCAGTTTACGGTCGATTCCGTCAAAATCCTGCTCAGCTGCTGCGCTGACATGACTCTTAAAATTAAGTTCGGCATAAGTTGGGTTAAAACGTGTTCCCGAGATTCCATTTTTTAAAGAATGAGTGACCTCTTCTAAAGAGTTACCGATACATGAGTTAATGCCCATACCAGTGATTACAACACGTTTCATTTACAGATCCCTTTTATGGTAATACCAAGCCCTGTGTATCTCGCTATGAATACAATTGAGGAGAAAATAACGATGAAAATGGCTTATGAGTGAATGACACCATGATAGCAGAAAGGTTTTTTATTTCTTATGGCAAATTTTATGTCTATTTCCAGTTATGTAAATATTCGTAAATATTGCATTTATGGTGACGAAACGTAATGAAAGTACACACATAAAAGTTGAGATAAATCTGCATTCAACCTAGTATTTACCTAGACATGCACAGCTTACATAACAGAGGTACTTGATGACAAAATCTAAAAACAAGCAATCTTCAGGTTTATTTGCACAGGCCTTTGGAGTGGCTAAAAAGCTCAGTTCAGAATTACAAAAACTTCAAGTGGCGCCAGTTACATCTGGGGCTGATCTTGCAAACGCTTCAAATACGGTTGAAGGCAAGGCACGTTTTAAAAGCCCGTTTGAAGTGGAGAAATACGAAAGCCCGCAACAGATGCTACGTCAACAGTTTCCAAAACTTTCACATCAGTTTCTGGGCCGTCATTACAGCCGTGTGAACCGGATCGCCTCTTTTGTCTCGCCTGATTTGAGTGAAAAAGCATCTGACTATTTATTCCAGTGGCTCAACGAGTTTAGTTCAAATAGCTCCCTGACAGAAAAGATCCTTGAAGAGGCCGGGGTCAAGGACATTATGGAGCTCACTACAGATACGGGACGTTCACAGCGTTTAAGTCAGGCGTTGATTGAGCAGAACAAGTTATTGGCAGCAGTGCAGGGTGCAGTGACCGGGGCAACAGGTGTCTGGGGCGCGGCGATTGATATTCCCGCTTCAATTGTCTTGACCTTGCGTACAATCTATCAGACTGGCCGCTCACATGGCTTTGATTTGTCAGAACAGGCCGATCAGGACATCGTGGCATTTATCTTTAAAGAAATTGATCTCAGTCTGGTTGCAGAAAAACAAACCTTGCTGGTGGCCTTGAAGGCACTGAAGTCGATGCTGGAAACACATGATTTACAGCAATTCCAACAATTGCTCGGATCAGACAATGATTTTGATCTGGTTAAGAAATGGCTGGTGAATGACGAAGGGCAATTCAAGTGGGAGTGGTTAAACCATATTCCTCAAGTGTCTGTGGTGGGCAAGCTGACACCTGTTGCCGGAGCGGCATTAAGTGGTTTTTATAGCTGGCGGTTGCTTGAAGATGTAGGACACAAGGCACAATCTGTTTTTGGAGCTGCACGTTTCTACTTAAACGAGCATTCGGAGGAAAATATTTCCCCATTAGAGGCCTATTATAAAGCTGAAGCATTATTGAAAAAAACCACGCCGCGCCTGTTAAACGTATCGGAAGCTGATACCCATAAGGCTGCAAACCTAGATGCCCCTAAAAATGATGTCATTACCCATGTCTCAATCCAGGCCAAAGAAACCACGGCTGACAAGCCACCTGTAGATGAAAAAGTGGAAGAGGGCATTCAGCAGCTTGCAGAGCAATACGTGGTTGAACATGAACACACAGAACAGCAGCCCGCCTTGAAAGACAAACAGGATGAAGAATTTGACGAGTTTGCAACGGAGTCCGGCACTGAAGCAAAACCACTGGATGTAGAGCCTGCTTCTACCAAACACAGCTAATAGCTGTCGATATCTCTGATATCAAAACGTAACAAAGTCAAGAAATGGTCAGCATTTGTCATGTTGACCATTTTTACTTCTTGGCTTACAATTATGTGCCCTTAAAAAGAGGTTATTTGCTTTTTTTAAGGTTGTTTAATAACGGGAGAATTGCCAAATGGCAACAACAAATCAGTTGATCCGTAAGGGTCGTACGACTTTGATTGAAAAATCAAAAGTTCCTGCGTTGAAGGCTTGTCCACAACGTCGTGGTGTATGTACACGTGTTTATACTACTACACCTAAAAAACCTAACTCAGCAATGCGTAAGGTTTGCCGTGTTCGCTTGACTTCAGGTTTTGAAGTATCTAGCTACATCGGTGGTGAAGGCCATAACCTGCAAGAGCACAGTGTTGTTCTTATCCGTGGTGGTCGTGTTAAAGACTTACCAGGTGTACGTTACCATACCGTTCGTGGTTCTTTAGACTGTGCTGGCGTTAAAGATCGTAACCAGTCACGTTCTAAATACGGTGCTAAACGTCCTAAGAAGTAATTCTAGGTTACTAGCCCAAGCAACCCTTTAGCGTTTCGCTTGTTTGAATTCTTCATAGATTTGTAATTCAAGCGACGTATAGTAAGGCCAGCGTCGTGTACATGACACTTGTACAAACTGCTGGATTATCCTGAAGTGTCATATTATTAGGTGTATTAAAATGCCAAGACGTCGCGTAGTCGCTGCTCGTGAGATCCTTCCAGATCCAAAATTCAGCAGCCAAACAATCGCTAAATTCATGAACCACGTAATGCAAGATGGTAAAAAATCTATTGCTGAAAGTATCGTTTACGGTGCTTTAGACCGCGTTCAAGAAAAAAACAAAGTAGACCCAGTTGAATTCTTCGAGAGCACTCTTGAAAAAGTTCGTCCTATGGTCGAAGTAAAAGCACGCCGTGTTGGTGGTGCTACTTATCAAGTACCTATGGAAGTACGCCCATCCCGTCGTACTGCCTTAGCAATGCGTTGGTTAGTAGATGCTGCTGCTAAGCGTTCTGAAAAAACGATGGCTTTACGTCTTGCTGGTGAGTTGCTTGATGCAGCTGAAGGTAAAGGTGCAGCGATCAAAAAACGTGAAGACGTGCATCGTATGGCTGAAGCCAACAAAGCCTTCTCTCACTACCGTTTCTAAGCGGATAAAACAGTCCCTAATCAGGAGAATATTCATGCGTACTGCAGCTCGATTCAACATCGCTCTCTATCAAAGTGGAGGCTTTGCGGGTATTTAAGTTGCCTGCCTGGATATTCGTGCGCATCAATTTAATTGGTGCGTCCTGTTTTAAATATAACATTTAGGAATGTAGACATCATGGCTCGCCAAACCCCTATTACTCGTTACCGTAACATCGGTATTTCTGCGCACATTGACGCAGGTAAAACAACTACAACTGAACGTATCTTGTTCTACACAGGTGTATCTCACAAAATCGGTGAAGTACACGACGGTGCAGCAACAATGGACTGGATGGAACAAGAGCAAGAGCGTGGTATTACCATTACCTCGGCTGCTACAACTTGTTTCTGGTCTGGTATGGCTAACCAATTCCCGCAACACCGTATCAACGTAATTGATACACCGGGACACGTAGACTTCACGATTGAAGTTGAACGTTCTATGCGTGTTCTTGACGGTGCGTGCATGGTTTACTGTGCAGTTGGTGGTGTACAGCCTCAGTCTGAAACTGTATGGCGTCAAGCGAACAAGTATAAAGTGCCTCGTTTAGCATTCGTGAACAAGATGGACCGTACTGGTGCCAACTTCTTCCGTGTTGTTGAACAAATGAAAACACGTTTGGGCGGTAACCCTGTGCCAATCGTTGTGCCAATCGGTGCTGAAGATACATTCCAAGGTGTTGTTGACCTTATCGAAATGAAGGCAATCATTTGGGATGAAGCTTCTCAAGGTATGAAGTTTGAATACGGCGATATCCCTGCTGACCTGGTTGATACTGCTCAAGAATGGCGTACCAACATGGTTGAAGCGGCTGCTGAAGCTTCTGAAGAGTTAATGGACAAGTACCTAGAAGAAGGTGATCTTTCTAAAGAAGACATCATCGCTGGTTTACGTACTCGTACATTGGCTTCTGAAATCCAGGTTATGCTTTGTGGTTCTGCGTTCAAGAACAAAGGTGTACAACGTATGTTGGACGCTGTAATCCAGTTCTTGCCATCGCCTACAGAAGTTAAAGCGATCGAAGGTATCCTTGACGATAAAGATGAAACTAAAGCATCTCGTGAAGCATCTGACGAAGCGCCGTTCTCTGCACTTGCGTTCAAAATCATGAACGACAAGTTCGTAGGTAACTTAACATTCGTACGTGTTTACTCTGGTGTTCTTAAACAAGGTGATCCGGTTTATAACCCAGTTAAATCTAAGCGTGAACGTATCGGTCGTATCGTGCAAATGCACGCAAACGAGCGTCAAGATCTTGATGAAATCCGTGCAGGTGATATCGCAGCGTGTGTAGGTCTTAAAGACGTTACTACGGGTGATACACTTTGTGATGAGAAAAACATCATTACACTTGAGCGTATGGAATTCCCAGAGCCAGTAATTTCATTGGCTGTTGAACCAAAAACTAAAGCTGACCAAGAAAAAATGTCTATCGCTTTAGGCCGTTTGGCTAAGGAAGATCCATCATTCCGCGTTCGTACTGATGAAGAATCTGGTCAAACAATTATTGCTGGTATGGGTGAGCTTCACCTTGACATCATCGTTGACCGTATGAAGCGTGAATTCGGTGTTGAAGCGAATATCGGTAAACCAATGGTTGCTTATCGTGAAACGATTAAGAAAACTGTTGAGCAAGAAGGTAAATTCGTTCGTCAAACAGGTGGTAAAGGTAAATTCGGTCATGTATATGTCCGTTTAGAGCCGCTTGACGTTGAAGCTGCTGGTAAAGAATACGAATTCGCTGAAGAAGTTGTTGGTGGTGTAGTACCAAAAGAATTCTTCGGTGCAGTTGATAAAGGTATTCAAGAACGCATGAAGAACGGTGTCTTGGCTGGTTATCCGGTTGTAGGCGTTAAAGCAGTTCTTTATGATGGTTCTTACCATGACGTCGACTCTGACGAATTGTCGTTCAAAATGGCAGGTTCATATGCTTTCCGTGACGGTTTCATGAAAGCAGATCCAGTTCTTCTTGAACCGATCATGAAAGTTGAAGTTGAAACTCCAGAAGACTACATGGGCGATATCATGGGTGACTTAAACCGTCGTCGTGGTATGGTTCAAGGTATGGACGATCTTCCTGGCGGAACAAAAGCGATCAAGGCTGAAGTTCCTCTTGCAGAGATGTTTGGTTACGCGACTCAAATGCGTTCTATGTCTCAAGGTCGTGCGACTTATTCTATGGAATTCGCTAAATACGCTGAAACTCCACGTAACGTGGCTGAAGGCATTATCGCTAAGTTCCAAGCTGGCGGTAAAAAAGGTGACGACGAGTAATCTTTCGATTACTATATTACCCAACTAAAATTTAGTTAAAAACCAAGTGCTCATGGGCGACCCTCATGAGCAGTTCATAAAGGAAGATCATCATGGCTAAAGCCAAGTTTGAACGTAATAAACCACACGTAAACGTGGGTACAATTGGTCACGTTGACCATGGTAAAACAACTTTAACTGCTGCGATTGCAACAATCTGTGCAAAAACTTACGGCGGTGAAGCGAAAGATTACTCACAAATCGACT
>NZ_JSUS01000021.1 GCF_000805455.1 Acinetobacter sp. A47
CGCTCAGGCGTACCAGGAGCATATGATTTTACCTCTTCGTTAACAGCGTGAGGAATTTGAGCAAATGATTTTGACATTTTGATTATTTTGTTTGTTTATACTTTTCAAAGTCCAAATTTAAGAAAAATAAATGGAAATGTTTCAGTTCAGATAATTAAGTCTTTTACCACTTTAAACATAAAATCATCCATTATTCTTCCTCTTTATTCTCTTTTTTATCTTTTGTATGAAGAATTTGATTTTCGATATTCTCTAAATACTGAATCTGCATTTCCTGTATTTCTAATAATTTCTTATTCTGATGAACCAATAAATGATCTATTTTTTCACTTAATAATTTTATTTCCAATTCAGCTTTCAAGTTAATTTTATAATCATGTTCAGCTCTATCACGATCTTTATCTTCTTGACGATTTTGACTCATCATAATAATTG
>NZ_JSUS01000050.1 GCF_000805455.1 Acinetobacter sp. A47
CATTTTATTATTTGCGCCAATGTGATTGGTTCTAATTATGGAACGACAAATCCGTTGTCTACAAATCCTGAAACAAATTCGCCTTATTATCGAGATTTTCCTACAATTACGATAAAAGATATGGCAAATGCGCACCAATTGTTGGCAGATCATTTAGGAATTTCAACTATTCATTTATTAATAGGTGGTTCACTCGGTGGTCAACAAGCGTTAGAATTTACGTTACTTGATCAAGTTAAAGTGGATAATTTGGTTTTGTTGGCGACAAATGCGGTACATTCTCCATGGGGAATTGCGTTCAACGAATCGCAGCGTTTGGCTATCGAAGCCGATTCAACTTTTAACGATAAAATTGAGGATGGAGGAAGAAATTGATTGATTGCGGCGCGTACAATTGCGATGTTGTCTTATCGTACCTATATTA
>NZ_JSUS01000059.1 GCF_000805455.1 Acinetobacter sp. A47
GCCATATCCACCAGACATGGGCTGGCAAAGATATCCTGTAAGCCAAGCGTATAACCGGCACTTCTTAAACGGCTCACCAGACGCACTGCCAGTAACGAGTTACCGCCCAGCATGAAGAAGCTGTCATTACGACTCACCTGCTCGATTCCAAGCAGTTCACACCAGTGCTTCGCCAGTAGCTCCTCTACCTCACCCTTCGGAGCCTCATATAGACCACGAATCAGGCTGTCTTCTGTCGGCATTGGTAAACCACGTTTGTCCAGCTTGCCATTTGGTGTCAGCGGGAAACTGTCCAGACGCACATAACTTCTCGGTACCATATAGTCCGGTAACTCACGTGCTAACCAGGCATGCAGCTCTGAAGCATCAACCTCTGCCTCCGCTGAATCTGCTATCCACCACGCAACAAGATGACGGCCTTCA
>NZ_JSUS01000046.1 GCF_000805455.1 Acinetobacter sp. A47
ATACTGGTTAGCCTGAGTATAAATAGTGGAAATCAGTCGCTGACCAAACGCGTTGTACAGGGCGTTATCGACATCCGCCATGCTGATCCCCAGACGGCTGGCGCTGTCGCGATCAACATTGACATACGCCACCAGCCCTTTGTCCTGCCAGTCGCTGGAGACATCAGAAATCTGTGGCAGCTGCTGGAGTTTTTCCATCAACTGTGGCACCCAGGTCCTGGGCGCATCCAGTGACGTGGCCTGCAAGGTAAACTGGTACTGGGTGCGGCTGACCTGAGTATCGATGGTCAGGTCCTGCGTTGGTTGCAGGAAGAGATCGACGCCCGGCACTTTATCCACCGCCGTTTGCAGACGGGCGATGACTTTTTGCACCCGATCATCACGTTCATCCAACGGTTTGAGGTTGATCTGCAAACGCGCAC
>NZ_JSUS01000034.1 GCF_000805455.1 Acinetobacter sp. A47
GTCGCAGACCGTGGTGATGTACTTCCACCGCTCGCTGCGCGGGCTCAACGTGGGCGCGCCGGTGGAATTCAAGGGCATCAACGTGGGCGAGATCAAGTCGATCGGCATCCACTACAGCAAGAAGCGCCACGAGTTCGTGCTGCCGGTCACGGCCACGCTGTACCCCACCCGCCTCGGCATGGACATCCGCGACGACAACCCTCAGCACGCCGCCGAAGACGTCCGCACGCAGTTCGACGTGCTGGTGAAGAACGGCATGCGCGCGCAGCTCAAGAGCGCGAGCCTGCTGACGGGACAGCAGTTCGTGAACCTCGACTTCATCGACACGGCCGAGCGCGAGAAGACCCCGCCGCGCTTCGGCATGCGCGATCGCGACGGCGCGTATGTGTTCCCCACGGCCGACAACCCCACGGACGATATC
>NZ_JSUS01000003.1 GCF_000805455.1 Acinetobacter sp. A47
GCATTAGAAGAAAAAGAGGCAACTAAAATCTTTAGTACTGAAAATCCTGTTGGAAAGACTTTGACAACTTTTGATGGCAGAAAAATGCCTATTTATGGAGTTTTTAAAACAAACAAGTATACTAGTTTTCAACCTAAAATGGTTGTTTCAAATATCTATACGCGTTTAGAAGACACAAAAGATCAATGGGGAAATTATGGTTCGGGATTATTTATCAAATTAAAAAATACTGCTGATAAAGAAGAAGTTGAAAAATTAGGAACACAACTTTTTTATGAAAATAATACTTTAAAAAATGCTAAAAACGAAGGAATACCTTTAAAAGAATTTGTAAAGATTTATGAACCAGTAACAGTAAAGTTTCAATCATTAAACGACTCAAGATTAAATGCAAAAGTTTCTCGATTACCAGAAGGAATG
>NZ_JSUS01000010.1 GCF_000805455.1 Acinetobacter sp. A47
GTAGGAATATCTTCTTTTGTTTTTGAAGCTTTATTCATTTCCATCGTCACAATACTTGTGGGAACAGCAATTACACCATAACCTATAATCATAACAACAGACGCTAAAAATTGTCCCAAACCAGTGACAGGAGAAATATCGCCATAACCTACTGTTGTTAAAGTGACAATTGCCCAATAAATACTAATTGGTATACTTGTGAATCCAGATTCAGGATGATCATGTTCAACCATATACATGATAGAGCCAATTACAACAACAATTAATACTACAAATGATAAGAAAACGATGATTTTATCTTTACTTTCTTTCAGCCCTAACACCAACACATTTTTCCCACGTGTAAATCGTGTAAGGTTAAAAATTCTGAAAATACGTAGTAATCTTAAAATACGAATACTTGCTAGGTACTTACTTGTA
>NZ_JSUS01000033.1 GCF_000805455.1 Acinetobacter sp. A47
AGTTCGACGGCTGTCACGGATTTCGCCAGTCGCGAACAATATACTGAGACAAAACCGCAGTTGCTGCCGATGTCCAGTACGTCAGCGCCCTTCAATTCTTCATCAATGGCGTATTGCTTGAAGCGAAAACCCGTAGGCTTCAGGCCTGTGATTCCCAGTTCTTCAAAAAAAAAAATACAAGCGCCCCATACGCTGAAGTTTACTTTACAGGTAGTCTATGTATACGTCATTGCGATAGGAAATCGCAGCGTTTGCGATGGTAATACCCTCGATGGAATCTACCCCTATCAGGTCAAGGCTTTCTTTGATCTTATCAACCCTGCCTACAAGTATTGGCGTGCCATAACCTTGCCCTTACCACTGCAG
>NZ_JSUS01000044.1 GCF_000805455.1 Acinetobacter sp. A47
TGGTGACAACGTAGAAATGTCAGTAGAATTGATCCACCCGATCGCAATGGACCCAGGTCTACGTTTTGCGATCCGTGAAGGTGGTCGTACTGTAGGTGCTGGTGTTGTTGCTAAAGTAACTGCATAAGCCCAATACTGTGTTACACTCAAATCGGAAGCTTCGGCTTTCGATTTGCATAATAGGCCAGTAGTTCAATTGGTAGAGCGTCGGTCTCCAAAACCGAATGTTGGGGGTTCGAGTCCCTCCTGGCCTGCCACTTTTTTTTTATAAAAAAGCTTAATTCTGGCTGAGTTGTCATATAATAAGTCGCGAATTCTACGACGAGTAAAAAAATGTCGAATGATAAATCGCGTGACGCATTAAGCGACGCGCCAATCCCTCAAAGAAATAATGCTGCAGAAGTTGTAAGCACTGGTACGCCACTTGATGCTGTCTTGTGGTTGATTGCTATCGCTTTATTGATCGGTTCAGCATTGGTAAATCAGCATTTACCTGCCTATTGGGCACCAGCAAATGATATTTGGGTGCGCGTTGGGGTAATTTTGGCTTGTATCGTCGTCGCTTTAGGTTTATTATACGCCACCCATCAAGGCAAAGGCTTTGTGCGTTTGTTGCAAGATGCGCGAATTGAACTGCGTCGAGTGACCTGGCCAACAAAACAAGAGACGATCACGACGTCGTGGCAAGTGCTTTTGGTTGTAGTGGTTGCATCATTGGTTTTATGGTGTTTCGATTACGGGTTAGGTTGGTTTATTAAGTTAATTATCGGGTAAGAGTGCGATGAAACGTTGGTATATTATTCATGCCTATTCAGGTTTTGAAAAACAAGTGATGCGTTCACTTAATGACCGAATCCAGCGCAGCACTGTTGCTGATAGTTTTGGTGAAGTCCTTGTCCCTACTGAAGAAGTAGTGGAAATGAAGGATGGCAAGAAGCGTAAGTCTGAGCGTAAATTCTTTCCGGGCTATGTATTGGTCGAAATGGAAATGAATGATGATACTTGGCATATCGTAAAAGAATGTCCAAAGGTACTTGGTTTTATCGGTGGTACACCAGAAAAACCGGCACCAATTTCACAACGCGAAGCGGATGCGATTCTTGCACGTGTACGTAATACTGGTGAAGCACCTCGTCCTAAGACGATGTTTGAACCAGGTGAAGAATTGCTCGTTATTGACGGTCCGTTCACTGACTTTAAAGGGGTCGTGGAGGAAGTTCAATACGATAAGTCACGTTTAACGTTGACGATTAATGTATTTAATCGACCAACACAGGTTGAACTCGAATTTCGCCAAGTCGAAAAGACGGTTTAATCTGCCCTGGTTGATAAGCGCCCGATCTGATCGGGCATTGTTGTTGTAACACTTCGGTGTTGTTTAATTTTTTGGGGAGCCTAACGGCGTCTGTACCCAGAGGTAATTTTCAATGGCTAAGAAGATTGACGGCTATATCAAGCTGCAAGTTCCAGCTGGTAAAGCGAATCCATCTCCACCAATTGGTCCTGCTTTAGGTCAACGTGGTGTAAACATCATGGCATTCTGTAAAGAATTCAATGCTGCTACACAAAAACTTGAAGTTGGTTTGCCAATTCCTGTCGTGATCACAGTGTACAACGACAAGTCGTTCACTTTCATCATGAAAACTCCGCCTGCATCTATTCTTCTTAAGAAAGCTGCTGGTATTCAAAAGGGTTCTTCTGTACCAAACAAAACTAAAGTTGGTAAGTTGACTCGTGCTCAGTTAGAAGAAATCGCGACTACTAAAGAACCGGACTTGACTGGTGCTGATCTAGACGCTCGTGTTCGTACCATCGCTGGTTCTGCACGTTCTATGGGCTTGGAAGTGGAGCTATAAGACATGGCAAAGTTAACTAAACGTCAAAAAGCCATTGCTGCTGCTGTTGAAGCAAACAAAGTTTACACTTTGGAAGAAGCAGTACAAGTTCTTAACAGCCTTCCAGCTGCGAAGTTCAAAGAATCTTTAGATATCGCTGTAAACCTTGGTGTAGATCCACGTAAATCTGACCAGGTTGTTCGTGGCGCGACGACTTTGCCTGCAGGTACTGGTAAAACTGTACGTGTAGCGGTATTTGCTCAAGGCGCTGCTGCAGAAGCTGCAAAAGCTGCTGGTGCTGATGTTGTTGGTTTCGATGACCTTGCTGAAAGCATTCAAGGTGGAAATCTTGATTTCGACGTTGTTATTGCTGCTCCTGATGCAATGCGCGTTGTTGGTAAGTTAGGTACAATTCTTGGTCCACGTGGCTTAATGCCAAACCCTAAAGTGGGTACAGTAACTCCTGATGTTGCTAGCGCGGTTAAGAATGCTAAATCTGGTCAGGCACGTTACCGTGTAGACAAAGCGGGTATCATCCACGCTGCGATTGGCCAAGTTGGCTTTAGCGAAGAAGCTGTACGTCAAAACGTTGAAACTTTAATTGCAGACTTGAAAAAGTTAAAGCCTGCAACGTCTAAAGGTGTATACGTTAAAAAGATCACTTTGAGCTCAACTATGGGTCCTGGTCTGATCGTTGACGTAAACAACGTTTCTAAGTAATTGGACAGAATTTTAAAGCCTTAGGTTTTCTCTTTGAGACAACCTAAGCAAACTTTGAATTGATAAATGAATATTTATCAGCGTCAAAGACCTCAGGCGAGAAACATTTCCGGATGTTTTTCTTAATCATCCAGTCTGAGTAGACGCGGTGGTGTGATTTATTCCTCCTCCGCGTGTAAGTCTGAATAGGGCTTACGAATTGGGAGTGCATCTGTTATGGATGCATAAATCACCGTTAGGAGGTTTTACGATGGCTCTTCTTATCGAAGACAAAAAACAGATCGTTGCAGAAGTAAACGAAGTTGCTTCTAAAGCGTTCTCTGCCGTTGTTGCTGACTACCAAGGCCTAACTGTAGAGCAATTAACAACACTTCGTGTTGAAGCTCGTAAGTTGGGTGTTACTACACGTATCGTGCGTAACACTTTGGCTAAGCGTTCATTTGAAGGTACTCAATTCGATATCTTGAATGACGACCTGGTTGGTCCAACAATTCTCGGTTTCTCTACTTCTGAAGATGACATGGGTGCAGCTGCACGCTTGTTTGAAGAATTTGCGAAAACTAACAAAGCATTTGAACTTAAAGCTGCTGCATTTGATGGCAAAGTTTATAAAGGTGCTGAAGTTAGCGTAATTGCGAACCTTCCGAACCAAGAAAAAGCACTTACTATGCTTGCCAATGTTCTTCAAGCTCCTATTTCGAAATTGGGTCGCCTTATTACAGCACTCAAAGAGAAAAACGAGTCAGAAGCGGCTTAATCCTACTTTCACACCATTCAATATCCATTTGGAGTTATTCTCATGGCTTTAACTAACGAAGAAATCTTAAACGCAGTTGCTGAAAAAACAGTTCTTGAACTTGTTGAATTAATCTCTGCTTTTGAAGAAAAATTTAACGTATCTGCTGCTGCTGTAGCTGTTGCTGCTGCTCCAGGCGCTGGCGCTGCTGCTGCTGAAGAACAAACTGAATTCAACGTTGAGTTGACTTCTTTCGGTGCTAACAAAGTTGCTGTAATTAAAGCAGTACGTGAAGCAACTGGTCTTGGTCTTAAAGAAGCTAAAGATATGGTTGAAGGCGCTCCAGCTGTTCTTAAGGAAGGCGTTTCTAAAGAAGAAGGCGAAGAACTTAAGAAGAAGCTTGAAGAAGCTGGTGCTACAGTTACACTTAAGTAATTCTGTAGGGAGTCGGTTTTTTGATAATCGGCTCCAAAAAATGGCTGATGGCTCTTGGGTCATCAGCCTTTTTGCGTTACAATAATCGGCTCGTTTTTTGTTAGTTTTGCGTGTAAATCGCGTATTGTTTGAGCAAAATTAATAAAAATCAAACGCTTACCAATATTTTTTTGCTTATAAAAATATTGTTAAGCGTTTTAATACCACTAAAAATTGCAGCATTTGTAAACAGTGGTGGCCATATCGGCCTGCGTAATTCCTTCTAAGCCCGTTCTGCAGGCGGGTTTAGTTTACTTTCCGAGGACTCCAGATGGCATACTCATATACCGAAAAGAAACGGATCCGTAAGAATTTTGGTAAATTGCCCCACGTAATGGAAGCACCGTACTTACTTTCGATTCAGGTCGATTCGTACCGTACATTCTTACAGGGCGGTAAATCACCAAAAAATCGCGAAGATATCGGTCTCCAAGCCGCATTTCGTTCAGTTTTTCCTATTGAAAGTTATTCTGGCAATGCTGCTTTAGAATTTGTTGAGTATAGCCTTGGTAAGCCTGAGTTTGACGTGCGTGAATGTATTTTACGTGGTTCAACTTATGCAGCACCAATGCGCGTAAAAATTCGTTTGATCATTAAAGATCGTGAAACGAAATCAATTAAAGACGTTCGTGAACAAGAAGTTTACATGGGTGAAATGCCACTCATGACCGATAACGGTACGTTCGTGATTAACGGCACTGAGCGTGTAATCGTATCTCAGTTACACCGTTCTCCAGGTGTATTCTTTGACCATGACAAGGGTAAAACCCACTCAAGCGGTAAAGTGTTGTATTCAGCACGTATCATTCCTTACCGTGGTTCATGGTTAGACTTTGAATTTGATGCAAAAGATCTGGTTTTTGTACGTATTGACCGTCGTCGTAAACTGTTGGCGACCGTGATCTTGCGTGCCCTGAACTATACCAACGAACAGATCCTGAATCTGTTCTACGAAAAAGTTCCTGTCTATCTGGATATGGGCAGCTATCAAATTGATCTTGTTCCAGACCGCTTACGTGGTGAGATGGCGCAATTTGATATTCTGGACAATGATGGCAAAACCATTGTTGAGCAGGGTAAACGTATTAACGCACGTCATGTACGTCAAATGGAAGCTGCGAACCTGTCTAAGCTTTCAGTACCTGATGAGTACTTATATGAGCGTATTACCGCTGAAGATATCACGCTGAAAAGTGGTGATGTGATTCCTGCCAATACCGTATTGAGCCATGAAGTCATGGTGAAGTTGGCAGAAGGCGGTGTTAAACAGTTTAATATCCTGTTTACCAATGACATCGACCGTGGTCCGTTCATTGCAGATACGTTACGTGCAGATACCACAACTGGCCGTGAAGAAGCGCTGGTTGAAATCTATAAAGTTATGCGTCCGGGTGAGCCACCAACAAAAGAAGCTGCTGAGAACCTGTTCAATAACCTGTTCTTCTCTTCTGAGCGTTATGACCTTTCTCCAGTGGGTCGTATGAAGTTCAACCGTCGTCTGGGTCGTCCTTACGAAGTGGGTACTGACCAGAAGTCACGTGAAGTTGAAGGTATTTTATCGCACGAAGATATTATCGATGTATTACGTACATTGGTCGAAATCCGTAACGGTAAAGGTGAAGTCGACGATATCGATCACTTGGGTAACCGTCGTGTACGTTCTGTTGGTGAAATGACTGAAAACCAATTCCGTGTTGGTCTAGTTCGTGTTGAACGTGCTGTTAAAGAGCGTTTAAGCCAGGCAGAAACAGATAACCTGTCTCCGCAAGATTTAATCAACGCGAAACCGGTTGCTGCTGCGATCAAAGAATTCTTTGGTTCAAGCCAGTTGTCTCAGTTCATGGACCAGAACAACCCGTTGTCTGAGATTACACACAAACGTCGTGTTTCGGCGCTTGGTCCTGGTGGTTTGACTCGTGAACGCGCGGGCTTCGAAGTACGTGACGTACATCAGACACACTATGGTCGTGTGTGTCCAATTGAAACGCCTGAAGGTCCAAACATTGGTTTGATCAACTCGCTTTCTGTATATGCAAAAGCGAATGACTTCGGTTTCCTGGAAACTCCATACCGTAAAGTAGTCGATGGTCGTGTAACCGATGATGTTGAATATTTATCTGCAATTGAAGAAGTAGGTACTGTCATTGCACAGGCCGACTCGGCAGTAGATAAAGACGGTAACCTGACTGAAGAAATGGTTTCTGTCCGTCATCAAGGTGAATTCGTACGTATGTCGCCTGAACGCGTTACCCATATGGACGTTTCTGCACAGCAGGTTGTTTCTGTTGCAGCATCATTGATTCCGTTCCTTGAACACGATGATGCGAACCGTGCATTGATGGGTTCGAACATGCAACGTCAGGCTGTTCCTACCTTGCGTGCTGACAAGCCGCTTGTTGGTACCGGTATGGAAGCAAACGTAGCACGTGACTCAGGTGTGTGTGTGATCGCAAACCGTGGTGGTGCGATTGAATATGTTGATGCTTCTCGTATTGTCATTCGTGTCAACGAAGATGAAATGATCGCGGGTGAAGCAGGTGTAGATATCTATAACCTGATCAAATATACACGTTCAAACCAGAACACCTGTATTAACCAGAATGTCATCGTGAACCTGGGCGATAAAGTTGCCCGTGGTGATATCCTGGCGGATGGTCCGTCGACTGACATGGGTGAGCTTGCGCTGGGTCAAAACATGCGCGTGGCGTTCATGACGTGGAACGGTTATAACTATGAAGACTCGATCTTGCTTTCTGAGCGTGTGCTTCAAGAAGACCGTTTAACCTCGATTCACATTCAGGAATTGTCATGTGTTGCACGTGATACCAAGTTAGGCGCAGAAGAAATTACTGCCGATATTCCTAACGTCGGTGAAGCTGCACTGTCTAAACTGGATGAGTCAGGTATTGTTTATATCGGTGCTGAAGTTACCGCAGGCGATATTCTGGTTGGTAAGGTAACGCCTAAAGGTGAAACCCAGTTAACCCCTGAAGAAAAATTACTTCGCGCAATCTTTGGTGAAAAAGCGGCTGACGTAAAAGATTCATCTTTACGTGTTCCGTCTGGCACGAAAGGTACGGTAATCGACGTTCAAGTCTTCACACGTGATGGTCTGGAAAAAGACGAACGTGCACAGGCAATCGAGAAAGCTCAGCTTGATGCATACCGTAAAGACTTGAAAGAAGAATACAAGATCTTTGAAGAAGCAGCACGTGAGCGTATTGTGCGCTTGTTGAAAGGTCAGGAATCTAACGGTGGTGGTTCAACTAAACGTGGCGATAAACTGACTGAAGAGTTATTGTCTGGTTTAGAGCTGGTTGATTTACTTGAAATCCAGCCGGCAGATGAAGCAATTGCTGAGCGCTTAACTCAGATTCAAGTGTTCTTGAAAGAGAAGAGCTACGAAATTGACGAGAAGTTTGCCGAGAAGAAACGTAAACTTTCTACTGGTGATGAATTAACCACTGGCGTATTGAAAGTTGTTAAGGTTTATCTTGCAGTTAAACGTCGTATCCAGCCTGGTGACAAGATGGCGGGGCGTCACGGTAACAAGGGTGTTGTATCCAACATCTTGCCAGTTGAAGACATGCCACATGATGCCAATGGTGTACCAGTCGATATCGTATTGAACCCGCTGGGTGTACCGTCACGTATGAACGTGGGTCAGATTTTAGAGACTCACTTGGGTATGGCGGCCAAAGGTCTTGGTGACAAAATCGAAAAAATGTTGAAAGAACAGCGTACAGTTCTGGAACTACGTGAATTCTTAGACAAGATTTATAACAAGGTCGGTGGTGAACAGGAAGATCTTGACAGTCTGACTGATGACGAAATCCTGGCGCTTTCAGGCAATCTGCGTGCCGGTGTGCCGTTGGCTACACCTGTATTTGACGGTGCTGAAGAGAGCCAGATCAAAGACTTGCTTGAATTGGCA
This sequence comes from Acinetobacter sp. A47, assembly GCF_000805455.1. Lineage (GTDB taxonomy): Bacteria > Pseudomonadota > Gammaproteobacteria > Pseudomonadales > Moraxellaceae > Acinetobacter. Next base: position 7,700 of record NZ_JSUS01000044.1, read on the forward strand.
GGGATTTCCCGTACTGGTCAGACCGTATTGTTTGACGGCCGTACCGGTGAACAGTTTGATCGTCCTGTAACAGTAGGTTACATGTACATGCTCAAGTTGAACCACTTGGTTGATGACAAGATGCATGCACGTTCAACTGGTTCTTACTCACTTGTGACACAGCAGCCGCTGGGTGGTAAAGCCCAATTCGGTGGTCAGCGTTTCGGTGAGATGGAGGTCTGGGCACTTGAGGCATATGGTGCTGCATATACCCTTCAGGAAATGCTCACTGTGAAGTCGGATGACGTCGAAGGCCGTACACGCATCTATAAGAATATTGTAGATGGTAACCATTATATGGATCCGGGTATGCCTGAATCGTTCAACGTATTGACCAAAGAGATCCGTTCTTTAGGTATCAACATTGAACTGAAAAATGGTGACTAAATCCCTCTCTATCCCCCTTTGTTAAAGGGGGAAGTTCCCCTCTTTTTAAAGAGGGGCTAGGGGAGATTCCAAATTTCAGTAAAAACAATATTTGTGACCCAGTCGGGTGAGCCTTGCTCCCCGACACACGGAGAAAAAAATTGAAAGACTTGCTCGATATCATGCGTAAGAAAACGGATTCAGAAGGTCATGCACCTGTTGAATTTGACCGTATCCGTATTGGTCTTGCGTCGCCAGAGATGATTAAGTCATGGTCTCACGGTGAAGTTAAAAAGCCTGAAACCATTAACTACCGTACGTTTAAACCTGAACGTGACGGTTTGTTCTGTGCCAAAATCTTTGGCCCGGTAAAAGATTACGAATGCTTGTGTGGTAAATACAAGCGTATGAAATATAAAGGCGTCATTTGTGAAAAATGTGGCGTTGAAGTAACAACTGCAAAAGTTCGTCGTGAACGTATGGGTCACATCGAGCTTGCTTCTCCAGTTGCACACATCTGGTTCCTGAAATCATTACCAAGCCGTATCGGTTTGTTGCTTGATATGACATTACGTGATATCGAGCGCGTATTGTATTTTGAATCTTATGTGGTGACTGATCCTGGTATGACTCCGTTTGAAAAGTACCAGCTTTTAACAGACGAAGAATACTACAATGCCCTTGAAGAACACGGTGATGAATTCACTGCGAAAATGGGTGCAGAAGCAGTTCAGGACTTATTAAAAGATATCGATCTTGAAGCCGAGATTGCACGTTTACGTGAAGAAATTCCACAAACGACTTCCGAGACGAAACTTAAAAAAGCGTCTAAGCGTTTGAAACTGATGGAAGCCTTCAAAGATTCAAACAACAAGCCTGAATGGATGGTGATGAATGTACTGCCAGTACTTCCACCAGACTTGCGTCCGCTTGTACCACTTGAAGGTGGCCGTTTCGCGACTTCTGACCTGAACGATTTATATCGTCGTGTCATTAACCGTAACAACCGTTTGAAGCGTCTTCTTGACCTTGCTGCGCCAGACATCATCGTACGTAACGAAAAACGTATGTTACAAGAGTCTGTTGATGCGTTGCTTGATAACGGTCGTCGTGGTCGTGCCATTACTGGTTCGAACAAACGTCCATTGAAATCTTTGGCAGACATGATCAAAGGTAAACAAGGTCGTTTCCGTCAGAACTTGCTCGGTAAGCGTGTTGACTATTCTGGCCGTTCGGTGATTACCGTAGGTCCTACGTTACGTCTTCACCAGTGTGGTCTTCCGAAGAAAATGGCACTTGAATTGTTCAAGCCATTCATTTTCGCAAAACTACAAGCCTCTGGCCAAGCAACAACCATTAAAGCTGCGAAGAAAATGGTTGAGCGCGAGACACCGGAAGTTTGGGACGTTCTAGCATCTGTAATTCGTCAACATCCAGTCATGTTGAACCGTGCGCCAACACTTCACCGTTTAGGTCTTCAAGCATTTGAACCTATTCTGATCGAAGGTAAGGCAATCCGTCTGCACCCGCTCGTCTGTGCTGCGTTCAACGCCGACTTCGACGGTGACCAGATGGCGGTACACGTTCCATTGACATTGGAAGCACAGTTAGAAGCACGTGCCTTGATGATGTCTACCAACAACATCCTGTCACCTGCAAACGGTGAGCCAATCATCGTTCCTTCTCAGGACGTGGTCTTGGGTCTTTACTACATCACCCGTGATGCGGTAAATGCCAAAGGTGAAGGCATGGTGTTTGCCGATACTCACGAGGTCAACCGTGCGTTGGCAACGGGTAAAGTTGCGATTCATGCACGCGTTAAAGTACGTGTTCATCAAACCGTGATTGATGAAAACGGCAACCGTGAGAAGCAAACCATTATTGTGGATACAACACCGGGCCGTTGCTTGCTATGGGAAGTTGTGCCACAAGGTCTAAGCTTTGACATGATCAACCTTGAGATGACCAAGAAAAACATCTCGAAGTTAATCAACTCTTGCTACCGTAAACTGGGTTTGAAAGATACTGTTATCTTCGCTGACCAATTGATGTATCTGGGCTTCCGTCAAGCGACACGTTCAGGTGTATCTGTTGGTATGGAAGACATGTTGATTCCACCAAGCAAGCATACGATTATCGATAAGGCTGAAACCGAAGTTCGTGAAATCGAACAGCAGTTTGAGCAAGGTTTCGTAACTGCGGGTGAGCGTTATAACAAGGTTGTCGATATCTGGGCACGTACTAACGACCAGGTTGCGAAAGCAATGATGGATAACTTGTCTTATACCCTGGTGAAAAACAAACAAGGTGAAGACGAGAAACAGAAATCATTCAACTCGATTTACATGATGTCTGACTCGGGTGCCCGTGGTAGTGCGGCGCAGATCCGTCAGCTTGCCGGTATGCGTGGTCTGATGGCGAAGCCGGATGGCTCGATCATTGAAACCCCAATTAAGGCAAACTTCCGTGAAGGTTTGACAGTACTCCAGTACTTCATCTCGACACACGGTGCGCGTAAAGGTTTGGCCGATACTGCATTGAAAACTGCGAACTCTGGTTACTTGACTCGCCGTCTTGTAGACGTAGCGCAGGATCTGGTTATTACCGAGCCTGACTGTGGTACAGCCGGTGGCCTGGTGATGACACCATTCATTCAAGGTGGCGATGTCATCGAGCCATTACGTGACCGTGTATTGGGTCGTGTAACTGCTGAAGACGTGCGTCGTGCAGCGGATGATGAAGTGGTATTGCCACGTGGTACTTTAATTGACGAGAAAATCGCAGCCCAGCTTGAAGAAGCGGGTGTCGATGAAGTTAAAGTCCGTTCGGTTATTGCATGTGAATCGAGCTTCGGTGTTTGTGCGAAATGTTATGGCCGTGACTTGGCACGTGGTCACCTGGTAAATCCGGGTGAGTCTGTCGGTGTTATGGCGGCACAATCGATTGGTGAGCCAGGTACACAGTTAACGATGCGTACCTTCCACGTGGGTGGTGCTGCGAGCCGAACTTCTGCGGCCAACAGTGTTCAGGTGCGTAACAAAGGTACTGTACGTTTCCACAACGTGAAAACTGTACAACATGCCAAAGGTCACCTGGTATCAGTTTCACGTTCTGGTGAAATCGGTATTGCCGATGACCTGGGCCGTGAGCGCGAGCGTTATAAACTTCCTTATGGTGCCAGCATCTTGATCAAAGATGGTGAGACTGTGGAAGCGGGTGGTATCGTGGCGACTTGGGACCCACATACACATCCACTTGTGACCGAAGTTGCCGGTAAAGCACGTTTCAGCCAGATTGCTGATGGTGTAACTGCAACCTCGAAGACAGATGATGCAACAGGTATGACAACTGTTGAAATCTTGCCGGTAACAGCTCGTCCTGCTTCTGGTAAAGACTTGCGTCCTGCAATCGTGCTGGATACAACTGATGGCGGCGAACAGTTCTACTTCTTGCCACAAAATACCATTGTGACAGTCCGTGATGGCGAAACCATTGGTGTCGGTGATGTCATTGGTCGTGTACCACAAGAATCGTCACGTACCCGTGATATTACCGGTGGTCTTCCACGTGTAGCTGACTTGTTCGAAGCACGTAAGCCGAAAGAACATGCGATCTTGGCAGAAGTGTCGGGTATCGTGAGCTTCGGTAAAGAGACCAAAGGTAAGAACCGTTTAGTCATCACACCTGATGACGGCTCGGAGATCTACGAAGAGTTGATTCCAAAATGGCGTCAAATCAACGTGTTCGAAGGTGAGCATGTGAACCGTGGTGAAACCATTTCTGATGGTCCACAAAACCCGCATGACATCTTGCGCCTGAAAGGTGAAGTGGCATTAACCAACTACATCGTGAACGAAGTTCAAGACGTTTACCGTCTCCAAGGTGTAAAAATCAACGATAAGCACATTGAAGTGGTTGTACGTCAAATGTTGCGTAAGGTTGATATCACTGATGGCGGCGATACAAGCTTCATCAAGGGCGAGCAAGTGGATTACATCCGCGTTGTTCAGGAGAACCAGGCTGTTCTGGCTCAGAACAAGTTCCCTGCGAAGTTTGAACGTCAATTGATGGGTATTACCAAAGCGTCGCTTTCGACTGACTCGTTCATCTCTGCTGCATCGTTCCAGGAAACCACACGTGTGTTAACTGAAGCGGCTGTAACAGGTAAAGAAGATGATTTACGTGGCTTGAAAGAAAACGTGGTTGTGGGTCGTTTGATCCCGGCTGGTACCGGTCTTGCGTATCACCTGGAGCGTCGTCGTCAAGAAGCAGAAGCTGCTGAATTCGAGCTTCACAATGACTTCAGTGAAGTAGACCAGGCATTCAGTCAGGCATTAAACTCAGACCAGTTCTAAGATTTAAGTACTAAAAAAGGCACCTTCGGGTGCCTTTTTTTGTGGAAAAATACGGCAGTTGTTACAAAAACACATTACAGCGTCAGTATTTGATTACTTAATCAAGGTAAACAGTTCATTAAAGAATACTATCCTATGTACAACTGAGGAGAGGAGTAGTTCCCATGAAAAAAATGATGATGATTGCTGGCGTTGGCCTGATGTCAACCACACTGTTTGTCGGTTGCCAGAATGCGAGTCCTGAAAGTAAACGTATCGGTTCTGCTGCAATTGGCGGTGGTGCGGGCGGTGCAATTGGTAAGCATGTCGGCGGTAACCTTGGCGCAGGTTTAGGCGCAGCGATTGGGGCAGGTGTTGCTGCCAATGCAAAAGGTTCAAATAGCAAAAATACCAGAAACAGTGCAATCGGTGCCGGTCTAGGGGCTGTAATTGGTGGTGCAGTATTGGGCGGTGATTCTGGTGCGGCAGTAGGTGGTGCACTGGGCGGTAGCGCCGGTTCAGCCTATGGTGAGAAAAAAGGCAAATACTAAGCCTGCATGACAGTAAGTCAGAATGCTGAAAATTCGTAGTTCAGCTTCTGACGTTTTTTTAGTTTATATATCCTTCCTTGTGCGGTGATAAATCGGTTGCCGAGCCAATTAAAATCAATATTCCTGACAGTCCGCTATTTGATGTTCTAACCTGTTCTTAAACGAAGCTGGGGCGCTATCATCTGCTATGCTCTAAGCCGGTTCAATAACCCGGACAGGTCATGCCTTTACAAAATATCAAACGATTGGGACATTGTGATAACACAATATGATCAAATCCCTCATAAAAGAAGATTATGCTTTTTACTAGAACGTATACAAGAGAGAGTATGGTCATGAAAAAAACAATAGGTTTAGCTTCTGTTTTGATGTTATCTACGGTGATGTTTACGGGTTGTCAGAACATGAGTGCATCGGATCAGCGTATTGGAACAGCAGCACTGGGCGGTGCTGTGGGTGGCGGTTTAGGTAACCATGTCGGTGGCGGCGTCGGTGCCGGTCTGGGAGCTGCGGCTGGTGCCGGTGTGGGAGCCAATGCCAAGGGTGCAAATAGCAGCTCTACCACCAGCAGTGCCATTGGTGCCGGTATTGGTTCTGTGGTCGGCAAAGCAATTTTTGGTGGTGACTCGGGGGCTGCGATTGGTGGTGCAATCGGTGGCGGCGCAGGCGCTGCAATTCAGGAAAAGAAACGATAATTTTTCAAGCTAAAACCCAGTGCCTGCAATATTGCAGGCATTTTTATATGCTCTCACATTATTGAACACTGGCTTTGGGTTTTTTACGTCGGATATACAGCACTTTTTCGACTTCTGCGATGCGGGTGCCGGCTTCATCCACAATACTCAGGGTGTAATGGCGTAAAACAGGTGCATGGTTTTCGGCGAGCCGTTTGATTTCGGCAATTTCCGCTGCATTTAACCGGATATCTGCATAGACCGTATCACGGCCCGGAGAAAGAAAATGAATGCTGGCGCTTTTGTCCCAGACAATATATTTATTGCCCAGATGATGGATCAGAATCAGCATATAAAATGGATCGACCATCGAATATAAACTGCCACCAAAGTGGGTTCCGACTATATTACGGTTACGCCAGGTCAGAGGCATTTTGACACGGATGTAGTAGTCATCCAGATCAATATGGTCAATGCTGATACCTGCACCACGATAAGGCGAATAGTGATTCAGCATAAATTTGGCAATCGCTGGAATGGTTCGAATCTTTTTGAAAAAATCGTTCATGGTCAATTTTTTTTGTTGCAACTCTATTCATACTGCATAAGTATCATTTTTCATGCAGGGCTGGCAATGGCTGTTTTATCACCAGGCCGATAGAAAACAAAATGGGAAAGTATTATGCAAGCACAAGTAAAAACAGTAACGACATCGGATCAGCAGACACTCTGTGTGAAAACATGGGGAGAACAACAAAATACCCCTTTGGTACTGGTACATGGCTATCCGGATAATCAGGAAGTCTGGGAGCCGGTCATTGAACAACTGGTCGACGACTATTATGTGGTGACTTATGATGTACGGGGGGCGGGCTTATCTTCGATTCCAAAACGCATTAAAGACTATCGTTTGCCGCGTTTGTCACTGGACTTGCAGGAAGTGGTTGATCAGGTGTTACCAAATCGTAATTTTCATCTGGCAGCCCATGACTGGGGATCTTTACAATCCTGGGAATCTGCAACTGAACCCAAACTAAAAGGCCGTTTGCTGTCCTATACCACGATTTCGGGTCCTTGTCTGGATCATGCCGCTTTCTATTTACGTGAAAAATTTAAGGCCGCACCCAGCAATGTGCTGAAAATGTTAAGTAAGTCGTGGTATATCGGGGCATTTCACCTGCCTTTAATTGCTCCAACAGTATGGTCGTTTTTTAGTCCGGAAAAATGGGGCAAGGTGTTAAGCGGGCTGGAGAGAAAGCAGGATTTACCTTTAAATGCCAATATTGCCTCGGACGGCAAATATGGCATTAATCTGTATCGTGCCAATTTTATTCCTTCTCTAACCCAGCCACGCCAGCGTTATGCACAATGTCCAGTGCAGGCCATTGTGTTAAAGCGTGATGCTTTTGTCAGCCCCGAGTACATTACCGAGTCGATGCCAAAATGGGTTGAAAACTTTGAATATGTTGAGCTGGATGCAAACCACTGGGCAGTGTTGAGCCAGCCTGAAAAAATTGCTGAACTGATCCGTCAGTTTGTACAACGTCAGGCAGCTTAAAGCTTTAGTGGAATTATTAAGCTAAAAAACGGTACAGTTTGGCGATAATCCGGCGATATTTTCAGCTAGGTTTTAATGAATCTGCTAGAATGTCGCCTTTTCTTTGCTCCTGAATTTGTTCATGAATGCTGTCGTAATTGCGATTGCCGTGATGTTTATCCTGTCATTGGCACGAGTTTCTGTTGTTCTCACCCTGGTGATTTCAGCCATTATAGGAGGCTTGGTCGCTGGTCTAAGCCTGTCTCAAACTGTTGAAGCATTTAATGCGGGTTTGGGCGATGGCGCTGAAGTTGCATTGGCCTATGCTGTATTAGGTGCGTTTGCATTGGCACTTTCCAAATCTGGTTTACCCGATTTGCTGGCCCATAAACTGATCGGTTTACTGGGTATGGAAGCAGGTAAAAACCATCAGACCAAAGTGAAGTTTCTGCTGCTGACAATTTTACTGATTGCGGCCATCTTCTCGCAAAACCTGATTCCTGTCCATATTGCCTTTATTCCGGTTTTGGTTCCGCCTTTATTGAAGGTCATGAACCATCTGAAACTGGATCGCCGTGCGGCTGCATGTGTCATGACATTGGGACTGGTCGGAACCTATATTTTCCTGCCAGTGGGCTTTGGTGCAATCTTTCTTGAACAAATCCTGATGGGCAATATTAACAAGATTGGTGCAGCCTATGGTCTTCATGTAGAACGAGGCATGATGCCAATCGGGATGGCAATACCGGTACTGGGCATGGTATTAGGCACGCTGGTTGCGGTGTTCATCAGTTACCGTAAACCAAGACTCTATGTGGACCGTACGATTACTCCGGTGAAAACGATTGATCTGGATAAGCCACTCAAGGTAACTTCGCAGGCAGAATACGATCTCCAGGCCGATGCTGAAGAACTCAAGCAAGAAGCAGAGAAGGTGCCGTATATTTCCAAGAAGACCATGTTTATGGCGCTGCTCGCGATTGGTTTAACCTTGGTTGCACAGCTCTATTCAGGTTCAATGATTCTGGGTGGTCTGGTCGGTTTTGCGGTGTTGTCGGCGTCTGGCATTTTTAAATGGCAAGATGCCGATGATGTGTTTGTACAAGGCATGCGCATGATGGCGCTGGTCGGTTTTATCATGATTTCTGCGGCAGGCTTTGCCTCGGTCATGACGCATACCGGCGATATTAACCATCTGGTTAATGGCGTGGTTCATATCATTGGAGATAATCATGCCCTGGCTGCTTTTCTGATGCTGTTTATCGGGCTGTTTGTCACCATCGGAATAGGCTCATCATTCTCAAGCGTACCGGTGCTTGCCGTCATTTATGTACCTTTATGCGTGCAGTTTGGTTTTTCTCCCTTGGCAACCATTGCCCTGATTGGAACTGCAGCTGCACTTGGCGACGCCGGTTCACCTGCTTCCGACTCGACTTTAGGGCCTACAGCAGGCTTGGGGGTTGATGGTCAACATGATCACATTTGGGATACGGTTGTGCCTACTTTTATACATTTTAATATCCCGTTGCTTATTTTTGGCTGGATTGCAGCAATGGTTTTATAATCAGAAGTGGCTCAGAAATGAGCCATTTTTTTTGATTATAAAATTTATCTTAAATATAAAAATAATCATTAAATGACATTTTTTGTCCCTTTTTAAATCTGGTTTTATAATGCGGTTTTAATATTAAGTTATATGTGATTATATTCTTAAATAGGGCTTAATTTATTTTTAAATCTGATGAAAATACTAGGTTTTATCAATATTTAAGTTGATTGTATTGGTCGGGATTAATATTTATTACATATTTTAACAATTATATTTTATTAATATTCAATGTATTATAAAATCAATTAAAATAGTTGGAATTAATATGTATTGCATAATGTAAATGTGCGTGTTTATTATGTTGAACAAGAACATAAATTGTTAAAGAGGTTGTTTAAATGTTAAAGAAAGTTTTGGTTGTTGCTTTATTGGGGTTATCTTCAACTGCATTTGCAGGGGGCTTTCAGGTTAAGGTGGGTGCGAGTTTAATTGACCCGACTGCAGATGTAGACTTGGCTCCAGGGGCAACTGTAAAAGGGGATCATGAGTTTGCATTTACACCATCAGTAGAATATTTCTTTGGTGATACACCATTCTCAGCTGAGCTTTTATTGGCAACTCCGGTCAAACATGATGTTTTATTAAATGGCGAATCAGTTGCGAGTGTCCGTCATTTACCACCAACAATTACAGCAAAATATAATTTTAAAAACTCGACCCGTTTCACACCCTATATTGGTGTGGGTGGCACAGCTTTCATTCCTTGGCATGAAAAGGGTGTAGCGAAAGATGTGAAAGAGGCTTATGGTTTCGCGGGCCAGTTAGGATTTAATTTCCAGCCTGCTGATGCAAAAAACTGGGGGGTTTATCTCGATGTGCGCTATGCAGATATTAGCCCGGAAGTGACCTTGGTTGATGGTACCAAATTTGATCTAGACCTTAATCCAGTGGTTTATACCTTGGGTTATAGCTATAAGTTCTAAGCTGAACCTATGCTTGAAAGCCTCACTATGTGGGGCTTTTTTATTTTTGCAATTTAAATATAAAACCGATACAGCCCTTACACAGAGAGTTTTGTATGCTGAAAAAATAATCTTCGCAAAGGGAGTGTCAGTGATCATGAAAAAACAAATCCTGTCCAGCTTGTTGTTGATGCCATTCCTGTTGTTTTCGCAGACGCATGCGGCCAGTTATTCATGCAAGGCTGCAAAGCTGAAGGTGGAGCAGCAAATCTGTAGCGAGCGTAGTCTCAATGATGCCGATGTCAGGCTGGCAACGACCTACCAGATCATTTTGCATGCCTTGCCGATGGGAGGACGTGATGCTGAAAAAGACCGCCAGTTTCAGTGGTTGAAGCAGCGCAACTCATGCGGGGCCAATACACCCTGTATCAAGCGGGCATATGCCCAGCGCCAGCAGCAGCTTGACCAGTTATTGCAACAGCGGGTATTAAGCCACGGGCCATTCTAAGCGCCATTTTGTGCATTTTTCGCCTGAAAAATACAGCTCAAGGATTGAAAAATTCAAGATATGCACCATTCATAAATCATTCCAAATAGATAAGCCTCACAGATAAGGAGTGATTTATGAGTGAACAAGTCGCACAAAATTATAGTTTCCAAGCTGAAGTTGCTCAGTTATTGCATTTAGTGACGCATTCTCTTTATTCCAACCCTGAAATTTTCTTGCGTGAATTGATTTCAAATGCTTCTGATGCGTGCGATAAGTTACGTTTTGAAGGGATTAACCATCCAGAATATTATGAAAATGATCCCGACCTGCATGTCCGTATCACTTTAGATAAAGACAATAAAACCCTCACCATTTCGGATAACGGGATTGGCTTAAGCCAACAAGAAGCGATTGATAATCTGGGAACCATTGCCAAGTCGGGCACCAAAGACTTTATGTCTAAACTGACTGGTGACCAAAAAGCCGATGCACAATTGATTGGCCAGTTCGGTGTGGGCTTCTATTCGGGCTTTATTGTTGCAGACAAGATTACCGTTGAGTCACGCCGTGCTGGTTTAGATGCAGCAGAAGGTGTGCGCTGGATCAGCGGCGGTACGGGTGAGTTTGAGGTTCAAAGCATTGATAAAACCACGCGCGGTACCGATATTATCCTGCATTTACGTGACGATGCGCTTGAGTACCTGGAGTCGTGGAAAGTTAAGCAGATCGTCAATAAATATTCTGACCACATTAGCTTGCCAATCGAAATGCAAAAAGAAGTCTGGCAAGAGAACGAAGTCGCTGAAGGTGAAGACGCTAATGCAACTAGCGGCGGCCAGATGGTCAAGACCGATGAATGGGAAGCGATTAACTCGGCCAGTGCGCTGTGGACGCGTAACAAGAGCGAAATCACGGATGAACAATACATCGAGTTTTATAAAAACCTGAGCCATGATTTTGCCGAGCCACTGGCATGGGCACATAACCGTGTTGAGGGTAGCACTGAATATACGCAATTGTTGTATATCCCAAGTCAGGCCAAACAGGATTTATTCACCCGCGAAGCCAAGGCGGGCATCAAGCTCTATGTCAAACGTGTGTTTATTCTGGATGAAGCCGATAACCTGATTCCAAACTACTTGCGCTTTGTACAAGGGGTGGTGGATAGTGCTGATTTACCGCTCAATGTCAGCCGTGAACTGCTACAGGAAAGCCGTGATGTCAAAACCATCCGTGAAGGGAATGCGCGTCGCGTACTGACTTTACTTGATGGGTTGGCAAAATCGGAAGATGAAAAAGATCAGGAAAAATTCAAGACCTTCTATACTGAGTTTGGTTCAGTGTTAAAAGAAGGTTTGGGTGAAGACATGGGCAACCGTGAACGTATCCTGAAATTGTTACGTTATGCCACTTCGACCAATGATGATATTTCCACCTCTTTTGCTGACTATAAAGCGCGGATGAAAGAAGGGCAAAAAGCGATTTATTATGTGACTGCAGAAAGCCTGGCTGCCGCCAAGAACTCGCCACAACTTGAAGTATTCAAGAAGAAAGGCATTGAAGTGTTATTGATGTCAGACCGTGTCGATGAGTGGGCCATGAACTTCGTGTTCGAGTTTGATGGTACACCGCTTCAGAACGTGTCCAAGGGTGCAGTTGACCTGGGTGACTTGCAGGATGCTGAAGAGAAAAAAGCTTTGGAGCAGGCCGCAGAGCAGTTTAAGCCTGTGGTAGAGCGTTTAAATACTTCATTGAAAGACAAGACCAAAGAGGTGCGTGTTACCACACGTCTGGTCGACTCGCCAGCCTGTCTGGTCACCAGTGAAGGTGAACTGTCTCCACAACTGATCCGTATGCTGAAACAGGCAGGACAGGCTGTGCCTGAGGTTAAACCGACACTGGAAATTAACCCGGAACATCCATTGGTGAAAAAACTGGAAAGCTCGGCACAGTTTGATGATCTGGCCAATGTCATCTTTGATCAGGCGGTGATTGCAGAAGGTGGCTTACCAGAAGATCCGGCAGCCTATGTTAAACGCATCAATAGCTTGTTATTAAAATAAGTCTTTTGATGAAGAAACCTCTGCTTCGGCGGAGGTTTTTTTATTGCTATGGATAACCTTGAAGTTATCCACAGTTATGGCGGTATTTCCATCAGAACCGGGCTTCGAAGCTGAGCTGATAACTCAAATGGTTGTCTGGACTGGACGCTGGTGCATTTAAATAATTCAGGTCATTTTGCATAAAAATCCAGTTTCGCCAGATGGGGCGCCGCCAGGAAAAATAAGGTCCCCATTCATTGATCCGGAGATTCCGGTTGTCATATTCTCCTGTGGTTACAATACCGTAGCTCAGGTTGCCTTGTGTCGGCATATTGAGTTGCTGGAAGGTACGATTATTCCAGCTATAGTCTGCTTCTGGTGCCTTAGAGATATTAAACCGGGTCGAAAGCCGGTTTTGTTGCTGCCGGGTCTGGGTCAGATCGAGTGTGGTTTCGGCATAGTTTTTACTGTCTGAGCCATAGCGGAACATCTGTGTGGTATTGAGATGTATTCCAAGTGGTAACGCCCATTGCTTTTTTGCCAGAAACTGTACATAGACATCAGTATCTGAGTTGGCACCCAGATCAAGATCAGTGCCAAAGGGCAACAGGCTGGAAATGGTGGCCCAGCTTGCGATAAAAGGGTTGGCAGGGGAAATCTTGTGCTGGCCCGGATGTCTGGTCAGTTTACCCATTCGCTTGGGCGCCTGAGACTGTTGTGCACGTTGCCACAGGGTATCGTTACCGAAAACAGCCATTAACGCTTGTGCAAGTGGGGCGTTATCGGGACTTTCATGTTCTTCTGCACAACTGAAGCTGGCTGCCGGTGCGTATTTTGCCCGAGTAAATGCTTTATGCAGCGTGTCCGGTGGACGGTTGTAGGATCTGCTAAAAGGTACAACCATTGGAAATAACGGCATAAGCAGATCACCCAGACACAGCTTTCCCATAATCAAAAAATACACAAGCAGAGCGTATTGTTGACGCATGCCATAAATAACAACAATAAAAGAAGATGACGCTAACAGGCAAAGCTTAAAGAGAGCTTGAAAGAAATATTATTTTTTTAATCAACCTGCCCAAATAACGAATCATTTGGGCAGGTTAGGGCCCGATGACAGATCAGAATAAAGTTTCTAGCCGGACAAAGGTACTGACGTAATGATTGCGATCTTCACGGTGATCATTGAAATAGTTGAGATCGCCTTGTACATAGAACCATTCTCGCCACAGCGGCTGACGCCATGACACGAACGGCCCCCAGCTGTTTAGGCGTAAGTCGTCATTGTTGTAATAACCGCCTGCATAAAGCCCGTAATTAAAGGTATTGTGCGCAAAAAACTGATGCTGGCGGAAAGTCCGGTTATCCCAACGGATATCATCGTCCTGTTTGTCGGCATAAGTGAAACTTAACTGATTCGACAGGAAAGGCTGATTTGGGCGCGCATGAATCAGTTCAAGGTTGGTGCGCAGGTAGTTTTCACTTTTACTGCCATAGCGGTAGATCTGCTCTGCATTAAAGCGGAAATCATTGCGCAAGTCCCAGTGTTTTTCTGCTCTGAGGCGGACGTAAATGTCACTTCCTGAACGGATCCCCAGATCGGCATCGGTCTCAAAAGGCAGTTTTTTGGAAAAGTTGGACCAGCGTAAGGCCAGCGAGCCGTTACTGTCACGGGTCTGCTTGGAATCAAACTTTTTATCCGGGTCCTGGTTGGGCTGATTGTTGGTATTGGCCACGTTATTCTTGAACTCATCATCCAGACTGTCGTCACCAAATACCACGCTCAGCTTTTTTTCCAGGGTCGGCAGTTTGATCTTACCGCGAATACGGGGCTTGACCTCGTAGTTGTCATATTCGTTCCAGTAATTGTCCAGCATCACACGGATGGTTGCTGAGGCCGGATTTTCAGGATCGACATCGCCAAACCAGTCATCAATCTTGACAGAAGTACGGTCAGCCCATTCCCGGATATGTCGCTGTTTTTTATCAATCCAGGTTTTATCTTCTGTTTCTGCCGTGGCAGGCACGATGGGCTGATCTGACTGTTCCGGGAAAATGGTAGGTGTGGCATCGACCAAACGTGGAATATAGTCCAGCGCATTTTCCGACGTATTTTGTGAGGTCGTATTGGGCTGTTGATCTTGCTGTTGCGGCATGGTTTCTGCGTTAGCGACACTGAACGTACCCATCGTCAGTGCACATAAAACAAAAACGATACGTGTTGGTACCATTTGCTGTAAATTATTCATAATAAAGGCTTATATGTTGTTCTTGGTTTAACTTTTGATGATTTGAAGGGTAAAATCAAGCCACAGTCACAAAAAGCAGCAATTTAACCGTATAAAAATGCTAAAGATCATAAGGATTTAGCGTCATCTATCACACTATCGATCCCTAAGTTCCAAGAACAGACTCAATCATTGATTGGGGCCAGGCCATACCAGTCAAGACGGAGCTGCCGACCTGCCGTTTTCCAGTGCCTGATACAGGTCATGAACGGAAATCGGCTGGGGAAGGTGACTGATGACCTGACGGATTAATTGCCAGGTATACCCCTCACTGCGGTCCAGTAACAAATACGGATAGGCCTGATCCTCACTGGAAAGTTTTACCCGTTCCTGCCCATGAATAATCCGGATTTTCTGGCGTTCCCGCAATAAAATCACAGGCGTGAAAAAGGTGGCGGCAGTTTCCTCAAAAGGAATAAATTTCTGGGTATTGATAAATGAAGCCGGAATATAGGGATAAACCCGCTGATCACGTTGCCATACCAGTGTGCCATTCATGATGCATTCATTGAATAAACTTTCGTGCTGGTGATAATGCTGCCTGAAGTTAACCCAGCTGGTTTGATGAATCGAGCTGGTGCGGGTATGGCGCTGATCGGTATAGGCTTGCAGGATCGTAATGGCATATTCGACACTATGGGTTCCGACCAGCACGACATAATGCGAGAACTGTCCTTGGGCATAAAGCTGTTCTGCCACAAAAATCTGCGCAGACTCCCAGATGGGTTGGGCTTCGTTTTCAGCTTTTAAATAGAGCCAGTCAATCTTGATGTTCTGGTCAATGTCATTGTGCAGGTCGACCCGATACAAAGAGGGAAAGGTGCGGGCATCTACCCGTTCCAGCCGGCAGATCAGCCCATCTAGGTTAAAGTCGTTTAGCGCCAGCGGTTGGGCTTTATTCAGGTGAGGTGAAGGCTGGGGTGTTTGCCTAAAACCAGGTTTGATCCGGTTCTCGGTGCTTGCAGGAGCTGAAGCCGCTTCGGGTACAGTGCGGATTTTATCCTGAATAATGGCATTTAGCTGGGACTGAAAATGTGCTGTTTCCTGTTTGATGCGTGCCAGTGCATCGGCAGGATTGACCTGCTGAACTTGAGATGAGGGATCGTGTACAGGTTCCAGTACCGGAATTAAATGCTGGAGTTGCTGGTCGGTCTTGAGATATTCACTGGCATGGTTTTGTAACCATTGCAAGGCTTCTGTGGTGGAGTTGAGCCACGGACTTTTTAGGAAGGATAAGGCAGGGCGAATCACCCAGACTTGCCAGAGTTGTGCCTGACGCAAGGCGGCCCAGCCCATGTCTGCCGAAGCGAACAGGGCATTTTCCACCCGCCCCATAAAGTTATAGCTGCCACGATAGGTCAGGCTGTAACCGTAACGGGCCAAATCATCAGCTGAAAATTCTTCATTGAGGATAAATGCCTTGAATGGCATGACCTGAGCCTGAAAAGCAGGATCGTCGCAAGATGCGCAAATGTCCTTGATGCGTTGTTTTGATTTTGCAATTTCAAAAAGAGAAGTTTTATTATTTTGAAGCCCAGCGATGAGATGCTTAAGCTCGTCCACCAAAAGTGCTTTCTCTAATACGTCCATCTATTGTTTCCTTAGAGATAGGCTTGAGCCTGTTTTTTTTAAATGTTCAATCAGTACATGTTGGGTGCGCTGTGGTTGACAGCCGCTATTCAGTTCTTATGGCTAAAGTAGGGCGACACTTCTGTGACAGGCAGGGAGGTAACAGGCTGTTTGGCCTGAACCGGAAGCGCAGTTGGCGCGTAACTGCTGAATTTTCATCACAAAAGATGGTCACTTTATGACGATTATAGAAGAAAATAACGCAAAATCTATAGCTCGAAAATGCGGCAGATCGTTCATTTCAACACTTCAAATCGAGAGATGGGTCATGATTTGGCCTTGAAAATCAAAACATTTTAAAATAATGCATCGGTTCTCTAGATCATAACCCTAAAAGGCATCTGTAAATTTATAGGCGAGTTGTGACCCGTTTCACACAAGCCGGGTAAGCTTGCCCAGTAAAAAAGATCAGGATCGGGATAAAGGCAGGCCTACCGTGCAAGGACAGCCTGTAAGGGCATGATCACCCTGCTGTTTTGGGTTATTTGCAGAGTAAAAAAGCTGCCTGAATCACTTGATTAAAGCAGCTGACTGGCACGATTAAGGCTTGATCTCACATTGCTCATCATTACATTGCGCTGCATCCTCCTGCTCGATCTGACCAGCAGAGGCAGTCTGGGCCTGTTGCAGGGCCTGCAAGAAAATTTCACGTGGCTGGGCACCAGATAGCGCCAGCTTCTGATCAAATACAAAGAACGGTACACCGGTGACCTTGAGCTGCTCACGGGCAATTTTTTCGTCATGGCGGACAAAATCTGCCAGCTCGTCTGAATCCAGTACATACTCGACTTCGGCATTATCCAGACCGATGCGTGAGGCAATTTCTTCAACCACTTCACGTTCACCAATCGGCAGGCCTTCGGTCATATAGGCATGGAAAAAGGCTTCTTTGGCTTCATTGCCCAGACCCTTGCTCTGCGCCAGGTGAATAATCCGGTGCGCGTTGAAGCTATTGCCAGAGTTGGCTTTTTGCCACTGGAAGTCGATACCTTCGGTCGCTGCCATGGCGGCGACATTGCGCTCCATCTCTTCCATTTCCGCATAGCTACGGCCATATTTCTTGGCTAGACGTTCGGTATTGGACGTGTCATGTCTGGCGGGTGCATCGGGATCAAGCTCGAAGCTGTGCCAGTGAATTTCAAGCTCGATGCCTGCTTCTTCAGCCACATGTTCAAGACGTTTTTTACCGATATAACAAAAAGGACAGACCACATCTGACCAAATATCTACACGCATGGCGTATCTCTTCAATTCTGATTACACAGATAATAGGGGCGTTGCCTGTGAATTTAAAGCAATCAATATGTAATGCTGCGTTACGAGAAGTGAAATAAAACGCATATAAACGGTTGTCTTTTATCGATTAAACTGGGATACAGAGTATAAAAAAATATAATGAATCTGGAGGCAATATGCGCCGTTTTCTATTTTTTCTCCTTGTGGTGATACTGGGTATCGGTTCTTTTTTTATTTATCAGCATCATCTACAGCAACGTGCTGCCAACAATAAACAGATGTTTGAAGTGGTCATGGCCGAGAAAATGCGTGCGCTTTATGATCAGGCGCAGGACTGGACCACACCTGTACAGCTGGATATCCATGATGATCGCCTGTCTGGTGACTACAAGCTGATGTCGGAGTTCCTGCTAAACTACTGGATACAGAATGTCGAAGCCCGCAATCGTTACCTGCGGGCACTAAAAGCGGCTCAGTGGGACACTTTTCTGGATATAGAACGTCTGGACCGTGACCGTAAACAGGATTATAAAGCAACCGAACAGATGCTGGCGGATGTGCGCAAGGCCTCAACCGAGTACGCACAAGCACGACAACAGATCCAGACCAGCTCCATGCAGCAGGCCACACGTCTGGCCATTCAGCATGATTTGCGACAGTCCTTGCAGGCAAAACTGGAAAACAACCTGAAATCGGATCAGGCCCATGATATTTTTCCGATTGAACAGCAGATTATTGAAAAGGCACAGGCCATGTTTGACCTGCTGAAAACATATCCCTGGCAAAGAAAAGGCAAAATGTTTCTATTCGGTGAGACTGCCCAAGTGAAAAAGTTTAATACCCTGTATCAGGATGTGCTGAAACTGAACAGCAAGATGGAAAAGATCAAGAAAAATAACACCGAGGTTCTGGAGGAAGAATTGTAGCCAGAGCCAGGCGCATAAAAAGCAGGAACTGATGCAGATGAATGTATGGCAGTTATTTCATAAAGTGAGGCCTTTCATCCTGCCATATAAATGGCTGGTGGCAGTAACGCTGGTGCTTACCTTGATCGGCGCGCTGACGGCACAGGTTAATGCGCTGACATTACAATATGCGGTTGACCAGATTAATGCCGTGGTTGAATCAGGACAGGGCCTCAAGGCAGGCTGGCATATTCTGCTGACGATCAGTGTGATCCTGCTGAGTAAAGAAGTCATCAATATCTTTATTCAGTTTGGGCAAAAGTTCTTTGGCGAGAAATTACGCATCCTGATTTCACAAGATGTGGCCCAGTCAATCATTGTGAAATTTTTACAATACCGGCTAGCCTTTTTTACCGAGGATGATAATCAGGCCGGAAAGCTACAGACCCGTATAGACCGGGGAATCGGTTCGATCACACGTCTGGTACAGATTTTCTTTATTGAAATTTTTCCGCTATTTAGCAGTGCACTGATCGCATTGTGCCTAATGTTTTATGCCAATGTCTGGATTGGGCTGGTGGCGCTGTGTATTGTGCCGGTCTATTTCTGGGTCACCTTCAAGCAGGCACAGAAGCTCGGCGGAACACGCCGTAACCTGCGAGATGGACGTGAACGTAAAAGTCAGGGCATTTTGAGTATCATTCACTCGATCACCGTGATCAAATCCTTTAACCGCGAACAGATTGAGGCAGAAAAGCAGCTCGCTTTACAAAAACAGTTAACCGATCACCAGATGCGGACACGACAGCTCAGTTTTCTGTTTGAGGGCTTAAAAACCTTTATTGAGCAGATCGGGGTGGTGTTCATTATCATTTTGACCGCCTATTTTGTCTTGATCGGTGATATGAGCATCGGCATGATCATGTTTCATATCCTGCTGTTTAATAATGTTTCTGCGCCGATCCGTTCCTTGCACCGGATTTATGATGAAGTCAATGATGCGATGATTTATGCAGAAAGCTTTTTCAAGATACTGGAAGCAGATGTTGAGGTGGAGACTTCCGGCCAATTAAAACCAGCCCCCTTGACCGGCAAATTTGAACTGAAACAGGTCAATTTCTCTTATCCGAATGGTTTTCATGCCTTAAAAGATATCAATCTGACCATCCAGCCGAACAAGATTACCGCTTTGGTCGGCTTATCGGGTGCTGGAAAATCGACCCTGATCAGCTTGCTGGATAAATTTTATCTGCCCCAGTCCGGCGAAATCCTCCTGAACGGGACGGCATTAAATGATATCGATACCCAGTATTTACGAGATCATATTGGTCTGGTCCTGCAAAAAAACCATATTTTTCAGGGAACCATTGAGGAAAATATCCGTTATGGCAAAACCGATGCAACGCAGGATGAAATTATTGCTGCTGCAAAAAAAGCATCGGTTCATGAACAGATTTTAAAATTGCCGCAAGCCTATCAGTCCGATGCCTTATTGCTTTCAGGTGGACAGCAGCAACGGATTGCAATTGCACGGATGTTTTTAAAAAATCCGCCGATTATTTTTCTGGACGAACCGACTGCCAGTCTGGATGCTATCGCCACCGAACAGATCAAGCACAGTCTGGATGAAATCAAGCAGGGTCGTACCGTGGTTATTATTTCCCATAGCCTGTCACAGATTATTGATGCAGATTATACCTATGTCATGCAGGAAGGCAGGATCGTGGAACATGGAGAACACCTTCAACTGTACCAGCAGCAAGGCGTGTATAAGAGCATCTTTGATGCCATGGCCAAAAGCCTGAATATTGAGAAAATTTCCAGAACGTTTGAGGGCGATGATGAGGAGGAAACGCATAGCTAGTATTTCCGCCTCATCCCCTATCTTTCTTGATCTCTTGCTGCCGTGAGTGTGGATAAGCTGGCAGTCTGGCTGCTGACTGGTGTTAATGGGGTTGGGAGTCTGGTTACTTCCATGCCTCATTGGTCAGGCCTATGGCCTGAAAGGGAAGTACAATCACATCAAAGGCAACCGCCAGAGGAAGTAGGGGAAGCATTTGCATGACTTCTTTACCGGAGCGTTTAACCGTTCTACTTTTATAGTGCTGGTATTGAATCTTGACGTGATAGGGCTTGGATAAAGGCGTTAATTTTGCCAGATTGTTTGCAGCGGGATAGACCTTGCCTTCAAGGGGCAAATTAAAAGCGGCAGGCTTTACTTTTTCCTCACAGCTACAGGGCTGGACACCATATTGTTTAAAAAGTGCAGCTTCTTTAGCGTTTAATTTGCCATTGGGCGGTGTATAAGAGAATCTGAAATTGCCATAAAAACTTGGGCTGTTCTGTGCGGGTGCATGAAAATCGAGATCACGATCAATCTTGATATAGTCCGGATTCAGCTGGCTGATGAGCTGAACCAGTCCGCTTCCACCTTTGTTAATCACATAACTATACTGTTTACCCGCAATAACGACACTGTCAGCAGGTTCATCGGGTAAGGCGGTAGCAGGCTTGCCAAAAGCAACCACGTCATCTTCAACCAGGGTTATCCATTCATATCCCGAGTCATCTTTAGTAAAGATATCGCGGGTTGAATCGGCAAAGCGGCTGGTTCCGCAAGCGCTAAGAAAGAAGGGAGCACATAAGCTCAGGATCAGAATATTCCGGTTTAAGAATTTTAAATGCATTGTTCTATTATAAATATCTGGACAGGCTAAAGAGCATAAATAAAAAACCGGATGAAAGCGAGTATTTCCGGTATGACATAAATCTGGCGTAATGACCGGCGAAATTGAATCCTGATTTAGATCACGGCCTGGCTTGACCGTTTATCTGACCCTTACTGAATCAGGCCGGTGTTTGCTGTAGCCTATAGGGAGATGCTTTTATTTCACTCATTATTTTCTTATGGATGAGGATATTTGGAGCAAACAATGAATTTTCTACAACGGGCCGTCGGTTTTTCCCTGCTGATGGCGATAGGTCTACCAGTCGTGCATGCGCAGCAGCAAGATGTCACTTCCTTACCCACCATCCGGGTGATGGCTGAATCGGAGCTGCGTGAAGAGGTTGGATTTGTGCCTTATCAGGAAGATAAGCAAGTCCGTCAGGCCCTGCAACATCGTGTCTATAAAATTCACCATGACATACAGAATGCAGGAGTGATGGAAACTCCGACCAGCGTGAATTATCAGCCTGCGACAACACAGCCGGATCTGTCTCAGTATTCTCCGGTTTTGCAGCAGTACATCCTGGCTGTGGCATCGGGTTTCCAGTCTTCAGACCCGACCAATGGCCTTTTTAAAATGCTGGAACCTTTGAATATTAACCGCAGTAATATCGACGGCATTCGCAATGGCACCATTAAAATCAATCTGGATGATATCTTGAAACTACAGCAACAGATTCGAGATGGATTAAATCCGCCACCGAGTCCACTATTTCCACGCTAACAGACTTATCTGGCTGTTAAAAAAATCCCCGCAAAGTGCGGGGATTTTGCATTATTGCTTCAGATAGCATTAAAAAATAGCGAAAAAATCATATTCTTCAAATTGTTTACGTCACTCGGTAAATTTTTTTTCAACCTGCAGGGGGGAGAAATAATATCAGGTAAATTCAGTAATACCTGTTCAGGTCGCTCACGTAACGAGCACATGCTGTTTACGGCTTGCTGTGTTTGAACCAAGCTGGTGTAAACCAAGTATGAGAATCTTTCAAAGGTTCATGTACAGCTCATCATTGATTCAGAGTTTGCTGCTAAGGAGTTAAAAAGTGGGAGCAAGTAAAGCAGAAAGGAAGTTTAATGAATAGATCTCACAGCTTAATGCTGATAAGTCTGATCTTGTTGACAGGGCTAATGGGTTGTCAAAGCAACTCGATAAAGCCCAAAGTAGATGGGCTACAGCTCCCCTCGAGTCCAAAACTGAGTACACCAATGCCCTCAGTAACGTGTTCAAAGAGTGCATCTCAGAATATAGAAGCTTGGTGGTTAAGGCTGATGGGCACGCAAATGATGCGCTCAGACTGAAACAAGCCTGACCCGAACAAACAGAGCCACCTACTTAGGTGGCTTTTTCTTATGAACGACAATCATTTTTCATTCTTTTTTCACCCAAAGTTTCGTTTAGCATATTCACAAGAATCACTTGTTTAGCGTCTACCCACTTATAGGTGTCTGAATAATCAAGATTGGCGGGTATATCTTTCTTATGCTCTAACAAAAATCTGTTTACCCAACAGAACTGATTGGCAGTACCTGTATTGAAAGTATCCTCCAATAAGTAAGCACCCTTACTATCTTTTTCATACCTTGAAAGGACGGCCAATTTGTTAATTGTTGATAACAGTAACTCGACCGTAACCGCATCAAGTGGTCTATTGGCAGCTTTACGGTAAACATCTGAATCAATTAACAGCATACCTGCTGCACCATTACCGCCATTTTTTAATGCTTCACCAGTATCAGGGGTATTTGCACAACCAGACAGTAAAGAAAGACAGACACAGATGCTAGTAGCCAAACTTATCTTTAAATTCATTGGCTTGAACATTATTAGGGTCTCCTCTATAAATTCTTTGATCTTTAAATATTTGAATCATGCCTACATTAAAGTCCTTTTTAAACACACGTTTGAACATATCCCTATTAATGTGCAAAGGCCCGTTATTCATGGCCAATAACTCTAGATCTCGTGTTGCATTAACCACATTTAAATTGTTGAGAGTCTTTTTCAAATCTTTAATGGCTTTAACTGCACCCTTACCCTGTGCAAATGGGCCTAGATTTCTCAATTCACGTAAATCATTAACAGCAAAAGTGCTTAAAAATCTTACTTTAAAGGCAGTTTGTTGAAATTCACCAACAATTTTGGGAATCTCTTTTAATGAGTGTTTGAGAATGTAGTTATGAAATTTGATGTACATTTGAGTATGAAATGCGATGTCGAATATAAAACCATCTGGAAACGTATTAATGTGATATTCCATCCCAAAACGAATGGCCAGCAACATTTCTATGCTGTTTTGTGCGACTTCTTCCCAGTGCTCTAACCCAAGCATAAAGTTGTATGGTCGTGCCATATAATAATTACGTTCTTTTATGTATTGATTACATAATGGCTCGGTAATGACACAAACTTTTTGTTCTGCTGGGAAGCCTGCCATTGAATCAGGGTATACTTTTCTATCTTGTGGTGTAGCCATTACTTAGCTCCACTCTGGTAACGGTTTAGATAGGTCAAAAGTAATTAAATCAACTTCTTTTGCCTCTTTGCCTGATTCAACAAGCTCCGTGTGTCCGGTTTCATCTGTAAAACCTTCAATGACATTACCGTCAGGCGACTTTATTTTGAAGTACTGCTCAACTAATGGCTCTCCGGTACGCTCATCAAACAGTTTAAATTTGATGCTATGATCGTCTGTATTTTGAGGCACAAAATTGTCTTGTTTAGGTGGGGGATTAGATGTGGAAGTGCTGCTAGAAGGGGCAGGGCTGTTGTCTTGAACAACAAGATTTTGTTTTGGTAATAGCTTACAACCACAAGATAAGCTATCTCCGGCTCGCGCGGCTAATTTACCAAAAATGTTCATGTGCGGATCGCCGCTAATAATGTTTGCTACAACTTTGTGTGTAGGACAAGATGCTTTATCACCGGTGCAGGCTATCGGAATACCTTCTACCTGAAATAAACTATTTCCGGTTAGTACTTTACCGCCGCCAGTTGTAGGACAGCCAATTGTTATATATGGCATTGCCATTATTAAACCCTCTATTGTTAATATAAATTAATAGATTTTGTAGCGGCACTACTCTATAAGAGGTTTTGTTGTTCTGGAAGTTCGTAGAAAGATTCAAATGTCTTTGGCTTAGTTAATGGCCCGCCTTGTATAACAACTAGTAAATTTAGGATAAGGTGTACTCTGACATATTCGTCATATACAGCTATACGGATAAGGGTTTAGGGTACTTTTGTTACTGACAGCACTGGTGCCATCAAGGTGGATAAACGCCGTGATGGTAAAGCAATATTCATCCGTTTTTGCTTTGATGAGAAAGAAGATTTTTTCATTGTCTTCATGGAAAATATAGTCATTAATATCAGTTTTATCATAATCTTGGGATTCAATAGTCTTACCGATATCACTGTTTCCCATTAAATCGGCTGCCATATTTTTAAGCATTATTAGAACCTTATTATTTGTTGGAATGGTGATCATAATTTGCCCTGTATTGTTCTTTTTACAGTGGGCATTTGTATTTTAAGAATTCTATACAACCATGAAACGAATTGTGATCGCATAAAAAAATCCCCGCAAAGCGCGGGGATTTTCTTTTATCTCAGTGTCGGTTAAACACGTTCGATAATGGTCGCGATACCTTGACCCAGACCGATACACATGGTCGCAAGACCGATTTGTGTATCTTGCTGTTCCATCACGTTCAACAAGGTTGTGGTGATACGCGCACCTGAGCAGCCCAATGGGTGACCCAGTGCAATTGCACCACCATTCAAGTTGATGATGTCTTGCTTGTCATACACGCCTAAGCCTTTCATGACTGATAAGCCTTGAGCAGCAAATGCTTCGTTTAACTCGATGGTCTGGATGTCCGCCATGCTTAAACCGGCACGTTTAAGTGCTTTTTGCGTTGCTGGCACAGGACCGTAACCCATGATGGCAGCATCACAACCTGCGATCGCCATTGAACGAATCACGGCACGTGGTTTTAACCCCAGTGCTTGAGCACGCTCAGCTGACATCAATAACATTGCAGATGCGCCATCAGAAAGAGCAGAAGAGGTCGCTGCGGTAACTGAACCACCTTTCGGATCAAACACCGGTTTCAATGCTTTGAATGCTTCAAGGTTGGCATCAGGACGAATCACTTCGTCGATGTCGCACAGGATTTTAAAACCGTTTGCATCGTGACCTTCAACACCGATGATCTCGTTTTTGAAACGGCCTTCTTGGGTTGCAGCCCAGGCACGACGGTGAGATTCAACACCAAAAGCATCTTGCTCTTCACGCGAGATCTGGTTCATGCGGCCTAACATTTCAGCGGTTAAGCCCATCATGTTAGACGCTTTTGCGTAGTGCTTAGAGGCTTCAGGGTTAAGGTCGATGCCGTGCATCATGCCAACGTGGCCCATGTGCTCTACACCACCAACGATGAAGATATCACCCTGGTTGGTTGCAATCTGTGCCGCAGCAGTGTGGATTGCTTGCATGGATGAACCACATAAACGGTTCACGGTTTGACCGCCAGCAGTCTTTGGAATATCAGCCAATAAGCCGATATTGCGTGCAATGTTCATCCCTTGCTCTAGGGTCTGGTTAACACAGCCCCAGATAATGTCTTCAACTTCGTTGGTATCAAACTGGTTACGGGCAACCAGTGCACGTACTAATTCAGCAGATAAACTGTCGGCACGTACATTGCGGAACATACCGTTTTTAGATTTGCCCATGGCAGAACGAACGCCATCAACAATCACAACGTCACGTGGATTTAAAGTAGCCATTCACGTCGCTCCTTAACCGTAGAATTTTTTGTTGTTAGCAGCCATGTCACGCAACATTTGTGGCGCTTCATAAGCCTTACCTAAGTGTGCATATTTGTCACAAAGCGCAACGTATTCAGCAACACCTGTCTGGTCGATGTAACGGCATGGACCACCACGGAATGGAGGGAAACCAACACCCATGATCATGGCCATGTCTGCTTCAGAAGCCGTTGCAACGATGTTGTCTTCTAGGCAACGAACGGTTTCGTTACAGAAAGCAAGCATCATGCGGTCAATGATTTCCTGTGAATCAAATTCGCGTTTTTCACCCGTAACATATGGTGCAATCACTTCGTAAGCTGTTGGATCAACCGTTTTCGCTTTCTTGCCTTTCTTGTCTAACACGTATTTGTAGAAACCAACGTCATTCTTCTGACCCAGACGTTTGGCTTCGTACATGGCTTCGATTGCGCCTTTGTAGTCTGGCTTCATACGGTCAGGGAAACCTTCTGCCATGACTTCTGCACCATGCACACCGGTGTCGATGCCGACAACGTCGATCAGGTAGGCAGGGCCCATTGGCCAGCCGAATTTTGCCATGACGCTATCTACTTGCTGGAAGTCTGCGCCGTCTTTTACAAGCAGGTCAAATGCACCGAAGTAAGGGAACAGGACACGGTTGACCAGGAAGCCCGGGCAGTCGTTGACAACGATTGGGGTTTTACCCATTTTTTGAGCAAGTACGACTGTCGTTGCAATTGCTTCTTCAGAAGTTTTTTCACCACGAATGACTTCAACCAGTGGCATCATGTGTACCGGGTT
This sequence comes from Acinetobacter sp. A47, assembly GCF_000805455.1. Taxonomy (GTDB): domain Bacteria; phylum Pseudomonadota; class Gammaproteobacteria; order Pseudomonadales; family Moraxellaceae; genus Acinetobacter. Next base: position 34,629 of record NZ_JSUS01000044.1, read on the forward strand.
GAAGAAGTGCATACCTACGAAGTTTTCAGGACGTTGCAGTGCTTTTGCCAGACGCGTGATTGAAATGGTCGAAGTATTTGAAGCAATAATGGTATTTTCGCGCACATTCTTTTCAGTGTCTGCAAGTACCATTTCTTTGACTTTTGGATTTTCAGTGACAGCTTCGATCACGATATCGACTTCTTTAAACTCGTCGTAGCTTAAAGTAGGACGGATACGTGCAAGCGTTTCACCCATTTGCGCAGGTTTCATTTTTTTGCGTTCAACCTGTTTGGTTAACAAGCTGTTCGCTTCTTTCATACCGAGCGCAAGTTGCGGGTTACCAATGTCTTTCATGATGATTGGTGTGCCTTTGCTTGCCGCCTGGTAAGCAATACCACCGCCCATGATACCCGCGCCGAGTACGGCTGCCTGGTTGACCGGATGCGCACCTTTTTCATATTTCTTGGCAGTTTTCTTCACCACCTGATCATTGATGAATAAACCGATCAGGGCTGTGGCTTGCGGGGTAACAGCCGCTTTGGCAAAACCTTGTGCTTCTGCTTTTAACGCATCATCACGGGTTGAACTTGCACCTGCCTGTAAAGAATCCAGCAATAATTTTGGCGCAGGGTATTGGGCAGGGTTGGCTTTAGCCAGTACTGCACCTTTCGCGGTATTGAACGCCATCATTTGTTCAAGCGGGTTCAGCTTGATTGCATCTCGTTTTTCTTGACGTTTTGCTTTCCAGTTCAAGCGGCCAGCGATAGCTTGCTTGACCAGATCAACAGCAGCTTCTTGTAATTTGTCTGCAGCAACAACCGCGTCTACAGCACCATCTTTCAAGGCAGCAGCCGGTTTTTTCGGATTGGCCATGGCCATCCATTCAACGGCATTGTCAATACCGATAAGACGGCTTAAACGTACGCTACCACCAAAACCAGGATAAATACCGAGTTTGATTTCAGGTAAACCAACCTGTGCTTGTTCTGACATTACTCGATAGTCACATACCAGGCACATTTCAAAACCGCCACCCAGTGCTGTACCATTGATTGCAGCAACTTTAGGCAAATCTAGATCTTCAAAGCTGTTGAAGATTTCATGTACAGGCATAAGCCAATCAACGATCGCTTGCTCACCAGCAGCGAAGTTGTCGCCAAATTCAGTGATATCAGCGCCAACGATAAAGGTTGATTTGCCAGAAGTAACGACTAAGCCTTTAATATCGTTATTGGCTTTCACAGCAGCAATCGCTGCCTGGAAGTCTTCGATGGTTGCACGGTTAAATTTGTTAACCGACTCACCTTGTAAGTCAAAGCGGAATTCTGCAATTCCGTCCGCAAGCATTTGGACGGTAATGGCATTGCCAGCGTGGATCATGCCTGATCTCCCTTGTTGTGGAGGATTCTAAGTGGATGTCATAAAGCCTGTGTGCGATTTGGCACACAAAAAATGCTTCGCTAATCTTACGATAACTATATCCAAAAAGGACATAACAAGTTGTATCAAGCCGTGACGCTAGGGTCATCAATTTGTGGTATACCCGGCCTTGAAGCGCTAAACCCTCAATAAAAATCAGTTTTCCGGTAAAAATAGAGTCGTTGCTCTCGGGGTGTGATCAAAAATCCAGACCGGGCTTTTGTCCAGTTTAGGTAAAGCAAATTGGTATTTAACCGGACAAATTTGCTAGAATGGTGGGCTTATTTTGAGTGCGATTTTGAGATTTGGTTATCAAACTGGCATTCGGTTTTCAGCTAAGAAGATAGAGTAATCTATGATTAAGTGGATCATATTAGCGATCTTTATCATTTCGGCTTTGTATATTCAGCGCCGCGGTAAAGTAAAGCATTCGTTTTATCGTCAGTTTTTTGACCATTCGACGATTCTCGCGCCCATCAATTTTTTAATGTACATGTTTTCCAAAGTGCCGAATCAGCCGTACATCGACACCCAGCATTTTAAGGACTTGAAAGTTCTGGATGAAAACTGGGAAATGATTCGCGATGAAGCCAAGGCCTTATATGACAAAGGTGGCATTAAAGCTTCAAGTAGTTATGATGACCTGGGCTTTAACTCGTTCTTCAAAACCGGATGGAAACGTTTCTACTTGAAATGGTATGACTCTGCACATCCGTCCGCAGCTGAGCTTTGCCCGAAGACAACCGCACTGTTAAAGACATTGCCAACCATTAAAGCCGCCATGTTTACCGAGCTTGCGCCGGACAGCCGTCTGGTGCGCCATCGCGACCCTTATGCCGGTTCATTGCGTTACCATTTGGGCCTGATGACGCCAAACGATGACCGCTGCTTTATTGATGTGGATGGTGAACGTTACTCTTGGCGAGATGGTGAAAGTGTGGTGTTTGATGAAACCTATATTCATTATGCTGAAAACAAGACCGACCAAAACCGTATTATCTTCTTTGCCGATGTTGAGCGTCCATTAAAAACCCGCTTTATGGAAAAGTTCAATCACTGGTTTGGCAAGAACGTGATGACCGCGGCAAGTTCACCGAATGAAGCAGGTGACCAGACCGGTGGTTTAAACAAGGCCTTTGGTTATATTTACCAGATCCGTATTAAGGCTAAGGCCCTGAAGAAGTCGAACCGTTCGTTGTACTACTTCCTGAAGTGGTTCATCATGCTAGGTTTGTTCTTCCTGATTTTTATACGACCTTACGTTTTTTAAGTGTAAATTATATAAACGCCCGACAGGGCGTTTTTTTATAACAAGGAATAATAATGCAACAACTCAATGACCAGCAATTTTTACACTATTTGATTAGTGACGCTATTTATCCTCGTTGTGGTCAAGACAATGAACCCCTAAAAGCGCTTTATAGCCAGCACTGGGAACGTGTGAATGAACTGACGGCCCATGCCGACAAGTTTTTAACACCAGAAGATTTATCCAAATTCTATAAAGTCGTTTTATACCTGAAGTGTTCCATCAAGCTTAAAGCACAAAATTATGCCATTTTTATTGAGGCTTATCGTGAATATCTGCTCAGCTTCAAGTCAGTGATCAGTGTTTATGATGTCATGGAACCTTTATTCCTGTATGGATTTGATCATTTTAATCCGCTTGCCCAAGGCAACACTTTTGCACAATATGAAAAATTAAAAAAATTATATACCCGGATTGAGCGCTATAGCTCGATTCGTGGTCATTTGAAAAAAATGGATTTTTTTAAGGAACAGCAGGCATTTGCCGAATATGCCTTGCAATGTTTAGAGCACATGAGCCAGTACGCGTTTTACTGTGAAGATAACCAGTTGGCCTTAGGCTTAAACATTCGGGCCATGGCCTTGCTGGCTTTGTTTAATCCGGCGTATCAGATAATGTTTTTAAAGAAATTTTTACAGCATCAATATGCCGTTTTTGGTCCTGAAAACTTGCGCATTTTCTGCCTGTACTGTGAACAGATGCTGGAACAATATGGAGATGAAATTTTTACCTCCGAGGCCCGTGCTTATGCCGATCAATTGATCGGACTGGAAAATGCCAGACGCCGGGCAAGTGACAGCTTTATCTGGAAAACAGAACTGGGTTTGGATTTACCGTTAAAAGACTGGGCGGTTAGTATCTGGATCGATCTTCTGCATGACCATGGCTATGCTTTGCTGGAATTGCAGGATGACAGTGAGTTTAACTGGCATGTCAAATTAATTGTTCGCCCATACAATCAATCTTATTCTCAACACTCCTGTCATGATCATTATAGCAACGACTTGCAGATGCCTGCCTTTACCGAATATACGGTGAGCAGATTTCCTGAGTGGTTAAAACACCTGAATCCCGAATACCAGTTTGATTGGGACAGTATAAAAATCAGGGGATTAAAAAAGAGAACTGACAAACACAAAGTGATGCAATGGTTGCGATTACCATTTCAGCATGAAATTTGACGGATCAGCACTTGAAAAGCGGTAACTGCGCCAACATCATCAAGATAATACTGATGATTAAAGCTGACTAGTGAACCCAAACGCTCGAGAACATATCGAAAAAATATTGGCCCATATGACCCAATTGCCCGGTGTTTATAAAATGCTGGGGAAAGACGGCGAACTGCTATATGTGGGCAAAGCCAAAAACCTGAAAAACCGTGTCTCGAGCTATTTTGCCAAAACCATTGAACATCCGAAAACACAGGCTCTGGTGGCCCGTATTTATGATATTGAATCGCTGGTGGTACGTTCGGAAACAGAAGCGCTATTGCTCGAACAGAACCTGATCAAGCTGCATCGCCCGCCGTACAATATCATGTTGCGCGATGACAAATCCTATGTCTATATCTTTGTTTCTGCCGACAAACCCTATCCGCGAATCGCCAGTGGGCGAGGCAAGGGCAAGCACCAGATTGGCAAGTTTTTCGGGCCTTATCCCAGTGCCTATAGTGCCCGAGATACCTTACTGGTTTTACAAAAATTATTTAATGTACGGCAGTGCGAAAACAGCTATTTTTCCCAGCGCAAGCGCCCATGTCTGCAATACCAGATCAAGCGCTGTACCGCGCCATGTGTCGGTCTGATTAGCCCTGAAGACTATAAAGAGGACGTCGATAACTCGATCCGCTTCCTGCAAGGCGATACCAAAGAGCTGAATCAGGAGCTGATCAGTAAAATGGAGCAGGCGGCAGAAGCACTGGAATTTGAAAAAGCCGTGTTCTATCGCGATCGTCTGGGCTTGTTGCGTGAAGTTCAGGCCCAGCAGGCGGTGTTTAAAATTAAGGGCGAGGCCGATATTCTGGCGATTGCCTATCAGGCCGGGGTGACCTGTGTACAGATCATGCATGTACGCAATGGCCGTATGCTAGGGGGTAAAAGCTATTTTCCCGATATGCTCGGTGATGATCTGGGGCAGATGCTGAGTGATTTTATCGCAAACTTCTACTTTCAGGTGGCAGATGAAGTGCCTGCCGAACTGATTGTGAATATTGAGGTCCCTGACAAGGTACAACTGGAGGACGCCTTACAGCAAAGCTTTCATAAAAAAGTCCAGATCAAGCATAAAGTGCGTGAAACCCGGGCGGAATGGCTCGAACTGGCGCAAATGAATGTACAGCATGCCATTAAAGGCAAGTTGAGTAATCATCTGGAACTCAATGAGCGTTTCCATCAGCTGGAACAGGTGGTTGGCCGTCCGATTGACCGGATTGAATGTTTTGATATCAGTCATACCATGGGCGAAGCACCGATTGCGTCGTGTGTGGTTTTTGATCAGGGCGGTGCCAGAAAACGGGATTATCGCCAGTTCGCGATTCAGGATATTACCGGTGGCGATGACTATGCAGCCATGCGTCAGGCGCTGATCCGCCGTTATAAAAAGAATATGCTGCCCGACCTGCTGTTGATTGACGGGGGCAAAGGGCAGTTGCATATGGCGATGGAAGTGATGCAGGAGCTGCAACTGGATGCCTTCATGATCGGGGTGTCTAAAGGAGAAGGGCGTAAGCCCGGGCTGGAAACCTTACATTTTACCGATGGCACCAAGATTCAGTTGCCGGAAGATCATAAAGCCTTGCATCTGATCCAGCAGGTGCGTGATGAAGCGCACCGTTTTGCCATTACCAAGCATCGGGCCAAACGTGACAAGCGCCGAAGCAGTTCAGTACTGGAAGCGATACCGGGTCTGGGGCCGAAACGTAGACGTGATCTGCTCACCCATTTTGGCGGTATCCAGGGTGTATTAAAAGCCTCTGAAAAAGAGCTGATGCTGGTGCCTGGTCTGGGTGAAGTCATGGCAAGAACCATTTATAAAATCTTGCATGAATAACCGGCTGGATTGACCCAATCTGCCAGAGCGATCGGCCGCAATGATCATTCACAAATGCGCAAAAACCATCAAAGATAGGTGGTTTGGATCATAAGGAAAACATGATGTCATTGCTGCCACTTTATCAGCAGGTTGAACAACAAGAATGGATTGATATTCCCTCAGGCTGGCTGCAAGGCCGGACCGTATTTGGCGGTCTGGTTGCGGGTGTCCTGATCCAGAAAGCTTTAACTGTGGTTCAGGATGCCACCCGACAGTTGCTCAGCTGTAATATTACCTTTGTGGGGCCAGTACAGCAGGGACAGGCTAGAATGACTGCCGAAGTACTACGGCAAGGCAAGTCTGTCACCACGCTGGAAGTAAGACTGTGGCAAAACGGGGCGGTGCAGAGTATTCTGGTCGCCAGCTTCGGTTCACCGCGTGACTCCCGCATTCATGTCAGAAACTTGCCGCAGGTGCCTGATTATCCGGAACCGGAACAGCTTGATAAAACCATTTATATTGAAGGCTTAATGCCTGAATGCCTGCAGCATTTTGAACTGTGCTGGGCTGAAGGCAGCTATCCGGTCGCAGGCAGTAAGGAGGCCGATTTTGGGGGATGGGGCCGTTTTGCTCCGGATCGGCATCACAACCGTGTCATGCAACTGCCAGACCTGTGTGCATTAATGGATGTCTGGCCTCCCGGGGTACTCCCGATGTTCAAAACACCGGCGCCGGCAAGTTCCTTGAACTGGCAGATTACCTATTTAAACCCGGTGACTGGACAGGTTCAGGACTGGTTTAAGTATAAAGTTGTGACGGAGTATGCAGAACATGGATATTCAACCGAATATGCCTATCTCTGGGATCATGACAACCGTTTAATTGCGGTGCTTAGACAAACGGTTGCCGTTTTTGCCTAGTCGACACTGCGGTGCATTTCGTATAAAGTTGCTTACACATGGATCATCTCAGCACATCCTTTGTGCGACATGCATATTTGATGCGAACAACATGGCGGTGTTTATGAGTACAGGGCAAATCCTGAACATTCCCAATATTTTAACTTTGGCACGTATCGCCCTAATTCCTGTATTTCTGGCCATCGCTTATTGGCCACCAGCAATTGGGATCGCCGAGCATCATGGGGGAATGATGCGTCATATCGTCCTGACCGCAATTTTTGTGCTTGCGGCGGTGACCGACTGGTTTGATGGCTATCTGGCACGAACCTTGAACCAGACCTCTGCCTTTGGACGTTTTCTCGATCCGGTTGCAGACAAGTTAATGGTTGCAGCGGCCTTGATTGTACTGGTGCAATGGCAACCGACCATTTCTATGGCTTTTGCAGCAATTGTAATCATTTCGCGTGAAATTACGGTCTCTGCGTTACGTGAGTGGATGGCAGAACTGGGCGCGCGTACCAGTGTGGCAGTATCGACTGTCGGCAAATATAAAACAGCCTTTCAAATGATTGCGATCAGTGTATTCCTGCTGAACTGGAAACCTCTGGAAATCTGGGCCTATGCCTTGCTGTATGCGGCGGTGATTTTAACCTTATGGTCGATGTTTATTTACATGAAAGCGGCCTGGCCGTATTTAAAACAGCCCTAAGCATGAGTTAAATACAAAAAGCCTTCCTTCAGGAAGGCTTTTTTATGGGATAAAACCTGATGGCAAGAAAAAAGCCCATAACAACGATGAGCTTAGTTCTCTGAGGAAAGTCATGCTCTTTTGGGAGAGTATGCTGAAGAACATAATCATCATATGAGAATCTGACCGCATTTACAACAGTGAAAAATGTAAAACTTTTTAAATATTCTCAAATGGGTGAATTCTGGTTTTCTGAAAGGGTGGCGAACTTGTGTTCGATTTGTGAGGCATTACTCTGCAAGATTTCAATCAGTTTCTGAATGTTGAGGAAATCAAACCGGTTTTTGGAGGCCACCAGGGTGAGGGCAATCGGGGCTTCCTTGGTGGAAAAACGGATCGGTACCGAAAGACCACACACCATCGGGTCAATTTCCCCCTGCGATAAATAGAAGCCCTGTTTCTTGATCTTGCGCATCTGTTGCATAAATTCATCTGCATTATTGGCAAATCCGACCTGTGCCAGTTCCTGCGGAAACTGCTGATAATAGGCCTGAATCCGCTGCTTGGTTAAATGGGCAATGACAATTTTAGGCGAGGCGCCCACATAAACCGGGCGTGGACAACCACGACCATAAGAGATCAGTTCGGCTTCCTTGAAGGTTTCATGATGCAGGTCGATACAGTAATCATGATTTAGATAGGTCAGCAGGCAGCACAGCTCGGTACGTTCCACGATATCCCGCATAAACGGAATACTGATCTGGATCAGGGGATCGGTACTGTGCGAGATATAGTCTAGCACCGCAATTTTTGAGCCCAAGGTATAGTCGCCGGAGGTGCCGCTGATGCGCTTGAGAATATCGGCTGAAACCAGTTCTTTCAGATAACGATAAGCAGTCGGTTTGGAGAGACCCAGTTCATCACAAATGATATCGACATTGATAATCGGACGTGAAACTGAAAATAAATCCAGCACGGTGAGAATTTTACCAAAACTCGAAATTGCCATGATGCGTTGTCTACTCCTTAAAAAATAACGTGAAAAACGAACTGTCATTGCTTTATAACAGAAAAGGTTTAGGTCGTGCACGGGATTTTATATTTGCTGGTTCCGCAACGGGAAAGAGCGGTTGATATTGAGAAAACCTTAAAATATTAAGCGTATTATTTTAGTTTAAAATTAAAAATTATCAAATCGTGATAATTTATGTTGACTAATTTGCTCTGTTTTGAAAAAATTGGCAACGCAATGTCTTATTCGGATAATTATTTTTAGGACACTCTTCCTGAAAATACCGGCATTGTGTATCACTCCCAATATCCAGTTTTACTCATTTTTGATGCTGCTGATCTGAATTTATCAGATCAGTCAGGACAAGCTGTCGCATTTTTAATGATGGATGAGTAACCGACTGAATCTGACCTGAGACGCGTTCATGCTATTTAAACAGTTGTTGGCTTTTAGACCGAGCCGACTTGACATCATCTTTGCGTGCAAAACATTTGTAGCAGGTATGCTGGCATTGTTTATTTCGTTTGAACTGGACCTGATTAACCCGATGTGGTCAATCGGTACAGTCTTGATTATTGCCAATCCTTATTCGGGCATGGTGTCTTCCAAATGTGTTTACCGGCTGGTGGGCACCGTTGCAGGGGCCATTATTGCCTTGTTGCTGACCCCGCATTTTATTAACACGCCGTGGCTGTTTACCGTCGTCTTGTCCCTGTGGGTCGGCTTTGCCCTTTATGTGTCGTTACTTGACCGTACACCACGCAGCTATGTTTTCATGCTGGCAGGCTATTCCACCGCCATGATCGTGTATAACGCCATTACCTATATCGATAGCTACAATATTTTTGATATTGCCCTGGCACGGGTGCTGGAAATTTCCATCGGGGTCATTGCCACGGCTGTGGTCTCGGCGACCTTTTTTCCTGTCCATGTCGGCGCCATGATCAAGCAACGTGTCAATAAAACCCTGAATGATCTGGAAAGTACCTTTGAACGCCTGATTACGGTACAGAAAGAACCGGAAAACTATACCCGGGTTTTATCGGTCATTACCCGTGATGCTTCCGATATCCATGCCTTGGCCGTGCATCTGGCCTATGAGAAAGGTGAGTTAAATGGCATGACCAAACCGTTGCAGGAAATGCTGCATCAGGTCTCTCTGGTGGTGGCCAATCTGGTGGCATTATCGCAACGGGTCAAGCAACTGCAACACATGCAGCTGGCAAACCTGACCCCGCATCTGGAAGGGATTCGTGGCGATACTGTGACTTTTTTAAAGCAGGAACGGGTGTTAACTCCGGCAGATTTACAGACCCTGCCTGCCGGTTTTGAACAGGATTTTGCCGAGCTGATTGCGATTGCAACGCCGGAACAGCAAATTGTACTGGCTGCCCTGAAAATGGACGTGCGCCATTTTATCGCCAATATTCTGGCGGTTAAGCTGATCTGGCAACAGATCCAGCAGGGCAAAAAAGACATTCCGGCTGAAATCACTTCCATAACCACCAAATATCCGAGCCTGCACCGTGATCATGGCATTGCCATCCGCGGCGGTATCAGTGCCGTGCTGATTACCTTTATCGTGACCGGCGCCTGGATTTTGTCGGGCTGGAAAGCGGGCTTCATGATGGCGCAGATGGGAGCCATTACGGCCTGTATCCTGACCGCGCTGGATAACCCGGTTCCCGTCTTACGGATCTTTATCTGGGGCAGTATTGTTTCGGCCGGACTGGTATTTTTATACGCCTTTGGCATCTTCCCGCATGTGACTCATTTCTGGCAACTGGCACTGGTTCTGTTTCCTGTGTTTCTGGTGGCGGTGACCATGATGGCCAACCAGATGCTGATGCCGATCGGCATGGTGCTGGGTATCAATACCATGATGGGCCTGAATCTGCATAATCAGTACAGCATGGATGCGGTGTCGTATCTGGACAGCTCGTTTGCGATGGTTCTCGGGGTGATGGTGTCGCTGATTGTGATTGATCTGGTACGTGCGGTTTCACCGGATACCAGTGCGACCCGGATTTTGACTTTACATTATCAGGCAATGCGGCAGGCATTAAACCTGTCTTATGGCAGTGACTTCAAGATTCATCTGCGCAGCATGCTGGATCGTGTCGGGGTATTGAATACCAAGATGGTACAAAATCCGGAAATTAAAACAGCGATTCAAAATGCACTGGTTGAAAGTAGCTCGATTGTGGATCTGGTGCGCCTGCAAGAGATCAGCCAGAAATTACCGCAACAGCCTGAACTGCAACAGCAGCTAGGCCGGTTGCAGCAACAGCTGGCAGGGTATTTCCAGCAGCAAGAGAAACAACGCTCCATCCATCATTTTCCGGCAGAAATCGTGCAGCAGATTCAAACTTTGCAGCAGTTTGCCCCACAGGTTGAAGATCTTCAGCTCAGACAACGGCTGCTGATTTCGTTAAACAATATTCGTGAAAGCATTGGACATATTTCTATAGAACAGCGCCATTCAGACATGTATGGCTTAGGTGTATCTCATGGGTGAACTTAATCTTTATGGCATTTACATTCCCGTCCTTCTGGTACAGGCCATCATTGCCTATGTGCTGTTCAAGCTGGCAGGCCCCTGGCTGGATCGTCTGGGCAGCAAAGGCTGGATAGCCCTGCCGAGTATTTTCAACCTGTGTTTTTACTTGGGCCTGCTGCTGCTGGTGCACTGGCTGTTTGTCTGGTTGTGGGCTTAACCGTTGTGGCGACGTTCCGATGAAATTTAATGATTTAAAGAGAAATGGTAAAGGTAATAAACATGAATGCATTTGATGTGAGAAAAGTCATCCGTCCTATTGTATTACTCCTGGCCGTGCTGATCGCGGTGTATACAGTGGTGCATTTGTGGAACTACTACAACGCTGCACCATGGACACGGGATGGCCGTATCCGTGGTGATGTCATCCAGGTGGCATCTGACGTCAACGGTCTGGTGACCGAAGTGCTGGTTCAGGATAACCAGACCGTCAAAAAGGGGCAGGTGCTATTTAAAATTGATGTTGCACGACAGGCACTGGATGTAGAGCAGGCCAAATCCGATCTAGCCAAAGCCAAAGCCGGACTGGCACAAGCCCATGCCAATCTGGCCGGTGCAAAAGCCAGCCTGGTCAAAACCGAAGCCAACAAGAAACTGGCTGATAAAAATGCAGCACGTTATGCCAGTCTTATGGATGGTGCGATTTCCAAACAGGAGCAGGATCAGGTCTTTGCCCAGCGTGATCAGGCGGGGGCAGAAAAAGAGCAGCTAATGGCCAATATTGAACAGGCCAATGCGGCAATCCAGCAACAGCAGGCCCTGATCGAGGTTGCCAACAGTAACCTGCATCTGGCGCAGTTAAACCTGCATCGTTCAGAAGTGGTGGCACCGGCAGATGGAACCTTGTCGAATTTTGACTTGCGTGTTGGTAACTATGTCAAAGTCGGACAGGCTGTGGCTGCACTGTTAGACCGTCAGCAGCTGTATGTGGTGGGTTACTTTGAAGAGACCAAACTCAACCGTATTCATGTCGGAGATGCGGCCACCGTGCAGTTGATGGGAGACAAGCAGAAAATCCGTGGCCATGTACAGGGGATTGCCTCAGGGATTGAAGACCGTGAACGTTCAGGCAGCTCCAATTTGCTGGCCAATGTCAACCCGACCTTTAGCTGGGTGCGTCTGGCACAGCGTGTACCGGTAAAGATTGTGCTGGATGAGCAACCGCATAATCCCTTGGCCTTTGTTTCAGGGCGTACTGCGACTGTGAGAATCATTGAAAAATAATGCCTGTGTTTGGCAGGCGGGTTTTCCTGTTTGCACAGGCAGCAGCAAATAGCGGCATGGATGCCGCTACAAGATAAAGGGTGTGGAAAATTTTTTAAGTTTAAGGGCTAATCCCGGCAGGGTCGCGATACCAGCTCTGAATCAATAAGGCCGCTGCAAAACTGTCTGCAGATAAACGTTTGGCCTGCCCTTTGCTTTGATACGATTCAAGTTCTTCTCTGGCTTCACGAGTGGTCAGCCGTTCATCCACCATCCAGGTGGTAATATTGGTTTGATGACGTAAACGGCGTGCAAACTTACGGGCACGGGCAGACAGTTCCGATTCAGTGTCATCCATATTTAGCGGCAAGCCGATCAGAAACAAGTCCGGTTGCCATTCCTTGACGATCTTGAGCAGTTTATCCCAGTCCGGAATACCGTCTTTCATGGCAAACAAGGGCAGGGGATTACTGCTTTCAATACTGGATTGACCGATCGCCATCCCCATTTTTTGGGTTCCAAAATCAAAGGCCATGATGGATTGAGCTGTTTGCATATCAGGCATGACCAATCTCGGAGGCAAACCAGGTCCGGTCGACCCCGATTTTCTTATAGGCTGCATCCCAGCGGTCGCCATAAGGCAGGTTGAAAATCAGGTCCATATCCGATTCACAGATCAGCCAGTCACCCCGCGCAATTTCTTCCTCAAGCTGGTTTTTGTTCCAGCTCGCATATCCCAGCGCAATCTGGTAGCGGCCCACGCCTTCATTATGGGCGATGGCATCGAGAATATCCTTGCTGGTGGTGATACAGACATTTTCGCCCACAGCAATTGACGAATGCCAGGTCGGTTGGCCTGTATGTAACACAAAGCCTGCTTCCGGACGTAATGGCCCGCCTTGCAATACCGCATGTGGATGTACATTATCAGCATCAATCTCTAAATCATTGAGCAATTCTTTGATCTGCAATTCAGATGGGCGATTGATGATAATGCCCTGAGCGCCGTCTTCATCATGGCGAGCAACATAAATGACTGTATTGGCAAAGAAGTCATCGACCATGTCTGGTGGGGCGATGAGACAACGGTGAGTTAGATATTGTTTCGTCACCTAGGCGGTTCTCCCTCAATGTATTGTGCTGATCTATCTATATAGGTTCTTTTTATCAACATACAAGAGTTGATCGGATTTCGCCAATCTTTTTCTGATATTTTGACGGTGATGTCAGGCGGTCTGGAATTTGAGCTGACGTAGCTGTCTTGCATGCTGCAAGGTGGTCTCGCTAATTTCGACACCGCCGGACATCCGGGCCAGTTCAAGGATACGCTGCTCTTCGCCCAACTCGATAATGGTGCTGCTTGCCGGATCGGTTTGCTGTTTTTTCACCAGCAAATGCTGGTCGGACTGGGCTGCCACCTGCGCCTGATGGGTAATACATAACAACTGGACATGTTGTGCCAGGTCAGCCAGCAGACGGCCAACCACTTCGGCGGTACCGCCACTGATCCCGACATCGATCTCATCAAAGACCAGTACCTCGGCTTCGGTTTTTTCGGCATTCATGACCTGCATCACCAGGGCAATACGCGACAATTCCCCCCCGGATGCAACACGTGCCAGTGGTTGTGGAGGAATCCCTTTATTGGCTGTGAATAACAGCTGGATAAAGCTCAGACCCTCTGCATTCGGTTCCTGTGGCTCGAACCTGAACTCGAAATGAGCTTCCGGAAGGGCGAGCGGTTTGACCTGTTCGGTAAGCTGTTTCGCCAGAGGAATGGCAGCTGCACGGCGGATTTCATCCAGATGCTGTGCGGCCTGCATAAAGTTCTGGTAGGAGATTTCCACCTGTTCTGCCAAGGTTTCCGGATCTTCCAGCTGATGTAGCTGTTCAAGCTCCTGTTGCCATGATTCATATTCCTGTTTGAGCAGCTCGGGCTGGGTACGGTGTTTACGTGCCAGACGGTGAAACACCTCCAGCGTGGTATTCAACTGCTCCATCCGTTCAGGATCAAAGCTTTGCCGGTCAATAAACTGGCGTAAGCTGGCGGTTGCATCATCAATTTCGCTTTGCGCATTCAGCAAGGCATGATGAATATTGGCAAGCTGTTCACTGCGGCCGGCATGGGATTCCAGACGACGAATGATCGATGCAACTTCCTGGGTAATATTTTGTTCTGCTTCATCTAGCACATTCAGGCTATAGCTGCAGTCCTGCATGATATGTTCATGATGGCTGAGGCGATCAAACTCTTGTTCAATTTCCCGATAATCGGTCTGGACGACCTCTTCGAGCTCTTCGATCTGCGATTCCAGATGTTGTATTTTCTGAATCCGTGTCGCCTGCGCGTCCAGAGCAGCCTGATGCTGGCGAATATTTTTTTGCCAGGTGGCATATGCTTCACGTACCGCATTGGACGAATCTGCAAAGTTGTTATAACGGTCAAGCCAGTGCTTTGGATAAGGCGGTTCCAGCAATTGCTGCTGGCTATGCTGACTGTAGAGTTGTACCAGTAAGCGGCCGATTTCCTTGAGTTCGGCTAAACTGCTCGGACGGCCATTAATCCAGGCCTTGCTGCGGCCTGTAGCAAAAATCACACGTCTTAAATGGATTTCACCCGAATCATCATCCAGTTCATGCTCTGTAAGCCACTGTGCTTCAGCACTGTCGGGCTGGTAGCTAAATACAGCCGTGACATCGGCCTTATCGGCACCATAGCGGACATAGTTGGTATCGGTGCGTTCGCCCAGACAGGCAGAAAGCGCATCTAACAATAATGATTTGCCCGCACCAGTTTCACCGGTCAGCACATTGAAGCCCTGTTCAATATCTAAAGCCAGATGGTCGGCGAGTGCAAAATTAATTAAAGTTAAATGGGTGAGCATAAACGCATCCAATGCACAGAATCTTTTGCTTAAAGATAGAGAAGTTTTAAAGTTGCTACAAGAGTTGAATGCCGGATTTTCCTGATTTACTAAAAGCTGTATATAGACGGCTGTTTTGAGATTAGACAATTATTCGATTTTTTGATCAGCCAGGCGACTAGCAGCCTCTGTCCAGTCCTTTTATTTGAGCGTGGATGTACGTTGTTTTTTGCGATTGGTTCTCCGATCGCTCAGCTGATGCCTGAACCTTGTGAAGTGATCCTTTTCATGCTTTGTCTATCCATGCCACTCACCGCATGGCTGTTCGTCTTGCGCTCAGGCAAAGCGTTGCTTTATATCCCTTCACTCACAGCATGGCTGTTTGTCTTGCGCTCAGGCAAAGTGTTGCTTTATATCCCTTCACTCACAGCACAGCTGTTCGTCTTGCGCTCAGGCAAAGCGTTGCTTTATATCTCTTCACTCACAGCACAGCTGTTCGTCTTGCGCCCAGACAAAGCGTTGCTTTGTTAATCTGGGCTCAGGTATGAAAATTGCTATGTTTCCACCAGAAAATGGATTGATTAGTTGTCACGGCACAATTAAACTACGTCCAGCATAACCTAATATAAATGCGGCATTATTTGGAGAGTACGCATGAGTTCAGTGCAGTTTGATCATGTAACGGTCATCAAGAAATCGAATGTGTATTTTGGTGGGGCATGTATCAGCCATACAGTACAATTTGAAGATGGTACAAAAAAGACTTTAGGTGTAATTTTACCCACTGAACAGCCTTTAACTTTTGAAACACACGTGCCGGAGCGTATGGAAATCATTTCTGGTGAATGTCGTGTCAAAATTGCCGACAGTACGGAAAGCGAATTGTTCCGTGCCGGCCAGTCATTCTATGTTCCGGGCAACAGCACCTTTCATATTGAAGCAGATGATGTACTCGACTATGTCTGTCATTTAGAAGGTTAACCTATTCCGCTCTAAATCGAGTACACTATGCTCAAAGAAAATCCTGTAAAGTCACTTTGCAGGATTTTTATTTTTCAACATTCCTAAAACTCTTTTTGATAAAAGAGGATGTGCTAAACGAGGTCGTTCATGGCAAAACCTGAATATTATTATGGCGTTCATTCGGTGGAGTCATTATTGGAGTTAGAGCCTGAACGCGTTTTGACGTTGTTTACCTTAAAAGGCCGGGATGACCAGCGCTTGCAGAAGATTTTGCAACTGGCAGAACCGTTTGGAATCAGCATCCAGAAGGCCAGTCGTGACAGTCTGGAAAAGCTGGCCGGTTTGCCCTTTCATCAGGGGGTGGTTGCTGCAGTGCGACCACATCCGGTCTTAAATGAAAAAGATCTGGACCAGCTGATGCAGCAGTCTCCGGATGCCTTGTTGCTGGCGCTGGATCAGGTCACCGATCCACACAATCTTGGCGCATGTATCCGTACCGCAGCAGCGATGGGGGTGCAGGCGGTGATTGTACCGCGTGACCGTTCAGCCAGCCTGACACCGACTGCGCGTAAGGTTGCCGCAGGTGGTGCTGAGAAAGTGAAGTTTATTCAGGTCACCAATCTGGCAAGAACTTTGGCACACCTGAAAGACAGCACGCATACCCGGGTGATTGGCACCATGCTGGATGAAAAAGCCTTGCCGATTCATCAGTGTGATTTTAAGGGGCCGGTTGTGATTGTGATGGGGGCTGAAGATACCGGCCTCAGACCGATTACCCAGTCCCAATGTGACCATACCGTGTATATTCCGATGTCAGGTGATCTGCAAAGCCTCAATGTCAGCGTGGCAACAGGTATGGCATTATATGAAGCCTGCCGTCAGCGTGGTGTATAATTTAAGCTCCTGTTGTTTGATGTAAGCCCAGATGACTGCTCGTACGCAAGGCTATTTCTTTGTCCTGATCACCATGTGTATCTGGGGCGGGTTTACCATTTTTTCCCGTCTCAATGCACACTGGCATGTCAGTGTCTGGGATCTGGTGGCCATGCGGTTTGCGATTGCCTCCCTGATTTTATTACCCGTGCTGATCTATAAAAAAGATCTCGCTTTTTTATGGCATCCACGTCCTGTGATTTTGGCGCTCATTGGTGGTCTGGTGTATTGCCTGACCGTCTATACTGCGTTTTTACATGCACCCGCCGCCCATGCCGCCATTTTCCTGAATGGCTGTATTCCGCTGTGTACCGCCATCGCTGCCTATGTCTTGTTTCGGCAACCTTTTGACAGGCACACCTGGGTCAGTCTGATCATCATGATGGGTGCATTGGGGCTGATGAGCTATTTGATGCTGCATGATCAGGCTTCTGGATTGGGCGTCGGAGATTTTCTGCTCTTTGTGAGTGCTGTGTGGTGGGGAATTTTTACGGTTTTGCTGAAACAGTGGAAGCTCTCTGCCTGGCATGCAACTGCAGGTGTGGTGATCTGGTCTGCAATGATCTATCTCCCTATTTATCTTGTATTTGTTCCCAAGCATTTCCATGAAGCAACGCCTGCACATTTGTTGATTCAGGGACTGTTTCACGGTGTACTGGTAGTGATCGTGGCAACCCTGACTTATGTGGCTGCGATTGAGCGATTAGGGGCATTTAAAACAGGCAGTATTGTTACCCTGGCTCCGTTCATTGCTGCGCTGATTGCCGTGCCTTTACTGAATGAGCCGTTGAATGCGGCGATTGTGTGTGGCCTGATCGGGATGGGAGTCGGTGCATTGCAGCCGTGGCGCTGGTTGCGTAAAGACACACTGGCCACACGGCTGGCACAGCAGAAAAAACCTTAGAACCGGTGCTCCGACCGTTGTAAATAACTCAAGTGCAAGGGTTTCAGTTGCTGATGCAGATGTTCCAATAAACCGTCATTTAACACAATATCATTGGCAAGCTGTTGTTTTTGCGCACGGGGCATTTGTGCTGCCATGATTTTACGGATCTGTTCTTCACTTTGACCATCGCGCTGGCTGGCCCGTTGTAGCTGGGTTTGTTCATCTGCATCGACCAGTAAGGTATGATCAGTCAGTTCATGCTGGTTGGTTTCAAACAGTAAAGGTGAAACCAGTATCACATACGGGCTTTCGGCCTGCTGCAATTGCTGGATAATAGACTGGCGAATGGCGGGGTGGGTAATTTTTTCCAGCGTTTGACGCGCTTGCGGAAACTGGAAAATATGCTCACGTAGTGCTCTTCGGTCTAAGCTGCCATCTTCCTGCAACACCCAGTTGCCAAAGGCCTGCTGTATGGCCTGCAAGGCTGGCTGACCTGGCTCAACCACTTCCCTCGCTATGATATCGGCATCGACTACGCTAATACCCTGAGATTCAAACCATTGTGTAGCAGCAGATTTGCCGCTTCCGATACCGCCTGTAATCCCTAGGATAAAACGCATATTAGCCCCCTAAATAAACTTTCATGATCTGATCACCCCACAAAAAGGCGATCCAGCCTGCAATTGCAATATATGGCCCAAATGCAAAGGGCTGATTTTCACCACGCATTTTCATCAAAATAATACCAATAATTGCACCGACCATTGAAGAGAGTAGCACAATTAAAGGCAGCAGCATTGGCCCCATCCATGCGCCTAATGCGGCTAACAGTTTAAAGTCGCCATAACCCATGCCTTCTTTACCGGTGATTAATTTGAATATGTAATACACGATCCAGAGGCATAAAAAGCCGATGATATAACCCCAGATTGCCAGACTGGCCGAGGTGTAAATGGCATAACTGTTGATGCCTAGTCCTAAGGCAGCTAGCGGAAGGGTGAAGCGGTCTGGCAGCAACTGGGTGTCAAAATCGATAAAGGTCAGTGTGATCAAGACCCAGGTCAGCACTAAACCAAACAGCATCTGTACGGTAGGGCCGAAAACAGCGACCACTACCAGTGAGCACAGCAGGGTCAATAGTTCAATCAGCGGATAACGGATACTGATCGGGTTGTGGCAGCTGCCACATTTACCCCGCAGGGCTAACCAGCTAATCACAGGAATATTCTGGTACCAGCGAATTGCGGTAGCACATTTGGGACAGGTTGAAGCCGGTTGGCTTAAAGTCAGTTTGGCCTGATCAATAATGGGCTGTTCAGGATGCAGCAGCAGCTGGCATTCCTGTTGCCATTCCTGTTCCATCATTTTAGGGGTGCGGTAGATGACCACATTTAAAAAGCTGCCAATGCATAAACTAAAAAGCCCGACTGCCAGATATAGTGCAGCCGGGTTTTCGATAAAATATTCAATTATTTGTTGCATGCGTATTAGACCACAGAACCCATTTGGAAGATTGGCAGATACATGGCGACTACCAGACCACCGACTAAAATCCCCAGTATAGCCATGATTAACGGTTCCATCATAGAGGTGAGGCCATCGACGGCATTGTCGACTTCATTTTCATAGTGAGTAGCGACTTTATCCAGCATGCTGTCTAAAGCACCAGATTCTTCACCAATCGCAACCATTTGAATGGCCATCGACGGGAAACGGTTGGAAACACGCATGGCGAACTGCAGTTGCTGACCGGTTGCAACATCCTCACGGATTTTCATGACCGCTTCTTCATAAATCACGTTATTGGTCGCTCCTGCGGTTGATTCCAGTGCATCAATCAGAGGAACACCGGCAGCGAAAGTGGTTGCCAGGGTGCGGCTATAGCGCGCAATAATGGCTTTATACACCAGATCACCAAAAATAGGGGCCTTGAGAGCCATTTTATCAAGCAGATCGCGGAACTTTTTACTGCGCTTTTTGGCTTCCAGAAAGGCGGCAATAATGGCACCAATCACAATAATCAGGATAAACCAGTATTCTTGCATCCATTTGGACATGCTCACCACCATTTTGGTGAATGCCGGCAAATCGGCACCAAAAGAGCTAAACAGGTCCTGAAATACCGGAACCACTTTCACCATCAGGATAATGGTGACAATGACAGCCACCACGATCACCGTCGCCGGGTATTTCATGGCCTTTTTAATTTTCTGCTTGAGGAGTTCACTTTTTTCTTTGTAGACCGCCACACGGTCCAGCATGGTTTCCAGTGCCCCGGACTGTTCACCGGATTCGACCAGTGAGCAAAACAGGTTATCAAAGTATTGCGGATATTTTTTTAAGGCACCGGCAAAGGTATTGCCACCTTCAACCTCGCCCTTGATCCCCAGCACCACTTCACGCATCGACGGGTTTTCCAGACCTTCAGCCACAATTTCAAAGCCCTGTACCAGCGGGACCCCGGCTTTCATCATGGTCGCCAACTGGCGGGTAAAGATCGTGATATCCAGCGTGGTGACTTTTTTCTTCATCAGGCCTTCAAGAATATTCTTGCGTTTTTCACGGATATTCTTGATGGTGACCCCCTGTTTACGCAAGGTGACTTTTGCCAAAGCCATATTGCGTGCTGGTAGTTCCCCTTTAATTTTTGCTCCTTTCCGGTCGACCCCTTCATAAGCAAAAGTTGGCATCATTTGCGCTTTTTTAGCTGCCATGATTATTAATCCTTGTTATTGATTTTATTCGCTTGTTACACGGTTAATTTCCTGCAAAGAGGTAATTCCCTGCATCACCTTTTTTAAACCTGAACGCCGTAAATTATGAAAACCTGCCTGCTCCGAGGCGGCTGCTATCTGCAAGGCGTTACCATCTTCCATAATGATTCTGGAAATCTCGGGTGTGACTTTCATGACCTCGTACACACCGACACGTCCTTTATAGCCCTCGCGGCATTCAGCGCAGCCGACGGGCTGGTAAATCTTGAAATCGGGATCGGCCAGGTCCTGTTCGGTAAAGCCAAGTTCCAGCAGGCTCTGTCTGGGAATATCAATCGGTGCCTTGCATTGAGAGCATAAGCGACGCGCCAGACGTTGTGCAATTACCAGATTGACCGAAGTGGCAATATTGAAAGAGGGCACGCCCATATTGCGTAAACGGGTTAAGGTTTCAGGAGCACTGTTGGTATGCAGGGTCGACATCACCATGTGGCCGGTCTGTGCCGCCTTGATCGCAATTTCGGCCGTTTCAAGGTCACGGATCTCCCCGACCATGATCACGTCCGGGTCTTGACGCAGGAACGCTTTCAGCGCAGCAGAGAAGGTCAGGCCGGTTTTCGGGTTGACGTTGACCTGATTAATTCCTTCCAGATTGATTTCAACCGGATCTTCGGCGGTTGAAATATTGGTATCTTCTGTATTCAGGATATTTAAGCCTGTGTAGAGCGATACCGTTTTACCCGAACCTGTCGGACCGGTAATCAAAAGCATGCCTTGAGGTTTCTCAAGTGCTTCCATAAAGAGCGCTTTTTGCTCATCTTCGTAGCCGAGCGCCTCAATGCCGAGCATCGCACTGGATGGGTCCAGGATACGCAGAACCAGCTTTTCACCAAACAGGGTCGGCAGCGAGTTGACACGGAAATCAATCGCTTTGGTTTTAGAGAGCTTTAACTTGATCCGGCCATCTTGGGGCATGCGTTTTTCTGAAATGTCCATTTGCGACATGACTTTTAAACGCGAGGCGAGACGGGTTGCCATCTGCAAAGGTGGAGTGGCAATCTGGCGCAAGACCCCGTCGACACGGTAGCGTACCCGGTACATTTTTTCATAAGGTTCAAAATGTAAATCGGATGCACCCATGCGAATGGCATCAATCAGTAATTTGTTAATGTATTTGACAATCGGTGATTCATCACCCTGAGGAGCATCTTCCTCTTCTTTGGCCGGGTCCTGGCTAACATCGATATCAAGATCAAAATCTTCATTTTCACCAAAATCAAAACTGCCAGAATCGCCAAATTGCTGTTCAATCAGTTTTTCAAGTTTGGTGTGTTCAACAATAATCGGTTCGATGTTGAGTTTGGTATTGAAGCGGATGGCATCCAGCGCTTCGATATTGGTGGGATTGCTGGTGGCCACATATAAGATTTGCCCGCGCTGAATAAGCGGCGCAACCCGGTGTTTCTGGATCAGCTTGTTATCGGCCAGATCACGTGGTAGCAAGGCGGTATCGTACACAGCCAGATCAAATAAGGGCTCCCCGAACTCGGCTGCAATGGTTTCAGCAATGGTCAGGGGAGATAAGCGATGCTGTTCGATCAGGTGTGCAACAATGTCTTGCTGTGCTTTTTTGGCAGCATCAATGGCTGCCTGCATGGTGGCCGCAGACAGGTGACTGTCTTCAACCAACCGTCGAATAAACCCCGAAAACTTTGGAGACGTATGTAATCCTGACATCTGTCCGCCTTATGACAATAAATGTTTATAATATGTATTCTAAAAATTATACTTTTGTTAGGTAAAAATGCCACTAGCGAAAGTGTCGTTTTTGCCTTGATTCATCGCTAAACTTTGAACTAATCGAGTTTTTTTACAAATTAATTTTAGTGAATCCTTTTATTTTTAAATGGCTTTGCTGTTGTGGCTGCACACAGTGTCCGCTTTTCAAAAAATATCTGATTGACGGCTGCCTGAGGCAGGTGCAGGTGTGACCGGCATAAATTTTAAATTGATTTAGATCTAAACAATAGAAAAAAACTGAATTTTATAAAAATCCGTGTAAAATATGCAGCATTTTTGAAAATTAACAGTAGACGGGCGAAGTATGTCGAACTCGACCATTACCCCTTGGGTTGTTGGCAATTGGAAAATGAATCCAATGCATGCGAATGCTTTCCAACTAATAGAAGAATTTAAGCAGTTATTACAGCAGGAGCCGGTTTCTCCTGAGCAGTGCCATATTGGCGTGGCGCCGACAGCGATCGCCTTAACTGCTGTTCAGGCGCAGTTAAAAGATGCGAACAGAGCCGTGTATACTGTGGCGCAGGACCTTTCTCGTATTGCCGGTACAGGCGCCTATACGGGCGAGGTCAGTGCAGAACTGTTAAAAGACAGCCAGATTGAATATGTGCTGGTGGGGCATTCCGAACGCCGTGAGCTATTCGGTGATCATGTCGAAATCTTGAAGGCAAAACTGCAAAATGCATTAAATGCAGGCCTAACCGTGATTTACTGTGTCGGTGAAAGCCTTGAACAGCGTGAACAGGGCGCAGCAGAGCAGGTGGTACTGCAACAGATTTGTGATATTGCGACGGTAGTAAAAGCTGAACAATGGCAAAATATTGTGATAGCGTATGAGCCGATCTGGGCCATCGGAACAGGTAAGACTGCGTCACCTGCAGATGCCCAGGCCATGCATGCAAAAATCCGTGAAGGCTTAAAGCAGATTACAGCGTTGGGTGCAGATATGGCCATCTTGTATGGCGGTAGCGTCAAAGCCGAAAATGCAGTGGAACTGGCAGCATGCCCAGATATTAATGGCGCTCTGGTTGGTGGTGCATCTTTAAATGCACAATCTTTTTACCAGATTGCAAAAGCATTTGCGCAAAGCAAATAACGAGGAATCAAGATGTATAGTTTTATACTCGTTGTACACATCATCCTGGCAATTCTGATTATTGCACTGGTGCTCGTACAGCAAGGTAAAGGTGCAGAAGCTGGGGCATCCTTTGGTGGTGGCGGTGCTGCAACCGTATTCGGTGCTTCAGGTGCCGGCAACTTTTTAACTCGTCTGACTGCGATTTTTACTGCGCTGTTTTTTGTTACCAGCCTGACACTGGCTGTGTTTGCCAAGAAACAGACCACAGAAGCGTATAGTTTGAAATCTGTTCAAACCACGACATCTGCGCCGGCAACATCGCCTGAAACTTCATCAAATGCACCGAAAACGACTGAATAAGTCGATTTAGGACTTTCCTTTTTGCATTGAAAGGAATAGAATGCGTCCCACAAACTGCGGTGGTGGTGGAATTGGTAGACACGCTACCTTGAGGTGGTAGTGCTTTCGGGCGTGGGGGTTCAAGTCCCCCCTTCCGCACCAAACTTAATAACCAGTAAGTTCGGTGTATGCAGTGTTTGTGTTGATGCGGGATGGAGCAGTCTGGTAGCTCGTCGGGCTCATAACCCGAAGGTCGTTGGTTCAAATCCAGCTCCCGCTACCATTTGATTAAGGTGCAACTTAATCAGGCAAATATGAAAAAAAAACTTAAATTGACTTTTTTTTATATTTGTATATAATTTTTGCACGTTGATGCGGGATGGAGCAGTCTGGTAGCTCGTCGGGCTCATAACCCGAAGGTCGTTGGTTCAAATCCAGCTCCCGCTACCAAGTTTCTAAAAAGAGGCTCACAATAAGGTGGGCCTTTTTGCACAGTGGGCTATGCTTTTCTGTGTAACATAGGGGCGATTTACGCCCTTTTTTATTGGTTGTTTAGCTATCGTGTAGTTGTTCGACATCAATTGGTCAAATAGTCGTGCTTCACTATACGGTTAAGATTGATTGGCTCGTATAAGAGCGACGAGAGTACATGAAATTATCAAATAAATCTCAAGCATTGCATGATCTGATCGCACCAGCTGTCGCTGCGTGTGGTGTAGATTTGTGGGGGATTGAATTCCTGCCACAAGGGAAGCGTTCTTTACTTCGCATTTACATTGATAAGGCGGTAGACGAGAATGCTGAACCTGTCCTCAATGAAGATGGTGAAGTAGAACTCGGGCGTGGTATTGGCGTTCAGGATTGTGTTCTGGTGACACAACAGGTGGGTGCGATGCTTGATGTCCATGATCCAATTTCAGGTGAATATGCCCTGGAAGTGTCATCACCGGGATGGGATCGTCCATTTTTCCAGCTGAACCAATTACCTGCCTATATCGGGCAACAGGTGGCTTTACGATTAATTGCTGCTGTCGAGAACCGTCGCAAGTTTCAGGCGAAACTCCTTTCGGTAGACTTGGAAAACGAACTGATCCAGGTTGAAGTTGAAGGTAAACATGTGCTTGAAATTGATAGTAATAATATTGATAAAGCAAATTTAATCTATCAAGACTAATATTAACTTAATTTTATAAGAAATCGGTAGGTGACTTATGGGCCGCGAAATTCTTACCGTTGCAGAAACGGTTAGTAATGAAAAAGGTGTTAGTCGTGAAGCGATCTTCCAAGCATTAGAGCAAGCACTTGTTGCGGCAACGAAGAAAAAGTTTTACGAAGGCACACATTCTGAAGAAGCTCAACTCCGTGTTGAGATTGATCGTAAAACCGGTGATTACCGCACTTTCCGTCAGTGGACTGTGGTTGCGGATGAAGATCACGAAATGCCGGCATGCCAGGACGCAATTTCTGATGTAGATCCATCGAAATGGTCAATTGGTGATGTACGTGAACTTGAAGTTGAATCTATCGAGTTCGGCCGTATTGCTGCGCAAATTGCGAAGCAGGTGATCGTGCAAAAGATTCGTGAAGCAGAGCGCGCACTTGTTGCAGATGCTTATGAATCTAAAGTGGGCGAGTTGATTTACGGTGAAGTGAAAAAGCAAACCAAAGACGGCTTTATCATTGATCTGGGTGACAACGCTGAAGCTTACCTGGCACGTGAAGAAACCATTCACAAAGAAATCTTACGCCCTAAACAGCGTATCAATGCAATTTTGTACAGTGTCAACCGTGAAGGCCGTGGTGCACAGCTGTTGTTGTCTCGTGCACGTCCTGAAATGCTGATTGCATTGATGAAAAAGGAAATTCCTGAAATTTCTGAAGAAATCATTGAAATCAAGGCAGCAGCGCGCCAACCGGGCGTTCGTGCTAAAATTGCAGTGAAAACCAATGACCATCGTATTGACCCGGTAGGTGCTTGTATTGGTATGCGTGGTACGCGTATCCAGGCAGTACAGCAAGAGTTGAACGGTGAGCGTATTGATGTTGTGGTGTGGTCTGACGATCCGGCACAATATATCGCAAGTGCCTTAGAGCCGGCTGATGTATCGGGTATTGTACTGGATGAAGACGCGCGTAGTGCGGACATCATCTTTGCAACCAATGACCAGTTGGCGCGTGCGATTGGTTCGCAGGGGCAAAATGTACGTCTGGCATCGGAATTGACGGGTTATAAACTCGACATGATGTTAGAAGAAGAGTATCGTGCTCGTCAGCAAAATGAAGCACAGCAATATCTGGACATGTTTATTACACGTCTTGATATTGAAGAAGACCTGGCGATGGCACTGGTTGAAATGGGCTTCACTTCATTAGAAGAGATTGCTTATGTTCCGGCTGAAACATTTGACGAAATCGAGCTTGAGGCTGATTTGGTTGAATTGCTTCAAAGCCGTGCAAAAGAAGCTGCTTTGACGGATGCATTGAAACAGCAAGAAAATATTCAAGAGCCAAGTGCAGAACTTCTCGGTATGGAAGGTATGACGACCGAGATTGCATATGCATTGGCGGCGCGTGGTGTGGTTACTGTTGATGATTTGGCAGACCAGGCAACTGACGATATTTCTGATATCGAAGGTTTAGGTCATGACAAAGCGGGTCAGTTAATCATGAAAGCACGTGAATCATGGTTTAACTAGGAGATAATAGATGACGGACAAGTCGATTCAAGAGTTAGCACTCAGTGTAGAACGTCCTGTAGAGAAACTCCTGGAGCAGGTTCGCGAAGCAGGTTTGCCACAGCGTAAAGCAGATGACATTATTACCACTGAACAGCAAGATACTTTGGTCAATTACTTGAAAAAAGTACACGGTCAGGAAAGTGGTAACACAGGAAAGATTGCGTTGAAACGTAAAACAACGAGTACTGCTAAAGTAACAAGTACTTCAGGTAAGGCAAAAAGCATTAATGTTGAAGTTCGCAAGAAACAGGTTTTTGCAAAGCCAAACCCTGAACTGCTTGCTGCTGAAGCAAAAGCACGTGTAGAAGCTGATGCAAAAGTACGTGCCGAGCAAAAGGCACGTGATGAAGCAGAGCAGAAAGCACGTCATAGCGCTGAACAGAAAGCCAATGCAACTTTAGAGGCAATGCGTGCTGCGCATACATCTGAAAGTGCAAATCAGGCACCGGCCAAAACAGCGGTTGTGGTGAAAAAGCGTAATAGCGACAAGGTGATTAAAGCGCCTGTTGTGAAGCCGACAGAAACACCAGAGCAGAAAAAAGCACGCGAAGAGCAAGCGGCTCAGTTAAAAGCGACTGAAGAAGCTGTGCGTCGTAAGGCCGCTGAAGAAGCGCAACAGCGCACGCTTGAGCAAATGCGTAAAATGGCATCGAAATATTCAAATGATGATGCGACTGCCACGATTCGTGTAATTGATGATTCACCTTTGGCAGCCGGCCTTGTTGGTCAGGCTTATGAAGATTCCTTTAACAAGGAAGACCGTGAAATCAAGCGTGGTGGATCAACCGCGAACCAGCGTTCTGGCAAGAAAGGTGGTCGTGGTGGTGATGCACAGGCAGAGCAAAGCTTTAGCAAGACTCACCACAAACGTGGCCTGAAAACCAGCCAGGCGAACAAGCACGGTTTTGAAAAGCCTGTGAAGAAACAGGTTTATGATGTCGAGATCGGCGAGAAAATCATTGTTACCGATCTTGCTCAGAAAATGGCAGTCAAGGTTCGTGAAGTCATCAAGACCCTGATGAAAATGGGTGAGCTTGTGACCCAGAACCAGGCCATTGACCAGGATACCGCGGTACTTGTAGTGGAAGAATTGGGCCACAACCCAGTCTTGGTTTCTGATACACAGGCCGAAGACAACTTGCTGGTTGCAGCTGAAGAAGCACGTGGTGAGCAAACGACTCGTCCACCGGTTGTGACGATCATGGGTCACGTTGACCATGGTAAAACCTCATTGCTGGACCGTATCCGTCGCTCTAAAGTGGCAGCAGGTGAAGCGGGTGGTATTACCCAGCATATCGGTGCTTACCATGTTGAAACCGACAAAGGCATTATTACTTTCCTGGATACACCGGGACACGCAGCGTTTACCTCTATGCGTGCACGTGGTGCAAAAGCAACAGATATCGTGGTTCTTGTAGTTGCGGCCGATGATGGTGTCATGCCACAAACCGCGGAAGCCATTGACCATGCGCGTGCTGCTGGTACGCCAATCATTGTTGCCATCAACAAAATGGATAAAGAGTCTGCCGATCCGGATCGCGTATTGAATGAACTGACCACCAAAGGTATCGTGCCTGAAGAGTGGGGCGGTGACGTGCCAATCGCGAAAGTATCTGCACATTCTGGTCAAGGCATTGACGGTTTACTTGACCTGATCCTGATCCAGTCTGAATTGATGGAGCTTAAAGCTTCTGCTGAAGGTGCAGCACAAGGTGTGGTAATTGAAGCACGTGTTGATAAAGGCCGTGGTGCAGTTACCTCGATTCTTGTACAAAACGGTACATTGAACATTGGTGACCTGGTATTGGCTGGTTCATCGTATGGTCGTGTCCGTGCAATGTCTGATGAAAACGGTCAGCGTATCACCTCTGCAGGTCCATCAATTCCTGTGGAAATCCTGGGTTTACCAGAAGCGCCAATGGCGGGTGACGAAGTACTTGTGGTCAACGACGAGAAGAAGGCACGTGAAGTTGCTGATGCGCGTGCAGACCGTGAACGTCAAAAACGTCTTGAGCGTGCAAGTTCAATGCGTCTTGAAAACATCATGGCGTCAATGGGCAAGAAAGATGTTCCAACCGTTAACGTGGTACTCAAAACTGACGTACGTGGTACTTTAGAAGCACTACATGTTGCACTTGACGAGCTTTCAACTGATGAAGTTAAAGTCCGTGTGATTGGTTCTGGCGTCGGTGCGATCACCGAGTCTGACGTGACCCTGGCTGAATCTTCAGAAGCGGTACTGTTAGGCTTTAACGTACGTGCCGACAATACTGCACGTCAGAAAGCAGATCAGGATGGTATCGACATCCGTTACTACAGCATCATCTACCAGCTGATTGATGATGTGAAAGCTGCGATGAGCGGTAAGCTTGCGCCTGAACACCGTGAGACTATTCTGGGTGTTGCAGAAGTACGTGAAGTGTTCCACTCAAGCAAGTTTGGTGCAGCAGCGGGTTGTATGGTACTCGAAGGTACATTACACCGTAACAAGCCGATTCGCGTATTGCGTGATGACGTCGTGATCTTCCAGGGCGAGCTTGAGTCTCTGCGTCGTTATAAAGATGTGGTTGAGGAAGTGCGTGCCGGTATGGAATGTGGTCTTGCAGTCAAAGGTTATAAAGACATCAAGCCACAAGACAAGATCGAAGTGTACGATGTTCAATTGATTAAACGGAGTCTTTAATGGCGGGTAGCCAACGCTTAAAGCGCATGGCGGATTCGGTACAGCGTGAGTTGTCCGAGCTGATCCGTCAGGAGCTTAAAGATCCACGTCTGGGTGGTCTAGTGACCATCTCGGCCGTGAAAGTCAGTGCAGATATGGGTTATGCCGAAGTTTATGTGACCGTGATGGGGCGTGAACTGGGCGATGACCAGAGTGAAGCTGCAAACAAGGAAACTCTGGATGTCTTGAATAAGGCCTCTGGTTTCTTGCGTCACGAATTGAGCCGTCGCATTAAGACACGTGTGACGCCTCGCTTACGTTTTCACTATGACAAAACCAATGCCTACGGCAACTATATGTTTGGTCTGATTGAAAAAGCGGTGCAGGATTTGCCTGAACGTGAGCAAGACGAACAAAAGTAAACAGATATAAAAAAGCCACCTTCGGGTGGCTTTTTTTGTGTCCGGAATAAAAGCGTTAATCTTTCTTCTGGGGATGGCGGCGATAACGCTGCCATGGAAGTGGGCGATTTAACGCTTCAGGCACATCACCACTGGTGGAGCGTAATCGTAGATGAATTGCGGCCTGTGCCATCAGATTGGCCGATACCGGTGCAGTAATAAAGGCAAACAGGGTAATAAGCAATTCGGCAAAACCAAAACGGCCCTGTGTGGCTGAAAAGATCATTGCCGCGATCAGGAAGCTCCCAAGCCCCAAGGTACTGGATTTGGTTGGGGCATGTAGGCGCATGAACAGGTCGGGCAGGCGGATCATGCCGATCGAACCCACCAGCATAAAGAATGCGCCCACCACTACAAAAAATGAAATGATAATCTCAAAAATCAGTTGCATGCAGGAGCTCCTTAATCAATCACATGACCGGTTGTGAAGTAACGGGCAAGTGCGGCGGTCGATACAAAGCCAAGCATGGCCACCAGTAGTGCCCCCTCGAACAGGTTAGTGCTGACCCAGTAGATTCCTAAAACCACGATCAGGCAGGTGGCATTCAGAAACAGGGTGTCCAGTGCCAGCAAACGGTCAATCACAGAGGGCCCCACGATCAGGCGAATCAGGCACATAAACATCGAGATGGTAATCGCAATTAAACCCACCCCTAGTGCATAAGGCAAAATAGTCATTTGGTGACTCCTTCTGCAATCTTTACGTCAAAGATTTCGATTAAAGGCATTTCATAGCGCTGTTTGATATCCTGAATATCAAGCTCGGTATTATCGGTACTGAGCGCATGCACCAGAATATCGCCACGTTCCTGATCAATCCCGGCAGAAACCGTTCCCGGTGTCGTGGTAATGATCATGGCCAGCAGGGTGTTGACCTGTTCGTGTTCGGTTTCCAGCGGAACCCGGTACCATTTCGGATGCAGTTGATCCATGGGACCCAGCACCATCCGGGCCACACGAAAGTTAGACACAATAATATCCCACAACACCACAAAAAACAGTCGAATGGCCGGTATCCAGTGAATATGCGGAGTTCTTGCGATAAACGGGCTGACCAGACGTGCAATCCCGATTGCAAGAATCACGGCAATCAAGAGATCGGTTGCATCCAGACTGTGAGCCAGCATCAGCCAGCTCAGGAAAATCAGCACCGACACAAAGGGATGCGGGAACCAACGGTCAAGCAAAGACGGTTTTTGCATTATTGATCCTCCATTGGCTTTAACTGTGTAGCATTTGGAATGGTCGGCGCTTCTAAAATCTGTCCTGCAATTTGACGTTGCTTGTATTCAGAAATATGTTCGCCTTGTAAGGTAGGAGTAGAGATCACATCCGGAATCAGCAAGGCATTATGATCTTCGACTTCACCCCCGTATTTGGTTTCAGGCAAATAGCCGGGATCATAAGGCTGGACACTGACCGGACGACCTTGTGCATCATTTTTCAGGATCATCTCGTTATACAAGGCATGATTCTGGATCTGCTGTGCCGTTGCCATGGTGTAGTTCTGGATCGGCGCGGCAAAGACGACATAAGCCATCAGGCTGGCCAGCAGGATATAGATCGCCTTGTCATTGCGCTTGGGTGCCACTTCTGGCAAGGCCCGATAGTCAGCATAGGCTGCTTCTTTCTGGTCTTCTTCCGGCGGGGTGGCACGCCAGAACAGGATAAATCCAACACGTGTCAGTGCAATGATGCTCAACAGGCTGACCAGCAGGATGACCGCAATAATCCAGCCTTGATAAGGCGTTTCGGCAGTTGCCTGCAAGATAAACACCTTTCCGAAGAAACCGCTGAATGGCGGCAGACCTGCCAGCATCAGGGCAATAAAGAAATAGGTAAATGCTGCTGCTTTTTCCTGCTTGATCTTGGGAGCAACTTTCAGGTGGTCCTTGAATGCGCCACGTTGTGAGGTCATCCAGCCACAGAACAGATAGAAGGCCGCTGCAATCAGGGTACTATGCACCAGATAATAAAGTGCTGCTGCCCAGGCTGCCGTATTGAACATGGCAATGGCAATCAGCAAGGTACCGACTGATGACAGCACCATGAAACCAACAAAACGGCGCAGGCGTTCAGCACCGATCGCACCAAACACCCCGTATAGTGAGGTAATCAGGCCAATAATCAGTAAGCAGTTTTTAAAAATGCTTTGTGCCATGGCATCATCGAACACCGTCCCATTGACCCGTAAAATGGCATAAATGCCGACCTTGGTCATGATGGTAAACAGCGCTGCAACAGGTGTACTGGCAACGGCATAGGTTTTTGGTAGCCAGAAGCCGACAGGCAGCATGGCAGCCTTAATGCCGAACACGACAAACAGTAGCAATCCACCGGCAATCGCAAGCTTGTGCTGATCACCATCCAGGGTCGGGACGAGACGGCCTACATCGGCCATATTCAGGCTGCCCACGCTGCCATAGATCATGCCCAAACCAATCAGGAACAGGGCAGAAGCCAGCAGGTTAATGGTGACGTAATGGATGCCCAGCTGGAAACGGGGCTGGCCCTGTCCGTGCAACAGCAACACATAAGATGCCATCAGCAGGATTTCAAAGAACACGAACAGGTTAAACAAGTCACCGGTCAGGAAGGCCCCCGAGATTCCCATCAGCAGGAAATGAACCATGGTGTGGAAATAACGGCCACGGGTATCCCAGTTATCACTGGCAAACCAGATCACCGGTATTGCAAGCAGGTAGGTAAGTACCAGCATAAATGCAGATAGACGATCCAGAACCAGCACAATACCAAAAGGTGCAGACCATTCGCTGAGCTGGTACACGGTAATCTGTCCCGTACTGGCAATTGCCAGATAGCTCACCGCTGTGAGGAGTCCCAGGATGGCAGAGCCAAGACTGATGCCGCGACGCCAGGGCTGGCGCCAATCCTGCTTTAAAGAACCTGAACCCGGGTTGCCGAGCAAGATCAGTATAAAGCTGGTAAAGGCCGGAATCAGGATACTGATAATCGGAGCATGAGCGTGCCAGAAACTGTAAAAATCAAACATTATGGCTCATCCTCGCGTGGGTCATAAGTCAAGGTGGGTTCTTCTTTGGAATCGACATGATCGGTACCGGATTCATAGCGGCTGCGTAAGGCAAGTTGCACAATAAATGCGGTGGTTGCAAAGCCGATGACAATCGCGGTCAGAACCAGCGCTTGCGGTAACGGATCGGTGACTTTGGTGGCCTGGGTCAAGACTGCCGGGGCATTGATTTGCAAGCGGCCCATTGCGAAGAGGAACAGGTTGACCGCATAGCCGATCATGGCCAGGCCAAGTACCACCGGGAAGGTTCTGGCACGTAGAATCAAATAAATCCCTGTGGCGGTAAGCAGGCCAATCCCTGAAGCAAGTAAAAATTCAATACTAACCATTTTCTTTATCTCCACTTGGGATCGGGCCTGACATGCTGGAGTGACGTGAGTCACCCAAGACCGAGATCAATAACATGGTGGCACCTACCACGGTAATGTACACGCCTGTATCAAAGGCCACTGCCGAGGCAAGGTGCATTTTGCCGAATAAAGGCGCTTCCACATAAATATGTGCACTGGTCAGGAATGGGCGTGCCCAGAACCAGGCTGCAATCCCGGTCAGGCCGGCGATGGTTAAACCGCAACCAATCCAGAGTTCATACAGACGGCCAGATTTGGCTCTGATCATCTGCTCGGCCTGATCTTGTCCCAGCACGATGTACTGGATCACCAGTGCCATTGAGGTAATCAACCCGGCAATAAAGCCGCCACCCGGCAGGTTATGGCCGCGCATGAAAATATACACGCTGACCACGAGGGCGAGTGGCAAGATCCATGACGCCGTGATACGTAACATCAGCGGAGATGGGTTGAAACGGTAGGTGAGGCCCTGGGTCATGGTGGTGCCATGTGCACGCATACCGTCCATCAGGCATAAGGCACCGATGGCCGCGATCCCCAGTACGGTAATTTCCCCGAAGGTATCGAAACCACGGAAGTCGACCAGAATCACGTTGACGACATTGGAACCGCCGCCCAGCGGAATCGCCTGCTGCATGAAGAACCACGAGATGGAGTTGTGGTCACGGGTCAGCAATAGCCAGGTGATCCAGCCAATTCCCAGACCGCCCGCAATGGCAAGGCTGGCATCTCTCCAGCGACGGGAACGGCTGGACTCGTATGGAGTCAGTTGTGGCAGTAGCGACAGGCTCATTAACAGCAGAACCGTGGTGACCACATCTACGGTAATTTGTGTCAGGGCAAGGTCAGGCGCTGACATGGTCACAAATACCATGGTCACGACCAGTCCCACGGCACCACTGATCAGTACGGCCTTGATACGTTCGTGGTGGAACCAGAGCATCATCCAGCAAGCCGAGAATAAGGTCAGCCATAAGACAATTGCGACCCAGGGTGCATGCGTGAGCTCACGGGTTCCCGTGCTCAGTCCCTGATTGAACAGTGGCAGGGCCACCATGACCAGACTAAAGAGCACAATCCAGAGCAGATAACTTTGCAGGGAGCCATTTTCAGTGGTCTGCTTCAGGCGACGGCTACTGAGCAGCAAATGCTTCAGGAACAGATCAAACAGCACTCTGCCCTGAAATTTACCCAGATGCGGGTCGAGGTCAATCTTGCGGATACGACCGTCTTTGGCCAGGGCAAAATAGAACAGTGCACCACCAATCAGGGCGATAATACTCATCAGCAACGACGCATTGATCCCGTGCCAGATCGCCAGATGTACACCTTCAAATTCAGGTTGTGCCAGACTGGCACGTGTGACGCTATTGACCAGCGTCCCTGCAAGCAGGGCAGGGAGGATACCCACCAGAATACATAGCGTTGCAAGGATAATTGCAGGTAAACGCATGCCTAACGGTGGTTCATGCGCTTCTTTATTGGGAACCTGCTTGCCGAGCGGGCCGTCAAAGAACACCCCGTGAACTAAACGGATCGAATAACTCACTGCAAAAATACCGGCCAGCGTCGCAACAATCGCCGAGATCACCATGACTGGGCCAGATAGATTTGCCAGTAACTCGGTAAAGAACATCTCTTTCGAGATAAAGCCGTTGGTCAGTGGCACGCCTGCCATAGACGCAGCCGTGATCATGGTCAGGGTTGCCGTGAAAGGAAGCAGTTGCCAGACGCCGCTGAGCTTACGCAAGTCACGTGTACCGGTTTCATGGTCGATAATCCCTGCAATCATGAACAGTGCCGCTTTAAAGGTGGCATGGTTGATGATATGGAATATGGCAGCAGCCACAGCGAGTGGCGACCCGATACCGAGCAGACACACAATCAGGCCTAAATGGCTGATGGTCGAATAAGCCAACAGTCCTTTCAGGTCTTCTTTGAAAATTGCAAAACCTGCAGCCATACACAAGGTGAACAGGCCGACAAAGGTGACAATGTTATGGTACAGCGCAGCGCCGATAAAAACAGGTGCCAAACGGGCCAGCAGGAAAATCCCGGCCTTGACCATCGTGGCCGAATGCAGGTAAGCCGAAACCGGAGTTGGTGCGGCCATGGCATTGGGGAGCCAGAAATGAAACGGGAACTGGGCGCTTTTGGTAAATGCCCCGAGCAAGATCAACAGCAAGGCCGGTACAAAAAGCGCATGTTGCTGAATGGTATCTTTCATCAGTACCAGCTGGTCAATCTGATAGGTACCGGTGATCTGACCCAGCAAGACAAAGCCCCCCAGCATTGCCAGGCCGCCCATGCCGGTAATCGTGAGTGCCATGCGGGCACCACGCTGGGCCGCATCATACTGACTCCAGTAACCGACCAGCAGGAAGGAAGAAATACTGGTTAACTCCCAAAACACCAATAACAGGATCAGGTTGTTAGAGAGTGAAATCCCGAGCATGGCTGCCATAAACAGCATTAATAATTGATAGAGTTTACTGAGGGAGTTTTTCGGGCTGAGATAATAATAGGCATAAATATAAATCAGGGTACCGATACCGCTAATCAGCAGACCAAACAATAAACCTAATGCATCCAGACGAAAGCTCAGATTGATTCCAAGCTGTGGAAGCCAGTCCCAGCTTTGTTGCAGGACATTGCCCTGAAGAACCGTTTCTGCCTGGGTAAGAAGTAAAATAAAACAGCTAAGGCTGATGCCAATCGCTCCAAGTGCCGTCACGCCCCGTGAAATACGTTGCAATTGTGAGACAAGGGTGGTGCCGAGTATGAGCGGTAATAGGATAATAATCGGTAGCACACTGGTATCCATGTCGATGATTTAGGCCGAGACCTAAGGGTGAATTTTTTTCAAGATTTACAGGCACTCAAAGAGAATACCAAAACTCTAAATCTTGAAGCCCAATCAAGTTAACGGAGGCAGCAAGTTGTATTGCACAACTTGAAAATAAAAAATGCGATTTATTTTACTACAAAATACCAATAAAAATCTGATGTTATTACATGAAAATAACAACACTTCTGCTTTTAAATCACGCTGTTTGCCACTACGGGAAGCGGTTTAGAGCGGGCTTTCCTGAGGCGTATCATCGATCTTGAGCAAATGGAGCAAATCGCTCTTTTCCTGCTCGTTCAGGCCCTGAATCTGGTGAAATAAGTCATCCACCTTGTTCGATAAAGGATCGGCTTGCAGCATATTCTGCTGTTCACTACAGCTCGTTTTTTCTGTTTGTGTTAACTCCTGATACAGCGCTGACAATTGTTGCTGTGAGGTTTCCAGATCGACTTCATAAATTCCTTTCTGGTCCAGTTTCAGGCATTGATACTGCGCTGCATGCTCAAGCAAGGCATCACGGTTACCGGTAACAATCATCTGCAGGCGCGGGAAGGCATCATGCAGACGCTCAAGGATTTCGGCACACATATGCTGGTCCAGCTGATGATCAATCTGGT
Organism: Acinetobacter sp. A47; assembly: GCF_000805455.1. Classification (GTDB taxonomy): domain Bacteria; phylum Pseudomonadota; class Gammaproteobacteria; order Pseudomonadales; family Moraxellaceae; genus Acinetobacter. The sequence continues at coordinate 71,039 of NZ_JSUS01000044.1, forward strand.
CAATCAGTAAAATCCCTTCACCTTCCAGACACGGGTTAAAGCAGTGCGGATTCAACAGGCACAGGCGCCGGCTCACATCGCCAACCAGTGCGATCCAGGCTTTCATCGAGGCCGAAAGCAGCTGAAAAGGAATGGTCTGTTCCTGATAGCGAACCATCAGCTGGAGTTTGGGAACATATTGAATATAAATATCATTCAACTCGGGAAAAACCGTCTGCAAGCTCTTTTTCAAGGCATACAGATTAGGGGCAGACAACTGTTTCGGGTGATTGACCAGTTCCTGTTGTAGCTCTTGCAAAATCTCGGACTGGTTTTGCTGATTGAAGTCATTACCCATCAGGCGTCTGACGATATGGGCAGAATGTGCATTCTCGACATCACTAATTTCACGTAACCATTCAAAAAAACGGGCAAAGGTGGTGTAGGGAACGGCGGTTAGATCGTAGGCTGCAATTTCCTGTAAGGTGCCGGGTGTATTTTTACTCTGTAAATTAATGTCCTGTACAAAGCGTTCGGCCGGATAATAGGCAATCAGTGGCAAACCGAGTAACGGGTCCTGTTGTCGGGTTTTCTGGTACAGGGTCACCATCTGGTCCAGTTGCTGTGTTTCCACCTGGCTAATGCCAACCCCTTGAGCATTAAAGGTTTTATAGAGCTTCCACATGCAGGTTTGCGTATCTTCGGGCTGCGCCGTACTGCTTTCGGCCAGGCTTCCGTTCAGTTCACTGCTGATACGGACATGCATCTGGATTTTGGCCTGCAGCCGGTTTAACAGGATATCCTGATCGGCAATGACCACACCCGCAGTACGAATATCTTTATAACGTGCAGAAAACCAGGTCAGGCTCTGGTAGATATTTTTTAAAATGGTACTTTTACCTGAGGCCTGATCACCCAGAATCAGGGTCACGGGATGATGTTCCGGATAGAAATCGAGTTTTAAGTCCCGAAACATGCCGATGTGTTTAAATAGAACCGATTCAAGTTGCATACGCTGACCTCAATGGTGAGCGCTTTTAACCTGTGGACTGACGAAGACTGGAGGGCGCTCGCTGTTTTAATTGTTGTAATAAGTCATATAAATGATGAATATTTAGACTTACTTTAGCACGCGTACAGGCCACGTAAAGTAGTCTCAGCTCCTCATCTGTAATTTTATGTTCCATGCCGTTGATCTTGAACTGGTAATCATCTTCGATATGGACACGGTTCCATTCCAGCCCCTTGGCTTTATGGGCCGTCGAAATAACGTAATCGGCCTGTTCAATCGGGGTGATTTTAGCCAGTGCCTTTTTCAGCGGCTCGGTACCGTGATCATCGACCAGCTTGACCAGCGGCTTGATATCGCTGCCATCATTGGTTTCACAATATTCATGGACATCATGCCAGGAGTTAAACCAGGCCAGTTCAGGCACGTCGGTAATCCGTTTGCCTTGCTTGAGTAAACTGGCGGCATCGACAAAGCGGCTGAGTTTCTGGTGATCGGCCTGCAGGCTGACTTTATCACCATGTACCAGACCAGATAGCAGCAGCTCCATGGCGCGGGCATTGGTCCGGCACAGGATGGCATCCCGCATCTTGGTGTGCGGCTTGTTCACCACACTGGATTTCTGGTGCGGATTGCCGAGCAGGGGAACAGTTTCGTTCAATGCGCCGAGTAAGCTGTTGGCCACATCAGCGATCGCGTCACCAAAACGGAACGAGGTAGTGAGCCGGCTTTCAGGCAAGGGCATCTGTTGCATGGCATTGATTGCGCCACGCCAGGCATAGATTTGCTGATGCGCATCACCGACATAAATCACCTGGGTACTTTTCTGGCGCAGCAAAATCCCGAGCATGAGCGGATCTGCATCTTGGGCCTCGTCAAACAGCACATAATCTGCCGGAATATTGGGCTCGGATAAGGCCCATAATTTCAGGTAAATATCATGCCCGATTCCTGCCTGATGGTTGGGATCAATCGACTCTAGCCAACGCCGTTCCACCGCAGGGTACAGGTGTTGCTGCAGGGCCTCGATGTCATCCAGATGTAACCAGCTGGGTGCCTGAATATGACGTGGGGCCGGATATTGGGAACTGGTGGAACAGAAGTAGCTAACGGCATTGGCCACCAGACTGGCCAGACGGCTGGGCATCAGGACATATTTTTCATAACGCCCGCCCATCAGGCGACGTAATGTAATCGGCTCAAGACGGTATTCTTTGGCAATAAAACTGGGACTGAGGCGCGGAAGACGTAACTTGTCGGTGACTCCACGTGGAACACTGCGAAATGCCAGCGAGTGGAAGGTACGACAGTTTACATTGCTGTGGAATTTATTCTGGGCTTCCGAGGCAATTGCCTTGTTAAAGGCCAGATACATGCCACGCCGCTCAGGCATGGCATCACTGATCATCTGCAAGGTCGTGGTTTTCCCTGTGCCAGCATAGGCAATCACTTTAAAGGACTGGCCCAGACGGGCATTGTCTATGGCAAGGGCTTGCTCATAGGTGGCTTTGGGTTTTTCTATATTTGACACAGGCTCTATTTACGCTTCTTTACCACGGTTGGCTTTTTCAACTAAACCGGACAGACCTTGGCGACGTGCCAGTTCATCCAGTACCACTTGCGGATCAAGGTCGAAATAACCCAGCATCACAATACTGTGGAACCACAGATCAGCAACTTCATAAACCAGATCGTGTTTATTTTCCAGTGAGGCATGCATTGCATAATCTTTGGCAGCGATAATGCTTTCGACACTTTCCTCACCGACTTTTTCTAAAATCTTATTGATGCCTTTTTTGTACAGGCTGGCTACATAAGAGTGATCTGCTTCGGCATTTTTGCGTTCTTGCATCAAACGCCCGAGATAAGCAAGAACATCCACCTGTTCATTTTGCACCTGATCATGTGTTTCAACTTTTGCCGATGCGCCATAAATCGCCGTCGGGTCTTTGAGTTGGGCGTCGACAATTTCCCAGCCTTGCGGGGTAAGTTTGCGATAGAAACAAGATTCACGGCCGGTGTGACAGGCAATGCCACCATGCTGTTCAATTTGTAGAATGATGACATCGGCATCGCAATCGAGACGAATTTCATGCACGGTTTGAAAGTGCCCTGATTCTTCGCCTTTGTGCCAGAGTTTTTGACGTGAGCGTGAGTAATACACCGCCTGTTTTTTTTCCGCAGTCAGTTGTAAAGCCTCACGATTCATCCACGCCACCATTAACACCCGTCCGGTTTGATGATGTTGTGCAATGGCAGGAACAAGACCATTGGAATCAAATTTAACTTCATCTAACCAGTTTGACATGAGTGAAAATCCATTGGGTGGAAAGCAGCTAGTGTAGCGTTTGTGGCTGGGGTTGGCTATGCTTGTTGGCTAAAAAATCGTAGAGATGGGGTTCTGGATTTTAACCGGAGCCTTGATCTGGATTATATCAGCACTCTGATAAACTCTGCCTGCGAGCAGCAGTTCTTCTAAATCGGTCCATAAGGATGACAGGCTACTGTATAGACTGATAGCTCGTGTCTGCATGCAGTGAAGTCTGGGGAGTAAAACCGGTACCGATGCTTTAGTGTTAAGCTCTTTATCTGCTGAATGCCGGTTGATTTTTCGATGGTCTGGTTACAGGAGCTTGCAGTGTCCAGCACAAGCCCTCACTTGAAACTCAGTACGGGTTGATCATGCTGGCAAGTCGTCTGGAAATTATAACAGGACCAGATGTGGTGCCATTGTTGCCAGAAGACTTGGTGAGTTATAAAAATCCCTTGCCGGGGCAAGGGATCAATGTGTTATTTGGCAATACGCCACAATGCAATCAGGCTGCTCAGCACGATCAGGATAACGGAGATAAACCATGGCGTGATAATGGCAATGCTCAGCAAGATCAGCAGGGTACTCCCAAAGATCCAGCTACGGCGTTGCTGCTGTTGCATCTGTAAACGCATTTGCTGGATTTCACGCAGCTGTTTGTCATGCCACGCCGACTGGTTTTTTAAACCGTTCAGACTGTCGATCAACAGGCTTGGAATATCTTGTGCACCCAGTAACAGGTCTGGAATTTGCTGACCCAGTTCTTTCATGTTTTTCACCGGGTTCATATTGGCCTTGACCCATTCGGTCAGAATCGGTTTGGCCAGTTTCCAGATGTCTAGTTGCGGATAAAGGTCTGTGCCCAAGCCTTCAACATGTACCAGTGTTTTCAGTAACAGCATGAGTTGCGGCGGAATTTCCAGATGGAAACGACGGGCAATATCCATGACCTGAATCAGGATTCCTGCAAAATCCAGCTGATCCATCGGTTTTGAGACCATTGGGCCAACGGTGCGGCGCATTTCGCGGGCTAGGGCATCCTGGTCTGTCCCCGGTGGAATCCAGCCGGCCTGATGTACGATCTGGATCAATTGCATAAAGTTGCTGTTCATGACAGCAAGCAACATACGTGCAACCGTCATCTGGTCATGCTTGGACAGTTCACCCATGATGGCACAGTCCAGTGCAATAAAACGTGGATTGCTCGGGTTAATGGTTTCGACAAAGACATTGCCCGGATGCATGTCGGCATGGAAGAAATTGTCGCGGAATACCTGGGTGAAGAAAATGGTCAGACCTTTTTCTGCCAGATCGGCACGATCCATACCTAAACGGTCAAAGGTCGCGATATCAGAGATCGGCACACCGGTAATCCGTTCTGCCACCATCACGTCCTTGCTGTCCATATAGACTTCAGGCACGTACATCATGCTTGAACCGGTAAAGTAGTGACGCATCCGGCGGGTGTTGTCGGCTTCCAGACTCAGGTCAAGCTCGTTCAAAATGATCTGGCGATAATCCTGAATGATCTCGGATAAATGCAAGGCCCGGGCGGCTTCCAAGCGGTTCTCCAGCCAGTCGCCAAGCCACGTCAGAATTTCAAAGTCCTGTAAAATCTGACTGCGAATATCCGGACGGGTCACTTTCACCACCACTTCGCGACCATCATGCAACGCCGCGGTATGCACCTGGGCAATTGAGGCGGCAGCAAGTGGCTGTTCATCAAAGCGGGAGAACAGGGTGGTCACATCGGCTTTGAGTGATTCCTGGATACGCTGTTTTGCCAGCTGGGTGTCATAAGGTTTGACCCGGTCTTGCAACAGCACCAGTTGCGATAATACTTCTGGTGGAATCAGGTCACGCCGTGTAGACAGCAATTGTCCCAGCTTAATCGCCAGCGGCCCCATTTCTTCAAGTGCTTCTTTCAGCTTGAGCGGATTTTTCTTCTCGCGGCTGGACCAGGCTGCCGGATGCATTCTAATGATGTTGAGTGCATGTCGTGCCTTGACCGGTAATTCTTCCGCAGGGAACAGGGTATCAAGGCGGTAGTGTGCTGCGATACGCCAGAGTTCGAATAACCGTGTAACATGCGGAATCATATAAAGTCTTACCTAGTCTTATGTGGATTGCTTTGATGGGGTGCATTGAGCAATAAGTTGCTGAAGCTTTGCCTCCAGGCGGTCAATTTCCTGATTGAGCTGACGGGTCTCCCGGTTCAGGTCATCTATTTGCCAGCGTGGGGCAAATAAGCCGCTGTCTTCTTTTAAGGCATCTTCAACAAAAAATAAATGGCTTTGCAGTGAGCGTTTTAACTGTTTCGGTGCAAGTTGTACTTTACCGAGCTCATGTGCCAGTTGTGGACCGATCCAGGGCGATAAATGTGCCGCCAGATCAGGCTCGGCCTGCTGCATGATTTTTTGAATGTCCTGCAAAAGATGATAATCCCCTTGCAGTGGAATATTGCCAATCTGGTCTGCGTCACTGAGCAGTAATTTTACCAGCTCAACTGTATTTGCAACATGTAAGGTTGCTGTTGCATCCGTGATGTTATGTTGAGGGTCAAAAGGACGCTGCTCGAATATGGATGGGGTTTGACTTTGCCCCGTCACGGTCGGTTCGAGACGAACTCTATTTTCATCAAAAAAAACGTCAACCGAGAGTTGCGGACTATCAATCACAACACGTAATAATTGACCTTGTAACCGATTGAGCTGAATACGGGTAATCGCATCCAGATCAATCACGTGATGAATGATACGTTCGACTGCACCGAGTGCTAAAATCGACCACATATCTTAAGCCTTACAGTTTGAATCCGCGATGAACCGCCACAATGCCACCAGTCAGGTTATGGTAGTCACAGCTCTGGAAGCCGGCATTTTCCATCATCCCTTTCAGGGTACGCTGGTCTGGATGCATACGAATCGATTCAGCCAGATATTTATAGCTTTCCGAGTCATTGGCCACCAGTTTGCCCATGATTGGCAAGGCGGTAAATGAATACAGGTCATACAGTTTTGAGAATGGCTCAAAGACCGGTTTGGAAAATTCAAGAATCAACAGGCGGCCGCCCGGCTTAAGCACGCGGTACATGGCCTGTAATGCAGCATCTTTGTCGGTCACGTTACGCAGGCCGAAACTGATGGTGACCAAATCAAAGCTGTTATCGGCAAACGGTTCTAAGGTTTCTGCATTGGCCAGCACGAAATCTACATTGGTGCAGCCAGCATCAATCAGGCGGTCACGACCGACATTGAGCATCGATTCGTTGATGTCCGATAACACCACATGACCCTGCGGCCCGACTTCACGGCTGAATACCTTGGCCAGATCCCCTGTACCACCGGCAATATCCAGCACATGTTGACCACGGCGTACACCTGACATGTTAATTGCAAAGCGTTTCCAGAGACGGTGGATACCAAAGGACATCAGGTCATTCATGATGTCATATTTGCTGGCAACCGAATGGAAAACCTCGGCAACCTTCTGTGCTTTTTCTTCACTGTTTACCGTTTGATAACCAAAGTGTGTGGTTGCACCGACATTGCCGGTATTGGCGCCACGCGGCAAGTTATATTTGGGAATTGAACCGGTCGGTGATGCAGACGCCGAATTTTGCTGTAAAGACTGCTGCTGACCTTGAGGCGCACCTTGAGGCAGTGGCGTGTTTAAGAAAGGGCTGACTTTGTCTGAACTCGGGTTTTGCTCAACTTCTGGGGTAGGCTGTTGGTTTTCGTTAGACATTGTTTTCTCCTAAACTTTCGCTCTAGCGGCACGAATCAGCAAGCATGATGACAGATTTTGTATCTTTTTACAGGGTTTCGCATGTAATTGATATGAATAATATACAGAAAGTCACTTTCTCAAAAGGGTTTTGGTTTTTCTTAAGATTTGAAAAGCCTCATTTTTCTATTTCAGCCTTGGCTGGCAGGCTGAAATAGAATCAGCCAGACCCTAGCTCCGGAACGGATCTGGATGCCCGCTGTGCACTTTTTCAATAATTTCACGTTCTGTGGCGGTAAAGCTCTTGATGAATGCTGCCGCAGATTTCATCGGTTTCATGGCGGCAAAGCCTTCCTGAATAAACTCGTACATGCCGTCAAACTGGTATTTATGCGCCAGCCCCTTACACATTTTAAAGGTCGCATACATCATGGTTGAGCGCATGTATTTATCTAGCGTAACGCCTAGCTCGTCAAGCAGACGTAACTGTTCATAACGTGCTTCTCCCTGATTGAGCTTGATCAGGGTCTGCCGCATGATTTCATCAGTAATGGGGGTATTGGCCGGATAGTCAGCCAACAGCTGTTTTGCCACCTGCTCGTCTAGCTGGGTTGCCAGTACCGCCAGATTGACGGATTTTGTTCCTGTTTTAATGCCGTTTTCAGGCACAAAATTCTCAACCTTATGGGCAAACTTGAGTAAACGCTCAATTTGCTGGGCCAAGGCATCAAAGTCAGGCCCACCGTAGAGCCGTTTCAAAAAATATTGAGCCATCAGGCGGTTTTCTGGACGCGCAAAAAACTCGGCATGCGTTTGGGCAATGCGCTCTTTCATCCATGTCTGCACTTCATGCAAACGTTGTTCTAGTTCAGGATGATCATGATATTCAAAGGCTTTATATTGCAGGAGTAAATCATCAAATGCGGCGAGTTTTGACATATGTAATCTTAATTAAAATAAAATCGTAAAATCATAGGCTGCATCATAACCAAGAACCATGACAGCATAAACTCTAAATGCTTAACAATTGGTCACTATAACAGGATCGCTAACGGACTCTACAGAAACTGTACACGGGTTTTTCTTTGCATAAATATGGTTTTGACTATACTGATTTTTAAGAATAAGCCGTTTAGAGCAGTATATGGGTAAGCAGCAACCGACATTTGAATTACGTGATGAAGATGAACTGTCTTTAGAACTGATCGAGGCGCAATATGCATTAAAACAAAGCCGAGACAAAAAAAATGCCAAAAGCGTTCTGGTGCTGGTCAGTGGCATTGAGCTGGCCGGCAAAGGGGAGGCGGTGAAGCAGCTACGTGAATGGCTCGATCCCCGCTACTTACGGGTAAAAGCGGACGCTCCACAGCTATTGAGCAATAGCCAGCCTTTCTGGCAGGCCTATACCCGCTTTATCCCGGCAGAAGGACAGATCGTGGTGATGTTTGGTAACTGGTACAGCGATTTGCTCACCACTGCGATGCATGTTTCCAGACCTTTGAATGAACATCTGTTTGATGCCTATATTGAACAAATGCGGGCCTTTGAACATGATTTGCAAAATAATCATGTCCATATCATCAAGGTCTGGTTTGATTTGTCCTGGAAATCCCTGCAAAAACGGCTGGACCAGATTGATGCGTCCGAGCAACGCTGGCATAAATTGCATGGTCTGGATTGGCGTAATAAAAAACAATACGATACCTTGCAGGGCCTGAGCCAGCGCTTTACCGATGACTGGTTTGTGATTGATGGTGAAGATCAAAAGTTGCGTGACCAAAGTTTTGCCCAGTATCTGTTGCAAACCTTGCAACAATTGCCAGAGCACCAGACCAAAGTGACCCAGAAATGGCAGCAGGCCGAGATTCCTGCGGCTTTGCTGGAGCCTGAGCAAGCCTGTCTGGAAAAAGATGACTATAAGGAAGAGTTGCGTAAACTGACCCGAAAAGTGGCAGACAAGCTGCGTTTTGATGAACGTAAGGTGGTGATCTGCTTTGAAGGCATGGATGCGGCCGGGAAGGGAGGCGCCATTAAGCGCATCGTCAAAAAACTCGATCCAAGAGAATATGAAATCCATACCATTGCCGCACCTGAACGTTATGAGTTACGCCGTCCTTATTTATGGCGTTTCTGGAACAGGCTCAATGATAGCGGCAAGATCACCATCTTTGACCGGACCTGGTATGGGCGGGTGCTGGTGGAACGGATTGAGGGGTTTGCTTCTACTGTGGAGTGGCAACGTGCCTATAGTGAAATAAACCGTTTTGAAGAAAATCTGGTCGATAGCCAGACCGTGATTGTCAAGATCTGGCTGGCAATCAGTAAAGACGAGCAGGCCCGCCGTTTCAAGGCACGTGAACAGACACCGCACAAACGCTTCAAGATTACTGAAGAAGACTGGCGTAACCGTGACAAATGGGACGATTACCTCACAGCGGCGGCAGATATGTTGGAACGGACCGATACCGATTATGCTCCGTGGTATGTGATCGCCACAGATGATAAATATTCGGCACGGATTCAGGTTTTAAAGGCGATCTTGCAACAGCTGAAGGCGGAATAAGCCGCCTTTCAGCTAACTTTAATTAATTGTTACTCGCCAATTGGGCGCTATAGCTACGATGCTGGCGGAATACGATCAGTGTCGCGATTAAACTGGTGATGGCGGCAAACATCAGCCAGAATGCTGGCATGCTTTTATTGCCTGAAGTCTCGACCAGATAGGTGGCGATCATGGGCGTAAGCCCACCAAAAATCGAGGTGGCAAAGCTATAAGCCACCGAGAAACCAGCAATGCGGACTGAGCTTGGCATCATCTCGGCCAGTGAAACCACCAGCGCACCATTGTAGAAGCTATATAACAGGGAGAACCACAATAACACCATGAGCATATGGGTCAGGCTAATGGTCTGGGTGAGCCAGCTGAGTAAAGGGTAGGCACTGATAAAAATAAGACAGGTGGTCATGATTAACAGTGGCTTACGGCCAAACTTATCGGAGAGATGACCGCCAACTGGTAACAGGATGAAGTTGCTAAGCCCGACCATGATGGTGGCAATCAGGCTTTCCGCCCGGGTCAAATGCAGCACTTCTTTGCCGTAGGTCGGGGTATAGACGGTAATGAAGTAGAACATGGTGGTCGTGGTCGCAACCATGCAGACACCTGCCAGTACAATTTTCCAGTTGGCGGCCAGGGTACTGAGAATTTGTCGGGTACTTGGATGTTCTTTACGAGAGGCAAAAGCTTCGGTTTCGGCCAGTGACTTACGCAGCCAGAAAATAAAGGGAATAATGGCACAGCCGACAAAGAAGGGAATGCGCCATGCCCATGCATCGACCTGGGCCTTGGTGAAAATCACACTGACGATATAGCCCAGCACGGCGGCAAAAATCACAGCGACTTGCTGACTGGCAGATTGCCAGCTGGTGATAAAACCACGGTTATGAGGCTCGGCAATTTCAGCCAGATAAACTGAAACCCCGCCAAGTTCTACCCCGGCCGAAAATCCCTGGGCAAGACGGCCTGCAAAAATCAGCACCGTGGCTGCGAAGCCAATACTGGCGTAGCTCGGAGTAAATGCAATAATCAAAGAACCAAAGGCCATAATGCTCAAGGTGACCATCAGACCTTTGCGGCGACCGATCCGGTCGACATAGGGGCCAAGTACCAGCGCACCGATGGGACGCATCAGAAAACTGACTGCAAACACCAGAAAGGTCTTCATCAGTGCGGCATAACTGCTATCGGAATGGAAGAAAGTCTCGCCGATGGCCTGTGCATAAAGACCGAACAGAAAGAAGTCGTATTGTTCAAGAAAATTCCCGCTGGTCACGTTGAAAATGGCACGGACACGAGATGGTGATTGGCTAGTTTGCACAACGACGCTCCATCATCTATTTATCGTCAAGATGTGGAGATTAAAAATACAATCTTTATGAAAGCTTAAAAAATTAAGTGAATATTAACGTAATTGTGGTGTTTTTTTATTGAACTGTTACTGGCGTGTAAGCACGGCGTGGGTCAGTTTGGGCACAATCCCGGCCATTGAAAGGCAGGGCACCACCCGCGAGTGCCAGTAGTCTTAGTTGTTCAAAAAAGCAGGTATATAGCCATACCTGCTTGAATCTGATTTAGGCAACAATGGTATTGCGGCTTTTTTGCTGAATCCGTTTGGCAAGATTATAGCAATCCTGTACATGGGCCTCGGTGATTTTACGCATCATGAAATAGCCCAGACTGGCAGCGACCAGTTGCCCACCCAGCGGAATAAACTTGGTCACCTGTTTGGTGGCAATCTTGGTAAAAAAGCCGTTAAAAGACTTTTTCATGGCGGTACGTGCCACCACAAACCCGGAAAATTCAAACCCGCGTTTACGCAGCTCATCCCAGTGAATTTTTTTGGTTGCCGGATCATAGACACTGATATGTTCCGGGGCCAGCCCAAAGCGGGCATTAATATGCGGAATAATCTGGGTCAGCATGCCCAGATCGACCACCACATCAAAGAACGGAATCGGTACAATGGCAGCTCCTGCTGACCAGTAAGCACGTTTTTTAGTGAGTTCCAAACATTCATCACGAATTTGTTCCAAGTTCAGGCTTGGGTCAATCGAATCAGGAATTTTTTCAATTTTCATAAAGTTATACCTAAAGTCTATCCCTTGATAGTACATTCAACCGTATTGAATGGTGAATTTCAAAACAATTTTTTTGTTGGATTGTGTATTTAACGTGACTTCATGAGATGAAGCTGAATGCTGTATAGTGAGCATTATGGACGGTTTCGTGCAACAAAATGATCATTTTTTGATGAGGTTATATTAATACATGGGTATTCATGTTATTCAAAGTCAACGCCTTGACGTGTTACTGCAAGGTGTGATGGCATCAATGACCCAGCCTGCCACCTCACCGTTTCAGGTCTTTAAAACCCAGCATTTTATTGTGCCAGGTCCAGCGCAACAACAGTGGCTTACCCAGAAAATTGCCGAACAGCAGGGCATGACTGCCAATTACCAGTTTCATCAGCGTATTCGCGGTTTTCAATGGTATGCCTACCAGCAGGTGCTTGAAAATAAGGAACAGGTACGCAAGGCCAATATTCCCCGGCTGATCATGAAATGGCGTATTCATCAGGCCTTGCAGCCCTTTATCCGGACAGATCAGATTAGCCTGTCGCCTGATCATCCCCTCTACTCGATTGTACAGCGTATTTATGACAGTGCCGACCAGTTAGCGCAGGGCACAGAAAAACAGTTAAAAAAACAAAGCATGCTGTATTGGGTCGCAGAACAGGTATCGCAACTTTTCAATAACTACATGATTTACCGGGGGCATTGTCAAAAAGGTTGCCAGCAGCAATGTCATTGTCCGAGTAACTGGCTTTCGGTCTGGGGACAGAACAAGGCACTGGATATCGAACAGCTGATGTCGAGAACCGATCAGCAGACGACTGCCTTCAGTCTGAACCAGACCCGGCAACTCGAAGCATGGCAGCGCTGGCTATGGCAAAACTATTTCCATGATGACTTTATCGAAATGCAACGTATTGATACTGACTTCTGGAACCTGCTGGACAATGTGCAGACCCGGGAAAAGGCGTTGGCACAGTTGCCGGATCAGGTGACGGTTTTTACCATACTTGACCTGCCGCCCAGCCAGCTGCAGTTTTTACGCCGTTTGGGCCAGTATCTGGATGTCGTGATTCTGCACTATAACCCGTCGCAGGAATACTGGGCAGATAGCGTCGATCCCTTATGGAAACAACGCTATGATCTCGGGGTGAAGGAACGTTTTATTGCCAGACATCCCAAGGCCACCGATGCAGAGATTGCCGCTTTTTTTGAAAGTTTCAGTCTGGGTTTTAATGCCTTGAACCGTGAATCGCGTCATCCCTTGCTGACGCGTTTAGGCAAGCAGGCACGCGATCACTTCTCGTTGTTGTCGCAACTTGCCACCGGTGAGGAAGGGAAATGGGTCGATGCCTTTGAAGATTATTTTCCGGAAACCTTGTTAGGCAAAATCCAGTCGGATATTTTTTATCTGGCTGAACCGCTGCCTGAACAATATGAACTGGCATCCGAAGATCAGTCGGTGCAGTTTCATGTCTGCCATTCCAGCTTGAGACAGCTCGAAGTATTAAAAGAGCAACTGTTACATTGGTTGTCACAAGCAGATCCAGTACCGCGCCGTCCCAGTGATATCCTGATCCTGACCCCGGATCTGGCCGAGCTTGAACCGCTCATCCGTAGCGTATTTCCTGCCGTAGCCAATGATCATGATGTGTTTTTACCGGTTAAAATTGCGGGTGTGGCGCAACTTGACGCACTGAATGCCTGGCGGGCAGTTCTGGGCCGCCTGCAACTGACGCAAACCCGCCTGACCCAGGACGACTTTGCCGACTGGCTGAACCTGTCGGCAACCCAGCAACGTTATGGACTGGATTATACGCAGGCACAACGTATCCTGACCCTATTAAATGAAGCCGGTTTTAAACGTGGTCTGGATGAAGAACATCTCAAGCAGAGCTTAAGTCGTGATGATCAGGATTACCGTTATAGTTTAAAGTTTGCCTTGGACCGTCTGGCCCTGGGCATTGCCGTGCCTGCACATGTGATGGTGCAGCAAACCCTGAGCTATGCCGGGGTGCAGCCTGATGATTTTGAACTGATCGGCATCCTGATCCAGATCTATCAGGATTTGTCGCTGCGACGGCACTGGTTGGCAGCGCATGAACAGGGGCAGCGTTTACCGGTAGAAACCTGGCTGAAACGCCTCAAAGCCGATGTTCAGGAGTTTGAGCAGGCCGGTATTGTGGCATTGAAAGCCGTGCGCGAGATTATCCAGAAGCAGGAGCGTATGCTGACGCTGGCGAGCTATTATGAAGAGATGGAAAGCCAGTTACGCCAGATTTCTTTGCCCTTGCCCTATATTATTGAAGAAATCCAGCGTACGCTGCAAAGCCAGTCTGCCCAGGTTGAACCGACCGGACAGATTACCTTTAGCCAGATTGGCCAGATCCGTCCGATACCCTATCGGCTGATTGTGATGCTGAATCTGGATACCGGAAAGTTTCCAAACCGCGATAGTCATATTCCTTTTGACTTGATGGATGCCTTACGGCAGCAACTGGGGGATCGTTCCCGTCTGGAAGATGATCAGGGCGCCTTTCTGGATGCCGTCTTGCTGGCACAGGAACAATTATGGCTGTTCTATAATGGTTTTGATATGAATGATGGGGAAGTGCGGGAACCCTCCAGTGTGTTACAGCATTTCCGTGACCATCTGGCATTGATTATAAAGCCAACCATAGCAAACGAAGACCAGAATAGCCCTGCGCTCCAGCAGCGCCTGAACGCGTTTAACGCCTTGCAACTGCCGTCCCAGCTTTATCCGCTATACCATATCCATCGCCTGCAACCTTTTGATCCACTTGGTTTTATGGCCGAGCAAGCACATGTCCGCTTTCAGGACCAGTGGTTTAAGGTGGCCACGCAAATCCAGCAGGACAAGGGCGACAGGTCAGCCTGGGTCAATACGATTTATCCACTTGAACATGATCAAATGTTATTTCTGGATGGCCAGCAATGGATTCAGGACGTCACTTTCCCGGCCCGCCTCTACCTCAAGACGCTGGGGGTTGAAAACCTGAGCGCCACAGAACTGGTGGACCAGGCCGAGCCTTTATTGCTTGATGGTCTGGGAAAATATGCTGTGCGGCATTTTCTCCAGCAGCAGGATGACCCGACCTCGGTACAATTATTACAAGATCGTTTACCGGTCGGCAAAGTCCAGCAAAGTGCCTGGCAGCAGAGCTGTCTGGAACAACAGCGGCTACTGGAACGGTTGCAGCAATATGCCGCAGCACCAACCGAAACGACCCAGCGCGTTTGGCGCGTATCCAAACATTTACAGATCGGCTGTACCACCCCGAAACACCCTGGACAGGACTGGGTCAGTCTGGATGCTTCCAGTGCGCGGGCAAAACGTCTTGCCAGAGTCTGGCTCGAATATCTGTTATGGCTGACCCTGCTCGATCATGACACCGCAGCGGAAAAACGCCGTATCGTGGTGTTTAGTGACCAGACCGTGATTTGTGAAGGCTTAAGTTCTCAGCAAGCGCAAACTTATTTGCAGGGCTGGCTGGAGCTGTGGCAGCATGCACAACAGCAACCTGTGGTATTGCCGTCAGCCCTGATCTTAAAGCCGCTGGAGAAAGGTAAACGGCATGAATGGATTGCCCAGGAGGCAAAACAGGTGTTGATGGAAGACAGCCTGAAGCAGCTATTAAAAGACTGGAATGATACGGGCGACTTTTCCGGCTTTGATATGACCCGCAATGAAGCCTGCAAATTGCATCGGGACTGGCAGTTTATTTTGCAGGAACAGGATGCCGCAGCATTATTACAATATGCTTGTGATCACTATTCCTATACCCTATATCAACCGGTTTTTGAATTTTTACGTGTGGAGTAAGACATGAACGCGCGCTATCCGGTGTCTTTTCAACCCATTCGTGACATTCAGTTTGAGGGCCTGCATCTGATTGAAGCTTCGGCCGGAACTGGCAAGACCTATACCTTGTCCAGTTTGATGGTACGGATTTTTTTAGAAAAATATCTGCCGAATCAGGTCATTGCCACCACTTTTACCCGTGCTGCCGCTGCCGAGCTGAAAAGTCGTATCCGTTTACGTCTGGTGGAGATGCAACACTATCTGGAACCGCTTCGGACGGTGCTGGAACAGGATATTCAGGCCTTGGCTGCACAAGAGTCAGACCCGCTTAAACAGCAGATTTTGCAGACGTTTGCACCGCGTATTGCCTATGCCTGCGAACGCTTGAAACTGGTGATTGACCAGCTCGATGAACTGTTTGTCGGGACGCTGGACAGCTTTAGCCAGAAGCTGCTCAGGGAGTTTGCCTTTGAAAGTGGCAAGATTGAAGCTGCGCAGATTACGGACGATGCGAAAAGCTATACCCGCCAGTTAATTCATGATGTATTGCGTGAATGGATTCAGGCACAACCGCAACAGGTGATTGATGCACTCTATACGGTAGGTGGTCTGAAAAGCGTAGACCATTTTGTGGCGATGGTGGAAAGCTCCCTGAATTTTAGCTCGGCCCAGTTCAAGCTGCCTGCCATGCCCGAGATCGAGCTGGCCCAACTACAGCAATGGCAGCAGCAGGCTCAACAGATCGAGCTGGAGAGGCTTGCAGATTACTTTCAGCTGGATGGCGTACATTATGCCCATATCAATGGCAGCTCTTTTCGTAATCATGCTTTCCACAAACTGTTCAGCATACATTGTCCGGCATTGTTAAATGCCTTGAAGCAAGCGACACCGATACAGGTATTTGATGCCTGTTTTGAGGCAGATCGTGATGCCTTGTTCAAATTTTTAGACAAGCTCGACAGCCAGAAAATTTTTAAGAAATGTCCCGCCGAAATCAGTGACGGATTTTATCAGCATCCCGTGACTGTGCAGTTACAGGCACTTGGTCAGGCGTTACAAAAAAATCAGCAACAATTTGAACAGTTACAGGTGTATTTAAAAGCCTACCTGTGTGTTGAGGTCAAAAAACGCTTGCCACAAGTGTTACAGCAAAAAGGCGAAACCACCTTTGCCCAGCAGATCAAGACCCTGTCTGAGGCCTTGAAGGGCGAGCAGGGGCAACGTTTTGCCGTTTTTGTTCAGGCACGTTATCCCTTGATTCTGGTCGATGAATTTCAGGATACCAATCAGGATCAGGATGACATGCTGGCCAGTATCTGGCGACATCCGCAGCGCTATCAGAAGGGTTGCATGATCATGGTCGGGGACCGTAAACAGGCAATTTACGGTTTCCGTGGCGGTGATATGCTGACCTTCCTCAATGCCCATCAGGATATCATGGCGAAGCAGGGCTGCATCTATAAGCTGATTCATAACCATCGCTCCGTAAAAGAACTGGTCGACGTGGTAGATAGCCTGTTCCAGCGGCAGACCGATTTTGGTGAACAGGTACTTTATGACCCGATTCAGGCGGGTACACGGCCTCATCCTGCACTGGTTGAAAATCACCAGATCAATCCTGCCCCCTTGCGCTGGTTGCAGCTCCAGGAGGGTAATGAACAGGCTACACAGGTCGCCTGGAAGGTTCAGGCGCTGCTCAATCAGGCCCATGCAGGGCAGTTATATCTGCAAGGTGAGGTGCGTAAAGCCATTTGCGAAGATGACATTGCGGTCTTGTCGCGTAGTCATCGCCAGCTGGATGAGGTGCAATATGCGCTGGAACGCATGGGAATCCGGGTCAATCGCCCCTCCAAACGCAGTGTGTTTGATTCAGCCATTGCACAAGATGTCGGGGCATTGCTGACGGCTATTCTGAATCCTTATGATGAAGCCAAATTAAAGCGTGCCTTACTGAGCCGTTTATTCGGTTTTGACTTATCCCGCCTGCTGGCGCTGGAGCAGAGCGCCGAAGGCTTGAGCCGCTATATCCAGCAACTGGATGAGATCCGGGAAATGTGGCTCAATCAGGGCTTTCTGGCGGCATGGCAACGTTGTCTCAACCAGTTTGGCATCTGGCAACAACTGGTGGCAACACAAAGCAAGGACAATGAACGGGCCGTGGTCAACCTGCGCCATCTGACCGAGCTGCTCAGTCAGCACAGCGAACATGTGCAAGGTATACACAACCTGTATCACTGGTACCTCAAACAGCTGCATTCGCCAAGTGACCGTGAATGGGAACTGGAACACAAGCTGTCCAGTGAAGCCGGGGTACAGCTGATGACCATTCACCAGTCCAAGGGGCTGGAATATAAAATCGTGTTTTTGCTCGGTGCCAATAAACCCTATTCGGAAGTGCAGAAAACCCTGAACTTTTCCACTGCCGAGACGCCGCATCCGGAAACCGGACAGATGCGTACCCAGCGTGTGGTTGCTGTCGCCGATAAAAATTTCTTGCAGCAGGCCGAACTGGATCAGCATCAGCAGCGAGCCCTGGCCGAGCAAAACCGCTTGTGGTATGTGGCCCTGACA
Organism: Acinetobacter sp. A47; assembly: GCF_000805455.1. Classification (GTDB taxonomy): domain Bacteria; phylum Pseudomonadota; class Gammaproteobacteria; order Pseudomonadales; family Moraxellaceae; genus Acinetobacter. Next base: position 89,090 of record NZ_JSUS01000044.1, read on the forward strand.
CGTGCCAGCCATCGGGTCTACGCGATATTTGAACCGGAAAAAGGCGATAAAAATAAGCTGTCCGGACTGGCTTTCTGGAAGAACCAGGGCGGAGCTTTCCAGCATCCTTGCTGTGCAGATGAGGCTTTGATGCTGGAACGGCCCTATGCCGCCTATCAGCAGCAAAGCCAGCCCAGATTTCCGGTCGCGGCTCGGCCTTTACCCGAGCAACGGTTTTACGCGCGTGGCAAGACCAGTTTCAGTTATCTGGCCCAGCATCTCAAGCACAAGGCCAGCCGTGTTGACAGGCTAGCCAATAACGAGCCGGATTTTGATCAGGCAGAAGATGAACTGGACCTTGCTGGTAGCCAGAGTGTGGTGACCTCGCAGCCGATTGCCTGGATCAAGCAGTACTTTCCTAAAGGTACGCTGGCTGGAAACTTTTTACATGAAATATTCGAGCAGATTGATTTTCAGCGTCCGGACACGTGGATTGAGGAAATTCGCCGCCGTTTTAAAAATACCTATCAAAGTTTATGGCTGGAACTGCTGGAACAATATCAACAGCAGTTTCCGGAGCAGGCCCAGCCAGAGCAGCAACTGTATCGCTGGATGGCTGAATGGTTGCAGGATGTACTGCAAACCCCGCTAAATCAGGGCTTTCAATTAAAGCAACTGGTTGCGGGGCATTATCTGTCCGAGTGTCCTTTCTATCTGGCCTTGTCAGACCGGGTACTGGCCATGCAGCGTGTGCAGCAGCTATTTGAAGAATACGGCATCCAGATGCCCGAACTGCTCGAGGCGCGGTCTGCCCGCTATCTGAATGGTTCTATCGATCTGGTTTACTTCGATGGCCAGCGCTACCATATTGCCGACTATAAAAGTAACTATCTGGGCAGTGACCAGTCCGATTACCAACATGAGCAGATTAAAGAAAGTATGTCGCTTTCCAGTTACTGGCTACAGGCTGCGTTATATCTGGTGGCATTGCATCGCTATCTCGGGGTGAAATTGCAGCATTACAGCATAGAACAGCATCTGGGCGGCGCCTCTTACTTATATGTGCGCGGCATGAACGGACAGGCCCAGCAGGGTTGTCTGTACTGGAAACCTGAAGACGAATTTATCTTGCGGTTAGATGCAATTCTTGGCTATCTGACTGAGGATAAAGCCGGAAAAATGGTGTAGATAAAATGTATGAACTTAAATTAAACAAAAGCTTAACTTGTGGATAAGACTGTTTATAACCTTGTGGACAAGCGTGTGGGTAAGTTTGAGGATAACTCTGTGGAAAAGCATGTGGATGAACAGCCAGAACAAAATAACTGGCTGACGATGTGGAGTCACTACCTGACACAGGCACCTTTTTCCCAATCTGCCCAGCCGCTCAATGCGGCACGGATATTACAGCAACTGGTCGAGGCTAGCCTGCAAGGTGACAGTTGCGTCGAGGTCAATGCACAACAGCTTGAAGCGCTTGGCGATCTGGCCGTTTCGGGTGAGCAAGCCGCTACCCGGGTGGCACCCTGTGTCCATGATCAGCAGGGCTTGGCATTATACCGATATTGGCAACTAGAGCAACGGCTGGCACATCAGATTTGCCGATTAAAACGGCAAACGATTCAAATCATTGAAGCTGGCAATGATCACGACTTGCTGAGTGACGAACACCAGCAGAACGCATTGAAAATGGTGCTGCAACAAGGCCTGAGTATTATTACCGGCGGGCCCGGCACAGGTAAAACCTATACGCTGGCACGTATTATTGCGGCCCTGAACCAGGTGATTCCCGATATTCGCATTGCCATGGCTGCACCCACCGGGAAAGCGGCCCAGCGTATGCAGGAAGCCTTGCAAAACTCGTTCAATGATCCAAAGCTGCTTGCATCCGGTCTGGTGAGTGATGAATTGCGCTCCCAAACCACCCAGACCCTGCACCGGTTATTGGGTATGGGCCATCGGCAGATTCCACGTTTTAACCAGAAGCAGCCTTTGCCCTATGATGTGATTGTGGTCGATGAAGCGTCGATGCTGGATCTCAATCTGGCGACTGCATTATTTGAAGCTGTTCCGGATGCCTGCCGGGTGATTTTATTGGGGGATGCCAATCAGCTGGCTTCGGTTGATGTGGGATCGGTTCTGGCAGATTTACAGCAGATGCCGGCACTGGCTGACAATCGGGTACAGTTGCAGACCAGCCGCCGTTTCTCGGGTGACGCCAAAATCGGGCAGCTGGCCAGATTCATTCAGGCCCAGCGGCAGGAAGATCAGGCTGCGGTATTGGACAGGCTGGAACAACAGATAGTTGCAGCGTCCGCATTGCAACCGGTGGTTTTATCTGCAGATATGCCTGACCGGATACAACTGGAATATCTGGCAGGGCAGCACGGAGAGGAGATCGAGCCGGTCTATCAAAAACTCATGTATGGTTTTCAGGCCTATGTCGAAGCCTTAAAAACCTACCTGCAGGCCGATGATGCGGCAGAACAGATCCCGCAGGTCATTCAGGCCTTTGATGATTATCGTATTCTGACAGCCATCCGGCATGGTCAGCTGGGCATTGAGCAGCTTAACCGTTATGCCGGGCAATGGCTAAATCTGCAACTCAGACAGATGGCGATAGGTGACTGGTATGTCGGGCGTCCGGTCATGATGACGTATAATGACTATCAACTGGGAATCTCCAATGGAGATATCGGGATCTGTTTCAAACATCGAACCCAGCCACAACAGTTTGAGGTGTTTTTTCCGAGCCTGAATAAATGGATTGCAGCGCGTCGCTTGCCTCGCAATATGCAGACGGCTTTTGCCTTGACGATACACAAGTCGCAGGGTTCTGAGTTTACCCATACCGCGATTGTACTGGATGCCGGGGCCGAGAAGCTGCTTAGCCAGGAATTGATCTATACCGCAGTGACGAGGGCCAAAAAAGTGGTCAGCATTCTGGCCGATCCGGGGGCGTTACAACAGGCACTTACGATACGGACAGTGCGCCGTAGCGGTTTAGTGCAAAAGGTTAATTTGGCTAGATTGTGAACTTTTTCTTCAAAATATGAACCTTTGTAAGTAAAAGCTTACAAAGATTCGAGATATTGTCGCTAGAGCAAATTCAGGCTTTTTGAGATTATATACCCACAAAGAGCCTAGCATGGAAAGCTAGGTAAATCGCATAAATATAACGATAACGTCGTGATGACAGCGAACTTACAGTGAAGTAAGTGATAAAAGAGGAAACTTACAGCCGCTAAGCCTTGTAGTTTTGGGAGAGACTACAGGGCTTTTTTATTTTTATTGCTTCCAGCCGATAGACATCCTGCCGATTTTCGATATCCTTGACTGCCTGTTAAAAACGTGAATATTCATGTTTTAATACAGCTAGGACACGTTTAAGCCGAGACATAAAAATCAGAAATGAAAATTCTGTTGTAGAACAATTTTTTGTTATTATTAAGTTAAATGTTATACAGACTTGTACGTTTTATCTTACACAGAGATAAGAAAAATGCTATTTTTCTCCACAATTGATTCTGACAGAATGGTCAGTATAGAAACAGCACATCGCAATAACGAGACCATAAAGAAAATGATGTGTATAAAAACATTCAGAGGGTATGAATGTGAAGGGAGAAGAAGAATGAATAATAAAAACAAAGCGAAATGATAATTATAAAACCTAAGCGCAAAGGCCCAAGTCGAACTTGGGCTTTTTTGTTTGTCTGGCCTGGCCGGGATTTTTAAACCAGATCTGCTTCGGTACGATCTGTGGCAAACAGGGAACGGCGCTGGTTTTTCGGAATTTTGGGACAGTTTGTGGAGATCTGGTAGAGCGTTTTTGCCAGAGCAGGCAGGTGGGTTCCTACAACCGATTTGCCGGTGGTGAGCAGTGAGACACTGATATCACGCTCGGGATCTGCCCAGCATAAAATGTTGGAAAAACCGATATGCCCGAAGGCTTGTCCTGTCATTGGCCCAAACAACCCGACCGGATTACTGCCCAGCATTGGGCCTAGGGCGTAGCGCATTGGTGCCAGCAGGGTTCGATCCAGACTAATGCCAGAGGTAGGCAGGGTTGAGCGGAATACGGTTTTTTCACTCATGATCTGCGTGCCCTGATATTCACCTCCACTGAGCAGCATTTCAAAAAAACGGCCAGCCTGCTCTGCACTGGTATAGATATTACCTGCAGGACAGATGGTATCCATAAAGCGGCTATCATTGGTGACATCCACTGCCAGTTGCAGTCCACCACCTAATACATGATTGAGATAATAGTCAGTGCCCAGACTCGGGTGAATCCCGGTGGCATAATTCAAGGCAACTTCATCACGATATTCAGGTTTTAAACCATAGTTGAAATAGTCCAGCCCCATCGGTTTTTCAATATGTTCAGCCAGAAACTCGCGCACGCTTTGACCTGTTACCCGTTGTACGATTTCACCCAGAATATAACCTGCCGTTACGGCATGATAGGCAAGGTGGGTGCCTGAGGGCGAGACAGGTTTGGCGGCATATAGCAACTTCAGGATTTCCTGCTGGTTAAACAGCAGCTCGGGAGTCACTTCATGATCAATGCGCGGGATGCCACCCCGATGTGAAAGCAAATGGAAAATGGTGGCGCGGCGTTTGCCATTGACCCCATATTCAGGAATATAGTAACTGATCGGATCGAGTAAATTCAGCTCGCCACGTTCATCCAGCATATGGATCAGCATGGCCGTGACCATTTTCGAGGCTGAAAATAAACACACCGGAGTCTCAGGGGTGGCAATTCTGGCATCCGGAGCTAAACCGTCTACCGAGTTACCCTGTGCATAGCCAATACTGCGATTGAGCATGATCTGTCCCTGACGGCGTAAACAGAGGGTAATCAGTGGATAATTGCCTGTCTTGTACAGGTTTTCCACACTGTTCCAGATGTTTTGTACCTGCCTGTCGGTCATGCCGCCCAATTCAGCCGGTACTTCATGCCGAGTACGAATCACCTGGTTTAAGTCATCGGGCACATAGCAGGTATTGGTTGATAAAATTTTCACGAATCCCTCGCAATTTTTGGTTTTCTTGCGGCCAGGTCTTAAAGACAAAGCAGAGCAGGCTTAGTGTGCCTATTTTATACAATGCTGTCAGCTGCCGAATTGCCGGCAAAGATAAAACAATTTTGCAATATAGCGACAGATCACTTAAAATAGGCGCCTTGCTGTAGTGATGCACGGCAGTCGGTTGGTTTCAACTGATCAATATCATTTTATTTTTGTAAGCATCTCGGAGAAATCGAATGGCTTTAACTAACGCAGATCGCGCAGAGATCATTGCTAAATTTGCTCGTGCTGAAAACGACACTGGTTCACCTGAAGTACAAGTTGCTTTATTGACTGCTCAAATCAATGATTTGCAAGGTCACTTTAAAGAACACAAACACGACCATCATAGCCGTCGCGGTTTGATCCGTATGGTTAACCAACGTCGTAAATTACTTGACTACTTAAATGGTAAAGATCACGGCCGTTATGTTGCTTTGATCGGCGCATTAGGTTTACGTCGTTAATTCGATTTTACTTTGTTTTCGCTATTTCGCATGTCGCAATGCCTTATCGCTGAAAAGAGAGTTTCACCTGATTTCCGTTAGGTGAGTTAAGAAGGGGCGCTTGTTCGCTCCTTCTTTGTGTTTAAATTTATTTAAAATTTTTGGTCTAGTGCGATGGCTTCTAAGCTTTGTCATTTATCCACACCTGAGTGGTGGTCTGAATGCCAAACCTTAGGGGTCTCACTAGAATAAAACTAGGAAAATATAATACATGTCAATGTTTAATATCATTCGTAAAGAATTCCAATTTGGTCAGCATCAGGTTGTTCTGGAAACGGGTCGTGTGGCACGTCAAGCCAATACCGTATTAGTAACCATGGGCGGCGTAACCGTTCTGGTGGCCGTTGTTGCCCAGCCTAAAGCCAAAGCGGGTCAAGACTTTTTCCCGTTAACTGTAAACTATCAAGAAAAACAATATGCTGCTGGTCGTATCCCGGGTGGTTACGGTAAGCGTGAAGGTCGTGCTTCTGAAGCTGAAACTTTAATTTCACGTCTGATCGACCGTCCAATCCGTCCATTGTTCCCGGAAGGCTATTTCAACGAAATCCAAGTCACGGCAACCGTTGTTTCTTCTGACAAAACCATGGAAGCAGATATTGCTGCAATGCTTGGTACCTCTGCTGCATTGTCAATTGCCGGTACACCTTTCCGTGGCCCGATCGGTGGTGCGCGCGTTGGTTTGATCAACGGTGAATATGTACTTAACCCGAACTTTGAGCAACTGGCACAGTCTGATCTTGACCTGGTTGTGGCAGGTACTGAAACTGCGGTATTGATGGTTGAATCTGAAGCGAAAGAGTTGTCAGAAGACCAAATGCTCGGCGCCGTTCTGTTCGGTCATGACGAAATGCAGATTGCCATTCAGGCGATTAAAGAATTTGCAGCAGCAGCAGGTGCGGTTGAATCGACCTGGGTTGCACCAAGCAAAAATGAAGTATTGCTTGAGCAATTAAAAGCTGCTTTTGAAGCGAAGATTTCAGAAGCCTATACCATTGCAGTAAAACAGGACCGTTATGCAGCATTAGATGCACTTCATGCTGAAGCGCTTGCCCAGTTCGTTCCTGAAAATGACGAAACAGGCCTTGCTGAAGAAGTAAACGAATTATTTGAAGACTTAAAATACCGTACAGTGCGTGACAATATCCTGTCAGGCAAACCGCGTATTGATGGTCGTGATACCAAGACTGTACGTGCCATTGATGTACAGGTCGGTGTTCTGGACCGTGCTCACGGTTCTGCGTTATTCACACGTGGTGAAACCCAGGCCCTGGTGACTACAACTTTGGGGAATACACGTGATGCCTTGATGGTTGATACCCTTGCGGGTACCAAAACTGACAACTTCATGTTGCACTATAACTTCCCTGCATACTCTGTGGGCGAAACAGGCCGTGAATCTGGTCCTAAGCGTCGTGAAATCGGTCATGGCCGTCTGGCCCGTCGTGGTGTACAGGCAGTACTTCCTGCGGCTGACCGCTTCCCGTACGTAATCCGTATCGTTTCGGATATTACGGAGTCTAACGGTTCTTCTTCAATGGCGTCTGTGTGCGGTGCTTCATTGTCATTGATGGATGCTGGTGTGCCATTAAAAGCACCTGTTGCAGGTATTGCAATGGGTCTGGTGAAAGAAGGCGAGCGCTTTGCAGTCCTTTCCGACATCTTGGGTGATGAAGACCATTTAGGTGATATGGACTTTAAAGTTGCCGGTTCTGCAAACGGTATTACTGCACTTCAAATGGATATCAAGATCGAAGGGATCACTGAAGAGATCATGGAAGTGGCATTGAATCAGGCTTATGCAGGTCGTATGCATATCCTCAATGAAATGAACAAGGTCATTTCACGTGCCCGTGCAGAAATCAGTGCCAATGCACCAACATTCGAAGTGATTAGCATCAATCCGGACAAGATTCGTGATGTCATTGGTAAAGGTGGTGCAACCATCCGTCAAATCACTGAGGAAACCAAGGCTGCGATTGATATCGAAGACAATGGGACCGTGCGTGTATTTGGTGAAACCAAAGCTGCTGCGAAAGCTGCGATTGCAAAAATCCAGGCGATTACCGCTGAAGTTGAGCCAGGCAAGATCTATGAGGGTAAAGTGATCCGTATCGTTGAATTCGGTGCTTTCGTAAACATCATGCCGGGTACAGATGGCCTGTTGCACATTTCGCAAATCTCAAATGAGCGTATTGCAAACGTGACTGACGTATTGAAAGAAGGTCAGGACGTCAAAGTACAGGTTGCGGATGTTGATAACCGTGGCCGTATCAAGTTGACAATGAAAGATATCGAGCAAGCATAATCCTGCCCGGCCTTTCAGCTAAAAAAGCGCATTGTACACACAATGCGCTTTTTTATTAACTGAATGAATGTGCTCAAGATAAGAAATTAAAACTATAAATATAAACTTCCTTTATATTAGACATTAGTCTAATGTTTCCAATGTGAGTCCTACAACTAACGTAGAATTCCCAAAATTTCCGTGCCTGCCGTATTTATGTGGTTTTAGATAGACAGTCGGAAGTCGATTTTTTCATCTCAATATGAAGGAATATTGCACATGCTTGTCGATCATGTCGCCGCAGGTCAAGATGACCCACAACCTCCCAAAAAACCAAAGTTTTACCAGATTCTCTATGTACAAGTGATCTTTGCAATTGTTGCAGGGATCTTGCTCGGTCATTTTTTCCCTGATTTTGGCGAAAGCTTGAGGCCTTTAGGTGAAGCCTTTATCAAGATGGTGAAAATGATCATCGCTCCCGTGATTTTCCTGACCGTTGTAACAGGGATCGCGGGAATGAAAAATATCGGAAGTGTCGGGCGTGTCACCGCCAAGGCGATGATTTACTTCCTAACCTTTTCTACACTGGCTTTAGTCATTGGTTTGATTGTTGGTAATTTTATTGCGCCTGGTCACGGTTTAAATATTGATCCAAGCACCTTGCACAGCACAAAAGTCGATGAATATGCAGCAAAAGCCCATGAATCTTCAATTACCGGCTTTTTGATGAATATCATTCCGGATACCTTGGTGAGCCCATTTGTATCAGGCCAGATTCTTCAGGTGCTTTTTGTTGCGGTATTATTTGGTCTGGCCCTGGCAAAATCAGGTGATCTGGGCCGGCCGATCACGGACTTTCTGCAACAGCTGACCAACCCGGTCTTTACCCTGGTGGGAATGTTGATGAAATTCGCACCAATCGGTGCATTTGGTGCAATGGCCTTTACCATCGGGGCGTATGGTATCAGTTCAATTGGCAACCTGATGTTGTTGATTGCGACCTTCTATATTACGGCTTTGCTGTTCGTGATTATTATTCTGGGTGCAGTGGCCCGTTATAACGGTTTTTCAATTATTGACCTGATTCGTTATATCAAAGATGAGCTCTGGCTGGTATTGGGTACCAGTTCATCGGAAGCGGCCCTGCCATCCCTGATGGCGAAAATGGAAAAGGCCGGCTGTGAGAAGTCTGTGGTCGGCTTGGTGATTCCAACAGGGTATTCGTTTAACCTCGATGGGACCAATATTTATATGACCCTGGCGGCATTGTTTATTGCCCAGGCATGTAATATCGAGTTGACACTTACACAGCAACTTAGCATTTTGCTGGTTGCCATGATCAGTTCCAAAGGTGCAGCCGGCATTACCGGTGCGGGTTTTATTACCCTGGCTGCCACACTTTCGGTTGTACCGGCAATTCCGGTTGCCGGTATGGCGCTGATTCTGGGAATCGACCGCTTTATGTCCGAGTGCCGTGCATTAACCAACCTGGTCGGGAATGCCTGTGCCACCATCGTGGTCGCGAAGTGGGACAAGGCTTTAGATAAAGAACAGCTTGATCTGGCCCTAAAGCATGGCATCGTGAACAAAGACGCATAATCATCTAGCTAATAAAAAAGCCTCTACGTGAGGCTTTTTTTATTGTTTCGGGGGAGGGACGGGTGAATAGCAATAGCTTTTTATGCGGCTTCATGGCAGCATTTCTGTAGCTCCCTAAACTCGTCTTGCCCCTATGCAGCTATATTATTTTTATCGTCATCACAGTGAAAATACTATTTTTATCAGCACAGAACAACAAACAGAACATACGCTGGAATTTTTGTGGATCGACAGTTTAAGGCAGGATCTGGTCAACCATAGCGAGAGCTGGCAGGCAGACATCTATCAGCATACCGGCTTGCTGCTGAATGAATTTCATATGCGTGACTTGCTCAATATTGAACACCCTTGCGCGTTTGATACAGTTGAAGAATATGACCTGCTGGTGTTCCGCAAGCTGATCAGTCCGGATGACCAGATTCTGGAAAGCGAGAATGTGCTGGAAGCACATGAAAGCGTATTTGGGCTGGCCACCACACCGATGAGTTTTATCCTGTCGCCACAGGTTCTGGTCAGTGTCCGTGAGCAGGGCAACAAGGCCATAGAAAGCTATTACAACGGTTACAGACCATTATGGAACGTGCCATTGCCGAGCAGAACAAACCGCGTAAGTTACCTGCGACCCCGGCAGATTTGTGCTTACGTTTACTCAATAGCATGATTGATGGCTATCTGAACTTACGTACCCCTTTAACCCGTCGCGTTGAATACTGGCAGCAGCAACTGCTACAGGGCAACCGCCGTTTTAAGCAATGGCATCAGTTATTCCATGAAGACATGGCATTCCAGCAAATCGAAAATTTATGTGAGGAACAGATCGAGACCTTGCAGGAATTCAGGGATGAGCTGGTTGATAATTATCATCATGTTGTGGGTGAACATAAGCACAAGGCACAGGATATCTTGCTGGTACGTCTAAATGACTTGATGAGCCATGTGGAACGTGTACAGAAACATACCTTGCGGCTGCGTAATGCGATTCAGTCTGCCATCGACCTGCACTTTTCTGCGATTGCCAACCAGACCAATGAAAATATGCGTATTCTGGCGATTATTACTGCAGTATTTGCACCACTGACCTTGCTGACCGGAATTTATGGGATGAACTTCGAGTTTATCCCCGGGCTAAAGTCACCTGTCGGGTTCTGGATCATGCTCGGGGTAATGCTGATCAGCACCGTATTGCTGCTGTATTATTTTTATCGACAGCATCTGGTTGGGCGGGGAGAGCGCAGTGTGATTGACCTGCTGGCCCAGCAGCACAAGCAACGAAGTCTAAATTTATTGTGGTTTCTGGACTATGAGCCGATCAAGCAGACCTTGAAAGAAGTCGAGAAAATCACCAAGTTGAAATAACAGATTTCGTTCAGATATTTTCTTGTTAAAAAGTAATTTTATAGCGGCGTCATGCCGAGTTTTTATCCATGCTCAGGATTAATTAGTTCGTGTTGCACTTGACCAGAGCTTTCATCGCTTGGGTTTGTTCAGGTTTGCCTTACTTTGGTTTGGCCCTGAAAAGCGTTTAAAGCTTTAGAGCAAAGGCATTGTCATCCACATGAGGAGTGACGAAAGCTCCGCAAGGCCTACTTTTGATACCATACTCACAGCATGGCTGTTAGTCTTGCGCATTCAGACAATGCTGTGCTTTGTTTATCTTCGCTCAGGTTGTGGATGACCCCCTCGAGTATCAGGTTTTATCGGGTTGTTCGTTCAACTGAGACGATTGATTAATGAAAATGTTTGAGCTGCTTACGTAGTTGCTGCACTTCATCAATTAAATCCAGCATCACGGCCACTGCAGACAGGCTGGCATCAAAGTCACGTTGCAGCCGGTAGGCACGACGGGCACGCGCGACATCTTCACCAATAAACTGGTAATGTTGAGGGTCAGCCTGAACCTGCAAAATGTCATAATCAATCAGTTTGAGCACCCAGTCGGTACTTTGACCGCAGACTTCTGCAAAGTGTTCGAGATCAAGTGCCAATTGTTCATCAATGATTTCAACCTGGCAGTGACCGTCATATTGAATTTCTTTATATTGAATCGTTGTCATGATCTTGCTCCTGATGAGGCACGTGGACTGAATGTAGCAAAGGCATCGGCAAATTGTTGATATGCCTGCTGTTCAGATTCAGTGTGGACTGGCGGTAAAACAATATTGATGATCAGGTATAAGTGTCCTGGTGTCTTGTTTGGAATACCTTTGTCTTTTAAGCGAAGTTGCTGTCCATTCTTGGCATTTTTAGGCAGATTGACTTTTAGTGTTCCGGCGGGCGTACTGACTTCAATACTTTGACCTAGCGCTGCTTCCCACGGTGTTACATCAATGCTCTGGTAAACATCGGCTCCTTCAACCCGGAGCCGGTCAGTATTGTGGTATTGAATTTCAATATACAGGTCACCATTTGCCCCGCCATTAATGCCACTCTGGCCCTGACCATTGAGACGGATTTGCTGGCCTTCTTTCATGCCCTTCGGAATTTTGACTTGCAGGGTTTTACGTTGAACTTCGGGTTCGCCATAGACGTTATAGGTCGGAATTTGCAAGGTAATTTGCTGGGTTGCCCCCTGATAGGCAATATCAAGGTCTACCTCAATACTGGCGTGCTGGTCTTCACCGCGATAGCTGCGTTGTTGACGTTGCGAACGTTGTTGTCCGCCGCCAAAGCCTGAACCAAAGCGGCCAAACAAGTCTTCAAAGCCACTAAAATCTGCCCCTTCAGCTGAACTCTGGCGATAGAACTGGGTGCCATCGAAACCGTTCCCCGTGCCTTGTCCAAAACCAGAAAGACCTTGGGGGTGATCGAGCATCTGGTCATATTCGGCTTTTTTGCTGCTATCGCTCAAGGTGTCATAGGCGACATTGATCGCCTGCATTTTTGCTTCGGCATCTGCTTCTTTGCTAATGTCAGGATGGTATTTGCGGGCCAGTTTACGATAAGCTTTCTTGATGTCATCTGCTGAGGCATCCCGGGAAACACCTAGCTCTTCATAATAGTTTTTTGCCATGATCTTTAAATATAATAATGTTGTGTTTCTTTCATTATGAAACGAATCCAAGAGATTTCAATGGATTCGATTGTATAAGAGTTGTTCTGTTTGCAGGGGGACACCGATACTGAATGGCTTGTACCGGGTATTTAAACAAGGCTCTAGCGCAAGGTATCGACCAGACCATATACTGCAATCAACACCAGCAACCCTCCGCATAAGCCTAGAATTTTAGGATAAATGCTGCTTTGCGAGAGGCGACTGAAAAACAGGTAGACCAAAGACAAGGTCAGGAAATCCAGAACAATCCAGGTCACGGTCAACAGGCTTAGGCTGAAATTGATATGGGGGGAAATGCTGATAAACTGCGGAAAAAATGCCGAGAAAAAAATGATGTCTTTGGGGTTGGAGATGCCGACCAGAAAGCCTTTGTTAAAACCGCCACTTTGTGCAGATAGGGTTTGAATGGCAGTCGGGTGAGGAGCCTGAAGGACTTCCTTGATAATGCTATACCCAAGGTAGGCAATGTACAGGCAACCCAATATACGGATGGCTTTCAGGTAATTTTCATCAACGGTGAGAAAGCCCTTGAGGATCAGTACCGAAATAAAAATCAGGATAAGTGACGCAAAGTTGGTACCAAAGATGGTCTGTAGTGCTTTTTGATAACCACCTTTGAGTCCGGCGCTGGCCACCAGGATCATGACCGGGCCTGGCATTGCAATCAGAACCACAACACTCACAATAAACAGTAAATATTTGAAGTAATTCATAGGGTAATCGTAAGGTCTAAATTATTGGACGGTTTAGATATTGTTTTATCGGGTAGACCTTAATACAAAATAAAAAAAGACGGAAGCCCGTCTTTCTTTATTATCACATGGTGCCAGATTAACTTAAATGTTCACCAAACAGGCCCAATGCTTCTTCGGCAGTAAACTCATAGCGTGTATTACAGAACTGGCAGTCCATCTGGATCGGGTTTTGTGCTTCCAGGGTTTCATGTACCGCATCTACTCCGATCTGGATCAGGGCATTGGCACAGCGTTCTTTAGAACAGGTGCAACCAAACTTTAACTGTTCCGCTTCTGGCAAACGTACTTCTTCTTCGTTATATAAACGATAAAGAATTTCATTGGCTGACAGGTCGGTCAGTTCTTCCGGCTTCAGGGTTTCGGTGAGCATGGTCAGACGTGGCCACAAATCCTCATCAACCATTTTCTGTTCATCTTCATCATTACGTGGAAGTAACTGGATCAACAGACCACCTGAACGCTTGCTGTTGGTTGCCAAAACGATCTGGGTCGGGATTTGTGCCGATAAATCGTAATACTGTTTCAGGCAGCCTGCCAGTGTTGGCTGATCAAGCGGTACAATCCCCTGATAGCGTTCGCCGTGCTCAGGTTCAATGTTGATGAACAGAACCGGATTGGTTAAAGCGGCAAGAACGGTACGGCTATCTTTACCTTCTGCAAATCTTGGATCATCTTCATAGTCGGCCAGGGCGCGGACTTCACCTAAATGGTTGCATTCTGCCATGGCCCATTTGAAGGTACCGCTCGCCTGAATCTGTAAGCTAATACGGCCACGAATTTTCAGTGTGCTGGCAAGCAAGGCGGTGGCACTTAACATTTCACCCAAGAGGCTTTGTACCGCAGGCATATATTCGCGTTGCGCCAAAATGGTTTGTAATGCTTCTTCCAGATGCACCACTTCACCGCGAACGGGACAGTCTTCGATAAAAAAGCGTTGGCGTAAATCAGACATATTTTTCTCCAGTATCCCGTCAAGGGAAAACAAAGCAACGCTTTGCTTTGAAAAGCACTCAGGGCTTTGTAAAAAGGTGCATGTATGCAGTCAATAATGGTGTCAGTTTGCCAAAACTCAAGACATGTCATTGAGCGAATTTGCATCACTTTGTATGTTTTGATCATTGCTCAGTCGATCTGGGGGCAAAGTTTTTGTATTTTCAAACAGGTACTCCAGTTCTGCAATGGCACTCGAATAGTAGCCACTACTATCCTGCTGGTCATGTACCCAGTGTTGCTGGATCAGCAACAGTTCGTCCTGTTGCTTAAAGCGCTCGATCTGTGTTTGTGCATCTACGCTGGACAGTCCTGTTTCAATTAAAGCCTGTTGTGCCATAAGCAGCGAAGATGCATAGGTTTCACGCCAGATGGCCTGAATACCCAGATCATTAAGCAAATGGGCATGATGCCGGTCACGTGCCCGTGCAAACAGGGTCAGGTCGGGATGATTCAGACGCAGGTAGCGTGCCAGATTCATGCTGTCTTCAACATCATCAATGGCGAGGATCAGTAATTTACAATATTCGATCCCGGCAGCACGCAGGTTTTCAGGCTGGCTGACATCGGCATCAATAAAACGGTGTCCATATTGTTCAATGAAGACAGCTTCCGGCTGGTTGCTGTCAATGGCACTAAAACGTTTGCCTTGGGCATGTAAAGCCCGTGCAAGCACTTGCCCAAAACGCCCAAAACCGACGATCAGGATGGGATGCCGGGGCACATCTTCAGGCGCGACCACTGGTTTTTTCTGTAAGCGCGGCAAAATTTCTGTATCCAGCAGCCAGTATAGTAGCGGCGTCAAGAGTATCGAACCGAACACTATCAGTAAGACCGGTTGCAAAACGGGCTGCGGCAGCAGGCTTTCATGCGCTGCCAGTTTGAGCAGGATAAACGAAAATTCTCCGCTTTGTGCCAGGGTGACGGCCATTAAACTGCTGACTCTGGCGTGGCGAACGTGATAATAATGAATCGCTGCAATAATACCAGCCTTGATCAGGATCAGCCCAAGGATTGAGCCTGCAATTAACCCGGGGGAGTGAATCAGGGGTTGTAACGACAGGCCTAAACCCAGTGCCAGAAAAAACAGCCCGCTGGCAGCGTCCTTAAACGGAGTAATAATACGTTCTACTTCGGCTTTGAATTCGGTTTCTGCCAGTAGTAGACCTGCTAAAAATGCCCCGATCAAGATATGGATATGCAGAATATCCATGATCAGGATGACCGATAAAATAACCAGTAAACTCAGGGCCGCAATCAGATGCAGGCTGTTTTTATGTACCAGAAAACGGAAGGCCGGGCGTACCAGATAGCGACTGGCCAGAAACAGGCCGGAAATGGTGGCCATGATCGCGGCAAAATAAGCAATCCCATGGCTGGTGGTGGCGGTATCTTCCAGCAACGGAAAGAGTACAATCAGTATCAGGCTAACAAAGGTCTGAAATTGCAGTGTTGCTAGCGAGGCTTGCCCCACACTGTTATGCAACTGTTGTTTGTTCTGTAAAAGTTGCCGCACCGGGGTAACAGCAGAGAGGGCCAGGGCAAAGCCGACAATGATACTGGCCAGCAACTGGTTAAATATTAAAAAACAAGTCGCTACCAGTGTCAGGCTGATCAGCGCAAGGGCCAGGCCACTATCTTTAAGGAGGTTGCGACGTTCTTGCCAGAGTTGCAAGGGCCGAAAAGCAAGCCCCAGAAAAAGCATGAAGCTGATCATGCCGAGTTCGAGCAAGCTCTGGATCAGTTGCTGATCTTCAACCAGCCCGGTAACGCTGGAGCCGAGCACCAGTCCTGCAACGAGATAGCCCGGCACTGTTGTGCCCAGGTAGCGTTTTGCCAATGGAACAAAAATTAAAGATGCAGCCAGTAAAAAAATAATCGGTAGCAATAAGGACATCGAATGCCTCAGTTTGTTCTATTCTGTTGCGGGACTGTTGATATTCCGGTCAGGACAGGTCTTGTCTCAAACAAGGCCTGCTGTTGCAATGGCTGAAATGACAACACTCCCGATCTAACTCAAAGGATTAAAGCTAAAAAAAGGATGCTCATGTGTCGTACCCTGTACCACCCTGGCCTAAAGTACCTTAACTAAATTCTTGCGGATCAACATCAATGGAAAGTCGCAGTTGATGCTGTCGTGGTAAATGTACCACTTGTTGCCACCATTGACGCAAATAAAAATGCAGTTTTGCGCGCTCAGTAGACAAAATCACCATATGGGCGCGATAGCGGCCTGCTTTACGTTCCATCGGTGCCGGAATGGGGCCCCAAATGTCGACTAGATCGCCCGCCATTGTTCTGAGTTGTTGTGCAATATCGGCCAGAAATTGCTGGCTGTAGTCACGGTCTTTAGATTCGACCCGGACCAGAACGGCATAACGGTAAGGTGGAAGCAGGGCAACCTTCCGGTCAGCCAGCATCTGTCTGGCTACAGTCCGATAGTCATGTTCAATCAGGGTGGTCAGCATCGGGTGATCGGGACGTAAGCTTTGCAAATAGACACTGCCTTTATGCTCGCCTCGTCCGGCACGGCCTGCCACCTGTACAATCAGCTGGGCTGTACGCTCGGGTGCCCGCGGGTCAACACTGAGCAGACCGGCATCAATATCCAGAATCGCCACCAGTGTCACATGCGGGAAGTGATGGCCTTTGGCCAGCATTTGTGTGCCCAGTAATATGCTTGGCTTGTTTTGCTGAATGCGGTCATAAATCTTCTGCCAGCTTCCGACCCTGCTGGTGCTGTCACGATCGACCCGGATGACTTCATGCTGCGGAAACAGCTCCTGCAAATGTTCCTCAAGTTTGGCCGTACCTGCGCCAATGGTTTTTAAGCTATTTTGCTGACATGCCGGGCAGTGATCCGGCAGGCGGTTGATGGTGCCGCAATGATGGCAATGCAAATAATGGTAGGGCTGGGAGTGCAGGGTAAAGTGTGCATCACAATGTGGGCAATTGGCTTGCCAGCCACAGCTTTCACACATCAGGATTGGCGCATAACCGCGACGGTTTAAAAAGATTAGCACCTGTTCCTTACGTTCTAGCGTTTGCTTTATCTGTTCAATCAGGGGCTGGCTGAGGCCATGCTGCTTTTTTGCAATTTTTAGATCAATCACATGCATTTTCGGCAACACTGCCACGCCTGCACGCTGGTTCAGTTCCAGCAGTGCCAGTTTTCCAGATTCAACCAGATGATAACTGTCGATACTTGGTGTGGCAGAACCAAGCACCACGGGACAGTTGTGCAGATGCCCGCGGTATAGGGCCACATCACGGGTGTGATAGCGGAAACCTTCCTGCTGCTTGTAAGACAGGTCATGTTCCTCATCCAGAATGATGAGCCCCAGATTTGGCAATGGGGTGTAGATTGCAGAGCGTGTCCCGATAATGATGGAGGCCTTGCCGGTTTGTGCCTGTTGCCATGCCTGTAAGCGTTTTGATTCATTCAGGCCCGAATGCAGTAAGGCAATATCACAATGAAAGCGTGACTTGAAACGGGAAACCGTCTGGGGGGTAAGGCCAATTTCAGGGACCAGTACCAGTACCTGTTTGCCTTGCTTTAATACCTCATGCATCACTTGCAGATATACTTCGGTTTTTCCGCTTCCGGTCAGGCCATCCAGTAGAAAGGCCTGATAGCGATGCTGGGCCTTGAGAATGTGCTGAATGGCCTTTTTCTGGTCTTCATTCGGGGTGAGGGGCACTTGTGCCAGTTGTACCGGTGTCGGGGTGAAATCATGTGGTTCCAGACAACATTCAGCCAGCCCCTTTTTTTCCAGTGCTTTCAGGGTCGAGGTTTCGACACCACTCAGGTTGAGTACATTCTCGGTGGTACCATGCGGATGCAGCTTGAGTACCTGATAGGCATCAAACTGTTTTTGCGAGCGTTTTAACAGGGCAGCGGGGTCATCATGCGGTGTGATTTTCCACAGATGAAACAGGATATCCAGAGCACGCCCTTGTCTGAGTAAGCCAGGCAAGGCACTTTGCATCACCTCACCAATGGGAAATTGATAATATTGGGCTGACCATGTCAACAAAGTTAAAACTTGCTGGTCTAAGATCGCTTCCTGATCGAGTAATTCCGTAATGGCTTTAAGCTTGAACTGACCGGTAAATACTTCGTCCGGATCAACTTTTTCAGTAATGATCCCGACCAGATTTTGCCGGCCGAACGACACGGCAACCCGGGCGCCCACCTGTGCCTGGGCATATTGCGCTGCACTGACCGTATAGTCAAAGGTGTCATACAGGTACACAGGTATGGCCACTCGAATACGGTAAACAATAGCGCTAGAATCTTGGGTCGGCATATCGGCTTCATTCTGGTCAGGGTTAATGGAACTAGGCCGTCTCCAGATGATGTAATCGCTTACAACAAGCTGAATAAGGCATGACGGCATCTTGTAGAATTATGCTAAAGTGCTGTGCATTATGTCGATGATTTTCTGGTGGAACGAACGGCTTCATTCCATACACGGATGCATTTAACAACGACTATTTTGGGACAATTAGAACAGAACCATGCCTGCTTATCAATTTACTGCTATCGATGCTTCCGGAAAGCAACATAAGGGCGTGCTGGAAGGGGATTCCGCACGTCAGATTCGCCAACAGTTACGCGATAAAGCCTGGACGCCGATTGCGGTTGATGCCGTTGAGCAAAAAGACAAACAGCAACAGCGCTCCTGGTTTAAAAAAGGCTTTAGTGCCTATGACCTGGCCTTGATGACGCGACAGTTATCCGTGCTGGTGGCTGCCGGAATTCCACTGGAAGAAGCCTTGCGTGCGGTCAGTAAGCAAAGTGAAAAAGGTCATGTACAAAACTTATTGATCGCGGTACGTTCCAGGGTACTGGAAGGCCACTCACTGGCCAAGGCCATGCAACAGTCCGGGCGTTTTCCGGAACTGTATATTGCAACCGTTGCCGCAGGCGAACGTTCAGGTCATCTCGACCTGATCCTTGACCAGTTGTCAGACTACACTGAAAACCGTTTTGCCATGCAAAAAAAGATTCAGGGTGCGATGATCTATCCGATTGTGCTGATGCTGATGTCATTCGCGATTGTGATGGGGCTAATGACCTATGTGGTGCCTGAAATCGTCAAGACCTTTGAACAGAGCAAACAGGCGTTGCCCTGGATTACGGTTGCCTTAATGAAAGCCAGTGCCTTTATCCGGCATACCTGGATTGGCATGCTCATTGTGGCTGTGGTGGCCATCATTTTATTTACCCGTTTTTTAAGAACCACGGCAGGACACTATGCATTTGACCGATTAACGCTCAGGTTGCCACTATTTGGTAAACTTTCCCGTGGTATAAATGCAGCACGCTTTGCCAGTACCCTGTCGATTCTGACCCGTTCCGGTGTACCTCTGGTCGAAGCGTTGCGTATTGGTGCAGAAGTCAGTAATAACTGGGTCATTCGTGATGCGATTGATGCTGCGATGGAGCGTGTAACAGAAGGCGGCAACCTGGCAACTCAGCTGGAACGTTGCGGTTATTTTCCCCCGATGATGGTGCAAATGATCCGTAGCGGTGAGGCCTCGGGTGAACTGGACCGGATGCTGGATCGGGCATCAACCATGCAGGACCGTGAGGTGACCACCTTTATTTCAACTTTACTGGCACTCCTTGAACCCTTGATGCTGATTTTTATGGCAGCAATTGTCTTGGTCATTGTGATTGCGGTAATGTTGCCAATTATTAATATGAACAATATGATCTGATGAGTGACATGAAAGAGATGAATAATTCAATGAATAAGCACAATGTTGGACACAGCCTGAATCCTTGCACTCAAAGCATCGCTTCTCGTCTTGCGGAATCGTGTGACTCAGAGCATAGCTCTTCGTCTTGCGCTCGGACAAAGTTCCACTTTGTTAACCCTCGCTCAGGATTTACGCTCATTGAGGTGATGGTTGTTATTGTGATTTTAGGTATTCTGGCTGCCTTGATCGTTCCGAATGTCATGGGACGAAGTGAAAAAGCAAAAGTAGATACAACGCAGATCACCTTAAAGACGGTAGAAGGGGCATTGAAGCAATATAAGCTGGATAACGGACGTTATCCATCCATGCAAGATGGCGGACTGGATGCCCTGGTGCATCAACCTGCTTCTGCAAAAAACTGGTTACCTGAGGGCTACTTACCAAAATATCCTAAAGACAGCTGGGATAATGATATTCAGTATGTGATTCCGGGTCGTGAAGGTCGTCCATTTGATTTATATTCGTTTGGTGCGGATGGTAAAGAAGGTGGTGAAGGCAGTGATGCGGATATTTATTATCAGCCATAATCTTCTATAAAATATCACTTCACTTTTAAATAATAATAATCAAAGTGAAGTGATAATATTTCTTGATTAGAATATTTTATATAAGTTTTTGAAAATATTATAAAAATAATATAATAAATATCTGAGAGTTATAATAAGAATTATTCCCATATTTAATAGTTACAAGAAAAAGAAAATATGCCGGAAAATACACTTTCTCTTTAGATTAAAGCTTTGCATAATAAATCCAGACCATTGAAATCAGGTATGGAGTAATCAGATGAAAGCATTTTTTCTGTTGGATGAACTGAATCAGTTTCATTGGGCAATGCTGAAATCTGTATTGCTCATTTTAAGCCTGCTGCCGATAAGTGAGGGGGCACTGGCCTTATGGCAGACCGCAGAAGGGAGCAGCCAGATCATGATCGGGTTCTTTGTACTTAGTCTGTTAAGTGCCTGGTTTGTAGTCTGCTTTTTAAGTGCCCTGAAAACGACGGTCTGGCATCATGCTGACCTGATTTCTAAATATGAACAGTTTTTATTTAAAGCATATCGTTATGTTCCGATGCTTTGTTTATCTACTCTGGTGGCCTATCTAAGCCTGCAATTCTCGGTTAGCCTGTAACGCATCTGGATCTGTAAAGCTGAAAACGTCGCCTTGAAGCGACGTTTTTTTATGTGCAGGATACAGGTTGTGCCTAGCTGCTTAGAAAGAAAATGGTCTGCCGTTGCCAAGAACAGCAGGGTGGGCAAGGCAAGCTGGATGAGCGTTTAAGCTGATATGCTGATCAGGGGGAAACTTTGTGACCCGGCGGCAAGATTGCCCCGGGCACAAGCTTTATAAGACTTATCGGCGAGCCTTGAAGCTGACATCCACCTTGCGTGGACGATAGATCCATCCGATTGCCAATAACAATAATGAAAAGATCAGGATTGGATAATCACTCAAGCGGTTATACAGGGTTTGCCCTTGCATGGCAGGCAGATCACCACGCAAAACGGCTTCCTGATCGAGTGGAGCCTGTTTTACGATATGGCCATTCTGGTCGATAAAGGCAGTGACACCAGTATTGGTGGCACGGATAAACCAGCGCCCATTTTCTTTGGCGCGCATTTGTACCATTTGCAAGTGTTGCCAAGGACCAGCGGTGCCAGTAAACCAGGCATCGTTAGACACCGTGATCAGAAAGTCACTGTTCGATGCATTACGGCGGGTCAGGTTTGGATAAGCCACTTCATAGCAAATGGCGGCTGCCAGTGCATGGCCTTTGACTGTTAACGGCTTCTGATTGGCCTCGCCACGAGAAAAACCACTCATGCTGACATCATTCTGCATGGCAGGAAGTACCCACTTCAGCATGCCGGATAATGGAATATATTCACCAAACGGCACGAGGCGCTGCTTTTTATACAAACCCTGCGCATCGCTGCCTGAAGCCATAATACTGTTGTAATACAGCGGCTCACCCAGCTGCTGTGACTTGGCCATATCCCAGTACGGGATACCGGTGACCCATGCGCTATCTGTTTTTTTGCCCTGTGCATTCATGGCGTCCAGAAATTCCGGAATATCGGTCTGGAACATCGGAATGGAGGATTCCGGCCAGACAATCAGGTCACGGCCCCATTCAGCGCGGGTCAGGTTGGCATAAATTTCTAAAGTCTTGATCTGGTATTCGGTCAGCCATTTCAGGTCTTGCGGGATATTGCCCTGAATTAAGGATACACTCAGTGGTTTTGCGGCTTTGGGCTGTACAAACTGAATAAATCCGGCCCCCCATGCTCCCAGAATCAGCAGGGCTGAAGGCACAGCCCAGAACCAGCGACGATTTAAAATCTCGACCAGCGCACAGGCCAGAACAATGGCCACGAAAGAAACCGCATACACTCCAAACAGTGGTGCATAACCATCTAATAGACGTTCAGTAAAGGCATAACCGGCAAATAACCACGGGAAACCGGTGAATACCCAGGTCTTGGCCCACTCAAATAGCACCCAGAGCGGTGCAAACGTGAGCGGCGTTTCGGGGAAAAAGCGGCGATATAGCCAGGTCTGAAAAGCCGTAAACAGGCCCATTGCAAGGGCCATAATGGCAATCATCAACACGCTTAAAAAGGCGTTGGTATCACCATAGGTATGGATCGAGGTATAAAGCCAGAATGCGCCGACAAACCATAAGCCGAAACCATAGGCCCAGCCGAGTGCAAAGGCCTGACGGGGAGTCCGCTGGCGTAATACGGCATAGAGCAGGGCAGGAGATAAAATTGCCAGCCACCAGAAATAATAAGGGGCGAGCGCCAAACTAAAGATTGCACCCGAAATGAGTGCAATCAACAGTGGAAAAATAAAAGGGAGCTGTTTTTGTGGTTGAGACGAATTTAACAGCTTCTCAAAATAGGTTCTCATTGACGGACAGCTCGAATCAGATGAATAGTGCGTGCATCTGCTTCAATAATGGTAAATTGCCAGTCGTCAAGTTCAATGGTTTGACCTTGTAAATCGCTGACTAAACCAATTTCTTGCAGCAGTAAACCGCCCATAGTTTCAACTTCATCGTCAGAAAAATCTGCATTTAAAATAGTGTTGAAATGTTCGATTGGTGTAAGTGCCTGCACAATCCAGGTATTGGCTGTGGTCGGGTCATTATCCGGAACGATATATAACGCCTCTTCATCGGCAATATCGTGTTCATCTTCAATTTCGCCGACAATCTCTTCCAGAATGTCTTCAAGGGTGACCAGACCGGAAGTTGAACCATATTCATCAATCACGATGGCAATATGGGTCTGTGTATTTTTAAGCATCCGCAATACCTGATCGGAACGGGCGCTTTCAGGCACGAATACAGGCTGGCGCATCAGGGCGCGAATGTCGACTTTGACATTGCGCTCGGTCAAGAATGGCAGCAGGTCTTTTGCGAGCAAGATCCCGACCACATTGTCACTTTGGTCTGCAGAGAAGACCGGAAAACGTGAATGTGCCGAATCGATCAGTACATGCAGGATATCAAGTAGCTGATCGTCTTCCTGCAAGCTGATGATGGCTGTGCGCGGGGTCATCACTTCTCGAATCTTTGTTGCAGGAAGATCGAGAACACCCTCAAGCATGGCAACAGTATCTGGCTCTAAAAAGCGGCGTGAGTCTTGAACTAACTTGAGTAATTCATCGCGGGTTTCTGGTGCGGTACCTAACCATTTTCTTAAGCCACGCATACCCCACGACGGACTGGATTCCTCGACCATGATCTTTCCTAAAGACTCTCTATATCAATTAGATGATTTTCATCATACCGAAGATAAAGCGGATATGCATCAATAAAACTATTTAAAAAACGTACAGTTTTTCAAAAAGCTGTAGATGATTTTTATATGAACAGTTTATGCTAAAATGTGAAAATTCGAATATTTGAGTTTTATGATGTCGGAACAACCAAAGCTTCCTGCTGTTCAAATCAATACGCGAGGTCTGCGTTGCCCTGAACCGGTGATGATGTTGCATCAAGCCATTCGCAAGGCCAAGTCGGGTGATATTGTTGAAGTCTTGGCAACAGACCCTTCAACCTCGTGGGATATTCCAAAGTTCTGTATGCATCTTGGGCATGAATTATTGCTCAAAGAAGAAAGTCAGGATGAAAATAGCCATACCGAATACCGTTATCTGGTACAGAAAGGTTAAGCTTTATTTCTGATTTTTACATGGCATAGTGCATAAAAAATCCGGGTCTAAACCCGGATTTTTTTGTTTTGAATTACATATTTGGATATGAGAAGCGACTAAAGCTTCGCAAGGTGAGACCCACCAAGACAGCGTCTTAGTGGGGCGCAAGGAATTACATATTCGGGTAGTTTGGACCACCGCCGCCTTCCGGCGTTACCCAGGTGATGTTCTGTGACGGATCTTTAATATCACAGGTCTTACAGTGAACACAGTTGGCTGCGTTGATCTGGAAGCGTTTAGAACCGTCATCATTTTCCATGATTTCGTAAACACCCGCCGGGCAGTAGCGTTGTGCTGGCTCATCCCATTTTGGCAGGTTTACATTCACCGGAATCGATGGATCAGTCAGCTTCAAGTGTGCTGGCTGGTTTTCTTCATGTACGGTATTGGAGACGAATACTGAAGATAAACGGTCAAAGGTCAGCTTGCCGTCCGGTTTTGGATAGTTTGGCTTGAAGGTCGAGGCATCTACGGTTTTCAGCGCAGCAAAGTCCTGTTTAAGATCGTGCAAGGTAAATGGCACTTTAAAGACGTTCTGGTCGATAAAGTTAAATGCACCACCAATCCACTGACCAAACTTGTGCATGGCAGGGCCGAAGTTACGCGAGTTATATAACTCTTCTTTTAACCAGGAATTGTTATATTTGTCGGTATAAGAGGTCAGCTCTTTGACGAAATGGTCTTCGCCTTCAAGCACACGTGCAACGGCAAGGTCACCGCCTTTGGCAACACCCGCAGCAATTGCTTCAAATACAGCCTCACCACACAACATGCCTGACTTCATGGCCGTATGCGAGCCCTTGATTTTTGAGAAGTTCAAGAAACCGGCATCATCACCGATCAGGCAGCCGCCCGGGAAGGTCAGTTTAGGCAGGGCATTAAAGCCGCCTTTAACCACAGCACGTGCGCCGTAAGAGATACGCTTGCCGCCTTCAAGGAATTGCTTGATGGTCGGATGGGTTTTCCAGCGTTGCATTTCCATGAATGGGTACATGTGCGGATTTTCATAAGATAAATCCACGATCATGCCCAGCGTCACCTGGTTGTTTTCAGCGTGGTATAACCACCAGCCGCCTGATGAACCGGTTTCAGACAATGGCCAGCCTGCACCGTGCATGACCAAGCCAGGCTTATGTTTGGCAGGGTCGATTTCCCAGAGTTCTTTGATCCCGATACCGTAATGCTGTGGATCAGCATCTTTATCCAGATTGTATTTGGCAATCAGGCGCTTACCGAGGTGACCACGGCAGCCTTCAGCAAACAGGGTATATTTGGCATGCAGTTCATAACCCGGGGTAAAGTTATGCGTTGGCTCACCATTTTTACCGATGCCCATATCGCCAGTCTGGATACCTTTTACCGTACCATCTTCATGGTACAGCACTTCAGAGGCAGCAAAGCCTGGGAAAATTGATACTTCGAGTTCTTCTGCCTTCTGGCCTAACCAGCGCACGACGTTACCGAGGGAAATGACATAGTTCCCTTCGTTGTGCATGGACTTTGGAACCATCCAGTACGGCATTTTTTGTGCCTTGGTATCCGACAGCAAGAAATAGGTTTCGTCGCCTGTTACAGGGACATTGAGAGGTGCGCCTTCTTCCTTCCAGTTTGGAAATAGTTCATTGATGGCACGTGGTTCAAGTACAGCACCTGAAAGGATATGCGCACCTACTTCGGAGCCTTTTTCAACAACACATACAGAAAGGTCAGGTAGGTTGTTTTCAATCGCTAATTGACGAATTTTAATCGCAGCAGATAAACCCGCAGGTCCTGCGCCTACGATCACTACGTCAAACTCCATCGCTTCACGTTCGATGTGTTCCATGTAGGACTCCTCATATTTTTAAGGGTGGCAACCGTAATATTGCGATTCGGCGCTGCCATGAGTGTTCTTAATTGCCAAACACAAATGCTACTATTGTGCTTGCAAACGTTTGGGATAGTATAGTTTTAAACCTTGATCTCGCCAATTGGCTGAGCGGTCATATTTTCTCGTCAGCAAGGCATAAACTATGATAAATGAAAATGATTCTCCACAAAACTCTATAGAAAACCCGGGAAAAATCATGTTTTCTGATGATAAAAACTTAATGAACATTGCACAATACTTAAAAGATGTACAGCAAAGTCACAAAAGGTCAATCCCGCCTTTAGACCAGTGGCATCCAAAGCATTGTGGCAAAATGGATTTGCGCATAAAAGCCAATGGAGAATGGTGGCACGAAGGTCAATTGATCAAACGGCAAGCTCTGCTAGACCTGTTCAGTAAGGTGCTCTGGAAAGAACAGGGCAAATTTTATCTGAAAACCCCGGTGGAGCAGATTGAAATCGAGGTTGAAGACGAACCATTACTGATCAATCAGGTGGATCAGGTCGAAATTGAAGGCAAGACCTACCTGCAATTGATAACACCTAATCAGGACGTGGTGATCGTAGATGAAGCACATCCGGTTTTTATGCGTGAATATGCCGGTGAGTTACGTCCTTATGTGCATGTCCGTTTTGGCCTGAATGCGCTGATTCAGCGGCAGAGTTTTTATCATCTCGTCAACTATGGCAGTTTGTCTGAAAATGCACAGGGTGACACGGTTTTGACGCTAAAAAGTGGTGATTTGGTCTTGCATTTGAGCACCTGAGGTTTAAGCTTAATCCAGTAAATAAAACAGTGTCCATGTGTAATATGACTGCCGTTCAATCCATGCCCCTTTTACTTGACCCAATGCCCCATGCATCTGCTGATGCGCCGATCGGGGTATTTGATTCGGGGATTGGCGGATTATCGGTGGCACAGGAGATTGCCCGGCATTTACCCAATGAACGCATTCTTTATTATGCCGATACCGCGCATGTGCCCTATGGTGCACGTTCAGATCAGGAAATCCGTCAGCTGACGGCACAAGCGATTGAATGGCTTTACCGTCAGGGCTGTAAAATAGCCGTGGTGGCATGTAATACCGCTTCGGCCTTTAGCCTGGATTATTTGCGGGAGCATTATGGCGAGCGCTTTCCAATCGTGGGGCTTGTGCCGGCATTAAAGCCTGCCGTGATCCAGACCCAGTCCAGAGTGGTGGCGGTGCTGGCGACCCCGGCGACCTTCCGGGGGCAGCTGATTAAAGACGTGATGACGAAATTTGCCGAGCCGGCAGGTGTCAGGGTGATGCCGGTGACCAGTCTGGAGCTGGTACCGTTCGTTGAGGCCGGACAGCAGATGAGTCCGGCCTGTCTCGAGGTCCTGCAACAGATTTTGCAGCCTGTGGTCGAACAGGGCGCAGACTTTCTGGTCTTGGGCTGTACCCATTATCCTTTTCTGAAAGACGCGATTCGTCAGGTTTTTGCTGAAAAACTAAAATTAATTGATTCCGGACAAGCAGTTGCACGACAAACTGCCTATCTTTTAATTAAAAATGGGTTATTATGTGACAAATTGCGTCATAACATTACCCGTATTCAATGTTATGTCAGTGGTAACAATGCGCAGGAACTACAACCGGTTCTTCAGCACCTTATACCAGAACAATTAACATGGAAGATTCAGAATCTGGCCGAGATTGAGATAGGAAATCACTAAATCGAGCCATATTGATATATTTATTGGGGTTAGTTGTTAATAAAAATCAAGACAAATACTTGATATTATTGATCAATGAATTGGGGCCTGGCCTATGCAAGATACTCGTTATCAAGTTTTTATTTCTACCTCTGGCAATGAAATGCAACCAGAGCGGGCGGTTTTAGCACAAACTTTAGTGGGGATGGGATTTCTGTCATGGGGGCTGGAACAGCGAACCCCGCTGAGTACCTCGATTGCGCGGCGCCAGATTGACGATTGTGATTATGTGGTGATCTTGCTCGGCAGCCAGTATGGCGAGCAATCGGTTTCGGGTGTGGGCTATATGCATCTAGAATATATCTATGCCATGACCAAACAAAAGCCGGTAATTGTTTTTATGCATCAGGACCCGGACTCGCGTGAGGCCAGATTGCATGATCACAAACCGGAACTGAAAGAAAAATTCAAAGAATTCAGAAAGCAGCTTCAACATGAAGTTGATCAGGTGTTTTGTTATCGAAGCTTGAGAGATCTGGAGCTGGCGGTACGTTCCAGTATGCCGCAGATGCTGGAGCGTTACCCTGTCGTTGGATGGGTGCGTCCGCAAAATACACAGGTCTTGCGTGATGAAATAGATGCATTACGGGCCAAGGTCAAGCAGCTGGAAACCGAGCTGGGCAAGCGTGAAGCCGATCCGCTGACTCATGTCCCTAAAGTCTCCATGCATGAACTGTATGCCTTTGAATACCGCATGCATGCTTATCAGGATGGAAACTTCAAGGAAGTCAAACCGCATCGCAAGATGACCTGGGCACAATTACTGAATGTACTGGGCTCAGCCTTTGTGATCCCGACACCGGAAGAATACTTTTCCAAGCGCATCAATGAATATCTGAATGAGACCGGTCTGGACGATGCCCGTCAGGAAATGCCTCGGGCGCATGCGGTATCGCGTGCCCAGGTCAACATTCGTGCCTTGCATGAGATCAAGTTGCAAATGCGCCAGAATGAATGGATTGTGCCCACCGGACGTGATGACCGCCAGCGCATGTTGTGGCAACTCACTACAAAAGGGCAAAAACTGCTGGAAAGTAATATTCTGGATAGCAATCGGGTTTTTCAGTTTAAGACCATGCATTAATCCAATTTAGAAAACAGGCTTAAAACTGCTAAAGTAATCGCATGAACCCAATGAACAGCGGATGCGGTCTATGTTAGCGACACAAAAACCAAAAGTGACTGTGATTCTGGCCAATCTAGGTACACCTGATGACGCCACTGTGCCAGCAGTACGACGTTTCCTGAAACAGTTTTTATCTGATAGCCGTGTGATTGAGATCCCTAAACTATTATGGTGGATCATTCTGCACCTCTTTGTTTTGACCTTCCGTCCCAAACGGGTGGCTGAAGCCTATGCTTCGGTCTGGTCTGGTGACTCACCCATGCGTGAAATCGTGCTGGAACAAACCCTGCTGATTAAACAACGCCTACAAGAAGAAAATCATCAGTTTGACCTGACGGTGGTACCTGCCATGACTTATGGCCAGCCGAGTATTCATGCCGTGCTGGAGCAACTGGCGCACACACCGCAAGAACATGTGATTTTATTGCCGTTATTTCCACAATATTCAGCGACCTCGACGGCGCCACTTTATGATGCCTTTGCCAGGTGGATTCCCAAGCAGCGCCATTTACCGGGACTGACCCTGATCAAGGATTATTATCAGCATCCTTTGTTTATTCAGGCATTGGCCGATGGTGTATTGAGATATCAGGCCCAACATGGCAAAGCTGAAAAACTGTTGATGTCCTTTCACGGAATTCCCCAACCGTATGCCGATAAAGGTGACCCCTATGCCGAGCGTTGCCGGACCACAGCACGTCTGGTAGCAGAAGCGTTGCATCTGAAAGAGGATGAATGGGCGATCAGCTTCCAGTCACGTTTTGGCAAGCAGGAGTGGGTCAAGCCTTATACCGATCAGCTGTTACAGCAGTGGGGTGAGCAAAAAGTCCAGTCGGTACAGGTCATTAGTCCGGCCTTTTCAGCAGACTGTCTGGAAACCTTAGAAGAACTGGCCATGCAGAACAAGGAAATTTTCCAGCATGCAGGCGGGGGCGACTATGCCTATATTCCGGCACTGAATACCGATCAGGCCCATATAGATTTGCTTGCCGGTCTGGTTCAGGCTAATCTTGATGCACTTACCCATACCTTAGCCCATCGTTAAATCGACGCTTTATTTCGCCAGAGGTGACCATGCTCCAAGTCAAAATTGTTCCCGTTACTGCATTTGCCCAAAACTGCTCAATCTTGTGGGATAGTGAAAGCAAAGAGGCAATTTTGATTGATGCGGGCGGTGATGCTGCGCTACTGAAAAAAGAAGTCGAGGCTTTGGGCCTGACTGTAAAAGCCCTATGGCTCACACATGGTCATCTCGACCATGCCGGTGCCGTAGGGGAGCTTGCACAAACCTGGCAGGTTCCGGTGATTGGACCGCATAAGGAAGACCAGTTCTGGCTGGACATGATTCAGGAAGTCTCGGCCCGTTACGGTTTTCCGATTCCACAGCCAGTCAAGGTCGATCAGTGGCTGGAAGGCGGTGAGGTGTTAAAGCTGGGTGAGGATGAATTTGAAGTGCGTTTTGCCCCAGGCCATACCCCGGGGCATGTGATGTTCTATAACGCCAGACATGGTTTGTTATGGACAGGCGATGTACTGTTTAAAGGCTCGATTGGGCGTACCGATTTTCCAAGGGGCAACCACCAGCAGTTACTGGATTCAATCCAGCGCGAATGCTTTAGCTTGCCGGATGAAACCCAGTTTATTTCAGGTCATGGCCCAATCAGTACCATTGGCCATGAAAAGCAGTTTAATCCTTTTGTGGCCAGTAAAGCAGGTTAACTGCCCCTTTTAGCTTGTGTAGAGCAGGCTGTCTGCACAAGCCGGTTTGCTTCCGGTCAGATCGTTTCCAGCCATTTCTGATTGGCCAGATTCAGGTCGAAGTTCACGCTATTACAGATGCTTTGCAAGTCAAATGACGCTTTATCTTCCGGAATCTGAATCAGGATTGGTAAACGGGTAATGCCATTGTCGCCAGTTGGAAAGGCATAATGCCGTTCTTTGTGGTTGATCGAGATGAGTGATTCAGATTCAAGATAAATGATCAGTGATGGGAAACGTCGCTGGATGCGCAAAATTTCCTGATGGGCATTTTTTTTGATCTGTGCGGTTTTCTGTTTGAGCTTGTCAATATTGTCTTTTATTTTTTGCGGCTTATTGAGCAGTTTACTGAGCAAAGAGGCACTCTGTTTGAGTTGACGCTGGTTTTCCTTGAGTTCGGAAAACGCATCTTTATATTCCTGTAAGGAATTCAGGCTAATATCCTTGAGCAGGTTGGTCGGTTCGGCCGCTTCAGCATGATGCTTTTTCCACTCCTCATACGAAAATACGGTAAATATATCCGAATGCCGTTTCTGTAGCAGCGTCGCATAGGATTTGAGCCGGGCAATAAACAGGCTGACCTGTTTATTCAGGATCAGGGAAGGTTGTGACTGGAATTCGATAAAATGGCTAATCAGCTCATCCAGTATCTGTTTCACACTCAAATACAGATAGTTACACTCATCACGATGATGCACCGAATGCTTGAGCGCATCGGCGACAGGCTCAAGAATATTGCTGCACAGCTTCTGCTCAAAATCAATCAGCCGCTGTTCCACCAGTTTTTCAATAAATACCCCGTTGGGCTGTAACGGCTGTTTCAGGAAAGGCACCAGGGTCTTGCTGCTATAAAGTTCGATATTGCGCACGATATCGGACACATACTGGTTGACCGGCTGATCAATGGTAATGATCCGGCTGATCTGCCATTCAAATTGTGCCTGATGGTGGTTGTCCTCGATTTTGTCTAAATCCAGAATGGCGGAATGCACGTAAATGTTTTCACAGCCTTCGAGTTTTTCTTCTTGCAGGAAACGGCGGATGGAAAAGGTATCGGGCATGCCATCCTTGCTGGGCGCCAGAGCAAAAATATACTTGGAGGTTTTAACGATCTCCAGTTGCCTGTCTTTTTGCTGTTTATACAGAAAATATTTAAGGATATGCGGTTTTTCTGCTCTCAACTGATGTGAGCGCAGCAGCTGGAAAGAGTACTTTAATAGTTGCTGCTTGAGATAAACCTCGGTTATGAAGGTCTTGATGACATCAAGGTCGATCTGCCGCTGACAGGCGGGTAATACGATTCTTTGTTTTGCCAGGATAATCTGGGCAGCTGTATAGATAAACTCTTTTAATATCAGCTTTTTTTGTTCCTGCAAGTCAAAGTCATCCTCGGTCTCAAGAGTATTGATCTGGGCTAAAATATGCTCCAGATAATCGGCAATTTCATAAACATGCGCATAGTGTTTTAACTTTTCCAGTGAAGCGGCAATTTGGGTGACCAGCAGCTTGACGGGAGCAATATAGATTTTCTCGAGCAGCAACTGAAAGTCATGTCTTGCCAGATAGGAAAACCGGTTGTCCTTGCGGTTCCAGTGGATTTTTTTCGGTTGCAGAACCTGCTGGGCAATTTTTTCACATTGCTCAGGTGTATGTTGTGAAAATAGCGTGACCAGGGTATTTTGCCAGTGTGCATCCAGATTGGGATCAATTTGTGTTGCCAACACTTTAAGCTGATAAGGAATATCATTATTCATTGTTACATCCTGGTAATTTACTATTTTTATTAAATAAGCTGATTCCATGTAAAGGCATGTGCAACTGGATCAGAATGTTGTATCTGGGTTGAGATGTAGGTACTGTTTTTATTCAACCCGACTATTATGGCTAGATTTGCATAAGGTCATAAAAAAGTAAATTACTGTGATGTGTATCGCAGATTTAAAATGTGTAAAATTTTATTAAAACATGGCAGAAGCGAGGCGGCTTGGTTAGCAGCAGGCCCGAGCACAGGTGCGTCTTGCTGAAATTTAGACAAAAATCACAATTATCGAACAATATCTTCGGCCGGGTAGGTCTACAAGGCGGTTATTTTTATTTAGAATCAATTGTTGTAAACGTTTTATTAAATTTGAAAGCGTTGTGTAAAGAGACATGACGCCACCATTGAGTCGGAGATGATTTCATGCAATGGACTAAACCAGCTTTCACTGATGTACGTATCGGTTTTGAAGTGACCATGTACTTCGAAGTACGTTAATCATTCATATTTAAACTCAAGATAAGCCCTAGTGATGTCTAGGGCTTATCTTTTTCTAAAAAGAAATTAAATTTATGTATATTCATGTCTTAGGTTCCGCTGCAGGAGGCGGTTTTCCCCAGTGGAATTGTAATTGTCCCAACTGTCATGGCGTACGTACAGCAACGATTCAGGCCAAGGCGCGTACCCAGTCCTCAATTGCCGTTTCTGAAAATGGTATCGACTGGGTGTTGCTGAATGCTTCACCGGATATCCGTCAGCAATTATTCGATTTCAAGGCAGCCCAGCCTGCACGGCAGTTACGTGATACCGGGATTCGTGATGTGATCCTGATGGACAGTCAGCTGGATCATACCACCGGACTGCTGACCTTGCGGGAAGGCTGTCCGATCAGGGTCTGGTGTACCGAGATGGTTTATCAGGACCTCACCACAGGTTTTCCTGTATTTAATATGCTGAAACACTGGAATGGTGGTTTGCAATATCAGCCAATCGACCCGAAACAGGCGTTTCAGATTGCCGGTTTTGAGCAGCTGGAATTTATTCCGCTGGTGATTCAGAGTGCTGCACCACCGTATTCTCCACATCGCCATGATCCGCATGAAGGCGACAATATTGCCCTGATCATCCGCGATCATAACACCGCCAAACAGCTGTTTTACGCTCCTGGACTCGGCAAGATTGATGAGCAGGTCATGCAGATTATGCAGCAGTCGGACTGTGTCATGATTGATGGTACGCTCTGGACAGATGATGAAATGCAGCAAACCGGAGTTGGCAGCAAAACCGGTCGGGAGATGGGGCATTTGTACATTAGTGGCGAGGGTGGTTCATTGTCTTACCTGAATCAGCTCAGTTGTGCTAAAAAAGTGCTGATTCATATTAATAATACCAATCCGATCCTGGATGAAAGCTCGGCCCAGTTTGCCGAACTCAAGGCCCACGGTGTTGAAGTGGCTTTTGATGGCATGCAGATCGAGCTTTGAGGTGAATGATGATGTCCACTGATGTATTAAGTGTCGAACAGTTTAAGCAGGCCATTCTGGATAAAGGCCAGTACTATCATATTTATCATCCTTTTCATGTGATGATGTATGAAGGCAAAGCCACCCAGCAGCAAATTCAGGCCTGGGTCGCCAATCGCTATTATTATCAAATCAATATTCCGCTAAAAGATGCGGCGATCATGGCCAATTGTCCAGACCAGCGTGTGCGTCAGGAATGGATTCAGCGGCTGCTGGATCAGGATGGCGAATATCCTGACGGGGGAGGCCGTGAAGCATGGTTGCGTCTGGCTGAAGCGGTAGGCCTGACCCGTGAACAGGTCATTTCAGAAGAGCTGGTACTGCCGGGTGTACGTTTCGCCGTGGACGCCTATGTCAATTTTGCCCGCCGTGCTACATGGCGTGAAGCTGCCAGCA
Source organism: Acinetobacter sp. A47 (assembly GCF_000805455.1). Taxonomy (GTDB): domain Bacteria; phylum Pseudomonadota; class Gammaproteobacteria; order Pseudomonadales; family Moraxellaceae; genus Acinetobacter. Next base: position 123,492 of record NZ_JSUS01000044.1, read on the forward strand.
GTTCCTTGACGGAATTGTTTGCACCACAGATTCACCAGTCACGCCTTGACTCATGGCCACAGCATTATCCATGGATTGATGATCAGGGCTATGATTATTTCCGTTCGCGTTTAAGTCAGGCACGTCGTGATGTCGAGCATGGCCTGAGTATTACCCTGGACTCGTTTACCACCTATGAACAGCAGCAGCGCATGCTGGAAATCTTGCAGTTCAAGCTGGATATCCTGTGGAGTATTCTGGATGCACTGACGCTGGCCTATGTGCATCAGCAGGCACCGTATCATACCGTGACCACCCAACCGGTCTGGCATAAGGGGTTATTCCGTGAGTAATGCAGCATTTGATTTAAATCTGGTTCCCATCTGGCGACAGGGCTACCGCTTTCAGTTTGAGCCGGCACAAAATGCCTTTGTCATTTTATATCCGGAAGGCATGATCAAGCTGAATGACAGTGCAGGGGCCATCGGACAGCATATTGATGGACAACGCACGGTTGCTGCCATTGTGGCACTGCTGAAACAGCAGTTTGGCGATATTGCCGAAATCGAGCAGGATGTGGTCGATTATATGCGGGTTGCCCAGCAACAATTCTGGATTGAATTGCAATGACTGAAGGTATCGGTTTACCCCTCTGGCTTCTGGCCGAGCTGACCTATCGTTGTCCCTTGCAATGTCCATACTGTTCTAATCCGCTAGATTATGCGCAGCATAAAAATGAACTGAGCACGCAAGAGTGGTGTGATGTATTTGATCAGGCGCGGCAGATGGGGGCGGTGCAACTGGGCTTTTCCGGTGGTGAACCGCTGGTACGCCAAGATCTGGAACAACTGGTTGCACATGCGCACCGGCAAGGGTTTTATACCAATTTAATCACCTCGGGCATGGGCCTGAACGAGCAGCGTATTGCCCAGCTCAAACAGGCGGGACTGGATCACATCCAGATCAGTTTTCAGGCCAGCGATGCTGTGGTGAATGATGCTCTGGCAGGTTCAAGGCATGCCTTTGAACAGAAATATGAAATGTGCCGTCTGGTCAAGCAATATGACTATCCGATGGTGCTGAACTTTGTGATTCACCGGCATAATATTGACCAGATTGAACAGATTATTGAGCTGTGTCTGGAACTGAATGCCGATACGGTTGAACTGGCGATCTGCCAGTTTTATGGCTGGGCCTTTTTAAACCGTCAGGGCTTATTGCCCACGCAGGAACAGTTGATCCGTGCCGAACAGGTGACCAATGCCTATCGAGAAAAGCTGCGCCAGCAGAATCATCCGTGCAAGTTGATCTTTGTGGTGCCTGATTATTACGAGGAACGGCCGAAAGCCTGCATGAATGGCTGGGGCAAGATTTTCTTTACCGTAACCCCTGATGGTACGGCATTGCCCTGTCATGCAGCCCGCCAGCTACCCATTGCGTTTCCGAATGTACGTGAACAGTCTTTGGCTGATATCTGGTACACATCCACAGGGTTTAACCATTTTCGCGGTGATGCATGGATGCCGGAAAGCTGTCGTAGCTGTCCGGACAAGCAAAAAGATTTTGGCGGCTGTCGCTGTCAGGCCTATATGCTGACCGGTGATGCGGCCAATGCCGATCCGGTGTGTGGTAAATCTGAGTATCATCACCTGATTGAACAGGCGCGTAGCGAGAGTGAGCAGGCTGCATCTCTTGAGCAACTGCAATTTCGCAATAGCAAAAACTCAAAACGTCTGGCGCTTCAGCAAAAGATTCCGGTGCGTAGCATTCCGGGTGAACCTTCTTCATGAAACAAGGTCTGAATCATTCTAAAGTCACGGTTTTTGACGGTCATAATGACCTGCTGACCCGCTTGTGGCTCAGTGATCAGGCCGATCCGGTGCGGGCTTTCATCCATGATCATCTACCCGGACAACTGGATTTAAACCGTTGCCAGCAAGCGGGTTTTGCAGGTGGCATGTTTGCAATTTTTCTACCGCCATTTGCTTATGTCAAACAGCATCATCCCGATAAACTCGTGGATAAACATGCCGAAGATTTCACTCAACAGCAGGTTGAGCAGATCTGTCTGGCGCAACTCGAGCTGGCCCAGCAGATGGTGCAGGCTTGCGGGCAGATCCGGCTCTGTACCTCGGTGCAACAGATACAGGATTGTCGCGCTCAAGGTCAACTGGCGGTGGTGCTGCATATGGAAGGGGCAGAAGCCCTACAGGATAATCCAGACTTACTCGATATTTTTTATCAGGCTGGTCTACGGAGTGTGGGTCCTCTCTGGAACAGGATCAGCCGATTTGGACATGGCTTAAATGCCCGTTTCCCGCATTCGCCTGACACAGGTGCAGGCCTGACTCCTCAAGGCAAAGCATTGGTTAAACGCTGTGCCGAGAAAAAAATGCTGGTGGATGTGTCACATATGAACGAACGGGCATTCTGGGACACGGTGGAGATTTTACAGCAACCGATTGTCGCCACCCATTCCAATGCCCATGCTTTATGTCCGCAGGCGCGTAATCTGACTGATTTGCAACTTAAGGCAATTGCTGAGAGTGGGGGCATGGTCGGAGTCAATTTTGATGTGGCCTTTTTACGCGCTGATGGACAGCGCAATGCAGATACGCCACTTACACTCATTCTCGATCATCTGGAATATATGATGGATCGTCTTGGAGAGGATCATATCGGTTTCGGTTCAGATTTTGATGGTGCCCTGATCAGTAGCGAACTGCAGGATGTAACCGGCCTGCCTCACCTGATTGCAGCGATGCAGCAACGTCACTATTCACCTGAGCTGATTGAGAAAATCTGCTGGAATAACTGGCTCAAGGTAATGGACCGGATCTGGTCTTAGTTGCAAAGCAGAAGATGATTAATCTTCATAATCATCTTCATGGCGTTTAAGGTCTGCTTGCGGTGCATCCTGTGTTGGTAGCTTGTATTCATCGCTGGCCCAGGCGCCCAGATCAATCAGCTTGCAGCGTTCAGAACAAAACGGACGAAACTCGTTACCTTCCCAAGTGCTGGTTTCACCACAACGCGGGCAGGGGAATGTACGTGGCATAGAAAATTCCTAAAACAAAGAGGGTTTGTTGACATTTCAACCATGCATTGCGTTATTAGCTAAAACGACATAAACAAGGCATGAAACGTAGACAATGGCGATTCCCTTGTCAAGTTTCATAACGGAGTTTAGGGAGGTTTTAGCCATAACCCTATGGGACAGGAGCATTTTTTGCTGCTACTGTGTTATGCCTTATTCATTTAGAATAGCTAAACTTCATAAGTCATGCCTTGTATCAGCTAAAAAATGCTCTCTGTCGCAATAAGAGCTTTAGCTCGCAAGGTGAAATGTTAACAAACCCTAAATAGATTAGGCAAAAGTAAGGTGACTTGTTAGACTTATGCCGATTTCTAGATAGTTTGATGTGATTATGTCGATTCGTCAATTTCAAGCACAACGGATGCAAGCCCCCCGTAATTTCAAGCCTATTCCTCACACACCGGTTTGTGTGGAAATTGGTGCTGGCAAAGGTAAACATGCCCTGTTATTTACGGGACAAAACCCGCAGACCACGTTGTATGCAATTGAGCGAACCAAGGAAAAATTTGTGGCGATGCAAAAACAGCATCAACTGGAGCCACGTGCGCATTTATATCCGGTTCATGCCGATGCATTGCCTTGGGTGGTACATGCCTTGTTTCCGGCCCAGGTGCAACAGTTCTTTATTCTGTATCCAAATCCGGAACCGCATAATCCGGCGCAGCGCTGGCTCAATATGCCATTTTTCGAATTCCTGCTTTCCCGTCTTGAACCGAACGGTACCATTACCCTGGCCAGTAATATTGCTGAATATATTGATGAAGCAGAACAACAGCTGACGGAGGTGTGGAAATTACCTTACCAGAAGCAGAAAATTGCAGCAGACTCGGCCCGTACCCATTTTGAAATCAAGTATTTAGAACGTGGTGAGCTGTGCCAGCAACTGGTTATTTGCAAGCCAGAAGGCTACACCACCCGTTTTGATGATTTTGCACCGTTGCAAGGTCAGAATACCCAAGAGAACCGCGATGCCTAAGCGTGTGGCCATTATTGGTGCCGGCCCGGCAGGCCTGATGGCAGCTGAGGTACTCAGTCAATATGATTATGTAATTGACGTGTTTGAACAGAAACCTTCGGCTGCACGCAAGTTTTTAATGGCTGGTAAAACCGGATTAAATATTTCGCATGCCGAGCCGGTCGAGCGTTTTATCCAGCGTTATGACCAGACAGAGTGGCTGGCGCCGTGGATTAAGAAATGGGATGCCCAATGGATTCGGGACTGGATGCAAGGTCTGGGCATTGCATCTTATGTGGGCAGCTCGGGCCGGATTTTTCCTGTTGAAATGAAAGCCGCACCATTGCTGCGTGCCTGGCTAAAACGCTTAATGGCTGCCGGGGTCAAGTTTCATTATCGGCATCGGTGTGATGATTTATCTGGTAATCAACTGACTTTGGAAAACCAGACCCATCGTTTTAGTGCCCGTTACGATGCGATTGTATTGGCCTGCGGCGCAGTGTCATGGTCGCAACTGGGCAGTGACGGTGCGTGGCAGCAATGGCTTTCGGCGCAGGATATCGAAGCTTTCCAGCCGAGTAATGCCGGTGTGTTAAGAACATGGTCGCCGTTTATGCAGCAGTGCTTTGGCCAGCCACTGAAACGGGTCAATGCCTGGGTGACACCTGAACAGCAAACCCATGGCGATATCATCATTACCCACTACGGTTTTGAGAGTGGTGTGATTTATAAACTGGGGCGCGAGCTCAGAGCGCAGCTTGCCCGTCAGCAGCCTTTACAATTGCATCTGGACTTGTTGCCTGATGTCAGCATTGAACAATTAGAACAGAAATTGCAGGGCAATAAAAAACAGTCTTTGACCAATCTTTGGCGTAAAGCCGGCTTAGATCAGGTCAAGATTAACCTGCTGCGGGAAGTTGTTGAAAAAAGTTTATGGTCAGATGCCAGACAAATGGCACGGCAGATCAAGCAGCTCGGTATCGCCTTAACCGGTTTTCGCCCGATTGAAGAGGCGATTAGCTGTGCAGGTGGAGTGAAGCAAGAGGCATTATCAGCCCAGCTGCAATTACACGCCAATCCGTATGTATTTTGCTGTGGCGAAATGCTGGACTGGGATGCACCGACGGGCGGTTATTTACTCACGGCCTGTTTTGCCACGGGACGAGCCGCAGCAGAAGGCGTGAATGAATTTATCCAGAGCCAGATCAACTCAAGTCGCTAAATAAAAATAAACCACACCAAAGCCTGAGGAGGGGTGATGAATGTTGAGCCCGCTGGAGAAGTTCCAAATCAGCAGATCATCAAGCCATTTCAACTGGGCAATGTGTTTCGCTTGTTTTTTCAGCCAGATGGTTTTTAGGCCTGCCTGTTGTTTGGTATATGTGCATGTTTGGTGCATTTACGGTCCTGACCAGCTGAGTTTAAAAGTACGGGCTAATCTTGCTGGCAATCTGTCATGTTCCTTGAGCAGATTTGCCTTGTGAGATGCTCTTTAAAAATGCTAGTTTTGACTAAATACTCATCAGGACTATGGATATGTCTCAAGCTTCACCTGTATATCGTGGCAGTTGTTTATGTGATGGCATTCACTATGAAATTCAGGGTGAAATTGGTGAAATCGTACAGTGTCATTGCCAGCGTTGCCGTAAGGCCAATGGCACGGCCTATGCCACCAATGCCCCGATTAGCAGTGCCGCCTTTAAAATCCTGAAAGGTGAGGAGCTGGTTAAGAAATTTGCCGCTTCTGGCGTGTACCGCTGGTTCTGTAGCGAATGTGGTTCACCGCTGATCAGTTCGCGTGATGCCCAGCCTGAGCTTTACCGTTTACGCCTCGGGACACTGGATACGCCATTGCAGCACAAGCCAAGCATGCACATATTTGCTGCTTCTAAGGCAGAATGGGACTGTATTGCAGATGATTTGCCGCAATATGCTGAACGCCCTTAAACTGGTGTAGCTGTGCGATGATTTTTGAAACCTCGGATTTAGCTCCCAACGAGATCTACCGCCTGCTTGTCGGCGGGATTTCACCTCGACCCATTGCATGGATTAGCACACTTTCCGCCACTGGCGTAGCCAATATTGCCCCTTATTCATTTTTCAATGTGGCCAGCTGTAATCCGCCCATTCTCTGGTATTCACAGGTCAACCCTAGAGACGGTCAGGATAAAGATACCATTCGTAACCTGATCGATACCCGCGAATGTGTGGTGCATATTGTCAATTCGGCTTTAATGGAACAGATGAATTTATCCTGTGCCTTATTGCCTCCGGCGCAAAGTGAATTTGAGTTTGCCGGCATTGAGTCTGAACCGGGTCATTCGGTTGCGGCATTCGCCGTCAAACATGCCCCGGTTCGTTATGAGTGCCAGTTAAGGGAAGTGCTGCAACTGAGTACGCTGCCATCGGGTGGTACGGTGGCCTTGCTGGACGTAAAAGCAATTTATGTCGATGACCGGCTTTGGGATGGCCAAATGATTGATCAGCAGCAACTGGACAGTGTCGGGAAAATGGGCGGTGATTTTTATAGTCTGAGCACGGATCTGAGGAAACTTGCCAGACCGGTCGTATCAGCAACCGATGCGCATAAAAAAGGAGGTTAAAACCTCCTTTTTATTATTTGGCCGTTAAGGCTTCACCTTCAAACTTTACGCCGTCCCAACCATGTTGCATAAACTGACGGATATTCTGGTGGTCAGTGGCGTCAGGGGTTGCCAGGACCGATGCATAGTGTTCTGCAAATAAACTTAAAGTGTCTGCCTGATTGAGACCTTCAATTTTGGCAAAACTGAGGACTTTGGCACTGCCTTGATTTTCAGTTGCAGCATTGGATTGTGCGCCATTCTGGAATGCAGTCGGGGTATGCTGATAACGTGCTTCGATAAATGCCAGTACATCTGCAAATTTTGCCGAGCTATCTTTCAGTTGTGCCAATAAGCTTTGAGCCATGTCTAAAGTTCCATGTCGATTGAGTCAATGCCCGTATCATAACATTGAAAATATACAAGAGAACCTGCTCGAGAGCGGAACCTGGCGCTGGCGTATTCACCGTCTATGCTCAAAGAGTTCATTTATATATTGACCAATCATTTAAAGGCACAAGCCTTTGATTTCGTCGCATCCGTCTTGGACTTTTATGGAGTTGGGGAAAAGTTTGAGGAATATCTGGCTGAATTGTGGATAACTTTATGTTTATACACAATGCAATCCTGCTTAAAAAGAGCGATTGAGTTGCCTAAAAAATATGTTATTTTAGAGCACAGGAGATGGCATTCCTCCTGTTACAAACCGCCTGAATGGCTAATGATGCCTACGTTACCCTGAACAGGGGACGTAGGTTCGTGCGTGCTCTGTTCCTGTTTCTGGAGTTCGCTCATGATTATTCTGCACAACTGCTACCCTATATCCATGTCTCATCATTCTTTCGCTCCAGCCCTGTTCTTGGAGTAAACCATGTTTTATCCATTACTTTCGATTGCTTTAGGTTCGGTTTTAGGGGCGTGGTTACGCTGGTTTCTGGGTTTAAAACTGAATCCTGTTTTCCCCAATATTCCTTTGGGGACGGTCACGGTTAATTTTGTTGGCGGCTTTATTATCGGTTTTGCAATTTCCTATTTTTCGCAAAGTTCACTCAGTCCCAATTACAAACTGTTTGTGATTACAGGTTTTTGTGGTGCATTAACCACCTTTTCAACTTTTTCTGCCGAAATCATTGGCCTGCTGCAAACCGGTAAATTGGGTTATGCCTGTGCCGCGATTGTGATTCATGTGCTCGGATCACTGCTGTTTACGATTTTAGGCATGAGCCTGCATCAATGGCTGAGTGCAGCATAGCTGGAGTAATCGCATGCATGGATTCCTAATTACCTTTTATAGTGCACAAAACCGTTCCTATCAGGGACAACCCATCAGCGAATGGCTACTGGCTGTTGCAAAACAGATGAATTTGCGTGGCGCGACAGTATTGGCGGGGCTGGAAGGCGTTGACCATCAGGGCCTGTTTCACTCAGCCAGTTTCTTTGAACTGGCGGATCGACCGGTACAGATTCAATTTGCGGTTACAGAAGAGCAGGCGACCGAGTTATTGAGCTATCTCAATAGTAAAGAGATTTCACTGTTCTATGTGAAAACACCGATTGAGTTCGGTGTGGTGGGGCAGCAAAAGACGGATTGCTAAGGCAGCATCAAGGCATAAAAAAAGAAGTCTAAGTGGAGGAGAGATAGCCTTAGACTTCTAATGCTTTTAAGCTTAATGGATAAAACTTAAATGAAGATTAACCTTTGCGGTTAAAACGTGCAAAGCGTTTGTTAAAGCTTGCAACACGGCCTTCATTGCTGGCCTGACGTTGCTCACCAGTATAAAACGGATGAGATGCACTTGAAATATCCAGGGTCACGTAGGGATAGACTTTGCCTTGATATTCTTTGGTCTGTTTGGTTTGCAGTGTACTCCCAATTAAAAAGTAGGCATCTGCATTGGTATCGTGAAATAAGACTTGCTGATAAGCCGGGTGGATATCTTTACGCATGTTGATTGACTCCTGTTGTTAATAGAAATGTTATAACATAACAATATATGAAGTCAATTTATGCCTTTTCAAGCCAGTGCGATGTCGACATGAATATAAATGGCTTTCCCTCCCGCTTGCGGTTACAAGTTTGGAGGGCATTAGATTGTTAGGCTGGAACTAATTCTTCAAACAGATCATTCAGGTTGTCATTGACCTTGAGATGGATCAGGTTCCAGTAATGTCCTGAAATGGTCCGGTTAACCATCAGGGTATCTGGTGACGGCTTAAAAACATCCCAGTATTTCAATGATTTTTTCACCAGTAACATGCCATCATGATGTGACGAGTTTTCGGCAAAATCATAATGGGTGGTTAATGGACGTAACAGGATTTCAATCCACTGGTTATACAGCTCGGCCGGAAATTTATGTTTCTCGGCAATCGAGTGCAGTTGCATCAGTAAATCTTCAAGCTGGGCGATATCGTGCTGGCGGGCTGCATTGACCAACGCCTTAAAGTGCTGAACAACTTCTGGTGCAAGGGTTTTCACGCTGCCATAATCATAAATAATTACACTGCCATCTGTGCGGAAGGCAAAGTTACCGGGGTGAGGATCACAATGAAAGCGTCTCAGGAAAAACATTTCCTGACCTAAGGCACGAATCAGGCGCCGACCGATCTGGTTGCGGGTTTCAACTGGCCATGTACTTGCGGTTTCGATGGATTCACCCTGTTCCAGACTGAGGGTCAGCACCCGGCGAGATGAGTAATCCTTATAGACTGTTGGAATGATCACTTGAGGGTCGAGTTTTTCATGGAAGGTTTTAAAGACTTCCAGATTTTGTGCCTCGATTTCATAATTGAGCTCGGCAGATAAACTGTCCTGAATTTCCTGAAACAGTTGATCTTGCAGCTTTTTATCAATTTTTAATACACCCATCAGTCGCAACGCCAGACGTACCTGTTTTAAGTCACTTTCACAGGCCTGATCCACACCCGGATATTGCACCTTGACCACAACGGCTTGCCCGTTTGGCAGTACGGCACGATGGACTTGTCCGATTGAAGCAGCAGCAAAAGGTTCTGTTTCAAACGAGCTGAAAATCTGCTTTAACGGTTTGCCCAGTTCCTTTTCTACCTGTTGCTGAATCGCGGCAAAGGGCATGGCTGGGGCTTGACGCTGCAGCTTGGCAATGGCTTTGGCGACTTCCGGTGGAAAGATATCTTTATATTGCGAGGCGATTTGACCGACTTTCATCACTGCGCCTTTCATTTCACCCAGTGTATCGGCAATTTGCAGACCGATGTCCTGAAACAGCTGGCTACGCGCGGCATTTTTCTGTTCTTCATCTGCGGTGAGGTTCCGGATGGAGTTGGCAACGCTTTTGCTGGCAATACTTGCGGTCATACCCGCCAGTTTGAGAAAACGCTTACTGGGAGAGCTAGCATGTTTTGCCATAAGGACTTGACCTCATACGATCCGGTTTTAGGGTGATGCTTTGATCATAGGCGACAAAACTTAAATTGCCTATAACAAAATGTTAAGTGATGTAAGTGTTTAAGACCGGAAGCCTGATTGAGGGGACACAGGTCGTGCCTGCACCGAACACAGTGAATGCCTGCCTGCATTCCTGCTATTGATTGACTGAGGCGATATCGGGAGGGGGCGGGACACGGGCGCGTTACTGAGACCGCCCGTGTTACTGTATATAGCAGGATATACAGGATACTTAGTGTGATGCTGCGGGATGTGCCAGACGTCTATTATTGAAATATAACCGTGTGATCAGCAATACGCAGGCAATGCTTAAACCGATAATCAGACCGAGCCAGACGCCTGCCACGCCCCAAGAGGTGTAGCGGGCAAGATATAGCCCGATTGGAAAAGCAATTACCCAATAGGCCATCAAGGTAATCCACATCGGGGCCTGGGTGTCCTGCATGCCGCGTAGGCAACCGGCGGCACTCACCTGCCAGGCATCCATCAACTGATACGCCATGGCAAACCAGAGCAGATACATCGCGACAGGAATCACATCCACATCTGTGGTGTAAATGGCGACGATATAGGGGCGTGCAACTGCAATCAGACTCATGGTGAACACGGCAAAGATCGTTGCACTGATCAATCCCACCGTTTGTACCTGACGCATGGCATGCCAGTTCTGCTCGCCATAATACATCCCGACCCGGATGGTCAGGGCTATGGCCAAAGAAAGCGGAATCATAAACAGCTGTGAAGTCACTGAAATGGCAATCTGGTGTGCTGCAATGGCATTTTCACCCAGCGGACTGAGTACAATGGCACCTGTACTGAAAATGCTGACTTCAAAGAAAACGGCAAGGCCGATTGGCAAACCCAGCTTTAGAATCCGTTTAATCCAGACCGGATCGAGCTTTTCCCATTGTGTAAAAATAGGTGCCTGCTTATAGGCCTTGGCTCTGGAAACGTATACGGCCAGTGTAATAAACATTAACCACTGTAAAATTGCAGTGGCAAAACCGCAGCCAGCACTGCCAAGGGCTGGAATTGGCCCGAAGCCATACATAAAGATAAAGTTGAGCGGAATCAGGACCAGCAGGGCGATCAGGCTGATGGCGGTGACCGGACGTGGATGTCCCAAGGCTTCGGAGTAACTGCGTAATGCGGCATACATCATTACTGCCGGCATACCAAAACCAATCGCATGCAGGAACAGGCTGGCTTTCGGTAACAGGCTTTCAGGCACACCGAATAGCGGTAAAAATCTTGGCATTCCTTGCAGGATTAGCATGGCAACAGTGCCCAGAATGGCTGCGACCCACAGAGACTGCCGGGTAATGGTGGGAATTTTCTCCGGTGTCTTGGCACCTCGTGCTTCGGCCACCAACGGTGTTGTGGCCAGCATGATGCCTGCAAATAACAGCATGACCGGAATCCATAACCCGACCCCGACTGCGATCGCCGCCAGATCGGTGGCAGAGAGATGACCGGCCATAATGGTATCAATCAGGCCCAGTCCGGCTTGGGCAAACTGGGTGATCAGGATCGGAAGCATCAAATGAAAGAGCTGCTTGAGCTCAAACCGCTTGGTTGTGACATGGGACACAAAAAATACTCTTATTAAAATTTAAGATGAGAAAAGTCAGCGCTGCAAGGTGAGTAGCACGCCGATAAAAATGACCAGACTACCGAGCAGGCGTTGCCAGTTAACCGGGGTTTTTTCAGTCCCTAACCAGCCAAAGTGATCAATAAACATTGAAATGACCAATTGCCCGAAAATCACTAAACCTGAAAATGTTAACAATCCGAGCTTGGGTGCAGTATAAATGCTCATGCTGATTGCATAAACCCCAAGAAAACCGCCCAGCCAGAGAAACCAGGGTATTTGTGAAATTTCACTTAATCCCGGCTTGCTGGCACTTTGCAAACAGACCAGCAGCGCCAGAACAAGGGTGCCAATAAAAAATGACAGCAAGGCTGCTTGCAATGGTGAGTGCAGATAATCCCTAAGCTGGGTATTAATCGCCGTTTGAAATGCCATGGCAATGCCAATCCCCAAGGTGAGTGGAAGGATCAATAGCAACTGGCTGGAAATTTTCATCATCGCTTGGGTCTAATTGTTCTTGGTTGTCCTCAGTCTAACTGAATACGCAGATGATGATAAGCCGAATCACAGAGTCATGGTAAAATAGAGAAGTTCTGTTATTGAGCTGCGATCTTGAGTCATTTAAACCCTGCAAATATTCCGCTTTCCTTGTATATCCATATGCCGTGGTGTGTACGTAAATGTCCTTATTGCGACTTTAACTCACATGCGGTGCCTGATGGCCAGTTGTCATTAGCGCTGGAACAGCAATATCTGGCTGCATTGGTGGCGGATTTTGAAACTCAGGTTGACATGGCGCAAGGCCGGCCCATCCACAGTGTCTTTATTGGTGGCGGCACACCTTCACTGATTTCTGCATCAGGCTACCAATGGTTATTTGAACAGTTAAAAGCGCGTTTGGCGTTTGAGCAAGATTGTGAAATCACCTTGGAAGCCAATCCGGGAACCGTTGAGCATGATCCTTTTGCCGATTATCTGGCAGTGGGGATTAACCGATTATCGTTGGGGGTACAAAGTTTTGATGCCGGGCATTTACAGCGTTTGGGACGGATTCATACCGCCAATAATGCACTGGATGCAATCCGGCAGGCACGTCAAGCCGGTTTTGAGCGCGTGAATGTGGACCTGATGCATGGCTTGCCGCAGCAAACAGAAGAGCAGGCCTTGACCGATCTGCAACTGGCTGTCGAGCAGGGTGCGACGCATATTAGCTGGTATCAGCTGACCATTGAACCCAACACGGTGTTCTTCCGCACCCAACCTGTCTTGCCGCAAGATGAGGTGCTAGAGCATATTCAGGCGCAAGGTGAGGCGTATTTAAAGGCCAACGGTTATGTGAATTATGAAGTTTCGGCCTGGCGCAAGGAAAAGCCATCGGCACACAACCTCAATTACTGGCAATTTGGGGATTATCTGGCGATTGGAGCCGGAGCGCATGGCAAGGTTACACGTCCGGATGGAGTTTACCGTTTCCAGAAGACCCGCTTGCCCAAAGACTATTTAGCCAAAGTGCCGGCTGAACATGTGCAAATGAAACGGATTGAAGCAGATGAGCTACCCTTTGAATTTATGATGAATGCATTGCGTTTAAATGAAGGGGTGGCGGCGGAAAGCTATGCACAGCGTACCGGACTGGTGCTGGCCGATTTAGCCCCGACACTGGATCAGCTACGTGAGAAAAAACTTTTGATTGCCGATCAGGATCGAATTGCCTGTACCGAGCAGGGGCACATCTTTTTAAATTCGGTACTGGAAGAATTTTTATAATTTAAAGAGTACGCATGCTTTGGGGCAGGGAGGCTTTAAAGCATGAATTTTACTTTTGTCATTGTCTGGAAAGATATCGATGACACAATGAAAAAAGCCTCATCATATGATGAGGCTTTTTAGAATCTGGTGGGTCGTCCGCGACTCGAACGCGGGACCAACGGATTAAAAGTCCGCTGCTCTACCAACTGAGCTAACGACCCTGAGCGAGGATAAGTAAAACAACGTTTTACCTGAGCGCAAGAGAAAATCTATGATTTTCTGTAGCTTAACCTCTTACAGGCGTTTGTAAAATACATTTTACAAACTTTCAAAACATTAGATGGTGGGTCGTCCGCGACTCGAACGCGGGACCAACGGATTAAAAGTCCGCTGCTCTACCAACTGAGCTAACGACCCTAAGCAAGTATTTCAACCGGCTTCGCAAGTAAAACTGATTGGTTCTAAGTGCGTCTTCGTTTTGATGTTGCGTATTCTAGCAAGTTATTCAGCTAACACAAGAGGAAATTTAAAAACATGTGCATGATTGTTTATAAAAAGCACGATTTCCTCTTATTTAGCTAAAAAATAAACTAGAAACGGTATTGATAGCTTTGAATATTGTCAAAAATCTCGGGAGTTACATCACAATAGCTGTTGGCACCCGGCAATAAAACCAGCAAACGTTCAGATGTTTTGCCCGGATCAAAGCTTTCCTCTTTCAGTTTGTTCTTCTGGTATTTGAATGTACCGGTGGTTTCAACCTTTTCCTGAACACGCAAAAACACCGGAACGGCATAAGAGGGTAAGCATTTTTTAAATACGGTGACCATATCGCTTAAATCTGCATCATTCAGCTCGGTACCTTCTACCAGCGTAATGGCGGCCATGCCGGCACGTCCGTTGGTATTTGGAATTTCTACGCCGTAAACCACAGCTTCTGCAATTTTTTCATATTCGCAGACCATGTTTTCCACTTCGGTGGTCGACACGTTTTCACCTTTCCAGCGGAAAGTGTCGCCGAGACGGTCGACAAACTGGGCATGACGGAAGCCGATATCACGAACCAGATCACCGGTATTGAAGTAGGAGTCACCTTGGGTGAACACATCTTTCATGATGACAGATTTATTCTTTTCCGGGTCGGTATAGCCATCAAAAGGCGAACGGCTGGTGATCTTGCCAATTAACAGGCCAACCTCGCCGGTTTTGACTTTCTTGCAGTAGCCTTTTTTGTCGCGCACCAGTTCATTCTTTTCTTTATCGTATTCAACGATGGCATAAGGTGTCGGAGAGAAGCCGACGGTATTGTCAAAGTTAAAGATATTGCTAAAGCCGACATTGCCTTCACTTGAAGCGTACAGTTCAAGTACTTCTTCAACCCCGAAACGTTCCTTGAACTTGTTCCAGATATTGGGACGCATGCCATTGCCGATCATTTTGGTGACGCGATGGGCACGATCCAGTTCGGTTGCTGGTGCATCAATCAGGTAACGGCACAGCTCACCGACATAACCAATCGCAGAGGCATTGAATTTCTGTACATCTTTCCAGAAGGCACTGGTTGAATATTTGCGACGGACCGCAAGTGTTGCACTGCCGGCAATGACACCGCACCAGCATACCACCACACCTGTTGCATGGTAGAGCGGCAGGGTCACGTACATCACGTCATCTTTGCCCAGATTGAGAATATGACCATAGGTACCATAAGCCAGTGTCCAGCGGCTATGGGTGAAAATCACTGCTTTTGGCAGGCCGGTGGTACCTGAGGTGTAGATATAGAACAAACCATCTTTACCGGTTACGGTACGTGTGGTTGACGGGTTGAATTTCGGAAACTGGTCAATTTGCAGGGCAAGGTTGACGTAGCCTTCTGGTGCTGTGCCGGCATTTTTACGGGTTTCCTGATCTGCAAACCAGTGGAAACGGTCTTGTGCAACTTTTAAATCCTGACGTGCTTCATCAATTGCAGCACGGACTTCTTCACCGGCAATCACGGCAATCGGGTTGACCAGATTGATGCTATGCGCGAGTACCTTGCCGACTTGAGCGGTATTGACGAGTGCAATCGTCACCCCGATTTTGGCTAAAGCTACGATGCTGGCAATCAGTTCAGGACGGTTCTCAACCATCACTGCAATCACATCACCTTTTTTTGCACCCAGCGATAGATAGTAATGTGCAATCTGGTTGGCCCATTCATTCAAAGCCTGATAACTATAGCTTTGATCTTCAAATAACAGAGCGATGCCTTGAGGGTTACGCTTGACTGCTTTTTCAAAGGCAATACCTAAGCCAGCGGGAGAAGATGGCGTCCGTAAATATGCCTGTTTAAGACCACTAAGGATATGAGGTACTTTAGTGATGAAGTTCGGAAGTCGGGTAGCGACATCACCAAAGGTAATAATATCGGTCTGCGTAGTTTGGCTCATATCAATCCTGTTTATTTTTCGATCAATCCTAAAATGGCTATCCGTAAGAACACAACCATTCACACCATTGTCGTTGATGCTGTTTTTTAATGGTAAGTTCCTAGAGCAATCAACCTAATTTGACAAAATAACAAAAAAGCCTAGTCACCGAAATGACTAGGCTTAGCCTTATTGAGTGCAATTTAGCAAATTATTCATTGCTTGTTGCAGCCTTTTTCGGTGGACGTCCGCGTGGACGGCGAGGGCGGCTTGATTTCTCTTTTTCTGCATCATCTTCAGCTGTTGCATCTGCATTGCTTGCAGGTGCAGCAGCTTCGGCTTTGGCCGCAGGTTTCGCTTTTTCCGTGCCTTCGGCAGCTGCTTTGGTTGCAGTTCCGGCCTTGGCGGTTGCAGTTTCAGCTTTAGCTACCGGGGCTTCAACAGTTTCAGCCGCTACTGGGGCTAGTGCAGCAGCTTCAGTATTGGCAAGTTCCAATGGCTGTTGCTCTGGCGCTGTAACGACCGGTTCTTCGGTAGCTGCAACTTCGGCGACTTGCACTTCCTCTTTCGGTTCGGTGCTTTGTGCAGGTGCTGCTGCCGTACTTGAAGCAATATGCGCTTCTTTGGCCTGCTCAGCTGCCAGTTTTGCTAAACGACGACGTTCACGTGGATCATTGGCCACACGTGTCGCCGGCGCTTCCGGCGGTGTTAACGCCAGTACCGGTGCAGGTTCAGCTTCTTCGGTTGGTTTCTTGCTTGGAAGCTCGGCATCACGAGTAACAGGACGCTTTTCTTCTTCGCTGGTACCAACCACAAGGCTGCTGGCATATTGCTCGGCAAACTTGACTAAAGCACGGTTAAATGTTGTCACTAAACCGAACTGCTCGATCAGGATGGTGCAGTCTTCGCCATAGACATGACGAATCAGGCTGCCAAGCGAGTATTGAGCCAACGCCGGGATTTGCGATGGTGCAATTTTAGGCGCAGCTGCTTTCTGTGGTGCTTGAGCACCACGTTGACGGCGACGTGAGCGTGGATCATTGCTGGCACGTTTTACCGGCGCCTGAACGGCGTCTTCAACCGGTACAGCAGGGGCTTCTTTGGCTGCAACCGGTTCTGCCTGAACAGCAGCCTTGCTTTCTGCCTTTTCAACAACAGCCGGTGCAGCTTCTGCTTTAGGCGCAGGCGCAGCGGTTTGTTGAGGGTTGAGCGCAACAATTTCGCTCTGGCCCTGGTCGATATTGACGATCAATGCCGTGTTCATTGGCTCTGAACGCGGTGCATCTACCACATCAACTTTCACCTGTTGCGGATTGGCTGGTACTTCAGTCGCAGCAGGTGCCTCGTTTAACACGCTTGGGTCACGATGGCGGTTTGGCCGGTTCGGACGTTGCTGGTTACGGTCACGACGTGGTAACGGCGCATTTTCATGACCTTGCGCAGCCTCATGGTGCTGTTGCTGGTTCTGCGATTCTTGTGACTGCTGACGTTTTTGCTGACGTTTTAGTTCACGTTGCTCCTGACGCTGTTCCTGACGTGACATCTGCACAACTTCTTCATGCACCTGATTTTGTTGTTCATGTGCATGTGCGTGTTGTTCACGTTGCTCTTTATGCTTGCGTTTCTTCTGGTTCTGATTTGGACGATGCGGTTTTTCGTCTTTTTCGAACTGTTCACGCGCTTCCTGTTTTACAGGGTGCTGAGACATGTAGACATTGTTGGTCGCAGGCGCTGCAGTTTCAGTAACGACTGGAGCGTGATTGACCTGACCAAACTGGCCACGGCTAACCGCACCGTTATTTACCATTTGCTCAATCGCAGCGGCAGCATTTTGAGCCGAACGAGATTGATCAGTGGTTTGTGCCTGTTTTTGCACAAACAGGTTTTCTAACCATGCACAAGGACTTGCCGATTTTTGTGCAGCAGTCTGCTGTGCCTGTTTGGCTGGTACTGCTGCCTGCTGTGCTGCTTTTTTCTGTGGAGCAGCGGCTTGATTTTGTGCAGGTGCATGGTGATGCTCTGCATCTTCCAGATGCCAGTCAGAAGACTCATAACCCAGTTCTTTTTCACTTGAACGGGTCGCTTCGGTACGTTCATAACTAGACGGTGCAAAACCGTCCGGATTGAACTGGATCTGATAGTGTGGTGTTTCCAAGTGCGGATGCGGTAATACCGTAACACGAACATTTGAAGTTTGCTCGAGGTAAACCAGACTATGGCGCTTTTCATTCAACAGGAATGCTGCAATTTCAACCGGGACTTCGACTTGAACTTCACCTTGGCGTTCACGTAACGCGATTTCTTCAACCTTACGCATGATCGACAGTGACAATGAGCGCAAGTCACGCACCATACCGGTACCATGACAGCGTGGGCAAACGTAACCGGTTGCCTCTTCCAGGGAAGGACGTAACCGCTGGCGGCTCATTTCCATCAGGCCAAAACGCGACAGTTGACCGAACTGGATACGGGCGCGGTCGCTTTGCGTTGCTTCACGTAGTTTGGCTTCCACCATGCGCTGGTTGCGGTCTTTGGTCATGTCGATAAAGTCGATGACGACCAAACCGCCAATATCACGCAAACGCAGTTGACGTGCAATTTCTTCGGCTGCTTCCAGGTTGGTATTGAGTGCCGTTTCTTCAACATCATGACCGCGGGTTGACTTCGCCGAGTTAATATCAATCGATACCAAGGCTTCAGTCTGGTCAATCACGATTGAACCACCAGAAGGAAGTTTCACTTCACGTTCATAGGCAGTCTGGATTTGGCTTTCAATCCCGAAGTGCGCAAATAGCGGCTCGTTCAGGGTATAGGTTTTTAATTTGTCGAGCTGACGTGGCATCACTGCTTTTACGAAGTTATAGGCTTCGTTATAAGCCTGTTCGCTATCAATCAGGATTTCAGCAACATCATCACGTAAATAATCACGAATGGCACGGGTCACCACGCCTGCTTCCTGATGGACCAGCATTGGTGACGGGCCTGAACTTGCTGAACCCTGAATCTGTGCCCACAGGTCAAGCAAGTGTTGCAAGTCAAGTTGCAGTTCTTCTTGGGTACGACCAATACCAGCGGTACGAACGATCACGCTCATGCCGCGTGGCACGTTTAAAGAAGCCAGAATTTCTTTGAGTTCTTCACGGACAGAACCTGAAATCTGACGGCTGATCCCGCCACCTTTCGGGTTGTTTGGCATCAATACCAGGTAACGGCCGGCAAGTGAAATGAAGGTCGACAGGGCAGCACCTTTGTTGCCACGCTCTTCTTTTTCTACCTGAACCAGTAATTCAGTCCCTTCAGTAATGAGTTCACGGATATTTGACGTTTGGCGAGGGTCTGCCTTGAAGTAGGAATTTGCGATTTCCCGCATGGACAAAAAGCCTTGACGCTGTGCGCCATACTCAACGAAAACCGCCTCTAAAGAGGGCTCAACGCGAGTAACATGACCTTTATAGATATTTGATTTTTTTTGTTCACGAGTACGATTTTCTAAATCGAAATCGTAAAGACGATTACCAGTGATAAGTGCAACGCGAACTTCTTCGGCGTGGGTTGCATTAATCAACATACGTTTCATGGGTGTGACACCTAGTAGTGATGCACATCAACAACAAGCCCAATATTTTCGAGCAAACATCAAATTGGCGCGATCAAGACTCAGAAGCAACTTTGTGTAGGAAGCTCTGAAACCACTGACTGTAAGTATCCAGCTGGGGCTTTGACTCGGTTATTTTGATGTCGGCAATATTGCTTCAATCTTCGATCTGTTGCTATTTCATTTATGTCTTGCATCTGTGAAATATCACCAGATCCGACATAATCAAAGTTTCCTGTACGCTTCACTGGCGGGTGAGCGGTGCATTGGATGGTGACTTTCACTGTCATTAAGCATTGAAGTCGATCCATCTGGAAGTCTTGATACGGAATGATCATCGTATCTCTGCCTGGCAGTTCCAATGCATCAACGCTTTAGCCTGAATGCGACATCAGGGAGCAAATTGTCTGATGTGGATCAGTTTACGTTTAATAACCAGCAAATTGCTGGCGACATATTTTTTCTGAACAAACTGTATGTGCAGATGCACAATTAAACGCAACAGTTTGCCATTTTGCCGATATAATAAGCCTTCGGCGTCGGCATAATTCTTTAGGACCTATCCGAGCTATTGGTGAATATCTTATCGATTTAAAATTTTATCTAAATAAAATTTCTGATTTGATGATCACTTACGGTGGTATCCGTGCGCTGAATATACCAAACCTTGCAGCATCTGCCTATGGGCTAAGTTTAGGTTTCTTGTGAAATAACTTAGCTAAATGATCAATTTTTAATCGTATTTAGCAAATCTTGGATGAATCGAGCGTATGAATTCTACACAACAATGGCAAAGTGTCACTTGGTTTGACGTGGATGAGCATCAAGACGGGCAGCGAATCGATAACTTTTTATTTACCCGCCTAAAAGGTGTTCCAAAAAGCCGGATCTACCGTTTGATTCGTGAAGGACAAGTACGCGTAAACAAAAAAAGAATAAAAGCAGAAACGCGTTTGAACATAGGTGACCAGATCCGTGTCGCACCAATCCGTTATGAACAGAAGGACGAGACGGCTGCACCTGTCAGCGATAGCGTGGCACAAAGCCTGCTGAGCCGGGTGGTGTATGAAGATGAAGGCTTGCTGGTGGTCAATAAGCCTTCTGGCATTGCCGTACATGGCGGCAGTGGTGTGGCTTATGGCCTGATCGAAGCATTACGGGCTGCAACCGGCAAAAAATATCTGGAACTGATTCACCGGATTGACCGCGATACCTCGGGACTGGTGATGGTCAGTAAAAAGCGCAGTACCTTAAAATTGCTACAGGACCTGCTACGTGAACACAAGATCCAGAAAACCTACGCGGCCATTGTCAAAGGACAGGTCAGTCTGGACCGGCAAATGATTGATGCGCCATTATTGCGTTATGAGCTGGCCAATGGCGAGCGTCGCGTGCGTGTGACCTCTGAAGGCAAGCCGAGCAAGACCGACTGGAAAGTGGTGGAGCGCTTTAAGGCAGCAACACTGGTTCATGCTTCACCTTTATCAGGCCGTACCCATCAAATCCGTGTGCATGGTTTAAGTATTGGCCATCCTTTGCTGGGTGACGATAAATATGGACACAATACGGTGTATAACGGCCCGGCGGCACGCCGTTTGTGCCTGCATGCCATGCGTCTGGAAATTCCGAATTATCCCGTGATTGAAGCCCCGATGCCTGAAGATATGCAGCAGGTGATTGACGAGTTGAGAAAGCAGAAATGAAGCAGAAAATAGAACTCATCATTTTCGATTGGGATGGTACCCTGTTCGACTCGGTTGGTCAGATCGTGGCAAGTTTGCAATATGCAGCGCAGCAATTCGAACAGCCACTGACCGATGAAGCCGCGAAAAGTATTATTGGTCTGGGTTTGCCTGAAGTGATGCAGATCCTGTTTCCACAGGTGCCGCATTTGCATCAGGAGCTTTTGCAATGTTATGCCGACCATTATGTGGCAAACTCGAAAGGCGATGTCTGGTTTAATGGGGTCGCTGAACTATTGATGGATTTAAAGCAGCAAGGTCTCAAGCTGGCAGTGGCAACCGGTAAAAGCCGTAAGGGACTTGATCGTGTATTGGCGCAAACCAATAGTCATGCATTGTTCGACATTACCCGTGCTGCCAGTGAAACCAAATCCAAGCCGGACCCTTTGATGTTGCAGGAAATTCTGGCCGAGATGGATGTCGCGGCCGAGCATGCGATTATGGTGGGAGATACCAGCTACGATCTGGAAATGGCGCAAAACCTGAATATGCCGCGTATCGGGGTGAGTTATGGCGTGCACAGTATTGAAACTTTGCAACAGTATCAGCCTTTAACCATCGCACATCATGTACAGGAACTGCATCATTATTTACAAAGCCTGCTGCAGGTTGCCGATTTAACGGAAAGTTCATCGGTTTGAAATAACCTAAAATAGCCAGAGGGGAGCGCGTGCTTTCCCTTTATTTATAATAACAACAGGGACTGTATGAGCCGATCAATACGCTTGCTCAATCTATTACAACTCCTCCGGGAATATCGCTATCCGGTTACAGCGCAAGTCTTGGCAGAGCGTTTGCAGATTAGCCAGCGCAGTGTGTATCGTGATATCGAGACACTACGCGCGCAAGGGGTAAGCATTGATGCGGCGGCAGGGCTGGGGTTCCAGCTTAAAGAAGATTTTCTATTACCGCCGATGACCCTGAATGAAACCGAGATCGAGGCCATCTTTCTGGCCTTGAACTGGTTGAGTGAAATTCCCGATCTGGCTTTAAAATCGGCCTCGACTTCGGTGCTGGCCAAGCTCAATGCGGTACTGCCTGAACATTGCCGGCAGTTGCTCCAGCACACGACCTTACGTTCCATCAATGCCTGGTTACCTGTAGATGAAAAGCTGGTCGAACAAGTCCGTCTGGCCATCCGCCAGCAAGTCAAGATTGTAGTGGATTATGCCGATGAGCAGCAGCGTATCAGTTCCCGTACTGTGTGGCCTTTTGCCTTAGGGTATTTTAATGATCGGATTGTACTGGCCGCATGGTGCGAATTGAGGCATAGTTTTCGGCACTTCCGGATTGACCGTATCCGGCAGCTTAGTCTGAGTCAGGAGCTTTATCCGCAATTCAAGCAGCAACTGTTTCAGCAATGGTGGCGGCAAGAGGTGTGTTCGACTACTGACAGAAACTGACAATCCAGACAATTAAATTGAAATAACAATAACTCACCAAGGATATATCAACATGGCTCTTAAACTTTATACCAATAATTTCTCTCGTGGCGTCGTGGTGGACTGGCTACTGATCGAACTGGGTGTGCAATGTGAGCGCATCGAGGTCGCCTTCCAGACCGAAATGAAAGCGCCGGAATATTTGAAAATCAATCCCTTTGGCAAGGTTCCTGTACTGGTAGATGGGGATGTGGTGGTCTATGAGCTGGATGCAATCTGTGCCTATCTGGCAGACAAGTTTGCAGATAAAGGTCTGGCACCTGCACTCGATGACCCCAAACGTGGTCTGTATTACCGCTGGTTGTTCTTTATCTCGGGGCCTTGGGAGGCTGCTTCGACCAATAAGATGCTCGGTGTTGAGGTCAAACCGGATCAGAAAGTTTCAGTCGGCTATGGCGACTATCAGGATGCCTACAATGCATTTGTACAGGGGCTGAGTGAGGCCGATCCGTATTTATGTGGCAAACAGTTTACCGCTGCGGATGTAACGGTTGCTGCCATGCTGTTCTGGCAGATGAAGATGGGTGAGCTTGAGTCTCATCCTGCCATTGAACGTTATCTGGAACAGATCAGGCAACGTCCGAGTTACCAGAAGTTTGCTGCCTTTTTTAGTAATGTCTGAGTCATCCCCGATGACTAAGCCGACTTGTTCGGCTTTTTTATTTGCCCAAACACAGGCATAAACTAAAAATCTCCTTGAAAACGTGTACTTTAATGGGGAGATGGAATTGTCACCAAGCCTTATTAGTTGCGTAAAATTGTGTTGACTCGGCTGTAGAAAATCAGCATAACTAAAAACCTTATGTTAGGATCAAAGACCGGTCATGGTGTGATGAAATGCCATTTTTATCTTCAAGAAAATCATGCCGCTTAAGCATGTGAGCATTGCCAAGAACATCATAATCACAGGGACATAACATAATGAAGCTCATGCGATCAGATTCCACCACAGAAGAAGTACATGAAAGATAAGCCGACATTAACCTATCAATTGCCGACACAATCTTGCTTGAGTCATACTTGGGTGAAACCGCCATTTCCACATGAGGCTTCTGATCATTGTGGCATAGACCGGTTTTATAATGTGCAGAAACCGTTAACGCCGTTTGACCGTAAGGGCTTGCTCAAATGGCTGGCCACACGTAAATCGTATACCTGGAACGTAGATCGTGTTCATGAATCAAATTTGCGTAATCAAATGCTGGAACTGCCACAAAACCGACCGCATGCAGATTTGAATAACTGGCAGATCTGGTTTGTGGGACATGCCACAATCCTGATCCAGATTGGCCCCTATAATTTCCTGACCGATCCGGTCTGGTGCGAATATGCCAGCCCGAAACAGGGCAATGGCCCGCGCCGGGTCTGTCCGGCAGGTATTGCACTGGAACACCTGCCGACCATACATGGGGTGTTATTAAGCCATAATCATTATGATCATATGGATCTGGCAACCCTGCAATGGTTACACCAGAAATTTGAAATGCCGATTTATACCGGCTTGGGCAATGCCTACTATTTACCTAAATATTTGCATGTGATTGAGATGGACTGGTGGCAGGAAATCCCGTTTCACGATGAGCTCAAGATTGCCTATACACCAGCCCAGCATACGTCCGGACGCGGAGTACGTGACCAGAACCGGGCCTTATGGGGAGGCTTTTCCCTGCTGGCCAAGACCGGACACTGTTTTTTTGCCGGTGATACCGGTTATTCGGGGCACTTTAAGCAAATCCATGAGCGTTATGGCGATGCCAGAATGGCATTGTTACCGATAGGTGCCTATGAGCCCCGTATGCTGATGCGTTATGTGCACATGAATCCGCAAGATGCCTTTCAGGCCCATTTAGACTTGCATGCACATCGTTCACTGGCCATTCATTACCGGACCTTCCAGTTAACCGATGAAGACCGCGCTTCGCCTGAACATGAATTGCAGCAAGCCATGAAATCTTCTTCAAAACTGGTGAATCCGTTCTATTGTATCCGGGAAGGGCATTTTATCCGGGCTTAAAGGGCGGGCGAGTGCTCTTAGATGTGTACCCGATTGACTTGCCGGTTGGGGCTAGAGTGCTAGTCCCATAAAAAAAGCCATCCGAAGATGGCTTTTTTTATTTTATGATTTCAAGGCTTAAAGAAAGCTTGGTAAATGACGTGCCGGATCGGTTGCACGTGCCGCCTGTGCATCGGCAACGGTCATGCCCAGCGCCTTGGCAACCCCTTCGCCATAGGCAGGGTGGCAGGCATAGCAATTACGGATATGACGGTATTTGATAAAGTCGAGCGCATCGCCCATGGCACGTGCTGTATTGCCAAATAATGCCTCTTGTTGTTCAGGAGTCATTAACTCGAACAAGGCACGTGGCTGGCTGAAATAGTCATTATCATCTTCACGATAATCCCAGAAATCGGCATCACCATTAATTTTTAATGGAGGCTCTTTATACTGAGGCTGTTCTTGCCACTGTCCAAAGCTGTTTGGTTCGTAGTGTGGTAAACCACCGTAGTTGGCATCAATACGGCCCTGACCATCGCGGTGATTACTATGTACCGGGCAGCGTGCAGCATTGACCGGGATCTGCTGGTAGTTTACGCCCAAACGGTAGCGTTGAGCATCGGCATAGTTAAACAGGCGCGCCTGTAACATACGGTCTGGTGAAGCGCTGATGCCTGGTACCAGATTGCTTGGGGCAAAAGCAGACTGTTCAACATCAAGGAAGAAGTTTTCAGGATTACGGTTCAGTTCAAACTCACCCACTTCAATGAGCGGATAATCGGCATGTGGCCAGACTTTGGTCAAATCAAACGGATGATAAGGTACTTTTTCCGCATCTTGTTCCGGCATGACCTGAACGAAAAGGGTCCATTTTGGATAGTCTTTACGTTCAATGGCATCGAACAAGTCACGTTGATGGCTTTCACGATCCTGACCGACCAGTTCGCCCGCCTCGGCATCTGTCAGGTTTTTAATGCCCTGTTGGGTTCTAAAGTGGAATTTCACCCAGAAACGCTCATTGGCTGCATTGATGAAGCTGTAGGTGTGGCTACTAAAACCATGCATATGGCGATAGCTGGCAGGAATACCACGATCTGACATGACAATGGTGACCTGATGCAAGGCTTCTGGCAGTAATGTCCAGAAATCCCAGTTATTGGTTGCACTGCGCATGTTGGTTTTCGGGTCACGTTTGACCGCTTTGTTTAAATCCGGGAATTTACGCGGGTCACGCAAGAAGAATACCGGGGTGTTATTGCCCACCATATCCCAGTTACCTTCTTCGGTATAAAACTTCAGGGCGAAACCACGAATGTCACGCTCTGCATCTGCTGCACCACGTTCACCGGCAACGGTGGTGAAACGGGCAAACATTTCGGTTTTTTTACCGATTTCACTAAAGATCTTGGCGCGGGTATAGCGGGTAATGTCATGGGTAACCGTAAAGGTACCAAATGCACCCGAACCCTTGGCATGCATACGACGTTCTGGAATGACTTCACGGACAAAGTTGGCAAGTTTTTCATTTAGCCATAAATCCTGGGCTAATAAGGGGCCTCTGGCACCTGCGGTCATACTGTTCTGGTTGTCTACAACGGGAGCACCAAAATCAGTAGTCAGGTGGCTATAAGGACATTTTTTTTCGTCTTGGCTCATGTTCTATCTCCATCAAGATGACCGGTGAGCGAGGTCATCTCAACTGTTTGACCGTTCAAAGATATGGGGACTGCACTGCTTTATATACAAACTGGGTATCGAAACTTCAGATGCCTAAATGATGTTTGCCTTGAATCAGTTCAGCCTTTGTATTTTTACTCTAGGTTGATGAAAGCTTTTTTTCCAATGGATTAAAGTTGATGTCATAAATGCTTTATTCGATTAAAGCTGTCTAAATCTTAAACTTGAGTTGAGCTGTTGTAGATATAAAAATTGTTAAAAAAGCTGGAAAACTTTTGAAAAATAAAAGTTTTATTCTTAACTTTTACAACCCTGCCAAGAGTTGTAAAGGCTAAAAAGGTACAGATAAACCGGTGCCCGGGTTCACTTGAAAAACTGCTGTTTTCCCTGTTGCAGTTGTGTAAAGCGGCCTGTAGCGACCGAAAGCCATGCCGGCATACCACTGGTTGAGGAAAAGACGTCATTGGACTGGCCACAAAGGATTGGGTTGAAAATATGTAAGTGTTCATGATTTTAAGGCAGGACATGTTATGTTGGGCGTTTTCTTGATGAGATAACAACAATGAAAAAATTAGTAATGGGTCTTGGTTTATCTTTCACTTTACTGACAGGTTGTAGCTCCATGTCGCAAAACTCTGAACTGAATGCCAGTCAACCGACAGCCCTGACGGTTGAGTTTGTGGGAACTGCCAGACATGCGGTTCAGCCCCAGCAGGGAATCGTCAGTTTATACGCCGTAGACAGCCGCATGGCAGATGTTGCTGCGACCCTGATTCAACAGAAGCAGGTTCAGGTAAGCGAGGTTCCGTTTAAGGTTGATTTTAGTGTGCCGGCCAATCATCGTCAGCAGATCCAGCCTCCCGTACGTGAAGGTGCAGACCTTAGCTATTATGTAACCTGGCAATCCGATACCAAAAATTTAACGGGTAAAGATGCCATTGTGATTGATTACGACCGTCAATTTCCTCGGGTAAAGCTTGGGCACGGCATACAGCAGGTTTATTTAAAATAAGCCTGCCGGGCCATAAAAAAAGAGCGATGCTTTTTTAGAAGATCGCTCTTTTTTATGGCGTTTATACACTGACCAGACGATTCGATTTCACCATATCGGCGAGTCCATGGGTTCTGAAATAATGCTCAAGCCAGCTTTTAATCACTAGCGGGTTGTTCATTTGTAACACATCTTCCAGCAATTTTTTGGCATCACTCATCGGGACATGACAAATCGCTTTGCGGACACGCAAGATATTGCTTGAACTCATGGACAAGGTATTGAATCCCATCGCCATGAGCAATATGGCAGACAACGGGTCTCCAGCCATTTCACCACAGACACTGACCGGTTTCTGGTGGGTATGGCAGTCTTCTGCCAGACGCTTTAAGGCCCGTAAAACCGATGGGTGAAAGTGTGAATAGACGTTGGCAACATGCGGATTGTTACGATCCACTGCCAGTAAATACTGGGTCAAATCGTTTGAGCCCACCGAGAAGAAATCGACCAGCTCGGCAAATTCATCAATCTGCAACAGGACGCTCGGGACTTCGACCATAATGCCGATTTTTGGCTTGGTAATCTTGACCTGTTCTTCTTCCTGTACCGCCACCCAGTCACGTTCGAGCAGATACAGTACTTCTTCTACTTCACTAACGCTGGTCACCATTGGTAGCAGGATATGCAGGTTATTCAGGCCGATGCTGGCTTTGAGCATGGCGCGGATTTGTGCAGAGAAAATCTCTGGATGATCCAGCGTGAAGCGTAGCCCGCGCCAGCCCAGCGCCGAGTTTTCTTCTTCAATACTGAAATACGGCAAGTCTTTATCCGCACCGATATCCAGGGTACGCATAATCACCGGTTTATTGGCAAAATGGCTGAGCTGCTGACGGTAGATAGCGCGCTGTTCTTCTTCGCCCGGGAAGCGCTCACGTAGCATGAAGGGAATTTCACTACGATATAAGCCTACGCCTTTGGCACCGCGCTGAACGCCACGCACCACATCAATCATTAAACCGGTATTGACGAATAACGGGATAGAGATGCCATCAGGTGTGATCGCATCTTTGGTTTCGTATTGCTTTAAATCTTTGGCAATCTGTTCTTCTTCTTTCTGGACTTCTTTATAACGTTGGCGTAAACGACGTGGTGGATTGACAAAGACGCGACCTTGGTAGGCATCGACAATCATTTCAATGTCATCCAGTGTGGTGATTGGCAACTCGGTGACACCGACCACGGTTGGAATGCCCAGCGCACGCGCTACAATCACCATATGTGAATTGGCTGCGCCTTCAGACGTGACAATCGCCGCGATATTATCCACCGGTAACTCCACCAGTGCGGCGGTACTGATTTCTTCGCCAATCAGGATACTGTCGGGGCTAAGCTCGCGATGGCTGGAGTCTGCCTCCTGCAGGCAGGCCAGAATGCGGCGGCCAAGGTCTTTCAGGTCAGAAACACGTTCACGCAGGTAGTCATCTTCCATTTGTGCAAACAGTGCCACATGCTTGTCGATGACTTTACGTACTGCGCCCTGAGCCCAGCTTCCTGCGCGGATATGGTCCTTGATTTCGCTGGGTAAGGCATTTTCATCCAGCATGCGCAAGAACACGCTAAATAACGCCCGTTCTTCCGACATCAGGGAGTCCTGCATTTTTTCATCTAAAGACTGGATTTCCTGACGCACCGAGGCGATGGCCTGATCCAGTAACTCCAGTTCTTCGCTGATGTCTTCTGCTTCACGATCCGGAATCGCAGCCAGATCGGCAGGCGGGTAGAGCACGATGGCACGTCCCAGCGCAATCCCGCCAGCTCCTGAAACCCCTTGGAAGGTTTTATAGGTCGAGCCTGTGCTGGGCTTGCGGAAAACATCAATATTACCGACTGCATGGGCATGGGCAATCACGCCTGAAAGCTGTGCACACAGGGTGACCAAAAAGGATTCGGCAGCTTCACTAAAGTCTTGGGATTCCTTATTCTGAACCACAAGTACGCCCATCACCTTGCGGCGATACATCACCGGCACGCCGAGGAAGGAGTTAAACAGCTCTTCGCCGGTTTCCGGTAAGTAGGCGAAACGGTCATGCCGTGGTGCATTATCCAGGTTGACGATTTCTTCACGTTGCCCGACCAGACCAACCAGACCTTCACCAATATTCAGGGAAACATTGCCGACAGCTTCAGGCTTGAGGCCTTTTGATGCCATCAGCACATAGCGGCGGTTGCGTTCATCCAGCAAATAAATCGAGCAGACATCCACATGCATGGCTTCGGCCACATGATTGACCATAATGTCCAGAGAATCATGCAAACTGACGGACGCATTAATTTCCTGCACAATGCGTCTGAGTGTGTCGAGCTGCATGTTTGACATGGATGTTTACTCCAGTTTATTGAATCGTTATAGCCTAGTTATAACAGCTCTCTTGCCAAAAATCATTGCTTAAAATGATGATTCTATGACAATTAACGCTGAGGTAGTTGTAAACATAATTCCATCATGGCTTTACGGTAAACATCACGTTTGAAGTTGACCACTTGACCCAATGGGTACCAGTAACTCACCCATTGCCATTCATCGAATTCGGGTGGGTCTGACAGGTTTAGCTGAATATGATGCGGCGAGGCCGTTAACTTCAGTAAAAACCATTTTTGCTTTTGTCCAATACATACCGGATCTGAATCTGACCGAATGTACCGATGTGGCAAACGATAACGCAGCCAACCTTTTGTTTGCGCTATAATCTGGACGTGTTCGGGCAATAAACCGACTTCTTCTCTCAGTTCACGAAAAAGTGCCTGTTCAGGGGTTTCTCCAAATTGGATTCCTCCTTGTGGAAATTGCCAAGCATTGTGACCAATGCGTTTTGCCCATAAAACCTGTCCGTCATCGTTTGCCAAAATGATCCCGACGTTGGGTCGGAAACCTTCTGAGTCGATCATTTGGCTACCTAAATTTTGTCTATGTCGTTGACTTTGATCTCGGGGACAGTCACTCTTCTTGTCCAGCTCGAAAAAGGTCAAAGTAAAATGTTTAAAAATTGCTATGATCTTAACGAATTTCTATCGACTAGCGGAGATAGATTTACATTTTTTTTCTTAATTTTCAGTTTAAACGAGAAATTCTATGCAATTGGCTTTGTTTGATTTAGATCATACGTTGTTAAATACCGACTCTGACCATTCATGGGGAGAGTTTCTGGTCAATGAAGCCTTGGTTGATCCGGTCCATCATCGCCAGATGAATGACAAGTTTTATGAAGATTATAAAGCCGGACAACTCGATCCGATTGCCTATAACGAATTTGTATTTGAGTTTCTGACCAAACATGATCATGCGTATTTAACTGAGCTACATCAGTTGTTTATGCAAAAAGTCATTCGTCCGCAAATGCGTCCGCAGGGCTTTGATGCGATTAAGAAGCATCAGGATCTTGGCCATGCCATTGTGGGGATTACAGCCACCAGCGATTTTATTACGGCACCGATTTTTCGCGAGTTCGGAATTAATGAAATCATTGCCACCAATGCCGAAGTGGCTGATGGAAAATATACCGGCAAGGTGACCGGAATTCCATGCTATCAACAAGGCAAGCTGGCCCGTCTGGATCAATGGCTGGCTGGACGCACGGTGAATGAGTCTTGGGCCTATTCAGATTCGATCAATGACCGTTTCTTGCTGGAATACGCCACCCATGCGATTGCCGTCAATCCCGATGAACGTTTAGAAAAACTGGCGCAAGAGCAGGGCTGGGAGATTCAGGACTGGTCCATCTAGAGAGGCTTTTGCCAGACTTCAGCTGATCTGGCGGGCAGGTCTGGCAATTTTTTAACAACAATAAAAAGGCCAAATAGGTGCATTATGGTCTGATCGAAATATTAAAAACATCAACGGATAGGTTGAGAGGGTGAGATGTCGGAACCATGCATCGTACTTCCCGAACGGCTCTGGACCGAACAGAGCATTGATTTAACCCGGCATCGTTATCAGGGCAGATTGCTGACCAGAAGCGATGGTCTGGCCCTGGGCAAGGCACAGCGGAAAAAAGTGCCGAGAGAACAGCTGGAGCAATTGTCCCGGCGTCCCAAAGGCATTACTGCGCTGAACCTGTATGACTGGAGCAATCAGGGGCGTCTGGAGAAACTCAAGCCGATCCGTGCCAGCAGGATGAGTAGCTCGGCATTGGCCTTTTATCGTGGCATGCCTGCATTAATGCTTTTTGATCAGGTATGGGAGACGACCAATTCAGGTTTGTTCCAGCAGATCTGTGGCGATTGCCATCTAAGCAATTTTGGTGGTTTTGCCAGTCCAGAGCGTAATTTGCTGTTTGGTATCAATGATTTTGATGAAACGCTGGTGGCACCGTTCGAGTGGGATCTCAAGCGTCTGGTCACCAGTCTGGTGATCGCGGCCCATGAAATCGGTCTGGATGACAATGCCGGTTTAAAAGCCATCCGCATGATGCTCACGGCTTATATTTCCCATCTGGACCAGCAAGTGAGCTTGTCACCGCTGCAGGTCTGGTATGAAAAAATTGATGCAACGACCTTGCTGGCAAAAACGGAAAATCAAAAAGTCCGTAAAAAAATAGAGAAGAAAGTCAGCCGTGCGCCTTTGCGTGACAGTAGCTCGGTTTTACCAAAACTGACCCGGCAAGAGGATGAGTCGGGATTTCGCCATTTTATTGATGATGAACCCTTATTATGGCATCCCAAACCGGGTGAACCCTTTAGCCAGCATCTGGATGCGTTTTTCCAGCTGTACCGCGAATCACTGAAATATGACCGGCAGGTCCTGTTTGACCGTTATCAATGCACGGATGTGGCTTTCAAGGTGGTCGGTGTCGGCAGTGTCGGAACACGTGCAGCGGTTGCCCTGTTTGAAGATGCAGATCGTGATCCCCTGATTTTACAAATGAAAGAAGCAACGCCGTCCATTCTTGATCCGCTTTTTATGCAGACCGTACCCCATGAAGGAGAGCGTGTGGTGCGTGGTCAGCAGCTGATGCAGGCTGCCAGTGATATCTTTTTAGGCTTTTCAAGCGAAGGCCAGCAGCATTATCTGGTTCGCCAGCTCCGGGACATGAAGGTCTCGATTGACCTGACCGGCATGGATGAAGCATTTTTTTATGAATATGCCGATAGCTGTGGCCTTGCGTTAGCACATGCCCATGCCAAAGCCGGTAATGCAGATGTACTGAAAGGATATCTGGGCGAGGGCAACACCATCATCAGTACCCTGCAAAGCTATGCGCTACAAGCGGCAGCGCGTAATTTAACGGACTATCAGCAATTTATGAATGCGATTGCCGATGCCCGGATTGAGCTGGCTGGAGCACCTGAGTAATCTCGGGATGGGGGATATCGTCCTGACGGTTTATGGCAGAACATATCCTGATGCTTTTCCGGTCTGGTCTGGCCGGATGTACATGGTTATATCATGTCGGGAATGGGTTCAAGCACCGGCCTGCATCATGCGTACCAGTTCTTCTGCCGCTTTAGACTGGATTCGGGCCGGATGCCAGACCATGCCCAGTTGACGTTGCATAGCCAGATTCAGGTCAAGTTGTTTTAAGTCCTGATTGACCAGTGTTTTTGGCAGCACCGACCAGCCCAGCCCGATTGAAACCAGCATCCGGATCGATTCGAGGGGATTATTGCTCATGGTGATTTTAGGTTTGAGATTATTCTTTTCAAATTCTGCCAGGGTAATCTGGCTGGTATAGGTTTGTGCCGCAGGTAACAGGCTGGGATAGGCAATCAGGTCTTCTAGCTGGAGTGAGCCTTGCTGGGCTAATGGGTGAAAAGGGGCACAGACAAACACCAGTGGATCATTCCAGATGGTGACATAGTTCAGCCGGTCATCACCGACAGGTGGCAAGGTTAAGAAGGCCAGTTCCAGCTCTCCTGCCAGCACCTGTTCATGGGCCTGTTCGGAGTCCACAAAATGCACGTCCAGAGTGACCTGCGGAAATTTCTGGACAAAGTTTTTTAAGGGTTCTGCCAGATGATGCAAGCCGATATGGTGACTGGTACCAATTTTCAGGCGACCTTGTACCTGCGTCTGTTCATGACTCAAGGTATGGTGTATTTCACCGAGTTCATTCAGCCAGGTCCGGACTTTCGGCAATAGAGAATGGGCCGCATGTGTGGGTTGAATGCCGCGACCTGCCGATTCAAATAGCTTGACGCCAAAGTAGTCTTCAAGGCTATGAATCCGCTTGGTCACAGCAGGCTGGGTAATAAATAATTGTTCTGCCGCAATGGAAATTGAACCTGTTTCCATTACTTTTACAAATGCTTCAAAAGCTGCGAGGTTCATACACGCCGATCCAGGGAGATTTTTAAGTTGGTTTTTTTGCGCAATTTTTTAAATTAGAAATAATTCCAGACTTTTTCATGAAAGAAAAAAGCAAAGGCCTGCACGGTCGGTTCGATTAAACTTAATGTTGCAGCCATCATCAGATTCCCTGTAATCACATAGGCAACCATCATTGCCACACTAATATGCATGATGTAATAACTCAAGGTCTTTTTTAAGGTACGCCGGTTATTGAGTACGAATTGCTGGATATTTGCCATTGTGTTCACCTATTGCTCGCTGTTTAATTAAATAATAATCATTATCATTTAAAATGTAAAAAAGAAATTTCGATTTATCACGATTGTTTTTATAAATAGAATGAAGATTCACTTAAATCTGCCCTGATACAGGCTCATCTAGGCTAAAATAAGACGGGCAAATTCTGATTACACATATTGTTATTTTATCAATCACAACACAGGAAAAAGAAGCACTTATTATTCCAAAAAGTTTGTCAATTTATAAAAATGATAAATTAGATTTATGTGAATCGATTGCTATAATCAAATCAAGATAACAATACCCAGACCGATGGCAAGCACGATGGAGGGCGACGACATGGCAGGCAAAACTTTGTATGACAAATTGTGGGATGATCACTTGGTAAAACAGCGTGATGATGGTTCAAGCCTGATCTATATCGACCGTCATTTATTGCATGAAGTCACCAGCCCGCAAGCATTTGAAGGATTACAGCTTGCCGATCGCCAGCCATGGCGTTTAAGTGCCAATGTCGCAACGCCTGACCACAATGTACCGACTTCTAAAAAAGAGCGTGAACAAGGCATTGCCGGGATTGAAGATGATACCTCGCGTATTCAGGTTCAGACGTTAGACGACAACTGTAAAACATTTAATATCGTTGAGTTTGGAATCAACGACATCCGTCAGGGGATTGCCCATGTGGTTGGCCCGGAGCAAGGTTTGACCTTACCGGGCATGACCGTGGTGTGCGGTGACTCGCATACTGCTACACATGGGGCCTTTGGTTGCCTGGCACATGGTATCGGAACTTCTGAGGTTGAGCATGTCTTGGCAACACAATGTCTGGTACAGAAGAAATCAAAAAACATGCTGGTACGTGTCGATGGTGTATTGGGTAAAGGCGTGACCTCTAAAGATGTCGTGTTAGCGATTATCGGCAAGATCGGTACAGCAGGCGGTACAGGCTATGCCATCGAATTTGGCGGACAGGTTTTCCGTGACATGTCGATGGAAGGCCGCATGACAGTCTGTAATATGGCGATTGAAGCCGGTGCCCGTGTAGGAATGGTCGCCGTTGATGACAAGACCATTGCCTATGTCAAAGACCGTAACTATGCACCCAAAGGTGAACAGTGGGATCAGGCGGTTGAATACTGGAATACCTTGCACTCAGACGAAGATGCCATATTTGATGCGGTGGTGGTGTTAAATGGTGCCGAGATCGAACCGCAAGTGTCTTGGGGAACCTCGCCAGAAATGGTGATTCCGGTGACACAGGCCGTACCAACCTTGGAACAGGCCAAAGATGAGGTACAACGCAATGACTGGACCCGTGCTTATCAATACATGGGTTTAACCGCTGGACAGGCCCTGGCTGATATCCAGCTGGATCGCGTCTTTATTGGATCATGTACCAACTCGCGCATTGAAGATATCCGTGCAGCTGCCGATGTGGTGAAAGGCCGTAAAGTGGCGGCAAGTATCAAGCAGGCCATGATTGTTCCGGGCTCGGGCTTGGTAAAACAACAGGCAGAACAGGAAGGTCTGGACCAGATCTTCTTGGAAGCCGGCTTTGAGTGGCGTGAACCGGGGTGTTCAATGTGCTTGGCAATGAATGCTGACAAGTTACAGCCAGGTGAGCATTGTGCCTCGACTTCAAACCGTAACTTTGAAGGTCGTCAGGGCAATGGCGGACGTACCCATCTGGTCAGTCCGGCCATGGCCGCTGCAGCAGCCATTGCAGGCCATTTTGTTGATGTTCGGACATTTTAATTAAAGCCTTTATACCCGCTCATCCTAACCTTCTCCCTTTGGGAGAAGGGGTTGCCTCTCCTTAAAGGAGAGGGTAAGGGAGAGGTTACAGATTTTTAGGAAACAATCATGAAAAAATATACTGTAGAACAAGGGATTGTTGCACCTTTAGACCGTGCCAATGTCGATACCGACCTGATCATTCCAAAACAGTTTTTAAAATCCATCAAACGTACCGGCTTTGGTGACAACTTATTTGATGAGTTGCGCTATCTGGATGAAGGCTATTTGGGACAGGACATCAGCAAGCGCCCAAAAAATCCTGATTTCGTTTTAAACAAGGCACGTTATCAAGGTTCTAGCATTTTATTGGCACGCAGCAATTTCGGTTGTGGTTCAAGTCGTGAGCATGCGCCGTGGGCCTTGAGCGAATATGGTTTCCGTACCGTGATTGCCCCTAGCTTTGCCGATATTTTCTTTAATAACTGCTTTAAAAATGGCATGTTGCCGGTGATCTTGCCTGAGCAGGTAGTCGATCAGTTATTTAAGGAATGTGCTGAAACCGAAGGTTATCAGTTAACCATTGATCTGGAGGCACAGGAAGTTCGCACTCCATCAGGTCAGGCATTTAAATTTGAAGTTGATCCGTTCCGTAAACACTGTTTGTTGAATGGTCTGGATGATATCGGCTTAACCTTGCAGGTTGCAGAGGATATCCGTGCCTATGAAGCGAAAGCGAAACAGGCACGTCCATGGGTATTTCAGGATATACAGGCCTGATTTTGGTAGACGAAATTACACTTCGTCTTGGACATTTTAAACATAGCCATAGCGCAGACATTGAACTCTTGTTAACATGCTAGCGAATAATTTTTTGCTTACATGTTAACAAGGCATGAGGACTGGGCTTGAATAATGAAAAGAACATTCGCTCGCAGTATTTTACTGTGTCTATGTGTTGGTACGAGTTTAACCGCGTGTCAGAATGCACCGAACGTGGTTGATCAGGTCCGTATTGCACAGAACACGCTGGAAAGTAAGGCGGACAACACGACTTTATATTGTTCAGGTGTTGAGAGTTGTGAGTTTGAACGTATTGGCAATATTGCGGTAATCGATGCCAAGACCCACCGGATCAGCCAGCAGGCGATGGAACGTGGGATCGTGCGGTTACACGGTTCGGTATTTAGCCGGAAACAGCAGGTTTATTTAAGCTTGCCCGCCAAGCAATATGAAGTCGTCATCCGCTTTTATCCAATTTCTCCCGATCGTGCAGAAACTTTCCATGTCATCCATGCGTTCAAACCGCATGTGCGCTATACCTTTAAAATGTATCGAGACCGGACACGCCGCTCAGGCAGTTTGCTGAACGTTTCTGTGCCTGATCCGCTGTGTGTAGATTTACAACAGGAGCAACATACCATCCGCCGCTTCTGTCGTCCTTTTGACGTCAGTACAGGTCTGGGCGAGTTTGTTGAGAAAAAGGTTTAATCGGCTCGCAGTGTCAAAACTGCCTATATGAAAACTGGAAAAGTAGATGTCTAAACATATTTTAATTTTAGCGGGTGATGGCATTGGTCCTGAAATCGTAGCTGCAGCAGAACAGGTGTTAACCAAGGTCAATGATAAATTTAATCTAGGTTTGACATGGGAGCATGGCTTGCTCGGCGGTGCTGCAATCGATGCACATGGCGAACCGTATCCGGCTGTGACCAGCGAGCAGGCAAAGAAGGCAGATGCCATTTTACTTGGGGCGGTTGGTGGACCTAAATGGGACAGTATCGAGCGTTCGATTCGTCCGGAACGGGGATTGTTAAAAATCCGTAGTGAACTGAATTTATTTGCTAACCTGCGCCCAGCCATTTTATATCCGCAACTGGCAGATGCCTCAAGTTTGAAGCCGGAGATTGTAGCAGGTCTGGATATCCTGATTGTGCGTGAATTGACGGGCGGGATCTATTTTGGCCAGCCGCGCGGTATTCGTGAGCTGGAAAATGGCGAGAAACAGGGCTATAACACCGACGTTTATTCCGAAACTGAAATCAAGCGTATTGCCAAGGTTGCATTTGAACTGGCGGGATTACGTGGCGGCAAAGTCTGTTCAGTAGATAAGGCCAACGTACTGGAAGTGACCGAACTCTGGAAGCAGACCGTGACGGATTTACAGCAGGCGCAGTATCCGGATATCCAGTTATCGCATATGTATGTTGATAACGCAGCGATGCAGCTGGTGCGTGCACCAAAGCAGTTTGATGTCATTGTTACAGGCAACCTGTTTGGCGATATCCTGTCTGATGAAGCTGCAATGTTGACAGGCTCGATTGGCATGTTGCCATCTGCTTCACTGGATGAAACTGGCAAAGGCATGTATGAGCCATGTCACGGCTCTGCACCAGATATCGCAGGCCAGAACATTGCCAATCCATTGGCGACGGTACTGTCAGTGGCGATGATGTTGCGTTATACCTTCCGTGAAGAAGCAGCTGCCAAGGCGATTGAAGATGCCGTTGGCCAGGTACTGGATCAAGGCTTGCGTACCGCTGACATCATGTCTGAAGGCATGACCAAAGTGGGTACAGATGCGATGGGTGAGGCGGTTGTTACTGCGCTGAACTAAGCGGTATCAAAAGTAAAAACGCAGCAAAAGCTGCGTTTTTTTATGCTGGACCTTTAGCAGGCCTTGCCTTCATAACGGATGGCACGGGCGATTTGCTGCCGGTCCAGCTCGAAAATAATATGGCAATAGAAATTTACATCATAAGATTGCTGGCTGGTCGAGATCGATCCTAATCGCACTGAACCACTCATCGGTGAGCCTAGATCTCCATAAGACTGTGCCATCGGAACCGGAATCTGGATCGGGCGCAGTACCGTAAAAATCAGCTGTTCTTTGCTTCGCTGCGGTTGTTTGAGTGTCTGAAATCCCAAATGACGCAAGTTCAGGTTTTGCTGGATCTGATCGGCGGACTGGCCAAGATACGGCTGTAAATAGTCCTGTAAAGGAACAGGCCGCATTCCAGACGTTGCGCATCCCTGCAAGCCCAGAACGAGCGCGGCCAGATATATTTTATAATGTGTCATGTGATCATCCTGAATGCTGTCGCTCATTTTCCTATTCTAAGGCGAGCTGCAGATAAAGACAAAAATGTACAAACTTGTCTACTTTTGGGTAATATTAAAGAGAAGCAAAATATGCTTAGATGAGCCTGAAATTTAAAAGATGTGGAAAGTTTTATGTACAGGTTACTATTCGGATTGATCAGTAGTGTCGTGGCGACACTAAGTTATGCGGATAATTGTGATAAAACACGTAGTAGTTATGATGATGTTTACTGTACCAACAAAATTTATCTGGGCGCTGATACCGACCTCAATAAAAACTATCAGCTGGTACGTAAATACCTGAACGAAACCCAGGAAAAAATTTTAAAAAAGTCCCAGCTGGCCTGGATTCGTTATCGCGATGCTGAATGTAGCGATAACCTGCAAAGTACTGAAAATATCCAGTGTCGCCTGAACATGACCCTGGAGCGTAATAACTGGCTGCAGGAGCGGTTACGTGAATGTGAAGCGGGCACATGTAAAACGACACGCTTGAGTGAGTAAACTCAGAAACGGGCATAAAAAAAGCCACATAAAGATGTGGCTTTTTTGCATTCACTAATCTGACTTAGCGTGCACGATAAGTGATACGACCCTTGGTTAAATCATAAGGTGTCATTTCAACTTTTACACTGTCACCTGTCAAAATACGAATATAGTGTTTACGCATTTTACCAGAAATGTGAGCAATAACTTCGTGACCGTTTTCTAAACGTACACGGAACATCGTATTAGGAAGCGTTTCGGTGACAACGCCTTCGAACTCAATGAGTTCCTCTTTATTGGCCATAGCCTACCTGATGATCAAATTGGGAAGGCGCAAATTATAGTCAATTTATTTAAAATTTACAAGATCAAGTCGCTATAAGGCTGTCACATATTAACCGAAAGAAACTGTCGGACAATTTCTGAATTTTTTTAACAAAATAAGCAGAATATTGTTGTCAGTTTGGTCAATCAACGTTAATCTAAAATTGTTGTTCATTGTCATAATAACGTATTTACAGGGAAGGGCACTGCGTGGGTCAGCTAACAGATGCATCAGTTGTATTGCGCTTTGGTTATCAGGCAATTCGTAAAGCAGGATTACCAACCGAAGAGATTTTAACAAAAGCCGGCGTGGCATTAAATCAGGTTGATACTAATGCAAGAACGCCCCTGAGTGCACAAAATGCTTTCTGGATTGCGGCTCAGGACGTCAGTAAAGACCCTGATATCGGACTCCATCTGGGGGAGCATTTACCCCTGTATCGTGGACAAGTCATTGAACATTTATTTATCAGCAGTGAAACCTTTGGTGAAGGGTTAAAGCGTGCTCTGGCCTACCAGCGCCTGATTAGCGATGCCTTTGATGCCAAACTGGTTGTCGAGGACGGACGTTGCTATCTGACCAATGGCGAGCAGTTCTGGTCAGATAATCTGGTCAACCGTCATTTCTCGGAATGTGCCATGTCTGGCATTTTACGTTTCTTCAAGTTTATTACCGAAGGTCAGTTCGAGCCTATCTACATTGATTTTAATTTCAGTGAAGGCGCTGCCGATGACGAATATTTCCGGGTGTATGGCTGTCCGGTCAGTTTGGGGCAAAAAGAAACACGACTGTATTTTGATGCTGCGGTACTGGACTATCCATTGTGGCAGGCTGAACCCGAGCTCCTGCAATTGCATGAGCAACTGGCAATTGAAAAATTACAGGAACTGGCGCGATACGATCTGGTAGGGGAGGTGCGCCGTGCCATTGGCTCGACTCTGGAAAGTGGTGAAACCACGCTGGAAACAGTGGCAGCACAACTGAATATCACCCCGCGCCGCTTAAGGACACAACTGAGTGAAGCCAATACCAGCTTCCAGCAAATTCTTTCGGATTATCGTTGCCGTCTGGCGAAAAAGCTCTTGGCCAACACCAGTGAAAGTGTGGAACGAATCGTGTATTTGACCGGATTTTCCGAGCCGAGTACGTTCTATCGTGCATTTAAGCGCTGGACCAATGAAACACCGGTAGAATACCGTAAGCGCAAACAGCGTTAATCATTCCGCAACAAAAAAGCCTGATCCAGTTGTGATCAGGCTTTTTTATGTCGAGTGGTGCCTTGCTTATTCGGGTAAATTGAGCCAGTGAGGGCCTAGTGGTGTCTTGGGCAGGTCAAACTCGTCCGGATAATAAGCCTGAATAAAATACAGCCCATCAGAAGGAGCGGTAATGCCGGCAGCAGTACGGTCTTCTGCTGCAAACATGGTGTCGATATGGTCAATGTCGTACATGCCCTGACCGATTTCGAGCAGGCAGCCCATGATATTACGCACCATATGGTGCAAGAAACCGTCTGCCTGAATATCCAGTACCAGATAACGGCCATGCTCAAACAGGCGACAATGTTTTACATGACGCACGGGCTGATTTGACTGGCAGGCCGCAGCACGGAAGGTTTCAAAGTTATGGGTTCCCTCGAACTTGGATGCCGCGGCAATCATTTTTGCAACATCCAGGTTCTGGTAGAGATGGGTTACCTGTTTATGCAGCAAGGCTGGACGTGTTGGAGCGTTATATACCACATAACGATAACGGCGGGCGATGGCTTTAAAGCGGGCATGGAAGTTTTCATCCATGCGCTTGATCCACTGGATTGAAATATCTTTAGGCAGCTGGCTATTGGCCCCCCGAATCCAGCCTTGTTCCGGACGGATCGCTGCGGTATCAAAATGTGCCACCATATTGGTTGCATGCACACCGGCATCGGTACGGCCTGCGCCATGCAACATGACCGGTTCATTGGCAATTTTACTCAACACCTTTTCGATGCTTTCCTGCACAGTGACAACGCCAGGCTGTTGGGTTTGCCAACCACGGTATTGAGTACCGCAAAATTCAATACCAATTGCATAACGTTGCATGTTCTAACCTCAGTCCTAGTGTTGTTGCCAATGATCGAAGCATTGTTGGTGGGTCGGGTATTTTAAATACATTTGCAGGGCTTTTGCATATAAATCGGCATGGCTATGACAATCATTGAGCAAAACTTTGGCAGATTGAATCCATGTGCTGACGGCATAGCGCTGGTCCAGCTGTCCGGAAGTAACCTGGGTACTGATAATTGGCAGGCACTGTTTTTGATAAAACGCTTCAAATAACCCGAGGATTTCATCATTAACGGCAATATTACCGGTACCAAACCCTTGCAAGACCAGAAAATCAGGTGGATCAAGCAGCAGGTTGTTGAGCTGCATGATCAGTTGCTCTTTGGCAATTGGCTGTAACATCAGGTTGAGCATGCTCATTTGCGCTGCTTTTGCAATATGCTCAGGCTGTATGATCAAGGCATCTGCTGTGGTAGGGCAATGCTGTTCGGCCCGAACCCCGCTAAATGCATCCAGTTCCGTGGTATGCACTTTGAGGGTTGTCTGGGCATGGAATACCTGGTGGTGAAAAGCCAGATAGACTCCGCTTGGCAGGTCCAGTACCTGTTCGAGTGCCAGGTATAAATTGCCGGTTGCATCGGTAAATTCGCGTGTATCGTTGCCTTCAACATTGAGTAACGGATATTGGCTACCGGTAATAATCGCATGGCAGGAATGTCCAAGGAAGCGTGCCAGTGTTGCTGCGGCATAGCTGAGAGTATCGGTTCCGTGAATAATCACGAAATGCTGAAAGCCATCGAGTTGTAATTGTTGGATCTGTTGTACCAGTTGCAGCCAGTCGGTTGCGGTACAGGCACTACTGTCTTTAATACTGGGTGCAGCGAAACATTCGACCTGTAGATGGGGGGGGATCACCTTGCTGAGCAGGGGTAAAAAGTCCTGTTCCGGCATTGGCATTAACGGTTCGCCAACACAGCCAAAAGTTCCACCCATATAGATTAAAGCGATTTTTTTCATCATAAAAAAAGCAGTCCTAGAGACTGCTTATATTAGACTGATCAAATTCAGGAAGCTATTTGATTCAGTAAAATTTCTGAACGTTGTTGCTGTTCGGCATTCAACCCCGAGGTATTTTTTAACAATTCACGGGCAGATTGGTAGGCACCCAGCTCAATATATTGTTCGGCCAGTTCTAAGTTGAGCTGGGCTTCATCGAGCTGTTGCAAGTCCGGGAAGGATTGTACCAGTGGATCATGACTTGCTAGAGCTTGAGCTGGTGCTGGTGTAAATTCAGCTTTAGGTTCAGCAACCGGTGCGGGCGCTACATTGTCAAATGAAAATTCAGTCTCTTCAACCGAGGTTTTTTCTTCAGCTTGCGTTTGAGACGGTTCAAAACTGAAATCAAAGCTTGGTGCTGTTTCTGTACTTTGCTGTTTAGCTTCAGGCTGATGTGGAACAACTTCTAAATCTGCAAAGTTAAAGTCTAATTCGGGTTTAGTGTCTTCAACTTTGCCCTGTTCAGTCTGCGCTGGGGTTGAATCCAGATCAAAAGAAAACTCAAGCGGCTGCTGCTGTTTAGCTTCAGGTGTTTCAACAGGTGTCGGGGCCGGTTCAACCGTTTCCTTTTGTTCAAAAGAAAAGTTGAAGTCTAAAGGTTGTATTTCAGGGGCTGCTTCTACAGGTTTTGCTGCTTCTTCTGCTGGAGCGGCATATTCTGATTGCAGGTCTTCAAAAGATTGCGCCGCTGGGGTTTGTACCAAAGCATCAAAATCTGCACTATGGTCTTGAGCGGCTGATTCCGGCGAGCTTTGGTGGAAATGTTGTGCGGCAGAAGCAAACTCGATCGAATCGGGCTGTTTGTTCTGTACATATTCGCGATGCTTGATCTCGGCGGCCTGGGCAATATCTTCAAGCTTGAGTGCATGCACATGTTTGATCAGCTGATCGATTGCAAAATCATCTTTTTGCTTGAGATGGATATCCAGTAAAAACAGATAAAGTTCATGCTGCGAATTGTCTTGTTTTAATGCCTGATTGATTTGTGCTTCGGCAGCCTGGAAATTGCCAAGCTGAATCTGTTTTTCAAGCTGCTGGCGAAGCGTTTCAGAAATCGCAGTTGTTACTTGAGGGGCAAGTTCCTGCTCTTCCCGAACAAGAGTGGTACGTGAAGCCGTCTTGGCTGCAGTTTTTTTGGCGCTTTTGGCTGTCGCTTTTTTTGTTGCAGTATTGGCCTGATTACTTTCACGTTTTTTCAAAAAGATCGCGACTACCAGCACAATGACCAGTAGTACAATGATGATATTTGACATGATCTTTACCCCTTAAAGATAGAGCCGCTTTTATACAAATTTATGAGAGTCTTTTCGTCAGCTAGCGTGTTGGCTTTTTAGTTTCCTGCTGTGCTTTCAATTGCTCCTGCAACTCGGCAAGTCGTGCATTTAACAGTTGAATGCGTTGTTCCTTCTGGTGTAGTGCCAATTCTAACTGGGTGACGTTTCTTTGTAATGTAACGGTTTTTTCACGAGCTGTCATAACTTTTAATGACAAGTCTGCACTGGTTTTAGGTTGTAATGTGTCTTTTTTGGCACTTCCGCTACTAGAATCTTGTTGACTTTCAGCCACTAAAGACATTTCGGCCTGTTGTAGGCGATATTTGGCCTTACTGCTGGCCGGACGCTGGGTCTGGGCGGCCATCTGGTTCGCTTTGCTGTGCTGCTGGGTTGCGCTTGCGGCGAGATTGATATTCAGCTGTGAGCCCTGTCTAAGCCGGTTTGCATGACCACCAATAAAGGCATGTTCATTTTGCATCTTGATTTGATGCATTACCTGAGATACCGGTTGTCGGGTTTGTCCGGCAATACGCTGTGCAATACTCCATAATGATTCATTACGCTGTACTACATGTTGTTGTGCAGTCTCATCTGATGGCGTTGCTGGGGGCTG
Organism: Acinetobacter sp. A47; assembly: GCF_000805455.1. Classification (GTDB taxonomy): domain Bacteria; phylum Pseudomonadota; class Gammaproteobacteria; order Pseudomonadales; family Moraxellaceae; genus Acinetobacter. The sequence continues at coordinate 167,950 of NZ_JSUS01000044.1, forward strand.
AACAGGAGCTTTTTTTGGGGTGGCTGCAAGCTCTTTGGCCTGATACTGGGCCTTGGTTGTTTCCGGATCTTCAACTGCCTGTACAACACGTGTCGCATCATGTTGTGGCTGGTATGCCGCCGTAACGACAGTTTCATTTTTGTTGCCTGAACCGGCAACTGGCTGTGTCGCAGGTGAGCCGGGGGCCGGTTCTGCTCCGGCTGGCGCGGCCACAGCGATGGCTGCAGCATGGAGCGGAGCCGAAGTCTGCGGTGTTTTTAAGACCGGCGGCAGGGCAAATGCGGCATTGAGCAATCTCTCCTGCTGAGGCGGCTGGGCGTCGGTATTGGCCGTTGCAACATTGAAGCGGGTGCTTTCAGGTAGATTGAGTGCAATATCTTTTTCACTGACAATAAACTTGGGGGTCAGAGCCTTCTCGTTGCTGTTTCTGGCATTGAGTGTTGCCTTGGCTGGCTGGCGCATGGACTGGCGAATCTGTTTTAGATGGGCAGCGCCGCCTTCTTGTATCTTGATAATGATATTCAATTCAGCATCGGTCATCGGGCGGGAAGAAGTAATGACAATGACTCCTTCTCCCTGATTGTTACGACGTGTAAAAAAGTTCAGGTTGGCAGGAGGCTGATGCGAGGCCCCGATCATCATCAAGTCTTCCGGAGTGGCCAGACTCACCTCAAATTTCGAGTCGGGATCTGCCTGATGAAAACTCATTTCAGCATAGAGCAATTCGCCTGGGGCAGACTGGATTTGCAATGGATCAAGTGTAATGGCATAAAGATGTTGTGACGAAATTATGGCTAAAATGGCAATTTTTAATTTGTTATAAACAGTCATCTCGATCCATGAAAAAGTGATGTTATGGTCAGAAAAAAGTATACATTACCGTGATGTAAATGAATTGTAAATTCTTCATGTTGCATCGGCATAAAAAAGCCGATCAAATGTGATCGGCTTTTGATTTTTCGGGATTTTTGCTTAAGCGTTCTTGTATTCAACCAGGATACGCAGCATACGGCGTAGCGGTTCGGCCGCACCCCAGAGCAACTGGTCACCGACCGTAAATGCACCGAGATATTCTTTACCCATATTCAGCTTACGCAAACGGCCGACTGGTACAGTCAATGTGCCTGTAACGGCCACCGGAGTCAGGTCAGTCATGGATGCTTCACGGGTATTTGGCACCACTTTTGCCCACTGGCTAGAGTTGCGGATCATGTCTTCGATCTCGTCCAGTGCGACATCTTTTTTCAGTTTCAAGGTCAATGCCTGAGAGTGACAACGCATTGCACCGATACGGACACAGTGACCATCGATTGGCACAATTTGCTGGTTACCCAGAATCTTGTTGGTTTCGACCTGACCTTTCCATTCTTCTTTTGACTGGCCGCTTTCAAGCTGCTTGTCGATGTATGGAATCAATGAACCTGCCAATGGTACGCCGAAGTTTGCTTTCGGAAAACCTTCACCACGTTGCAGGTCGGCAATTTGACGGTCAATGTCAAGAATTGCAGATTTAGGATCATCCAGTAAGTCTTTGGTATTGTTATACAGATAGCCCATGCCTGTGATCAGTTCACGCATGTTTTGTGCACCTGCACCCGAAGCTGCCTGATAGGTCATTGAGGTTGCCCACTCCACCAGATTGTTCTGGAACAGTGAACCTAAGCCCATCAACATCAGCGAAACGGTACAGTTACCACCAACAAAAGTTTTGGTACCGTTTACCAGACCATCCTTGATCACGTGCAGGTTTACCGGATCAAGCACAATGATTGCATCATCTGCCATACGCAGGGTCGATGCTGCATCAATCCAGTAGCCATCCCAGCCTTCGGCCTTGAGCTTTGGAAAAACTTCAGAGGTGTAATCACCGCCTTGGCAGGTTAAAATGACATCCATTTGCTTCAGACTGTTAATGTCCGTTGCATCCATAAGTGCTGGGGCAGTCTTACCACCAAATGCAGGCGCTTCACCACCTGCATTACTGGTAGAGAAATAGAATGGCTCGATATGAGCAAAATCATTCTCTTCAACCATACGTTGCATCAGGACGGAACCAACCATCCCACGCCAACCGACCAGACCTACTTTCATGTCATTGTGCCTCGGTATGTAAAAAAATTTAAAGGGGTTTGAGTGTATCAAAAGCGTCCACAACTGCAAGCCTTAGCTATGTAAAACGGTCAGTTTATTGAGTGGAATATCTTGTTTATATTAGAGAGAAAATTGATAAAGCGACAGCTTTATTGTAAATCTATGCTATCCCTAAGAGAAAAATGAAGATGATGTGGATTCAGATTTGCGCAGCAGTGGTGATATGGCTTTCGTTTTGGTCTTTGATCCCGAGAGATGAATGGTGGATTCGGGGAGCCGATTTTCCCCGCTTGCAAATCTTGGCACTGGGGATCGGGACGGGGGCTGCGATGCTATTCGGACTGCCAGACTGGAGCCTGGGCACCGAAGTCCTGTTTGTGGGGCTGGTCGCTGCGATTGCCTACCAGCTCAAAATGGTCTTGCCCTATACGCCGCTATGGAAAAAACAGGTGCAGCAGGTCAGGCCGGAACAACTGAAGCCTGATCAGCAGCTTTCCTTGCTGGTTGCCAATGTCCTGACGCCAAACGATAAATATCATCTGTTACTTGAGCATATTGAGAACCTGAAACCTGATGTAGTGCTAACGCTGGAATCCAATGCGGCCTGGCAACAGGCACTTCGCAAGATCGAGCCAGATTATCCGTTCCGGGTACCGGTACCGCTAGAGAATCTGTACGGGATGCATCTTTATAGCCGCCTGCCGTTAAACCATACCGAAGTGAAGTTCATCTTAAGTGATGAAATTCCTTCCATCCATACCTGGCTGACTTTGGCTTCGGGAGTACAGGTCAAACTGTATTGTTTACATCCAAAGCCGCCAAGTCCCACTGAGGCCAAAGATTCGACTCTCAGAGATGCAGAGCTGCTGCTGGTCGGTGACCAGATCAAAGATCATGACCAGAGCTGTATTGTGATGGGTGACCTGAATGATGTGGCCTGGTCCAGAACAACACGTTTATTCCAGCGGATTAGCGGTCTGCTTGACCCTCGGGTGGGGCGCTATTTTATGAATACCTTCCACGCCGATTATCCGTTATTGCGCTGGTCGCTGGATCATATCTTTCATAGTACAGATTTTGGTCTGGTCAAGATGAAGCGTTTGTCGCATATCGGTTCAGATCATTTTCCGATTTATGTGGTTTTACAAACAGACCGTCTATTTGAACAACAACAGCAATCATTGCAACAGACTGCCGAAGATGAACAGGAAGCGCAAGAGGCGATACAAGAAGGCATAGAAAAGGCAGAACAGGAAGAAAAAAAGGTAACAGACCCGTTGGCGCAACCGCATCAATAGCATTGAAAAAAGTGCTGAATGACGGTCGCGATCCTGATCTGGCAAATACCGCAAACCGGCTTATTTTAAACTTTAACTAATTAATGTACGTTATTTCGTACATGGATTTAAGTTTGCAACGAATAGTCCTGCCCGTACAAAAGATTTATTCTAAATACATCAGCACAGGGATGCAGGAATGGATTTCCGCTTAAGGACAGCAACGCTGAGATGGAACAGTCATCATGGATATGATGCATGCGATGGACGCAACACAATAAAAATAACGTGAAAGCACAACCTCATTTGCCCGGGTCTTGCAGGATGCGAGATCCGGGTTTTAATTTTTGCTCATTATCGTATGTCTTATTCTGGCTTTTCACCTTTTGGAATTTCCGGTAAGGGCGCAGACGGGTCTACCGGTTCAGGGTTACTATGAATACGCCGTTTATGGATCGGTATGCCGAGCTGTGCCGCATCACATTTTTCCCACACCGTTTCAGGAGTAGGCGGAGTGGTATGGTAGAAGGCCTTATAGTTGACAGTGAAAGGCAACTCGGTTTCTGCAAAGTTGAGATCCAGCTCATAATGACGCGTTTCGTAGGGGCGTAAGACCTGTAATTCATCTTGCCCGTCAGCACATCTGAAAGACTGGCCGTGAAAAATGACGGTATCACCCACCTGAAATTCAACAGGACGGCACGAAGGGACAAGCTGATAAATATAATCGGCAGTCGTATTTGTAATTTCAACCTGTAAGGGAGACTTGGCCAGGGCATGAACAGCGTTTAGTGTTAACGGCTGTCCGGTTTCCCCGTCAATTAAGCGCAAATTACGCTGTATGCCGTTACAGTTACTCTGGCTTTCTGGAGGCGCAGTGACGAAATATTCATAACGCTCATCTTTATCTCCGGTAGATGGATTTGAAATCCCGCCATTGCCACCACCACCCGGTAACGGTTTCTGGGTGCCCGAGCCACTGCCTCCCAGACTGACATTGGCTGCTGAAAAGTTTTCCCCGCATGCGGTCAATATCAGGGCTGAAACGACAAAAAAGCCCGGGAAAATTATGGTTTTCATTTTTATTTATCCTTAAAAGTATAAGGCACTTGCAGTTTTATTTGTGCATCGTACTGATAGACCCCAAACCGGAATTGATAGTTGGCATCTGCCTGATCCTGGTCCTGTTCACAATGATGAATGGCGGCATTCAAGAGTTGTTTAGCCATATTTTGCCAGAGCTCGATACTGAGCTGCCGCAGTGCTTCAACGGACTGGGCCGTTAACTTTTCGGCATGCACTGCCTGTTCGAGATGGGTAAAGTTTTTTTCACTGATAAAGTTGTCAATGCCAGCAGCCAGATGATCGGTCAGGTTGGCAGAGAACAGGGCTTTACTTTCCTGCATCTGGTTGTCGGGTGTAAAACTGTTCTGCTGTAGCACCACCATCTGGCCGTGCTGTTCCACCACGCCTAAACGTTGCAATTCAAACAGAATTGAACGTGGGTGCTTTTCGGTCGAGATATGTCTGACCAGTGCTTCAAAACTGTCTTCGTCACCCGAAACCGGAATCTGTTGTGGAAGATCCAGTGCAACCCAGCGGGCAATGACACGGGCCGGAACACTAATGGCAACACTGGGTGTTTCGGTGCTGCTTTGGCTGGCCTGTTGCCGAAAAGCACTGACATCTTTACGGTGCAGTCCTGATAACAGGCTGACTGCCGAATCGGTTTTATTCTGTTGAATCCGGTCAAGTTCAGCCAGTGCCTGTTCATAAAAGATGGGCTTTAGAGCCGCCACAAAGTCGGTATAACCGACACCTGAATGAATGAGCCAGCGTGCAATATGCTGCATCATTGGAAAAATGCTTTCCAATGTGGTTTCTGCTTCCTGTGCAATAAGCCCCTGCGCAGGGTTGGCAACGGGTGCTTTGTCATTCATCACCTGATGTGTGGGTTTTACCATGAAAGCCTCTGCATAATTGAAACGTATCAGTAACTGGGCGGGCCAGTCTAACAATGGCTGGACGATGGGAAGAATTCTGCTCCGCCATTGTCGATCTTAAAATGAGTAAACGAAACACTGATGGAAATGTCCAGACTTTCGACACAATGCCACCAGCCCAGCGGAATAAATAAAGCTTCCCCGGGTTCCAGAATGCATTCGATTTTACTGCTTTGCGCAAAATCTGGAAATGAGGCGGTCAAATCGGTCTGGTGAGGATCGGCCACCTGGCTAAACACGGCTACATCGTTATACAGATAGGGCACTTGCAGTGCCGGAATCAAGGTCACTTTCTTGCGGCCGTAAATCTGAACCAGAATATTATTGGTCAGGTCATGGTGTAAGGGGGTAAATGTGCCTTTGGGGCCAAACCAGATAAAGCTGCGATCATCGCGCTGGCTATGGTCGGTATAGCCATGAAAATGATCCAGATCGTTAAACAGGACAGCCAGACTGGACTGGCTGGCTTTGGCATTGTTGGCGGTCATATAAAAATTATTGGAGTGTTGGGCCCGCTCAACAAGCTCGACAAATTCATTCATCTGCATTCTGGTCTTATGCTGAATGGAATTCCGTTCAAACATCGGGTCCTGTTCACGGTTGCACTGTACTTCGATCTGCTGGCTGCCGACAGTATCTTTGAAGTATTGGGGAGACCATGTTTTCAATGCAGGCCAGTGAGACACTGAATCGGTAAAAATAACAGGCAGGTTCCGGCTGTAATAATGCCGGATAAACTGCCCGAATGAAGGACAGGGGATGCGTTGAACTTGCAGGTATGCCGGATTTAAACGGGCAAAACGGTCCAGGGTATTGAGCAGCCAGTTGCGTTTCCGGACCAGAAAATGCTGTTCCCGTGCAATTTGAAAATAAGGATGCTGGTGGAGCCGGGTCAACGCTTGTGCAATCGTGCTTTCAGTGCAGCCCTGCTGTTGTAGCGATTGATAAATATCGGTCAGATCCGAGCCATCCAATACGGCCTGCGCGAGCCATTTCTGCTGCTGGTGATTAAGAATGCGAACGGACTGAGTCTGCTCATCTGTCACTGTGGGGGCATACAGTTGCTCAGGTCGGGATGCCGCTGGCGTGTCAGCTAAATCATCAGGTTCAAGCTGGATCAGACCTTCACGCTGCAAAATATTGACTAAATCCAGAGGAGGGCAGCCACGTTTCAGGTTTTCTTCTAGCCAGTTCTGCCATTCAGTAGGTAATGCACTGAATTGTCTGGCTAATTTTTCATGTTTACCCATAGCTTTTCCCTGTCCCTAGTCAAGATTTTTGACCTTCCGTTATTTATTTAAGCACAAATATATTTGCACTCAAGCAAAAAAGTGTTAAATTTTCACACGAATAAAATGTGAAAAAATCACACAGAGGGTAAAACAATGAAAAATATATGGACACAACTGGCACTGAGCGTGACCTGTGCGGTACTGGTCGGATGTGGCTCGGATCATGATTCAGATTCAAAACCGACGCCCACACCCACACCTACACCAACGCCCACACCGACACCTACTCCTACGCCGACACCCACTCCCACGCCAACACCGACGCCCACTCCGGTTGTGGCTGATCGCTTTGTGGGCTCTTGGTTAACCGGCTTTTGCCATGAAGGACAACGTTCAAACCTGATCGTACATAAGACTTCGGACAATAGCGTGCGTTTTACTACAGAGACACGTCAGTTTGAAAAGGACGACTGTACCGGGGCAGTGGTTAAGAATTACGCCGTTGCCTCTGATGATGCCTTGATTACTGAAATTGCTGCGACAGAAAGTAGTGGCAGCACCACTGCAAACCGGGTGAAATATAGTGACCGCTATCGAAATGGCGTCGCCTCAGCTTATGCCTTTAAAGGGGATGGCATGTGTGCTGTCAATGAAAAAGCCAGTATTAAAGATATTCAGGCTTATATGGATGCGGTTGATCCATCTAAAGTCATTACCTGTTATACCCGCACCAATATCGAAGGGTATAGCCTGTTAAAACCGGCTGTTAAAACGGCCACTGCAAGTTACCGGCTCCTGGACAACCAGAGTTCTTTTGATGATTTCCTGGCGCAGGCCAATGAACAGGGACGTCAGGGCTTTGCCCTGGCCAGTACTTCTCTGGATGTCAAAAAAGCCAATAGTGACTTCCCTGAAGCTAAAAACTTATATATCAGGAATAATGAGTCGGCTGACACATATAGTTATAAAATCGCTGATGTAAATACCAATGTCGTGGCCAATGTCTATCTGTACTGGCTGGCCGAAATCAAAAAACAAGGTGAAGCCGGATTTGCCTACAAGTCCTCGCTAGGAGAGTCACCAAGCAATAACTATAAATATTTATTTGTAAAAAATGATAAAAAACCAGCGACTTATAGTTATGACAACCGGTTCTTGACCGATACCAGCCGCGCTAATATTCTGGCAGTATTTAACCAGCTCGGGGCTCAGGGCTGTAAGTTAATTTATGCGGGCAGTACCTTTACCCATAACGGTACAACCAATGGCACGTTTTATGTACCCACCTGTGTAAACAGCAGTACTCATAACGGTACTTATAGTTATCGCTATTTTGAAATGCCGAAAACTGCTGCGGGTTTCTATGAGGACAATCCAGCCAAGCTAGACCTGTTACTTAAGCAGCAGGCCGCAGAAGGTTATCACCTGATTGATAAGGATAATGCCATTGCATTCTTTAATACCAAAGGTTATTTATTTGAGCGTGACAGTGCCAGCACCACCCAGATTGAATCCAAGGTATTTAAGGAAGATGCAATCTATAAACTGGATTTACCGGGCGAGATTCAGAACCGTTTACAGGATCAGGGGAATCTGGGCTGGTTTATCAATGTGAAATTAGGTTCGGTATATAGTAACCAGCCCACCTATTACGATTTAAGTTCAGGCGTGATTTTCCCAAATTAAGTCTTGTTGTTTTATTAAAGAAAGAGCCGATTCATATCTATGGATCGGCTCTTTGTTGCTTAATAGACTTTTTCGTAACCTTCGGCTCTGGTTTTAAAACGACGGTGGAACCACATCCATTGCGTCGGTGCAATGCGCAGTTGAGCCTCAATAATCTGATTGACCCGAATCGCATCACCCACTTCATCTTCGCTTGGCATATTGTCCACAACCGGTTCAATCAGCACTTTGTATTGTGGATTACGTACATCACCGTAGCGATAAAAATATAGTGGAATTGCAACCGCTTTTGAAATTTTCAGCAAGCGGCGATGTGCTGTTACGGTCGCAGCGGGCACGCCAAAAAACGGGGCCATGACGCCTTGTTTCAGGCCGAAATCCTGATCCGGACTATACCAGATGGCGCCACCGTCTTTAAGGCGACGGATCAAGCTGCGCATGTCATCATGATCGATCTGGTGCTGATAGATGGTGGCCCGACCGCGATAAATCAGCATATCCAGCAATGGATTGTTTTGCGGGCGATAGACAACATCCGGCTCGAAGTATTGGGCACTGATATATCCGCCAGCATCGAGCAGGGTACTGTGCGTACCGAGGATTAAAATCCCTTTGCCCTGAGCCTGGGCTGCCTGAATATGTTCCAGTCCTTCAATGCTATGACGACCTTTAAACCATTGCGGGCAGTACCAGGCATTCAGGGTTTCAAAAACCCCCAGCATCATATCGACAAAAACTTGCTTGGCCTGAGCTTCGACTTCCGCAGGTGACCATTCTGGAAAACACAGCTCCAGATTACGCAGGGTAGTCTTGCGGCGAGACTTGAGTAAATGCCAGCATACAGCCGCCAGACCATGTGCCAGACGCCATTGAATGGCCCACGGGAGAATGGCCAGCAACATAAGAAAAGAAATGGCGATCCAGATTTTCCAGTATTTGGGTAATAAAAATTCCCATTGAAATTCGCCAGGTAGATAAGACTGTTTTTGGCTCATAAACGTAGTAAGTTGAATAACGTTGAATTTTGGAGCAGTGTAACATGAACAGCCTGAGACAACTTTAAATCCGGAACAAAAGCTCAAGACTCAGGTAAATCAATAAAGACAGTTTCAGGTGAGGGCAATGAAAGAGATCAAGATCATCAAAGCCGATATTACCCGGCTGGCTATGGATGCCATTGTTAATGCTGCCAATACCTCACTGCTGGGAGGCGGAGGGGTTGATGGTGCCATTCATCGAAAAGGGGGAGCAGCCATTTTGGCAGATTGCCAAAAAATCCGTGCCCAGCAGGGCGGCTGTGCGGTAGGCGAAGCCGTGGTGACCACAGCCGGGCAGTTGCCGGCACACTATGTCATCCATACTGTTGGCCCGGTCTGGGTAGATGGACAGCACGATGACCTTTATTATTGGAACATGCCTACCGCAACAGTTTTAAACTGGCTGAAGACCTGAAACTCGGATCTATTGCATTTCCCAACATTTCCACAGGTATTTATCGCTTTCCCAAACCACTGGCGGCTGAAATCGCCATGAGCACCATCTCTGAACAGTTAAAGCAAAGCCAGTCGGTACGAGAAGTGGTCTTTGTCTGTTTTGATGATGAAAATTTTAATATTTATCAGTCATTAAAAGAGAGTTTCAAGGTTTAATCCTGAATAGAGCATCTAGCCTGACCAGATAGATGCTCAGATCAGATTTAATTGCCTTTGCTGAGATTCTCTAGCTCATCCCAGCGCTCTAGCTTTTCAAGCAATAATTCGTCAATTTCTGCCAGACGCTGGCTTGCCGCTGTAGCAGCAGGGGCATCTGTCACAAACCACGAGCCGTCTGCCAGTTTTTCTGAAAGCTCGGCCTGCTCTGTTTCCAGTTGCTCGATCTCGGCAGGTAACTGTTCCAGTTCACGTTGATCTTTATAGCTAAGCTTGGCTTTTTTTGCAGCCGGCACTGTTGCTGCTGCGGCAGCCGCTTCAGCCTTGGCCTGCGCCTTTTTGACATCGCTCTTCTGGTCAACGACTTTCTGGTCAGGACGCTGTTCCAGATAGTCCTGATAGCCACCGATATATTCATCGATGTTGCCTTTGCCATCAAACACCCATGTTGAGGTGACCACGTTATCCATAAAGGCACGGTCATGCGAGATCAATAACAAGGTGCCTTTATATTCGGACAGCATTTCTTCCAGCAACTCAAGCGTCACCATATCCAGGTCATTGGTTGGCTCATCCATCACGATCAGGTTTGATGGCTTAAGTAACAATTTTGCGAGGAGAATACGGTTGCGTTCACCACCAGATAGGGCTTTTACCGGAGTACGGGCACGTTCCGGAGAGAACAGGAAGTCTTGCAAATAGCTATAGATATGACGACGGTTTCCATTGACATCGACAAAGTCCGAACCTTCGGAAACGTTTGCCATTACAGTTTTTTCAAGATCGAGTGCATTGCGTAACTGGTCAAAATAGGCGATCTCGAGTTGCGTCCCGGTCTTGACGGTACCGCCATGCTCGATTTCACCCAGAATTGCCTTGATCAGGGTGGTTTTACCAACCCCATTGTCACCCACCAGACCAATCCGGTCACCGCGCAACACAATGGCGGAGAAATCCTTGATCAATGGCTTGTGATCATAACTGACGCTGAGGTGCTCGATTTCAAAGACCAGTTTGCCCGAGCGATTGGCTTCCTGAGTGGCCATGCTGACCTTGCCTTGCTGGTAACGGCGTGCCTTGGATTCTTCACGTAACGCTTTTAAGGCACGGACACGGCCTTCATTACGGGTACGGCGGGCCTTAATCCCCTGACGTATCCAGGCTTCTTCCTCGGCCAGCTTTTTATCAAATAAGGCATTCTGTTTTTCTTCTGCTTCCATCTGCTGTGCTTTGAGGTCGAGGTAGCGCGAGTAGTTGCCTTCGTAGCTACGCAATGTTCCCCGATCCAGTTCGACAATACGCGTGGCAATGCTGTCAACAAATGAACGGTCATGCGAGATAAACAGCAGAGTCAGGTTGTTCTGGTCCAGCAAGAATTTTTCAAGCCATTCAATACTTTCCACATCCAGATGGTTGGTTGGCTCGTCCAGTAACAGCACGTCTGGCTGGGTCAGCAGGGCACGAGCCAATAATACACGGCGCTTACGTCCACCCGATAAATCTGCCAGGTCTGCATTCGGATCAAGTCCCATTTTACCTAAAATGGTATTGACCTTGTTTTCCAGTGCCCAGCCATCGAGCTGGTCCAGTTTGTGCTGCAGCATGCCCATACGGTCACAGGCTTCCATATCGCCTAACACGCAGGCATCGCTGGCCTCGTGATATTCCTTTAATACACTGGCTGCTGCACCTGCACCCTCAGCCACGATATCCGCAACTTTACCCGAGTCCATCGGGACATCCTGGGCTAACATGGATACTGTTAAACCATTTTGAATGGAAACTTCACCGTTATCGGGTAACAGGCTTCCCTCAATCAGTTTTAATAAAGTAGACTTACCTTCGCCATTACGACCAATTAAACAGACTCGTTCGCCACGTTCCAGGTTAAAGTTCGCGCCGTCGAGTAAGGCAGGTCCGCCAAATGCGAGATGGACATCCCTTAAAGTAATATAGGCCATAATGTTTCCTAAAAGTTCAGATGAGGTCTGAAATGACTAAACCACAAAATTTTGATGATCACGCGTCATTTTCCGCACCCATTGAAGATTTGCAAGTGCGAATTGCATTTTTGGATGATTTAGTTGAACAATTGAATCAGCAACTGGCCATCCAGACCCAGGAAATTGCCGATCTAAAAAAACAGATGCAACTGTTATATCGCCGGGTTGAAGCTTCAGATTTGTCAGACGGCATTGCACCCTTTGATCCGCTGAGTAACAAACCGCCGCATTATTAATAGCTCTTGCAGCAAGGCTGGGGGCATGACTGCAAGATTTAATGTAGATGTTGGCGTTTAAAAACGATGCAGCACAATTTTCCCTTTGGTTGTCCCGCTTTCGATTTGTTGGTGTACACGTTTTAGGTTTTCTGCATTGATTGGCGACAGTACCTGCGTCACGGTGGTTTTAATCTTTCCCTGATCAACCAAGTGCGCAACTTGATTCAAAAGTTGGCTCTGTTGGCTCATATCGTCAGTCTGGTACATCGAGCGGGTGAACATAAACTCCCAGTGAACCGAAACAGACTTTGATTTAAAAGGCTTAATGTCGAGTTTCTCGGGATCATCAATTAAACCGAAATGGCCTTGTGCTGCGATCAGTTCGGCAATATCAGCAAGATGCTGACCGGTTTGCGTGGTTGAAAATACATATAGCGGGGCACTCAAGCCGAGCTGCTGCATTTGTGGGGCTAATGCTTGTCGGTGATCCAGGACGTAATCAGCGCCCAACTGTTTTACCCATTCAGCAGTCTCTGGTCGAGATGCAGTACTGATGATGGTCAGGTTGGTTAACTGTTTAAGCAACTGAATGGTGATTGAACCGACCCCACCGGCACCGCCAATGATGAGGATGGAGGTATTTTCAGCCGCAGTCCGAGGCACTTGTAACCGGTCAAACAGCATTTCCCATGCGGTAATGGCAGTTAAAGGCAGCGCTGCTGCTTGGCTTGCATTGAGTGACTTCGGTTTATGCCCGACAATACGCTCGTCAACCAATTGTAATTCACTATTACTGCCCGGCCGGTCGAGAGCACCTGCATACCAGACTTGGTCACCGGTTTTGAACTGGGTGACTTGTTCGCCTATTGCCTCAACGACGCCGACCGCATCCCACCCCAGAATTTTCCACTGCTGATCTTCTGCGTTTTTATTGTTCCTGATTTTGGTATCGACCGGATTAACCGAAACAGCTTGCACACGAACCAGTAAATCATGTCCATGTGCAACAGGTGAGTCGATCTCAATGTCGACAAGTGCATCGTCTAGATGAATTGCACCTGCCTTTTGGTATGCCACAGCTTTCATGGTTTTGCTTCCACTTGATTGGAATCCCAGCATAACTTAAGCTTGATTTTGGTGACTACAGACAAATAACGCTCATAGTGTCAAAAAGGATACTGTAAAATGGCAAAAATGCGACATTCGAGTTTTGATTGTTCTCCGGGCTGTGCCGTCGAAGCCGCCATCAGTCTGATTGATGGTAAATGGAAGTGTGTCATTCTCTGGCATTTATTCAATGAGGGTACCTTGCGCTTTAATGAAATCCGCAAGCGTGTCCCGAGTATTACACAGAGAATGTTAACCAATCAGCTACGCGAATTAGAACAAGATGGCATTCTACATCGCGAGGTCTATCCTCAGGTGCCTCCAAAAGTTGAATATTGTTTAACGGATTTAGGCCGTAGTCTGGAACAGATTATTGTTGCATTGAAAAATTGGGGCGATGCACATCTTGACCAATTCGGAAAATTAACCCTGACCGAATAAAGTCGTCGTGTTAAATGCATTGTACGTTTTAGGCTGCTGACCTCCTAAAAAAGGGAGACTTAAAAGGCTTGAGTTGAATACAAGATTATTTTTTACGTTGTAACTTGCCTTTTGGATTCAAGTTATGTAACGCTAATAAAAGGACGTTTTGGGCAACTTTATGAGTAATATTGGAATTTGGATCACAGTTGCGATTGTACTGTTCGTACTGGGCTCGATTTTTGGCTTACGTGTCAGTCCGCGAGAAAAGGCATTGGGCATGATGCGTGACCAGGCACGAAAAATGGGACTACATCCACGCTTGATCGCGGCACCCGAATGGACAAAAATTCCAATGGCATCGGAAAAGCGTGCCAGTATGGTGGCTTATTACAGTGTCCTGATTCCAGATGCCCGTTTGCCGCTAATGCGTGCAAGGGTGGTCGATGGCAAGCTTCAGGTAGTGCAGGGTGATCAGAAATTTAATGATTTAACCATTGCATTAAAAGGAGTTTATGCTATTGATATGCAGGCAAACTGTGTTGGCCTGTATTGGGATGAAGAAACTGACTTAAAAGCCACACAGCTTGAACAGATAAAAACTTACCTACATGAATTGGCTCAACGCTAATTTATTGATTGAACAAAGGAAAAACGATTTATTATGGCGAAAACTCCACGCTCTGCTTCAGAAAGCACAGCAGCTTCCGCATCTGCTGCAAAGAAACGTGCCTTAGTGATTGTGGAGTCGCCTGCAAAAGCGAAAACAATTAATAAATATCTAGGTTCACAGTTTGTGGTGAAGTCGTCGGTCGGTCATGTCCGTGATTTACCCACAGGTGGCGGGGCGAAATCGGCTGAAAAGAAGCCGGCAACGCGTGTCAAACTGACCGAGCAGCAAAAGGCGGAAAAAGCACAGACGGCTCTCATCAACCGTATGGGAGTAGACCCTGAACATGACTGGATTGCCCATTATGAAGTGCTGCCAGGCAAAGAACATGTGGTTGCCGAACTGAAAAAACTCGCTAAGGATGCCGATGCCATCTATCTCGCAACGGATTTGGATAGAGAAGGGGAAGCCATTGCCTGGCATTTAAGAGAAGTGATTGGCGGCGATGACAGCCGTTACCATCGTGTGGTCTTTAACGAGATTACCAAAAATGCCATTCAGGAAGCCTTTAAACAGCCAACACGCCTCGATCTGAACCGTGTCAATGCACAACAGGCACGTCGTTTCCTTGACCGTGTGGTGGGCTTTATGGTGTCGCCATTGCTATGGGAAAAGATTGCCCGTGGCTTGTCGGCAGGCCGTGTACAATCGGTTGCGGTCAAGCTGGTGGTCGAGCGTGAACGTGAAATCCGTGCCTTTATCCCGGAAGAATACTGGCAGGTGTTTGCAGATACCTTGTCGAAAAAAGATGACATCCGTCTGGAAGCGGTGAAACAGGCCGGTAAGACACTTAAGCTCAAGAATAAAGTAGAAACAGATGCCTTGCTTAATGTCTTAAAAGATGCCGAATATAAAGTGGCATTACGCGAAGATAAACCGACCAAGGTAAATCCTAGTGCCCCTTATATCACTTCAACCCTGCAGCAGGCGGCAAGTACCCGTCTGGGTTTCTCTGTGAAGAAAACCATGATGCTGGCGCAGCGTTTGTATGAAGGCGGTTTTATTACCTACATGCGTACCGACTCCACCTTCCTGAGCGATGATGCCGTGAATATGGTACGTCAGCATATCCAGCAGAATTTTGGAGATAAGTATTTACCGGCCAAACCGAACCGCTATGGCAATAAAGCAGGCGCGCAAGAAGCCCATGAAGCGATTCGCCCGTCTGATGTCGGACTGACCGGTGACAAGCTGGCAGGTATCGAACGTGATGCCCAGCGTTTATATGATTTGATCTGGCGCCAGTTTGTGGCGTGTCAGATGACACCAGCAGAATATTTGTCTTCGACCTTGACAGTTGAAGCCGCAAATGTCGAGTTAAAGGCCAAAGGCCGTACTTTAGTGTTTGACGGTTTTACCCGTGTGCGCGGTGCCAACAAATCCGATGATGATGTGTTGCTGCCAGCAGTAAAAGTGGGTGAAGTGCTCAAGTTGGAAAAACTTGATCCAAGCCAGCATTTTACCAAACCACCGGCACGTTTTACCGAAGCCTCTTTGGTGAAAGAACTTGAGAAAAAAGGCATTGGCCGTCCATCGACCTATGCTGCGATTATTTCAACTATCCAGGAACGTGGTTATGTGAAGCTGGAAAACCGTCGTCTCTTTGCCGAGAAGATGGGCGAGATCGTGACCGATCGTCTCGATGAAAGCTTTAACAACCTGATGAACTATGCCTTCACCGCAGATCTGGAAGGTCAGCTTGACCGTGTAGCAACAGGCGAGCGTAACTGGAAAGAGCTATTAGACACTTTCTACGGTGACTTTAAAAAGCGTTTGACCAATGCCCAGGGCGAAAGCGGCATGCGCCGTAACCAGCCGGTTGAAGTGCCTGATGTGCAATGCCCTGAATGTTCACGCCCCATGCAGGTACGTACCGGAACCACTGGTGTATTCCTGGGCTGTTCAGGCTATAACCTGCCACCGAAAGAGCGCTGTAAGGGTACACTGAATTTAACTCCAGTCGAATCTCTGGCAGCGTTGTCGGATGATGATGGTGCTGAAACGGCTGACCTGATGTCAAAACATCGTTGCCCTAAATGCGGTACGGCGATGGACAGCTATGTGGTCGATGGCGGCCGTAAACTGCATGTCTGTGGTAATAATCCGGATTGTGACGGTTACGAAGTCGAAGAAGGCGAATTCAAGATCAAGGGCTATGACGGGCCAACCATTCCATGTGATAAATGTGATGGCGAAATGCAGTTGAAAACGGGGCGTTTTGGCCCGTACTTTGCCTGCTCAAGCTGTGACAATACCCGCAAGGTCTTGAAAAATGGCCAGCCTGCGCCACCACGGGTTGACCCAATCAAGATGGAACATATCCGTTCAACCAAACACGATGATTTCTTTGTGTTACGTGACGGTGCGGCAGGTCTATTCCTGGCAGCCAGCAAGTTCCCGAAAATCCGTGAAACACGTGCACCGAAAGTAGCCGAATTGCGTAGTGTGGCGGAACAGCTTGATCCGAAGTATCAATTCCTGCTGCAAGCGCCAGATGTTGATCCTGAAGGCAACCCAACCGTGGTGAAATTCAGCCGTAAAAACCAGTCACAGTATGTGGGTTCTGAAACGGCTGAAGGCAAGCAGACCAAATGGAGTCTGGTATATCAGGATGGGAAATGGGTAGACGGTTAAAAGATTTTTAACCACGGGTTGAATAAATGGATTTAAGACCTAAAAAACTTGCAGTACTTATTGATGCGGATAACTCTTCTGTAAACTCAATAGAGTCAGTTCTAGAGGAAGTTGCAAAATATGGTATTGCAAGTGTAAAAAGAGTGTATGGTGATTGGAGTAGTGATACATTAAAAAAATGGCGTGATGTATTGTTACCTCATGCCATAACACCAGTACAGCAATTTGCCTATACAACTGGTAAAGATGCTACAGATATGATTCTCATTATTGATGCAATGGATTTATTATATGGTGGGGCATTAGATGGTTTTTGTATCGTTTCTAGTGATAGCGATTTTACGCCATTAGCCTCGAGGATTAGAGAAAGTGGTTTAACTGTTTATGGTTTTGGGCGGAAAAAAACACCAGAGTCTTTTAAAAAAGCATGTGATAAATTTATTTTTGTTGAAAATCTTTCTGAAGAGGAAGAGATAAAACAACATACTATAAAGAAAAATGATGAGAAAGAAATAAAGACGGAGCGATCGCCACTAGAGTTAGATAAATATACGCTTAATTTGATTTATAAGGCTGTGAAAGAGAATGCTGATGACAGTGGTTGGGCCTACCTTGGATTGGTGGGTAGCTATATCACAAATGTAAAGCCTGATTTTGACACTAGAAACTATCATCATGATAAACTATCAAGTTTAATAAATGCCTTGAATTTATTTGAAATAAAAATGAAAGGCAGTCAGATGTATTTAAGGAAACGTAGTTTCAGTACTTTTGTTAAGTTTGTGCAGAAGGCAATTAATCAGCATAGTAATATGGAGGGGTGGGCTGAGATAAAACATATTATCGAAATTCTGCAGAAATCGGATTTTAATCTTCATAATTATGAAGATGCAATAAACTCAATTCATAATGGATGGATTGAGTTTTCAGTTAATGGCCAGATGATAAAAGTTTCTAAATTAATGCCATAATAAAACCATAAAAATTATAATGTTATTAAAGTATTGTACCTATTTTGTCGAAGCATCATACCTTAATTAACTATGAGTCTAATTTTAACGTCTTGGGGAAATAGGATGTGGAAAAATATCCGGGTTGCGATCTTGCTGGCCATATTGCTGGTGGTCGCCATAAATGCCTATCGTGATCAGAATCAGGACTGGAACCGGCCGGTTCATATTTTATTGCATCCGATCAATGCCGATGGCCGAGCCAGCACACAACAGTATATTCAGCAGTTACAGCAAGATGACTTTGCCGAGGTCAAGCACTATCTGGAAAAAAATAGCCAGCAGTATCGTGGGCAAAGCAGCTACTTCATAATTCAGATTGGGCGGGAACTGCAACAAACACCCCCGAAGATGGCTGAACAGCCGAGTATCTTGAATAATATTGTATGGAGCCTGAAGTTCAGGTTTTATGCATGGCAGCAGCATCAGTCAAAAGATGGTTCGCCAAGTTTGACGCTATATCTGAATTATTATGATCCGAAGCAGCGCAGGGAGCTGAAGCATTCAACCGCACTGGAGCGAGGACGGATTGGTTCGGTCAATCTATTTGCTTCACCCAAACAGGCGGCACAAAACAATGTAGTGCTGGTACATGAATTACTGCATGGTTTTGGCGCAACCGACAAATATAATTTGAGTAATGGCGAACCGATTTTTCCGGCTGGCTATGCACAAGCAGATCGGCAGCCTCTGTATCCACAAATACAGGCAGAGATCATGGGAGGGCGCATCCCTCTTTCAGCAGTGCAGAGTAAAATGCCAAATGACCTGAATGAAACCATGATCGGTGTTTTAACGGCTACAGAAGTGGGATGGGTCAAGTAATCTGTGGATAAGTCCGGATTTATCCATAACTTAAAATAGAAGCAGCAAAAGCGCATATAAAACACAATTTTTCTGACATTCCGTCATTAATTTTCAACATGCCTTATACAGAATTGGGCAGTAAATAGGCTCAATATAGCCATATAACATTGAAGATAAAAGAGTAAATAATGATGAAAACAGTGGGTAATGACCTGATTCGCAATCAGCTCCATGCTGATCGTAAATGGTATCTGCTATTAGGCGTGTTACTGGTTATTTTTGGCTTGGTTCTTTTAGCTGCGCTACCATTCGCCACCTTGTCTGCCGTACTTTTATTTGGCGTCTTGATGATGCTGGGCGGCGTTTTGCATTTTATTGCTGCATTTACCGTGTTTAAAGGCGGTACGCGCTGGCTGTGGGCCTTATTCGGTGTGCTGTATCTGGTGGCGGGTTATTTTGCCTTTACCACACCGGTCATCACTGCGGTGGTGCTCACCAGTTTTCTGGCCATTGCCCTGATCATTGCGGGCATTATCCGTACCGTGAATGCATTTATCCTGCGACCGGTTTCAGGCTGGGGCTGGGTGCTGTTCTCTGGCATATTAACCCTGCTTACCGGGATTCTGATCCTGTCATCGCCTGATTCACCATTTTGGGTACTGGGCATGTTCCTGGCAATCGATATTTTATTCCAGGGCATTAACTATCTGAGTTTTGCAGGCGCAATCAAGCAATTGCCGCATAGCTCAACCACGGTTTAATTGACCATGTTAAAATTTTTGAGCATGCGCAGGGCATGCTCTTTTTGTTTTGTTGCAAGAAACATTTACATGGCTTTAGTCTGTTAAAATATCGATTCGTTTTTAACTGACCGATTGTATGACGCTTGCCAAGCTAATTGATGAACTGAATCCGCAACAGAAACAGGCTGCCACCACGACTGCACAAAACTGTCTGGTTCTGGCAGGGGCCGGATGTGGTAAAACCAAAACCATTGTGGCGAGATCGGCATATTTAATTGATCAGGGCTTGCCTGCGCAGCAGATCCAGATCCTGACCTTTACCCGTCGGGCTGCAAGCGAAATCGTGACCCGTGTCGAGCAGCATATGGGGGCACAGGCCAAGGGCTTGCGTGCTTCGACCTTTCACACCTTTTGCATGTATTTGTTACGTCGTAATCCGCGCGCCTTTGGCCTGATCCAGTTCAGCATTATTGACCGTGATGACCAGTTGCTGATGTTCCGTTTATTGCGTGGCAAGGATAAAGGCAATGTGTTGCCCAAAGCGGCTGAGTTATGTGATCTGTATTCTTATGCCCGTAATACCAAGACCAAACTTTCAGATGCTTTATTGCAGCAGTTACCGCAAGCAGTTGAGTACAAGGCGCAAATTGCAGAGCTGATGCAAGCCTATGAACAGCGTAAGCAAGAGCGCAATTTTCTCGACTATGATGACATCCTGTCGATTGTGGCTGTGCATTTGCAAAACTCACCCGAACTGGTGCAATGGGTCACGGGTTTCTGTTCAGCGCTGCTGGTTGATGAAATGCAGGACACCAATCCGTTGCAATGGGCGTTGCTGCAACCCTTGGTCGGCAAGGTCAAACTGTTTTGTGTCGGTGATGATGCACAATCGATTTATGGCTTCCGCGGCGCGGATTTTGAAAATATTCATCATTTCAAAGAGCGTGTTCCTGATGCGCAAGTGCTGACGCTGGAAATGAACTATCGTTCCACGCAGGGGATTCTGGATTTATCCAACTGGTTACTGGCGCAAAGTCCGATTGAGTATGACAAACATCTGCAAGCCTATCGCGGTAAGGGCCTAAAGCCTCAGTTGCATATCCTGAGCAATGAGTTTGAAGAAGCGAACTGGATTATTCAGGATTTAAATCGCCGGCATATGCAAGGCGCGGCGTGGGCGGAGCATATGGTGCTGTTACGTTCAGGTTTTAGTGGGCGTTATCTGGAAGGCGCCCTGATTGCTGCCAATATTCCCTACCGTTTTATTGGCGGGGTGAAATTGCTGGAATCGGCGCATGTCAAGGATGTATTGAGTCTGCTCCGTGTCAGTGTCAATCCGCAGGATGATCTGGCCTGGATGCGCTTTTTAACACTCTGGGATGGTGTCGGCGATGTCGGTGCCAGCAAACTGGCTCAGGAACTGATTCAACTGCCTGACATTGAGGCACGTTGCCAGCGTTTGGAGCGTCATGGCAAAGTACCTCAGCAAGCCATCCTGATCCTGATGCAGCTGGATGTATTGCAGCAACATGTCGAAGCCTGCATTGGGCTGGCGCTGGATGCCCTGAGTGAACAGCTGGAAAATAACTATAAAACCAAAGACTGGGGGCGCCGGGTCAAGGATTTTGATCTGGTCAAGCAACTGGCACGTAAACACAGTTCTCTCGGCGAGTTTCTGGAGGAATATGTACTCGATCCAATCTCGGTTTCAGAAATTGATAAAACCCCAGATCAGGACCTGGTGACGCTGATTACGATCCATTCGGCGAAAGGTGCCGAGCAGAAAGTCTGTTATGTGCCGCATGTCTCGCCAACACAGTATCCGCATGCACGGGCACAGGGCGATTTTGACGATGTGGAGGAAGAGCGCCGTGTGCTGTATGTGGCCTTGACCCGTGCCGAGAATGAACTCATTTTGACGAAACAGAATTTAAATTTGTGGGCACATGATCAGTATGATGAGCTTGGCCGTAAAATAGAAAGTTATTTTCTCAATGATTTACCTCAACATTTGGTCGATATTCAAATCCACCGTGATATTCCGCGTGCTTATGGGCAAGCCAGTCGCTCGCGTTCGAGTGCAATCAATTTAGGTTTTGGCATCGATTTGGATTAAACTACCCGGATTCAATTGTTTTGATTTGCCAGTTTGCTGGTGAATCATATTTTAGGTTTTAGCATGAAAATTTTAGTTCGTAATTTAGATCGTAGCGTGACCGAAGCAGAAGTGCTCGACTTATTTAAAGCCTATGGCAAAGTCGAGTCGTGTGTGGTGGTCAAAGATGCTGAAACAGGAAAATCGAAAGGCTTTGGATTTGTAGAGATGCCAAATCCGCGTGAAGCGATTAAAGCGGTAAAAGGCTTAAACACCTTGAAAGTAAAAGGCTATGGCATCCGTGTGAAAATTGCGGAAGATAAAGCTTAATTCTGTATGTTAAAGCAATATACCGCTTTATCGGTTGTTGCTCAAAATGCCGGGCGAATTGTGCAAGGTCAGAAAACCTTGGAAGTTCGCTCATGGCATCCTGAGGTATTGCCTTTAAAAGATGTAGTAATTGTCGAGAATCAAAACTTTATCTGCTCGAGCTGGGCATTGAGTAACTTGTTTTCGCTTTATTTACCCCATGTTTGTCCCCAACCCTGACAAGGGTTGATGAAATAGCCATAGATATTGGTGATTTCTTGTTGGTCGATTAAGCCATTATGATCCTGATCGAGTGCTTTAAAAATCTTTATGCGTTTACGGTCGAGCGGGAAAAATTGTTTTTGCCAGGAGACAGGTTGATCTTTTAGTTCAATGAGTTTTGTCCATTCATTTTGATCAATCATTTGATCTCGGTTGAGATCATAATCGACATAGAGTTTTTCCCAGTCCAAACCAGTAGGTTCACAGCTATAAGCGGTTGAAATGGCCATACAGCATATAAAGCTCAGGATGGCTTGTTGAATATGACGCATGGGCTGGCTCAAAAGATATTGATTTTATCATTAAAGCATTTAATCTTAAGCTATCCAAGAGAAAGGATTTTGAAGGAAAAGATTATGTCCCGTGTTGCTCGTTATCATGCAGATCGTACCAACCAAAAACTGTATTTTGCCCGTCTTGCATGTCAACAAGCTGAACAGACAGAACATATCCAGCAGGCACAAGCCTATCGTGAAGCTGCTGTTTTCCATCTGCATGGCGCAATTCTGGCATTTTTACAGGAGCTGGTGCGTTACTATCGCCTGAATGATTTACAGCCGACCTTTAAGTCAATTGAAGAACATATGGCAGACAAAGGTCAGGTCTCTCCCGAGATTCAGGTATTACAGCAACTGGCAAAAGACGGTTTTGTTGCAGAACTAAAACGTGCCTACCGGATGTGCCAGTATGCACCCGAGCCCTCTGCACCAGAACCTGAAAATGAAACTTCTTCCAATCTGATTATCAAGGTGACACAAAGCCCACAGGCCTGGTTGCCTGATGCCAAAATCTTGCGGGAATGGCATCGTGAATTAAGTCACTTAATTGATGGTTTTCGTAATGAAATGGTGGAGTTCTAAGTCAAAACTTTAATGTGACTTGAAATCTGGTCTATCAGTACTTATATAAATAAGACGTGAGAGCGCAAAGTATCCGATACTTTGCCACCATGTTGAAACATGGAGAAAATTTATGTCAATGCAACAGTTAAAAGAACTATTTGGTAATCAGGAAGCAATTCTTGAACTGGTTCAACTCGAAGGTGGTGAGCTTGCTTTGCGCAATGCCGGTTCTGAAAATGAGCCTTTGGTCAAAATACAGTTTAGTGAAGAAGTGAAAGCGATTCTGGGCGACCAGACGCCAACCGTGGCGCAGCATATGATTCAGGCCGCTTTGTTTGGATTGCTGGAAAAGCAGGTGAATCAGTGGCAGGCAGAAGTCGTAGACGAGCAGCCGACCCATTTTAGTTAATCCTGAAAGATAAAAAGCGTACACGAGGTACGCTTTTTTGTTTTGAGAAATTTCTTAATGTGCTTCGGTCTGATGCGCGAGTTCGATCTGATTGAGGATATGATGGCTCATATTCTTGGCCATTTCTTCTTTGGCATAGAACACTTCACCAATATTTTCCTCACGGATCACAGCCGCTTCTTCTTTACTCTCTGCACAGATCAGTACCTGAATCTCCGGATTAAGCTGTTTGGAAATATCCACGATACGATGAATGTCGAGAATATCCATCGGTGAAATCACCAGCAGGCGGGCATGCTGGATATGTGCCTGAATCAGTACATTCGGTTCGGTGGCTTCACCGCTGACCGCTGCAATTCCGCGATCACGCAATTTTTCTACGATCTCCCGGTTTTCTTCCGCAATCACCACTTTGATATTTTGTTGCATCAGGTTTTCACTGATACGGCGACCAACACCACCATATCCGATAATCACCACCTGATCGCGCAGGTAAGCCTGATCTACCTCATCTGGAAGCATTGCCAGCGGGTCGCCACTACGTTCCAGTAAGCGGGCCAAATGCGAGCGTTCTCGTATCCAGCGCTGAACAGGTTCAATCGCCGAGAACACAAATGAATTCAGGGTAATTGAAAATAATGCGCCTGCCAGTATCAGGTTCTGGGCATCAGGCGTCAGCAAGCCAAGTGACAAACCGAGTGTCGCCAGAATAAAGGAGAATTCTCCGATTTGCGCCAGACTTGCACCTACCGTTAAAGCAGTATTGATTGGATAGCGGAAGAAAAGTACTAATGCCATTGCGGCCAGGGTCTTGCCCACCATAATGATGGCAACCACCGCTAAAATCTTTAAGGGAGCTTCGACCAGGATACTTGGGTCGAATAACATGCCGACCGAAACGAAGAATAAAATCGAGAAGATTTCACGTAAGGGCAGGGTCTCTTCTTCAGCACGGTGACTGAAGTCGGACTCTTTGACCACCATCCCGGCAAAGAAAGCGCCCAGCGCCATAGATACGCCAAATACTGCATAGGAACCATAGGCAATGGATACCGCAGCTGCCACCACGGTCAGGGTAAAGAGCTCTCGGGAACCCAGACGTGCCACAAACTGCATGATCATCGGGACCAGACGTTTACCAATAATCAGCATGAAGGCAATAAAGCCGGTGACTTTAAGCAGGGTAATGCCAATGGTGAGCCAGATGCTTTGGGACGTATCCGTACCCGGCAGGGCCTGTCCACCCAGTAATACTGCTGTGGCAGGGAGCAGAACCAGCGCCAGTACCATGACCAGATCTTCAACCAGTAGCCAGCCAACGGCAATTTTTCCATTGACGGAATCGAGCAGACCACGATCTCCCAACGCTTTAAGCAGTACCACAGTACTGGCACACGATAAGCTGAGGCCAAAGATCAATGCTGAACCAAAACTCCAGCCCCAGTACATGGTTACCCCGATGCCGAGCAAGGTCGCTACTGCAATCTGCAAGATCGCCCCGGGAAGGGCAATGCGCCGAACCTGTAGCAGGTCTTTCAGGGAGAAATGCATGCCCACACCAAACATGAGGAACATCACTCCCAGCTCAGCCAGTTGATTGGCAAGCTGGATATCACCCACAACACCGGGGGTATTGGGACTAATAATAATGCCGGCAACGAGATAGCCAATCAGCGGCGGCAGGCGTAGACGTGCTGCGATATAGCCAAAAACCAGGGCCATACCAAAACCAACGGCAAGTAATATAATTAAATCAACATCATGTGGCATCGGAGCTCCTTAATCGTTGCGGTTAAGGTAGAAAGAAACGAGCATAAAACATGCCAAGAAAACAGTGAATAAATTGTAACAACTAAAATCGAATTTGTTGATGATAATTTTTTTAATTATCAAAAAAAATTATGTAAGCCATTTATTCCGTTGTTTTGTTATTTATACCGTTTTTTGCAGGCAAAAAAAAAGGCTTCCAAGGAAGCCGTTTTTTCTAAAGAACTAAAATTATTTAATTTTAGCTTCTTTGAAGATCACGTGTTGACGGATTTTTGGATCAAACTTTTTGATTTCCATTTTTTCCGGCATAGTACGTTTGTTCTTGGTAGTGGTATAGAAATAACCTGTACCAGCTGTAGAAACGAGGCGAATCTTATCACGCATTGTTCAGACTCCTTAGATCTTTTGACCTTGAGCACGGAGATCAGCAACAACTTTCTCGATACCCAATTTATCAATAATACGCATACCTTTAGTGGTTAAACGAAGACGTACGAAACGCTTTTCGCTTTCTAACCAGAAACGGTGGTGGTGCAGGTTCGGCTCGAACCGGCGTTTGGTTTTGTTGTTTGCGTGCGACACGTTGTTACCAACGATAGGACGCTTGCCGGTAACTTGGCAAACCTTAGACATGGTGAACTCCATTGCTAGTTTATACAGCACAATTTCGTGCCACTAGCCATTCAAGTAAACGGATGAAATCATTCAAGGGGCGTTTTATACCAAAAATACGATTAAAAGACAAGCGAATTTGGTAAAAACAAGACATGATCTGGTGTGATAGATCATGCCTTAACCAAGTGGTGGTTTCTTACGACGACCACAACCCCTTTCTAGCGAAATAATGTTTTCAAAAGCAATTTATGGGTGGCTTTATTATACGGCGGCAGGATGAATTTTAAACTATAAAGTTTAGGGCTGACCGGATTGGACATGATTGAACGTTCATGCGAAAAACTAAAGAAGCCTTCCTTGCCATGATACTTGCCCATGCCTGATGCACCAATGCCGCCAAATGGCAGGTCATCCTGCGCCACATGCGTCAGGGTCTGGTTAATACCAAAATGCCCTGAATGTGTGCGTCCTGCGACGTAATCTGCGCGCGCGCTATCTGTATCGAAGTAATAGAAAGCCAGTGGACGTGGGCGACTATTAATGAACTGAAGGGCCTCATCAATATGCTCGTATTCCAGAATAGGCAGAATAGGGCCAAAGATCTCATTCTGCATAATGTCCATGTTTGTGGTCACACCTGTTAACAAGGTTGGCGCAATTTTACGGACTTCAGTGAGTGACTCATTCTTGGCATTGAGCTCAATAATATGTGCGCCCTGATCACGGGCATCTTCCAGATAGCCTTGCAGGCGGTTGTACTGCTTGTCATTAATGATGGAGGTATAGTCTTTGTTATCCCGTAATGTCGGGTACATGGTGGTCACAAAGTCATTATAGTGCTGAGTGAACTCGGCCGTCTTGCCTTTAGGCAGGAACATATAATCAGGCGCAACACAGGTCTGACCCGCATTCCAGAGTTTACCGACTGCAATGCGCTGTGCCACATCACGGATATTCATCGCAGAATGTACCAGTGCCGGTGATTTGCCACCGAGTTCTAAAATCACGGGGACCAGATTTTCAGCTGCAGCTGCCATGACCGTTTTACCTACAGCGGTTGAGCCTGTGAAAATCATTTTGTCAAATGCCAGATGGCTAAATGCATCTGAAATCACACCACCGCCATTGACCACAGCCACCAGTTCTTGCGGGAATGCTTCTGACAGTGCATTTTCAAGCACATATCCAAAGTTTGATGAGGCACTCGAGATTTTGATCATGGCGTGGTTACCTGCTGCCAGCGCACAGATCAAGGGGCCAATTGAAAGCAGCAAAGGATAGTTCCACGGCGCGATAATGCCGATTACACCCAAGGGCTGATATTCTACCCAACCCTTTGCCGGTTGGTGTAACATGCTGATATGGCGTCTGGAGGGTTTCATCCATTCCGTCAGGTTCTTGCTGTAGTATTTGATATGTTCCAGACAAGTCAGGACTTCGCCGATCTTGGTTTCCATAATGGCGCGGTTGCCATAGTCTTGATTAATTGCGTTAGCAAATTGATCTTGATATTTTACCAAGATGTTTTTAAGTCGGGCTAAGCGTTCAATCCGTTCTTTGGCGCTTGGCACAGGATGACGTTGGTAAGCTGCTTTTTGCTGCTCGAGCAAATCATGAAGCCGTTGCACATCAACATGAGGTGTCATGGCGGTTGTTTTTGTTTGACTGTTCATAGGCGTGGACCAAGAAAAAGCTTATTATTTTTTAATTTTTAGAGTAAATACTCTAAAGTGTCAAGTCGCTTTATAGGTTTGTTTTATAACCTGTTGATAATGTTATAGATGGTTAAACTCAATGTCACACGCTAAACCGAACAAAACGAAAGATCGAATTTTGCAAATCAGTTTGCAGTTGTTTAATGAGCGTGGAGAACGTTCGGTTACCACCAATCATATTGCGGCTGAACTGGGGATTAGCCCGGGCAACCTGTATTACCATTTCCGCAACAAGCAGGAAATCATCAAGGAACTGGCACAGCAATATCAGGCAGAAACCCTGGAAATGTTAGCGCTGCCGTCAGACCGTCCATTGAATGCCAATGACAAGATCAGTTATTTTCAGGTACTCAGCAACCAGTTATGGGCTTATCGCTTTATTCACCGTGATGTCTATCATCTGGTCGAAAATAATGAAGACTTTAGAAAGATCTATCCGCGTTTTGCCGGGCAGGTGATGCAGCAGGGGCAAAAGATCTATCGTGCCTTTGTGGATGCTGGTCTGATGAAAATGACGGATTCTGAAATCGAAGCCCTGATTATCAACCTGTGGATTGTACTGACCAACTGGACCAACTTCCTGTATATGTCCGGGCATATCAGCGATAACAACCGTCTTGAAGAAAAGTGGGTCTGGCAGGCATTACGACAAATGGTGTTTCTGGAAGGGCCGTATTTGATGGGTGAAAGCCGTCAAACCTATGAACAGCTGTTAAAGTCACTGGGCCCGTCAGACCTGTTTGCCAGCTTGTCTAGCCTTAAAAATGACGACGAGTGAGCCTTAGCTATTTAGTCAGCGACAAAAAAGGGTTAGAATGCCCGGCTTGATTTTAATTTGATTCGAATAAGTGATATTAACCAAATGAACACGACTACAGCCCACACAGCTCGATTACTGATTACTTGTGAAGACAAGCCGGGGATCGTGCAAGCCGTATCGAGCTTTTTGTATCATCAGGGAGCAAACATTACCGCACTTGATCAGTACGCAACAGAAGCTCAGGGCGGGCGTTATTTCATGCGTGTTGAGTTTGAACTTGATAATTTGCCATCCCGCAAAGAAGCCCTGATGCAGACTTTTGCTGCAAATGTGGCAGAACGCTATGAAATGCAATGGAAATTGAATTTTGTTGGCGAGTTGAAAAAGGTCGGTATTCTGGTATCCAAGGTGGATCATGCCTTGTTAGAGCTGTTATGGCGTCATGCCCGTGGTTCATTGCCATGTGAAATTACCCAAGTGATTTCAAATCACCCGGATTTGCGTGAGGCTGTTGAAAACTTTGGCATCCCTTTCCATGTTGTACCGGTCAATAAAGACAATAAGGCAGAAGCCTATGCCCAGATTAACGAGATGATGCAAGGCAATGACTTGTTGATTCTGGCGCGTTACATGCAGATTTTGAGTGAAGACTTTGTATCGCAATGGGAAATGAAGATCATCAATATCCATCATTCATTCCTGCCAGCTTTCGTGGGTGCAAATCCATATAAGCAAGCCTATGAGAAAGGCGTGAAGCTGATTGGTGCAACAGCACATTATGTAACAGCCGATCTGGATCAGGGGCCGATCATCGAGCAGGATGTTGAGCGTGTCAGCCATGATTATAATGTCGAGCAACTTCGTGAATTAGGTGAAGATGTAGAACGTAACGTGCTGGCACGTGCGGTGAAATGGCATCTGGAAGACCGTATTATTGTAGATGGCAACAAGACCGTGGTTTTCTAGGAAAACCGAGGTTTGCCATAGATAAGGAACATGCCGCAAGGCATGTTTTTTTATGTCTATTTTTCAATGCTTAGCGAATATACAATAAAAAACGGTTGAAAATGAAAACACTTCTCATTTATTATTACGGCACTTTCATTGTTCTATCCGATGAGTGAAATCGCTTTTTTGAAAGCTTCACCGTCTATATAGGTACTTAGATTCTTATGAGTCAATCTCCTGCGACATTCAACACGCCACACCCGATGAAGAAGAAAATCATCACTGCCTTAGTTGCGGTTGTGATTGGACATGTAGGAGTTCTGTGGGCAGTTAGCCAGATGAAAACGATTGAGCTGAAGCCAGTCGAAAAAGAACCGCTTAAGGTGAAGTTCGTAAAAATTAAGGAACCTCCTAAACCTGAGCCACCAAAACCGAAAGAAAAGCCAAAACCAAAGCCTGAGCCTAAAAAAGAAGTAAAAGAAGTGAAGGTGGTGGAAAAACCGATGGCACCTCCGCCGAAGAAGATTGAAAAAGTTCAGCAGGTCAAAGAAGCGCCAAAACCGGTGCTGCAAAAAACTGAACCGAAAGTTGAGCCAAAAGTCGAACCGAAAGTTGAAACCAAGGTGGTGACAACCACGACCGTGACTGAAAAGGTGGTGGAAAAACCGCAGCCTGTACAGGAAGTTGCAAAACCGCAGCCAGCTGCTGATCCATCTCCGAAACGTGTCGCAATTGGTGGTTCCGGTGTGCAGTGGAGCCGCTCACCGAGACTCTCTGTTACAGCGAAAGATCTGGATAACCAGGCACGGTCTGTCATGGTTCTGATCGAGGCTGATGAGAAAGGCAAGATTACCAATGTACGGATTACACGTAGCAGTGGCTTGCCAAATCTCGATGAAAAAGTTTTACGTGCCGTGAAAAGCGCGAAATTTAAACCGTATATGGAAAATGGTGTTGCTTATCCAATTCGAGCAGAGCAGCCGTTTGATCTTAGTCCTTAATGAAATTTGAGTCCTTGCGACAGATTAAATCAGGAGTTCGTATATGAACTTTTCAGTTTATTGGCAACATGCAGATGCAGTAAGTAAAACACTGTATTTCATCCTATTGGCAATGTCGATTGCGACGTGGACTATTTTCATTCTGCGCCTTTTAGGAACACGCCAGTTAAAACAGCAGGCTTATAACCAGCTGGTACAGGCTTTGGCTACGCTTAAATCAAAGTTACAGCCTTTATCGTTTGAACAGCGTAAAGCTGTTGCCGAGCAGGCTCTACTTCGCCAGATCTCTGCCGAGAAATCGCAAGCAGAAAAGGGCGTTTCAGTATTAGGTACGATTGCTTCACTTGCTCCGTTCGTGGGCCTGTTCGGTACCGTATGGGGGATTTTCCATGCGCTTGTGGCGGTAGGTAAAAGCGGACAGGCTGGTCTGGCTCAGGTGGCAACGCCTGTAGGTGAGGCCTTGATTATGACCGGTCTTGGCCTTGCCGTTGCGATTCCGGCGGTACTGGCTTATAACATCTGTGTGCGTTTTAACCGTGGTCTGGCTCATGATTTGCAAGATCAGGCACATAGCTTGTTGATTGATACCATGTTGCAGCAAGAAACCACCGTAAAGACAGAGACTAAAGCGACTCAACAAAGTTTAGTTGGAGGTCAGGCTTAATATGGGCTTTCAATTGGGTGAAGACCACGACAGTGGCATGAATGAGATGAACCTCATTCCTCTGATCGACATTATGTTGGTATTGATGATTATCTTTTTAGTCACAGCAACGGTTGCTAACCCATCAATTCCATTAAGTTTACCAAAAACAACGGCTGAAATTGTTGATCCACCGCCAAAAGCGATCACCATCAGTATTAATGACAAGGGCGAAGTGGCCTGGGATGCGCAAATCATTAGTCTGGATGAACTGGAAAAGCGTTTCCAGGAAGCGGGCCAGGCTGAAACAAAACCGACCGTGCAGTTACGTGCAGATAAAGAATCAAAATATGATACGGTTGCACAGGTCATGTCACGTGCCAGTGAAGCCGGTTTGAGCGATATTGCATTCGTCAGCGAAAACTAGGTGCTAAACCCGCAATAAAAAAAGCAACTCGAGGAGTTGCTTTTTTTATGCCTATTCATCCTTGAGCAGGTCAAGGTACTTGGCGCGTAATTTGGACAGCTTGGGCGGAATGCTAAAGTTGCAGTAGCCTTGTGACGGGTTACGGGCAAAGAAATTCTGGTGATATTCTTCTGCAGGATAGAATGTTGGTACCGGGCTGAGTTCAGTCACAATATTCAGTCCTTCATCTTCCAGCCCTTGAATGACTTGCTCGGCTTGCTGCTTTTGCTCATCATCGAAGTAATAAATCACAGAACGGTACTGGGTGCCGATATCATTACCCTGACGGTTGGGCGTTGTTGGATCATGGGTGGTAAAGAAGACGTTCAACAACTGGGTGTAGCTGATTTGCTGTTCATCAAAATCGATCAGGACTACTTCTGCATGTTGTGTATTCCCCTGGCAGACTTGCTCATAGGTCGGATTCTGGGTAATCCCGCCTGCATAGCCACTCACTACCTTTTCAACACCTTTGAGTTGCAGGAATACGGCTTCCACACACCAAAAACATCCACCACCTAACATTGCCTGTTGCATAAAATTTCCCGATTTTTAATTTTAAGAATGCTACTAAATTAAACCAAGTGCAGAAAAAGTAAAAGCCCGTGTTTGAAACGAGCTTTTGCTTTGTAATGAGCTTCCAGTTATGGAAGTGGCTGGATCACAGTCACGAAGCTCACCAGTACCTGACCAGAAGCGTCCATGAACTTAAGCTCATGACCTTTAAGCTCGTAGTGGGTTGTACTTGCCAAGGCATTGGCATATTGACGCGAAAGCGCAGTATTTTCTTTACCGATACATGCCATCATGGTTGAAGCAATTGGACCTAGGCGTAAGATCGCGCCCTGGCTTTCAAAGCTACCCTGAATCTGGTTACAGCCATCTGCACCAGAGAAACGTTTAGACTTGGCATCGAACTGAATGGCAGGACGTTTGCCAGAAAGATCATTGCTCTTGATTTCCACACCGTTGATGTGGGTTGCAATCCAGTTACGGTTATATAGATCAATGCTTTGTTTTTGAGACGCATTTGGTGAAGTCTGGAGAGATTCTGTAGTTGCACAGCCCGTCATTGCTACAGCAATTGCCAAAGTACAAGTTGTTAAAAAAGGCTTTAACATAAGATTTTAAATCCGAATCGTTGTGTTTCTATGCAGAATATTAAAATAAATAAACATGGATAGGAGCGGTATATTACGTATCTATTTGTAAGTTTTAAGGTAACTTTAATAAAAATAGTGGAAAAATCACTCAGTTTTAGGAATGCCTGAGCGAATAACTTCCGAAAAATACTCACTACTTTGATTGGCCTGCTGTGCATACTGTTCGGCACGTGGGTTGATATGCGCCAGACGATACCACTCCTTTACACTATAATGCGGGTTAAGTGCCTTTAAGTCGTATAGGTAGTTGGGTAAATATCCTGAAGCCAGTAAGCGGTAGTCTTTCGGTAACTTTTTCGGATTGATGGCCTGCACCATATCAAATACCAGGGTTGTACAGTTACTGGTCAGGGTGTTATACCATCGGGCTTGGGCTCTTAGATCATCGGCTTTATGCAGGTATTCGATAAACAAGGCTTTGCGCTCTGCGGCCGGCATTTTCACAGGAAACAGGTAAACCTGTTCGTGACGGATATTGCTGCGGGTATAGACAATATCTTTTTCGTCAGAAGCAACCAGGCTGAGCTCGTATTTACGGAAAAAACCGCCAATGGCAGAAAAGTCTTCGCCTTTTTCTTTGCGGATTTCAATCGAAAACACCAAAGGCTTTTGATCGGCAAAATCAAAACTGACCAGTGTATGGGCAATCTGGGGGCCCATCCAGTAGGAGGTAATCACATTGAGGCCGGTGATCTTGTTCAGATCAATAGTACGGTCTTCCCAGCGTACGTCATAGGTTCCATCGCTATGCCAGTCAAAGTTACGGACTTTATGTAAGGTGACCAGATCACCTTGTCTGGTGTAACTGAGCTGTTCGGCAACTTCCGGATTCCAGTCACGATCCTGTCGGGCTTCCAGAGAAAAATACCAAAACAGTGAACAGGCAAAGGCAACGCAATAAATAACAATATCAGTACGCCGGCTGATGAGGTGACCACTGAAATATACACCCAGCAAACTCAGCGCAAACAGGCTCCACAGTACAATGGTGACCCGGCTCAACACGCTGCCGAGCGGTTGCTGAATCCACAATGCAAGACAGAGCCAGACACTGGAAAGAACCACGAATAAGGTAAATAGACCGTGTAACAGTCCAGTCCCTAAAGCAATAAAAAACTCTCGTGATCCTATATTATGCATGGCCCGTGCGATCCATTATTATTTTTGGTAGGTTGCAAACTCAAAAGCGATACCGGTTTTCTCATCGGTATGCGGTTCTAAGCTGATTTTACGAAAACCCTCAGGAATTTCTGGATAATGTGCATCACCTTGAACATCAAGCTCTACATGGGTTAACTCAAGACGATCGGCGATGGTCAGGGTTTGCTTAAAAATCTCTCCGCCTCCAATAATAAATAAAGACGTTTTTTCAGCCTGTTGTGCATCTGTAAGTGCGCCGTTTAAAGCCTCTTCGATACTATGCGCGACCTTGACCCCGTCAAACTGCCAGGCCGGATCACGGGTAATCACCCAGTTGACCCGGTTGGGAAGGGCCCGGCCCATAGATTCAAGGGTTTTACGCCCCATGATCACAACACCGCCCTGGGTAATGGCTTTAAAGTGTTTCAGGTCGGCCGAGATATGCCAAGGTAAAGCATTGCCTTTGCCGATACAGTGATGTTTATCCATCGCCACTACGTGAACAATTTCAGTATTTTGCCATGTCATTGCTATATTTTCTCTTCAGTCGTTAAACGGCGACAGGGGCTTTAATGGCTGGATGTGATTCATAGCCCACAATTTCAATATCTTCAAATTTAAAGTCGAAAATATCGGTGATCTCAGGATTCAGCCTTAATTGACATAAGGGTAACGGCTCTCGGGTGAGCTGTAATTTTGCCTGCTCAAAATGATTGGCATAGAGATGGGTATCCCCACCGGTCCAGACAAAGTCGCCGACCCCTAAACCGCAGACTTGCGCAATCATATGGGTCAGCAGGGCATAGCTGGCAATATTGAAGGGAACCCCTAAAAAGACATCGGCACTGCGTTGGTATAGCTGGCAGGATAACTTGTTATCATGTACGAAGAACTGGAACAGGGTATGGCAAGGTGGCAAAGCAACCTGGCCGGCTTCATTCGGGTTCCAGCCAGACACGATCAAACGACGCGAGTTTGGATTGGTCTTGATCTCATTGACCAGCCATTTGATCTGGTCAAAGCCATCTTGCTGATAGCTGCCATCTGCATTTTGGGTTGCGCCAAAGTTACGCCATTGGTGACCATAGACCGGCCCCAGTTCGCCTTCTGGACGACCAAAACGTGCGGTTTGTTCTGCCGTAGCCCATTCATCCCAGATCGTGACTTTATTGTCTTTTAGATATTGAACGTTGGTATCGCCCTTGAGGAACCAGAGCAACTCGATCACGATGGAACGAAAATGTACTTTTTTGGTGGTCAATAAGGGAAAACCTTTGGAAAGATCAAAGCGCATCTGATGACCGAATACTGAACGTGTCCCTGTTCCTGTACGGTCACCTTTGTCGCCGCCATTGTCGAGGATATGTTGTAAAAGGTCTAAATATGTACGCATCGTCATTCCTATCGCAAATTTTGCTCGGGCTAATCTTATCAGATTTAGGTCATAAATAATGATTCTATTTTGACACGACGAGACCCGGCCGATGCGAGTTGCTTTGCCATTTGCATATATTTTTTACTGCAAGTCCTGTCTGTATTTTATTATTGGCGTCTATTCTTGCTTCTATTATAAATGGATAAGATTGTTAGCCGTTAAAAAACATAAGAGGAGCTTATGCTGATGTTGAGTGAACAAGAAATCAAAAGCATGTCCGAGCAAGAATTTCTCTTAAAATACAGTGAAATTGATAATAAGGGTTCAAATTATGTATTCAATGCAATAGGGATCTTGGTGCTGGCTGCAATTCTGTTGATTACCGGGATTTGGGCTGGGGACACTCTGGTCTATCTCGCTTTTGGCGTTCTGGGAGTAAGTGTTTTCTTTTATAAGCGAGGAATGAATTATAAAAAGAAGGCTCTGGGCTTATGGCTGATGAGATATCCAAATCATTAATTTTTTGTTTTAAGTAGCACTGGATGAGGTTTGAAAAGGGCAGGACGCTGCCGTTATAGAGCATGTCTAAGGTGCGGGATGAACGGGTTTGTTGTTAAATAAAAAAAGCGGATGAACTGTCATCCGCTTTTTTAGGCACTTTAATCTTATTCAGTGACAAAGGTTACTTTGCCATCGGCCAACGACTGAACACGTGCCAGTGACTCAACGCGATAGCCTTTCTCTAGCAACACATCACGACCTGGCTGGAACGATTTTTCAATCACGATACCGACACCCACCACTTCAGCATTTGCCTGATGAATCAGGTCGATGAGACCTAATGCAGCCTGACCATTGGCAAGGAAGTCATCAATCACTAGCGCTTTATCGCTTGAGCTGATGTGCTTGTTAGAAATTGCGATGGTGCTTTCAGTCTGTTTGGTAAACGAGAACACTTTAGAACGGTAAAGGTCGTCTTTAAGTGTTAATGACTGGTATTTACGGGCAAAAATAACAGGAACGCCAAGTTCTAAACCTGCCATAATTGCAGGTGCAATACCTGAAGCCTCGATGGTAATAATTTTAGTAATACCTGCATCTTTAAATCGAGCGGCAAATTCTTTACCAATCAGCTGCATTAACACAGGATCGATTTGGTGGTTTAAGAAAGCGTCAACTTTCAAAACCTGATCAGATAGAACGATACCTTCATTTAAGATTTTCTGTTCTAAAGCGTACACGGGAGAATCCTCTAAACGGATGCTTGTTCAAGCAAAGGCATATTTTAAAAAGCATCAAAAAAAATGCAAGCCAAAATTGACCAGTTGCTTAGTTTGTTTTGCCCGAATAGCCTGTTAATAACAGTCCGTAAGAAGATTTTCCATCATTATGGGCCATTTTTACCGGCAGGTAATCAAGTTGTGGAGCTAACCAGAACACGGTATTGCGCTCAGGTTTGTCATGCTGCATGACCACTTTGATGGTATTGAATGTGCCATAAGGTGTTTTTACACTTTCTGTACCTTGCTTGACAAAACGGCGCTCATCCAGACCTTTGGCATCAGCAATCAGATACTTGCTCTTCAATGCATTGTTTTTCAAATCTTCTCGGATCTGCAATTCGGCATTAAGTTCATCCAGTGCGCCAGCCTGCCAGGCAAATGAACGTGCCTTGTCATCTTTCTTGGTATTTACAACCTTACTGCCCGGATTGAAGTTAATACTCATTGTATTGTTATGAATCAACACCTTGCTGCTACGGCTAAATTTTTGCGAATTAATCTTGTTGTTTGTAAAACTGAACTGGCTGGTCTCCGAGGCGGAAGCAAGTGCGGCAGCTTTGGCACTGAACTGGTAGGTCCAGTTATTGCCTTGCTGAGAGAGTGTACGTGTTGCAGAACCCAGATTTTTATTGTTGTAGCTAAATTGATAGCTGGCCTGAAAAGGTGCCATTGCCAATGCATGACTAGACAAGCTTGCACTTAGAAGGGCCGCAGAGGTCATACCTGCTACTTTCAGAAATTTCTTTGTCATAACATTCTATCCTTTGAGTGAACTTGAATTAAATCACTCATTTATCATGTAGATTGTGATTATTATGCCTGCAGATTATGGAGAAAAGATCAGGCTTTTTACTAAGCGCTTGTTAATGTTTCGTATATATCATGAAGATGTGTATTTGAGTGACATGACACATAGATGTTTCATGTCACCAAAGTATCGGTCCATTTATCTTGTTTGATCTTTCTGCTGAATCGGCGTGACTTGAGTATCTTCCAGTGCTTCCTCATCAAAGTCATCATCGTTCGAGGGCGATAATATGGCAGCCAGATTGACATTTCCCCAGACGATTAACTCTGCTGGACGGACACGGGCGCGGTTTACATGTACTTTGCTCAGGGTTTCGATAATGCTGGCTTTCTTGCCAAGCCAGCGGTTCAGGTCCAGATAAAGTAAATCATCTTTGACCTTGACGATTTCAAAGTGTTCCAGAATCTTGCCTAATGGATCTTCTTCACGAAATTTCTGGTAATACCAGATGGCCATATAAAAGCCCCATTTCTGAAAAATATTCTTGAATTTTGCCTCAATGACCTGGGTGTTGCTGATCTGTTCAAACACCATCAGTTGAACATCCTGGTTCATTTCCATCTGGATCAGTTTTAAATCGACTGACAGGGTAGTATATAAACCTTTCACATCCAGAGTTGTATACAG
This sequence comes from Acinetobacter sp. A47, assembly GCF_000805455.1. Classification (GTDB taxonomy): domain Bacteria; phylum Pseudomonadota; class Gammaproteobacteria; order Pseudomonadales; family Moraxellaceae; genus Acinetobacter. The sequence goes on from NZ_JSUS01000044.1 coordinate 205,751, forward strand.
GCGTAACCAGCCATCATACAAATCGGCGTGCAGGTCTTTCATCATGTCGACATTTTCGGTGATATAACGTTCCATCGTGGCATTCACGAAAACCTGCGATAATGAAAATTCTCTTTCTTCTTCAATGAATTCTTCTGCTTTTTGGTAAACTTTACGTAGACGTTTAAAAACGGATGATATTAGCGTTTGCATAAAAGTTGTTCCAGAAAGTGAATTGATAGGTCATGCAATGCCACAATCTTTGTCTTAACTAAAAAATAAAAATAAATTTCTGTCTTGCAGTGTAGCAAAATTAATTGCTACATTTTCATAAAATGCTGGTATGGAAACACTGTAACTATAAGTGGATCACATTTTTGTAAAATTTTGAATATTGTTTTGGTTTTTATACGGTTATTGCCGTTGGGGATGGGACATTTTTGTCACTTGACTAACATGTGGAATAAAATAAATTTTCGTTCAGCGCTATCTCCTTGGTGGTGGCAAGACCCGGTTTTTGCAGGCGCGGTTGTTTTGGCGACACTACTGCATGGGGCTGTGCTGGCTGTGCATTTTACCATGCCCTCTCCGGCAGATACCTCAACCAAAGAAATCGCTGTTTCTGTACGTCCAAGTACAGATAAAGTCAAAGACGCTGATTTTCTGGCTCAGGCCGATCAACAGGGTTCAGGTGATTTCCGTCAAGCGCACCGTATGTCTAGTGATATGCCTGCTCCCATGCAGGCAGATGCCACTACGGGCGAAGCTGCGCTGGAAAGTCTGGAAAAAATTCAGCAGCAGCGTGAGCTCAAATTTGAAGAAAAAGTATTAATGACGGTGTTAAGCTGGCAAAAGCAGGCAGAGCAGAGCGAACGTAAAAAAACACTTGAAGAGCTGCAAAGCCAGTTTCAGGCCAAGGCTGCCATGGTCGCCAGTCTGGAAGCCCAATATTTACAGCGACAGCAAAATTTTAGCCGCAAACAACGTATTAAAACTGTCGATGGCATTCAGGCCAAACAGGATGCATCCGCAGCCTATCTGGATAAGTTCCGTCAAAAAGTCGAGCTATATGGCAACCGTTATTATCCGGATGAAGCCAAACAGCAACGGTTAGCCGGAGAAGTGCGTTTAATGGTGATTTTGAATGCTGAGGGCGGAATCCGGGCGATTCGTCTCATTGAAAGTTCTGGTCATGCCATTCTGGATGAAGCGGCCAAGGCATCGGTACGCCGTGGTGCGCCGTTTGGTGCCTTTGATGCAGCGATGAAAAAGGATATTTCTGAACTCAGGATTATCCGGACCTGGCGTTTTGATCCGGTCGATGCAGAGTTTGAAGTGCACTAAAAACGTCGCTTCAAGCCAAAATTCACTGTTCAATCAAATCAGATGAGCCTATAGGCCTTCGGTTTTATCTCTCTTCCAGACATCAAAAATTGGCTTTTTGCATACCATTTTTTGATCGGGGTGTGGATAAGTCTGCTGTTATTCACATGTCATGCTGGCTGGAATAGGCACGTTCAAGCTGGCAGATTTCCACACTAAAGTTCCGGTACCAGTGCTCTTTACCCAAGCGCTGGGCCAGCTGATGCTCGGCATCTTGCTGCCAGCGTTGAATATCTTCAAGGCTATGCCAGTAGGACAGGGCAATTTCAAAACCATTTTCACTGCATGCTTCAAACCTGACACAGTTAAACTGGCTCAAGGCTTTATGTCTGAGCTTCTGCGCCATGTCTGAATAAGTTGCATCAAGTGCTTTGATGCTGGCCTTAAAGATAACAATATACATGGGAGCCTGAATCAGCTTTCATCGGCCTGATAAGGATTGGCAATTCCCAGTTTTTTCAGGATTTCGATCTCCAAAGCTTCCATCTCTTCAGCTTCGGCTTCACTGGTTTCGTGATCGTAGCCAAGTAAATGTAAAACGCCGTGAACCAGTAAGTGAGTAAAATGATCCGCAGCTGACTTTTGCTGTTCGGCAGCTTCCTGTAAAACCACCGGGATACAGATCACCAGGTCACCTAGGGGTTCTGCATCGAGCAAGCTGAGCATTTCCTCTGGAATATCACTCGGAAAAGACAGCACATTGGTCGGTTTGTCTTTTTCACGATATTGCAAATTGAGTTCATGGCTTTCTGCCAGATCGACACAGGCAATCCCGATTTCACAATTGACATCGAAACCGACATGACGCAGGGCCGTTTCGATATTTTTTTTGATCTGTCCACGTTTTAGTGGCAGTTCAGCAGCTTGAAAGTCTTGTTGAAGACTTAAATTGATTTTCAAAATAGATCCTTAGATATAAATTACATTTACACGCTTAGATAGAGTCCAAGAAATATAGGTCAAGATCATGGTGGCAGCTTGCCATTTCTTATCCATTTACGGGATAAGCCTGCGGCATGGCCTGCTTATGCGTTCACAAAAGCAGGCAAAACCTGAGTTTAGATCATCGTAACGTGAGAGCCGCATCCTGCATTCATAGCCCAGCGGCTGATCTTGTGCTGAGACCAAACATTACTTGGTTTGGCTTTGCTCAGATTGCCAATGACGGCTCCGGGAAATGAATCAGGTTCAGCTTATTTAATGCTGAGCATCAGCTTTCTCATCATTTTCTGCAATCAGTGCTTCCTGTCTGGCTTTACGTTCGGCACGGGCCTCGGCAGACAGGCGTTGCTGTTCGCTGTCCCAACCTTCATACGCTTCAACAATTTTTTGTACCAGTTGATGGCGTACCACATCACGTGAATGGAAACGGGTGATATGAATTTCATGCACATTTTCAAGTACACGTAAGGCATGGGCCAGACCTGATTGCTGACCACGGGGCAGGTCAACCTGAGTCACGTCACCAGTAATTACGGCACGCGAGCCAAAACCTAAACGGGTCAGGAACATTTTCATCTGCTCAGGGGTGGTATTTTGTGCTTCATCCAGAATCACGAAAGAGTGGTTCAGGGTGCGTCCACGCATGTAGGCCAGGGGAGCCACTTCAATCACCTGACGTTCAATCAGTTTGGCAACTTTTTCAAAACCCAGCATTTCATACAGGGCATCGTAAAGCGGGCGCAAGTAAGGATCGATTTTCTGGGTGAGATCGCCCGGTAAAAAACCAAGTTTTTCACCTGCTTCAACTGCCGGACGGACCAGCAGAATGCGCTGGATTTCATTGCGTTCCAGCATATCAACCGCAGCAGCAACAGCCAGATAGGTTTTACCTGTTCCTGCCGGGCCGATACCAAAGGAGATGTCGCTTTGCAGAATACGTTGGACGTAGCGTTTTTGATTGGCACCACGCGGGTTGATGCGTCCCTTGCGCGTCTGCAACCAGACACTGTCAAGGCCAGTATGCTCCTGTTCTGAATCATCTATCAGTTCACGGTCAGTTTGTGAACCCTGAATCATCAGGTGCAGGATGTCCGCGCTGATTTGAGAGGAAATTTCTGATTCTTGATAGAGCCGTTGCAATAGTGCTTCGGCTCGTTCGACCGCTTCTATATCACCATCGAGATAAAAAGCATCGCCACGGTGAGTAATTTTGACATCTAAACGTTGTTCGATTTGTTTTAAATGCCCGTTATACGCACCGAGCATGCTTTTTAAACGTTCCAGTGAAATCTCAGGGAACGTTACTGTACGTCGAATCGCTGCAGTCAAGAGAAACCCTTTTTGTTGACTTGTAAGAATACCCTTACATTACGCCACGTCAGGTTCAAGATTCAAGAGCTCGCCATAAACTAAATTTAAAGTTTTGATTTCAGTAATCTCGATCTCTGCGAAACGGCCAACCCATGCGGCATCACCGATAAAGGTCACCAAACGGGTATTATCTGCCGTACCGACCAGAATATTCGGGTCTTTATCTGACACTTTCTCGATCAGCACACGCTCGATTTTACCCAGCATGGCATCGGTTTTATTGATGCTTGACTGCTTGATGACTTCCTGTACCTGCGCAAGGCGGTCTTTTTTCACCTGTTCAGGCGTGTCATCAGGCAGGTCTGATGCTGGCGTCCCCGGACGTTTTGAATAGACAAAGCTATAAGAATGATCAAAATCCAGATCTTTAATGAACTGTAGCGTTTCTGCAAAGTGTTCATCCGTTTCGCCCGGGAAACCAATAATGAAGTCGCTGGATAAATGCATATCCGGGCGCACCTTACGCAATTTGGCAATCCTGTCGATATAGACATCAATCGTGTGATTACGTTTCATGGCTTGCAATACATTGTTTGAACCGCTTTGCACAGGCAGGTGCAAATGTGAAACCATTTGTGGCAGGTCACGATAGCACTGGATCAGTTCATCGGAAAACTCAAGCGGGTGAGAGGTGGTATAGCGTAAACGTCCAATTCCTGGGATTTCTGCAACCAGACGCAATAATTCAGGGAAGGTACAAATGCCGCCTTCAAAAGTTTCGCCCCGATAGCCATTGACGTTTTGCCCCAGCAGGCTGATTTCACGTACGCCTTTTTCAGCCAGACCTGCAATTTCAGCCAGCACGTCATCGAGAGGACGGGAGACTTCTTCGCCACGGGTATATGGAACGACACAGAACGAACAATACTTTGAACAGCCTTCCATGATAGACACGAATGCCTTGAAGCCTTCAACGCGTGGTTCTGGCAAGAAGTCGAATTTCTCGATATCCGGGAATGAAATATCAACCAGCTTGATTTTTTCTTTCTTTGGCTTTTCCACCTGTGCCTGATGCTGATCCAGCATTTGTGGCAAACGGTGCAAGGTTTGCGGGCCAAAGACCATATCGACATAAGGTGCACGTTTCTGGATATTGTCACCTTCTTGAGAGGCAACACAACCGCCGACCCCGATCACCAGATCCGGATTCTGTTCTTTGAGCTTGCGCCAGCGACCTAGGCCACTGAATACTTTTTCCTGCGCCTTCTCTCGAATCGAACAGGTATTCATCAGCAGGATGTCTGCTTCGTTGGGATTGTCGGTGAGCACATAACCATGTGAATCACCTAACAGGTCTGCCATACGATGACTGTCATACTCATTCATCTGACACCCTTGAGTTTCAATATATAATTTTTTGATTGAAACATCAGCGGTGTGCATTGGCTGGTTAACAGTGTTTTCTGAGGCAGCTTTTACAGCACTAGGAGTGAATGTTTGAACCGTCATGCAGGCTCCTAAACAAGGTGGATTTAAATAAACCGCGAATTATAGCAGCATTTTCAGTTGTGCGCAGAGAATAAAAAACTGACAAAAATGGACAGTTTGTGAATAAAATTGTGTGAATTTTAATGAATATGAATCAGTAATTTACATAACACAACAATAGTGAGAAGCTAGACTTATTACACTATGATAGCAGGCAAAATTGGGCACAGATATTGATGAAGATGAAAAAGCACCGTGATTTAACAACAACAGGAAGCCATAAACCGAATAATAAGAACCGCTTCCGACGTTATATTGCCATGGGTGGGATGATTGCATGTTCATCCGTCTATGCTTTAGATGAACAATTCAATGATGCCTTACGTGCGGCCAATGCGGGCAACACGGCCTTGCTCGACCAGTATCAGTACGAAATGCAGAACGATGCATTGGGATACTATCCAGAGTACTGGAAACTCAATACCAATCTCGGCTTTCAACCCGCCACATCCATTATCAGTTTTGCCCAGCGTTACCCGCAATCGGCAATGGCTGAAAAACTTGCCGCCGATTATGTCGAAGAAAAAGTAAAACAGGCCAGTTTTGCCGATGCCAAGCCTGTGCTCAGTTATGTCACCAATCCCGATCAGGAAGAAAGTTGTGCGGTAGCACAGGTGCGTGCCAAAACCGGTGACAGTCTGGTCTTTGCCGAATATAAGGACATCTGGCTCACCACCAATTCCCAGCCTGAATCCTGTACCGGGCTGGGTCGGCTCATGTTGTCAAGTCCGTTGATGACGGCGCAGGACCGTCAGCAAAGACTGTGGGGACAATTGCGTGCCGGGCAGTCCGGACAGGCGGTTGCAACGGCGCAAACCCTGGGATTGAACCTTTCCCTGGCTCAGTTTAACCAGATTCAGGCCAATCCATTGGGCTATTTGTGGAGTGCTCCAAAGTCCAATGATGCCGATTATGCCTACCTGATTTTTGCGCTGGGACGTGTCGCAGACAGTGATCTCACCAATGCTTTAAGCAATGTGCAACGTGTGGTTCAGGACGTGCCTCAGCCGGTGCAGAAATATCTGTACCGCACCATCGGCTATGTCGGTGGTACCACGGTCATGAAGAACGGATTTAATCGTGAAGTGCTAAATGCTTTTGACCAGAGTTATGGTTATCCATTTAGTCCCGAAGAAGCGGAAATTTATGCGCGTCAGGCCATCCGTTTCGGTGCCTGGGAAAGCCTGATCCGTGCCATAGATGCAATGTCGGTGACCCAAAAACAGGAAGACCGCTGGCAATACTGGTTGGCCCGTGCTTCCGAACAGCGTTCAGACAGCGGTTCTAAACAGGCGGCACAACAGATTTACCGCAAGCTTGCCCAGGCCGGTGATGACTATCACAACTTACTGGCAAAAGATCGTCTGGGTCAACGCTATAACCATCAGCCATACAATGAACAGCCTAGTGCTCAGGATCTCCAGCGTCTTAACCAGAATATTCATTTTAGACGTGCCTTTGCCTTAAGAAATATCAATGCACCTGCCAGCTATACCAATCGTGAGTGGAACTGGGCTGTCCGCCAGGCCTACCTGCAGCATGATGATGGCCTGTTACTTGCTGCGGCCAAGCGTGCGCATGACATGGGCTGGTATGACCGCGCCATTTATGCAGCTGACCGTACTACCTCGCGCCATAACGATACCTATCGCTATGCTACGCCGCACCGTAGTAATGTCACCAGTCATAGTTACAATGCCGGTATTGATCCCGCTTGGGCGTATGGTTTAATGCGTCAGGAAAGCCGGTTTGTGACCTCTGCACGTTCCAATGTCGGGGCGGGTGGCTTGATGCAGATCATGCCGAATACGGCAAAACTGATCGCACGTCAAATGGGTGAGACCTATAACCCGGCGGCCTTAAGTGAGATGAATACCAATATCCGTTATGGTACCTATTACCTGTCCATGATCCAGAGCCAGCTGAGTGGTAATGCGGTTCTGGCAACAGCAGGTTACAACGCCGGACCGAATCGTGCCCGCCGTTGGCAGCCTGATCTACAGGTGATGGCAGCTGACCAGTACACGGAAACCATTCCATTACTGGAAACACGTGACTATGTAAAACATGTCATGACCAATGCAACACATTATGGTGTGGTACTGGGACAGGGTGCGCAGTCGTTAGAAAAACGCATGAGTACAATTCCTGTGCGCAATAGTCCTTAGACACATAAACATGTTTAATTGAAATAATGAAGTTTTTGCATTTGATGAAATCCGTCAACTTATTTAAAGGGCAATGGATACGATTTGTACAGGCGGCGCTGTGTTTTGCGGCCATGTCATTTGGTGCACCATTATATGCAGCAGGCAAGCAGGAAGTTGCAGGCTATGTCATGCATGTACAAATGACGCCGGCGGCCTGCTCATTTGATTCATCAAGACAAAAACAGCGTAAATGTCTGGAAGGTTATTCACTGACGATTGCAAGCCTGTTGCCAGAAGTTCCTTTAAACCGGGATTGCTCAACCCGTTCTTCGGCGCGGCTTTCACCTTTACAAGCCAAAGTGGTGGCCCGGGTCATGCCGGATGAAAATGCACGTGTCCAGCTTTGGCAGGATGTCGGTGGCTGCATGCCAATGAATGCCAGTCAGTATTTTAGAACCATCATCAATTTTGCCGAGCGTTTGAAGATACCGGCTGATCTGACCAGTCCAAATACCATTGAAGTGCAAAAAGAAAGCCTGAGACAGCAATTTATCAGGCTGAATCCATCCTTGCCGGCAAATGGCATCCGCTTTACTTGCCAGTCATCGAAATTTAACTCGATTCTGACCGAGATCCGGGTGTGCTACCAGAAAAATGGTCAATATAAACAATGTGCTAGCCATATTATGACAGGCTGCCCAAATGAATTTACAATTAAAGGCAGTTACTAGGCATTTACCTAGTTTGATTTGTATTTTCTATTAGACTTTCGTTGAAATTCATTCTCTTTTACATGCATCTACATTCGCTTTAGAGTACAATCTTTGCCGTTTATGATAATTCGATTGAATAATAAAAAGGTTCAATCGTGCTAACGCATCTCATTGGAGAATATCACATGAAGCAACCCGTTCGTGTTGCCGTTACAGGCGCTGCTGGTCAAATTGGTTATAGCTTATTATTCCGCATCGCAAGCGGTGAAATGTTAGGTAAAGATCAACCAGTCATTTTACAATTGCTTGAAGTTCCTTTTGAGAAAGCTCAACAAGCGCTTAAAGGCGTGATGATGGAACTTGATGACTGTGCTTTCCCTTTATTGGCTGGCATGATCGGGACTGATGATCCTAAAGTTGCATTTAAAGATGCTGACTATGCGTTATTGGTTGGTTCTCGTCCACGTGGTCCAGGTATGGAACGTGCTGACTTGTTAAAAGTGAATGGCGAAATCTTTATTGGTCAGGGCCAGGCATTAAACGAAGTTGCTAGCCGTGATGTTAAAGTACTGGTTGTTGGTAACCCTGCCAATACCAATGCTTATATTGCAATGAAATCTGCACCAGATCTTCCTGCGAAAAACTTCACAGCAATGTTACGTCTTGACCACAACCGTGCCTTGACTCAACTTGCTCAAAAAGCGGGTGTTGCAGTTTCTGACATCGAAAACATGACGGTTTGGGGTAACCACTCTCCAACAATGTATGCTGACTACCGTTTTGCAACTGCAAATGGCGTAAGCTTGAAAGACAAAATCAACGATGCAGCTTGGAACAAAGATGTGTTCCTTCCAACTGTTGGTAAACGTGGTGCGGCAATCATTGAAGCACGTGGCTTGTCTTCAGCTGCTTCAGCTGCGAATGCTGCAATTGACCATATGCGTGACTGGGCATTAGGCACAAACGGCAAATGGGTAACAATGGGTATTCCATCTGACGGTTCTTATGGTATTCCAGAAGGCGTAATGTTCGGTTTCCCTGTAACCACTGAAAACGGTGAATACAAAATCGTTCAAGGTCTGGAAATTGATGAATTCAGCCGTGAACGTATTAACTTCACGCTCAACGAGCTTGAAGAAGAACGTGCAGCTGTAGCTGACATGGTAAAATAATTTATCCCTTCGATAAATTGAAAAAGCACTCTCCTTGAGAGTGCTTTTTTTATACATAGCTCACAAAAAACAACAAGAAAATATAGACATACCTCATCAGGGTATTGGCATTTACTGTTAAATTATTTTGATCAGGACAACTGCTTGGAGAATAACAATGTTTGAACAACAACCGACACTGGAACTTTTATTTGAACAACTTGGACTGGGGGCTGATGATGCTGCAATTGAAAGTTTTGTGAAGGCTCATCAACTCGGCGCTGACCAGAAATTACATGAAGCTGAATTCTGGAGTGCTGCCCAGCGAGACTTTTTAAAAAGTCACTGGGAGAAAGATGATGACTGGGCTATTGTCATTGATGAACTCAACCAGCAACTACACCTCGACAGCACCAACTAATTCTGGCCATCTTAAAAATAAAGCTCACATCAGTGAGCTTTATTGTGGATCAGGCTTATAAACCAGTCTTCTTTACGCACCTGGTCAAAAGCAGGGTGAAGCTGTAACAGTTCCAGGTCATACTCAAGGCAGGATACATACTTGTTTAGCCAGTGCCGCGTTAATGCCAGCTCCTGTTTGACAGCAGAGGCATAAGCCAGGAAGAAATAAATATCCAGATGGTGATGATGGGCTAAAGGTTTAAGAATCTGCTGGGTAATCAGGGCAAAGCGCTGTTCCTTGCTGAGCTCAAAATAAATCATATAGGCTTTGGCTAAATGCAAAGAAAGATTTAAATATAAGCTCAGTGGCATTTCGTCATATTCGATTCGTGCCTGTTCCAGCAACACGATGGCTTCTTGTAAAAAATGCAACTGTTCCTGACGGACATGACTCAGCGTTACCAGCTGTAAGCGGAGGTCGGCGCGCTCTAAAGCTAGTTCAGGTGTATTGCTTTCCAGGTAGAGCTGGTCTGTTTCACCAATCCGGGCAATCACTTGTTTGGTTTCGTTCGGCATGTCGGGGTCCAGAATCGTCAGTTATGCCTAGATATATAAGGCTGTTTTCAGGAATTTAAAGGGCCTGGCCTTGCCAGATCGAATTTCCGCTACGTAGCCATGCGGTAATTGATAAGCGTTGCTGCTTTGAGCGAAGCACTTCATGCAATAAATCACTCTGGAAAATTGCCAGACGATTGGGGAGGGGCTGAATGATATGCCATTGACCCAGTTTGTCCTGCAGGCGTAGCTGCCCACCCCAGTCCTCTTGCCACTGTTCATGCACATAAAACACCGTAGAGATCATACGGTCATTTTTCTGTTGCGGATTATCACGGTGCAAAGCATAAAATTCACCTGCGTTATAGCAGGCAAAATGAGCTTCTACTTCTTTGATCCCCAGATAAAAGGCTTGATTTAAGGTTTGTGATAATGCTTCCAAAGCCTTGAGGTGCTGTTGGGCAATCGGCAACTGACCATCAATCCACAAAATATGGTCACTGCGGATATGACTGACCACGCCGTTTTGTACTCCCGCTGCCCTGAATTCGGCCAGATGAGATGTACATTCATGAACAAGAGATTGTACGTATTCATTTGAATAGACATCATCAATCAAGGCAAAGCCAAATTCATTTATATCATCCAGAATCCGGTCTAGATTCCATGATCCGGCAAGAGAGGTGGGCTGCATAGCACTCCAGTGTATTTAGAAAAAGATACCATCGTGATTGTAGTCGATCACATCAGCACGAGAGCATAATTGAGAGGCTGCCAATATTTCAACTATGGCCTGCATGATCGGTTCAAATAATCTGGGCAGAACTGGAAAAGTGAGACCGCGGAGGACTTTATCCAGTTTTAGCCTCCTCTGGTACAAGAGTCGTTAAGCTGTGAAATATGGTTTTTTCCCCAGTTTCATGGAAGGCAGCATTGGCCAGCGCTGAACATTTAGGATGTTGAGTTTTGTAACCCCATGCTTGTAGCTGCTAAAAAATGTCTACAGTTGCGGGCCACTGTGAAATGTCATCGGCCTCTATTTTCATGTTAAACTATCCTTTGAATTGAGGAATAATTGTCAACATGAATTACCGTCACCATTTCCATGCGGGTAACTTTGCCGATGTCATGAAGCACGTACTTTTGCTTCAGCTACTTGCCCGTTTAAATGCCAAAGATAAGCCTTATCGATATATCGACACCCACGGTGGTGCTGGTAAATATGATTTATCGCTTGCGCCTGCACAAAAGTCTGGTGAATTTTTATCAGGTATTCATCGTTTGGTACAGTTAGGTGAAATTGAAAAACGTCAGGCTCCGGAAGGCGTTCAGGAATATTTGAAACTGGTTGAAAACTTACGTTCGGAAGAAGGCAAGGGGAGCTATCCTGGTTCTCCGTGGTTTGCCCTGCAAGCGATGCGTGAAATAGACAAGGCCACTGTATTTGAAATGCAGCGTGATGTCTTTCAGGAGTTACGCCACAATATTCGCGATAAACGCATGGGATTGCACGAGCGTGATGCGTATGAAGGCCTGTTAGGGGTTATTCCGCCGAAAGAAAAGCGTGGCCTGGTCATGATTGATCCACCTTACGAATTGGAGCGTAAGGATTTCCCGCAGCTGGTTGAGTTACTTCAGGCAGCTTATAAAAAATGGCCAACAGGTGTTTTTGCCGTGTGGTATCCGATCAAGGATCGCGCCATGATTGAACGTTTTGAAAAGAAAATGTTTAAAACCGGGATTCGCCGTCAACTGGTCTGTGAAATTTGCGTATGGCCAGATGATACGCCGGTGGGCTTGAATGGTTGTGGTCTGCTGGTGATTAATCCACCTTGGAAATTCTCGGAAGATGCGGATCAGGCATTACAGTGGTTGTTTCCACATTTACGTATGCAAGAAACCGGTGGTCATGCCGCAGTGCGTTGGTTGGTGGGTGAATAACCCATCAACGTCAAAATATTCTTGAGGAATTGAAAATAATGACAAATTCTCTTAAACCTGATTCTGATTTAAATAAAGATGATCATTCTTTTGATGGGATCACTTTTGAAGTAGAAGAAGAAGAGCATACGCACGAAGGACAAAAAGTGAAACGCCGTGGCATTTATTTGTGGCCCAATTTAATTACAACGGCTGCGCTGTTATCTGGCTTTTATTCCATTATTGCCAGCATGAATGGCAATTTTAACCAGGCGATCTATGCGATTTTTCTGGCCGCGCTACTGGATGGGCTTGATGGGCGTGTAGCACGTGCAATTGGTGCACAAAGTGCTTTTGGCGAGCAGTACGATTCACTCTCTGATTTACTGGCATTTGGTGTAGCACCTGCAATACTGATGTATAGCTGGAGCTTGCACGATCTGGGACGTATTGGGCTGGCGTGCTGTTTTATCTACACAGCCTGTGCCGCTTTCCGTCTGGCTCGCTTCAATGTACAGATTGGTGTGGTCGATAAGCGTTATTTTATCGGGATTGCAAGTCCGCTTGCTGCGGTCACGGTTATTTCACTGGTATGGGTGGGACGCGATTTCCCATTTATCTTTGATCTGAAGGATATCGTGGTTCAGGTCATCAATGCTGTGGTCATGGTTGCTGTGGGCTTATTGATGATTTCCAATATCAAATACTATTCATTTAAACAAATGGATCGTAAGCGGGTGCCTTTTGTCGTGATGTTACCTGTGGTCTTGATTTTTGCTGCAATCACGTACAACATTCCTGTAGGGATCCTGATTGTATGTATTCTCTATGTACTCTCCGGGTTTGTCACAACGCTATTTGCCAAAAAAAATGATGCTAAAATAACAAGTTAAAATTTGGGAGGTTCAGTATGCCAATATTGATGAGTAATAATCAATTCAAGCAGCTGAACCTGAACAAGTCAGATGCTTTAACTTTCTATCCACCTAAAGGGCTTTTTAAAATTGTTTATCAGGCCTTGATCCTGCCCAATCTGCCTGAACCCTTTCATTATTTCAATTTTATTAGCCTGATTGGGCAGCCCCGTATACCGATTTGCTATAACGCCAGTGCGATTACAACCACAGCCATCGATACCGCAACCGTTTTGGTGAGCAGTAGTGTGGCAACCGTTGGCCACCTGAAAAGTTATAGTGCAAAAGAACAATGTCAGTTAGACATGGATCAGTATCAGTTTCTTGATGTTGACCATATACAGGCTGATTTTCCAGACTATTATTTTACCCGTACTGATGAAGAGCTTAGTTGTCAGCTCAAAGTCCGCCTTTGCGGCAATATTGAAAATCATTCGGCATTGCAATGGGGGGTGGCAGATTACTGGTATGCAGCTTGTCGATGTGAAGGCGAAATTATTTATAAAAAACAAAAATATCAAATCGAGGCCAAAGGCGTTTTAAAGCATGCCAGAGCCATTTACTTTCCTTTTATTGCCTTTCATTTTTTTACTTATCAAATTATTCAGGTCAGTCCTGATTTACAAATCATTTTGTCTGAACTGCGCAATCAATGGAATAACATTGTTTTTTCACGCATAGAAATTCAGACAGAAGAGACCACGATTCTGTATGAGCAAGAGGTGGTTCTGGACATTACCCGGGTTTATCCAAAAGTAAAAACACCAAATGGACGAGAAATGTATCTGCCGCGTGAACTGGTTTGGCAGTACCAGCAAAATGGAGAGATCATTTTTCAGCTGCATGCCAAGAGTCGGGGAGATTACAAGTTTGGGCTGGCTGCTGGCTATGTGGGGAGCTTTCACTATCAATTACAATGGAAAGAAAAACACTATCAGGGTTCAGGTTATTGTGAATATATTGATTGTCGCCCTTTACACTGGCAAGAAAAGAGTAAAAACGAACAAATAATCGACCAGATAGCGCATTTTCAGCCTTATTTGTGCAAAAAGTAGACGCTTGATAAAATAATTTAAATAAATTTGCAGAAAGCGGTTGCAACCGATCTGAAATGCTGTAGAATGCACATCCATCGGCGGTGATGCAGATAAAAACTTGTTGAGAAACAAGGATTTGGCTAAAA
>NZ_JSUS01000011.1 GCF_000805455.1 Acinetobacter sp. A47
GCATCAAAATGCTGCGGGTTTTTACCGGGGAAGGTCGCCTTTTCTTTGCAGGGCGATCCGCATAGAATCCAACCACGGAGGCGCTCCGCAGGGAGCCACGGGGCGTCCGATCATAACCGGATGCATCTGCGCTGCTGTTGCATGCAGCATTCACGCGCAGATCGGAACAGCCGGGCAACCGCGTATTTTGCTGCATCGCCTGGTGCGGTCATTTCGCACTGCATCGGCTGCACCGCAGCAGCATCGCCAACACGGAAAGGCACGATGGCCACCAGCAAGAAGGGCACCGAACGGCTGATCAAGAAATATCCCAACCGCCGACTCTACGATACCCAGACCAGCACGTACATCACACTGGCAGACGTCAAGCAGCTCGTCATGGAGACCGAAGAGTTTCGCGTCGTCGATG
>NZ_JSUS01000058.1 GCF_000805455.1 Acinetobacter sp. A47
CGCTGGTACGTCGCACAGCGGCACAGGTTGCCGGCCATCGCGCTGTCGATATCGGCGTCGGTCGGCTTCTTCTTGGTGCGCAGCAAACCCACCGCGCTCATCATCTGGCCGCCCTGGCAGTAGCCGCATTGCGCCACGTCGTGCTTGACCCAGGCGTCGAGCACGGCCTTACCGACCTTGTCATCGGCGATGTGTTCGGACGTGGTGATCTGCTGGCCGGCCACCGCAGAAATCGGCAGCACGCAGCTGCGCGTCGGCTGGCCGTTCAGGTGCACCGTGCAGGCGCCGCACGACGCGACACCGCAACCGAATTTCGTGCCAGTCAGACCGAGGTTGTCGCGCAACGCCCAGAGCAGCGGCGTCGACGGATCGGCATCAACTTCCACCGGTTTGCCGTTGATGTTCAA
>NZ_JSUS01000030.1 GCF_000805455.1 Acinetobacter sp. A47
ATCCAGGTCAAAGGTGAGCGCCGAGATGCGCCCCAAAGGCCGGTAAAAACGCATTATTTCCCCCGTTTGGCGCGTGGATGCGCCGCATCGTACACCGAGGCAAGGTGTTGAAAATCAAGATGAGTAGAGATTTGCGTGGTGGAGAGGTTGGCATGAGCCAGCAGCTCCTGCACACCACGAAGATCGCCGCTCGACTCCAGCATATGCGTAGCGAACGAGTGACGTAATTTATGCGGGTGAACGTGATTATTCAGCCCTTGTTTTATGCCCCATTCGGCAAAGCGTTTCTGCACATTACGCGCGGAGATACGCTTGCCCAGTTTCGACAGAAAAAGCGCGTCGTCTTCGCTACCAAACAGGTCGCGCAAATCAAGCCAGTGCTCAATCCATGACAAAGCGTTACGAC
>NZ_JSUS01000035.1 GCF_000805455.1 Acinetobacter sp. A47
GGCCGGCTTGATGCCGATCAGCAACCCGTTTGTGCGTTCGATAACCCCCCGAGCTGCAAGAACAGCCTTCTCGCGCTTGGAGCGCTGTTTTCGCGCGTCGTAGGCAGCCCAAATTGTCGCGGCAATGCCGACGATGCCAAGAATGGCGTCAAGAGTCATGGTTCTTCAAAACTGGGGAGTCACGCCGATGGTGGCGATTACGTCAGCTTGGCGCAAAGCGACGCCGAGTTCGGCGTACTGTGGATTGTCGCCGTTGTCGGAAAAGGCCCAGGTGTCATCGTGCAGGAGCTTCGCGTAGCGGATGGCGTTGTCGGCCGACTCGCCATCCAGAACGACCTTGGCGACGATCCTGTTGATGATTTCAGACTCGTAGCTATGGATCGTGGAGTCCGCGTAGGGTTC
>NZ_JSUS01000028.1 GCF_000805455.1 Acinetobacter sp. A47
ACATGGACCTGTTCGATGTTTCCCCAGGTTTTGATGCGGTCAAGCAGAATTCCCGGCATTGCGTCGAGATGTTTGGCCAATGGCTCCCGACACTCCGTGCACAGCACGGGAACCATCCGCCGCCCCATGAAACCCGCGATGATTTTGTGGTTGCACATCAACTCCTTGGCAAGCAGCGTGTGGTCGAGCATTTGCAGGCGACCAATCAGTTCGAACGGATCAAGAACGTGGAGCGAGCCGAAGACCAAGTGCCCGGTCTGCGCTGCCTGAACTGCTGCAACACCTTCATTGCCTGTGCGGATCTCGCCGATGTCGATGATGTCCGGGTCCATCCGGAGCATGCGTTCGACGAGGTATGAGGAGTTCTGCCCCGTCGAAAGCAGTTGCACTGCCCATTCA
>NZ_JSUS01000015.1 GCF_000805455.1 Acinetobacter sp. A47
CTCTAAAAAATATTGGTTGGTCTTTAGAAATTATCAAACAGTTGAATGATGATGAAATGAAATATGTACATCATTTAGGGGTAAGTCCAATATTTTCGACTCCAACAAAAACCAATACGATTACTGAATGGGGTTTTGAAGGATTAAAATTTTTGAAAACTAAAACATCAAAACCATTGATTGCAATTGGCGGAATTAATGAAAGTAATATTGCTAAAATCATACAAGCCGGTGCAGATAGTGTTGCAATTGTTTCTGCAATTTGCGGAAGCAAAAATCCAAAAAAATCTGCCCAAATTTTAAAACAAATTATTAACGAAAATGAATACCATCCAAAAAGCATATAGTGTCTTAACAATTGCCGGATTTGACGGAAGCGGTGGCGCTGGCATACAA
>NZ_JSUS01000063.1 GCF_000805455.1 Acinetobacter sp. A47
AGGGGTGGTACTAGGTTCTGGGGTCATGGCTTGGCACACTTGCATGGCCTGCCATGATAATGCTGGTTGTGTGTGCAGCCATAGGTAAGCTTATGGCCACTGTATTGAGGGTAATACCAGTTAGTGCAAGGGTGGACGTAGAGGTTTTGGGAGAGTGGTGATGTTGCTAAAACTTAGATTCTTACTCATTGCTGTAGTATTAGCATTGGGTATCTTACATGGTGTACCTGCTGGGGCTGCTGCTCAGGCGAGCCCTAGTCCTACTGGTACTGAAGCTGATGATACAGCGACTGTTGTTATATGTAACGTTATACGGTTTGTGCAGAAGCTGGGACTACCCATCATGACTGGGGTGATACTAGGTTCTAGCATTATGGCTATCTTTGGTAAGCTTG
>NZ_JSUS01000009.1 GCF_000805455.1 Acinetobacter sp. A47
CTGTACCGGAGATCGGATCAGTACCATTGACCGGATTGATCTCTGGTGCTGCCGGTGGCGTAACATCCACAGTGAAGCCTTGAGTGTCAGTAACCGTGCTGCTGTTACCTGCTGCATCAGTGAAGGTTGCAGTCGCATCGATAGTGGCATCGCTGTCCGCCAGCAAGTCGCTACCAGCCACATCGGCTGTCCAGTTACCTGTTGCTGCATCCACTGTCGCGGTGTAAGTCACGCCATTGATGAGGAGTGTAACCACTGTGGTGGCTGCATCTGCCGGGATACCAGTCAAGCTACCAGTGATGGTCACTGTGCCAGTTGATTCAACTGCATTCAGAACGTTGTCTGCAGTGACATCATTGATAGCGAGTGTTGCTCCTGTGGTATCCGGAGCAGTCACATCAACTACATAGCTCTGGTCTGCAGTAATAGTGCCCGCACCTGTCACATTCACGCTGACATTGATGGTGCTGTCTGCATCTGCAGTCAGATCGCCACCCGGAACGGTCACGCTCCAGGTACCATCCGCCTGTACGGTGGTGGTGTAATTGTTGCCATTGACCACGACTGTCACGGCATCACCTGCTGTGAAGCTGCCCACAACCGCACCGCTAACAGTCTGGTCAACGCCTGCTTCTGCTGCGTTAACGATGTTATCGCCTGCAATCGGATTGATCACGACTACTGGTGTGGTGATGTCAACGGTATAGCTGGCATCTGCGGTTACTGTACCGGTGTTACCTGCAGCATCGGTTGCAGTAATGCTGACATTGATGGTCTTGTCGGCATCAAGGACTAACTGTCCGCCATCAACCGTTACGCTCCATACCCCGCCAGTTTGTACTGTGGTGGTCAGGTTCACACCATTGACGTTGACAGTAACCACGTCACCGACAGTGTATTCACCGGTGACTGTACCGCTAATGGTCTGGTCAGTTGCCGCTTCGCCTGAATCAACCACGCCATCGCCTGCAATCGGGTTGATGGTAATCGTGGTCGTGCTGTTGTCCGGACCAGTGGTATCCACGGTATAGACTTGGGTATCGGTGACTGTGCTGCTGTTGCCTGCTGCATCGGTGAAGGTGGCTGTCGCATCGATAGTGGCATCGGTGTCCGCCAGCAAGTCGCTACCCGCCACATCGGCTGTCCAGTTGCCTGTTGCTGCATCAACCGTTGCGGTGTAAGTCACGCCATTGATGAGGAGTGTAACCACTGTGGTGGCTGCATCTGCAGGGATACCGGTCAGGGTACCTGTGATGGTCACTGTGCCGGTTGATTCTGCTGCATTCAATACATTGTCTGCAGTGACATCATTGATGGTCAGAGTTGCACCTGAGTTGTCCGGTGCAGTGCCATCTACTGTATAAACCTGCGTATCGGTCACATTACTGCTGTTACCCGCTGCATCGGTGAAGGTCGCTGTCGCATCAATGGTCTTGTCACCATCTGCCAGCAAGTCGCTACCAGCTACATCGGCTGTCCAGTTACCTGTTGCTGCATCCACTGTCGCGGTATAAGTCACGCCATTGATGAGGAGTGTAACCACTGTGGTGGCTGCATCTGCCGGAATACCGGTCAGGGTACCCGTGATGGTCACTGTGCCTGCTGATTCTGCTGCATTCAATACGTTGTCTGCAGTGACATCATTGATGGCGAGTGTTGCACCTGAGTTGTCTGGTGCAGTGCCATCTACTGTATAAACCTGCGTATCAGTCACATTACTGCTGTTGCCTGCTGCATCGGTGAAGGTGGCTGTGGCATCAATGGTCTTGTCACCATCTGCCAGCAAGTCGCTACCAGCCACATCGGCTGTCCAGTTACCTGTTGCTGCATCCACTGTCGCGGTGTAAGTCACGCCATTGATGAGGAGTGTAACCACTGTGGTGGCTGCATCTGCAGGGATACCGGTCAGGGTACCTGTGATGGTCACTGTGCCGGTTGATTCTGCTGCATTCAGCACGTTATCTGCAGTGACATCATTGATGGTTAATGTTGCACCTGAGTTGTCCGGTGCAGTGCCATCTACTGTATAAACTTGCGTATCAGTCACATTACTGCTGTTACCCGCTGCATCAGTGAAGGTTGCAGTGGCATCAATGGTCTTGTCACCATCAGCCAGCAAGTCACTACCGGCTACATCGGCTGTCCAGTTGCCTGTTGCTGCATCAACCGTTGCGGTATAAGTCACACCATTAATCAATAAGGTCACAACTGTGCTTGCTGCATCGGCCGGAATACCAGTCAAGGTACCCGTGATGGTCACTGTGCCTGCTGATTCTGCTGCATTCAATACGTTGTCTGCAGTGACATCATTGATGGTCAGAGTTGCACCTGAGTTGTCCGGTGCAGTGCCATCTACTGTATAAACCTGCGTATCGGTCACATTACTGCTGTTACCCGCTGCATCGGTGAAGGTCGCTGTCGCATCAATGGTCTTGTCACCATCTGCCAGCAAGTCGCTACCGGCTACATCTGCAGTCCAGTTGCCTGTCGCTGCATCAACCGTTGCGGTGTAAGTCACACCATTAATGAGGAGTGTCACCACTGTGCTGGCTGCATCCGCCGGAATACCGGTCAGGGTACCCGTGATGGTCACTGTGCCGGCTGATTCTGCTGCATTCAATACGTTGTCTGCAGTGACATCATTGATGGTCAGAGTTGCACCTGAGTTGTCCGGTGCATCAACATCTACGGTATAACCGTGATCGGCACTAATTGGGCCAACACCTGTGACCTCTACAGTGACATTAATTTTACTATCTGTATCTGCAGCCAGATCACTACCTGGAACAGTTACACTCCAGATACCGCCTGTTTGCAAGGTCGTGTTGTAAGTAACGCCATTCACATTGACAGTCACTGCATCACCGACAGTGAAGCTGCCAACAACTGAACCACTGATCGTTTGATTAGTTCCAGCTTCTGCTGCATTAACGACATTATCACCCGCAATCGGATTAACCACGATCACTGGTGTCGTGATATCTACACTATAAGTAATGTCTGCTGTGACGTTACCAACGTTACCTGCTGCATCAGTTGCCTGGATCGTTACATTGATGGTTTTATCTGCATCAAGCGCCAGTTGACCTCCCGGTACACTGATGCTCCACAAACCACCGGTTTGAACCGTTGTGGTAATATCCACGCCATTAACATTTACAATGACAACGTCGCCAACTTTATATTCACCCGTCACGCTACCGCTGATCGTCTGATCTGCACCTGCTTCTGTTGAATCCAGAATATTGTCGCCCGCAACAGGGTTAATCGTAATTGTTGTCGTACTGTTATCCGGTGCTGTTGTATCAACCGTATACGTATGATCAGCAGTAACCGTACCAACACCTGTTACATTTACAGTCACATGTATGGTTTTATCCGCATCGGCGGTAAGTTCAGCACCATTAACCTCAATACTCCAGTTTCCATTGTTATCTAAAGTAGTGGTGTAATCTGTACCATTCACATTGACAGTGACCTGATCGCCGGCAGTAAAGCTTCCTACGACTGAGCCGCTAACGGTTTGATTAGCACCCGCTTCTGCTGCATTCAGAACGTTATCGCCTGCAACCGGGTTAATCACCACAACCGGGGTAGTGATATCTACGGTATAAGTGGCATCAGCCGTTACATTGCCTACATTACCTGCCGCATCTGTTGCCTGAACCGTAACATGGATGGTTTTATCGGCATCCAGTACCAGCTGACCACCGGCAACGGTAATGCTCCATAAGCCACCAGTCTGAACCGTTGTGGTAATGTCTGTGCCATTTACATTGACAGTGACCACATCACCAACGCGATATTCACCTGTTACTTTACCGCTAATGACCTGATTAGCACCCGCCTCTGTTGAATCAACCACATTGTCACCCGCAATCGGGTCAATGGTGATTGTCGTAGTGCTGTTATTTGGCGGAGTAATATCTACAATTTCCGTACCTGGTGCCGATGGGTTACCAGCAGGGTCAGTGGCAATTACCTTGATGGTGTCACCATCTTTTAAGCCACCCGGATTCGGTACCGTCCACTCACCTGTGGTCGGGTCAGCCACCACATCGACCGTACTGCCATTCGGGAAAGTCACAGTGACCTTTGAACCCGGCTCTGCTGTACCTGTAATCGGATCGGTACCATTGACCGGATTAATCTCAGGAACATCCGGTGCAGTAACATCAATCGCATAAGTTTGCGTATCGGTCACTGTACTGCTGTTACCTGCTGCATCTTTGAAGGTTACTGTTGCATCAATGGTTTTATCACTGTCAGCCAGCAAGTCACTGCCTGCAACATCTGCAGTCCATTTTCCAGTGGCCGCATCAACCGTTGCGGTATAACTCACCCCGTTAATCACCAGGGTAACTACTGTGCTGGCCGCATCTGCAGGAACACCGGTTAATGTGCCGGTGATCTTGACGGTTGCTTTTGATTCGGCTGCATTCAGCACATTGTCTGCAGTGACCGGATCGATATTAAATTTGACTGCCCCGGTATCTGGAGGTGTGGTATCAATAACAACCGTTTCCGTACCCGGTGCCGATGGGTTACCAGCAGGGTCAGTGGCAATTACCTTGATGGTGTCACCATCTTTTAAGCCACCCGGATTCGGTACTGTCCACTCACCTGTGCTCGGGTCTGCGACTACATCGACCGTACTGCCATTCGGGAAAGTCACAGTCACCGTTGAACCTGGCTCTGCTGTACCGGTAATCGGATCGCTACCATTGACCGGATTAATCTCAGGAACATTCGGTGCAGTAACATCAATCGCATAAGTTTGCGTATCGGTCACTGTACTGCTGTTACCTGCTGCATCTTTGAAGGTTACTGTTGCATCAATGGTTTTATCACTGTCAGCCAGCAAGTCACTACCTGCAACATCTGCAGTCCATTTTCCAGTAGCCGCATCAACCGTTGCAGTATAAGTCACGCCATTGATGAGGAGTGTAACCACTGTGCTGGCCGCATCTGCAGGAACACCGGTTAATGTACCGGTGATCTTGACGGTTGCTTTTGATTCGGCTGCATTCAGCACATTATCTGCGGTAACCGGATCGACATTAAATTTGACTGCCCCGGTATCTGGAGGTGTCGTGTCCGGATTATTATTCCCGTCGTTATGGTGTCCACCGCCACCGCTTCCGCCACTTGCCGCAGCAATAATACCACCGGCAACCAAAGGAACAGCCCATAACCATGGGTTCATTCCACCGTCATGGTATAGCAAAGGTTCTACAGACTGGATTGGCTGGAATACCACATCTGAAACAGGAGCTTCGGGTACGGCTTCCGGCACAACCGCTGGCGTCTCTTCCAGAAAAACGGCCCCTTCTGTATCTGCATCAGCGTCGGCATCTGCATCAGCGTCGGCATCTGCATCATTTTCAGCATCTTTGAAGCGTGCCCAAATTAATTGGCCATCTTCGCCCTGAAACACAAGGCTATTATCGAGGTTGGCGCCTTCATTAAAGAAGTTTTGAATAACAATCGTTTCCCCATTTTTCAGTAAAATAACGGCATTAGAACCGTCTCTTTTTACTGCCGAGATGTCATTTACAGGTATTTTCACCAAAACGACTGTGGCCTCAGATGGTAAGGACGCTGTTTTTCCCGTCGTATTTGCAAGGGTTTTATGACTTTCCTTGGAAATAATTTGTATTTCAGACATGATTATATTCCTCAATTATATATTATTAATTTCAAATCAATTTCTAATTACGTTATTACTGAAGTTAAAATTATTCTTTCAAGTGATAGACTTCACGACACTACTTTAAATCAAACAGAATAAATGTTAAATAGCTCACAAATTAAAGAAAATAAACTTACATTGAAATAATTTATAACACTTACACAAATATTTGTTTTTAAAAAACAAAAAAAATAATAATTACTTTAAAAAATAAAAAAGTTACACTTTTAAACAAATAAATTTACAAATTATTATTAGGTGCCAAAAAGGTATTTTAATTAAATTAAACAAACTTTTTAAATATATTATTTAAATTAAAATAAAAAGCCTTTTAATAAATAAAAGGCTTTTTTTAACAATTAACAAAATTATGCGCTTAGAAATTATCAGGATTTTCCAACCGTTTTACTTCTTCACGTTTATTTGGATGATGCATGGTTGCCACACCGTCATCCGTCTTCTGGTCCAGCAAGATCTCAGGGTTATAGATGGTAATCACCTCTCTGCCCAAGCTATCTTCACCCACAATATATTTAAACCCACGACGGTTCATCTTGTTACACATGCGTTGGTAAAAGCCCTTTAAACCGACCTTTTCTTCATTCGGGTTATAGTAAAATGCATTCATCACGGCAGGTAAACCAAGACCGCAAACCACGCCAGACAGTAATACACTAATAAATGTATAACCAATCAGGATGCTACTATAAGGGCTAAGTTCAGGAATGTTTGCGACGGCCAGAATCAGGGCAAGTGAAATACCCCCACGCACCCCACCCCAGGACAAGATCGCCAAACTGCCGTTGTAGCTTTTCTTGCGGAAAGAAGGAAATAATGCAAATGCGGCAAAGTTGGCCACAAAACGCGAAACATGCAGGATAATAAAAGCAATGATCCCGCCAATAATCAAATTGGCACTGAGATCCAAAATAAACAGTTCTAAACCGATAAGCGTAAACAGGAACGAGTTAATAATTCCCTCAACGGTATGCCAGAAATGGTTAACCTCACGGATTTCACGCTGCTCACGAATCTCTTGCCATTTATTGCCCACAATCAGACCACCGATCACGCAGGCAATCGGTGCCGAGGCATGGGCAAATAATGCGACCAGATAAGAACCACTGGCTAGCAAGGCGGTGGTCAGGATCAATGACTCCATCTCATGCTTGCCACGCAATAACCGCAAGATCGCAAAACCAAATGCAAAACCGATAATTACCGCTACAAAAATTTCATAGAGCAAGGTTTCAATGGTGGCAAGTAATGAAAAATGTTCACCTTGCAAGACTTTCAATAAAGTCATGAACAATGCAATACACATCGCATCATTAAATAAGGACTCACCTTCCAGTTTAACAATCAGGTGATGAGGTGCACGGATCGAGCTCAGAACGCCTTTTACGCCAATCGGGTCAGTTGCTCCCAGAGCAGCCCCTAATAGCAGTAGTACCCCGATTGGTACAGGATAGCCAACCAGCCATTGGAATAAATACAATAAACCTGCATAAAATCCGGCACATAATACCAGCGCGATGGTGGCCAGAATACCAATAGGCTTCCAGTAACTCTTTAAATCTGAAATCTTAAACTTTAGTGCTGAGGAAGTTAAAATAAAGCAAATTACACCATTAATAAGGAAGTCATAAAAATCGATATTTCGGACCGCAGCTTCAATATTATGAATATTAATGGTAATAAACTGGTTACCATTTAACAGGCTGGCACCCCATTGCAAGATAAAGACAAAAATAGCAGAAACAATTGGAACACCAATCGCCTGAGGAAACCCCAGTATTCGTTTATTAAAAATGGTTGTCGCAATGGATAAGGCAAAAACAACCGTCAATGCTTGTAAAAGAAAAAAATTACCCATACAACCTCTTTATTTAATTCAATTTTCAACACATATACATTATGAGAACCCAAACTTTTATTTAAAAATAAAAAAGCTAAAGCTCATTGTTCTTGCAATTGAAATAAAGAATGAAGGTCTATGCTGCAGTTGTATCACCGTTTTTCATTATTCTTGATTAATGATTTAGATGCAGTAATAAACCAGTCATCCTTAATTCAGCATAGACACGTTATTTTACGTTAATTTTTCTTGTGATTCGTATATCTTCCGTATAAAAATCAAGGACAAATCACCATCAAGTTATTTGAAGGTATTACATTGATTGATATCGCCTGTTTTTAGACCAGTCTGGAACCATTGCATCCGTTGCTCACTGGTACCATGGGTAAAGCTATCAGGCACCACCTGCCCTGTAGCACGGCGTTGCAGATAATCATCACCAATTTTCTCTGCGGCATCCATGGCTTCTTCAATATCCCCTTGCTCAAGGAATTGTGTACGCCGCTGGTTTTGATGTGCCCAGATCCCGGCAAAACAGTCCGCCTGCAATTCCAGTCGCACAGAAAGCTGGTTCCCTTGAGTTTGACTGGCCTGAGCCCGGGCCTGTTGAACCTGACCAGAAATACCTAACAGATTCTGGATATGATGCCCCACCTCATGCGCAATCACATAGGCTTGGGCAAAATCACCGGCCTGATCCTGACGGGAAAGCTCGGTCTGGTTTTGCTCTCCAGAAATCCCCATCTGCTGGCGCATGTCTTTAAAGAAAGAAGTATCAATATAGACTTTTTGATCGGCAGGGCAATAAAAAGGCCCCATGGCAGCCTGTGCCGTGCCACAGCCCGATCTGTCGATACCACTAAACAGCACCAGACGAGGCGGCTTGTAGCTCATGCCCAGTTGCTGAAAAATCGGTGTCCAGGTATCTTCGGTATCGGCCAGCACCGTGCCGACGAAATCACTTGCTTCTTTCTGCTCGGCAGTCAAGCTTTGCGGGGCACTTCCCTGCTGCTGTGAAGATTGCGCTGTAACGGCCTGGGTCGCCTGATACGCCTGCTGGGGATCAACCCCAAAAAACTTCCATGCCACAAAAGCCACCACCAATCCTAATATACTGATACCACCGGCCTTTGCCCCACCGCCGCCACGACGGTCTTCCACATTGGTACTGACTCGACGACCTTTCCAGCGCATAGTTACCTCACATAATGCTGACGATAACGATTCAGGTTTATGTTGCAGCCTTAGGCCAGACTTTTTGAATCAGGCTGACCACCAACAATATAACTGCTCCGGCCACCAGACCAATCCCCAGATTAATCAGCGTAGGCGTTAATGCCCCAATGATTGAACCGACACTCGGGATCAGTTCTAAATGATCAACGGTTTCTTCTGTAAAATGATGCAGTAATGGAATGGTATGCGAAATAATACCGCCACCGACTAAAAACATGGCAATTGTTCCCACAACTGACAGTGTCTTCATCAAAACTGGAGCAAAACCAAGTAAACCACGCCCTATTTTATTTTTAAACTCAGAAGCCTGCTGGGTCAGATATAAACCTAAATCGTCAATTTTAACGATCATTGCCACCAGGCCATATACACCGGCCGTCATGACAACTGCAATAATACTTAATACTGTCACTTTAGACATAAATGATGCAGTTGCAACTGTACCTAACGAAATCACCACAATTTCAGCAGATAAGATAAAGTCGGTACGAATTGCCCCTTTTACTTTTTCCTTTTCAAACTTGGCCAGGTCAACCTCGACATTCTGCAAACTTTCATTTGCCTCTGCGGTGATGGCTGCCTTTTTATGCTGCAAGCTATGAACGACTTTTTCTACGCCCTCATAACACAGGTACAGGCCCCCCACCATTAACAGCGGATTGATTAACCAGGGAGCGATTACACTGATCAGCAAGGCCAATGGTACAAGAATTAACTTATTCACAAATGACCCTTTTGCAACACTCCAGACGACAGGCAATTCGCGGTCTGCACGGACACCACTCACCTGTTGTGCATTCAGCGCCAGATCATCACCCAATACACCGGCCGTTTTCTTTGCAGCCACTTTACTCATCAGGGCGACATCATCCAGAACAGTCGCAATATCATCCAGTAATAGTAATAAACCACTCGCCATTTTTATTTCCTAATTTGTATTTATGTGGCTATTGTAGAACCCCTCACTAAATTCACAATATTATTTTCAGAAAAAGTTTCTGCAATCGCTGACGAAAAAAAATTATTTCCCGTACAATAATATCCATCTTATATTTATTAAATTACTGAATCTTGGAACATATCATGAGTAATATTGATCAACGTCCAATCATTTTGACAGGCGACCGTCCGACCGGACAACTTCATCTTGGACACTTTGTCGGTTCATTACGTTCTCGTGTAGGTCTACAAGACAGTCATCATCAACACCTGTTATTGGCTGATGCCCAAGCCATGACAGACAATGCCGATAACCCGGATAAAGTCCGTAACAACATTCTTCAGGTAGCTCTCGATTACCTGGCTGTCGGGATTGACCCGGCCAAAACCACCATTTGTGTGCAATCATGCTTGCCTGCACTGAATGAACTGACCATGCTGTACCTCAACTATGTGACTGTTGCACGTTTAGAGCGTAACCCGACCATTAAATCCGAAATCCAGATGCGTGGTTTTGAACGCGATATTCCAGCCGGCTTCCTGTGCTACCCGATTGCTCAGGCAGCGGACATCACGGCATTTAAAGCCACGGTTGTACCGGTGGGCGAAGACCAGATTCCAATGATTGAACAGACCAACGAAGTGGTTCGTCGTATCAACCGTCAAATCGGTCATGACCTGTTACCGGAATGTAAAGCGCTGTTATCCAACATGGCACGTTTACCAGGTTTTGACGGTAAGGCAAAAATGTCTAAATCGTTAGGCAATACCATTGTGCTCAATGCGTCTGACAAAGACATCAAGAAAGCGGTCAATGCCATGTATACCGACCCGAACCACTTGCGTATCGAAGATCCAGGTCAGGTGGAAGGCAATGTGGTCTTTACCTATCTCGACGCTTTCGATCCAAACAAGGAAGAAGTAGAAGAATTAAAGGCACACTATCGCCGTGGTGGCTTAGGCGACGGCACAGTAAAAAAACGTCTCGAAGGCGTGCTGAAAGAACTGATTACCCCGATTCGTGAACGTCGTGCCGAGCTGGAGAAAGATCCGGATTATATTATGGATGTACTCAAACAAGGCACTGAAAAATGCCGTATGATTACCCAGCAAACCCTTGATGAAGTGAAAGATGGTCTGGGTTTATTCAAATTCTGATTTATTTTACTTTTCACACAAAAAGCCCGTTTACGGGCTTTTTTAATATAAACAGTTGATTTAAGTTTAATTTTGGAACTTCCCTATAAAATATATAACTAACACTTTTTGTCACTTATTAACATGTATTAACAGTTATTAACATGAATACCTATGAACTTAGTCGGGATTTTAAATATTATTGCCTTGTAGATTAGCAAACACTAATCTCATGACATTTCTCCTTTCAACCGAAACTGTTTTAAACAGATTCGTTGTTCAACGCAATGACAACCCCAATCATTGCGTTTTTTTTCGTCTGCCATAATCTGCATGATTTTGATTGAAATTTACTCGCTTTAGATTTATTCTTATAACTGTTTTATTTTTATAAAAAATTTATTAATTAACTCTAAAAGAAATAAGAGTAATAGCGATGATCTGGGAACTGTTAACACACCCTTCCAATATTATTTTTAGCATTGCCTTAATGCTCTGTCTCTTTATCGGTGTACTTGAGTTTATCCTGCTTCTGTTTGGAGGAAGCTCAAGCTTTCTGGAACAATTCCTGCCAGATAGCCTCACCGAGCTTGACCCTGCCGATGTTTCACTTGAACCATCAGATCACCTGTTGACCCAGCTTTTAGAATGGCTTTATCTGGGTAAGGTTCCCTTACTGATCTGGTTGATTATCTTCTTAACCCTCTACGCCCTCACCGGCCTGATTATTCAGGATGTTTTTTTCCAGTTTACAGAACATTATTTTTCAGCCTGGATTATTGCCCCGGCCTGCCTGTTTCTGGTAATGCCGCTGGTTCGTTATAGTGCGGCACTGATCGCCAGAATTATTCCCAAAGACGAAACCACCGCGATTCGGCATAGTGACCTGATTGGGCGTACAGCGCATATTATTCTGGGTGAAGCCAGACCCAACTCCCCTGCACAGGCCAAAGTCAAAGACCAGTTTGGTCAAACCCATTACGTTCTGGTTGAACCCGAACTGGATACGGTTTTTCATCAAGGACAGGACGTGATTTTAACGCAAAGAACCAAAATCGGATTCCAAGCAATTGTTTGTTAGTTTTTATATTGATTATATGAGGGTGTTTAAATGTTGAATTCAGCATTGTCTGAAATTTTAATTATTACGGGCGTGATTTTTGCCGCACTGATTTTTATAGGAGTCGTGATCGCTCGTCTGTATACCCGCTCAAGTAAGGAAGTCTCTTTTGTACGTACCGGTTTTGGTGGTGAAAAAGTCATTCTCAATGGCGGCGCGATTGTTCTACCGGTTTTACATGAAATTATCCCGGTCAACATGAATACCTTGCGTCTGGAAGTAAAGCGTGCTGCAGATCAGGCCCTGATTACCCGTGACCGGATGCGTGTCGATGTCATGGCCGAATTCTATGTTCGAGTCAAACCGATTGCCGAGTCAATTGCAACCGC
Source organism: Acinetobacter sp. A47 (assembly GCF_000805455.1). Classification (GTDB taxonomy): domain Bacteria; phylum Pseudomonadota; class Gammaproteobacteria; order Pseudomonadales; family Moraxellaceae; genus Acinetobacter. The sequence goes on from NZ_JSUS01000009.1 coordinate 12,312, forward strand.
AGCCCAAACCCTGGGACGTAAGACCATGTCTCCGCCAGAACTCAAAGATCTGGTTGAAGGTAAATTTGTCGATTCTCTACGTGCCGTAGCTGCCGAAATGGCAATGGAAGAGCTGCATGAAAAACGTGTCGACTTTGTACAGAAAGTTCAGCAAGTGGTCTCGGAAGATTTATCCAAAAACGGTCTGGAGCTTGAAACCGTTTCCTTAACCGGTCTAGACCAGACCAGCTTTAAATTTTTTAACCCGCAAAATGCCTTTGATGCCGAAGGTCTGACCAAGCTGACTGAAACCATTGAAGACCGCCGCAAAAAGCGTAATGACATTGAGCAGGATGCTGACCTGGCAATCCGTGCCAAAAACCTTGAAGCGGAACGTGCCCGTCTTGGCATTTCGCGTGAAGAAGAATATGCCAAACTCGAACAGGAACGTGAAATCTCGATCCGTAAAGCAGAGCAACTGGCTGAAATTGCCTCACAGGAAGCCGGTAAAAAACGCGAGGCTGAAGAAGCACGGATTGCAGCTGAACGTGAAGTCGAGATTAAGCGCATTGCTTCTGCACGTGATGTTGAAAATGAAAATATTCTCAAAGCCCAATTAATCCAGAAAGCACAGGTCGAACAGAAAAAAACCATTGAACTGGCCGAACAGGACCGCGCCATTGCCATTGCTGAAAAATCCCGTGCCGAATCGGAAGCCAAAGCCCAGGCCGATAAAGCCCGTGCTGAAGCGGTAAAAGCAGAAGAAGAAGTCGTCACTGTGCGTGAAACCCAGCGTGCTGAACGACAGAAAGCGGTTGAGCTAGTGGCAGCCAAGCAATCTGCCGAAAAAGAAGCAATTGCCATTACCGTGGCGGCAGATGCCGGTAAAAAAGCTGCTGCCGATGAAGCAGAAGCGGTACGTATCGCAGCAGAAGCGGACGCTGAAAAAATACGCTTGAAAGCCAAGGGTGAGGCAGATGCCAAAGTATTGCTGGCTCAGGCTTTAGAAAAACAATATCAGGTTGATGCCGAAGGTGCCCGTGCAGTCAATGAAGCCGCCAATACCCTTTCTGCTGAACAGGTTGAAATGCAAGTACGTCTGGCATTATTGAAGCATTTACCGGAGATTATCCGTGAAAGCGTGAAACCGATGGAAAATATTGATGACATCAAAATTTTGCAAGTCAATGGTTTAAATGGCTTTGCAGGTGGGTCTGCTGTTGCGGGTGAGAACGCAGAACACGGTACAACTGCGTCACTATCTGATCAGGTGGTGAATAGTGCTCTACGCTACCGTTCACAAGCGCCCCTGATTGATAGCCTGATGAATGAACTGGGCCTGCAAGGGGGCGACATCAATGGCTTGACTCAGGGCTTAAATAAACCAAAAGCCGAATAATATAATCCTGATAACCCAATAAAAAACCCCAATGTCGCCATTGGGGTTTTTTTAAAGATTAAAATCTAACGTATTACGCCAAACCTTTCTCTTTTAAAACTTGCAGCATGGTTGAACCAAGCTCAGCCGGGCTACGAGTATAAGCCATACCTGCTTTTTCAAATGCAGCAAATTTCTCTTCAGCAGTACCTTGACCACCAGAAATGATCGCACCAGCGTGACCCATACGCTTACCTTTAGGCGCAGTTACACCAGCGATGTAACCGACTACAGGCTTAGTCACGTTAGATTTGATGAATTCAGCAGCTTCTTCTTCTGCTGTACCACCGATCTCACCGATCATGATGATTGCATCAGTATCTGGATCGTCCTGGAACAATTGAAGCGCTTCGATCTGGTTCATACCTGGGATTGGGTCACCACCAATACCGATACAAGTAGACTGACCTAAACCAAGCTTAGTTGTTTGAGCAACCGCTTCATAAGTCAATGTACCTGAACGTGAAATGATACCAATACGACCTGGTTGGTGAATGTGACCAGGCATAATACCGATCTTACATTCACCCGGAGTGATCACGCCTGGGCAGTTAGGACCAACCAAACGAGTACCGTTACCATTAGTTTCCAGGTAGCGTTTTGCTTTAAGCATGTCGATAGTTGGAACACCTTCAGTGATCACAACGATCAGGCCAACACCTGAATCAACCGCTTCAACGATTGAATCTAGAACGAATGGAGCTGGTACATAGATTACAGATGCATCAGCATTTGTTTCACGTACCGCTTCTTTCATTGTGTTGAATACTGGTAGGTCAAGGTGAGTTGTACCACCTTTACCTGGAGTAACACCACCAACAACTTTTGTACCGTAGTCTAAAGCTTGTGCAGAGTGGAAAGTACCGTTTTTACCAGTAAAACCTTGTACCAATACTTTAGTGTCTTTATTAATTAATACGCTCATGATTGATACTCCTTACGCTTTAACTGCAGCTACAACTTTTTCTGCGGCATCAGATAAACCGTTCGCAGAAATTAATTTCAAACCAGATTCATCAAGTAATTTCGCACCTAACTCAGCGTTGTTACCTTCTAAACGAACAACAACCGGTACAGTTACGTTTACTTCTTGAACCGCTGCAATAATTGCTTCAGCAATCATGTCACAACGTACGATACCACCGAAGATGTTGATTAAAACACCTTGTACAGAGGTATCGGCAAGGATGATTTTGAACGCTTCGATTACACGCTCTTTAGTTGCACCGCCACCAACGTCAAGGAAGTTTGCAGGCTGGCCACCATAAAGTTTAATGATGTCCATAGTTGCCATTGCAAGACCGGCACCGTTCACCATACAACCGATGTTACCTTCTAAAGCAACATAGTTAAGATCAAATTCAGAAGCTTTTAACTCACGCTCATTCTCTTGAGACTTGTCACGTAAAGCAGCAACTTTTGGTAAACGGTAAAGCGCGTTAGAGTCGATACCGACTTTCGCATCTACACATAAAATTTCGCCGTTTTCACGTACTGAAAGCGGGTTAATTTCAAATAATGCAAAATCATTTTCAACAAATGCCTGGTAAGCAGCTGTCATGATTTTCACGAATTGACCGATTTGTTTGTCTTTCAAACCTAAAGCAAACGCAACTTCACGTGCTTGGAATGGTTGTAAGCCAACTAATGGATCAACTTCAACTTTGATAATTTTTTCAGGCGTTTCTTCCGCAACTTTCTCGATTTCTACACCACCTTCGGTAGAAGCCATGAAAGTAATACGACGGCTAGAACGGTCTACAACCGCGCCTAAGTAAAGCTCGCGCTCAACTGGGTAAACGTCTTCAGCAACGATAATGCTGTTAACTGGTTGACCATTTGCATCTGTTTGATACGTTACAAGACGAGTACCAATGATGTTGTTAGCAAATTCGATAACATCTTCTTTAGACTTTGCAACTTTAACGCCGCCAGCCTTACCACGACCACCAGCATGAACTTGCGCTTTCATTACTGCGAATTTACCGCCAAGCTGTTCAAATGCAGCAACTGCTTCGTCTGCATTTGTTGCCAAGATACCTTCTTGTACTGGCATGCCATATTCTTTCAATAATGCTTTAGCTTGATACTCATGTAAGTTCATTTAGTTACCTACTATGTTGTTTGTAGTGATGCAATCCGGAGCTTCTTAAAACCAGACTGCTACATATTGAATAAATGATTGCCTGAACCAGACAATCATCTTCATTCAAAAAAGTGTGGCGAACCACACTTCATGTTATTTACGCTTACGCTGAATCGCGTGGATTGCACGACCATCAACAGAAAGCGCTGCTTCATGTACAACTTCTGAGAATGTTGGGTGACCAAATGTCATCAACTGCAAGTCTTCAACAGAAGAAACGAACTCAAGCGCGATCATACCTTGGTGTACGATGTCAGATGCATTAGGGCCTACAACGTGCATACCTAAAAGACGGTCTGTTTTCGCATCAGCAACGAATTTCACAAAACCAGCCGTATCACCAGCAGCCAAGGCACGACCATTCACCGCAAACGGGAATTGACCAGCTTTAACTTCGTGACCTTTTTCAGCGGCTTGTTCTTCAGTTAAACCGACCCAAGCAGCTTCAGGATGTGTATAGATCACACTGATGATGGTGTCGTAGTTCACTTGAGCAGCATGACCGTGAATACGCTCAACTGCCATTACGCCCTCTTCCATTGCTTTATGTGCAAGCATTGGACCACGAACCAAGTCACCAATTGCATAAACGCCTTCAACCGAAGTTTGGCATTGATCATTAACATCAACCAAACCACGTTCAGTCAATTTAATGCCACAATCTTCTGCCAATAAACCTTCTGCATATGCTTTACGGCCTACACAAACGATTAACTTGTCAAAAACCTGTTCTTTGTCTTCGCCAGCCTGGTTATATTTAACAGTCACTTCGCGACCATTCACTTCAGTACCAGAAACTTTTGCACCGATACGGATATCCAAACCTTGTTTCTTCAAGATTTTTTGATATTCCTTGGACAAAGCTTTGTCTGCCATTGGCAAGAATGCATCTAGTGCTTCAAACACAACAACTTCTGCACCAAGACGACGCCATACCGAACCAAGCTCCAGACCGATCACACCTGCACCGATCACACCAAGACGCTTAGGAACTTCCAGGAATTTCAATGCGCCAGTAGAGTCAACGATCAAGTCTTCATCAACAGGAGCAACTGGAATATTGACAGGTACAGAACCCGTTGCAAGGATCACGTACTTCGGTTCTAAAACCTGTACATCACCTTCAAACGGTGTGAATTCTACTTTTTTACCTGCAAGTAATTTACCCGTACCTTGTAACCACTCAATCCCGTTACCTTTCAGTAATTGAGCAACACCGCCAGTCAATTGATCTACAACTTTGTCTTTACGTGCCAACAAAGTGTCCAAATCAAATTTAACTTCACCCGTGGTAATACCGTGTTCAGCAAGTTCGTGAACAGTTGCTTCATAACGGTGAGAAGAGTCAAGCAATGCTTTAGAAGGGATACAACCCACATTTAAACAGGTACCACCTAAAGATGGTTTACCGTTGTGAATACGTTTTTCGATACAAGCGACTTTGAAACCAAGTTGAGCTGCACGAATCGCCGCTTCATAACCACCAGGTCCACCGCCAATGACAACAAGATCAAACTGTTGAGACATCTTTATCTCCAATGAATCTCCCCTATCTTCCTTTATCGGAGAAGAATTTCCACAAACCTTGTAACTGATCAGACTTGTGAAAGTCCCTCTTGTAATTCAAGAGGGACTTAGGGGGATTTTTAAATAAAAAATTATAGGTCAAGAATGAGTTTAGCTGGCTCTTCTAACAATTCTTTGATGGTTACCAAGAAACCTACAGCTTCTTTACCATCGATTAAACGGTGGTCATAAGAAAGCGCTAAGTACATCATTGGCAAGATTTCAACTTGACCATTTACCGCCATAGGACGCTCCTGGATTTTATGCATACCCAGGATTGCAGTTTGTGGCTGGTTTAAAATAGGCGTTGAAAGCAATGAACCGAAAGTACCACCGTTGGTGATAGTGAACGTACCGCCTGTCATGTCTTCGATACCCAATTTACCGTCACGTGCTTTAAACGCATAGTCACGGATACCGTTTTCAACTTCAGCATAGTTCATACGGTCAGTATCACGAAGTACAGGAACAACCAGACCACGGTCAGAAGAAACCGCTACACCGATGTCATAGAAACCGTGATAAACGATATCGTCGCCATCAATCGATGCGTTTACAGCTGGATAGCGTTTTAATGCTTCAGTTGCCGCTTTAACAAAGAAAGACATAAAGCCTAAACGGGCACCATGACGTTTCTCGAAGGCATCTTTGTATTGCTTACGCATTTCCATGATTGGCTTCATGTTCACTTCGTTAAACGTAGTCAACATTGCAGTTTGTTGTGTAGCCGCCAATAAACGCTCAGCAACACGCTTACGTAAACGTGTCATTGGAACACGTTTCTCGATACGCTCGCCTACTGCAACGCTTAACGGTTGAACTGATGCACCCGGCTTATGGTTTGCCACATCTTCTTTGGTGATGCGACCGCCACGGCCTGTACCTTGAACGTCAGCCGCATTGATACCAGTTTCTGATAATGCCTTACGCACAGCAGGAGCCTGGTTCTGGTCAACAGGTTGAGTTGATGCAGCAGCGGCAGGTGCAGATACAGCTGCAGGAGCTGCTTCTGCCGGTGCAGCAGCTTCAGGAGCAGCTGCTGAAACAGCACCAGCTTCAAATTGGGCAATCACTTCGTCAGAAAGAACGGTATCGCCTTCATCTTTGATGATTGCAACAAGGCTACCATCTGCTGGAGCAACCACTTCTAAAACAACTTTATCGGTTTCAATGTCACAGATCACTTCATCACGTGATACAGGTTCACCTACTTTCTTGTGCCAAGTTGCGATCGTACCGTCAGCAACTGACTCTGGAAATACCGGTGCTTTAATTTCGGTTGCCATTATTTAGAATCTCCTGATTGTTCAACTTCAATCGCAAGTGCGTCATTGATAAGCTGAGCTTGTTGTTTTGCATGCAAGTATGGCGAGCCACAAGCAGGTGCGGCAGATGCTTCACGACCAGCATAGCTAATACGGATTTGTTTACCAGATTTAAGAACGTCTTCATACAAGCGAGGAACGATGAATAACCAAGCGCCTTGGTTCTTCGGCTCTTCTTGTGCCCAAACAAGTTCTTGAATGTTTGGATACTCAGCCATAACTTCTGCCAGGCGTTGCTCTGGATATGGATACAATTGCTCGATACGAACGATCGCAATATGGTTCAGACCAAGTTCACGACGTTTTTCAAGTAAATCGTAATAGACCTTACCACCACAAAGCACCAGGCGAGTTACGTCTGCTTTATTGATTTGATCAATCTCGTCAATCACGGTCTGGAATGAACCGTTTGCCAGTTCATCTAGCGTCGATGTTGCAAGTTTATGACGTAGCAATGATTTTGGTGACATTACGATCATTGGCTTACGGATCGGACGAATCGCCTGACGACGCAATGCATGGAAAATCTGTGCAGGCGTTGTCGGTGTCATCACTTGCATGTTGTCTTCAGCACATAGCTGCAAGAAACGCTCTAAACGGGCAGATGAATGCTCAGGCCCTTGACCTTCATAGCCGTGTGGCAACAGCATGGTTAAACCACAAACACGCTCCCACTTGGTTTCACCCGAAGCGATAAACTGGTCAATCACCACCTGTGCACAGTTTGCGAAGTCACCAAATTGTGCTTCCCAAACGATCAAGCTTTTCGGCAAAGTCGTTGAGTAACCATATTCAAATGCAAGAACTGCTTCTTCTGACAATAAAGAATCATAAATCGCGGTACGCGGCTGATTTTCCTTAATATGGCAAAGCGGAATATAAACAGAACCGTCAACCTGGTTATGCAGTTTCGCATGACGGTGTGAGAAGGTACCACGACCAACGTCTTCACCGGTGATACGAACCAGGAAACCATCATCAAGCAAAGATGCGTATGCTAAAGTTTCAGCAGCACCCCAGTTGAGTGGCATTTCACCTGTTTGCATTTTGACACGGTCATCAATCACTTTTTGTACCTGACGTTGTAATACAAAACCTTCCGGTAAAGTATTCATTTTCAGGCCAAGCTCTTTCAAACGATCGATGCTGAAAGTGGTATCCCAGATATCGGTATATTCATGGCCGAGATATGGTGACCAGTCCACAAACATCTTTTTGTTCGGCTCACGAACCAATGCATTGGCAACATGGTTACCTGCTTCTAAATCAGAACGGTAGCCTTCAACCATGGCATCTGCGCTGGCACGATCAAGCACTTTCTCTTGAACCAGTTGATCAGCATACAAGGTCCGCGTAGTCGCTTTCTTGTTGATGACCTGATACATCAATGGCTGGGTTGCAGATGGCTCATCCGCTTCGTTATGACCGCGACGACGGTAGCAGAACAAGTCCAGGATGACATCTTTACGGAATTCATGACGGAAGTCATGGGCAATTTGGGTCGCAAAAATAACCGCTTCAGGATCATCACCGTTTACATGGAAAATCGGTGCCTGAATCATTTTAGCAACGTCAGTACAGTATTCAGTCGAGCGTGTATCGCGTGGATCAGAAGTCGTGAAACCAACCTGGTTGTTAATCACGATATGAACCGTACCACCCACCGTGTAACCACGGGTCTGTGACATCTGGAAAGTTTCCTGGTTCACGCCCTGGCCTGCAAATGCAGCATCACCATGTACGATTACCGGAAGAACGTCATCACCGCCAATGTCTTTACGACGAACTTGACGTGCACGAACCGAACCTTCTACAACCGGACCCACGATTTCCAGGTGTGACGGGTTGAACGCCAATGCCAAGTGAACTTCGCCACCCGGAGTCATCACGTTTGAAGAGAAACCTTGGTGATATTTCACGTCACCAGAACCTTTCTTATGCAGGCTCTTACCTTCAAACTCACCAAACAGATCGGCCGGGTTTTTACCCATGATGTTGACAAGCAGGTTGAGACGGCCACGGTGTGGCATACCAATCACAACTTCCTTGCAACCTACGCTACCTGCGCGCTGGATAATCTCGTTCATCATCGGAATAAAAGACTCGCCGCCTTCTACACCGAAACGTTTTGCACCAACAAATTTATTACCCAGATATTTTTCCAGGCCTTCTGCAGCAGTCAAACGCTCAAGGAAACCTTTTTTCTGATCGTTGGTAAAGTTGAATTTACCGCGCACACTTTCCAGACGTTGCTGAATCCAGCGTTTTTCCTTTGTGTCAACGATATGCATGTATTCTGCGCCAATTGAACCGCAGTACGTTGCTTCCATGGCTTCAACCATTTCAGACAAGGTTGCTTCTGCTTTTCCAATGGCGAGGTTGCCTGTATTGAATACAGTATCAAGATCAGATTTAGTTAAACCGTGAGCAGATAAATCGAGGTCAGGAACGTCTTCACGTTTTGCCAGACCTAATGGATCGAGTTTAGCTTTTTGATGACCACGGTTGCGGTAAGCAGCGATTAATTGTAATACACCAATTTGACGACGCTCATGTTCTGTACTTACAGTGCTTTGAACAACAGGTTGAACTCGGCTTGCATTACGGCCCAGAAGGAGGAATTGCTCGCGCACACTGCCGTGTGGTTGATCACCTTTAGGGTATTTATCGAAATATTCACGCCAATCCTCTGACACTGAGGTTGGAGAAGTTAGGTACTGCTCGTATAGCTCTTCAATATACGCTGCACTATCAGCGGAAAGTTCAGTGTCAAGACGCAATGCGTCAGCAACTTCTTGCATTTTTGGACCCATTTCCTATTGCAAAAAATAATACAGGCTGCCTTTTAAGCACACCCATGATTCATAGTGCCAAATTGGTAACACGACACTACTACCCAAGATCATCCAACCTTGAGACATTATTACTACACATCAGGAGTATTCCCTTTGATGTAACAAATGAGTCATGCCCCTTCAATTCAAGGCGCATAACTCATTTTTCATACTCGATAAAATCGAGCAATTTTTTGCAAATCATTTTAGAAAAGTTAAATAAATTTTTAACTTTTCTAAATTGACTTTTTCCATGAAACCTGTACAAATCTTGAGTATCTCATTGCCCGATAAACTCAAGAATCTGCTTATTTTTTGATTCCAGTTGTGGCAGAAATCCTAACATGTAATCACGCCCGGATTGATTTTTTTGACACATACCATCTATAAAGCAGCGAAATACACATATCAAATTATATTCTAATATACCGCCCTTTTGATAAAAGTTGCACTCCAATCGATCAAAAATAAACATTCTCTACAAATCTTGCACAAATGCCACTCAGTTTGATCAAAATAAAACCAGCCCACTCCAGACACTCATTTGAGCAATTTTACTTAAAAGTAAAACCCGTGAGAAGTTCGCAGCACTTTTATCAAATTTAAGCCCCATAGCCTCTTGCGGACGATTATCAACCAGCGCCAATCAGCATTAAAAATAAAAAAGAAGCTCCTTCCGGAGCTTCTTTTCCTGCTTCGATCAACGGATTAACCCGCTTGATCTAATAGCATATTACGAATGTGACCAATTGCCTTTGTCGGGTTCAAACCTTTAGGACATACAGATACACAGTTCATGATTCCTTTACAACGGAACAATGAGAACGGGTCGTCTAAACGAGCCAGACGCTCTTGTGTTGCCGTATCACGAGAATCGATGATGAAACGGTAAGCATTTAACAATGCAGATGGCCCAAGGAACTTGTCAGGGTTCCACCAGAATGATGGGCATGAAGTTGAACAACATGCACAAAGGATACATTCATATAAACCATCAAGGTGTTCACGCTCTGCCTGAGACTGTAAACGCTCTTTTGCCGGTGCTGGCTGGTTGTTGATCAAGAACGGCTGAATCTTGTCATACTGATCGTAGAACTGGTTCATATCGACCACCAGATCCTTGATGACTGGCAAGCCAGGCAAAGGACGGATCACAATCTTTTCAGGCAAATCGTTCAGGTTCCACAAGCATGCCAAACCATTTTTACCATTGATGTTCACCCCATCCGAACCGCAAATACCTTCACGGCAAGAGCGACGGAATGTCAGTGATTCATCCTGTACTTTCAATGCCAGTAACGCATCAAGCAACATACGGTGCTTGTCGGTTAGCTCAAGCTTGAAAGTTTGCATGTACGGCGCTTTATCCTTATCAGGATCATAGCGGTAGATTTCGAATGTACGAGTACCTCTACTCATCTTTGTTCTCCCGATTAGAATGTACGTGGTTTAGGTTCAATAGCTTCAACCGTTAACGGGCTGAAACGTACCGGCTTATATTCAAGACGGTTGTCTGCTGAATACCACAAGGTATGTTTCATCCACTCATCATCACGGCGACCGTAAGAGTAAGTTGGGTGATCAGGAGCCAACTCATAGTCAACAACCGTATGCGCACCACGACATTCTTTACGAGCAGCAGCCGAAATCAGGGTCGCTTTCGCAACTTCATACAAGTTTTCAACTTCCAGCGCTTCAACACGTGCTGTGTTAAACACCTTGGACTTGTCTTTTAAATGAATGTTACGAACACGCGGTTCAAGCGCCAGAATTTCTTTCACACCCTTGTCAAGCAAGGCCTGAGTACGGAATACACCGGCATGATCCTGTACGATGTCACGGATTGCATCAGCAACTTCTTGAGCATTCTCACCCGTAGTAGATTCATCCAGCTTACGGATACGCTCTAATGTCTTCGCCAATACATCAGTAGGAAGCGGTGCATAATCATCGCCATGATGTTTGGTGACATAGTCAATAATGTGTTCGCCCGCTGCCTTACCAAATACCACAAGGTCAAGCAATGAGTTTGTACCTAAACGGTTCGCACCATGAACAGATACACACGAACATTCACCGATCGCGTAGAAACCTTTCACAGGCTTCACATAGTCACGGGTACCTTTATAAGAATATTCTTTTGTATCCTTATTATAGTGAGCAGAGAATTCACCCTCTTCCACACCATGTGGTACAACCACCTGACCATGAATATTGGTCGGAATACCGCCCATTTGATAATGGATGGTTGGTACAACCGGAATTGGTTCCTTGGTACAGTCAACGTTTGCGAATTTCTTGCCGATCTCGAATACAGATGGAAGACGCTTCATAATCGTTTCAGCGCCCAAATGCGTCATATCCAGCAAGATATAATCGGCTTTAGGACCACAGCCACGACCTTCTTTAATTTCCTGGTCCATTGAACGTGATACGAAATCACGCGGCGCCAAGTCTTTTAAAGTAGGAGCATAACGCTCCATGAACGGTTCGCCGTCCTTGTTACGAAGGATACCACCTTCACCACGACAACCTTCAGTTAACAATACACCTGCGCCTGCAACACCCGTTGGGTGGAATTGCCAGAATTCCATATCCTGTAACGGAATACCTGCACGGGCAGCCATACCAAGACCGTCACCAGTGTTGATGTAGGCATTGGTTGAGGCACGATAAACACGGCCAGCACCACCTGTAGCAAATAAAGTCGCTTTTGCCTGGAATACTGCAATGTTACCCGTTTCCTGGTCGATTGCCGTTACACCAAGCACATCGCCTGCTTCGTTACGGATCAAGTCCAGTGCAATCCACTCAACGTAGAACTGGGTGCCCATTTTTACGTTGCTTTGATATAAGGTATGCAATAGCGCATGACCGGTACGGTCAGCTGCAGCACACGCACGTGGAACCGCTTTTTCACCATAGTTTGCTGAGTGACCACCGAATGGACGCTGATAGATCGTACCATCTTCGTTACGGTCAAACGGCATACCCAGATGCTCAAGCTCATACACAACTTTCGGCGCTTCACGCGTCATAAACTCGATTGCGTCCTGATCGCCTAACCAGTCAGAACCTTTCACCGTGTCATAGAAGTGATAGTGCCAGTTATCTTCTTGCATGTTACCTAACGACGCACCGATACCGCCCTGAGCAGCAACCGTATGTGAACGTGTCGGGAATACTTTGGTTAATACTGCAACTTTTAAACCAGCTTGAGCAAGTTGGTAAGCAGCGCGCATACCAGAACCACCACCACCGACGATAACAGCGTCGAAAGTGAGGTTTTGAATATTTGAATAATCTTCTTTAGGGTTAATTGCGCCCATGATCTCTTCCTATCAATTTGCCCAGAAAATCTGGATACCCCAGATTGCGTACACGATCACTGAAATAATGACAGCAGAAGTCAGTACAAGGCGTAAACCTGAAGCTGAAGGACCCATTTGACGAGTCGTTACATAATCAGTAAAGACTTGCCACATACCAATCCAAGCGTGTGCAACGAGCGATAACACTGCTAATAAAGAGAAAATCTTCATTGGCAGGGTCAGCATAAAGCCTGCCCATTGTTCATAACCAAATCCGCTATTGCAGAGGATCCAGCCAAATAAAACCACAGTGTATGCAGCCAATACTACAGCACTGATACGCTGGATATACCAATCGCGAGAACCTGAACCTGTTAAACCTGTAGCACTTTTCATTAGAACATAATCCATACAAAGGCTGCGATGATACCGATCACAGATAAGATCAATGAAATCGTAGCAGCAATGCGACCACTTTGAAGCTCTTCTGCAAAACCGAGGTCAGCAAGTAAATGCTTGATCCCTGCGATAAAGTGGAAAATCAGGCCAGCTACGAATACCCATACGATGAAACGTACAAGGATATTTCCGAAAACGACATTTTTAACGTAGTCAAATCCTTCTGGTGAAGATAAAGATTTATCCAGAATCCATAAAAGAACTGCGACTAATAAGAAAACGATTACACCTGATAGACGGTGTAGAATTGATGCAATAGCCACGGGTGAGCGTAAATTTACCGCTAACACCTGACCCATGGACAAATTGACAGGTCTGTTGCTTTTCACAGCGGGCATCCTGTAGGTAGAAACTCCATCCGGAGTTTGTTTGAATTAATTCAAAGGAAAGCTGGCATTGTTAGGCAAGCACAGCACATGCCTAACCTTATAACGACATCGAATTATAAAACGTGAAATATCAAAATACAAACAATCCACTTTCGCTTTAGTCGAAAAAAACCATAAATAAGAATCATTCACACGCATAATAACGGTTAAAAATCAGGCAATTCTTAATAAACCACACTATCTAATTGTTTTATAAAAATAAAATTTAAATACTATTTTTTATAAATACTTTTCAATTTAATAAATTCTTTTCCTGCATTTTCTTTAAAGTCTACGGCTCTGAAGTTTTAATTTGCCTAAATAATCACAGTTTAAACATAGTCGAAAATAATACTGCTCATTTATATATTAAATATAACCTCTCAATAATCTATTTTTATACTTGGCTTCTAAAGCTTAATTAAACATTTTTCATTCAGTTAATCAGGCTTCAGGCAGTGAATTATTATGATACATATAACGTTTTTAGCCATCTTTTCAAGGCCCTATTCAAGTTGAAAGCTAACTGGCGACAGGCTTTTACAATGAGGTAAGTATTTATTTTATAAGCATCAAAATCTTGTCATTATAAAAATTTACTTACAATTGGACTGATGCTTCATTTTTTTTCTGCACCTAAAACTTGATTTGACATATTATACTCGACCGGTGCTGTGATTTTACTCAGTTTTTTCTTCGATACTGAATGACTAATTGACTGTAGCAACGTCATTTTTTATCCCTAAGTATAATTGACAAAATTTTAGTAGCCACTAATCTTATAGCAAATTTTGACACCGTCTGATTCGCACATGACAAGATTAGTATTTCGAGTCAGATAATCATTCACCAGGACAGGAGATCTATTGAATGTCTGCAGCAACTGGCAAAAAAGCCGTATTACAGCTTGATGGCAAAGAAATTGAATTACCAATTTACAGCGGCACATTGGGCCCAGATGTAATTGACGTTAAAGATGTATTGGCATCGGGTCACTTTACTTTCGATCCTGGTTTTATGGCGACAGCGGCTTGCGAATCTAAGATCACATTCATTGATGGTGACAAAGGTGTGTTATTACACCGTGGCTATCCGATTGATCAATTAGCGACTCAAGCAGACTACCTGGAAACTTGCTACTTATTATTAAATGGCGAGCTTCCAAATGCTGAACAAAAGACAGAATTTGACGCTAAAGTACGTAACCACACCATGGTTCACGATCAGGTCAGCCGTTTCTTCAATGGTTTCCGTCGTGATGCGCATCCGATGGCGATCATGGTTGGTGTTGTAGGTGCGTTATCTGCGTTCTATCACAACGGTTTAGACATTGAAGATGTCAATCATCGCGAAATTACAGCAATTCGCTTGATCGCAAAAATCCCTACCCTTGCAGCGTGGAGCTACAAGTACACTGTAGGTCAGCCATTCATTTACCCGCGTAATGACCTATGTTATGCAGAAAACTTCTTGCACATGATGTTTGCAACACCTGCTGACCGCGATTACAAGGTAAACCCTGTTCTTGCACGTGCAATGGACCGTATCTTTACGCTTCATGCTGACCACGAGCAAAATGCCTCTACCTCTACAGTTCGTCTTGCCGGTTCTACTGGTGCAAATCCGTATGCATGTATCTCTGCTGGTATCTCGGCACTTTGGGGACCTGCTCACGGTGGTGCAAACGAAGCTGTACTTAAAATGCTTGATGAAATTGGTAGCGTAGAAAATGTTGCCGAATTCATGGAAAAAGTGAAGCGTAAAGAAGTTAAACTCATGGGCTTCGGTCACCGTGTTTACAAAAACTTCGACCCACGCGCTAAAGTCATGAAACAGACTTGTGACGAAGTGCTTGAAGCATTAGGCATCAACGATCCACAATTGCAACTTGCAATGGAACTTGAGCGTATTGCGCTTAGCGATCCGTACTTCGTAGAGCGTAAGCTTTACCCGAACGTAGATTTCTACTCTGGTATCATCTTGAAAGCGATTGGTATTCCGACAGAAATGTTTACCGTGATCTTCGCTCTTGCACGTACAGTAGGCTGGATCAGCCACTGGTTAGAAATGCACAGCGGTCCATACAAGATCGGTCGTCCTCGTCAGCTTTACACAGGCCCGACGCAGCGTGACATTCAACGTTAATCTGATTGACGTTAAAAAAAGGATGCTTTTGCATCCTTTTTTATTTTCCGTTATGCCGCACAAACCTGGCAGTCAAACTGGCCTGAACCTAAACAGCTTATTCAAACTCATCTTCTTCCATTGCACGTAATAAGGTATTGCTAATCCCGTCAGCACGTAACCATGCCAGCTCGTAACTGGCTTTGGCCAAGGCAAGTACCCGTCGCTCAAACTCGTCCCAGATCGGTTTAACTTGCGCATCTGTAATGCCAAGGCCGCTGTCATGAGCCAAATGTTTATTCTTTTCACAAATTTTCAGGGCATGATACAGCTTCCGCCCCTTGCTGGCAGTATCCAGAACACGTATCCGCTTATTTTGAATAAAGCCCTCAACATGCTGTAAATTTGCATGGGGAAGCAAAGGCACCAGTATCTGGTCCAGCTGTGCATCCAGACGCTTCCACACCATTAACCTTTGCTCGGCCGTATATGTATTCCATTGAATGACTTCATGATTAAAGCGGCGACAACCACGACAGACCAGATCACCAAATACCGTTGAACAACGCCCTGCGCATGGGGTCAATGAAGGGATTCGACGATCATTACTCAAAACCAACTCCTTTAAAACCATATTTATTTTATGGTTTTCTCGCTTATTTTCGGATTTCGCGCTAAAATATGCGCCTTATTTTCTATCTTAATACATTTGGAGTTATCCATGAACGCTACTGTAGAACAGCTTGCACCTGTAGAACAGCAAGCGACCAATAATTGGGTTGTTGCAGCACTATATCAATTTAAAGAAGTCGCAGATGCAGCGGACCTGCAACAACGTCTTCTCGACCTAGTGAATAGCATCAATTTGTGTGGAACTCTGATTGTCGCTTCTGAAGGAATCAACGGTACGGTTGCAGGTGACCGTGCTGCAATTGATACGGTGCATCAATTCCTTTTGAACGAAGGTTTTAACGCAATGGAATACAAAGAGTCTTTTAGCTCTGAAAAGCCATTCCGTAAAATGAAAATTAAGTTGAAAAAAGAAATTGTAACTTTAGGTGTGGAAGTTAAACCCCGTGATCTGGTCGGACACTATCTTGACCCTAAAGAATGGAATGAATTAATCAGCCGTGATGATGTCATCCTGATTGATACACGTAACGATTATGAATACAAAGCGGGGACGTTTAAGGGCGCAATTGATCCTAAAACAGAGACTTTCCGCGAGTTCCCTGAATATGTAAAACAAAATCTGGAACAGCATAAAGACAAAAAAATTGCGATGTTCTGTACCGGCGGGATCCGCTGTGAAAAATCAACCTCTTTGCTGCTTCAGGAAGGATTTAGCGAGGTCTATCACCTAAAAGGCGGTATTTTAAAATATCTGGAAGAAACCCCAGCAGAAGAAAGCATGTGGGAAGGTGAATGTTTCGTATTTGATGGCCGTACTGCCGTTACCCATGGCGTTGCAGAAGGTGAAAATATCAAATGTCATGCATGTGGCTGGCCTCTGAGCAAAGCCGAAGCGGAATTGCCAAGTTATGAACATGGCGTGTCTTGTGTGTACTGTATTGATAAAACCACGGATAAGCAAAAAGCAGGCTTCCGCATGCGTCAGTCACAAATTGCAGCAGCAAAACGTAAACGCCTGTAATTGTAATTGATATTTTAAAAGCCATAGTTAAGCTATGGCTTTTTTTATGCCCACAAACTGCGTAACGCCCCCCTTGTGCATTACAGCCGCGCTGCCTATGCTAAAAACAACAACTAGATTCGGCGTGTAGGCAAAAAATGGAACTGGAACAATGGGTGCTTTCGATTATGGAAAAACTGGGTTATGCCGGCATCGCTTTCCTGATGTTTCTGGATAACATTTTTCCGCCCATTCCGTCTGAAATTATCATGCCTTCTGCGGGGTATACTGCCTCAAAAGGCGAACTGCAACTCATGGGTGTCATTATCGCCGGTAGTACCGGTTCCATTCTGGCAGCAATGCTCTTGTACTGGATTGGACGCAAGGTACCTCAACAACGCCTGTTCAAGCTGGTGGAGCGCTATGGCAAGTATTTACGTATTCAGGCCCCGGACCTGGAAAAAGCTTTACTCTGGTTTAACAAGCATGGCCACCGGATTGTGTTTTTTGGCAGGATGATTCCAGCAGTCCGCTCTTTAATCAGCATACCGGCAGGCATGAGTCGAATGCCTTTTAGCAAGTTTATGCTCTACAGTACGGCGGGCACTTTGATCTGGACCAGTTTTCTGGCATATCTGGGTTTTTACTTTAGCCAGAATCAGGCATTGATGCATCTGATTATGCAACGGATCAGCACAATTATTTTGATGATTGTCTTTGGGTATGTCCTGTGGTGGGCCGTTAAAAAGTTTTATCTCTCCAGATCAAGGCATCACTAACCGCTTACCCTACCCCCAGTATAAATAAGGGCCGGTAAATTTTAATATAATGTACGGCCCCCATTCATTTTTCTTTAAAACCGGTTAGCCTGCAAAGATATCCCGATAAAGTTATATTCAATAGAGACTGCATATTCATTCCGGAAGAAGCAGGTAAGCTATTTCAATAAAATACAGTTTTAACCTGGCAAAATACTCATAAAAAAATCTTGTTGTACCGTCATTACCCCGAATAAGTAGATGATTCCCTATGTAGGTTTTGCCAGTTTAATCGGATATGAACTAAAAATAATCCTCCCAACAGCAAAACAAGATAGAATATTCTGTATATAAAACTAGTTTTCACACTAGTAGGCTTAAACATATTTAAAAATGGTAAAAACCAAAAATGAAAAAATATATTCTTATATTTTCAGTAGCTTATGCAATTGCGATGATTATTATCGCAACATTGGAAACTTTCTTTAAAGCACCGACAGGCTCATCTATTATCTGTTTAATATCAGGAGGCAGTTGTGCAGCATCTTTCTTTGTAAAAGATCATCAACGCATACCCGATCCATCCGAGAAAAAGAGTCTGGTTTGGGGCTGTTTCTTTGCCTCGATTATCGTCAGTATTATTGCAACCGTAATTAGTCTAATCATCTTCCCTGAAACGGCGCCTTTTTTGTCAGCTATCGCTGATCTGCCAATATAGATATGGTTAATTGCAATCAGTTTTACAGCACTGCTTCATTATCTGGTTTTATCCCTCTCCTTTGGCTGGGTCGCAAAACGTTTGGCGAAAACCAAAACCACAGCATAAATATAAAAAAACGTCCTCTCGGGACGTTTTAATCTTTATTGTTTCCAGAGCAGCTTTTTTAAGCTGCGCTGGATGCATCATTACGCCGGGGTATGATACATCAGGTAAATTTCATTTAAGTTATCCGGAATTTCTTCTGCCAGTTCGTCCATCAGCTGGCCATTACGGCGGAAAGATTCCATTTGCGGATCTTCTTCATCAATTCCGCTAAACACCATGATCGGCAAGGTCAAATCAACCAGCTGTTCCTCAAACTCTGGTGCAAACCATGCCTCTTCGTTCAGGAACATTGCATCGACAAAGCCCACACTCCAATCACCGAGGCTTGACTCGACATCAGCTTCCTCGATTTCAAATGGAAACTCGATTCCATTTTCATTGGCCAGGTCCTGACGAATCGATTCCAGCCAAAGCTTGACCTGCTCAAGTACCTCGGCAGGAAGCTTCTTGTGGTTGCCCTCGAAAAGCTCATCTAACCAACGGTCAAATTGTGGACCAACGGCAATTGCACACAAAAAGCCATGAGTCGCTGCAAAATCTAGACCGTATTCGTTTTGATCACCGTCAAGATAGTTACTCAATAAGTCTAAATCTAACGTGCTCATTCTTTGTTTAATCCAATTCTAAAAATACATCGGCAACAGCATAACATTTTCGGGCCTGAAGTCTTAGCAATTTTGCTTAGTCTTCGTCGTCAAGGTCATCATCGTCGAAATCATAGTCAAAATCTTTTAATTCTCGTTCTAAACGACGTTGAGCTAAAAGGTCATCAATTAAACGGCGCTTTTCTAATGATTCTTTGGCACTGATTTTTCCTGATGACTCATCAAAACCAACATCATCTTCACCGTAGTTATCATCATCTAGTTCAAAATCTGTAGAAGACACTAAGTACCTCTAATGAAAAAATGTTAATGGGTCTAGCCGCTATTTATCGGTCTTCTCAGACCTTGTCAAGTTTTATTTGATTTTTTTAGCATAAAATGTGGTTTTGTACTTTTTTTCGGCAGTTTTTTTGTGTATTTATAATGCAGGGATGCTGTCAAAGAAAAAAGTTGTTTAAACAGGAATTACGCTTGAAAAATTATGACTTACCACCATATTTAATGAACAAACGTGAAATCAAATCTATTTTTTATTTAGAGCAGACGGATCAAATCCAAAACATTCACTGTGAATTGTGCTATCATGCACGGTTTTTCACCGCCACAGATTCAACAAAAGAGTAAGCAAAGATGAGCGATATGAATTCCCCTACTTCGCAAGTAGCGGCTCTGATTAGCCGAGGCAAAGAGCAAGGTTATTTAACTTACGCTGAGGTTAACGATCATCTACCAGACTCAATTACGGAAAGTGAGCAGATTGAAGACATCATCCAGATGCTTCAAGACGTTGGTATTCCTGTGCATGAGCGTGCGCCGGAAACTGATGACACCATGTTTGGTGAATCAACTGAAGCTGCCGACGAGGTTGCCGAAGAAGAAGCTGCTGCCGTATTAGCATCGGTTGAAAGTGAGCCTGGTCGTACTACCGACCCTGTACGTATGTATATGCGCGAAATGGGTACGGTTGAACTTCTTACACGTGAAGGCGAAATTAGCATTGCAAAACGTATCGAAGAAGGTATTCGTGACGTTTTACACTCGATTGCTTACTGGCCAAATGCTGTTGAAGTTGTTTTACAAGAATATAATGATTTTTTAACTGGCGAGCGCCGTCTGGCCGACATTCTTTCCGGTTATCTGGACCCGGAGACTGACGAAGATATTCCGGAAGTTCTTGAAGAAGCCGAAATTGAAGAAGATGAAGAAAATGATTCTTCATCGAAAACCAAAGACGTCAAGCTTGATGATGATGACGAAGAAGAGTCTGAAGGCGACGATGATTCTGAAGGCGATTCAGGCCCTGACCCGGAGGTTGCCAAGATTCGTTTCTCGGAACTGGAAGCGGCATGGAACGAGACCAAAACCGTGATCGCAAAACACGGCCGTAACAGTGAAGAAGCCAAGGCGGCTCTTGAATCACTGGCGGCTGTGTTCATGATGTTCAAGTTTACACCGCGTTTATTTGACATCATTTCGGAAATGATTCGTGGTACCCATGACCAGATTCGTGCCAATGAACGTGAAATCATGCGTTATGCCGTGCGTCGTGGCCGTATGGACCGTAACCAGTTCCGCATGACCTTCCCGGAGCAAGAGTCAAATCCTGCATGGCTAGATGAGCAAATTGCCAAAGCCCCTGCTGAAACCAGAGCACATCTGGAAAAAGTGCGTCCTGACGTATTGGCATTCCAGCAAAAGATTGCCGATATCGAAAAAGAGCTCGGCTTAAACGTTAAAGACATCAAAGAGATTTCTAAACGTATGGCGGTGGGCGAAGCAAAAGCACGCCGTGCCAAGAAAGAAATGGTTGAAGCAAACTTGCGTCTGGTGATTTCAATTGCGAAGAAATACACCAACCGAGGCTTACAGTTCCTTGACCTGATTCAGGAAGGTAACATCGGCCTGATGAAAGCTGTTGACAAGTTTGAGTACCGTCGTGGTTATAAATTTTCGACTTATGCCACCTGGTGGATTCGTCAGGCGATTACCCGTTCCATTGCGGATCAGGCCCGTACCATTCGTATCCCGGTACACATGATTGAAACGATTAACAAGATCAACCGTGTGTCTCGTCAGCTGCTTCAGGAAATGGGCCGTGAGCCGACCCCTGAAGAACTGGGTGAGCGTCTGGAGATGGACGAAGTCAAGGTTCGCAAAGTCCTTAAAATCGCCAAAGAACCGATTTCAATGGAAACACCAATCGGTGATGATGAAGATTCGCATCTTGGCGACTTCATTGAGGATTCCAACATCACTTCACCAGTCGATGCTGCAACCTCGGAAGGCTTAAAGGAAGCGACCCGTGAAGTGCTTGAAAACCTGACTGAACGTGAAGCGAAAGTATTGAAAATGCGTTTTGGTATCGATATGCCAACCGACCATACTTTAGAAGAAGTGGGTAAACAGTTTGACGTTACACGTGAGCGTATTCGTCAGATTGAAGCAAAAGCATTACGCAAGCTGCGCCACCCTTCACGCTCTGAACATTTACGTTCATTCCTGGAAAATGACTAATTGTCGGGAAAGCTTGAGTAAGGGTTAAAGCCCTCACCCGGGACTTGAAGTCCAGTACTTCATCCCCATCTATGTATTAGATCAAAAGCGCCTGCACTGATGCAGGCGTTTCAAATTAAAGAGGTTGCTCATGTTAGACCGCACTCCTTCTCGTGAATTACAAGAACATCTCTGGGTTTTCCCAATGGACTATCCAATCAAACTGATTGGTAATGCAGGGGATGAACTTCGAGTGGCTGTTGTTGATATTTTACAGAAGCACTTCCCTGACTTTGATGGTGAGTCTGTTAAGGTTCAGCCTTCACGTACCGGCAAGTACCACTCTTTAACGGCTCAGTTACGCTTTGAAGAGCTGGAACAAGTTCATGCACTCTATGCAGACCTTGCTGCCTGTCCTTTAATCAAGACTGCACTTTAACTCAAAATCCAAAATGCGAAAGTATTTTGGATTTTTTATTCGGGATGCCGAATCAGGATGCAGCCCCACTGTTGCTCTGGGCAAATCCATCTCATAATTCACCTCTTGAACCATGAACAGCTGCCAAGGAAATTTTGTTGTAATGAGTGCTGCAAAACCGACTTTAATCATTCGTCGTTTCAACAATCTGCAAGATTACACGAACCGTTTTGAAGCCATGAAGGACTTTACAACCCATCGTGATGAAACCACCCCGGATGAAGTCTGGTTACTCCAACATCAGGATGTACTCACGCAAGGACAGGCCGGCAAGGCAGAACACATACTTGTGCATAGCGACTTGCCGGTTGTACATACCGATCGTGGTGGTCAGGTCACCTGGCATGGTCAGGGACAACTGGTGGCATACTTTCTGCTTGATCTCAATCGCTTGAAATGGCATGTCCGTACTTTGGTCAGCTTTGCCGAACAAGCCATGATTGACCTGCTCAAGCAATACAATATTGAAGCATATGCCAAACCTGATGCGCCGGGAGTGTATGTCGACGGCCGCAAGATCGGCTCACTGGGTTTCAAGATTCGTCGTGGTCGCAGCTATCATGGTCTTGCACTCAATATCGATTGTGATCTGAGTGGCTTTCAAACCATTAATCCTTGTGGCTATGCCGGTTTAGAAATGGTGCGCTTACAAGACCTGTTACAGGACTATCCAGACTTTGGCAAATTATGCGAAGATCTGGTTGCATACCTGCAAAAAACAGCGTTGTTTCATGAGGTTATCGTCAAGACTGAATAGCGGGATTTACCGCCCTGTCTGACATAGCCCAATACCCCACAACTTATAGCGGTCCTATTGTCCCAGAATATCAATCATAGCTTGAGAGTGGCGATCTTACCGCTTATCAGGTGAATGACATACGCCCCTGTTGATACAGCCTGTTATAAAGATTTGAAGACTCACAAAGAAAACCATTAAAAAACCCTGAAGTGCCATACCATTACCCTCCTCTTCAAAGTAGGCTATGAGCACAAGCCGTCGTACATTTCATCCCAAGTAAGGCCTGATCTATATTTCTTTTATGACCTATGAGTCAAAACTGAATAATTTACTTTTCAATCCTGATAAAATAAATTAGAGTAAAAGCTCTAAATTAGCTTTTGCATAATTTCAATAAGGGATGCGCAAGTGATTTCAACCAAAGCAGTGAAGCCCACTTTGCAATTTGCCTATGTCAAGCTCATGATGGATGTTGTGGGTCGTGGCCTGGTGATGGCAAGCCAAGTGGATCAAGAAGTACAAGAGGAAGTGTCCAAGTTTCCTGTTGGTTTTATTCTTTCAATGAATGTTTTTCCCAATGGCCCTGCATTTGTTGCACGAGTCACCGACCAAAAACAATTAGAGCTTTTATCCAGTTATAAAGCCAAACCAGATCTTACCATTACCTTCAAGCATCTTACCCATGCCTTTTTAGTATTTTCCTTTCAGGAAAGTACAGCACAAGCCTTTGCCAATGACCGCATGATTGCAGATGGCGATGTCTCCAGTGCAATCCGGCTGGTACGCTGTCTCAATAAAATGGAGGCCCTGATCTTGCCTAAGCTGATCGCTTCACTGGCGGTGAAACGCTATCCGGCTGAACTCACCTTCAAAGACAAATTTACTGGCGCAAAAAATATCTATTTAAAAGTCGCAAAATCATATCTTCAACGGAGTGCATCACATGGCTAAGCCTTATTATGAGTTTTTCTGTCCTGTAAAGGTGATTGCCGGTAATGCTGCCCTGGAGCATATTCCCTTTGAACTGGCAACCCTAGGCGCCAAACGCCCAATGATCATCACTGACAAAGGGGTGCGCGCCAACGGTTTGCTTACACCTATTGAAGCGGCCTTTAGCACAACAGATGCAGTGATTGGTGCAATCTTTGATGATGTTCCACCCGACTCAAGTCTGGAAGTGGTGCGTCAGGCAGCAGAACTTTATCGCAAGCAAAAGTGCGATGCGATCATTGCCATTGGGGGCGGTTCGGTTATCGATACCTCCAAGGCCACCAATATTCTGGTTTCTGAAGGCGGTGACGACCTGTTGCAATATTCAGGCGCACACAACCTGCCAAAACCGCTCAAGCCATTCTTTGTGATTCCGACCACCTCCGGTACAGGTTCAGAAGTGACCATGGTGGCCGTAGTTTCCGATACACAACGCAACGTCAAACTTGCATTTGCATCGTATTACCTGATGCCGCATGCTGCGATCCTTGATCCACGCATGACCCAAACCTTGCCTGCACACCTGACCGCCATGACCGGTATGGATGCATTGACCCACTGTGTTGAAGCATATACCTGTCTGGCGGCAAACCCGCTGAGCGATGCCTATGCCAGCGCAGGCATTAAAAAAATCAGTGAAAACCTGTTCAAGGTTCTAGACAATCCGGGCGATGCACAAGGCCGGCTAGAACTGGCTCAAGCCTCCACCATGGCCGGAATTGCTTTCTCCAATTCAATGGTCGGCCTTGTTCATTCACTCGGCCACGCCCTCGGTGCTGTTGCCCATCTGCCGCATGGCCTGTGCATGAACCTGTTCCTGCCTTATGTGCTGGAATACAACAAAGAAATCAATGGCAATAAAATTGGTGAGTTATTACTTCCTCTTGCCGGCGCAGATATTTATGCACAGACGCCAGCCAATTTACGCGCCGACAAAGCCATTGCCACCATCATGACCATGCGGGATCGCCTATTCAGCTTAACCAAGCTGCCACGTACCTTACGTGAAACCGGCAAAGTCTCTGAAGCACAACTAGATGAAGTGGCGGAAAAGGCACTGAATGATGGTTCCATCATTTACAACCCGAAAGAGGCGAACCTGCAAGACATCCGCGCCATTTTACAAAAAGCCTGGTAATTCATTAGGTTAAAGATAAATTTATCAGATACAGGCCTCGATACCATGACGTTATCGGGGCTTTTTATTATGACGTGAATCTATATTCATCTATTTATTTACCTTTTTGGCAAAAAAGTTGCTAAAAAAAATGTAAAAGTACTGCCAATTTATAGCGTTTTAGGATAGATTGGCGCACTTTCGTTTTTTGTACGGGGGATCGTTTTTGTCTCAAACGATCCTTAACACTATGGCTGATCTTTGATCAACGATTATGAGGATAACGCCGTTGACAAATTTAACTGGGACTCAACCAACAGCGAAGCTTCAAAAAAATCTTGTGCTTTGGCACATTATTATTATTGGCTTGGCTTATATTCAACCATTAACTTTATTTGATACATTTGGTTTGGTATCTGAAAGAAGTGGTGGTCATGTACCAACTTCGTACATATTTGCCTTAGTCGCAATTCTTTTAACGTCAATCAGTTATGGTCACATGATTCGTCGTTATCCGTCTTCTGGCTCTGCATATACCTATGCCCAAAAGTCGATTCACCCTAATGTTGGTTTTATGGTGGGTTGGTCTTCATGGCTAGATTATCTGCTCTCGCCTCTGGTCAATATCATTCTTGCCGATATTTATTTGCGAGCATTGTTCCCGGAAGTAAACAACTGGATCTGGGTGATCGGCCTAACGGTCCTCATGACTGTCATCAACCTGTTTGGTGCACGTTTTGTGGCACGTTTTAACAGTACCATCGTGGTCATCCAGTTAGGTGTGATTTTCTACTTTGTGTATCAGGTCTATATTCTGCTGACACAAGGGGTTTATGCAGATGGCACCCTCAATCCGGACAAGGCTGAATTGTGGTCACTTGCACCGTTCTGGAATGAAATGACCTCTGTCGGCGCCTTAATTGCCGGTGCAACCGTTCTATGTTTCTCGTTTACCGGCTTTGATGCACTTTCTTCACTTGCCGAAGAAACCAAAGATGCACAGAAAACCCTGCCACGTGCAATTTTTACCACAGCCTTGCTTGCCGGTATCATTTTTATCGTCAGCACCTATTTCATTCAGCTGTACTTTCCAAGTAATCCGAATCATTACTTCAACCCACTGGATGAATCGCAGCCAGTCATGGTTGCAGCAATCGGTAGCCTGGCATTCAAGACCATGGTTCTCTATTTTGCAGTCGTGGCCGTGATGGCATCAGGCATTTCAGCACATGCCGGTGTATCTCGTCTCATGTATGTCATGGGCCGTGACGGGGTGATCAACAAGAAATTATTTGGTCATATTAGCCCGCGTCTGCACACCCCGACCTATAACATCCTGATTGTAGGTGTTGTGGCGTTATCGGCAGGTTTCCTTGATCTTGAACATATCGTCAACCTGATCAGCTTTGGGGCATTAACCGCATTCAGCTTTGTGAACTTTTCGGTTATCTCCCGCTATGCCCTGCGAGACGGCAAGAACAAGACTGCAAAAGACATTATCAGCTATATCATCATTCCAACTCTCGGCTTTGCCAGCGTGTTCATGATGTGGCTGGAAATTGACAAACTGGCCTTACAGATCGGTTTGGCCTGGGCAGTCATCGGTGTCGGTTATCTTGCCTACAAGACTAAGGGCTTCAAATACAATGCTCCACAGCATAATGAATTTGATGACCGGTACTAGGACCAGATCAATAAAAAAGGCGCTTGATGCGCCTTTTTTATGCTTGGTATCAGCCATGTAATTTTTCAACAACCGCCTTGACCCGTTTTGCATAAAGCTTCGCTGTTTCCAGATCGCCTGTGGGAATCTCGTCAGTACTGGCATCTGAAGGGGATTGAACCAGCAGCCCTACAGAACCACCCAGATTATTGATATCTTCACGCTTGGCAGCTTTGCTGTTGGCTGGCAACAACCCCAGACTTACCCAGATTCCCCCATGCTGCGAAGCCAAGGTCTGTAAATGAATCAAGGTCACCTGCTTATCTCCGTTCAGGCTTGCACTGTTGGTGAAACCTGCAAACACCTTGTCTTGCCAGCCACGGTTAAACCACACCTTGGAAGATGCATCGGCAAATTTCTTAAACTGCCAAGGCGTTGCGGCCATATAGGTTGGTGCACCAAATACAATGCCTTGTGCGTCATTCAGGGTGTGCCAGTCCTGTTCGGTAATTTCACCATTCTGGTCAATTTCAATCAAGCTCGCATCAATCGCACCCGCAAAGGTTTCAGCTACCACTTTGGTATGGCCATAGCCGGAGAAATAAACAACCGCAATTTTTGTCATGGGATCATCCAGAATTGTTCAAAAGTTCGATTTAATGATATATTTTAGAAACTAGGTGTCAATTAGTTACCAATTGGTAACTAGGCATGTTGAATTGGGAATTTGAGGATTCTGGCTATGAATCAGGCATTAAAATATGATGTTTATCAACAACATTGCCCAGCCCGTTTATTTTTTGAAAAAATTGCAGACAAATGGGTACTGCTGATTATCAATGGGCTTGCACGAGAAACCCAGCATTTCAATTTGTTGAAAAAAAGCATTCAGGGCATCTCGCCCAAGGTCTTGTCGCAGAAACTAAAAATGCTGGAGCGCGATGGTTTTATCGAGCGTCAGGTACAAAACTCGGCGCCGATTCGGGTGGATTATTCACTTACCCCGCTTGGACTGGAAGTTGCAGAAATGGCCTATCAGCTCAAGGACTGGGCAGAAAGCAATATCGAACAGGTGATCTGCGCACAACAGCGTTTTGATGCGATACAGGAACAGCAATCTGAATAAGCCATCGAGGTGAAGGGGATGCTTCTCCCCTACATAGAGCAATATGGTGCTGCAATTACCTCAAAGGCAAATCCCTACCCAGCCCTGAATAGATTAGAGCGGTTTAAAGCCTTGTTGTCGCCACGCTTCATAGACAATCACGGCCGTTGCATTAGAAAGATTCAGGCTTCTTGAGTTTTCTGCCATCGGCAAACGAATCCACTGCTCCTGCGGGAACATGAGACGTACCTGTTCAGGAAGGCCACGCGTTTCAGGCCCCATCAATAACGCAACAGGACGGTTCAGGTCTACCGTATGCGGCGTTGCACTGCCCTTGGTGGTGAGTGGAAAAACGTGCTCAACCCCTTTGGCTTTTAAATCGGCAAGGCACAATTCGATATTGTCCCAGATTTGCATTCTTGCCCATTCATGGTAATCCAGTCCGGCACGTTTCAGCTTTTTATCATCCAGCTCAAAACCTAAAGGTTTGACCAAATGCAGCTGTGCACCGGTATTGGCACACAGACGAATGATATTACCTGTATTCGCTGGAATCTCAGGCTCGTATAGAACGACATGAATCACAAATTTTCTCTACTTTTCATAATCCCTCCTAACCTCTTTGTAAAAGAAGTGAACTCCTCCCTTTTCTAAAGAGGTGAGGAGCGGTTATAGCTCCGCAAGGAGGGATTTTATTGCCATTTTAACTGTTCACGTAAACGGACCACTTCACCAATAATGGTTAAAGTTGGCGCGACGATCTGATTATCAGATACTTTGCTTGCGATGTCTGCCAAGCTACCGATAACCACTTTTTGCTCAGGTGTGGTACCTTTCGAGATTAAAGCCACAGGCATATCTGGACGTTGGCCATGTGCAATCAGTTGCTCGCAAATACGTTCCAGACCAACCAGCCCCATATACAACACAAGTGTCTGGTTTTCATAGACCAGTTCATTCCAAGGCAGCTCAGGCGAACCTTCTTTTAGATGCCCTGTCAGGAAACGTACACTTTGTGCATAATCACGATGTGTCAGCGGAATACCCGCATAGGCTGAACAGCCAGAAGCTGCGGTAATGCCCGGTACGACCTGAAAGGTCACATTGGCCTCAACCAGTTCCTGAATCTCTTCTCCACCACGACCAAAGATAAAGGGATCACCCCCTTTTAAGCGGCAAACACGTTTACCCTGTTGCGCATATTCTACCAGCAAGGCATTGATGCCATCTTGGGGCACCGAATGATTGGATCTGGCTTTACCAACATAAATCTTTTCAGCATCACGGCGACACAAATCCAGAATCGGCGCAGAAACCAGACGGTCATATATCACCACATCAGCCTGTTGCATTAATCGCAGTGCTTTTAAAGTCAAAAGCTCAGGATCACCCGGCCCGGCTCCAACCAGATAAACCTCGCCTTTCGGTGCCGTCCATTCAGTTAAGACCTGTTGTATCAGGTCATTGGCTACAGCAAGATTGTCATTGAAGACCTGTTCTTTCAGTGGACTGGCGTACAGATTTTCCCAGAAGATACGGCGCTCGTCCGGATTGGCAATTTTGGCTTTGACCCGCTTGCGCCATTGCCCCGAAAATTCAGCCAGTTTGCCCATGCCATGTGGCACCAGGGTTTCGATCTGGGTGCGTAACTGTCTGGACAATACGGGCGATGCGCCATTGGAAGCCACCGAAATCACCAAGGGCGAACGGTCAATAATTGCAGGCACCATAAACCGGCAATGGGGAATATCATCGACACTATTCACCAGCAGATTACGCTGTTCACACTGCTCAAACACGGCCTTATTGACATCAGGTTGATCTGTCGCTGCAATCACCAGACGATAAGGCGTGGCCAGAACAGTTTCAGAAAAAGGAGATGCAATATATTGCCCACCTGATTGCTCAACCAGCAGGCTTAACTCGGGAATAATCACAGGTGCAATCACATCGACAACTGCACCTGCCTTGACCAGTAAATTTGCTTTGCGGCAGGCAATATGCCCACCACCCACAATCAGACAACGTTGCTGCTGCAACTTTAAAGAGATTGGGAAGATTTCCACGTCATGCCTCTATATTTTCAATCTGATTGAGCTCAAGCAAAAACCATGCACACATTCGAGGCAAGGTTTAGTCGATGTAGCTAGCACCGCCCATATATGGACGTAATACTTCCGGAATCTCGATTGAACCGTCAGCACGCTGATAATTTTCCATTACCGCAAGCAAGGTACGGCCAACCGCCAGACCTGAACCATTCAAGGTATGCACCAGTTCGATCTTCTTCTGGTCGGCACGGTAACGTGCTTTCATGCGGCGTGCCTGAAAGTCACCCACATTTGAGCAGCTTGAAATTTCACGATAGGTGTTCTGGCTTGGTACCCAGACTTCAAGGTCATAGGTCTTGACCGCACCAAAGCCCATATCTCCCCCACAAAGTAAAACCTTGCGGTATGGCAGACCGAGTGCCTGCAAGATACCTTCGGCATGTGCAGTCAACTCTTCAAGTGCCTGCATCGAGTGCTCCGGTTTGACGATCTGTACCATTTCGACCTTGTCAAACTGGTGCTGACGGATCAAGCCACGGGTATCACGACCATAAGAACCCGCTTCACTACGGAAACATGGCGTATGCGCAGCATATTTCAGCGGCAAACGATCGGCATCAATAATTTCGTCACGCACGAAGTTGGTCACTGGCACTTCAGCGGTTGGAATCAGGTAATATTCTTTTTCGCCTTGTAGCTTGAACAGGTCTTCTTCAAACTTTGGTAACTGACCTGTACCACGCAAGCTGTCTGCATTGACCAAATACGGTACATAAGCTTCGGTATAACCATTTTTAAGGGTATGAGTATCGAGCATGAACTGGGTCAAGGCACGTTGCAAACGCGCCAGAGGCCCTTTCAGGACGCTGAAACGAGAACCGGTCAGTTTGGTTGCCGTTTCAAACTCCAGCCCCCCCATCCATTCGCCCAGATCGGTATGGTCTTTGATTTCAAAATCAAACTGGCGCGGGGTACCCCACTTCAGGATTTCAAGGTTATCACTTTCATCTTTACCAAAGGGAACAGACTCATCTGGCAAGTTTGGAATGGCCAGCGACTTTTGCTCAAGCTCGGCCTGTAACTCAGATAACGCCACTTCAGCAGCTTTGATCTCGTCACCAATGGCCGCCATACGCGCCATGATTTCGGAAGCATCTCCACCCGATTTTTTGATTTGACCGACTTGTTTAGCACCAGCATTACGCTCTGCCTGCAAGTTTTCAGCTTTGGATTGCAACTCTTTACGACGCACTTCCAAATCTGCCCATTCCTGCACATCCAGCTGAATACCACGCTTTGCCAAAGCAGCATTGACTGCTTCAATATTATTTCTGAGTAATTTTGGGTCGATCATAATCAATCATGAATAGAGAAAAAACTGGCTATAGTGTAAGGCTTTAACCTAAAAAAATACAGCGCTTGCGCAGCATCCAGATATAATTGCAGATGCTGCGTGCAAACTAGTCCGGATCTTTGGGCAAGCTCGGCAAGTATTCAGCCTTGATAAACTCCTTCGCCGCATAATAAGGCAAGGTCAGTTCACTCATTCCCTCTGCATAAGATGCCAGCTCATACAATGGATAAACAAAAACAATCCCGTTCACGCCATAGTAATAGTTATCACTGACCTGTAACTGGTCTTTCTTGATATTATGTGCTTCAAGCCAGTTCTGGTTAGCCGCATACAGTTCATCCCGAAGTTTGCTATTCATGTCGGGCTTAAGCAGCTCACTCACGGTAATATGCTTTTGATTACTCAGGTCAAAATTGACAAATTCCTGATGTGACATGCCATGTGCCGCACCTGTAGAATAGGAATAGCTCTGAATCGCAAATGTTGCCAGATTATAGTTCTGGCCGATAAAACGGACATAAGTGCTGCTCTCGTTCTGCACACTTCCATCCGCAGGAGCTTTTACAGGCTGCTCTGGCAGATTAGTAAAGGCATTCGGCTCAGCTTTTTTCATCCGGTTAACAAAATATTCATCAATCCATTTCTGGTTGGTTTCAACTGTCTGCAAGTCATAACGGGTACAGCCATCTTCCAGGCACACCTTTTGTTTGGGAAGCTTGACCGCCACGACTTTTGCATGAATCAGGGGAATATCTGTCTTGGCATCATTCACGGCTGCCGGTCGCTCCTGTTTAGGCTGGCAACCGACTAGTGCAACAACAGCCAAAACAGGAATAAGGGGAATCATTTTTGATAATTGTGTGGTCTTCATCGTCAGCCAATTCTCTGATGTTTTTCTTCACTATACAAAGCCTTGCCCCTAGATGACATTAAAAAATGTATCTTGCCCCTAACGCATGAAAAAAAGGCCGCATCAACTGCGGCCTTTCCAATGCTTGATTGTTACTGATCAATAATATCTGTTCCTTTAGGCGGGGTAAAATTAAATACCGATGCCGGAATTGGCTGATTGACCTTGATATTACTAAAACGGACATAAGTGGTTTGACCCAGAGAGTCCTGCAAGACCATCAAGTTAGGTGCCTTATTGCCACCGAAACTAATGGTTAGGCTCTGGAAAGCCCCATCTTGCTGTTTCGGATACAAGGTATAGTACAGTTTGCTACGGTCAGGCTGGGTTACCCGATATGACTGCATGATCTGGTTGGTATTGCCTGACAGCAATAATGCCGGCGTATTGGCAATCTGGTCATCCAGGCTTTGGCGTACTGCCTGTTGCAAATCAGGATCGTAGATCCAGACGACCTTACCGGTCGTTACAATGGTTTGTTTGGCCGGACTGGTGGTTTCCCAGTAAAATTTCCCCGGACGTTCAACTTTCATTGTGCCTTTAAAGGTCTGGTTCATATGCTGGGCTGTTAACCCCTTTTTCTGTGCGACTTTATTACTATTACCGGTTGCCACTTTGGTGGTCTGTTCAAAATCTGCGGTGAATCGTTGCAAGCCCGACAACTGCTGTACCAGACTGTTTGTTGCTTGCTGAGCCGATGCAGCGACAGGTGCAGCGAATACCTGACTACTCACAACAGGAGCAAGTGTCATTGCACTTAATGTTGCAGCATAAGCCATTTTTTTTACGAAATTCATAAAAACAACCTTCTATCAGATTTCTACTGTTATGCCGACATCTTACTGTTTTTGATCATTAAAAAAATGAAGAAAAGCACGGGTTTTGTGTAGTTCGTGTCGCAAAGTTCTATATTATGTATGAAGTTACCGCCTTTATGTAGAGATTGCAAGGATCACTCTCCCTCTCCTTACATGGCTATTCTCTGCACAGCGAGCAGCGCAATCAATTTCAGGCTCAAGCCCGAAACACGCATAAAAAAACCCGCTCAAAGCGGGTTTTTCCGAACCGTAAAAGCTTAAGCTTCAACAGTTACATAGCGACGGCCAAACTGACCTTTCACTTCAAATTTTACTACGCCGTCAGCAGTAGCAAACAAAGTATGGTCACGACCCATACCAACGTTTGCACCAGCGTGGAACTCTGTACCACGTTGACGAACGATGATGTTACCAGCAGTTACAGTTTGACCACCGTAAACTTTAACACCCAACATCTTAGGATTTGAATCACGACCGTTCTTCGTCGATCCACCGGCTTTTTTAGTTGCCATGTCTATTTACTCCTCGTGTTAGCCTGCGATACCAGTAATTTTCAACTCGGTAAACCATTGACGGTGACCTTGTTGCTTACGGTAGTGTTTACGACGACGCATTTTGATGATGCGGATTTTGTCGTGACGACCATGGCCAACTACTTCTGCAGTTACTTTTGCGCCAGCTACAACTGGAGCACCGATTTGAATGTTGTCACCGTTAACAACCATTAATACGTCATCAAACGTAATAGTCGCGCCAGTTTCAGCTTTCAATAATTCTACTTTAAGGGTTTCACCCTCAACAACACGGTGCTGTTTACCACCGCTTTGGATTACTGCGTACATAATGTACTCCAACTTGCCCGTGTCGTCGTGCCGGTAAAGGGATATACCGATCTTAAAACGAACGCCACTGGGGTTATACAAGGGGACAAATTTTAAGTGAAAATGGTCCAAACAACAAGTGATTTTGCATAAATGCCTTCATATTGATAACTTGCTTGGATTTTCAAGTAAAATCAATTAGATTGAAGGCCGACTTTTTGGATTGATTCGCAGCAAAATTTGAAATACATTTAAAAAAACAAATTTTGACAATAACAAACTGTGTTTTTACAGCGCTACGGGTAAAGTGATTGCGCTTTGGTGGGAACACCCATTTTTCTGCCTAATTTAAGACCAAAGAGTTCATGATCGTGTTTTAAATGGCAGATTACACCGTCTGTATAACAGTTTAGTCATAGATTAATTGCTACACTTGGCAACATTACCCACCTATACGAGGTTTTCCTTCATATGGTTATCGATTTTAAGCAAGACATTCTCTCCCCTGTTGCGACAGATTTTGCTGCGATGGATCACCTCATCAATGAAGGAATCAGCTCCAAGGTGGGCCTGGTCATGTCTGTCAGCAAGCATGTGGTGGAGGCTGGCGGCAAGCGCATGCGCCCAATCATGTGTCTGCTTGCAGCACGCGCCTGCGGTTTGACCAACATGCAGCAGGCACAGCATCTGGCGGCGGTGATCGAAATGCTGCATACCGCGACGCTGGTTCACGATGATGTGGTTGATGAATCAAGCTTGCGCCGTGGCCGACCAACCGCAAATGCCACCTGGAACAACCAGACTGCAGTTTTGGTTGGAGACTTCCTGATTGCACGTGCCTTTGACCTGCTGGTCGACCTGAATAACATGACGCTCCTCAAAGACTTTTCAACAGGCACCTGTGAAATCGCTGAAGGCGAAGTGCTACAGCTGCAATCCCAGCATCAGCCGGATACCACAGAAGAAACCTACCTAAGAATTATTCACGGCAAAACATCACGCCTGTTCGAGCTGGCCACTGAAGGTGCAGCGATTCTGGCGGGAACTGAAGAATATCGTGAACCCTTACGCCGTTTTGCCGGGCATTTTGGCAATGCCTTTCAAATGATTGACGATATTCTGGATTACACCTCTGACGCAGAAACATTAGGTAAAAATATCGGTGATGATTTAATGGAAGGTAAGCCGACTTTACCGTTAATTTCAGCATTAGCCCATTCTACTGGCGACGATCATGCGATTATCCGTCGCAGTATTGCAACAGGTGGGATCGAGCAACTAGACAAAGTGATCGAGATTGTACATCACTCAGGTGGCCTGGAATATTGTCAAAAACGTGCACAACAAGAAACGGATGCCGCTTTAGAAGCATTAAAAGCACTCCCGGATAATGAATATCGTCAGGCACTGATCAATTTGACCCTCATGGCTTTACATCGACTCCAATAATTTTCTGACTGCTTATGCATTTAACTTTATCTGATCTTTTTTTAAACATGCAGGAACAGCTTGACCAGACTCAGGCTGTTCTTGATGAACAGGTGTTGATTGAACTGGTCAATCGTATCCGCCCCAATAACCCCAATGATGCGGATGAAGTCAAACAGCGTATTCAGGCACTGATCAAGATCCTCTTGCTCACCCCGACCTCAGCCATTTTGCTACAAAACTTTCTACTCAAGCTGATTAGCCAGTACAAACAGATTAGCCTGTATGCCGATAGCGGCATTCTTTCATTAGATGGTTTCTGGAACCAGTTAGGCCAACGCCTTGGCGCACATTTCCTTCCTCTGGTTGAAGATGGACAGCAGCTCAGAACGTTAGTTGGCAAGGTATTTCATCAGGAAAATGATAGCGAATGGCTGGATCTGATCGACAATCAGGACTGGATTACCTTATTTAACCTGCTGGGCGAAAGCCAAAGCAACACGCTAGAAAAACAGATTTCAAAAAATGAACTGGTCAAGGCCATTACGGTTTTGTCCTATCGCATCAGCGGCATTGGCCTGTATCCGGAATTTATTAATGCACAACCGGATATTACTGAATACGAATCGCCGTTTCTGGTACAAAACCGGGAAATTGTCGATTTCATCGAGAAATATAAGAAACAGATTGATGATCGCGATGCAGTGGTGGTGCTGCCTCCACCAGATGCCTCACAAGCATTTGTCATGCTGGACCAGTGTCGTGAAGCGGTGCTAAAAATTCGCCGTGCCACCAAGCGAATCGGGGTCAGTATCAGCCTGACCTACTTATTGTCTTTGCTGGAACAGGCAATTGACCGGATTGAACTGTTGCTCACACTGCTGGCCAGCCAGACCGAGGCACGCTATACCTCACTCGGTGAATTGGTTACCGACCTTACCAAGGCGCATTATAACGAGAAAAGTGTCCGGCATTTATTAACCTCAACCAGTGAACTGATTGCGCTACAGGTTACCGAGAATGCCAGTAGAACCGGCGAACATTATGTCAGTACCGACAAGGCAGGCTTCTTTGGCATGTACAAGGCAGCTGCGGGAGCTGGTGCAATTATTGCCACCATGGCAACACTGAAGATTTTAACGGCACGTTTGGTTCTGGCACCTTTTGGCCATGCCTTTTTATATAGCATGAACTATGCTCTCGGTTTTATGCTGATTCACGTGTTGCACTTTACCGTTGCCACCAAACAGCCAGCCATGACCGCGGCTGCACTGGCGTCAACCGTACAGCAGCAAAAAGGCAGCAAGACCGCACAAATTGCAGAGCTGGCAGCCCTGATTATCAATATTATCCGCACCCAGTTTATTGCGATTCTGGGCAATATCTCGATTGCGATTCCAACCGCGGCCCTGATTACCTATTTGTGGCAATACAATCTAGGCGAGCCATTATTGAATCATGCCAAGTCAGCTGCAGTGTTACATAGTCTTAATCCGTTTACATCACTGGCTGTTCCCCATGCGGCAATTGCCGGGGTATGCCTGTTTTTCTCGGGACTCATTGCCGGCTATTTTGATAACTTGGCAGTTTACCGCAAAGTTGGCCCGCGCTTAAGACAACACCGGCGCCTGAAACGCTGGATGGGACAAAAGCGTCTGGACAAGTTTGCCAGTTATATCGAGACCAACTTAGGCGCGCTGGCAGGTAACTTCCTGTTCGGGATCATGCTTGGCAGTATGGGAACCATCGGGTTTATCCTCGGTTTACCGCTAGATATCCGTCATATTGCCTTTGCTTCTGCCAACTTTATTCAGGGCTTGATGACCATTGGCAGTCCGGATATCGGGCTGATACTGGTTTCATTCCTTGGGGTGCTGCTCATTGGCTTAACCAACCTGTTTGTCAGCTTTACCCTGACCATTATTGTGGCCTTACGGGCACGCCGTGTCCGCTTTGCCCAGTGGAAGCCTTTGGCAAAACTGGTGACTACCCATTTCCTGACCCGTCCAAGTGACTTTTTCTGGCCACCCAAACAGCCTGTTGAAGTAGAGGAACAAAGCAAAACCACCCCTCCATCCCACTAGCGTTGTACAGAAAAAGCTAAGAAGTACAAGTCTAACATTTGAACTATTTTTGGATATAATCCATCAACCAAAAATAGTTCATGTGGGTTGGTATTCCCAGAATCTACTGTTCCGGTAGAAAACTTCTCAGCCGTGGTATCGTCCTTTTTTCAGGAGATACTTGCAGATCACATCAGGTATCTCTGCTTTTGTTGATGAGTTCTTGCCATGCTGCCAAATGCACTGCCTTATTTTACAACTGATATTCTCCACCGCTATACACGACAGTGCTGGTACGGATTTTTTAGTTAAACTTAAGTTGGGTCGAAAAAGGTTGCCGTTTTATAGGTTTATTTGTTCATGCTGTTCTGTCAGGATTTTTCCATTATGGATTGTTTCTGCCCGCTTCAGAATGTATAAAATAGCATCAGACACCAAATAAGTATTTCAAGCAAAAAATGAGATATACATCAAATTTTGTTATGTTTTTTTACTGAACCTTAAAAAAACGTCAAAATGAAATTATCATAAAATTTCAAGACTTGACCAAAAGTGTACTCACGAGTACACTTTCAAACACTCAACAACCCTGAATAATGGTTAAGCAAATAATGAGTAGCGCATGCCGTACCTATTGCTTTGTATTGGTTGCTTTTTTTTAGGATTCGGTGCGATTGGACTAATGCTTTCCAGCGCATCAACTTTAGACCTTTTAAGTGTTCAAGCTTTTTTTGAGCACCGTTCATTTACGCTTAACCATATAACAATCCTGCTCTCCCGACTCGGTGGCATGCCCTTTTTATTATTTTTAACTGCATTTTTGTGTCTTTACCAAACTTGGATTAAAAATTATAAGAATGTGACATTTATCTGTTTAAGTGTGAGCGGCAGCATTGTCATTGGTTGGCTTCTGAAATGGGGCATTGATCGGCCAAGACCAATGGAGTTTTATCACTTGGTTCAAAGCTATGGCGCATCCTTCCCAAGTGCCCATAGCCTTTATGCTGCAACCCTTGCGAGTTTGACCATGTTGTTATGCCAACAACATAAATTTCGCACCAGTGTCATTTTAGTATCTACTTTATGGTTTATTTTCATGGGGATATCTAGAGTTTATGCAGGGGTTCACTACCCGACTGACGTTCTTGCCGGTTGGGGAATTGGGTTGATTTGGACTGCGTTGCTTTGGTTTGGGCTGTATCAAAGCACTTTCAGCAACAATTTGTTTTTAGATAAAAAATCTAAATTGAGGTGGAATAATGATGTCGGCTAAGCTTTGGGCACCTGCCCTCACTGCTTGCGCATTAGCAACAAGCATTGCGCTTGTTGGTTGTAGCAAAGATCCTAAAGATGCAC
The DNA here is from genome assembly GCF_000805455.1 of Acinetobacter sp. A47. Lineage (GTDB taxonomy): Bacteria > Pseudomonadota > Gammaproteobacteria > Pseudomonadales > Moraxellaceae > Acinetobacter. The sequence goes on from NZ_JSUS01000009.1 coordinate 51,070, forward strand.
AGCAAGCTGCTGCTGCTCAAAAAATGCCGCCTCCAGAAGTTGGTGTCATTGTTGCTCAACCACAAAGCGTTGAACAAAACGTCGAGCTGTCGGGCCGGACCTCTGCCTATCAGGTATCAGAAGTTCGTCCGCAAACAGGCGGCGTGATTTTAAAACGATTATTTGCAGAAGGTAGCTACGTTCAGGCGGGTCAGGCGCTTTATCAGATCGATGCAAATACCAACCGTGCAACAGCAGACAATGCACGCGCAGCTTTATTGCGTCAGCAAGCAAACCTGAATGCTTTACGTGTAAAAGAAGGCCGTTACCGTCAACTGGTTGGAACCAATGCGGTTTCCAAACAGGAATATGACGATATCAATGCACAGGTCAAGCTGGCTGAAGCAGATGTCGCTGCGTCTCAGGCTGCATTGAAAAATGCCGAGATTACCCTGGGTTACTCGACTGTTCGTGCCCCGATTTCGGGTCAGTCTAGCCGTTCTTCAGTAACGCCGGGTGCGCTGGTTACCGCCAATCAGGCAGATCCTTTGGTAACGATTCAACAGCTTGACCCAATCTATGTGGATATCAATCAGTCTAGCGCCGAGTTACTGCGTCTTCGCCAGCAACTGAGCAAAGGCAGCTTGAACAACAGTAACAATACCCGTGTCAAGATTACCCTGGAAGACGGCTCTGAATATCCGATTGAAGGCCAGCTGGCATTCTCTGATGCAAGTGTCAATCCGGATACGGGTACGGTAACCTTGCGTGCGGTGTTCTCAAACCCGAACCATTTACTGTTACCGGGCATGTATGCAACCGCCAAGATTTCGCAAGGGATCTTGCCAAATGCTTACCTGATTCCACAAGCAGCGGTATCACGCTTACCAACAGGACAGGCCATTGCCCTGGTTGTTAATGCCAAAGGTACGGTTGAAACCCGTCCAATTACAACAGTGGGTGTCAAAGGTCAGGACTGGATTGTCACGAATGGCTTACAGGCTGGTGATAAGGTTGTTGTCGATGGTGTGGCTAAGGTCAAAGAAGGACAGCAAGTGTCTGTAAAGCCTTATCAGCCAAAAGCAGCTGAAGGTCAAAATGCAGCGCCAAAAGCAGCAGAGCAACAAAAGCAAGCCAACGCACCACAAGCTGAACAAAAAGCAACGTCAGAAGCTTAAGGGGTAGATTGCATGGCTCAATTTTTTATCCATCGCCCAATTTTTGCCTGGGTGATTGCACTGGTCATTATGTTGGCGGGGATTATCACGCTAACTAAAATGCCAGTTGCGCAATATCCAACGATTGCTCCCCCCACGGTCACGATTTCTGCGACTTATCCTGGGGCTTCTGCTCAAACCGTTGAAAATACAGTCACCCAGATCATTGAACAACAAATGAATGGTCTGGATGGTTTACGTTATATTTCATCGAACAGTGCGGGTAATGGTCAAGCATCCATCAATTTGAACTTTGAACAGGGGATCGATCCTGATATCGCTCAGGTTCAGGTTCAAAACAAACTGCAATCTGCAACGGCGCTGTTACCGACTGATGTACAACGTCAAGGTGTTAAAGTCACCAAGTCGGGTGCCAGCTTCCTGCAAGTTATTGCGTTTTATTCTCCAGATAACAGCCTGTCTGCATCTGATATTAAAGACTATGTCAACTCAAACATTTCTGAACCGCTCAGCCGTGTTGCAGGTGTGGGTGAGTTACAGGTGTTTGGTGGCTCTTATGCAATGCGCATCTGGCTGGACCCGGCCAAGCTGACCAGCTTCAAGCTGACGCCAAATGATGTGGCAACAGCAATCCGTGCCCAGAACTCGCAAGTTGCAGTCGGTCAGCTCGGTGGTGCCCCATCGACAGCAGGTCAGGTACTCAATGCGACAGTGAATGCACAAAGCATGTTGCAGACTCCTGAGCAGTTTAAAAACATCTTCCTGAAAAACTCGGCAGATGGCGCGCAGGTACGTTTGGGTGATGTTGCACGTGTCGAACTGGGTTCAGACAATTATCAATTCGATTCAAAATTCAACGGTAATCCTGCCGGTGGTGTTGCGATCAAGCTTGCAACAGGTGCCAACGCGCTCGATACCGCAGCTGCTGTTGAAAAACGTCTATCCGAGTTACGTCATAACTATCCGGCGGGTTTGAAAGATAAACTGGCTTATGACACTACTCCGTTTATCCGTTTATCGATTGAAAGTGTAGTTCATACCTTGATCGAGGCAATTTTCCTGGTCTTCATCGTCATGTTCCTGTTCTTGCAGAACTGGCGTGCGACGATTATTCCAACCCTGGCTGTGCCTGTGGTTGTACTGGGTACATTTGCCGTCATTAACATCTTCGGTTTCTCAATCAACACCTTGACCATGTTTGCCATGGTACTGGCCATTGGTCTTCTGGTCGATGATGCCATCGTGGTGGTCGAGAACGTTGAACGGGTCATGCAGGAAGAACACCTGGAACCTGTACCTGCGACTGAAAAGTCAATGAGTCAGATTTCCGGTGCGCTGGTCGGTATTACCAGTGTGTTAACAGCAGTATTCGTACCGATGGCGTTCTTTAGCGGAACCACCGGGGTAATTTACCGCCAGTTCTCGATTACGCTGGTCACAGCAATGATCCTGTCTTTGGTCGTGGCCTTGACCTTTACCCCTGCCCTGTGTGCGACCCTGTTAAAGCAACATGATCCAAACAAGCAAGAAAGCAACAATATCTTTGCGCGTTTCTTCCGCTGGTTTAACCGTAGCTTTGAAAAGGTTGCGGTGAAATACCAGGGTGGTGTCAATCGCATGACGCACCACAAGTTATTCTCCGGCGTGCTTTATATTGCGGTAATTGCAGCCTTGGTCGGCATCTACAAGATGTTGCCATCTTCATTCTTGCCAGAAGAAGATCAGGGTGTGGTCATGACCTTAGTCCAGTTGCCACCGAGTGCAAGTCTGGAGCGTACAGATAAAGTCATTGACACCATGACAGGCTACTTCCTGAACAAGGAAAAAGAAAACGTCGACTCAATCTTTACTGTTGCCGGCTTCTCTTTCACAGGGGTAGGTCAAAACGCCGGTCTTGCCTTTATCAAGCTTAAAGACTGGAGCGAACGTACCACACCTGAATCGCAGATCGGTGCCATTATTCAACGTGGTATGGCATTGAACATGATTGTCAAAGATGCCTCTTACATCATGCCATTACAGTTACCGGCAATGCCTGAACTGGGTGTCGCTTCTGGTTTTGATATCCAGTTGAAAGATGCAAGCGGTCAAGGTCATGAAAAACTGATTGCTGCACGTAATGCGGTATTAGGCATGGCATCACAAGACAAACGTCTTGCCGGTGTACGCCCGAATGGTCAGGAAGATACACCACAGTACCAGATCACCATTGATCAGGCACAAGCCGGTGCCATGGGTGTCAGCATTGCCGATATTAACAGCACCATGAGCATGGCTTGGGGTGGTTCATATATCAATGACTTCGTTGACCGTGGTCGTGTGAAAAAGGTTTATGTACAGGGCGAAGCCGATACACGCATGATGCCTGAAGACCTGAACAAATGGTATGTACGTAATAACAAGGGTGAAATGGTTCCGTTCTCTGCTTTTGCCAAGGGTGAATGGACGTATGGTTCCCCTCGCCTTGAGCGTTATAACGGCGTATCCTCTGTCAATATCCAAGGTACTCCTGCACCGGGCGTCAGTTCGGGTGATGCAATGCTGGCCATGGAAGAAATTATTGGCAAGTTGCCGTCTATGGGCTTAAATGGTTTCGACTACGAATGGACCGGTCTATCATTGGAAGAACGTGATTCTGGTAGCCAGACCGCACCATTACTGGTTCTTTCATTATTGATCGTCTTCCTGTGCCTTGCTGCACTTTATGAAAGCTGGTCAGTTCCAATGTCTGTCTTGCTGGTGGTACCTTTAGGTATTGTCGGTGCATTTACATTGACCTGGTTAGGCATGATCATTAAAGGTGATCCGAACCTGTCCTTTAACATTTACTTCCAGGTAGCGATTGTTGCGGTAATCGGTCTCTCTGCGAAGAATGCGATCTTGATCGTCGAATTTGCCAAAGAATTGCAAGAACAAGGTGAAGACCTGTTTGAAGCAACCTTGCATGCAGCGAAAATGCGTTTACGTCCAATCGTCATGACCACACTGGCTTTCGGTTTCGGTGTATTGCCATTGGCGCTTGCAAGCGGTGCAGGTGCAGGTAGCCAGCACTCGGTCGGTTATGGTGTACTGGGTGGCGTAATTTCTTCAACACTTTTAGGTATCTTCTTCATCCCTGTATTCTTCGTGTGGATTCGTAGTATCTTTAAGTACAAACCTAAAACTTTAAATACTCAGGAGCATTGATCGTGATGCAAACTGTATGGTCTATTTCCGGTCGTAGCATTGCAATTTCTGCACTCGCGCTGTCTTTGGCTGCCTGCCAAAGCATGCGCGGGCCAGAGCCTGTGGTCAGCTCAGATATCCCTGAAAGCTACGCGTCTTATGGCAATGCTTCTGGAAAATCAATCGCTGAACAAGGCTACAAAGATTTCTTTGCAGACCAGCGCTTATTGCAAGTGATTGATATGGCGCTTGCCAACAACCGTGATTTACGTACTGCGACCCTGAACATCCAGAAAGCTCAGCAGCAATACCAGATCTCGGAAAACAACCAGTTGCCAACCATTGGTGCAAGTGGTAGTGCGGTTCGTCAGGTCACCCCTAGCCGTGATCCGGGCAATCCTTATTCAACCTATCAGGTAGGTTTGGGACTGACCTCTTATGAGCTGGATTTCTGGGGCCGTGTCCGTAGCCTGAAAGATGCAGCGCTGGATAGCTATTTGGCGACGCAAAGTTCACGTGATGCCACCCAAATCAGCCTGATTGGTCAGGTTACCCAGGCCTGGTTGAATTACTCGTTTGCAAGTGCCCAACTTAAGCTTGCAGACCAGACGTTAAAAGCGCAACTAGACTCGTTCAACCTGAACAAGAAACGTTTTGATGTGGGTATTGATAGTGAAATTCCTGTGCGTCAGGCACAGATTTCAGTAGAAACTGCACGTAATGATGTGGCCAACTACAAAACCCAGATTGCTCAGGCTCAAAACCTGTTGAACTTGCTGGTGGGCCAGCAGGTTCCTCAGAACCTGTTGCCACAACAACAGGTTACACGTATCACCAGACAGGGTGTATTAAGCGCTGGCTTGCCAAGTGATTTGTTGAACAACCGTCCGGATGTCAAGGCCTCTGAATACCAGTTAAGTGCTGCAGGTGCGAATATTGGTGCGGCTAAAGCACAACTGTTCCCAACCATCAGCCTGACCGGTTCTGCGGGTTATGCATCGACTGACCTGAGTGATTTATTCAAGTCAGCCAATGGATTATGGTCAATTGGCCCAAGCCTGAATATCCCGATCTTTGACTGGGGTACACGTAAAGCCAACATCAAAATCTCTGAAACCGATCAGAAAATTGCCTTGGCTAACTATGAAAAGTCAGTCCAGTCTGCTTTCCGTGAAGTCAATGATGCTCTGGCAACACGTGCCAACATTGGTGACCGTTTAACTGCGCAACGCCGTCTGGTCGATGCCACCAACACCACCTATAAACTCTCCAATGCCCGCTTCCGTGCAGGTATTGATAGTTACCTGACCGTGTTGGATGCTCAGCGTTCTGCTTACTCGGCGGAACAAGGCTTGCTGTTATTACAGCAGGCTGACCTGAACAATCAGGTCGAGCTTTATAAGACCCTGGGTGGTGGTGTAAAAGCCACAACCAGTGAGACGATTACGCATCAGCCATCAAGCTCGCAACAGCACTACGCAAAATAATTTGATTTTGCAGACAAAAAGCTCACTCCGGTGAGCTTTTTTTTATTGCAACGCCTGCAAATATTTCTTATCTTCAAAGTCTGAAAATTGATGATTTAGAAGAAGACGATGTTACTGAGCAGTTTAGAATCTGTACCTGGCCATGAAATTTTACGTCAGCTTGATGTGGTTTATGGCAGCACCGTCCGCAGCAAGCACGTCGGGCGTGACCTGATGGCAGGCTTAAAGAATATTGTTGGTGGTGAACTGACAGGCTATACCGAATTACTTGAAGAATCCCGTCAGGAAGCGACCCAGCGCATGATTGATAAAGCAAAGGCTTTAGGTGCCAATGCCATTGTCGGGATTCGTTTCTCGACTTCAAATATTGCCCAGGGCGCATCTGAACTGTTTGTTTATGGTACAGCAGTGGTGGTGCAACCTGTTGCACCTAAACTCCCTGACCCATTCGGCGCATAGGCCATTGTATGGAAGGATTAATTTTTCAGGTTGTGCTGTTCCTGATCCTGTTTACTGTGGGTTGGGGCTTTGGTCGCCATATCGAGCAAAAACACTTGCGTGAACTGGATCAGAAAGAACAACAGTTTGCCCATATCCGGATTGATACCAACCGCTTTGTACACCCCACAGCACCCGGGCAAATGATCAGCAGTAATGTGGTGATCTCTCACGATTATTTTAAATATGTCCTGGCATCCATTCGCAACTTCTTTGGAGGACGTCTGGTCAGTTATGAAAGTGTGGTTGAGCGTGCACGCCGTGAAGCGATCCTGCGACTGAAGCAGGAAGCGCATGCCATGGGCGCCAAACAGATTATGGGGGTTCGCCTCAGTACCACAGAACTGGGAATGCAAGGTGGTATGGTTGAAGTGTTTGCTTATGGTACAGCCATCATCGAATAAGCTGTTCTAGTCGCATATTCTCAAGCCGCAACAGACATATCGAACACAATAAAAAATGCCTCATCATTCGAGGCATTTTTTATGACCAGGATTTTCAGATTAATGAAATAAAACGATCGCCTTTTGTAAGGTAAAGCAAATGCCGGCCAGCAAAGGCAGACCAACTACCAGCCAGGCCAGTACCACAGTAATTGTCCTGGAAGGTGCATGCACTTCCTCATGATTCAGACTGGAATCTTGCGGTAATTTCTCATGAGCCAAGGCCTTCTCGGCAGCCAATTCAGCCTCGGTCATGTATTGATCTTCATCAACCGGCTTGACCATTAAATTAAGGACAAATCCAAGCGCCAGCATAGCCGCCAGAATATACATGGTGGTGTCATAAGACTGTGCTTGAGCCACGCCATGTGCCAGTTGATAATCTCGGATATTGGTAATCAGCAAGGTACCCAATACCCCCGCCACCGACCATGCAGTCAGTAACCGTCCATGAATCGCCCCGACCATTTGGGTACCAAAAATATCGGCCAGATAAGCAGGTACCGTGGCAAATCCCCCGCCATACATGGACAGAATGATGCAGAAAGCTAAAACGAATAAAGGCAGGTTTTCGGCATGCGCCAGTTGTGGAATCGAAACGTATAATAAGAAACCCAAGGCCAGAAAAATGAAATAGGTATTTTTACGGCCAATAAAATCCGATGCAGATGCCCAGAAGAACCGCCCACCAATATTAAACAACGACAGTAAACCGGTAAAACCTGCGGCAAAGGTCGCAATCTGCATTTTTTGTTCTGTGTTTAGTTCATTGATGCCGATCTCCAAACCGATCAGACGTCCCCCAAACACTTCCTGCAACAACGGAGACGCCATTGCCAAAATGCCAATACCTGCCGAAACATTTAAGCATAACACGCCCCAGATCAGCCAAAACTGTCTGGTTTTCCATGCCTTGTTCAAATGCACATGACGACTGGTGACCAGCGCATTCGCTTGGGTTGCTGCGGGCTGCCAGCCACTCGGTTTCCAGTTTGAAGGCGGAATCCGGTAACCAAACGCACCTCCCATCATAAAAACAAAATAAACGGCGGCTAACACCAGAAAGGTTTGCCAGACACCGACCGAAACATCGGTCGCGAAGAACTTCATCAACTGATCTGCAAAGGGTGCACCAATCATGGCACCACCACCAAAGCCCATAATCGCAAGACCTGTGGCAAGACCTCGACGATCCGGAAACCACTTGATCAGGGTCGATACAGGCGAAATATAACCCAGCCCCAGCCCGATGCCTCCGACGCCCCCTCCTAGCCACAACAGCCATAACTGATGCGTATATACACCTAGCGCAGCCAGGATCAAACCACCTGCCCAGCAAAATGCCGCAACCACACCCGCCTTTCGTGGCCCGGCATGCTCAAGCCAACCACCAAATAAAAAGGCAGATGAACCCAGGAATACAAAAAACAAGGTGTACATGATGCTTAGGGTAGACACACTCCAGTCACAGGTCGTGGTGAACAGTTGTTCAAGCAAACCGATATCTTTACATTCAAGTGGTGCATCAATGCCGAGGGCTTTGGACAAGGGTAACCAAAATACGGAAAAGCCATAGGCCATACCAATACTGAGATGAATTGCCAGTGCGGCAGGTGGCAATAGCCAACGGTTATAGCCGGCGTGGGCAATCGTGCGTTCCTTGGCTAAAAGTGAAAGTCGTCGTTCCATCTACAATCTCCATGCCTTCACGGTTAAAGCGAGGCAAGCTTTTTTTCATTTTTGTACAACCCTAAGCTGCGCTCAGACCTGCTGGGTACGGTGTGGTTCTATTGGGATAAAGCTCAATCGAGCGATCGATTGTGCATAAGCGCCATAATTTTGTTCAAACCGTTTTGATCCATTAAAAATAAAGAAATAAGTTAATAAATTTTAACAGTCCTGTGCCATATACCAGACCTTGGCCCTATTCTGCAAAAATGGCTTGCCAGTAGTGATAGGTTTTTTCTTCGCCATTGTCCAGCTTGAACTCATACGACATCTGACGCGTTTCAGCAATTTCAAACTTGACAGGATGTTTGAATAAGGCACCTGCATAAGCAAAGCTGTGATATTCACCATTTTCACCACAGACATCCACCTCCGCTGGCATACGTTCAAGCAAAGCGGCATCAATGTCTTGTCCGATAAAAGACTCATCAAGTTTACTGGCATCGGTCACAATGATTTTGGTTTTGATTCCTGAATCCAGAAATTGCTGCATCACTTCAAGCGAGTCCAGATTCCAGATCGGCTCCACCACCTCAATGCCTAAAGGGTGCAAACGCTCTTCCCGATATTGCCGTACATCGCTCAGGTAAATATCACCAAAAATAAAATGCGCAACCCCTTGTGCCTTAAAATGGTTTGCTGCATCGAGCATACGTTGCTCATACACAGGTAAATTTTTGGGTAAAAATACCGGATAGAGCGGAATGCCGATACTTTCAGCCTGCTTTTTTAATAGTGTATAAGGAATCGCATGCATCGAAGACAGTTCAGTCTCTTCGTTCACCGTGGTTAACAGCGCAATCACCTCAAACTCGTTTTGTTGTAGCACGGTATACAACGCCAAAGCAGAGTCTTTGCCCCCGCTCCAGTTAAAAACGGCTTTCTTGCGGCTATGTACTGTCATTTCATTCTATCCTTTAAGTATTATGGCTGGCTGTATGTTTAATGAGATCAGTCAGTTAAAGAATCCCAACAGTAAAGTTAAACCAGCAAATACCCACATAACAGCAGGCAAAATTTTTGGTGCCTTTTTAATCATGATCGGTAGAGCAATCAGCGTGGCTAAAAAGCTGATCGGTGCTGTCAACATAAAAAACAAGATCGCAGCATAGCCACTGCGACCTTCAAAATTCGACATATTAAACGTGAATAGCCAGCTCAATATTACACCCATAGAAATACTGGCAGTTAATGCCAGCAATATATAAATGATGATCGTTGTTATGGATACTCGCTGGCTTGAAGATGACTGAGGTAAGTCTTGACTATCTTCCACTTATATTCCCTTTCAAAATAATATCCATGCTTATTTCACTTTGCTTTTACGAATCATTTTATATAACAAACGGGGTGACAAACGTGAAACCAGTACCCCAAGCTGTTCTTTTTTACCACCGACCACAATGTATTCGTCCCCTGCCATCAAGGATTGTACCACCCGTTCGGCAAATACATCGGCATCCAGACCATTTTCAATCGCTTCATCCTGATAGCCTTGCGGTTTACCTTCACCATTTAAGGCATTGAATGAAACATTGGTTTTGACAAAACCCGGAAAGACCACTGACACTTCAACACCGTCATTGGCAACTTCGGCACGTAGGCTATTGGCCCACATATGAATGGCAGCCTTGGCTGCTGAATAAGTGGCGCGATATTGGGTACCCAATAGCCCCGCCACACTGGAGACAAATACCACCCGGCCAGACTTTTGTTGCAGCAAGGTCGGTAATACGGTCTTGGTAAAGAACACTTGCGAAAAGTAATCGACCTCCATAATGGTACGTTCCGTATGCATGCTGGTGTCCTGAATCAAGGCACGTTGGCTTAGACCGGCATTATTGATCAGCCAGTCAATCCGCCCCTTTGCTGCCAGCACCTGTTCATAGGCATGTCGTACCTGGGCTTCATCGGTAATATCGGCAGCAATCGAAAGATGCTGTTCTGGCTTGAGCAAGCCGACCCGTACCGCTTCCAGCTCATCATAACGGCGTGAGGTCAAAACCACCTGTGCACCCTGCAAGGCACATTCACGTGCCAGCGCCTTACCTAAACCCGATGAAGCGCCGGTAATCCAGACCACCTTATTTTCAAGACTTGTCAGTTTTGCCATATTTATTCCTGCCTATACCGAATGACGCATAAATTTAAGAAAGTAGTCCACATAGGTGGCTGCCAGTTGCTGGTCAATCTGGGTTGCCAGCTTCTCCAGACGCTTATAGCCCAGATGTGTGGTCATGTTAATTACACCATTTAAGGTTTTATCCACCACAAAATTGAACTTTAAACATTTTTTCGGTTCACGAATCAGGTGATCGACCCCGGCATCAATCACCTCGGTCAGTAATTTAAGGGAATTTGAAATTTCGCTGTGATCGCCACTTGCCAGTTTCTGGCTAGATGCCTTGACCTGTTCCGCCAACGGTTGCTTGACCGGATAAGTCATATAAATGGTTTCATCTTCAATCTGGATGGTTTTTGAAAGATATTCAACCAGCGGAATCAGACGGTCATTGCCAAAAAATGAAATCGACCAGGGCATATATTTACGAATAGCTTCCAGAATTTGCTGGATCACTTTTTCAGACTCGCCTGTTTGCGAATGTTGCTGGTTTTCTTGTAATAATACGATAAAGACCTGCTCAATGACTTCACAGGCCATCTCGGACAAGACGCTCCCTAATGCGCCAGCCTGACTTTCTTTATTGCCTTGTAATAATTGCGTCCGAATATGTGCAAAACGTGCATAAGTATCCGCATGAATATTTAAAAAAACGGCGGTGTTCATTCTGATAACCCTAACTGTCAGATTCCATAAAAAAAGAGCTTGTTAAACAAGCCCTTTAATAATTAAATCTATTTTTCTATCATTTTTGGCGTTGTACCCGCCGAATTTATCACACTCTATTCTGTATCGACATGCATAAATGCTAAAAAATGGTTCACACAATCGGTTGCCGCATGACTATCGACCTGATTGCTCATTTTTTCCAAACGTTTATAACTGAGATGCGCCGTCATATTAATCACTCCGTTCAGGGTTTTATCGACCACCGTATTAAAGTTGAGGCACTTTTTCGGTTCACGGATCAGGCTGGTCACCCCCAGATCCACAATCTGGATCAGGGTCTGGAACACATCCAGCATATCGCTGATTTCATTATTTCTCAGACGGGTTACCAAGGCATGCGCCTGCTGTACCAGATTACGGTCAATCGGATAGGACACATAGACCTGTTCATCGTGGTACTTGATCATGTTGGAAAAATAATTGGCAAAGGGACATAGCCGTTCATTGCCAAAAAATGAAATCGACCAGGGCATATATTTGCGTACCGCACCAATGATCTGCTGGATTACTGTTTCAGACTCGGCGGTATACTTTTGCATTAACGGCGTTGGCTGGCGGTTCTGGATCAGCAATACGGAAAAGACCTGTTCAACAATCTCACAGGCGATCTCGGAAAGGACTTCTCCCAGTTCTCTTGCCTGACTCACCTCCGTGCCGGCATTTAACTGCTGGCGAATCACTTCAAACTGTCCATGTGTCACTTCATTAATTTTCAACAGAATTGAATAACTCATGAGCATCATCCCTTTTTGTAGTTTTCAGTTTTTATATTGTTGTTTTAAGCATCAATATTTTTAAGTTATGTGATGCACAACACAAATTTAACGCTATTTGTATAAAAAACCAATGCCTTTCATCGGTTTTATGTGAAAAATCAAAGCTTACAAATGCCTGATCAGGAATGAGCCCGTCTTGTCTGCATTCAGATCTTTTGCGCTAAAGAAGCGGAATGTGCTCTCATGCCACTGTAACAAACCGGAATGCAGACATTATTTGAGCGGCTGTATTGATTCGGCGATGGCATGCTGAAAGACCTACAGAAGCGAGGATTTTTTGCTACAATAGATGCAATTTTTTATTCAATTTTAATCTTCTGTACTATGACTGACGCTCAATCTGCTCAAAATATTGCAACCACTTACGATCCAACCGAGATCGAAAAGAAGTGGTATCAAATCTGGGAACAACAAGGTTACTTCAAGCCTTCAGGTCAAGGTGAATCATTCTGTATCATGATTCCACCACCGAACGTCACCGGTAGCTTGCACATGGGTCATGGCTTTAACAATGCCATCATGGATGCCCTCACCCGTTACAACCGTATGATGGGTAAAAATACCTTATGGCAACCGGGGACTGACCACGCAGGTATTGCAACGCAGATGGTGGTCGAACGTCAGTTGGGTGCACAAAACATCAGCCGTCATGACCTAGGCCGTGAAAAGTTCATCGAAAAAATCTGGGAATGGAAAGAACAGTCAGGCGGTACCATTACCCGTCAGATCCGTCGTCTCGGCTCGTCTGTAGACTGGTCACGTGAACGTTTCACCATGGACGAAGGTCTATCCAATGCAGTGAAAGAAGTGTTCGTCAAACTGCATGAAGATGGCTTGATCTATCGTGGCAAGCGTCTGGTTAACTGGGACCCGAAACTACAGACTGCGCTATCTGATCTCGAAGTTGAGTCAGATAAAGAAGAAGCAGGTTCATTGTGGCACTTCAAATATTTCTTTGAAGACAAATCACTGCGTACCCACGATGGTAAAGATCACATCGTTGTGGCAACCACACGTCCTGAAACCTTATTGGGTGATACCGCTGTTGCAGTAGCACTGGATGATGAACGCTATGCACATCTTGTAGGCCAGAACATTATCCTGCCAATTACCGGCCGTGCTGTTCCAATCGTTAAAGACGAATATGTCGACAAAGAATTTGGTACCGGCTGTGTAAAAATCACCCCTGCGCACGACTTCAATGACTATGAGGTAGGTAAGCGTTGTGAATTGCCAATCATCAATATCTTCAATAAAAATGCAGAAGTTCTGGCTGAGTTTGAATATATCGCCAGAGCGGGCGAGCAGATTTCTAAAACCATTGCTGCGCCAGCAGACTATATCGGTTTAGAACGTTTTGAAGCGCGTAAGAAACTGGTTGAACAGGCTGAAGCTGAAGGCTGGTTAGAACAGATCCAACCGTATACCTTGAAACCACCTCGCGGTGACCGTTCTGGTGTGATCATTGAGCCATTATTGACTGACCAGTGGTATGTGAAAATTGCGCCATTGGCAGAGCCTGCAATCGAAGCGGTGAAAGATGGCCGTATCAAGTTCGTTCCAGAGCAATACAGCAACATGTATATGGCGTGGATGAACAACATTCAGGACTGGTGTATTTCACGTCAGTTGTGGTGGGGTCACCGTATTCCAGCCTGGTACGATGCTGAAGGCAATGTATATGTGGGTCGTGACGAAGCTGAAGTTCGTGCCAAAAATAACATCCCTGCGGATACTGCTCTAAACCAGGATGAAGATGTACTGGATACATGGTTCTCCTCTGCCCTGTGGACCTTCTCAACCTTAGGTTGGACCGGTGATGCAGAGAAAGATGCGGCCAATGATTTCCTCAAAACTTTCCATCCGACTGATGTGTTGGTGACAGGTTTTGACATCATCTTCTTCTGGGTTGCACGTATGATCATGATGACCCTGCACTTCATGAAAAATGAAGACGGTTCATCTCAGATTCCATTCAAGACCGTTTACGTGCACGGCCTGGTTCGTGATGGCGAAGGCCAGAAGATGTCGAAATCTAAGGGTAACGTGCTTGACCCACTCGACCTGATTGACGGTATCGATCTGGAAAGCCTTGTTGCAAAACGTACTACAGGTTTGATGAATCCGAAACAGGCAGCGAAGATTGAAAAATCAACGCGTAAAGAATTCCCGGAAGGCATTCAGGCTTACGGTACAGATGCAGTTCGTTTCACTTTCTGTGCGCTTGCCAACACCGGTCGTGACATCAAGTTCGATATGAAGCGTGTTGAAGGCTACCGTAACTTCTGTAACAAGATCTGGAACGCGACCCGTTTCGTATTGATGAATGTTGAAGGACAAACTGTTGGTCAAGAAGCACGTCCTGATCTATGGGAACTGCCTGAACAATGGATCATGAGCCGTCTGCAAAAAGCAGAAGCTGCGGTACACCAGGCATTCGCCACTTATCGTTTAGACCTTGCTGCGCAAGCGATCTATGACTTTATCTGGAATGAATACTGTGACTGGTACGTTGAGTTAACCAAACCGGTTCTGAACGATGCCAACGTATCTGAAGAGCGTAAAGCCGAAGTTCGCCGTGTATTACTTGCAGTAATGGAAGCCTCTTTACGTTTGGCTCACCCATTGATGCCGTATTTGACTGAAGAAATCTGGCAAACCCTTGCGCCAATGTTAGGCAAAGGCGGCGCAACGATTATGACTGCGCAATACCCTGTTCCTGATCAAGCGAAGATGAATGATCAAGCTGAAGCTGATATGCAGTGGTTACAAGGTCTGATTGGTGCGGTACGTAACATCCGTGGTGAAATGGGCTTGGGTAATGCGCGTTTATTGCCGGTATTGCTGCAAAATATTTCTGATGCTGAACGTGAGCAAATCACACGTATCGAAGCGTTATTTAAAGCCTTGGCGAAAGTTGAAAGCATTACCTTCCTGACACAAGGCGAAGAACCACCGCTTTCTTCTTCAAGTGTTGTAGGTCATGCATCGGTATTTGTACCAATGAAAGGCTTGATTGATCCTAAAGCTGAATTGGGTCGTTTGCAGAAGGACTTGGATAAGGTTCAAAAGCAACATGATCAAATTGCCAATAAACTTTCTAATGAAGGTTTTGTTGCTAAAGCACCAGCAGCGGTTGTTGAAGGTGAAAAAGTGAAATTGGCTGAGTTTGCTGATCAGTTAGCGAAGATTAAGCAAAGTATGGAGCAGATTGCTGCGCTTTAAAGTGTTGCTTGTTTGATCTATTTTATACATAAAGGGCTGATAATTCAGCCCTTTATGCTTTTTAAAACTGAGTCGATTCATAGAACCAATTAACCTAAATAAAAATCAACTTTGCTAATTATTAATTTTAGATATGTGAATTAATATAGTATTTGATGTGTCATATTCCCTCTCCTCGTAGGAGAGGGTTAGGGAGAGGTGCTTTTTCTTTTTAAATGCAAACAAACATTCCATAAATCTCCTAAAACTGATTCAGTATTTTTTAGCACATCATGATTCCAATACCGCACCACTTTTAAACCTAAAGCTTCTAAAAACTTGGTTCGTTCAGCGTCATATTCTTTTCCGTCGTCAGTACCGTGCTGACTGCCATCTAACTCAATCACCAAACCCAATTCATGACAGTAAAAATCCACGATATAAGGTGCAATCACATGCTGTCTGCGAAATTTCAGATTCATAAACTGTTTAGCACGAAGTAATTGCCACATCAGATGTTCAGCATCTGTTGCATTACTGCGCATAGCTTTGGCGAATTCTAATAATTGTGGGTCTAGTTTCATTTTTTTCTCCTCTTTTTAATTCCCCTCACCCCAACCCTCTCCCTGAGGGAGAGGGAGCATCCTTTGTAAATTTGATAGTTATTCGATACGCAATGAAGTTCCCTCTCCTTTCAGGAGAGGGCTAGGGTGAGGTTACAACACCCCATGCCCCAACAACATCTCTACCCCACTCACCTTCTTCATATGCTTTAAACGCTCTTTTTCCCACTTCAACTGCTGTTTTAACTCAGCACAATCCGCATCTATGGCTTTATATACATCACTAATATGCACATGCTCTGCTTTGACTTTTTTCCCCAACTGAAAAGAATCCAGAATCTCTTCAATTTGACTTTCAAGCTGCTGACTTTGCTCATCCAAAGCCAGTTTATAAAACTTCACTTGTTCTGCAGATAACTCTTTAGCCCCAACGCCTTTATTCTGTTCAAGCTGTAATTGAAGCTTGAGCAAATAAAACAAATCCTGCTGTTCATAGGCCTGACTGGCCTGCTGAAACAACACTGTTTTTTCTTCCTTTTTGGACTCGTCTTGCTCACGATCAGGATGAATCATCGCGGCAATTTTTAAATACACCGTTTTCAGCGATTGCGCTGCCATTTGCTCAGCTTGTTCACGTTTCTGTTGCTGTCGAAGTAATTTGGCCTGTTCCCTAGCCTGTTGCTGTTCAGCCGCATACTGCTCAAAATCACCTTGTTCTGATGCTGCACCATGCTCAGGACTTTCATCCTGTTCAAACTTGGTTGACTGTACTCTTTTATTCTTTTTAGCCAATTGCTGGGCATGTTGCTGATAAAAGGTATCGATCTGCCTGACCAGTTTTAACTGTTCCTCCTTCAACATCTTGGAATGCTTTAACATTTGGGCAAGTTGGGCAATTTTTTCATCCAGTTGCTGCATATCGGCTTTGGAAAACTCATGCTGTTGTAACAGCATCCAAAGCTGATTCAACTGCTGAAACAGGATGTCATGCAGCTCGCTATACACAGGCATCAGTTTTTGCCGTGTATGTTGCTGAATTTCAGCTTGGGCATTCTGCCACATGGCAAGGCTGATTTTTTGCTGTTCTATTTGATCAATCAGGCGATTCAGCTTTTTCTGCTGTGCAGAAGGTTCAGCCCTTTGCTTTAAACTGACTTTAAGATCAAAAGACATCATGTATCTGCCTAAAAATAAAAAAGTGTAGCAATAATCAGCCGACAAAGTCAGCCAACATTCTCAATATCCTGCTTGGATAAACCAGTCGCTGAACGAAGCTTTACTCATCGCCAAATAAGGCATTGGCTGAAACGACTTTGGTGATTTTAACTTTATCCTGTTTCAGCAAAGGATAGATTTTTTGTCTAAGTACATCACTGGTCATGCTGCCATTCAGATTCAGTAACACGGGTTCTTCACTCAACGATCCTTTGCCCAAGTACTCTTGATTCAAATCATTGGTAGTTGCTTGATTGACCACCACAAAATAGCCTGAAATGCCTTTGACCTGACCACAGGCCAAACTTTGTGGTGACCAATCCCCTTGGCGAATCACTTTTTGCAACCTATAACCTTTACTTTTTAATTGCTGCGTTTGCGCTGCGGTGGCGATGGGAAAATCAATGCGCTTTTGCTGTCCTTTCCAGTTCACCAGCAAATGACTCGATTGACAGGATTCACGCATGACGCCGCCACTGCCTCTCAACGTACCTTCGTCTGGATCATAACAGGACGAGATCACTTGAAAAATCGCTTCACCACAATGCAACGGCTCGGATTGATACGTCTTGAATGGCGTTGCTTGGGCTTGGCTCAACTGAAGTAAACAGACTGATAAAAGACAAAAGCTGATGAGTTTATTGTTCATATGAAGTCGTATTAGAATTAAAGGCTGATTCATTCTAACAGATGAAAAAATTAAACAAATTGCGCTGTGCTAGCTCATTACTTTCATTTCATAAAAAACCGCCCAATTGAGCGGCTTATGCAATCACATACACAGCTTACTGTGCGGTATACCCCCCATCCATCACCACTGCCTGCCCCGTAATCCCTGCGCCTTTGCTGCTGGCCAGGAAAATCGCATAGTCGGCAATTTCCTCCACACTGAGTAAACGCTTTTGGGGCACCATGGCTAAAATCACATCTTCCAGAGCACTTTCCAGACTCACATTACGGGTTTTGGCCAAATCGGCAATTTGCCCACGCACCAACGGTGTATCGACATAACCCGGACATAAGGCATTGACGGTAATCCCGTCACGCGCACATTCCAGAGCTGCCACTTTGGTCAAACCAATCACCCCATGCTTGGCGCTGTTATACCCCGCCTTACCTGCAAAGCCAATCAGACCATTGATCGAAGACATATTGATAATCCGGCCATATTGTTGTGCTTTCATAATCGGAAATGCATGTTTAATCCCGATAAATGAACCTGTCAGCATCACTTGGACCAGTTTCTGGTAAATCTCGGTTGAGAAGTCTTCAATCGCGGCGACATGCTGAAAACCGGCATTATTGATCAGGATATCCAGACGCCCAAACGTGTGTGTGGTCAAATCAATCGCGGCTTTATAAGCCTGTTCATCAGTGACATCACAAGGCGCAGACAAGGCTTCAAACCCTTGCTGTTTTAACTGCTCCACTGCGAGCTGGCATTTCTCGGCATTCACATCAGAAATCACCACTTTGGCGCCTTCCTGCGCAAATTTTTTCGCAATTTCCACACCAATGCCACTGGCTGAACCGGTAATAAAGGCCACTTTGGCTTCGAGTTGTTGAGTCATTGTGTTACTCCTGTTCTTGATGATCTGTATTGCCCGCCCATCCATACGGGCAAGCACAACTTAAAATATGCCTTACACAATCCCGAACCATGTAAAGGCAGCAATCACCACAAATACCGCCAAGGTTTTAATAATCGTCACTGCGAAAATATCTTTATAGGATTGCTTATGGGTTAAACCTGTAACCGCAAGCAAGGTAATGACCGCGCCATTATGCGGCAGCGTGTCCATGCCACCCGAGGCCATCGCCACCACCCGATGCATCACTTCCGGTGGAATGCCCGCAGCGACAATGGCAGCGTTATAGGTTTCTGCCATCGCACTCAGGGCAATACTCATCCCGCCCGAGGCTGAGCCGGTAATGCCGGCCAATACGGTCGTGGTCACAGCGCCATTGACCAAAGGATTGGTAAAGGTGGTACCGAGTGCATGGCTAATCAAAGCAAAGCCCGGCAATGCCGCAATAATCGCACCAAAACCATATTCTGACGCAGTATTCATCACCGCCAACAATGAACCGCTGATACTGGCATTCACCCCTTCTTTAAAGTTGGTCACCACGCGCTGATAATCGAACAAGATCGCCGCAATAATCCCGACAATCAAGGCTAAACCGACTGCCCAAATCGCTCCTGTTTTTGCCACATCAACCGTGTAGTTAGCGAGGCCAATTGCATTGAAATCAAAGCCATTCGGATACCATTCTTTAATGGCGGTAGATAGATAACGGTTCATGACCGCAACCAGAATCAACGGCACAAAGGCCATGCATTGACGCAGCACTGAACTATTGCTTTGGGTTGATGATTCAACATCGGCAGCCGTTTGCGTGACGGCACCTTCAGTAGCAAAACAGGCATAGCCTTCACCTGCACGAGCCGCAGCCTTACGGCGTGACTCCAGATACAGCAGCCCCATCCCCAAGACAAAAATCGCCCCGATCACACCCAGAAACGGCGCTGCATAGATATTGGTACCAAAGAAGGTGGTCGGAATTACATTCTGAATTTGCGGTGTCCCCGGCAAGGCATCCATGGTGAATGTAAATGCGCCGAGGGCAATGGTGCCGGGAATCAGACGTTTTGGAATATTGGCTTGCTGGAACAGCTGATTGGCAAATGGATAAATCGCAAATACCGCCACAAACAGGCTGACACCGCTATAGGTCAGAATGGCACCGAGTAGCACCACGGTTAAAATCGCTTTCTTGGCACCAATCCAGTTGACAATGGTACGGGCAATCGACTCGGCAATGCCCGACATTTCCACCACTTTGCCAAAGATCGCCCCTAGCAGGAACACCAGAAAATAGTCTTTAATGAAATTGACCATCTTTGGCATGAAAACGCCCGAATAAAACGGCAGCACATTAGCAGGATTAATCAGAAAAACCGCCAGCAAGGCACATAACGGCGCCATCAAAATCACGAAAAAACCACGATAGGCCGTGTACATCAGCAAGCCTAAAGACAGCAGAATGACAAATAAGTCCCACATATTCTTTTACTCCATTCTCAAGAATATATGTCAGGGTCAACCAAATATTTATTAATATTTTATAGGGGTTATCCTAACCATAAAAAATACGTTATTGCTTCATGCAATACATAAAACCCAACATGCATACAAACGCACTGTAGTATTTAACATAGCATTAAAACCATAAAAAACCATAATATTAAAACAAAATAAATAATTTAAATTCCATTTAAAAATCAATAAAATACACAAACAAAGCCAAATAAATTTAATTGATTAATAAAATAAATCAACTGTTCAAAAATACTCATTAATCTTGGCAGAGATGAGTCTGTTTTATTTTTAAAATTCACTTCTCCATAGGCAGACAAAATAAACCTATAATCACTATGGGTATTTTTTAAAAATAAAGCGCTTGTCTCGCGCCAGCAAATTAACAAAAATGCCAGTCACAACTGACCGTTTTTTTTATAAATTACTTCTGATAAAACAAAAACTTTCCGAACAGGCAATGGCACATGACACTCAAGCAACTCAAGGCATTTCTGGCTTTAACCCGTACCCTGAATTATGCAAATGCCTCTGCTGAACTGCATCTGAGCCAGTCAGCTTTAAGCTTGAGTATCAAGTCACTGGAAGAAGAGCTGGGCGGTAAACTGTTTAAGCGCAATACCCGCCGGGTTGAACTGACCCAGGAAGGTAAATCGCTGATTCCCTATGCCAAGAAATTACTGGCCAATTGGGAAGATATGGAAAAAGACGTCAAGCAGCGTTTTAAGCTCAATCGCGGTACCCTCAATATTGCCTCGATGCCCTTTGTCACCCATGCCATTTTGCCGCAAGTGATCCATCGTTTTTTAGCCAGACATCCCAATATCAGCTTTTCCATTCACGATATTCCCAATGAAAAAGTGCTGGAAAATGTACTGGATGGCATTTTTGAAATCGGCATCTGCTTTGAGCCACCACGCAATGACCAGCTGGAGTTTAAGCCCTTATTTGAGGAGGATTTTCTGGCGCTGTTACCCAAGACGCATCCACTGGCTAGCGCAGATTCGATCAGCTGGAAACAGCTGTGTGCCAACCCCTTTGTGACCCTACAGCATCCTTCCATTGTTCGGCACCTGATCGAAGAAAACTGCCTGAAAAACCATTTGACCCTGGACTTGAAAATTGAATGTCACCAGATCAGCTCCCTGTCCAGCTTTGTGGCACTGGGTATGGGCGTCAGTGCCATTCCCCGTCATTTTCAGAATTTTATTGATAAAGAACACAATGTCCTGATTGAAATCGAAGATGGTAAACTGCCTCAGGCGATTGGCATTGTCTATAAGAAGGACTTTGAGCTTTCCAATATTTCAGCTGAATTTATAGATGTTTTAACCCGACATGATTTTTCCGCTTCGGCCCAAAATCTCGATTCTGTCGCCATTGAAGCTTAGCCTTGGCCACTATGAACCATTTTGTCTGGCGCTTGCCAATTAATGAGTTTCGCTTATTAATTCTTTAAAAATTTAAACTTCTGTAAATAATTGCCGAGTGCTAAAACTAATAAAAACCAGGGAATTTACAGGTGAACCATGAATAAAGTCTATTCAACTGCGGCATTGGCCTTACAAGATGTGGTGCAAGATCAGCAGACCTTGGCTGTAGGCGGTTTTGGCCTATGTGGCATTCCTGAGGCCTTGATTCAGGCACTCAAAGAAACTGGCGTAACCGGCCTGACCTGCATCTCCAACAATGCCGGTATTGATGATTTTGGCTTGGGTGTGTTGCTCAAGACCCGACAAATTAAAAAAATGATCTCGTCTTATGTCGGTGAAAATAAAGAATTTGAACGCCAATATCTAAACGGCGAACTGGAAGTGGAACTTACCCCGCAAGGTACACTCGCCGAAAAATTACGTGCAGGTGGCGCAGGCATTCCTGCCTTTTATACCGCAACAGGTGCAGGCACCCTGGTGGCTGAAGGCAAGGAACAACGCGACTTTAATGGCCGCAGCTATATTCTTGAGACCTCACTGACTGCAGATGTGGCACTGGTCAAGGCCTATAAAGCCGATAAAGCCGGCAATCTGGTGTTCCGTAAAACCGCACGAAACTTTAACCCTGAATGTGCCATGGCAGGCAAAATCACCATTGCCGAAGTCGAGCAGATTGTCGAGATTGGTGAACTTGATCCAGATGAAATCCATTTGGCGGGTATTTACGTCAATCGTGTGGTATTGAATGCCACACCAGAAAAACGGATCGAACAAAAAACCCTAAAAGCACAGGACGCATAATCATGGCATGGACACGTGAACAAATGGCACAGCGTGCCGCACAAGAATTACAGGACGGTTTCTACGTCAATCTCGGCATTGGCCTTCCCACACTGGTTGCCAACTACATTCCAGAAAATATTGATGTGTGGTTACAATCGGAAAATGGTCTACTCGGCATAGGCGAATTTCCAACTGAACAGCAGCTCGACCCTGATTTAATCAATGCAGGTAAACAGACGGTGACGGCACGTGCAGGTGCGGCCTTTTTCTCGAGCAGTGAATCCTTTGCCATGATTCGTGGCGGCCACGTCAACATTGCCATTCTCGGTGCGATGGAAGTTTCGGAACAAGGCGACCTCGCCAACTGGATGATTCCGGGCAAAAAAGTCAAAGGTATGGGCGGTGCCATGGATCTGGTTGCAGGGGTACAGCGGGTGGTGGTGCTGATGGAACATACTGCCAAAGATGGAACAGCCAAAATCGTCAAACAGTGCAGCTTACCCCTCACAGGCCAAAAAGTGGTGCATCGCATCATTACCGATCTGGGCGTACTCGACGTCGTTGCAGAAGGCATCAAACTGGTCGAGCTGGCACCCGATGTGACTGAACAACAAATTCAGGCGGCGACAGGTGTTGAGCTGTTGATCGATACCCAGGCTTAACCGACTAAATCCTTTTATTTTCCTTATTGAAGTGATGCTTTCCGGGCATCACTTTTGGCCGTTTCTAGGCAACAAAACATTCATTCAGGACAAATGAACGTTATAACAAGCAAAGATGGATACTTAACATGAATAAACAACCTGCGCTGCTGGAGCGTTTCGCCTTACGGATCAGCAACTGGTCGGAAAAATGGTTTCCAGACTCTTATATTTTTGCCTTACTCGGTGTCATCATTGTTTCATTTGCAGCCATCTGTATCGGCGCCCCGGTACAGGATGTCGCCAGTTCGTTCGGTAACGGTTTCTGGAGCCTGATTCCCTTTACCCTGCAAATGACCATGCTGATCATTGTCGGTTACGTGGTTTCCGTGTCTGCGCCTGTGAAAAAACTGATTCAGATGATGGCGCGTATTCCGCATTCGGGACGTAGTGCCATTGTCTTGGTTGCCACCACAAGTCTGCTCATTTCACTGGTCAATTGGGCGGTCAGTACCATTTTAACCGCCTTACTGGTGATTGCCCTGGCCAAGCGCAAAGAACTACAGATGGACTACCGTGCTGCTGCAGCTGCCGCCATTATTGGCATGGGCGCGACCTGGGCACTGGGCATCAGTTCATCTGCGGCACAATTACAGGCCAATAAAGCCAGTCTGCCCGAATCAATCTACAACCTGACCGGCGTCATTCCATTTACCGAAACCATCTTCCTGTGGCAGTCTTTGCTGATGACCTTGATCTTGGTGATGGTCTCGATTGCGATTGCCTACTGGTCGGCCCCCAAAGGGGATAATGTCAAAACCATGCAGGATTTTGAACTGAATTTTGAAGAAGAGGAAAAAACTGAGGTTAAATCGACCCGACCAGGAGACTGGCTGGAAAACTCGCCGTTACTGACTATTATCGTGGTGATACTCGGCCTGATCTGGATGTTTATCGAGTTTTCCAAGACCAATCCGATCATTGCCATTTCCAGTCTCAATACCTATAACTTTGTGTTTTTAATGTTAGGTCTGGCCTTACACCGTACCCCGCGTAATTTTCTCAATGCCGTCAGTCAGGCAGTACCTGCGGTCTCAGGGATTCTGATCCAGTTCCCGCTCTACGGCAGCATTGCCTTTATCATGACACAAGCCCTGAATGCTCAGGATTTATCACTGTCACACTATATTGCCGAATTCTTTGTCTCGATTGCCTCCAAAGAAAGCTTTGCCATTGTGATGGGGATTTATTCTGCCGTGCTGGGTTTCTTTGTGCCTTCTGGCGGTGGCAAGTGGATTATTGAAGCACCCTATGTGATGCAGGCTGCCAATGATCTGCAAGTGCATCTCGGCTGGTCTGTGCAGATTTATAATGCTGCAGAAGCCCTCCCCAACCTGATCAACCCGTTCTTTATGCTGCCGATGCTTGGCATTTTAAAACTCAAAGCCAAAGACGTGATTGGTTTTACCGTCACCCAGCTGGTGGTTCATCTACCTCTGGTCCTGTTCCTGCTCTGGATTTTAGGCAGAACCTTAAGCTATACCCCACCCGTGCTGTAAATACACAGACGCTCCATCGTCACGCCTGATCTTCAGTCGGAACAAGATAAAGCGTGATGGTGGCGATCTGTCTTCATGCTTGTCACGAACAACCAATCAATAAAATCTGCTGGATGATAATGCATTCACCCCCATAAACTGTGCTATTTTTAAGCAAATTGCACCACTATTCATCAAAATTACAAATTCATTTCTAAATTGGTGCACTTTTTGCATTATTTATTTGACTAAGTTGAGATGTATCCACATCGCTTGAATTTCTGGTTGGATTACTTCTGTTTTGGTGCAGCATATGAATCAAAGCTATGCATCACAACCAGATTTAGCACTTTTTTTGAGCACCACTATGCAAAATGTAGATCTATTTTTCTTACTGCTCGGTGCAGTACTGGTATTGGCAATGCATGCAGGCTTTGCCTTTTTGGAACTGGGTACGGTACGCCATAAAAATCAGGTCAATGCCTTGAGTAAAATCCTGACTGATTTTGCCATTTCAGCCATTGCCTACTTCTTTGTCGGCTACTGGATTGCCTATGGTCAGAATTTTTTCCATGCAGGGAGCACCTTAGCCTCAGACCATGGTTATAACCTGATGCGCTGTTTCTTCCTGCTGACCTTTGCTGCGGCTATTCCAGCCATTATTTCAGGCGGCATTGCCGAACGTGCCAAGATGCGTTCGCAAGCGATTGCGACCCTGCTGTTGGTGGCGCTGATCTATCCGTTTTTTGAAGGCATGATCTGGAATGGCAACTATGGCTTGCAAAAGTGGCTCGAAAATACATTTGGTGCCAGTTTTCATGATTTTGCCGGTTCGGTTGTGGTGCATGCCATGGGCGGCTGGATTGCACTTGCTGCAGTGATGCTCCTCGGTGCACGTCATGGACGTTATAAAAATGATGGTCGTGTCAGTGCCCATCCCCCGTCATCAATTCCGTTCCTGGCTCTCGGCTCTTGGATTCTGATCGTGGGCTGGTTTGGCTTTAACGTGATGAGCGCTCAACGGGTTGAAGCCATTTCAGGACTGGTGGCGATCAATTCACTCATGGCCATGGTCGGCGGCACACTTGCTGCCAACTTTATGGGGAAAAATGACCCGGGTTTCTTACACAATGGCCCGTTGGCCGGACTGGTCGCAATTTGTGCAGGTTCCGATATTGTGCACCCTATTGGTGCATTGGTCATCGGCGGGACTGCCGGTGCACTCTTTGTTTACCTGTTTACCTATACCCAAAACAAGCTGAAAGTCGATGATGTACTGGGGGTCTGGCCCTTGCACGGCGTATGTGGTGCCTTTGGGGGAATTGCGGCCGGCATCTTTGGACAGCAGGAGCTAGGAGGCCTGGGTGGTGTTTCCCTTATTTCACAAATCATTGGCACGGGTCTGGGGATTATTGTTGCACTGGCTGGCGGCTTTCTTGTTTATGGCCTGTTAAAAGCCACACTTGGACTACGTCTTTCTCAGGAAGACGAATACCGTGGTGCAGACCTGTCCATCCATAAAATTTCAGCAAACTCTGAAGAATCCATGTTCTAGTGAAGCACACATTTCAAAGCGGCTGACCGGGCCGCTTTTTTTTATCTGCTCAAAATCTCGCCTGTATCCATGCAATGGTGTCCTTTTTCCGCAACAACCGTACCGTTGTCGGCTTTTACAGGGTAATGAAAGCCCTGCTTTTCCTATATCAAACAGTCAAATTCCAGTGCATAGATGGCATGCATTATGCTTTATCTATCCTGCATTTTTATCGGGCTATATTAATTTAAAAATTGCTTAATTCATCAACAGTTACCATTAACAAAACGGTAAACAATATCGCTTGAGCAATCGTATACAAGTTGATTAAGATGAAAAATAATGTATTTTTTATGTCTAAAAAAACACACATTATGTTCATAACAATCAACGGTTAAACCGCAACAATTACGAATGCGATCATAACGATACAAAAGGAGTTTTGTAGATGACATATAAACGCAGCATGGCCTCGCTACTTTGTACCGGTGCACTCATGTTTGGGCTCAGTGCCTGTAGTGATAACAAGGCACCGGTTACAGGTGATCAGGCAAGCGCAGGTGATGCCTCCGCTTCAGGAACATTAAACAAGATCAAAAGCTCTGGTACGATTGTGCTCGGTTATCGTGATTCGTCCATTCCTTTTTCTTATATTGCATCCAATCCAAACCAGCCTGTCGGTTATGCACATGACCTGCAACTCAAGGTGGTGGATGCAGTCAAGAAAAAGCTCAATCTGCCAGACCTGAAAATCCGCTATAACCTGGTGACCAGCCAGAACCGTATTCCACTGGTCTCCAACGGTACGGTAGACCTCGAATGTGGCTCGACTACCAATAACAAGGAACGCCAGCAACAGGTGGATTTCTCTGTCGGTTTCTTTGAAGTCGGTTCAAGACTACTGACAGCAAAAAATTCCGGGATCAAGGACTTTTCAGATTTAAAAGGCAAAAAACTGGTGACTACCGCGGGTACGACCTCGGAACGTTATATCCGCCAGCACCAGCAGGAACTCGGGATTGGCGAAATCATTTCTGCCAAGGACCATGCCGAATCATTCCTGATGCTACAAAATGGCCGTGCTGTGGCATTTATGATGGATGATATTTTACTGGCAGGTGAAAAATCCAAGGCCAAAGATCCGGATCAATGGGAAATCGTCGGCACTGCGCCTATCCATGAAATCTATGGCTGTATGCTGCGTAAAGGGGATACAGGCTTTAAACAGGTCGTTGATGATGCCATTAAAGCCACCTATGCGTCCGGTGAAATCAACACCATGTACCAGAAATGGTTCCAGCAACCGATTCCACCAAAGAACATTAACTTGAACTTTGCCATGACGGATCAACTCAAGGCCCTGATCAGCCAACCGCATGATCGGGATCAGTAACGCTCCTCCCTTATCACCAGAATAGTATTGCGGGATCGGGAAACAGTTGCTGTTTTGCCGGTCCTGCTCAGGAGTTCTTATGAATTATAGCTGGAACTGGGGAGTCTTGTGGCAATCGACAGGTATTGGAGATAGCACCTATCTCAACTGGATCATTACAGGTCTGGGCTGGCTGGTTGTGATTGCTGTGGTGGCATGGAGTATTGCCATGCTGCTGGGCAGCATGCTCGGAATCATGCGCACACTCCCCAATCAAACCGCCAGAGCCATCGGTACGGCCTATGTCACCGTGTTCAGGAATATCCCCTTGCTGGTACAGTTGTTTATCTGGTTTTATGTGGTACCCAACTTTCTGCCGGCACCGATTAAAAACTGGTGGATGAATGATCTGGGAGCCAATACCACCGCACTTATATCCGCCAGTATCGGTTTGGGGCTTTTTACCGCAGCACGGGTCTGTGAACAGGTCAGAACAGGTATCGAAGCCTTACCCAAAGGGCAAATTAATGCCGGCTATGCCATGGGCTTTTCTACGGCACAGCTCTATCGCTATATCATTTTGCCACAATCGTTCCGGACCATTTTACCGCCGTTGAGTTCAGAACTGACCAACTGTGTCAAAAATACTTCGGTTGCCTCACTGGTGGGGGTTGCCGAAATTATTACCCAGATGAAAACCATCAGCGAATATACCCAGAACACTATCGAAATCTACAGTTACGTCACGATCATTTTTATCGTAATTAATGTCTGTCTTATTTTGGCCATGAACCTGCTGGAAAAGCGCCTGCGCATTCCTGGTTTAATATCAGGAGGAAAATAGCATGGAATGGTTAAGCTCTTTTCTCCATGACCTGCAACAATCCGGGCCTGCCCTCTGGCACGGTTTCAGCATTACCTTAAAAGTCGTGGTGATTGCCACCATTGGCGGTATTGCCATTGGCACCCTGCTTGCCCTGATGCGCCTGTCATCGAGCAGGCTCCTGAATGTGATTGCACAGGCTTATGTCAACCTGTTCCGCTCCATTCCGCTGTTACTGGTGCTGATGTGGTTCTATTTTGCCGTGCCCTTTATCTATACCGCAGTAACCGGTCAGTATCTGACCATTGATACCGCACTGGTGTCCAGTATCGTGGCATTCATGCTGTTTGAAGCCGCTTACTTTTCAGAAATTGTCCGTGCCGGTATCCAGTCCATTCCCAAGGGGCAAGCAGCCGCAGCCTACGCACTGGGCATGAGTTATGGCCAGTCAATGCGCCTGATTATCCTGCCACAGGCATTCAGGAAAATGACGCCGTTGTTACTCCAGCAGACCATTATTTTGTTTCAGGACTCAACCATGGTGTATGCCATTGGCTTGCTTGATTTTTTCAGGACCAATTATGTCCGTGGAGATTTAATGTCCCTGCTGACCCAATATATTCTATTTGCAGGACTCGTGTACTTTAGCATCAGCGCCCTCGCAACATTCGCGGTTAAACGTTTACAAAGGAGGTTACGTGTATGAGTGACAATAAGGTAATGATCGACCTCCAGAATGTCAGTAAATGGTATGAGCAGTTTCAGGTTCTGACCGATTGTAGCACCCAGATTCGCCAGGGAGAGGTGGTGGTGGTCTGTGGCCCATCCGGTTCAGGCAAATCCACACTGATTAAAACCGTAAACGGGCTGGAGCCGTTTCAGCAAGGGAAAATTTTTGTCGATGGTGTACCGGTACATGATCGCAAAACCGACCTGACCCAGCTACGTAGCCGGGTTGGTATGGTCTTCCAGCACTTTGAACTGTTTCCTCATCTTAGCATTACTGAAAACCTGACCATTGCCCAGATCAAGGTTCTGGGTCGCTCAGAAGCTGAAGCCCGCAAGAAAGGACTGGCCTATCTGGACCGGGTTGGACTCAGCGCCCATGCCAATAAATACCCGGCCCAGCTTTCAGGGGGGCAACAGCAACGGGTGGCGATTGCCCGTGCCCTGAGTATGGACCCAATTGCCATGCTGTTTGACGAACCCACCTCTGCCCTAGACCCGGAAATGATCACTGAAGTACTGGATGTCATGGTTGGACTGGCCAAAGAAGGCATGACCATGATGTGTGTGACCCATGAAATGGGCTTTGCCCGTCAGGTGGCTAACCGGATTATCTTTATGGATCAGGGCAAAATTGTGGAAGACTGCTCCAAGGATGAATTCTTTGGTACGCCACGGGGCGAACGTGCACAGCAGTTTCTTGATAAGATCCTGCATTAATGGCGTAATCTGACCATCAAAAATAAAGCAGCCCTCGTGCTGCTTTATTTTTGAAAGACCGACCTTAAAATATAAGCGGATCACAGTCTAGTCCGAGCTTGCCATTGACCCTGCGATAAAACACTAGCCTCCGGTTGATGATTTCTCTCCAGATTTTTATAGCAATTTAAGAGCAGATTAAGCTTTCAGCATTTAAATAGTGAGATGACTATCTCACCTTAACAGAATGTTCCATGATTTTAAGAACCCCTTTTTTCTTATGGACCAGCTTTTTACTTTTTATCAGTTTTTTTATTTTAGTTTTTGTATTTCCGGTCGGTGGTTCCATTGATCTCTATCTCATACAGCCCTGGGTCAGTGCCCAGGGAACATTCCCCTATAAGAATGACTGGTTTCTCGACAAGCTTAACCATACTTATGTGAAACAACTCTTAACAGCAGTCTATGTCATTTTCTTCTTTTTATGGGCTGCGTCTTTTAAGGTTGAAAAACTAAAACCGAAACGCTGGGAATATGGCTATATGTTCTGGGTCAGTATGCTGTGTACCTGTCTGGTCGGATTACTTAAAGCGCATTCTGCCCAAGCCTGTCCATGGTATATGACCCATGAAACCGCAACAGGTTTCACTTGGGACTTTTCGGCCACGGCTGGTCATTGTTTCCCTGGTGGACATGCCAGTACAGGCTTTGCCCTGATCACCGGTTATTTTGTCTATCGCCTCGATCAAAAACGCAGAGCATGGTTCTATCTTTTTGCTGGAATGCTGATTGGATTCGCTATGGGCTGGGCACAAATGATGCGTGGTGCGCATTTCCTCAGCCATAATCTTTGGACAGCATGGGTCTGTATGGCGATTAATTTAGTATGTTATACATTCACTTATAAGTATCATCAAAACCATGCAAACCGCAATTCAGTACCTTTATGCGCACCTGATGTGATAAAGTGAACGGCAGTGCCCATAGAGCGGGCACTGATTTCTGCTCATATTAGGATGTTTTTGCTGTCGTATGTCTGACTTTCAAATTTTTTTAGAATCTACTTTAAATACCCAAAAAGACTCGATTCAATCTTATGAATTAGGCTTACGTAAAGTATGGTTAAAAAAGGCCTCTGAACGTCATGGACTATGGCTATACACGCCACTGAAATGGCTGGCCAAAATCTTTAATCTGGGGGCCATCACCCCTGTACCTAACCAAGGTGGCTCCAAGGCAATCCAGTGTGAGTTCAAGCGTATTCAGCAGCTTAAGGCTCTAGGTATCTCTACCCCCAATGTTCTGGCTGTTTCCAACAAAGGGATTTTATTAGAAGATGTCGGCTCACAGCGCCAAAGCAAGGTAAAGCAACTCGATCAGAAGCTGGGTGGCATAAAAAACAATCCAGAAGCAAGATTTGCATTATTCGGGCAGGCAATTCAAGCCATTAGCCATATTCATCAACAACAGGGCTACCTGAGCGAAGCCTTTGCCCGCAATATTCTGGTCGATCAAAACAACCAGTTTACCTTTATTGATTTTGAAACCGATCCAAAAGATGTACTCAGCCTGCATGACTGCTTTGTCCGTGACTGGTTATTATTTATTTTTTCAACAGCCTATCATTTTGAGTTTGAACAGCTTGAACAGGCCAGCCAGCAGCTGTATCAGGCTTTACTGGCCGAACCGCAAGTCTATAAAGACATCTGCAAAGTAGGTAAGCGCTTAAACTGGGTACTACGCTTTAAAGTCAGTAAAGTTGGCAATGACGGTAAACGTATCCAGAAGTGCGTGCTTTTCCTGCGCTATCTACGCGCGCAGACAGAGGCAATCTCCCCGGTGTAAGACAGCCAGCTGCATATTACAACTCTACTTTGTCTTCATGATGGGGAAGTTTTTTCGGTAACTTGACCAGCACCGACAAGCCTCCCAGCTCGAGACTTCTTGACAAGGTAAGGATGCCACCTAAACGCTGAGTTGCCTTATCGACAATAGACAGCCCCAGCCCACTACCCACTTCTAAATGATGATGGACACGATAAAAGCGCTTTAACACCTTGTCATATTGTTCAGGATCAATCCCGGCGCCGCTATCCTCAATCTGGATATAGGCAAAATCATCGGCATCACTATAGACCGAGATATTGATAATTCCTTGTGCTGGCGTGTACTTGATGGCATTGTCAATCAGGTTAAAAATAATGGAATGAACGGTAGACTCCAGACTCAGCATCTCGATCGGATCATTACGTTCAAAACCCAGATCAATTTCTTTTTGCATAGCCAGATTGACAAGCTGTTCCACACAGTTAAGGGCTACATCATTAAGGCGAAAACTGCTATTCGGTTCAATCAGGCTCAGCGCTACATCCTGCTTGGCCAGTGCCAGCAATTGAGTCACCAGATGCTGAATCCGGGCCAGTCCTTTGCTCAGGTTTTGCAAGGCCTCATGTTCCGGAAACTGGCTGATCAAAATTCTGGTTTGCAAATTCAAGGCAGTAACAGGCGTCCTTAATTCATGGGCAGCATCGGCAATAAACTGTTTCTGTTCGGTCTGGGCATGCTGAATCCGTTCAAACAGCCGGTTCATTTCCTCAATGGTAGGCAAGAGTTCTTGAGGATAGTCTTTGATATTGATCGGTGATAAACCGTCAGAATCGCGCTGGGTCAGTTCTTCCTTAAAATCATCCAGAGGTTTAAGACTGAGGCTGATGATGAACGCCAGCACAATAATCGCAACCGGCAAGAGCAGGATATACGGGATAAACATGCTACCGGCCAGTTCCCAGGCAAACGCATGACGGACCTTTTCTTGCTGGCTGACCTGAATCTGGTAATCCTTCAATGGAATCACATATACCCGCCACTTTCCTTGCGGCGTATTCTGGGTATAAAAACCGGCCTGCTTCACTGGCGGTACCAGTAAATGGGTCTGATGCCATAAATGCGACTGGTCTTTATAAGCCCAGATATCGATCAGCAAATCTTCTTCATGGTAGGTCCGGTGCAATTCAACACGACTGGCAATTGGCGTTAAAGGCTGGGTCGTGGAACGCTCAGCCATATACTGCATTTGCGTATCCAGAATTTCGTCAACTTCATGCAGCGAAATCTTATATGCAGCCAAGATCAGGAAACAGCCCAATACCACACTAAATAGCGAGGTTCCCCAGATGAGTCTTTTCTTCAGTGAATAATGTCGTGCCGGGTGCATAAATCAAGTTTGTCCCAAACGGTAGCCTAAACCGCGAATGGTTCGGATAAAGTCTTTGCCCAGCTTGGCGCGCAAGTGATGTACATACACTTCAATCGTATTACTGGTGACTTCGCTATCGAAATCGTACAGTTTATCTTCCAGGTTGGCCTTGGAGAAAATTTTATTGGGATGAGACACCATCGGAATCAGAATTGCCCATTCTCGGTTAGACAACTCGATTTGCTGCCCTTTGAATGTGGCCAGATGCTGTTCTACATCCAGTGTTAACTCACCGCATTTCAATAGCTGTGACTGGTTTTTCAGTGGTGAGGCTTCAACATTGCCACGGCGTAATAAAGCATTAATCCGCGCCAGCAGCTCATCAAACTCATAAGGTTTGATCAGGTAATCATCGGCCCCCTGGTTTAATCCGTCAACCCGGTTTTGTAGCTGGTCTCTGGCAGAAATAATCAGAACCGGCAATGAGCTGCGCTGACGAATCTGTTTCAGGATCTGCATGCCGTCCATGAGTGGCAGGCCCAGATCCAGAAGTACCAGATCAAAAGATTGCTTGGTAAGCAAAGCCAGCCCATCCACCCCGTTATTGACCCATTCCACATCAAACTGATGATATCGCAGTAAGGTCAATGTTGACTCTGCAATCATAAAATCATCTTCTATCATCAAGATCTTGGTCATGATTTCATTTCACCTTATGGGTTAGCACATGTTTCTAACATGTCATCTTTAGCATTCATTACTTTGGTTTTTACATCCAGCAAACTTAACAGGGTTGGGAACAGGTTATCCTGACTGAGTTTGGCCTTGCTTTGTTGTGCCAGACATTTCATCTGTTTGCTGGCCTGTTGTTGCCATGCACCTGAGAACCACATCAGCATCGGCACATGGGTCTGCTGGGTGGGTGCTATGGCATAAGGTGCGCCATGCAGATACATGCCACTTTCACCAGTCGACTCGCCATGATCCGATAAATACCACA
The DNA here is from genome assembly GCF_000805455.1 of Acinetobacter sp. A47. GTDB lineage: Bacteria > Pseudomonadota > Gammaproteobacteria > Pseudomonadales > Moraxellaceae > Acinetobacter. The sequence goes on from NZ_JSUS01000009.1 coordinate 85,003, forward strand.
ATCCGGTTTGATATTGCGGAGTATTTTTCAAGGTTTCAATCAATGCATCTAAAATATAATCGGTATAGAGCAAGGTATTGTCATAACTGTTGATCAGGGCTTCCTGACTACAGCCCTGAATTGCATTGGTATCACATGTCGGTTGAAAGACACGGAACTGCGCAGGTATGCGCTTATAATAGGCTGGACCATGGCTGCCCATCTGATGCAGTACGATCAAGCGCGGACGGGTATCCTCTTTCGGAATCGTTGCCAGATAGGCTTTCAGGCCATCAAGCAGAATATCATCCAGACATTCATCACCTTTACACCATTTTTGCTGAATCGGCTCAGGGATTTTAAACTGCTCAACCCGATCACATGTGCCTTTACATCCCGAATTATTGTCAATCCAGGTCACCTGATATCCGGCACGTTTGGCAATATCGAGCAATCCTTCACGATGACTTGCCAGCTGCTCATCATAATCTTCCCGCTTCATGCCCGAAAACATGCATGGTACTGATACAGCAGTTGCCGTACCGCATGAACTGACTTGGGAGAAATTGATAATATCCTGTTTGGCCAGTCTGGGATTGGTTTCTTTGGCATAACCATTTAAAGAAAAATTTTCGGCACGTGCAGTTTCACCCACCACCAGAACCATCAGTTTAGGCAACCCCTTTGCACCCTGGCTTCGCTGTGCATCTTCACCATAACGGACTAAGGGCAAATTCTGTTTTGGAGCTTTCTTTTTATAATATGAAAGCGTCGAGGCAATCATATTTTGTGGTGAAATCATGCCCTTGATATCACGGTTCTCACGGAAAATGGCAGCAAAATCGACATAGAACACAAATAATAATCCGCCAACCAACGCCAGAGAAACAACAGAAGCAATCAACTTTTTAAACAGTTGCCGAATGATGGGCTCAGGTTTGATTCTGGTCAGCAAAATCATCACAATCGGCAGCAGTACCATCCCCAGCATCCAGACCAGCAAGCGCCAGGACCAGGTATCCCTAGCTTCAGCAAAGTTGGTCTGCATCAGGTTCTGGATCTGGTCCGAGGTAATCCAGACACCTAAAGTATTGACGGCATAGGATGCAAAACCACCAATAAAGACCAGAACAACTGCCAGAATTTTTGCGCTCCATTTCCAGCTCAATAGCTGAAAAACAAAGGCATACAAGGCAGTCACAACACCAACAGAAGCGGCGACGAAAAGCCCGGCCTTAATACCGGTATACGGTGTTAAAGCTAGCATCTTCTGATAAAACGCCAAATTCAGGAAAACACCTAACCAGATTGCAAGTAATACATTAAAGGTCAGTAAGGAAATTGGCTTTGTTTTGAGTCTTTGCAGCAACATAGGCATCGTGTTCTAAAAATAATTTCTTAGGGTTATAAAGATAAGAATAAAAACTTAAAAATGACTTAAACAATATCAGAGCAGGCATGAAGCTAGCCGGTTGCATGATAATTTTAATAAAGCTTAAATAACATCTTGTTTTATAAAAACAGTTTAATGTGATTTGGATATATATGCTATCAATTTATTGTGATGGCTGCTGCGTACTGAAGCACGCTCAGGAGATCAGATAAAAATAAAAACGCCCTTTAAGTTGTTAACCTAAAGGGCGTACATTCAAGCAAAAAAGCTTAGAATTTAAACTCCAGACCTAAACCGGCCACGGGTTGCTTATCTTTCTTGCTGGCTTGCTCAAGGGTTAAATAACCGGCATAACCATAGGTCTTGACCTGTTTGTTGAAAGCATAGTCTGCCCCGGCAATGGCCTGTTTTGCTTTAAAATCAGCTGTGTTGTTTTTAAAACTGGTGTCATTCTGGCTGTACTGACCTTTGACTGTCCAGTTTTTGGCTTGTGGAAGATTATATTCAGCGCCCACTAACCAGCCTTGAGCATCGTCAATATTCTGGCTATCTGTACGCCATTTTGCATATTTAGCTAAATCATCTGCCGAAGTTGAATAGGTTGCATTCTCAGTTTTTTCAACTTCTGATGTTTGATATAAAGCCTTTAATGCCAAGCCTTCAACCGGTGTTACCTTTCCGATTGCACGAACCGTATTGGCTGCTGCAAACAGGCTTCCGCCAGCAATGGCAGGCTCAGCAGCATTTAGGAAACCACGACCTAAAAAGTTACTTGGAATCGCTTTATCATAACCGATACCCACCACAACCAATGGATTCTCATAGGTTAATGAAGCAGACCATGCATCCCCTAAACCACGGCCTGCAACTTTTGCACCGCCGCTGCTGGTCTTGATTCCAGAAGACTCACCCGTTGCAAGTAAAGCATTAAACTTGAAAGCACCATCGAGTAACTGAACAGCAGGAGATTCATACACCAAGGCATTATCAATACGGTTTTCACCCGTGAAAATACCACCGATATCGGCCTTGTTCGCCACATAGTTGTTGAAGGTATCAACCACACTGGATAATTGTTTGACAGGGGTATCATGCTTACCAATTTTTAATGTCCCCAGCTGCGCATCTTTTAAACCTACAAAACGGTTACGCTGGGTCCAGTCACTGCTGTCACCGTCCGCACTAAAGCCCCATTCAATTGCATAGACCGCGCTTAAACGATCCGTCAGCTTTTCCTCACCTTTCAGGCCGAGGAATGAACTGTTTGAACTAATTTCCCAAACATCCTTATTGGCTTTGGTTGCATTTTTTTCTGGTAAATAGTCAACACTGGCATCAATTTCACCATAGAAGGTCGGGACTGCAAATGTTGTGGTTGCAAGTAAACTGAGCACTGCTGCTGTTACAATTTTGATTTTCATTGTTTACATCCTGGTTAAATTTGTAACAAATCCTACACATTAACTTTATATGACAAAATAATTAAAATCTTATTTATTTATTCTAATTTCGACTAAAGTTTAATTTTTATACATTTTAGCTGTCTACTAATTTTTCTTTCTATCCCTTTATATTTTAATAAATTAATTTCCTTATCAATAAATTAAGCAACACATAAAATAATACTTTTCCAGTAAATTTCAATATTCAAAAATTATGAAAATCTGCCCCAAAACGACTCATCTGCTGATAAGCCTCAAAGCACGCGGTCAGACGTTGTTACAGGACTGATCTATTTAGCCATAAAATTGTAATAAAGAAATTTTATCGGACTTGATTTTTCCAATAATAAATGGGCCATAAACACAGGACTGAAATTGCACAGATCACTCCCAGATAATGGGAATAACCCGCTAGCTCTGCCATGACACCACTGATCAGATACAGTCCACCACTGACCGTCGCCATGAGGGAAACCTGAAAGGTAAAGTCTGTTCCAGCAAGCTGCTTGCGACTATATTGCATGACCAGTGTCAACATGACCACCAGCAACATGGCCGAACAAGCATCTTCAAACGCATTGACTGCATATACATACACTGGCGCAATCTGGATCTGGGCTTCATATCCATAGGCAAGCACGGCATACGCCATCAAACTGCTTATTTTCAAAATAGAGAAAACCGTTAAACAGGCAGTTCTGGAATAATGCTTGAGCAGTAACCCGGCCATCCCCGCACCCGCAAGTGCTGCCACAGCTCCGAGCATGGTGATATAGACCCCGATCTGGGTAAAGTTCAATCCCATATCGACCATGAGCGGTTTTAACACGGGACCTGACAGTCCATCGGCCACCTTGAAACTGAGCAAGACCAGTAACCATGCTTTTAATTCTGGTGTGGATTGAAAGTATCCCAGATAGGTTCTGATTGCCTGTCGCAATGATACAGAACCAGCCTCCGGCCTTGGGGCAAAGAAGGCATGAACCGGTTCTTTATAAAACAGAACCGGCAAGGTATTGAGCAATACCAGTAAGGCCAGGGCCAGAAAGGTTTTTTGCCATTGCAACCAGTCCAGACACCAGAGCACTGCCCCGCCCCCTACAATAAAACCGAGACGTGAACCGATGACCTGAAAGGTATTGCCCCAATGTTGCTGGTCGGTTTTGAGCAGGTTCACCGCCAGACCATCTGTGGCGATGTCCTGAGTTGCACCCGTCAGGTTCATTGCAAAGAGCAGGACAAAAAAGACCAGCAGATAACCGGGCTGGTCTAGTGCCTGAATCGGGAAGAAGGACAAAATGATCAGGATGATCACACTCGACAATTGCGTCGGAATAATCCAGCTACGGTAGTGCCCCAATCGGGACAAAGCCACCTGATCAACATAAGCCGCCCAGAAAATCTTGACCGACCAGGGCAGCATCAACAAGCCGAAACCGCCAATATGTGCCAGAGAAACCCCTTGCGCCCTCAAGATCACAGGCAATGCATGGGTCATAAAACCGACAGGTAAGCCCTGCGCCCAGTACAGAGAAAACAATAAAATGTAAACCTGTCGAAGATTCGGCATTGGAAGATTCCGTAGCGGGACAATTTGGGGGGCTTTAGTATCCAATCCTTTCATTATGTTGGCAATAAAATCTTATTTTTTGCCAATGCAGTCGCTGTCATCAGCGTTTAACATGCATATAGCTGTCTTGGTTTATATGCATTTATGTCACAATATTTTCCAGATTTACCCCCTCTTGTTCCCCAACGTGGAACAGCCTATAGCCGGGCATTATGTAAAAAACTGTTCCTTGCACAAGGCTGGAAGGTGGTCGGTGAAATTCCTAACCTGCCTAAAGCTGTCGCCATCATTTCGCCACATACCTCCAATATTGATGGCTGGTACGGCTTTCTGGCAATTGGAGGCTTGGGACTGAAAATTACCGTGCTCGGTAAAGACAGCCTGTTTAAGCCCCCACTGCAGCCGCTGCTCAACTGGGCCGGACTGATTCCGGTTCGTCGCGATAGCGCCCATGGCCTGACAGAACAGGTGGTCGCGACCATTCAGCAGCACGACAAAATCTGGGTCGGCATGGCGCCGGAAGGTACACGCAAAAAAGCCGAGAAAATGAAAAGCGGTTTTTATCATATTGCCCATGCAGCCGGCATTCCAATCGTGATGTTTGCTTTTGATTATGACCATAAAACCATTTACTGTCTGGGTGCCTTTACCCCGACCGGGCATTATCAGCAAGACCTCGAACAGATCATGCAGCGCTATGTCGGGCATTTCTCTGCCAAGAACCCGGACTGGCTGGCCGAACCCTTACAAAAACTTGTGAAAAAAAACTAGAAAATTAGGGGCAAATCTGCTCTGATGTGCCCATCTTTTTTTGTACATTTTATCTGCATTTGTTATGAACATTGCTCGCTTATCCTGCCTGACTGTTCTTGGTCTGGCTTTATATGGTTGTGACCAAACTGTAAAGAAAACTCCCCCGACGTCTGCTATTCAGGCGCGTGAGCCAGTTATTGCACTGGCATTAGGCGGCGGTGGTGCCAAAGGCTTTGCCCATATTGGTGTCATCAAGGTACTCGAGTCACATGGCATCAAACCAAAAATCGTGACAGGCACCAGTGCCGGTAGCTTTGTCGGCAGTATTTATGCCAGCGGTCAAACACCTTATCAAATGCAGAACCTTGCCTTGAAACTGCAAGAGTCGGATTTACGTGATCTCACCCTCAATAGTCAAGGTATTATTCTGGGCCAAAAACTGCAAAACTATGTGAACAACCAGGTCGGCAATAAGCCGATTGAGCAATTCCCGATCCGTTTTGCTGCGGTCGCCACCCGTCTGGACAGTGGTAAAAAAGCCGAGTTTATTAAAGGCAATGCCGGTCAGGCGGTACGTGCCTCTTGCAGTATTCCCAATGTATTTGTGCCAGCGGTCATCGGCAAGACCAAATATGTAGATGGTGGTTTGGTCAGCCCGATTCCGGTCAAAACCGCCAAAGATATGGGAGCTGATATCGTAATTGCGGTGGATATTTCTGCCCGTCCGGTCGGCGGCAAACCGCTCAGTATGTGGGGCCTGTTAGACCAGACCATTAATATCATGGGACAGCAAAGTATTAATGAAGAACTGAATCAGGCCACCGTGGTGATTCAACCCAAAGTAGGCCATCTGGGTGTACTGGATCTTAAATCGAGCAATGAAGCCATCTTGGAAGGTGAAAAAGCAGCTCAGGCCAAGATCACAGCAATTCAAAATGCAATTACGAGCTTCAAAAAATCCCCGGCTGCCCTAAAACCGGCACCACGCGCAAAATTCTAAAAACGGCCTAAACCGCTGCCGAGACCTGCGGAAACTTGCAGTATGCACAAGTTCCTTAAGTATCGGCAGCCTTCCTGCCTAAAAAAACAATCTTTTTATATTCATAAAGATAATCATCTGCTACAGTGCTAAAGGTGAATAATTTTTCACCTTTACTCTGTTTAGTCATGCGAGCAAATCTATGGAATTTGTAGTTGAACCTTGGCACTGGTTTGTATTAGGGATTTTACTGATTCTTTCAGAATTGATTCTGCCTGCCTTTGCTGCCTTGTGGTTTGGCATCGCAGCAGTCATGGTGTGTATATTGCTGTGGCTTTTCCCGATGATGGGTTTTACCACTCAGGTCATTACCTGGGGTATTTTGTCTATTTTATGTACGATTCTCTGGTTCAAATTTATCAAGCCGCTGTCGATTGATAAAACCAAGGCAGGACTCCCTCGCGAAGCAACCATCGGTCAGGTCGGTATGGTGATCCAGACCGGACTGGCCCACGGACAAATTATTGTACGCTTCCCGATCCCTGTCTTAGGTTCCGATGAATGGCACTGCCGTTGTACCAGTCCGGTACAGGTCGGTGATCGCGTTCGCGTGGTTGATATTTTGGGCAATGATTTAGTCGTTCAACCTCATACGTCATAAACACAAAGAGGGTTTCTAATGTCTGTCGGTACGATTGTCGTCTTAGCTTTTCTAGCTTTTATCGGTGTTACTATTTTTAAAGGGGTACGTATAGTTCCCCAAGGTTATAAATGGATTGTACAACGTTTAGGTAAATACCATACCACGTTGAGTCCAGGCCTGAACTTCGTGATTCCTTATGTGGATGAAGTAGCGTATAAAATTACCACCAAGGATATTGTTCTGGATATTCCTTCACAGGAAGTCATTACCCGCGACAATGCCGTGCTGGTCATGAACGCCGTAGCTTATATCAACCTGACCACACCTGAAAAAGCGGTGTACGGGATTGAAAACTATACCTGGGCCATTCAAAATCTGGTGCAGACCTCACTGCGTTCGATCGTGGGTGAAATGGATCTGGATGATGCGCTGTCTTCACGAGATCATATCAAGGCAAAACTTAAAGCAGCCATTTCTGATGATATTTCTGATTGGGGTATTACCCTGAAAACCGTTGAAATTCAGGATATCCAGCCGTCCCATACCATGCAGGCTGCGATGGAAGCACAAGCTGCCGCCGAACGTCAGCGTCGCGCGACCGTCACCAAGGCAGATGGTGAAAAACAGGCCGCCATTCTGGAAGCGGATGGTCGTCTGGAAGCCTCTCGTCGTGATGCAGAAGCGCAGGTTGTACTTGCAGAATCATCACAACGTGCCATTGAGATGGTGACCAGTGCGGTAGGCGATAAAGAAATTCCTGTGGCTTACTTGCTCGGTGAGCAATATGTAAAAGCCATGCAAGATCTGGCCAAATCGAACAATGCAAAAACCGTGGTACTTCCTGCCGATGTACTCAATACCATTCGCGGGATTATGGGCAAGCACTAGGCCTGATGTCTCCATAAAAAATAAAGCAGCGTTTCCGCTGCTTTATTTGTTTAAGCTTTTCCGATCAGCTTTCGGGTCTTGACCGGGAGCGTATTTAGCACCAGATCGTATGAATCCTGAATCAGGTCTTGAACCAGATCAGGCGTAATCTCCGGACCACTGGCAATCGAAATCCAGTGTTTCTTGTTCATGTGATAACCTGCAGAGATAGAAGGATACAGCTCCTGATACTCCAGACTTTTTTCAGGCTGGCATTTTAGCGTGACAATCAGTTGTCCGGCATTGACCCCGATATACATAAACATCTTGTCAAAGACTTTAAACACTTCAAAATCAGGACCAAAAGGCCGGGACTGCTTTGCAAAGGCCAGATTTTGTCCATAGTGCAAGGCGCATTGTTCAAGTTGATCCTGTTGCATTCAGTTTTCTTCCCTGCTCTACAATGAGCGTGATTTGACCTTATTATAAAGCGGTTACTTTGATTGAATCCGGTTTTGTTGAGCGGGCCTTGAGTATCCCGACCGAACAGATGCAATCAGTCCGATGGAAAGGCAATGGCAAAAAACCGGCTTTCCGATTGCTCCTGAAAACCGAGTTTACGGTATAACGTCTGGGCCTTTATATTGTCCGCTGTCGTTTCCAGTGCAATAAATCTGGCATCTGTTTGTTGCGCAAAGTCGATGGCCTGTTGCATTAAAGACGCTGCAATTCCTTGTCGACGATAGCTTTGCTCTACATACAGATCATTTAAAATCCAGGCCTTGCCAAGTGATACTGAAGAAAAAGTCGGATAGAGCTGTACAAAACCAATGATCTTGTTGGTGTCGTTTTTCCGGATAAACAATACTGAATCTTTATGTTTTAAGCGGTCTTCAATAAATTGTCTGGCACCAGCCAGATCACTGGCTTGCTGATAAAAAACCCGATAGGCATTAAATATTTCGGCAAGCCCATCCAGATCGTGTAGAGAGGGAGTATCTGCCGTGTTGACTGAGGTTTGCATTTTATGATTTCCCAAAAATAAAAGACCATCACAATGGTCTTTTATAGCATGAATACTTTTAGAAAAATGCCGGGCTTGCTAACTTTTACGTGCCAGTAGAAATTGTGAAATTTCAAGCAACTGTTTCGCATTTTCACCAAAATACGCCAAGGCTTCAAAGGCTTGATCATGCAGGCTTTGGGCATAAGCTTGTGCCTGTTCCAATCCCATCAGGGCCGGATAGGTCGACTTCTGCATTTGCTCATCCTTGCCTGCCGTTTTGCCCAGAGTTTCTGTACTGGCTGTAATGTCCAGAATATCATCCTGCACCTGAAAAGCCAGACCAATGCTTTGCCCGAACTGACGTAGTTGAGGAATGGCCTGATCTGTACCACCAAACAGGGTTACAGCCCCCATCATGATGGCAGCCTGAATCAAGGCACCGGTTTTATTGCGGTGAATATTTTCCAATTCGGCCTGGTCAATCTGCTTGCCTTCCCCTTCCGCCTGCAAATCAAGAATTTGACCGCATACCATTTTTGAACTGGCCGTCGCTAAAATCTGTACCTGCTTCAACACAATTGCAGCATCAGTTCCCTGACCTTGCTCATCAAACAAACGGCTTCCTAAAACCTCGAAAGCCATCGACTGCAAAATATCACCAGCCAGCACGGCAATATCTTCACCGAATGCAACATGGCAGGTTGGCTGTCCGCGACGCAGCAAATCATCGTCCATACAAGGCAAATCATCATGTACCATTGAATAGCAGTGGATCAGTTCAACTGCAACTGCCGCACGGCGGACAGCAGCAAAGTGTTGATTGGGTTGTATTGACGCTGCCGCATAACACAAAGCTGGACGAATACGTTTTCCACCAAGCATGACAGCATGATGAACAGCTGCTTTTAAAGGTTCTGGAATCGAAAATGCAGCCAAAGCAGTCAATAAATCCTGTTGAATACGTTGCTGAGCCTGTTTTAACACATCCGCATTAACTTGAGAAATAGATGACACAATTGCCTCGGGAAATCTTAATGGAAGGAAAATGACAAGACTTGCCAGAATGGCGACATCATAACACAATTTGTCAGCAGAAATTGCATTTGCAGCTTTAATCCCTTCCAAAACATAAAGCCTTCAAATGAAGGCTTTATCAGACAATTCAAGCATTTGCTCAGAAAGTATCCCCCGGTACACGCACCCAGCCTTCCATCAATACACGGGCGCTACGGCTCATAATGGCCTTTTTCACAGCCCATTTGCCATCGATCAGCTCGGCCTGTGCCCCAACACGTAAGGTGCCTGACGGATGTCCAAACCGGACTGCTTCACGCTCGCCGCCCCCGGCCGCCAGATTCACCAGCGTCCCCGGAATGGCTGCTGCCGTGCCAATTGCCACAGCGGCCGTTCCCATCATGGCGTGGTGCAGCTTGCCCATCGACAGGGCACGTACCAGTAAATCGACATCACGCTCATCTACGTGCTTGCCGCTTGATGAGGTATAGCTTTTCGGTTTTGATACAAATGCAATTTTAGGGGTATGCTGGCGTGCTGCCGCTTCGGAAATATCCTTGATCAGGCCCATATGGACAGCACCATAGGCACGGATTTTCTCAAAACGGGCCAAGGCAGTGGCATCGCCGTTGATATGATCTTGCAGTTCTGTGCCTTGATAGCCGATTTCTTCTGCATTCAGGAAAATGGTTGGAATGCCTGCATTGATAAAGGTCGCTTTAAAAGTCCCCACATCCGGAACCACCAGTTGATCCACAACATTTCCTGTCGGGAACATATCCCCCCCTTCTTCGCCATCATCCGCAGGATCTAGAAACTCGATCTGCACTTCTGCTGCCGGAAAAGTCACACCATCCAGCTCAAAATCACCGGTTTCCTGCACTTCACCATTGGTCACAGGTACATGCGCGATAATGGTTTTCTGGATATTCTTCTGCCAGATGCGTACCGTACAGATACCATTTTCAGGAATACGGTCGGCATCGACCAGACCATTAGAAATCGCAAACGAGCCCACAGCGGCGGTGAGGTTGCCGCAGTTGCCACTCCAGTCTACAAATGGCTGATCAATGGAGACTTGTCCAAATAGATAATCCACATCATGGTCTGGCTCTGAACTTTTTGCCAGAATCACGGTTTTACTGGTACTGGAGGTTGCGCCACCCATCCCGTCAATCTGCTTGCCATAAGGGTCCGGACTCCCAATCACACGAAGCAGTAACTGATCACGCGCCTTGCCTGCTACTTGTGCCGCTTCAGGTAAATCATCCAGTTTGAAAAATACCCCTTTACTTGTGCCACCACGCATATAGGTTGCAGCGACTTTGATTTGCGGTACTGAGCTCATGTCCATTTTCCTTTTATGATATTCTTGATGCAGCCGGATTCTGTTTCTAAAATTACGGCACAGCCGTTAAAAATACCAGAGCAGCCAAGCTGCGTGAATGTATTTTCATGGGTAAAATCTGTTCATTATAGTGAGAACTTTTCACGGCTTATACAATGGCAGAAATACCTCACCATCCGTCGGGAAAAACAAGACGATCAACACACTGTGCAAATAAACAGCAACAATAAGTCAAAAAATAAAATAAATGATTGATTTTTAACTATATTTAAAAGCAACTTTCCAGTCATGGCAATGCTGTACTTTTACTAGTCGAAAATCAATCAATCTATTAGAATAATCCAGTTAATTCCTCGTCGAGCTCAGTCCTTTGAACAACGATTCTTCTCAACTTCAGCGTGGACTAAAAAACCGCCATATCCAACTCATCGCAATGGGTGGAGCGATTGGTACGGGCTTATTTTTAGGTTCTGCGCAAATTATCCAGTCTGCTGGACCATCGATTATTTTGGGTTATGCAATTGGCGGCCTGATTGTTTTTCTCATCATGCGTCATTTAGGTGAAATGATTGTCGAAGAGCCCGTTGCCGGTTCATTTAGTCATTTTGCCTATAAATATTGGGGTAAATTTCCGGGCTTTATCACAGGCTGGAACTACTGGGTGCTCTATATCCTTGTGGCAATGACTGAGTTAACTGCCGTAGGTAAATATATTAATTACTGGTGGCCGCAAATTCCCGCCTGGCAGTCGGTCTTGTTTTTCTTTGTCGTGATTACGGCAGTGAACCTGACCAATGTTAAATTCTATGGCGAATCAGAGTTCTGGCTAGCAATTATCAAGGTAACAGCTGTGGTTGCCATGATCCTGTTTGGCCTGTTTCTGCTGTTTACCGCAGATGCCAACTCAACGGCTTCTTTTAGCAATCTCTGGACTCATGGCGGCTTCTTCCCGAACGGCTTTGAAGGCCTGTTCTACATGCTGGCTTTCCTGATGTTTGCTTTTGGGGGAATTGAACTGATCGGGATGGCAGCGGCTGAAGCCAAGGAACCCAAGAAAACCATTCCTAAAGCGATTAATCAGGTGGTGATTCGTATTCTGGTCTTCTACGTCGGTTCTCTTGCTATTCTGCTGTCACTGGTGCCCTGGAACCAGCTCGATCTTGGCGGACTGGATAAAAGCCCGTTCGTGATGATTTTCAGCCAGATGGGCATTGGCTGGGCAGCTCATCTGCTGAACTTTATTATCCTGACCGCGGCATTGTCGGTCTATAACAGCGGAATGTATGCCAATAGCCGTATGGTCTTTGGCTTAGCCCAACAAGGCAATGCACCGAAGATCTTTACCAAGACCAACAAGCAAGGTGTCCCGGTTCCAGCCGTACTTCTCTCTGCATTCCTGATTTTCGGCTGTGTCTTGCTAAACTACTTTGTACCTGAAGATGCCTTAGGCCACCTGATGTATGTAGTGGTAGGTGCTCTGGTATTAAACTGGGCAATGATTAGCCTGACCCATCTAAAATACAGACAACATATCAAGGCTGCCCAGATCAAGACCTCTTATCCGGCGCTATGGTCTCCGTTCAGTAACTATCTGGTCTTGGCATTTATTGGCGTTGTGCTGTATATCATGTGGCAACAAGGCTTTAAAGAGTCGGTGCTGATGATTCCGGTGTGGATCGTGTTCATGTTTATTTTTTACAAGTTCTTAAACCGCCAGACTGAAAACTGACAATAAATCGGCTGACACAAAAAGTGATTGCACAAGCAATCACTTTTTTGTTTATAATCATAAAATTATGCGCTCATAGCTTAACTGGATAGAGCAGTTGCCTCCTAAGCGACCGGCGTGGGTTCGAGTCCCGCTGAGCGCATAGCCCGATTTTAATTGACCTTGCCTTCTACAAGTTGCTGGTTGAGTAAGGTTTTTGCCTGAGTTTGCAGCTGTTCCATTTTCATGTTCTTGCCTGCCACCGACTTTGCCTGATCATTAAAATAGCTAAAATGCGACTTCTCATTTTTTCCAGCGAATTTTAATGCCACGATCTGGTTCTGGTTAAATGCATTTGCCCAGGCTGTTCGGACAGCTCCCCAATAAGTCTTATTCTTGTTCCAGTAATCATACGCAGCCTTGAAGTCATGGCCTTCAACCTTGTTGTACTGGTTGACGCCCAGCTCGCGGGCAAGCGGTGTATTACTACGGGTATCGAATTTAATATTGTCTTGCTCATGCACCCACCCGGTTGCAGTTAAGGCATGCCGGTTGATCCCGATAATCACATCATAGTCATTACGCGTTGTATGCTCACGGCGCGGTAACGGACGATAAGTTTCATTCGATATCCATTCAACAGCACCATTGTCTTTGCTCCATACGCCCAGCCCGGCATAACGCGGAGAATCATCTACCTGCCAGACGGTCTGTAACCATTTGCCTTTACGCTCTTCAGGCTTTAAATCAATACTTTTCCAGCGATAATCACCAATGTAGCTCCACATCCTGGCCGGTTCATATTCCCAGTCCTGACGCCAGTGCTTCACCACATGCCCATCGGCAACCAGAATATGCTGTAACGAAACTTTATCCGGTGTATCGGCCAGAACCATAACGGTTTCATAACCGCTAGACAGGTCATCTTTTTTAATTTTATAGTCCGGTTTAAGTGAATAAAGCTCTTCAAAGCGAAAATCGACTTTGTATTCCCCGGCCATTTTCAGGATGGCCTGACGGGCCTGTTCCTGGGTCAGCTGCTGATGCAAGGATTGCTGCTGTAAAGCATCTGCCAATTTGACTGGCTGTTGTGCAGCATACACACTGCTGATCCCCATCATCAATGCAGTCACAAAACCATAAGATAACTTAAGCTTCATATAAAAAATCTCAACTTGACGCTAAATTACTGAATCAATTAAATAAAGCAACTTCCCCTCGTTCAGTTGCCTGTATCTTTTTGAAATAAACCTGTTAAGCATTGTAAATTAATGTGAGAATGATTACCATTTAAATTATGGAATAATTTTCATTGCGATTAAATATTGTGAATACACGTTCTCCTCAGCCGGCTTCTCAGCCCAGTTTTTTATTTGCTTCCCTTTTGGCCGCAGGTCTGGTTTCCCCTGCTGCTTATGCAGCCGAATCACCAGCCGACACAGCCACTACCGCTCCGTTGCATGTACTCGATACCATTGTGGTCACGGGAACACGCTCAGAAAAAAAATTAATAGACAGTCCGATCCGGACAGAAATTATTGATGCACAAGAATTAAAAAGAACCAATGCCACCACCTTGAAAGATGCACTGGAAAATGTTCCCGGCATCCTGTTACGCGAAATCCATGGCAAATCCGGTTATGAAATTTCCTTGCAAGGTCTCAGTAGTGATCAGGTACTGGTATTGATCGATGGCCTGCCTCTGGCAGCCAGTACCAGCTCGACTGTTGATCTGGAACAGTATTTAGTCGCCGGGGTTGAACATATTGAAGTGATCAAGGGGGCTGCCTCGGCCCAGTATGGTTCATCGGCAATGGGAGGTGTCATCAATATTATCACCAGAAAGGTTCAGAATGGCGTTGCCATTTCCGGACAGGTCGATATCGGGACTTATGGCAAACAGAATGCGAATGGTAAAAGTACCTCGATCAACAATCACCATCAGAAAGTCAGCATTGAAGCTGCCAATGCCAGCCTGAAGGGTCGCCTTATGGCTGACCGTTTTAGTAACCATGGCTTTGCGGTCGAACCGAAAGACTATCCTCAACAAGGCGATGAGCAAAAACGACAGCAATATGCCTTTTACGGGGCATGGCAGCCTTCTGATCAGTTTATGCTGTGGGCAGATTTCAACGAATATAAAGAAAAAGACCAGCAACGCAGCCTGAATTTCGTTCCGCCGTTTTATTTAAAACAATACAAAATTGAGGATATCGAACGCCAACGTTTCAGTGCAGGTTCACAATTTAACTTGCCTAAAAATACCAGTCTCGAGTTAAAAGCCGTTCATGAAACCTATGACTCAACCTCAACACAAACCCTGGATGGCTACCTGTCTGCTTTGAGGAACTCACATCAGGAAAATAATCATTTCAGCTCACAACTCAGCTTACCTGAATGGAACAGGCAAAACTGGCAACTGGGCTATGACTGGCATGAAGAAAAATTACAGCAACGCAATAACGGTAAAATCGAGATGCAAGGCGGCTCCGTAAAACGGGATCGTCATGAGCTCTATGTACAAAATGATGTGCATCTCGTACAGAATGTTGATGCGGTGCTGGGCTGGCGTTTCCAGAATGATGATGATTTTGGCGATCACAATGCCTTTAAGTTCAGTACGAAATACCGGTTTTATGATCAGCATGACCTGCTCGCCGACCTGCGCTTCAGCTATGGACAGGGCTATCGTGTACCGAATTTAAAAGAAAGGTTTTACTCTTTCGACCATAGTCACCTCGGCTATATTGTCATTGGCAACCCCAACCTGAAACCGGAATCTTCAGACAGTTATCAGGTCGGGCTGAACCTGATACAGAAAGAACACTGGAATGCCGATATCAACCTGTTCTGGAACGATGTCAAGGACCTGATCCAGATCGACTATGACAATGCCTCAACACGAAATGGCATTACCCAGTATAGCTATAGCAATGTTGCCAAGGCCGAAACCAAAGGCATTGAAACCTCGGCCAAATGGTATCTGACCCCTTATCTGGCCCTGAATGGTGCCTATACCTATACCGAAGCCAGAGATAAAACCAGCAATACCCTGCTCACACGACGCCCTAAACATATTGCACGTCTAAGTGCCGATTATGCCCTGAACGATCAACTGGATCTGACCTTGCGCGGCCGTTATCAAAGCAGCGAATACGGCGATAGCAACAATCAACAACAATCGCCAGCCTGGGTGACTTTTGACTCGCAGGTGGACTATCGCATTAACCGCTACGTCAGCGCCTTTGCAGGTATCGACAATATATTGAATGAACAACGTAATTTTTCTAGCGCTGTAGATTACCGCCCGGTTGCCGGACGTTATACCTACATGGGGCTTCGCTTTAACTGGAACAGTGACCTAAAATAATCTTCAAAGGATCAATCAAGAATGTCTCAACTCAATTTAGCCAAGCTGTTTGCTTTAAGTACCTTAAGTGGCCTTCTGATCGCTTGTGGTGGTGGCGGTGACGGCTCATCTGGCCACAATGGAAACGGCAATCCACCGCCAGCCAACAGTACCGATCTGTTTAGCCTAAAAGGCAAGCAATGGAGCATAACACCAACAGCAAATCAAACGTACTGTTATGATATTGATACTCAGGCCGAAGTTTCCTGTAGTGGCAATGACTGGGATCTCAAGTTTGCCATGGGCACGCGCACCCCGTTGCTGTTTAGCAACAGCGGGGTCAGTGGCTCGGGGAATGGCGGGGTGCTCTATTCGCCTTTTGATGCGACCTGGGCAAATCTGTCTAAAGAAAAAGATGCTACCCAAGGCGGCAGCCTGCCGGCACAGGCATGGAGTTTAGATGCTTATAGCAATGCCTTTATGGATAGCGCATCAGGTAACAATAGCTTCTTTGAATATAACCTATTTGGTGATCACCGCATGTCACCAAACTTTAAAACCTTCCTTGTGACGACCGATTCAAGCTCCAAGGCCGTGATCGGTACCTACGAAAAACCGGTGTTTGCAGTACAGATTTATAATTATTACCAAGGCTCAACCTCAGGTTATATTTCAATCCGTTATATCAATACCCAGCAGCCTTATGATATCAAGACCTTGACGATTGATGCGACACAAGGCTGGAATTATGTTGATCTCACTACAGGCATGAGCTCAAAAAATGCAACCGGACCATGGCAACTCGCCTTTAACCGCTATAATGTCCAGCAGAATCAGGGAGTCGGTAGCATGATTGCCTCACAACCTGCCGGATTCTATTCTGCCGATGGTCAACCGGTCATTGAAAAGTTCAAGGACAGTCACGCCTATGTCACAACAGAAACCGATCTGAAAGCCGCAGTCAACACCAGCAATATCAAATGGGGTTCTAACAGTATTAACTCCATTTTAAATCCGACGTTTAAGGGAGCATATCCTCAGAAACTTTCATATGGCTGGTACAACTATTATCCAACCTTAAGTGCAGCACAAGCAGATGGCCTGCAAGCAGCCCATATGCTGAAAGCCAATCCCGAGAGTGCAAGCCTCATCCGTGGCAATAAAGGCAACAGTTATGCACGGCTCCATTTGACCGATATTCACTATGCCGATCCTGCCAATGCCTCCAGCGCCACCACCTGGACCTTTGAACTGGATATCCAGCCTGCCAGATAAACCATAAAAAAACGGAGCATCTGCTCCGTTTTCGTTGAGGTATAACGCAAAACTAATCGATCACACGGATGGGACGGATACGTCTGATTCTTAACGTCATTTCTTTTACAGCATAATTGGTGGCAACAACCAGTAAAAAGCCAATGATAAAAGAACCCACGATATCGAAAGGAAAATGGACGCCTACAAAAACCCGGGATGCCCCAACGACCAGACTCACCACCAGACCTAGCACACCAATCTTTTTAAATCCGGCCAGCAGATAGGAAAAGGCAATGATTACAACCGTTAAAGTATGCTGACTCGGAAAGGAAGAGGTTGCACCATGTCCAATCAGTTTATCGCCTAAATGCAACTGGAATGGTCGAGGATGATGATAAAAAAATTCGATCAAATCACTTAATAGCAGTGACAACAAAACGATCAGCAAGGTTTTTGCAAATAGCCCCCCATAGGTCTTCCACTGCATGAGCAGCAAAAATACCAGAAAACTGATAAAAACCGTATTCAGGTCTTCTGCCAGAAAAATTACGATCTTGTCTAAAACAGGAAAATCCTTCGCAAAAGTATTTACGCTGTTAAACAAAGAAATATTTAACTCTTTAAAAATCATTTTCCGTCGCTATCCCTACTATCCATGACAGATTTATAGCGCCACCATACCGGGGGAAAGTGTAAGAATTATGAATTTTTATGGTTTATTTTTCTCAGATTTTCCGGCATTAACACGGGTCATGCCACATGGCTTGCCTGCTTGCAGCCCAAATAACATGGCCGAATAAACAGTCTCATTTTCCTCTATTTATTCAGCCTGTCCTTCACGTTTAAAACTTAAACTCTAACCCTGTACCGACTACAGGCTGCTTGTCTTTGGCACTCGCCTGCTCAAAGGTTGAATATCCGCCATAACCATAGACTTTCACCTGCTTATTGAATGAATAGTCTGTACCCACCAGCAACTGTTTGGCATCAAAGTCAGCTGCACCATTTTTAAAACTAGTTGAGTTCTGGCTATATTGAGCCTTGACTGCCCATTTCGACTGATTTGGCAGCTTGTATTCAGCACCGATTAACCAGCCTTGTGCATCATCAATATCAGTAGCCCCTTCATCATACCCCTTTTTTAAATTCACTTTAGAGGTTTGATATAAAGCTTTTAATGCCAGTCCTTCAATTGGCGTCACACGCCCAATCACACGTACCGTATCGGCTGCAGCAAATACCTCATCCACCTTAGTTTCTGTATCTTTGCTATTTAATAAACCATGTCCCAAGAAATCACTTGGAATTGCCTTATCATAACCGACACCAACAAGGAACATTGGATGGTTATAGCTCAATGAGGCAGACCAGGCATCTCCCAAACCACGCCCGGCCACATTCACTCCGCCATGCTTATCATCTTCAATGCCTTTGCTCTCGCCTGTTGCCAGTAATACACTTGCCTCCAGCTTGCCTTGATAGAATGCAATTTCAGGAGAATCATAAACTACTGCATTATTGACACGGTTCTCACCGGTCATAATCCCGGTAACGTCAGCTTTATTACTGATATAGTTATTGAAACTATCGACCGGGCTAGATAAATCCTTTAACGGTGTATTGTGTTTACCGACTTTAAGCGTACCAAAACGCTCATCTTTCAAACCAATAAAACGGTTGCGCTGTGACCAGTCTGTTTTATCACCATCCGCATAAAAAGCCCATTCAGCCAAATAAACCGCGCTCAGGTTTTCGGTTAACTTTTCTTCCCCCTTAATCCCGACAAATGAACTATTACTGTTCACTTTCCAAACATCACGGTTAGATGATTGGGCATTGATCTCGGGTAAATAGTCCAGACTGGCATCAATTTCACCATAGAATTTTGGTGCTGCAAAAGCAG
Organism: Acinetobacter sp. A47; assembly: GCF_000805455.1. GTDB lineage: Bacteria > Pseudomonadota > Gammaproteobacteria > Pseudomonadales > Moraxellaceae > Acinetobacter. Next base: position 104,214 of record NZ_JSUS01000009.1, read on the forward strand.
AGCTTGCTGCAATACTCATCATTGTGACGAATAAAATCTTCATCTTCATTGTTGTCTTCCTAACCATCTCAAAAAAAATTAAAACAACCCTGTTTCGCTATATTCCAAACAAAAAAATAAATAAAAAGGATTCAAATCAAATGCTGTGCTTTTATATATGCCACATAAAAGCACATGAATAATCAGAGCTACAGATTATAAAAAGGAAAAACACCAAATATCAAAGCACTACCCATCAATACACAACAGGTAATAAATGCCCATTTCAAGGTGAATTTCTGATGATCTCCCATTTCAACTGCTGCCAGTCCGCATAATAGATAAGTTGAAGGAACCAGTGGCGATAATAAGTGGATCGGCTGGCCAATAATCGATGCACGCGCAATTTCAACAGGTGCAATGCCATAATGCGATGCGGCTTCCGCTAAAATTGGTAAGACACCAAAATAGAAGGCATCATTCGACATGAAGAAAGTTAAAGGCATGCTGAGAACACCAGTAATCGGTGCCAGATAAGGCCCGAGACTTGGCGGAATCACCGCAACGAAGCCTTTCGACATTGCTTCAACCATACCTGTACCGGATAAGATCCCGGTAAACACGCCCGCAGCAAAGATCACCCCCACCACAGCCAATACGCTATCTGCATGCATGGCGATCCGTTTTTTCTGCATATTGACACATGGGTAGTTCACCACCAGTGCAATACAGAAGCCCAGCATAAACAGGATCGACATTGGCAAAATCCCTTTCACCAAAGAAGCCATCAATACCAGTGTGAGAATACCGTTAAACCAGCGTAAATGAGGACGTTGTGCTTCTGGATCTTTTGAAATGGAGATATTATCTGCATGGCTAATATCGACCAGTTCAACCACGCCCAGACGTTTGCGCTCATATTTGCCATAGAGATAAGCAAGGAAGAACAACCATGCGGCCGCAATCACCATGGATGGAATCATGGGAATAAAGACTTCACTTGCATCCACCTGCAGCGCACTGGCAGCACGTGCCGTTGGACCACCCCACGGCGTTAGGTTCATCACACCGCTACAGAGCAGCATCAGGCAGGTCATGATTAATGGATTCATGCCCACACGCTTGTACAGTGGCATCATTGCCGCGACACAGATCATATAGGTGGTGGAACCATCACCATCTAACGACACAAGCAAGGTTAAAAAGACCGTTCCCAGCGTAATTTTTAATGGATCGCCTTTGACCTTCTTTAAAATCCATCGTACTGAAGGATCAAATAAACCCGAGTCAATCATTAAGGCAAAATATAGAATGGCAAACAGCAGCATGACACCCGTTGGAGCAAGCTTTTTAATACCATCCAGCATGGTATTTCCAAGCTCAGCCAGCTGAATATGACTCAGACTTTCAAAATAGAAACCTAAGCCCCAGGCAATAATAGCGAAGATAAAAGGGATTAAAATTAATGCAACCAATGCACTGAGACGTTTTGACATGATCAAGTACATGAAACACATGATCATGCTGATACCTAAAAAAGTCAGCATTTAAAGCAATCCTTAGCCTGATAAGTTTTTTTTATGGGTAAATACCTTACCCGAATTCAGCACAGATTCTATGCGATTTAACTTTATACAATTCATTTAATTTTATTATATACCTAACGCACTCATTCACATGAAAAATGATTTAAAATTCAGTTTAAAAGAAAATAGTTAATAATATGATTTTTAAAAATTTATATATTTATTTAAATTTAAATAAGCTTTTTCAATGACCTATATTCAATAAAATAATGTCACATTATGGTGCATTTTTTGATTAAAAATTAACTTATTCTGATAAATGATAATTAAAATAAATATCATTCATTGATCTTAAAAAAATATACTGAGTAAAATATAATCTGCATTTACTCTCCTCAACATCATTCTGGATTATAATCCCAACGTCACCAGATAAATAGTCAAAATTGCATATATTGAGAATTTTACTTCTTATTTAAGCGGCACTTTCTTATTTTTGCTTGACCAATATTCATTTTATGAAAGATCTGCCAGTCTTGAAGCATGCGACCCGACAGCGCCCGATTAACCGGTTTATCTAAGGGTCTTTTGCCGATGTATTATACCGGCAGTGTTGTCTGGCCTATTCAGATCAAACTGCTCCCGTTTACGCTTTTTCACCTTAATGCCTTGCTGATTCAGGCATAATAATGGCACTTTTTGTTGGCCTCTGTTCGGGTCAACCATAAAACTTATTGATTATTAAGTCTCTTCTATTAATAAACATGAACGGAGCAACAATGACACTTCTACAAACACAACAATTTAATGATGCTGCATCCGAACACATGCATACCGTTTTCCGCCAACAACGAGCTGCCTTTGACGCAACGCCCTATCCGGATTTAGAACATCGCCGTTCAAAAATATCTGCCATCAAGAAACAGGTCATCCGTTATCAGGAAGTCATTGCCAATGCCGTGAATACCGATTTTGGCTCAAGATCTAAAGATGAAACCAAACTGCTTGATCTGCTGGGGCTGGTTCTGGAAGCCGAACATGCAATTCACCATGTAAAACACTGGATGCGCCCAAGCAAACGTCATACAGAATTATTGTTTTTATCGAACCAATTGCATGTGCAATACCAGCCTAAAGGCGTAGTGGGAGTAATTGTCCCCTGGAATTTCCCGGTTTATCTGGCCCTTGCACCATTGATTATGGCAATTGCTGCAGGCAACCGGGTAATGATCAAATTATCTGAAGTTACCCCGGCCACCAATGCGGTTATCAAACGTATGCTGGCCGAGATTTTTGCCGAAGATGAAGTTGCCGTTTTTGGTGAAGAGATTGTAGATCCAGCCCAGTTTACAGCCTTGCCGTTTAATCACATTATATTTACCGGCTCGCCAGCGATCGGCCGTGTAGTGATGCGTGCCGCAGCAGACCACCTGACCCCTGTCACCTTAGAACTGGGAGGAAAATCTCCAGCCCTGGTCAGCCGCAACTATCCGTTGGCAGATGCAGCAAAACGGATCTTGCACGGCAAGGCCACCAATAGCGGCCAGATCTGCGTGGCTCCCGACTATGCGCTGGTACCCAAAGAAAAGGTAGATGCCTTTGTTGCTGAATGCCAGTCCAGCTTTATGACCATGTATGGGGCCGGTTTTAGCAGTAACAGCAATTACACCTCGATTATAAACGAACGGCATCTTAACCGTTTGCTGGATATTCTGGAGGATGCCAAGGCCAAAGGTGCCGATGTGATTGTGTGCGGCGAATATGACCGGACCAGAGATGCACGGCGCATGCCGGTCCATATTGTGCTCAATTGCACCCCAGACATGCGCATTCTCAAAGAAGAACTGTTTGGCCCAGTGCTGCCGGTAGTGGCCTACGATACTTTAGATGAGGCGATCCAGTATATTCGTGCAGGCGAAAGACCACTGGCTTTGTACTGCTTCAGTCTGGATGCCCATGAACGCGATAATATCCTGAAACAGACCCACTCCGGTGGTGTAACCATCAATGACTGGGGCTGGCATGTTGTCAATCACGATGCACCTTTTGGCGGTATTGGCAACTCAGGTATGGGAACCTATCATGGCGAAGAAGGCTTCCGCGAGCTTTCACATGCAAAAACAGTGTTTGCACGTCACCGTTTCTTTCCTACCCAGCTGTTCTACCCGCCTTATGGTACCTGGGTACAAAAAATGGCATTACGTTTCTTCTTAAAACAGGGTGATCCGGATTTAAAATAATTCTTTTAATCTTAAAGAGAGCCTGATGCTCTCTTTGCATTTTCGCTTTAAGACCGGCCCGGAAAACCTAGTCCGATGCCTGCAAAGATCAAAGTATCGTGAGGGTAAATGGCAGAACCGCCAATCTTGCTCCTCAGCTTTTTGACTACAATGCGAAGACAATCAGTGTCCTGTTCATGGCTCATGCCCATGATCCGGTCATGATCTGTTTTTGGGGCACGATCTGGCCTGGGTGATGAACCAACACGGCCAGAAACTGAAATTCTTTTGTAGTTAAAATATAACACTCATCCCCGCTAGCAGTGAGCTCCTACAGCCCATTCATTTAAAAACAGGTCATCTGAACATAAAGATAGACCAACTGAAGTGTCTATATTGAGAAAAGCAGCTGGCGTAAATTTTGTGTAAAATTATTCGAAATTGTGCGAATGCGTTTAAAAATTTACCAAAAGTGAAAATATGGAGAAAAAAATCTCATTTTTTACAAAAAATCTTTGACCAAATAAAAATCTTTTTTTTGAAAACGGCAAACATAAATGATTATTATTTTAAAATAATAATTTATATTTTTCATTGCATTACCAATAAAAACACATATGTATATAAATTTTTTAAGTTTTATTTTTATCCAGTTTCAAAAAAAACGGGATACTACACAGTTCATTTAGAACATTTACTCTTATTTTAATTATGGTATTTTTGTTACATGAAGTTATAGCCAATCACGATAGATAACGTTTTTGTTGTCCGATCATAGCTTCTTAACACTTAAGAATCTTGAAGTTCAAGGAAAGATTAACAATGAAACTAAAACATCTTAGCACTGCAATGATTTTAGCAACGCTACCTGCAACTGGAGTATTTGCAGCTGCGTTAGACCGTTCAGGTCAATCTATGTCTGCTTTTTTACAGCCGGGTAACTATTTTGAAGCGGGGATTTCTGTTCTAGACCCAACAGTTAAAGGTCAGGAAGCAGGTACATCACAAACTAAACGTAAAATTGGCGATATGGGTGATGACTATTATTTCCCAAGCGCAGCCTTAAAACTTCAACTCACCGATAAATTCTCTTTTGGTCTACTGTATGACCAGCCTTATGGTGCAGATGCACAATACACAGGAAATAACGTTTTTGTATCCAATCCTGGTACAGATACCGTTTTACCCCAGGATCGTTTAGATGCCCTAGCAGACGCAGGTAAAGCGAAAGTTGCTGCTTATATGCAATCAGATGCAGCAAAACAAGCCATTGGCGCTTTAATGTCAAAAGGGATGACTCAACAAGCTGCGACTCAGGCGGTACTTGCTGAGGCTAGCAAACCATTGCTCGCTATGCAAAAAGGTCTTGCTGATGCCAATGCATCTTTAGGTGTGGGCAATACTGCTGTAGAGGTTGATACCCAGAATATTTCACTTGTGTTTGGCTACCAACCGATTCCAAACGTCAATCTCTATGCAGGTGGCGTATATCAAACTGTAAAAGGTAAAGTAAACCTACGCGGTACTGCTTATAGTATTTACAATGGTTATGATGCTGATATTAAAGAAACAGGCGGTGCTGGTTGGTTAGTTGGTGCGGCTTATCAGATTCCTGAAATTGCATTAAAAGCATCAGTCACTTATCGTTCTGAAATTGATCACAAAGTTAATATTAATGAAAAATTCTCAGTAACCTCAGCATTAACCAGTAATCCTGCTGTTCTTGCCGGTTTACTTGGTGTAACTCCTGAACAGGCATTAGCTCAAGCTCAAGCACTTGAAGAAGGTAGTGCTGGTAAAAAAACCAAAATTACAACACCTCAATCAGTCAACCTAGATTTCCAAACGGGGATCATGGCAAATACGGTTGCATTTGCAAATGTTCGCTGGGTGAACTGGAAAGACTTCGCAATTCAACCATATAAGTTTGGCTTATTATCCAAACAAATTGGTGGTTTAGTTGGCCGTCCAAATGGCTTTAATCTGGTTGAATATTCTGATGATCAATGGTCTGTAAACGCAGGTGTGGGCCGCAAGCTTAGCGAACAATGGGCAGGTAATGTCTCTGTTGGTTGGGACTCTGGCGCAGGTAATCCGGTAACTACCCTTGGTCCGACAGAAGGTTATTGGAATGTTGGTGTAGGTTTACAATATAGCCCGACTCCTGCAACCTTCATTGCAGGCGGTGTAAAATACTTCTGGTTGGGTGATGCAAAAGCACAAACAGGTGCTCAGGCAGGTGGTAATGATTACGTTGCGAAATTTGAAGATAACAACGCAATCGCTTACGGTTTGAAGATCGGTTATAAATTCTAATCCATCTCTAAATACACAAAGGCCATCTCCGGATGGCCTTTTTTTATACATAGATCATGAAGAAAATCAAAATCATAGATTAATAAGATCGGATTAACCCAATATTCGGAAACATCAAGATAAAATGTAAATGCTCAAGCACTTTTGGTGACCTTGCCAGTTCATTTATTGACATTTGTAAAATATTTAAGCGAATAAAAATTATGATACTTTTCGCGCCATTCTGTTACAAAGTGATTTGAGAGAACATATTAATGAAGCTGAATGCTATTCAAACGGCTCTTCTACTTAGCTTGGTTCCTACAACGACAACATTCGCCGCAGCACTGGATCGCTCAGGCCAATCAATTGCAGCTTTTTTACAGCCAAATAATTATTTTGAAGCGGGCATCACGGTTCTTGATCCGAACGTATCCGGTAAAGATCTCTCGCAAAATCATACGGGCAATATGGCGAACCATTATTACTCGCCTAATGCTGCCTTAAAAATTCAGGCAACCGACAAATTTTCAATTGGTTTGATCTATGACCAGCCTTATGGTGCCGATGCAGAATATACGGGTCATAGTAACTTTATCGAAAGCCGCCCTGTCCCGTTTAAAGGTGGCACATCAGTTACCGTAGATACTGAAAACTTAAACCTGTTATTCGGTTACCAACCGAACCAGAACTGGAACCTCTATGCCGGCGCAGTTTACCAAACGCTAGACAGTACCGTATTACTACGCGGTCAAAGCTATAGTGCGTATAGTGGCTATGATTTTAAAACAGGCCGTGATGAAGCTGTAGGCTGGTTAGCGGGTGTAGCTTACCAGATTCCTGAAATTGCACTTAAAGCCTCATTAACCTACCGTGCCAAAATCAAGCATGAAATGAATGCTTATGAAAAGCATGGTATTGCAGGCATGACAGGTAATGCTGGTTTTGATGCGGTTTTAAATAAAATCAATAATGCCGAAGGCGTAACAGAAATTACCACACCGCAATCGGTCAATCTCGACTTCCAAACCGGAATCATGAAAGATACAGTGGCATTTGCGAATTTACGCTGGGTGAACTGGAAAGATTTTGCCATTCGTCCGTATAAGTTTGGTGCTGCTTCAACTTTACCACCAATTATTGCCTCAACAGGTAAAAAAGACGGTTTTGATCTGGTTGCTTATACCGAAGATCAATACTCGATTACCGCAGGTGTCGGACATAAACTGAATGATCAATGGGCTGGTAATGTATCCGTCGGCTGGGACTCTGGTGCGGGTAACCCGGTGACGACATTAGGACCAACCGAAGGTTACTGGAATGTCGGCTTAGGTCTACAGTATAGCCCTGCCCCAAATTACTTTATTGCAGGCGGCGTGAAATATTTCTGGCTAGGTGATGCCAAGGCACAATCTGGCTCACAGTTTAATACCCCGGGTTATGTGGCTGAATTTGAAAACAATGATGCGATCGCCTATGGTCTAAAGATTGGCTATAAGTTCTAAGCAATCTCCCTTAACCCTGAGCCACGACTGAAGTAGCGCAAGGTTAAAAAGGAACCACCCTCCTTTTCTAAAGGAGGGCTGGGGAAGATTCTTTACTCGGGAATGTCACGTTGAGATACAGAACGGATCGCCTGCTTTAATGCCTCATAGCCATGCAATGGTGGGAACTGTGGAAATTCGGCAATAACATTGGCAGGCGCATCAAACAAGAAACCGTGATCAGCCTCACCCAGCATGGTGGTGTCGTTATAAGAGTCGCCTGCTGCAATGACACGGAAATTCAGACCATGCAATGCTTTTACTGCCTGACGCTTCTGATCCGGCTGGCGTAATTTATAGGCAGTGATCATGCCATTTTCATCAGTTTCAAGTTTATGACAGAAGATCGTCGGCCATCCTAACTGTTTCATCAATGGATGTGCAAACTCATAGAAAGTATCAGATAAAATAATCAGCTGAAAATGCGTACGCACCCACTCAACAAACTCTTTTGCACCTTCAAATGGTCCCATCTCTGCAATCACGGCCTGAATATCATTTAAGCCTAAACCATGCTGCTTGAGGATATTCAGGCGCTGCGTCATGAGCACATCATAATCCGGAATATCACGTGTGGTGGCTTCGAGTTCTTTAATCCCTGTTTTTTTTGCAAAGTTAATCCAGATTTCCGGAACTAACACCCCTTCAAGATCCAGGCATACGATTTCCATGCTTATTCAACTATCCTATGTGTTAAAAATTGCGCTAGTTTAGCATGGAGACCTGCTCAACAATTGCCCTTTTTTCATTCCCTAACCATAGATTTTTTGAATAAGAATTTCCTTCATGGACATATCCGGCCAGTCATAATTGCATTACTATATGGAGCAATGTGTCGTGTAAACGATAAAGACCGATAAGCATAAAAGGCAACGTGTTATGACTTTAAACCTGGATCAAATCAATACAGAATTTGGCAATGATGCTGAAAAACTCATTGAGTGGGCATTAAGCCTGAATGAAAAAGCCATCGTGACAACGAATTTCCGTCCATTTGAAGCTGTCATTTTGCATATGTTGACCCGTGTCAAACCGGATATCCAGGTGGTCTGGATGGACAATGGCTACAATACCGAAACCACATATAAATATGTAGATGAAATTAGCAAGTTACTCAACCTGAATCTGCTGACCTACCTGCCAAAACGTTCACGTGCCCATCGTGAAGCCCTGGAAGGCCCTGTACCGGCACTAGATGACCCAAAACATGAAGCCTTTACAGCAGAAGTAAAACTAGAGCCTTTTGAACGTGCCTTACGTGAAACGGCGCCTAAAGTCTGGTTTACGGCTTTACGTGCCACAGATACTGCTGTGCGTGCAGAAATGGACCCTGTCAGTATTAATCCGGATGGCCTGATCAAGGTTGCGCCATTATTAAAATGGACCTCAAAAGATCTGTGGGAATACATGCAAAAACATAATTTACCGGACAATGAAGATTACTTTGATCCGACCAAAGGCGAAGAGCATCGTGAATGCGGCTTGCACTTAAGTCACTAATCTATGCCCTGCATTAAAATAAAACCACTGATTCGTCAGTGGTTTTATTTTTCCTGACTCGCTTGTCTAAAGTCATATTTTAACCAGAACAAACAGTATATACTGCGCAGGACGGTTCAATAATACAAATAAGTCTCCCTTTCACCAGAGGGTGTCTTAGAAAAAATGCGATAAGAGGCTAGATCTGCTATGCGCCCACTACATCCGATTGATTTTATCTTTCTCTCCCTCGAGAAAAGGCAGCAACCTATGCATGTAGGCGGGTTGTTCCTGTTTGAGCTGCCAGAGAATGCTTCACCTACCTTCGTACATGATCTAGTCAATGAAATCCGCCAGTCAAAAAGTATCCCTGTTCCACCCTTCAACAATCAACTGAACGGCCTGTTCTGGGGTGAAGATAGCGAGTTCGATCTTGACCACCATTTCCGTCATATTGCCTTACCAAATCCTGGCCGGATCCGTGAGCTACTGGTATATATTTCCCAGCAGCATAGTTCCCTGATTGACCGCGCCAAGCCCCTCTGGACCTGTGACATTATTGAGGGAATTGAAGGCAACCGTTTTGCCATGTATTTCAAGATTCATCATGCCATGGTGGATGGCGTGGCAGGTATGCGCCTGATCGAAAAATCCCTGTCACATGATCCTAATGAAAAACATGTAGTCCCGTTATGGTGCGTAGAAGGCAAACGGACCAAGCGTTTAAAGGCACCTAAACCGCCTACGGTCAGCAAAATCAAGGGCGTGATGGAAGGCATCAAGTCACAGCTTGAAGTAGCCCCGAAAGTCATGCAGGAGCTGTCGCAAACCATTTTTAAAGAGATGGGCAAAAACCCGGACTATGTCTCGACCTTTCAGGCACCACCTTCCATCCTGAATCAGCGTGTCAGTTCTTCGCGCCGTTTTGCTGCACAATCCTTTGAACTGGAACGTTTCCGCCGTATTGCAAAATCTCTGGGCGTCACTTTAAATGATGTGATTCTGGCAGTTTGTTCAGGCGCTTTACGGGAGTATCTGCTCAGCCACAACAGCTTGCCTAAGAAGCCATTGATTGCAATGGTACCGGCTTCATTACGTACCGATGACTCGGATGTCAGCAACCGGATTACTATGATTCTGGCCAATCTGGCGACCCATATCGAAGACCCGATTGAACGTCTGGACATCATTCGCCGTAGCGTACAAAACTCAAAACAGCGTTTTAGCCGCATGACGGCCAATGAAATCCTCAACTATAGTGCAGTGGTGTATGGTCCGGCAGGCTTGAATATTGCTTCTGGCATGTTACCTAAACGTCAGGCCTTTAACCTTGTGATTTCCAATGTACCCGGCCCACGTGAGCCATTGTACTGGAATGGTGCCAAGCTAGATGCGCTCTACCCGGCATCAATTGTGATGGATGGTCAGGCACTCAATATCACCATGACAAGCTATCTGGATAAACTGGAAGTCGGTTTGATTGCATGCCGTAACGCATTACCGAAAATGCAGAATTTACTGACTCATCTTGAAGATGAAATTCAACGCTTTGAACAGGCGATTGAGAAATTACCGCAACCAGATAAAGTTGCGAACTAAACAACAAAGAGCAGAATAAATTAAGGGGCTTTCGTTAGCCCCTTACTTTTTAATTGTACGGCAACGCTGTAAGAGCTGATGGCAGGCTGTACGGATCATTGCTGTGGTAATCTGAACTTCTTTACCCTGGCTATCGACCATATAGCATGTATTTACAGGATTGCTGTCTAACACATGTTTGAAACCGTGATTCACTAATCTTTCACTCACATTCATCATTATATACCTCATATTATTTGCTAAGGACCTCACAAAGATCCTATGGCTCATTCTATGGTTCTAGTATTTAAAATTCGTGATCGAAAGTAAAATTTCAGTTGTAACAAGGATTAAGCGAAATCTTGTTACAACTTTAGGTTAAAATGATATCGTATTGCTCTTGCGTATACAGATTTTCCACCTGGAATTTAATCACCCGGCTAATGAAATGTTCCAAATCCGCGACAGCTGGGGCTTCTGCTGTTAATAAGCGGTCAATCACCGCTGGATGAGCAACGACAGTAAAGCCACCCTTGGAATCAAATGCACGGGCATAACGCAAAATCTCCCGAAATATTTCGTAACATACTGTCTCTGCCGTCTTTACATAGCCCCTGCCCTGACAGGTTGGGCATGATTCACACAGTAAATGTTCCAAAGATTCACGGGTACGTTTGCGGGTCATTTCTACCAGACCCAGTTCAGAAACCTGGGTAATTTTGGTCTTGGCATGATCACGCTCAAGCATCCGCTCAAACTGGCGCATCACTTCTTCACGATGCTCGGCTTCCTGCATGTCGATAAAATCAATAATGATAATACCGCCCAGATTACGCAGACGAAGCTGCCGTGCAATCACCTGGGTGGCTTCCATATTGGTTTTAAATACGGTGTCTTCCAGACTGCGCCCGCCGACATAAGAGCCGGTATTGACATCAATCGTCGTCATGGCCTCGGTCTGGTCAATCATCAGATAGCCGCCAGACTTGAGGGCTACACGGGTTTGCAACGCCTTTTGAATATCTTCTTCAACGTTATATAAATCAAAAAGCGGCTTTTCTCCCGGATAATGAATCAGCCGGTTTTGAATGGTCGGCACAAACTCATTAACAAACTCGCTCAGCTTGCCATGGATTTCTCTTGAGTCGACATAGATTTTAGCCGTTTCATCGCTGGCCAGATCACGCACGATGCGTTGTGGTAGAGGCAATTCTTCAAAGATCAGTTCTGCGGTTGCAGCTTCTTTTTGCTTGCGCTGGATAAATTCCCATAATTTGCTGAGATAACACATATCCTGCGCAATTGCGGCTTCATCTACGCCCTCTGCAGCAGTACGCACAATGACACTGCCGGGCAGATTATGTTGTGCCTGGATGCTTTCAATAATACTGCGTAAGCGATCACGCTCGTCTTCAGACTCAATGCGCTGAGAAACACCAATATGGTTGCCGTAAGGCATCAAGACCAGATAGCGTGAAGGAATCGAAAGATCGGTGCTTAACCGGGCCCCTTTGGTCCCAAGCATGTCTTTCATGACCTGAACCGTCAGCATCTGTCCGGGATGCAACAGCTCAAAGACATTTGGAGTGGGCTGCGAACGCGACCACACCATATCGTTAATATGCAAAAAAGCGGTTCGAGACAAACCGATATCCACAAAGGCAGCCTGCATCCCTGGCAGGACACGCACCACCTTACCCTTGTAGATATTACCCACTAACCCACGTTTCACGGTGCGCTCAACGAATAGTTCATTGACCGTACCATTTTCAATCAATGCCACACGACATTCCATCGGCGTGACGTTAATCAGCAACTCTTCTGCCATAGCAAACTCAAAACTTTATAAAAATTCTTATATCCGAAAGTGTTAGCCCGGGTATTACAATACCTGAGTTTGAACCCTTTCTAATAACTGTGCTGTCTCATAGAGGGGCAACCCCACGACATTACTGTAGCTGCCCCGAATCTGAGGAATATATTGTGCAGCAATTCCCTGTATTGCATAGGCACCAGCTTTTCCTGCCGGCTCACCCGTGGCCCAGTATTTTTCCATTTCCGCATGGCTCAGTGACCGGAACTCAACCTCGGTATGTACCACCGTGCTCAGGCTCTGGGATGAAGTCGCAACACATACACCGGAATAGACATCATGCCATTGTCCGGAAAGTGCCGACCAGATAGCAAAGGCATGCTGCTTTGATTCTGGCTTGCCAATAATCTGCCCGGCAAAGCTCAGGCTGGTATCGGCGGCAATCACAATGGCATCCGGAAACCGGGCTAAAACTGCCTGCGCCTTATCCCGGGCCAACCGTTCAACATAGTGCTGAACTGTTTCCCCATCAAGCACCGCCTCATCAACATCCGGGCTATAGATTTCAAAATCCAGCCCCAGTTGTGTTAATAGCTCCTGCCGGCGAGGTGAGCTTGATGCCAGAATTATATGCGCCATTTATGTAAACAATAATAAACCAGTGGCCATACTAACACACCTGTCACCACAGGTTGCCAATGACGGGCAATCGAAAAATGGGTTCCGGCAATGGTCTGGCTAATCCACAAAAAGGTAATATGCGCAACAATGGCAAGAATCGCAATCACCCATGAGTTACCAAAGGTCAGGATACGACGTTCACGGATCAGGTAACGTGTCACAAAGCTGATCAGTACAAAACTGAGGGCATTTAAACCCAAAGGCGCATCGAGCAGCAGATCGACAAAAAGCCCCATGCCAAAGGCAAACCAGACTCCGCACCAGACCGGCTGGTAAAGTATCCAGAACAGCATGATCATCAGCATCATCGATGGACGCCATCCTGAAGCCTCATAAGGCATCGGATAAACCATCAGGATGGAACCAATCACAATTGACAGGATAATCATCCACAAGGGATCTTTGCGTTTCTCGTAATTCAACTTAGCGATCGGCATAAGGTTGCTCCTGCGCTAATGATTCAGAGAATAACACCACCACATGATGGCCGCTGGCCAACTGCGCAGCAGGCGCTACGTCAATTTCAGCAAATTCGCCCGAATTGTGCCGGCTTATTTTGGAAACGGTTCCCACCAGATAACCCGCCGGAAAATGTTCACCAAGCCCGGAGCTAAAGACTTTGTCCCCGACCTGTATATTGGCGCTGGTCGGCACATATTCCATTTTAAGTTGTCCCAGATCGCCGGTTCCGGTCACAATGGCCCGCATCCCCGTCCGTTCCAGCCGTACCGATAAGGAATGTTCCTTGTCAGAGAGCAGCATAATCCGTGCACTATGAGGATAGACATTAATAATCTGCCCCATAATCCCCTTATCATCGAGCACGGTTTGTCCGACCCGTAAATGATCCATGGAACCACGGTTAATGATAATAATGTGTCGTAAAGGATCGGCATCAGTCCCAATCACTTCAGCAATCTGCATACGGCCATCAATAATTAATGGCGTATCCAGCAGCCCTCTTAGACGGTTATTTTCCGCAGAAAGCTCTGACAGTTTTTGCAGGCGGACCTGAGCCTGAAGAAGTTCAGCCTGCATGGCCGTATTTTCACGGCGCAATTGGGCTTCAGATTTGGTTTGTTGGTTAAGCCATTCTCGCGACAGTACAGGATAGCTTGCCAGCGCATAAATCGGATTATACGCGGCATACAGGACATCCCTTGCGGGCTGGATGACATAGGGCATGCGCCAATCAAAGAAAAGCACCACCAGACATGTAATGACCGCAATGACAAATGAGCGAAAAGATGGCGGTTGTCTTGAAAAAAGATTCGGTTGCACCGCCTCGTCCTTATGATTTAACCAACGAAAAGCATGTCATGGTTTGGATTGTCAAAGAATTCCAGAACTTTACCGCCACCACGTGTAACGCAAGTCAGAGGATCATCTGCCACAATCACTGGCAAGCCAGTTTCCTGGGCAAGCAATTTATCAAGGTTACGCAGCAATGCACCCCCACCAGTCAATACGATACCGCGTTCTGCAATATCCGAAGACAATTCAGGTGGTGTTTGCTCAAGTGCAGACTTCACCGCACTGACGATACTTTGTAAAGGGTCGGCAATCGCTTGGGTAATTTCATCAGAAGTTACGGTAATTGCACGAGGTACACCCTCTGCCAGATTACGGCCACGAACTTCGATTTCGAGGGTATTGCCATCTGCAACAGCCATACCGACTTCTTTCTTGATCACTTCAGCTGTGGTTTCCCCGATCACACAACCGTGCGCTTTACGAACGTAGTTGATGATCTGTTCATCAAATACATCACCACCGATGCGTAGTGAATCTGCGTAAACACAACCTTGTAATGAAATGATGGCAATTTCAGTCGTACCGCCACCCACATCAACCACCATCGAACCGCACGCTTGCTCAACAGGCATACCTGCGCCAATTGCAGCAGCCATCGGCTCCTCGATCAGGCGGACATCACGTGCGCCTGCATTGAATACAGCCTCACGAATGGCACGGCGCTCAACCAGGGTTGATTTGCATGGTACACACACCACAACACGGGGTGCTGGCGGGAATAAACGCTTTTCATGCACTTTGCCAATAAACTGATTCAACATGGTTTCAGTTACTTCAAAGTCAGCAATGACACCGTCTTTCATTGGACGAATCGCTGAAATATTCGCTGGTGTACGGCCTAACATTTGTTTAGCATCAAGACCGACAGCAGCAACAATTTTTTGTGAACCACTATGGCGAATTGCCACAACAGTTGGTTCATTTAATATAATGCCGCGGCCTGGTGCATAAATAAGTGTATTTGCAGTACCTAAATCAATGGCTAAATCCGGCGAAAACAAGCCAATTAGTCGTTTTAGAATCACGGGGGCGTTCTCAATTAAACTTTGTGTGAATACAAGGTGGCAACTTTAACTAAATGTGATGATTTGAACAAGTCAATCGCTTATTATAACGCACGATATTTTGAAATTTTTTAATACTGAATTAGGTAAAGTTATGTCTACATCATCAGATGCTCAGCAGACAACAGACTTAAACGCGCAAACGGTCTCGCAAATTGCACACCTTGCCCGTTTGTCTCTCAATGACACGCAATCTGCTGAATATGCTCAAAGTTTAAATAAAATCCTTGGCATGATGGAAAGCTTGAAAGGCATTAATACCGATGATGTTGAGCCTTTAAAGAGCCCATTTGACAACCCGCAACCCCTACGCGCTGACGTTGTGACCGAGAGCAACCATCGCGACGAATATCAGGCAGTCGCGCCTGCAACAGAAGCAGGTCTGTACCTCGTACCTCGCGTAATTGAATAAGTTTTATTCGATTAGTCAATATTTTATATTTAGAATGTAAAGAAATTTTTCATATGACAGATTTACATCGCTTATCAATCCGTGAACTCTCTGAAGGCTTGAAACAGGCCCAATTTTCATCACGCGAATTGACTGAACATTATTTAAAGCGTATTGCCCACATTGACCCGAAAGTAAAAAGTTATGTGACGGTGACTGCTGAACAGGCACTTCGTGAAGCCGATGCCGCCGATGTGGCACTCAAGGCTGGCAATGCCACAGCTTTAACGGGTATTCCGCTTGCCCACAAAGACATTTTTTGTACACACGGCATTAAAACCACGGCCGGTTCAAAAATGCTGGATAACTTCATTTCACCTTATGATGCCACCGTGGTTGCAAAAGGCAAAGCTGCGGGTCTTGTGACGTTAGGCAAGGTGAACATGGATGAGTTTGCCATGGGTTCAACCTCCGAAAACTCGTATTTTGGGGCAACCTCAAACCCGTGGAACCTTGACCATGTTCCGGGTGGTTCATCCGGTGGTTCTGCTGCGGCAGTGGCCGCTGACCTTGCACCATTTGCCACAGGTACCGATACAGGCGGTTCGATTCGCCAGCCGGCTTCATTTTGTGGCCTGACTGGCTTGAAACCGACCTATGGCCGTGTATCCCGCTTCGGTATGATCGCCTTTGCATCATCACTGGATCAGGGTGGCCCGATGGCGCGCTCGGCTGAAGACTGTGCTTATTTGATGAATGTGATGGCTGGCCACGACGCCAAAGACTCGACTTCCGTCAATAAAGACGTTGATGACTATGTGGCAAACCTGAACAGCACAGCAGTGAAAGGTTTACGCATTGGTATTCCAAAGCAATACTTCAATGTGGCCGGTTTAGACGCCGATGTAAAAGCACGCGTTGAAGAGTCGTTGAAAAAGTTAGAGGAAATGGGCGCAATCCTGATTGAGATTGATCTCAACATGACCGAAGCCTATGTACCCACCTACTACCTGATTGCGCCTGCGGAAGCATCTTCAAACCTGTCACGTTTTGACGGTGTACGTTATGGCTACCGTTGTGAAAATCCGGTCGACCTGATGGACTTGTACAAACGTTCACGTTCGGAAGGGTTTGGTGCCGAAGTTCAACGCCGTATCCTGATCGGGACTTATGCCCTTTCTGCAGGTTATTACGATGCTTACTACGTCAAGGCACAGAAAGTACGTCGTCTGATCCAGCAAGACTTCCTCAAAGCCTTTGAAAATGTCGATGTGATTGCAGCACCATCCGCACCAACCACAGCGTACAAGATCGGTGCCAACCTCAGCCCGACTGAAATGTATCTGGGTGATATCTATACCCTTGCTGTAAACCTAGCAGGCCTGCCAGCGATCAATGCACCGGTTGGTTTTGACAAAGACAGCTTACCGGTGGGCTTGCAGTTGATTGGCAACTACTGGTCAGAATCACAATTGCTGTCGATTGTGCATCAATATCAACAAAACACAGACTGGCATACTAAACGTGCGGCAATTGCTGAGGAGAATGCATAATGGCTGAAGCTCAAAAGTTAAAGTTAATTGACGGTTGGGAAGTCGTTATCGGGATCGAGATCCATACTCAGCTTGCCACCAAGTCTAAAATCTTCTCGGGTTCATCGACTGAATTTGGCCAAGACCCGAATACACAAGCCAGCCTTGTTGATTTGGCCATGCCGGGCGTACTGCCAGTATTGAACGCAGAAGTGGTTGATCTTGCAATTCGCTTCGGTTTGGGGATTGATGCCTATATCGACCAGGCCTCTGTGTTTGCGCGTAAGAACTACTTCTACCCAGATTCGCCAAAAGGCTACCAGATCAGCCAGATGGACAATCCGATTGTGGGCTTGGGTCATATCGACATCCAGCTTGAAGATGGTAGCACCAAACGCATCGGTGTAACCCGTGCCCATCTTGAAGAAGATGCTGGTAAATCGATTCACGACCAGTTTGAAGGCATGTCGGGTATCGACTTGAACCGTGCGGGTACGCCATTACTTGAAATCGTATCTGAGCCAGATATGCGTTCGGTTGAAGAAGCGGTTGCCTATATCAAATCGATTCATACGCTCGTGCGTTGGTTAGGTATTTCTGACGGTAATATGGCAGAAGGTTCGTTCCGTGCCGACTGTAACGTGTCATTGCGTCGTCCGGGTCAACCCTTCGGTACCCGTTGCGAGTTGAAAAACCTCAACTCATTCCGTTTCATCGAGCAAGCAATCAATGTTGAAATTGAACGTCAGATGGAAATTCTGGAATACGGCGGCGAGATTGATCAGGAAACCCGTTTGTTCGATCCGAACAAGATGGAAACCCGTTCTATGCGTTCAAAAGAAGAAGCGAACGACTACCGCTACTTCCCTGATCCGGACTTGTTGCCAGTGATTATTGCCGATGAGCAGATTGAAGCCATCAAAGCAACCATGCCAGAGTTGCCTGCGGCACGCCGTGCACGCTTTATCGTAGACTTTGGTGTAACTGAGTACGATGCGCATGTATTGACGCTGTCACGCGAAATGGCGGACTTCTATGAAGCTGTTGTGGCTGCTGCTGGCGGTGCCAAGCAAGGTAAAGTCTCTGCAAACTGGGTGATGGGTGAATTCTCAGGCGCTTTAAACAAAGCGGGCCTAGAATTGGCAGATTCTCCTGTTTCTGCTGAGCAATTGGGTGGCATGATCGCGCGTATTGTGGACAATACCATTAGCGGTAAGATTGCGAAGCAAGTGTTTGGCTTTATGTGGGAAGCAGAAGGTAAATCTGCAGATGACATTATTGCCGAGAAAGGCTTGAAGCAAGAAACCGATACTGGTGCGATTGAAGCAATCATCAAGGACGTGCTTGCAGCCAACGAAAAAATGGTTGAAGAGTACAAGTCTGGTAAGGAAAAAGCCTTTAATGGTCTTGTCGGTCAAGTGATGAAAGCCTCTAAGGGTAAAGCCAACCCTGCTCAAGTCAATGAACTCATGAAAAAATTGATTGGTTAATTTATTGGCTAATCAATTGATTTAATGATATAAAACCTCGTATTGATACGGGGTTTTATTTTGAGAAAATAATGGCTTTAAAGACAATATTCAATGTAAGTGAAGAAAAAACAGCTAAACTTGCTGTATTAATTGATGCAGATAATGCCTCAGCAAAAGATATTAAAAATATTCTAGATGAGTTGACAAAATATGGTGAAGCCACCGTAAAAAGGATTTATGGAAATTTTGTTAATCAAAATGGGAGCTGGAAACAAGCTATTAATGATTTAGCGATTAAGCCAATGCAACAATTTGCGTATACTACAGGAAAAAATGCCACTGATGGTTTTATGATTATTGATGCAATGGATTTACTTTATACCAATCGTTTTGATGGCTTTGCACTCGTTTCCAGTGATAGCGATTTTACTGCTTTAGCCATTCGCATTAAAGAGCAAGGTGCCACAGTTTACGGTTTTGGAAAAATGCAAACTCCTGAAGCTTTTAGAAATGCTTGCTCCCATTTCACTTATGTAGAAAATTTAAGAGATGATGAGGGGTTTGCAGTAATCTCACAGCAGAATAAACTACAATCAAATATTAAAAACACAGACAAAGAAATTGAAAAAGTAGAAAAGACTCCTATCATAATATCTAGCCCACATCCTGAATTACCATTGTCCACAATCAAACAAATTTTTGATAATCACGATGTTGAATGGATACCGGCCTCTTCTTTTACTTCTCAATGGAAATTATTACAAAATGACTTTGATCCAAGAAATTATGGATTCAAAAAAGTTGTGGACTTAATCAAAAGCCATACAGATATTTTTGAATATGATGAGCGTTTATTAGAAAATGGACATAAACAAATATATATAAAGTTAAAAAGCTAAATTCTAAAAGGCTTAGTTTTAAACTAAGCCTTTAATCAACCAAACCACTCGGTAAAGCCACCTTTAATTCAGCAAACTTATAATCCTGAATATTTCGAGTGACAATCATCGTACAACCAAAACTCAAAGCAGCAAAATGCTGAATAGCATCTTCAAAATCAGTAAATTTAGACTCTAAAGCATTGGTAATTCCAACATGATCTACAGGAATAATGACGAAAAATTTTAGAAGCTGCTTTATAAATATACGAGCCTTCTCATCCCCACCTAACTTACGCAAAATATAGTAAATATTGGCAACACTATTGGATGAAATACAGCCTGTAAAAGTTCTATTTTCACACAAGGCCAGAACAGACTGACTCGCCTCAACAAAAGGCTGACGCGCTAAAGCGACATCTAAAATCACATCAGAGTCGATAAAAATACGCTCACTCATAGATGCTTTTCCATACGTCCATCTGCAAGTAATTCTTTATAATCCTGCCCGTTATCCTGTTCTGCAAACATTCCAGTTAAATGCTCTGTAATTGGGGCGTGAAGCTCATTGGTTCTATTCGCTTGAGCTGAGATACGGTCCAAATAAGCCTCTACCAGGCTAGAAACACTTTGCTGATGCTGTTGAGCATAATGTTTTGCTCGTTCAATCACATTTTTATCAATAGACAATGTTAATTTTGCTTGCATAAGTTTCTCCCTATACGTATTAACTATTTAATTATACGTATAGGTCATTTTTTAGCAATTCCTTTTAATCAATAGAAAAAACTTAAACTTTTACTGGCCTCTTAACACACCCAACTTATTCCAGATATCAGGCGTTAAAAAAGTCGTCACTAATTTATTTAAATCAATATAACGCAAGGTGCCTTGCAACTGCTGTCTGACCGCTGGGTCTTTGACAATATCCTGCCCTGCACTCTGACCTAACTGCTGGAAAGCCTCCCCAACGGCCTTAACACCTTCAGCTTTAATCACGGCTTTGGTCTGCGTCGAACACTGCTCCACAATCACTCGCTGTAACACCTGCGCCAGTTTCTGATCTAACTGGGTTTTCTGCTCAGGCGTGACATTGCTGAATGCCTTTAAATCAGGATGCGCAGCCAAAGCACTAAACGTCCATTGTAAAACCGTGGTTTTATCGGCTGCGGTGGTCGATTTCACCAGACAATCACTGAGTTGATCGACCGTTGGTCCTGCCATTGCCACCTGAGTAGTCCCCAACACAGCCGCAGCCATCAAGACAGAACGGCTCAGATGAGAAAAATTACGGCAGACAGAAGTATAAACGCGAGACATAAGCACAGTTCCAAATTGCAATCTTTCCCTTTGTACCATGTACAAGGCAAATCATCTGTAATGTCGCTGTAAATTGCGTAAATCCACGCCTTTCAAGCTTTGCAAAAGTGTAAAATGCTCCTCTAAAACCATCCTATATTCCTGCATGTGCATTTATTCCATACCGGCATAATCCCATGATGCGGGTATATCTGGCTGCTGCGGTGCTTTATTTAAATCAATATTCAGGTTACGACTGCCCTTAAATGATTTCTCGCCCGAATCTGATACAGGGGAGACATCCAGACTGTAACGATAACGAAATTGCCAAAGCATTGGTTTGATCGGACGGATATCCAGACTCAGGCTATCTTCATCATGACATTTTCCTTTAGAGCGTTCATAGTCCTGTTCCGAGAAACAGGCCCGAATCATCCGGTTAAAGCTAAAAGGATAATTTTTGATAAAGACACGTTCATTGCCGGAATCCTCTAACTCGTAAAAGCTGGCACGCTCAATGCCAGCGCCGCCTCCCGAATACATTTCAGAATATTGATCCAGGATTGCAATTGCATAACGCTGTTGAGTCAGCGGAAAAAGCTTGGGAAATATATATTGTTTATGCCGGTCATCATCGCTTGCGACCGTCACAATACTCCATTTACTGTCCAGTTTAAGGCCGGTTGCTGTAGGCTTGAAGCGGGCAATATCATTCCGGCCCGATAACATCCATAAATGACCGTCCGCAGTTTTTAAGCTGCGCCATTGTACACCTTGCTGGCAGAAGTCCTTGATTTGATCGCAGAGCTGCTTCTGTTCAGCCGAACTCAGCTGTCCCTTTTTAAATTCCACAATTTGTAGGGGTGCAGCAGATGTAATCGTACTTAAACAGGTCGATATAGCCAGCAACAGCATTACAGTCAAACCCGTCTTATTGTTCTGCATATTCATTCCTTAGGCTATTTTTCTTTTCAATACATGATTTAACCATGATTCCAGCCTGATCAGGTATCCCCACTCCGAACACTTAAAAATGTAGCAAGCGCTACCGTTGCCAGACTACTCAGCAATGCCCTACTGCCATGCATTTAACACTTTGCTGAACACCGTGTGATAAATCTCGGGTGGCATGGTCAGTCACAACCTTTGCCTTGTTTGCAATTATCCATCTACCTCCACCCGGTATAAATATCGAACCAGCACCAGCTAGTCGTGCATACTTGGTTATGGTCAGACTTATACCGTATGATCGGCTCAGATTGTACTTGAAGCCACAAGTTAAAATACCCGTCAAATGGCTTGGCTGGCTTGAAGCAGACTTAAGAAATGTTCAGCCCGAATACTCCGGCCTTGGGCACGACAAATCGCATAGATCGGGGCAATACATGGTTTTTTTGCCTCAAGTGCTTTATACACGATCTGCTTGTTCCAGAAATCCTGAATTGATGCAGGGACAATGGACAGTCCAATCCCTGCCGCAATCAGGTTGAGGCTTGAGGTCAGGCGGGGCGCCTCCTGTACAATATTGGGACTAAAGCCTGCCTGATAGCAATTTGCCAGAATATTATCAAACAGGTCCTGCCCTGCAAGACGGCGATACAACACAAATTCATAAGGTTCCAGATCTAGCAAACGGATTGGTCCTGCATGCCCGGCCAGTGGATGGTTACTGGGTAAGGCCACAATCAAGGGTTCATCCAGTACATGGATACTCTGTACTGCGGCATGAATGGGCGCAGGCTTACGTAGAAAGACAATATCCAGTTTTTCATTGATCACGGCATCGGTTAAGGCGGTGCTGCTGTCCTCTTCCAGATGGATGGCCACTGCCGGAAACTGCTCGCGGAACTGACGTAATAAAGCCGGCAAAAAAGGATGTAAACCTGCGGAGTTGGTAAAACCGATATTGATCTGGCCTTCCAGCCCCTGAGCAATGTTCTTTACCCGTTTCGGAATCGACTGGGCATGCGCCAGAATGGTAATTGCTTCCTGATATAGCGCTTTGCCGGCCTCCGTAACCTCGACACCACGTGGCAGACGTTTAAGCAAAGCCGTATCCAGTTCCTGTTCGAGGCTTTTAATCAATCGGGTCAAGGGCGGCTGTTGCATATGCAACCTGACGGCGGCTTTGGAAATATTACTTTCTTCAACCACAGCCACAAAGGCAGTGAGCTTATGAATATCAATCATACATACCTTAAAAGTATAGATAATGGCAAAAATAGCATTTGTGAATATACCACAAATCTTTCATGCTATAGCTCACAAGGTTGAACAGAAAGGTAATCCAATGAAAGCCCAAGTCCTCTCAATACAGCATGAGCCTCTGAGTACAGCTCCTGATTGTAAGGCACTATTTACGGGGTTTATGCAATTGGGATTAATGGGGTTTGGTGGCGTGCTGCCACTGGCTCATCGCATTATCGTTGAAGAACACAAATGGATTGATGCAGGCAAATTTACCGACTTGCTTGGCGTATGCCAGTTATTACCGGGCGGTAACATCATCAATATGGCCGTGGCCATTGGAATGGAATTTCAGGGCGTTAAAGGTGCGATCAGCTCAGTCCTCGGTTTGATCTCCGCCCCAACAGCAATCGTGCTGATCATCTATCAGGTCTATGAACATTTTCAATATCTCCCTGCCGTCAAACATATGATTCAGGGACTGGCCGCTGCTGCCGCAGGCTTGCTGTTTGCAACAGGCCTGAAGATGCTCAGGCCGATTTTAAAGAGCTATCTGACCATATTTACCATTGGCCTGACCTTTATTTTTATGCTCTGGGTCAAACTGCCATTGGCACTGACGTTAGCGATGCTACTGGCCATTAACATGCTGGTATTGGGAGTGAAAAAATCATGATCTTACTTACCCTTGCCGTGGTTTTTACTCAGCTTTCACTACTGGCCTTTGGTGGTGGCAATGCCATTCTGCCGGAAATGCAGCATCAGGTGGTAACCGTGCACCAATGGATGAGTGCAGAACAGTTTAGCTCGCTATTTGCCATGGCACAGGCGGCACCCGGCCCCAATATGATGATTGTGCCTCTGGTCGGCTGGCATGTGGCAGGCCCGGCAGGTTTACTCATCACCTCATTGGCAAAATTTGGCCCTTCGTCAATCATTACCATATATGCACTCAAATTCTGGGAACGCTTTAAAGCCAATCCGTTACGGGCACGTTTTGAAAAAGCCCTGAAACCGATTACTGTTGGCTTGGTCTTGGTCAGTGCCTGGATGATTGCCGATACATCTGCACAAAACCTGCTTCTGGTCATGATCGTGATCTTGACTGCCCTCCTCGGCATGTTTAAGAAAATTCACCCGTTATGGGTCATGGCAGCCGGTGCAGGACTGGGGATCTGCTTTCTGTAAGCCTCAGCAAGATATATAAAAAAACCTGCATGATGCAGGTTTTTTATGTTTCCGGTTTACCAGATGCTCACGCGTTTCTCTGGCGGCAAATACATGCGGTCTCCTTCCTTGATCTGGAAGGCATCATAAAACGGTGTCTGATTGACCAAAGCACCATTGGCTCTCACTCTGTCCGGTGCATGTGGATCGGTTTTCAAATATACGATTGCTTGTGCTTGACGGGTTTTGGCACGCCAGACCTGCGCCCAGCCCATATAGAACCGCTGCTCGCCAGTCTGCCCATCAATTACGGGAGCGGGTTTGCCTCCCAAAGAAATCTGGTAGGCTTTATAAGCAATCGACAAACCAGAATTATCGGCAATATTTTCCCCCAAAGTCAGCTCACCATTGACGTGATAGCCTGCAATCGGCTCATAGGCATTGTATTGCGCCACCAAAGCCTGGGTTTTGGCCTTAAACTTCTGATGATCCTGTGCTGTCCACCAGTTGCGCATATTGCCCAGCTCATCAAACTGGCTGCCCTGATCATCAAAACCATGACTGATCTCATGCCCGATGACACTGCCAATCCCGCCATAATTGACGGCATCATCGGCCTCGATATTAAAGAATGGCGGTTGTAAGATCGCAGCAGGAAAGACGATTTCATTTGAGGATGGATTGTAATAGGCATTCACCGTTTGCGGTGACATAAACCATTCATCACGATCAACAGGTTTACCCAGCTTATCCAGTTCTTGCTGATGCTCAAACTGTCTGGCCCGCAGCACATTCCCGACCAGATCATCAGCCTTGATCTGCAAGGCTGAATAATCACGCCATTTTTTCGGATAACCCACTTTAATCGACAGGCTGTCCAGCTTTTTCTTGGCCTGCACCTTGGTGGCAGGACTCATCCAGTCCAGCTCGCTGATGCTTTGATCATAAGCCCGTATCAGGTTCTGAACCAGCACATCCATACGCTGTTTCTTGTCGGCAGAAAAATGCTTTTCTACATACAGCTTGCCCAGTCCATCCCCCAGCACCCCATTGACCATCTGGATACCACGTTTCCAGCGTACTTCCTGCTCTCCGACATCACGTAAGGTCTTGCCATAAAAAGCAAAGCTCTCATCGACCAACGCTTTATCCAGATAAGGGGCAAAACTGCTGATCAGGTTCCATTTAAAATAAGCTTTCCAGACTGGCAGAGGTGTTTTTTGCAGCACCGGATCAAGTGCCTTGAAATAGCTTAACTGATGTACCTGAATGGTCTGGATTTTATCGTTGACACCAACCGTAGTCAGGTAGGTATTCCAGTCAAAACTGCCCGTTAATTTTTTTAACTCGCCGGTTTTATAAATATTGTAGCGTTTGGATAAATCACGGTTCTGGACGTTGCTCCATTGAATCCGGGCCAGTGCCGTTTCAAGCTGCAAAATATCCTGTGCATGCCAGGCTGCTTGCGTATCACCAGCCAGTTGCAACATACGTTGAATATGCTGCACATATTTGCTGCGGGTTTCTACAAATTTTTTATCGTCTTTTAAATAATAATCCCGATCCGGCAGGCCCAGTTTACGCTGGAGCAAACCTGCAATCATGACATCGGAACATTTCATGTCCTGATCAATACTGATATCAAACGGCCCTCTGACACCAATCCGGGAGAAATGTCCCATCAGTCCGGCCAGCTCGGCCTTGTTCCGAATCGCGTCCACCCGTGCCAGTTCCGGCTTTAACGGCCTGATTCCTTGCGCTTCAATTGCTTTTTCATCCATAAAGCTGGCATAGAGATGAGCAACCTTCTGCTCGACACTGCCTGCCGGCCATGTTTTAGTACCCAGCTCATCAACAATGGCATGCAGCTGATTGATTGATAATTCATGCAACTCGTTGAAAGTCCCCCAGCGTGCCTTATCTGCTGGAATTTCAGTATTTTTTAACCACGTGCCATTTACATAGTCATAAAAGTCATGACTGGCACGCACACTCTGGTCAATATATTGCTGGTCAATTCCTGATGTTTTTTGAGTTAAGCTGGACTGTGTGGCTTGAGTTGCCCATACATGTGCAGTAACAGTCGCCAGCGCAAGCACCAAGGCACTTTTAAGCAATATAGGTTTCATGATTTATCCTGTTGATTTAGGTTTTCAGTTATACACAAGCAAAATGAAAGATCATTAATTGAATCAAAAGACTATAGTGAAACATAGGCCTCAGATAAAGTCATTTTCGTTGCAATATATATTCACTTTTCACATAAAAACCACAATCACAGACAATACCAAAAGCCGAAGCAATCTGCTTCGGCCTAGTTCGGTTTAACAGCCTAATCCAGAGTCTTTTCAAAAGCTTTAAGACGTTTATAGATAGATAATAATTCAATAATCGTTGGCCATGAGGTAATCAGGTATTGAAAGGAGGTTCTCACTTGCTGGAATACATTCAGGATTTGCATCATGACACCCAGCGTTACTGCACCCGCGGCAATTGAGGGCGCCAGAATAAAAACGCCATATAAATTATCTAGTTGCAAATACCAGATACGCACCAGATTAAAGTAGGTATAATGAAAATACAGCTTAAAATAATTCAGGCGAACCTTACTGAAAAGCTCTTTCAAGGTCAATGGATCGGCACGGGTTGCATGATCTTCACCATACACCAGTTCCTTACGATAAGCAGCTTCAACCTTCTGGTTATTAAATTCCAGACCGGGCAGCTTATACCCCACCAGCATCAACACCACGGTTCCAAAAATTGCCCAGCCTAGGGCTGCAATCATTAAAGCATGCGGAATCTCGCCCACAACCGGCAACACTTTTACATGAACTGAAAGTTGCAAGAGGATCGGTAAAAAGGCAATCAGGGTCATGATCGCTTCAATAAAGCTGACTCCCAGACTTTCTGAAGTCTTTGCAAAACGCATGGTATCTTCCTGCACACGCTGTGAAGCCCCTTCAATATGGCGGAGCCGGTCCCAATATTGGGTGTAGTACTCATTCATGGCGGTTCGCCAGCGGAAAATATAATGGCTGACAAAAAACAGGTTTAATACGGCAATGGTGACATAGACCATCGCAATAAAGATGAACGTCAGCATTTCGCTATAAAGCAGGTTGAGGTCTCCACCGCCACTCGATACCATTTTCTGGATTAAATTGTAAAAAGGCTGATACCAGGCATTAATCACCACATCAACCTGCACACTGAACCAGATATTAAACAGGATAAAGGCAGAGCCCCAGATCGACCATATTTGCCATTTATTGGCTGAACAGATACGCCAGAAACCGGCAAACAAAGCGGTTGCAATCAGAAACCAGAGATAAAACCACAGAAATGAAGGGGCCCAGAAACGGCTGACATCAATCGGGAGTTGGGCATCGCTATAGCCCCGAGCAAAACCGAGATATTCACCCCAGCTATGACCACTGCTGTACCATAGCAACATGTTGAGTGATAGCCAGATCACCACGGAAATAAAAAATGGCCGCGGGTTTGGAAAAAAAGACTTAAACATCGTGTTTAACAATCCTTGTTGTGTTGCAATTAACTTTAGTCGTCATCCTATGACTTCAAACTTAAAACGCTTAGAGAGAAAAGTTTTATGTTTTGTAGATATTTACTATTTTTCTGCTGGTTTTAATAGTTTTTTGTAGAATATTTATCTCTCAGAACACTAATGATTACCAGACTGGCTCAGTATAAATCTCACTCAGCCAGCCAGCGATGGTTATCTGGGCAATGCAGCATGCTGTTGTACCGCCATATCTTGTTGCTCAGGGGGAGATGCATCTGTTTTACGCTGGATTGCCCACTGGATCTCTGCCAGTTTTGCTTGAGCAGCCTCAATTCCAGCCTGCATGGTTGACTCCCGGCCTTTTACATCAAAAATATGTGCTTTTTCGCGAAGGTCAGGTTGAATCACAATATCGGCCTGTTTTAGTTCCTCTTCAGCCAGACGCCCCTGCATAATATTAATATTCTGGTTAAACAGCCCCCAGACATTGGAGGTTTCGGTGTGGATCGGCTGGGCCAGAATATCCACCGCAATCACCACATCTGCCCCTAACTCACGAGCAACCTGTACCGGTACCGGACTCACCAGCCCGCCATCGACATATTCGACCTCATGAATTTTGGTCGGTACAAACATGCTGGGAATTGAGGCAGAAGCGCGCACGGCCTGACCGGTATTGCCATAGTTAAAAACCGTTCTGCTGCCATCCCGGAGTTCGGTGGCCACCACATACATCGGAATTTTCAGCTTTTGTAACGGCGTATTGTGAACTTGCTGGTTGATATAGTCTTCAACCTTCTTTCCATCAAAAAAGCCCTTTAAGCTGACATTGACATCCCGGACGTCATTGGCTTTTAACTTGAGCGCAATATCACGCAGCTCGGCAGCACTTTTACCGCTGGCATAAATAGAACCGACAATACTGCCGGCACTGGTTCCCACAATAAAGTCGGGACGAATGCCCTGCTGTTCCAGTACCTCAATCACCCCAATATGGGCATAGCCCCGCGCTCCACCACTGCCCAGTACCAGTGCCACTACCGGCCGTTTCTGTTGCTGCTTGATATAGGAAAACGGTTGCGATACAGCCTGAGCCCGTGCATCTTCAACCACAGGACTGAGGTGAGCTGTGCTCTGACAACCCGCCAGACACATCATTGAAAGGCCAAGCATCCATAATTTAAGCTGTTTCATACGCAGTGTTGCCATGTTCATATTATTGTCTGTGTTTGCTGTACCGGATTTTAGCGCTGGAAAAAATGAAAAGATGTAGCAGTTTTTTTGCATTTGTCATTTGGATGTCATAAAAAAAGCCCCTCGCAAGGGGCTCTTCATTCATTTACGCACTGACCAATACCGATTACCAGATATCAGAACCTACTTTCTTCTTCAGTTCCGGATATTGATCAATCTTGAACTCAGGCTCTTTTACGCCTTTCTTCAACTGTGCAGTATAGTCTTTCAACAAGGTACGCGCCATTGGCGTTAACAGTAAGATTGCGACCAGGTTAATGGTTGCCATGATCCCCATGAACAGGTCAGCCATCGACCATACCAGCGGAACGCTACCGATTGCACCGAAGTACACCATGACCAACACAAAGACACGGAATACAAACATGACTTTTGGATTGTTATTGATGAACTGTACATTACTCTCGGCATAGGCATAGTTACCCAATACAGCTGAATAACAGAACAGGAATAACAGAATCGCCAGGAAGTCACCACCCCAGCTGCCGACCTGAGACTCCAGGGCACGCTGGGTCAACTCAACGCCGACAAAGCCTGCATCGTGGTACACACCAGAGATCAGGATAATCATCGCGGTACTGGTACATACAATGAAGGTATCAACGAATACACCCAGCATTTGTACCAACCCCTGATTCACAGGATGTTTTACATCAGAGGCTGCCGCAGCATTCGGAGCAGAACCCATACCGGCCTCGTTCGAGAACAGGCCACGCTTGATCCCCTGCATCATCGCCATGGAAATCATGGCACCGAAGAAACCACCGGCAGCGGCATTAAACTGGAATGCTTCAGTGAAGATCAGCTTAAAGATGCCCGGTAAAAGTTCGTAGTTGCTGAGCGCAATGTATAAAGCAACCGCTAAATATAAACCGGCTTTTAACGGTACAAACATTTCTGCAAACTTGGCAATACGTTTGATCCCGCCAAAGATAGCCAGTGCAACTAAAACAACAAGGGCCAGACCCACCCACGAGATGACCAGATCAACGCCACCCAGATGGGCTACCAGATTGGCCTTGTCCCAACCCCATGCATGTGAAGAGGCATTGGCAATGGCATTGATCTGAACCGAGTTGAATACAAAACCATAGGTAAAGATCAAGGCAAGCGCAAAGATCACACCAAAGGTTTTGCTACGTAAGCCTTGAGTAATATAGTAAGCCGGTCCACCCCGAAACTGCTTGCTATTACTGTCTCTGACTTTAAATAACTGAGCAAGCGAAGACTCAATAAAAGCCGAACTCATCCCCAGCAATGCAGTAAACCACATCCAGAATACTGCGCCAGGCCCGCCAATCGCAATGGCGATTGCAACACCGGCAATATTACCGACCCCGACACGACTGGCCAGACCGGTAACAAAGGCCTGAAAGGGAGTAAGCCCGTGTGTATCTTTCTCACCTTTACGGCTGCCCTTCATTACCTTGATACTGTGGAAGAACATTCTAATCTGAACGGCTTTCGTCGCGATCGTATAGAAAATCCCTACAGCGAGCAGGAAAATAACGAGGAAGTCCCATAAAGGATCATTAAAAAAACTTACCCAAGCCATCAGGGTGTCATTTAATTTTTCATTCATCACTTATTCGCTTTTAAATATTTTATGCACATCCGTGCATATACGATAACAATGGATGAATCAAAAAAGCCCCGCGTGGGGCTTTTGATCCGACTTAGGCAAAGAATTTCAAAATTAATTGAATTACTGTTGCGTTAATTAAATCAACGAAGAACGCACCACAAAGCGGAACAATCAGGAACGCTTTATGCGATGGTCCATACATATTGGTAATTGCCTGCATGTTGGCAACCGCAGTTGGTGTTGCCCCCATACCGAAACCACAATGACCTGCTGCCAGAACAGCGGCATCGTAGTTTTTACCCATGACACGGAAAGTCACAAATGCTGCATACAAAGCCATCGTAATGGTTTGCGCACCCAAAATGACGACCAATGGACCAGCCAGATCTGCCAGTTGCCATAATTTCAGTGAAAGCAGGGCCATAGCCAGATAAAGCGACAATGAAGCGTTACCGAAAACATCAATCGCACGGTCAAAGATATCGACCTTTAATACGCTTTCCAGAATATTACGCAGGATGACACCACCACCGAGTGCCCATACAAATGTCGGTAACTCGAACCAGGTGCCTTTACTGTAACCGGTCATGAACTCTGCAAAGGCAAGACAGGCAGCAAACATACCTAAAGTGGTAATGGCATTATCAGCAGTGATTAAACGGACTTGATGCGGATTTTCAAATGGCGCCAGTTCATCAGGATGCTGATCCAGATGTGTATCGCGATTCTTGATCTCGGCCGGTGTCTGTGCCTGTGCAAGACTGTAACGGTTAATCAGCAGTTTTGCCAATGGTCCACCGATAATACCACCGATGATCAGACCAAAGGTAGCACTTGCCATACCCAGCGCTAACGCACCCTGAATGCCGTGTTGAGATTCAAGAATCTCACCCCACGCACCTGCGGTACCGTGACCACCAGTCAGTGTGATCGAACCTGCAATCAGGCCAACCAGCGGATCGATGCCGAGCATCGTCGCCAGACTCATGCCGACCGCATTCTGAACCACGATAAAGGATGCCACACAGATCAGGAAGATCACCAACCCGATACCACCTTCCTTCAACTTCATAAAATTGGCGCTTAAACCAATCGAAGCAAAGAAGATCAACATAAAACTGGTTTGTAGCTCGCTACTAAAAACAATGCTATAGCCCCACAGTGAATGCACCAGCAGGGAGACCACCGCAGCAACCAGACCGCCAGCGACAGGTTCGGGAATGTTATAGCGTTTTAGAAAGTCGATTTTATTAACGAGCAAACGCCCTAATAACAAGACGATAACCGCCGAAATCAGGGTATAAAAACCATTAAAAGTAAATTCCATATCTTCTTCCGTTTACTTTAGCAGTCCGTTTGATGGCTTGACCCGTCACCGGAACTGCTAAAATAGTAACTCTCAAAATGAGTGAAAACTCAATCAGCTTTATAAAAAGCATACAGTTCTATGTCAGAACCCATGCCGGTATCACCGATTCGGTTTTCACGGATGATTTTCACCTACAGGATAGATGGCTTAGAAGTTATAGCGGGCCATTGCCCCTACACGATTATCTGTACCCTTTTGCCCGTCAAAGGTTTTACGTTCACCATAGATATACTCCAGGCCAAACGTTACCGGGGTTACCGGTGAATACATGATATTCCACCAGCCTTGTTGCAAGGTTTTATTCTGGGCAGTGTCTTTGGCAATGACCGCCTGCTTGGCAAAGTCATTGCTATCATCTGCAAACATTGCACCATAAGCCAGGGTACTGCGCAATTTCGGGCTAATCTGATAGGTTGTGCCTACTGTAAATGCATCAAACTCATTGAGATTTAAATCAAAATTCGTTGGATTCACATTAAATGCATTGTTGGTATACAACAGGAACTTACTATCGCCTTTGACATGCGAATAGTCAATCATGGCCTGTAATGCATCCGTAAATTTGTATTTTGCACCAACAGCAACACCCCAGCCAAGTTCAGCCTCGCCAGAATGGACGCGGTTATTGTCCTTATCATAGGTTGCTTTGCTACGTGCTTCAGTCAACAAGGCACGTGCCGAAGTGGTGCCCTTGCCTTCTGCAAAATCATATTTCAATTTTGAGGTTAAGGCCGGGGTACGGTTATCGTCATTGCCCTTTTCCAGAGCGACGGCATAACTGGTCTCAGGAGTGAACTTGCCACTATAACGTACCATTGGGGTACGGTAGGTGCCGATTCCCAGAGGAGAGTTAAAGTCGAGCATTTCCGGTTGCAAGTCTGTCGCCAGGAAGGTTGATGTGGTTTGACCAAATAACCAGTCATTGAAGGTCAGGTAGGCATGACGGATACGGATGGTGTCATTGCTGCTACCGCCACGGAAGTCTACTTCCAGCTTCCCGCCAACATCTGCCCCTTCAACAGGTGCCTTAAAATCAAGCCCCAGACGGGTTGTGGCAGCAGTGCTATAAAAACGGTCACTGTTTTTTTCAGCCCCTTCCAGATCAACCTTGTTGATCCGGTTGAAAATGCCATCCCCACCTTTGGACTGGTAGGAAGCATCGCCACGCACGAAACCGTATAGTTTTACTTCTGCACCAGAAGCGGTACTAAAGCTCAGTGGAGATTTTTTTGGAGTCGCAGCAGCTACAACCGGTGTA
Source organism: Acinetobacter sp. A47 (assembly GCF_000805455.1). GTDB lineage: Bacteria > Pseudomonadota > Gammaproteobacteria > Pseudomonadales > Moraxellaceae > Acinetobacter. Next base: position 137,624 of record NZ_JSUS01000009.1, read on the forward strand.
TTCTGATTTTGTGTTGTAACAGCTGTCGCAGCAGGCGCTACGCTAACTTGTGTTGGTTCATTTTGTTGTTTTGCTTGGGGAACATACTGCTGTAATAACGCTCTTAATTCCTTGACTTCATCGCGAAGTTGCTGAATCTGTTCTTGCTCGCTGGCAGCATGTGTACTGTTCATCATTAAGGCTGCAACAGTGATTGCCAGTCCTTGCATTACGAACGGCTTACGGATGAGAGATAAACTCATGAGAAGCTCCTTGTATATGGTGTATATTTCAACATTTCCCACAGACGATGAATTGGGTAAATTCAAACAGTCTGCAAATAGAAAATTCCCCCTCACCCAATCAGTAAGGAAAGCCTAATCAATTTTAAAAAGGGCGTATTATGCATAAATTTCGGATATTGTGTGTACTTTTTACTTAAAGAGTTTATTCGAATTCTACAGGCTGCCATAAATATTATTTCGATTTCATTATGTTACTTATAGAATTATTTCTCACACAAACCAAACAAAATATAGAAAACCCGCAACAATTGCTGCTCATCCACTTATTTGCCTGCATGTTTTTTAGCCGCCACATTATTTATACCGCAAAAACCGCCAACAAAAAATATTTATTGCTTTATAGTCTTCTGCCATGAAAAAACCAAAATGATGAGGTGTTTTATGAACATGGAACAAGTCCGCCATGTAGATGAGGCAATCACTTCCCGGCATTCGGTACGTGCATTTTTAGATACCCCGGTTGACCCCCAGACCATTAAGGATATCTTGACCGTGGCAAGCCGTGCTCCTTCCGGAACCAATGTCCAGCCATGGAAAGTCTATGTAGTGACAGGCAAAAAACGTGCAGAAATGATTGAACGTGTGTGTGCAGCGCAAATTGAACTCTTGCAAAAACCGGAACTGGCTGCCCAATATCAAGAAACCTTTGCTTATTATCCCCAGACCTGGATTTCGCCCTTTATCGATCGCCGCCGTGCCAATGGCTGGGGACTTTATGGCCTGCTAGGCATCCAGAAAGGTGAAAAAGAAAAAATGGCAGCGCAGCAATTGCGCAACTTCCAGTTATTCGATGCACCTGTGGGGCTGTACTTTACTGTAAATAAAGCCATGGGCATCGGTTCAAAAATGGATATTTCCATGATGTTGCAGAATGTCATGATCGCGGCCAAGGCACGCGGACTGGATACTTGCCCGCAAGCAGCATGGAATCATTTTCACCCGATCGTACTGGATATACTGGGCGCACCGGAAGATGAAGAGCTGGTATGTACCATTGCACTGGGCTATGCCGACCCTGACCATATTGTCAACACGTTCATTACGCCCCGCGAGCCGGTTGAGAACTTCACCGTGTTTTTAGATTAAAGTAGCCGAGATATTGCAGTACCTCTTTAGCCAGAGGTACTGCCTTGCAATTTACCGACTTTCAAGATGGCAATAAAGCCGGCACTGGTAAACAGCAGCATCATCAAGCCCATGTTGAGTGAGGCTTTCCAGACCAGAAAATTCAGGATAATCCCGGCCAGCAAACCACAGGCAAACTGCATGCTTCCCATGATGGCACTCGCCGTTCCGGCACGTGCGCCCTGTTTTGACATCGCTAGCGCCATTGCATTTGGCCCGGTCAGACCAATCCCGGAGACGACCAAAAACAAGCCTGGCATTAGTAAGGTTAGAGGCGCATCTGCCATCAAGCCTGCACCCAGTACAATCAATGCCCCCAGACACTGGATTGATCCGCCCAGCTTTAAGCGCTGGTACACGCCCATACGGGTATTTAGGTGTTTGTTAACCGAAGACATCAGCATGATGCCTGCGGCATTCAAGGCAAAGGCATAAGAGAAGTGTTGCTGGGATAAACCATACTGCCCCATAAAAACGGCGGAAGCCGAACTGATATAGCAGAACAGGGCTGCCCCCGTTAAACAGCCTGCAAACATGGGGATGCGAAAACTCTCATCTTTCAAGATGGCTGCATATAAGGTCGTGACCTGATAGACCGATAACTTCAAGCGGCGCTCGGCAGGCAAGGATTCTTTAAAAAAGAAGTGCACACAGAGCCAGCATATAACCCCGATCATTGCCAGGGTGACAAAGATCGCCTGCCAGCGGAAGAAATTAAGAATCCATGCTCCAAACATCGGCGCCAGAATCGGTGCCAGCCCCATGACAATCATCATGCTGGAAAATGCCTGTGCAGATCCCTGCATGTCCAGACGGTCACGAATTGCAGCACGTGCGATCACCACGCCAACACATCCTCCGAGCGCCTGAAAAATACGTGCTGCGATCAAGGCCCACTCGCTGCTTGCAAACACACAGGCCAGACTGGCCATGGCATACAGTGCCAGGCCAAAGTACAGGGGCGTTTTACGTCCAATCCGGTCGCTTACCGGGCCATAAATCAGTTGCCCCATAGCCAGCCCAAGAAAGTAGGCAGGCAAGGTATTGGCAATCATTTGCGTACTTACCCCAAACTCGTCTGCCATTTGCGGCAGGGCTGGCAAGTACATATCAATCGATAACGGCCCTAACGCAGTTAACAAGGCAAGCAACATAATCCATGCTGTTGAATATTGACGTTGATTGGTTTGCCCGGCCTGCATACTGCCCCACTTTAACAAATTTTGGAATATTCTAAGCTTAGCATCCCCACCAGATTTGTGCATAATATTAACGTCTGCGAGCAGCCTATCCATGTTCACAGCCAGATGAAAATTCCATTGCAGAATACAAGAAGGATACCCCTTGAATCCCTGGTTCGGACGTTTAAAACAAACAACCTATAACACCACGTTAATGTATAACGTGCGCATGCTGATCGCTTTTACCGGAACAGCATTTGTTCCTTATTTACTCGATTATCAACTGGCAACAATTCCCCTGACCCTGGGGGTGGTTGCAGCAGCGATTAGTGATATTGATGACCGCTTTTCTGTGCGGATCATGAATCTGATTTATACCTATATCGGTTTTTTTATTACCGCTGCTTCGGTTCAGCTGTTATTTCCCTACCCGGTTGCCTTCGCAATTGGACTGATCGCCTCATGTATCGGCTGGATCTTGCTCGGCTCACTCGGCCGGCGTTATGCCACCATTGCTTATGGCTGTCTGGTGACCTCTGTCTATACCATGCTGGGGGTGCATTTATTTGAGCAGTGGTATGTTCAGCCGGCTCTCCTGGTCGCAGGTGCAGCCTGGTATGGCTTACTTTCCACCATCAGTTTCCTGCTGTTTCCGGTACGTAAAGTCCGCGATCAGCTTTCTGCCTCCTACTCGGCCTTAGGCAGCTTCCTGTTTGCCAAGTCCAACCTGTTCGATGTCGACATGACGCCTTCCAGCTATCAACAGAGCATGATTGATATTGCCATGGAAAATGGCAAGCTGGTGGCAATCTTTAACGAGTTGCGCATGTCCTTACTGACCCGCCTCAAAGGAGACCGCGGACAGAAGGATACCCGGCGCAGCCTGCAATATTATTTTGTGGCACAGGATATTCACGAACGGGCAGATTCGGCACATATCGACTATCAGAAACTGGCCAAAGTATTCCAGCATAGTGACATCCTGTTCCGTTTCCAGCGTATCCTGTCGATTCAGGGCAAGGCCTGTCAGGATCTGGCCCAGTCGATTGTAAGCCGCACCCGTTATGTACATAACAAACGCTTCAAGCACAGCTTTGAAAATTTACGGGCTTCGCTGGAAAAGCTGCGGGAAGATGGCCATTATGACCAGGTTCGGATTAATGCCCTGTTTGCGCTGTATCAGAACCTGAAATCCATTGATGCCCAGTTACAAAATCTGGAAACCGAACGTAACCTGCAAAAGATCAATGCCCAGCACGCAGAAAGCCAGCTGAAAGATGATGACCTCAAGGGCTGGAACGATATTATGGTTCGGGTTAAACAACACCTCACCCCGGAATCGGTCCTGTTCCGGCATGCCGTTCGCTTGTCCATTGTCCTGTTTATTGGCTATGTGTTTATCCAGATGACAGATATCGCATACGGCTACTGGATTATGCTAACGGCCCTGTTTGTTTGCCAGCCGAATTTTAATGCCACCAAGCGGCGTCTGTATCTGCGTATTGTCGGTACTCTGGTCGGGATCATTGTTGGCCTGGCCATCATCTATTTTATTCCTTCAATTGAAGGACAGCTGGTGATGCTGATACTCAGTGGTGTGCTGTTTCTGGAGCTGCGCAGCAAACAGTATGCGCAAGCCACGGCTTTTATTACCATACTGGCCTTAATCAACTTCAATCTGGATGGTTCGGCCTTTGCAGCAGGTTTGCCGCGCTTTATTGATACCGTGATCGGCTGTGCGCTGGCCTGGTTCGGCGTGAGCTTTATCTGGCCAGACTGGAAGTTCCGCAGACTCCCCCGTTCGATCCGACGTTCTTTACAGGCTCAATGTAAATACCTGAGCGAAGTGGTCGCGCAATATCATCATGGCCGTAATAATGCCCTGAATTATCGTGTGGTACGCCGTGCTGCCCATAATACCGATGCAGAAGTGGCTTCGCTGATCTCGACCATTGCCACCGAACCCAATATCGATGCCAACCGGAAAAGTCTGGCTTTCGAGTTTTTATGCCTGAGCCATACCTTTTTAAGCTATATTGCTGCCTTGGGTGCACATCGTGAGCAACTACAGGATCAGGAAGTGCTCAGCTTGCTGGATCAGGCACTGGATGACATTCAGGGGGCATTACTCAGGGATGAAGTTCCCGACCTATCTGCACAGAATATGATGCAGGCGATCCGGGAGCGTTTGAGCCGCAATGAAGACAGCGAGCAGAAGTCGCTGATTATCTTGCAACAACTGTCTTTAATGCTGGGAGTATTGACCCGCCTCAGCATGCTGAAACAGAGCCTGAGCCATGAACCGAATGAAGACGGCACAGAATATGCATCACTGTAACGATTCGCCATTGGCATAATATCTTTGCCTGCCAATAGGTGTTAAACTTAACCCAGTTCTAGACTCATTTTTTACACTATGACCGCCAAAACGCTATACGCTTATACGCTACAACCTGTTCCTTACGAAGTTTCCGAAGCTGAACAACGTCAAGCTCAACTTATGATTTGGCGTAGTACCAACAAATTCAGCCGCAAAGCATGGATGATCATGATTGCACTCGTGGTGCTTTCTTTAGTTGCAGCAGGACTTATCAAATATTACTCCACCTACTCAACCGTGATTTGCTGGGTAGTGATCGTGAGTGTGGTTCTTTTTTATCTGGTCAAGAAATTTGGACTGGAATGGTATGTTAAACGTAAAATGAACGAATTCCCTGTTCAGGAAATTAAGGGTTTACGCTTAGGTGTACAACCGCATGGCATCGTCATGCGCCAAAAAATGGGGCTGCAAGAAGGTACGGCAACCATTGGCTGGAAAGATATCTATGAATGGTACAACTCACCAGATTTCATCCTTGTAAATTTCAAGGTAAAAACGCCTAAAGGTGAAGAACAGCAAGGGGCTTATATCTTGCCAAAACGTATGGATTCAAAGAACTTTTCTTTCAACACCGTTCGTAAGCATCTGACTGAAACTGTAGGCGCCCCTAAATCAATTTAACATCCTGCTTTGAAAAACCTCTCGCCATGAGAGGTTTTTTTAACCCCATTAAAATAAATGAGAATCAAAATCAATATTACCTGCAAAATCCACATTATATTCTTATTCTTGAGTTATAATTTTTTACATGAATTCCACTCTATTTACATTTTTTGACCATGTTTAAAAAAGTTTTCTTCCAGATTCACTGGTTTTTAGGGATCACTGCGGGGCTGATTCTCTCTCTCATGGGAGTGACTGGGGCGATTTATTCTTATGAGCCACAAATTCTAAAGTGGATCAATCAGGACAGCTATGTAGTCGAAGTCGCCCAGACTCCGAAACTCACCCCTGCCGAGCTCTACCAGCATTTCAGCCAACAACAACCAGAAATCGAAATTAACAGCATTACCATCGCTTCCGACCCGGCTGCATCTTCCACCGTCAATATCAAAAAAGAAGGTGCACGTCGTGGTTATAACATGATGGTCAACCCGTACACGGCAGAAGTGTTACCTGAAATTAAAGGCCGTGATACGTTGCAATTTATTCAGCGTTTACACCGTAATCTGACTGCAGGTGAATTTGGTGCCCAGATTACTGGCGCCTCGACCCTGATGCTGATTTTCTTTGTATTGAGTGGGCTCTATTTACGCTTTCCCAAAAAGCATACTTTTAAACAATGGTTGTTCATTAAACCCAAGTTAAAAGGCCGTAATTTTATCTGGGATTTGCATGCCGTAGTGGGCACCTGGGTGGCGGTTTTTTACCTGCTGTTCGCCTGCACAGGCCTATACTGGTCCTATGACTGGTGGCGTGCCGGCATGTTCAAGGTCATGGGTGTTGAACAGCCACAACGTAACCAACAGCATAATGAATCTGGAAATAAAAAGCATAAACAACAGGCTTTATCAAGCGAGCAGGTCAATAGCATCCTGACCCAGAGCTGGACTGGCGTCAATGCTCAAATCGGACGTGAATATTCTACCCTGACCTTAAATATTCCAAAACGTGATGATGCCAAAGTTGAAGTGTCTTTTGTCGATGCGATTCCGCAACATGAACGCGCACGTAATCAGGCCGTCTATAACTATCAGGCGCAACAGTTTGAAAAACTGGAGCTGTATGAAGATAAAAAGCTCAATGAAAAAATCATGAGCAGCATGCTGCCTGTACATCGGGGCAGTTTCTTTGGTTCGACCTATCAATTTATTGCCATGCTGGCCTCCCTGGCTATGCCGCTGTTTTTCATTACGGGCTGGATGTTGTATTTAAAACGTCGTAAACAGAAGAAACTGACCCAAGCCGCACGCCAATCTCTCAGCACGCAACCGCTTGATCCAAACGCTCAACCCTGGCTGATTACCTACGCCTCTCAAACCGGTGTGGCAGAGCAACTGGCGTGGCGTACAGCAACCAGCTTGCAAGAAGCACAGCAACCGACCACAGTAAAACCGATCCAGCAGCTGACTGAACAGGACCTGCAACAGGCTCCACAGGTTTTATTTGTGATCAGTACCTATGGAACCGGCGAAGCACCAGATCTGGCCTCAGGTTTTAGCAAGAAACTGATGCAGCACAAGCTTGATCTTAGCCAGATGCAATATGCTGTACTGGCTTTAGGTTCAAAAGAATATCCAGACAGTTATTGCAGCTTTGGCTATGCCGTTGATGCCTGGTTAAAACAATGTCAGGCACAGCCGCTGTTTGATCTCATCGAAGTAGATAACGCCAGTGCCCATGATATCCAGCGCTGGAACCAAGCCCTTTCAGTCGTGACCCGGCAGGTACTGCATGCCATGAATATCGAGAAAGTTTTCGATCAATGGCAATTGAATGCACGTACCCTGCTAAATCCGGGTAGTCTGGGTCAGGCAGCCTATAATATTGAACTGACCACAACGGCCGATATGACCTGGCATGCAGGCGATATTGCCGAGATACAGCCAGCAAATAGCCAGACAGAAATCCAGAACTTTTTAGCTAAACACCAGATTGCAGCACGCACTGTTGTGCAATCGCTCAATCAGACGGTTGAACAGGTACTGTGGGATAAAAACCTGCGTGTTGAAACTCAACCTTTCAATAGCCTGGAAGAGTTACTGGCCCAGCTTCCGGCCCTGCCAACCCGTGAGTATTCAATTGCCAGCATCCCTTCACAGCAAATGTTGCGTCTGGTGGTGCGTCAACACCATGACCAGAACAACCAGCTCGGTCTGGGTTCAGGCTGGTTAACCGAGCATGCCCAGCTCAAACAGGCAGTTGCATTACGCATCCGTACCAATGAATCCTTCCATCTGATTGATGATAACCGCCCAATCATCTGTATTGGTAACGGTACCGGTATTGCCGGCCTAATGAGCCTGTTACAGCAGCGTAACCGTCAAAATTACACCGCTAACTGGCTGATCTTTGGCGAACGCCAGCGCGAGCATGATTTCTTCTATCAGGAAACCATTCAGGCCTGGCTGAATATGGGCACATTGCAACGACTGGATCTGGCCTTCTCTCGTGATCAACAACAACGTATCTATGTACAGGATATTTTACGTCGCAATGCCGACGAGCTAGTGAAATGGGTCGGGCAAGGTGCGGTGATTTATGTCTGCGGTAGCATTGAAGGCATGGCTTCAGGTGTCGATCAGGCCCTGACCGACATCCTCGGTGCATCCACCCTGGATGAACTACGTCAAGCAAGCCGTTATCGCCGCGACGTTTACTAAGTTTACCTTTTAAAAAAACGGGTGCCTGTCACCCGTTTTTTTATTGTGTTAAGACAATCGGAGAATTTGCCTTTCTTGCAAATTTGCATACACTTAGCGCGGTTCATATCGTCAAAATCAAGATTATGCAAATAAGTTCATGGATTCGTATTTTTTTAGCGTTTATTGGTTCGGTTTTATTTTTAGATGGCGCCATTCTCATCGCCTTTAAAAAAATTCATATCGGCACAGTCCTCCCGCTCCTGCTTGGATTATTTTTCTATTTCTATGCTTATTTCTATTATCACGTTGAACGTTTCTTTTTCTATCATTTCCGGCTCCATTCCATCTGGCGCTTTGGCTGGCTGTGTTTCTGGGCATGGTTAGTCAGCTTAGGCTATTTCTTTAACTATCTGGCTGATAATAATGCAAAAACACAACAGGTACCCCCGGTAAAAGCCATTATTGTGCTGGGCAGTGGCGTCGAAAATGGCCAACCTTCTGCGACGCTGGCCAAACGTCTGGACCGTGCGGCTCCTATCGCACTAGCACAACCTGATGCAAAACTGGTGCTGACAGGCGGCATAGATTATGGTGAAACCGAAAGTGAAGCTGTCGTCATGGCCCGTTACCTGCACAAGCAATATAACATTCCTGCAACACGGGTGATTCTGGAAGATAAGAGCACCAGCACTGAACTCAACCTCAAGAACAGCCAGCCCCTACTGGCCGCACAACAGATTAATCTCCAGCAACCAATTGCCATTGTGACCAGTGATTTCCATACCCTAAGAGCCGCAGCAATTGCCCAAAAACAGGGTTACCGCAATATCACCCTGCTCGGGGCCAGCACGCCCTTATCCACCCGCTATAATGCCTGGTTAAGAGAATATTTTGCTTATGTCAGTGGCTGGCTACTCAAGGAGTACTGATCAGCACATCCGGCTTCAGGATGAGGCAGGGTTATGCAGACGGATATCGCGTGGTAAGGGAAGTTTTAACTCTGCAAATACATCCGGACGCTGTAAATAAATCTGATATAAAAAATTCTTGATATCCAATAATAAAGCATCGGGAGTAACCAGCAGGTTATTCCCCTCCGGTGTCAAGTCCAGCGATAAAATCGTGTTATTTTCTTTTAGAAATGGAATCATCTTCTCGATAAAAGCCAATAACGGTACTTCCTGAATTTCGTATTGTGCCCAATTGTCTTTAATCAGCAATTTTGCCAGACTTTTGTTTTGCCACACCGATAAGGCGTGCTGGCCTGAAGGTGTCGAGCATAATGCCCAGCCATCATGATAAAGCGCAATCACGTGACGCTGCATAATAATGTTCTGGATAAACTGGCGATAGCTATCTTTGAGCGAAGAACTGGCGGGGGTTGCTTGAGATTTCGACGCAGCCTTGCGTTGATAAGGATTTCTCATAAAGTACTTCATATTAGAATCATTATATTGATGCTAATCATAAAATAACTTGGTATGGATTACAATGATATCAGGCTGGGGAGAAAATATGGTGGGCGCTGACGGGATCGAACCGCCGACATTCTGCTTGTAAGGCAGACGCTCTACCAACTGAGCTAAGCGCCCTGAGCGAGGATCAACAAAGCGAAGCTTTGTCTGAGCGCAAGAGAAAAATCTTTGATTTTTCTAATGGCATCTCGTATCAGAGATCAAGTATAAAAATACTTGTTAAAACTAACATTCTCTTAAACTGATATCAAGAGAATGGCGCAGCGGACGGGGCTCGAACCCGCGACCCCCGGCGTGACAGGCCGGTATTCTAACCAACTGAACTACCGCTGCACTACTATACTTCCAGTGTGAAAGTAAATGTCACAAATTATGGTGGGCGCTGACGGGATCGAACCGCCGACATTCTGCTTGTAAGGCAGACGCTCTACCAACTGAGCTAAGCGCCCTGAGCGAGGTAACAAACCTAAAGCTTGGCTTAGAGATTTGTCTGAATATAAAAGAAGTCAACCTAATCTATTCAACTCTATCCAGTCTTGCAATCTTAAAGTGGCGCAGCGGACGGGGCTCGAACCCGCGACCCTCGGCGTGACAGGCCGATATTCTAACCAACTGAACTACCGCTGCACGATAATTTTGCAATCATGGCAAACGTTCATTAAAACTAAAGTGGCGCAGCGGACGGGGCTCGAACCCGCGACCCCCGGCGTGACAGGCCGGTATTCTAACCAACTGAACTACCGCTGCACTTGAGTCTTAACGTAAAGGCTTGGTGGGCGCTGACGGGATCGAACCGCCGACATTCTGCTTGTAAGGCAGACGCTCTACCAACTGAGCTAAGCGCCCTTAACGTCTTCATCGTTTGTGAGGTGCATTATAGAGAATCTTTACAGCCTGTCAAACGCTTTTGCCATTCTTTTCTGAAAAAACCGTACGAATGATTAAAAAATAAGTGATTCCATGCAAAAAACGATATTTCCGTATTTTATTTAAGCACTTATTTGCATTTGTATGGTCAATTTTGCAGGGCCTGCTCAGAGATATAAACCAGCGCATGTTCAGAAACCAGCTCAAACAACTCGATAATTTCATCATTTTTCATCCGGATACAGCCATGCGACATCGGAATGCCCATTGGCTCTGTGTCAGGCGTGCCATGAATATAGATATAACGCTTAAAGGTATCTTGCCCTGCCCCACGATTAAACCCTTCTTCAAGGCCATCCAGCCACAAGATCCGTGACAGGATCCAGTCGCGCTGTGGAAATTGCTGGGCTAATTGCGTGTCATAGACTTCACCTGTCGGCTGACGCGCAATAAATACGGCGTTCTTCGGTGCATCGCCACCAATCTTTTGTGCAACCTGATGCCAGCCTCTTGGGGTCTTGCCGCTATTTTCCTGTTCACCAATACCGTTTTTGCCTGAAGAGATGACATAGAATTTATTGTGCTTAGGTAAATGCAGGGTCTGTTGTGCCAAGTCTATGATGATGTCTGCCTGATCAAGGGTATGGGTCATTTTTATCTCGATAGATGATAGAACATCTTTATTTCAACATAGACGGCGTGCTTTTTCTTGTATTTTTCAGTAGCTTTGCTGCGTGACAGCTAGTTACTGGCGCATGAGACATTATTGCTGCAAGGTCTTGCATAAAAGGAAGATATTCCGCAAGAGCGGTGCTTTGCTTAACGTCTTTACTCGAACATAGTTCTCGTCTTGCACTCGGACAAAGCGTTGCTTTTCTTAACTCGTCACTCGCAGCATAGCTGCTCGTCTTGCGCAGCTAAAAAGCGGTGCTTTTCTTAACGCTGCTCAGGCTCGGGGCGTAACCACAGCCATACTGCTACGATAAACATGGTGACATCGGTAAAGACTTTCACCCAAAACGGCGCATTGGTAAAGAGCATCAGGATACCGCTAATGAGCATCATGATACTGGCGATCCATTTTGCTTTGCGGGGCACCGTACCATGTTCACGCCAGTTGCGTAAGGTCGGACCATACTTGGGATGGTTTAATAACCAGGCATCCATTTCCGGCCAGCCTTTCGAGGCTGCCCAGGCAGCCAGAATCAGGAAGACCGTGGTTGGCATTCCCGGCAAGATTGCCCCAATGATGCCCAACGTAATAAAAATCACAACCAGGCTACGCCAGAATAAAGTTTTCATTGAGTCATTAACCAACACCTGTTTACAACCGTGCTAGTATAAAGTGTTTTTATTGCAGATTCTTAAACTTAACCTATTATTTCAATGATTGAGTGACTTCATGTCTAAAATGATTACCACCCCTTGTCTTTTTGAGCCGTGGTTACAGTTTGAGCACCCAATCGTCCGGCATCTGGCTTTCAGTCTGGCCAGCCCCAATATTCTGGCCCGCATTCCAGACGATCTGCCTGTTAAAAATCATTTTGAGCTCCATCCTGACCAGCACTGGCAAACTCACTACCACCATTATGAAACACGCTTAAAACAACTTGACCGTTTTCCCCAGCCCCTGATTGATTTTCTGGCTCAGCTGAAAAGTACCCGGCTCGGTCTGCGCTTTGAACACCTGCTCTGGTTCTGGTTATTAGAACATGACTATCATCCCTACCAGTTACTTGGCCATAGTATCCAGAAAATTGCAGGTGCCAGAACCCTAGGTGAACTGGATTTTGTATTGCTGAATCAGGAAACACAGCAGGTAGAACATTGGGAGGTGGCCTTAAAATATTATCTGGGTGAAGGAAAACTGGATTTACCGCTCTGGTTCGGGTTAAACAGGGCAGATACCTTGCAGCGCAAATTAAGACATTTTACTGAACGCCAGTTCCAGTTTACCGAAGCCAACGGTCATCAAATCCAACGTAAGTTTGCCGTCATGAAAGGCCAGCTCTACCTGCCCAGCGAGCATGCGACCTCGGATTTACCTTGCTGGGTCAACAGTTCACGTCGCCTAGGCCAATGGGGCACCACAATCCCGCATGCCCCCTATTACCGCTTACAACGTCATGAATGGCTATGTCCGGACATGCAGGCATCATCGCAACCTGCGCACTGGTGGACCAATGGTCTTTATTACCAGCAAACGCAAACTCCCGGTTTTTATATGTTCCGTCAGCCCTCACTTTTGTTTAGTTTAACTTAACTGACTTGTTATCTGGCCAGATAACATTTCATAACACATTTACCATCAAACCCTTATGTTCATTTTCCAGTATTTTTTTTAGCCTCTTAAGTACATCATAATTACATTTAAACGGAGAAGATGATGAAAAAAATCTTAGTTGCTTCGATCATGACTGCTTTTGTTCTCACAGGCTGTAATACATTTAAGGGTTTTGGTAAAGATGTATCTAAAGCAGGTGATAAAGTTACTCAGACTGCTGAAAGAACTCAGGATAAAATGTAATTTTTACCGAACAAGCATGCAAAACCTTATCTAGACCTAGATAAGGTTTATTTTTACATACCTTTCTTCTACAGATTCCCCTATTATATCGGTTCACATTTCACCAGATTTAGCCCCATCTCGCATGAACCATTCCGATACTCTTGAACTTAGTTTACAACTCCTACGCCAACCTTCGGTTACGCCTGTTGATCATGATTGCCAGAATATTATGGCTGAGCGCTTAGCAAAGATTGGCTTTAATATCGAAAACATGCGTTTTGAAGATGTTGATAATCTATGGGCACGCCGCGGCACTGAAAGTCCGGTTTTCTGCTTTGCCGGACATACCGATGTCGTACCTACAGGCCATCTGGATGCATGGAATTCAGATCCATTCCTGCCAAGCATCCGTGATGGAAAACTCTATGGTCGTGGCTCTGCCGATATGAAAACGGCACTGGCGGCCATGGTAGTTGCATCTGAGCGTTTTGTAGCTAAACATCCCAACCATAAAGGCTCCATTGCCTTTTTAATCACTTCGGATGAAGAAGGCCCATCGATTAACGGTACCGTTAAAGTGGTTGAAACACTGGAAGCGCGCAATGAAAAGATGAACTGGTGTCTGGTCGGTGAACCATCCAGTACCCATCAGCTCGGTGATATTGTCAAGAATGGTCGTCGTGGTTCGTTAAATGCTGTTTTGACCGTGCATGGTAAACAGGGCCATGTGGCTTATCCTCATCTGGCTGAAAACCCGATCCATACGGCATCGAAGGCGTTAAGCGAGTTATGTGAAACCGTTTGGGACAAGGGTAATGAATATTTCCCTGCGACCTCTTTCCAGATTTCAAACATTCAGGCTGGTACCGGGGCAACCAACGTCATCCCGGGCTCACTGAAAGTTACCTTTAATTTCCGTTACTCTACCGAAGTTACAGCGGAGCTTCTGCAACAGCGTGTACTGGCAATTCTGGACAAACACCAGCTAAATTATGATATCCAGTGGACCTTGTCCGGTTTGCCCTTCCTGACTCCTGTTGGCGAGCTGGTCAATGCCGCAAAAACCGCAATCAAGAATGTCACGGGTGTCGATACAGTTCTGTCTACCAGCGGCGGGACTTCCGATGGCCGTTTCATTGCCCCGACAGGCGCACAAGTACTGGAGCTGGGAGTATTGAATGCGACCATTCACCAGATTAATGAACATGTCAATGTCGATGATCTGGAGCCACTGGCCGAAATCTATGAACAGATTCTGGTTGAGTTACTGGCTTAAAACTCAAGGACTCTGCCATAAACAGGGAACTCGTTTGAGTTCCCTTTTGTTATAGACCAAGCTGCTGCTGTATATGTTGTAAATGGGGCACATAAAAGCGTTTGTCCCCCATCTTTACATATTTGAAGATTTTATCATCATCAATGGCCCCCTCTTCATCGACCACTTCCGAAATACGCAAACGGATTGATTCCGGCATCGCATTGCAAATCAGCGCAAAGCGCTGCGAGACGTCTTCGCCTTCTACCACCAGTGCAACCCCCTGTTTTCGGTCCGGGTCATTTAGCTTATAGACAGGCAGTTTAAGGTCATGCCATTCAATATGTTCCACATTGGTCTGCGTATCCATTGCTGAGAGGACAATGTTCTGTGGCAGCAGCATGGGAACCTGTTGATGACACTCAATCATGTAGGCATCAATAAATCCCGTTGATACGGTAATTAAATGTTGTAACTCCTGCTGGTCCAGTTGTCCCAACGCCGAGTTTGCGCCTTTGTTTACCATTGATTTTACCTCTTAGCGCGTAACCAGTAGACTTTCAATATTTTCTAGCAGGGCCTCTTCCTGGAACGGTTTACCCATATACTGGCTGACCCCAAGCGACAATGCACGTTCACGATGCTTCTCGCCGGTACGCGAGGTAATCATGATGATTGGCAAGTCCCGATGCAGCTCATGGTGTCGTACCAGGTTGGTCACTTCAAAACCATCCATACGCGGCATCTCGATATCGAGCAGCATCAGGTCCGGTTTCACGGTTTCCAGTTGCTCCATCGCATCAACCCCGTCTTTGGCTGTGACAACATCATATCCCTGACGCTCTAACAGACGAGAAGTCACCTTACGGACAGTTACCGAGTCATCGACAATCATGATCAGGCGACGTTCATCATAGCGCTGTTTGGTATAGGTTTCATCGGCCTGCTTGCTACGCACAGTCGACTGTGCTTGACGCGCAATATTCTGACCATCCAGAATCAGACAGACCTGACCATCCCCAAGAATCGTGGCGCCTGCAATCACACCAATACTCGAGAACTGCTGTCCGACCGGTTTCACCACAATTTGTCCCCGTGAACCAATCAGCTGGTCCACCAGTAATGCCGTGGTCTGGCCCTGTGCTCCCTTGATCAGCAGCACAGGCAGCGAATGCACCACACCACTTAAACGCGGCATGGGTTGTCCTGCCACAAACTCGGACAGGTAACGCAAGCGGTAGCGTTGCTGATCAATGCTAAAGTAATCGTCCTGACTCTCGAAATACTGCTCAAGTGCCAGCGGTGAAATACGCACAATACGGTCGATCTGTGCCAACGGGAAAGCAAACTGCTGGTCGCCCGCCTTCACCATCAGGGCATCACTGACTGCAACTGTAGTCGGTACCCGAATGGTAAACGTCGTTCCCTTACCGAGGGTTGAATCTACACTGACATGACCGCCCAAAGCCTTGATATCGCTCTGAACCACATCCAGTCCCACACCGCGTCCAGAAATTTGTGTAACCTGCGCTGCGGTACTAAAACCGGGATGGAAAATAAACTGTAGAATCTCTTCCGGCCCCAGTTTCTGCTCCTGGGTCATCAGACCGGTTTGCAGTGCTTTTTCTTTAATGCGGTTAACATCAATCCCTTTACCATCATCACTGAAGGTCACCACCACATCGGTGCCTTGGCGGCCAATATTCAGCACAATATGCCCGGTTTCAGGTTTATTGGCCTGTAAACGTTGCTCACGGTCTTCAATGCCATGGTCAATCGCATTACGCAGCATGTGTTCAAAAGGTGCCACCAGACGTTCCAGAATACTGCGGTCCAATTCCCCTTCAGTATTGTTGACCACCAATTCTGTTGGACGGTTCAATGCTGAAGCGGTCTGGCGTACGATACGCTGCAAACGCGGTAACAGGCGTGAAAATGGCACCAGACGGGTACGCATTAAGCTTTCTTGAATTTCAGCCTGAATACGGGATTGCTGGAGTAACAAGCCTTCCGTATCACGGATTTTTTCAGATAATGTGGTCTTGAAGTCGACCAGATCCGAAGCCGATTCGGCAAGTGATTTGGACAGCTGGTTCAGCGATGAATACTGGTCCATCTCTAACGGGTCAAAGTCGGCATAGCGTCCTTCATCCCCGCCATGCCGTGCAATGATCTGGCTTTCAAGCTCACCTTCCATTCGACGCAACTGATCCGCCAGACGCTTGATCGCCAGTTCCATTTCTGTCAGCGTACCGCCGAGTTGCCCCAGATCCATCTCGATACGCGAACGGTTAATCGCGTTTTCGCCAGACAGATCAATCATCTTCTCAATGACATCTGCAGAGACACGGATCATCTCGTTGTTCTGTTCGATACGCTCTGTGGTTTCCCATTCACCCAGCATGGACGGTGGCTCGGTTCCGTCGCCCTGAACAAACTCCATGGTATATTCAGGTGTAAACATATCTTTGGCAGACAGTTTCTGAGGCAACTGTGCTGAAACATCCACAAACTCCATCTTTTCCAGACTTTGTTTCAACCCGTCAAAGTTGGCGTATTGACGTTTAAAGATAGCCTCATGCAACCATGCCAATGCAGTATTGAGCAGGTTGTCATACACATTGGAACTGAAATGATGCAGACCAAACTGCTCAAATGCATTTTCCAGATGATAGGCGATCACGGCAATGGCATCCATTTCGGCCATGCGTGCGCCACCTTTTAGACTGTGGGCATTACGTTGTAGCTGTAACAGCACACTCCGGTTGCCGCGTTGCTCAAACCACTGTTGCAATAGACCTTGTGCCTGCTCCAGCAACTCTTCGGCTTCTTCAAGGAACGTCTGTTCAACCAGTGAGCGGACATCATCTTCACGGTTAGCCTCTACAATTTCATTGACAGGTTCTGCAACGGCTTCAGGTTCTGCAGCAACAATGCTCAGCTCCTGTTCAGCCTCTATTACAGGTTCATCATTTTCAGGCTGTACCTCAACCCGATCAGAAGATGATGGCTGTGGCTCGGCTGAAATCGCCTCTATTCTTGTGAGTGGCTCAACCGCCACAAGCTCGACATCATTTTTATCTGCCTGAACCGACTGTTCCGCATTTTGCAGCAGTTGAACCACATGCGTTGACGGATAATCGGTCTGCTGATCCCGGATGGTTTGAATCCGGTCAGCAATATCATCCTGAACCAGACGAATCAGGGCCGTCAATTGAGGCGTAGCCTGTAGTTGCTGATTGATCAGTTTTTCATAAATGCTTTCCAGCTCATGCGCAATCAGACCGATATGACGGGCCTGAATCATGTTTGCTCCCCCTTTCAGGGTATGCAAATAACGCATCAGGTTTTTCAAAGCATCGAGATTTTGCTGCTCTGCTGTCCAGCTGTTCAGATCAGCGTCAATTCCGGCCAGCAGCTCATCTGCTTCTTCAAGGAAGATATCCAGCAAGTCCGGATCGAAGTTGCGGTTTGACTCGGCTGACTGGAGCTGCTGTTTATCCAGGGCAAGCTGTGCTGCCAATGCAGTTACATCGGCTGCTGCAGCGGCCTGAGTAGAACTGCCTGCAAGACTTGCCTCAACAGCATGCTCATGGGTCTCTGCTTCAATTGTTTCAAACTGCGGCTGTGGCGTATCAGTAACCGCTGCCTGCGTCGTAGTAACCGTGGTTTTTTCCAGATTATGCAAAACAGCCAGGCTATGCGTCGCAGGATAATCGACCTGCTGGTCACGAATGCGCTGGATACGGTCGGCAATGTCATCCTGTACCGCACGAATTACCGCAACAAGTGCCGGGGATACCTGAATTTGCCGGTTGATCAGCTTTTCATAAATGCTTTCCAGCTCATGCGAGATCAGGCCGATATGAGTGGCCTGAATCATGTTTGCTCCACCTTTCAAGGTGTGCAGATAACGCATCAGGTTTTTTAAGGCATCCACATTGTTATGATCAGCCGCCCATGTGTTTAGATCAGTATCAATACCGGCAAGCAGTTCGTCGGCCTCTTCGAGGAAAATATCCAGCAAGTCCGGATCAAAGTTACGGTTTGCCTGATCAGAATTTAACTGTTGCTTATCGAGTGCAAACTGGGCAGCCAAATCAATGACCGTACCAGAAGCGGCCTGCGGCTCAATTGCCAACGGCTCTGCAACTGTATCGCGAAGCACTGGCTGTTCTGGCACTGTCTCGACATGTTGCTGGGTAAATGCACTTAATTCATTTAAGATACGTTCATGCGCTTTAGTCAGGGTTACCCGCTGACCAGCAGCCAAGGTATCAAACAACTGGATAAACTGTTGATGTACCTGATGATACAGTTCAAAGGCATAATCAAGATTGAGTAAGCCAGGTTTAAAAATCAGGTCCTGATAGCTGGAACGTAATAGACTGGTGTACTGGTACATGCCAATGGTGGCATGATGATGTGTATGCTGTAACAGGATTTCTGCCTGCTGGCTGAGTTGCTGGATATACGCTGGAAACTCATGACGAGCACGTTTTTCAAAATCAAACTCGACATCCAGCAAATCGTTAATTTCCAGCTCAATTAACCGGGAAACCAGCCCTTGTGGCCGGATTGCCTCGCCCTGCTTTTCTTCAAGCTGGAAGTCATAACTCTCCCAGGCAACATTAAAGGTCTCATAAATTTCATTGAGCTTCTGTTGAGTGCCTGCATGTTTCAAGGTATGTAAATAATCACCGACAAACTGTGCATAATGGGTCAATAAAGCCGTTTCATCTGAACTTGAGTCCAGCTCTTCCTGCAATAAGGTTTTAAACAGGTTTTCAACTTTTGAGCTGGCTTCAAAGACATGATCCACATGCGCCATGGCCGAGCTGCCACGCAAGGTGTGCAAGGCCCGAATCAGGGTATTGTACTGCTCATTGCTTGGACGATCATTTTGTAAAAACTGGCTGATGGTCGCCAAATGCTCTTCTGCTTCTTCCTGGAAAATGGCCAGGGTTTCTCTGGCCAGCGCCTCGTCCTCAAATGGCGTGGCCAATGCAAGCTCGGATACATGCTCAACTTGCGGTGTTTGCTGTTCCTGTGGCTCTGTTTCGCGCGTTTCGTCCCCTGGCTCAAGACCGGTAAAGGCTTGTGCATGGTCAAGATCGGTAGCCAGATTTAAAAGCTCTGCCAGCGCAGGTTCAGGACTTTGCTGTTGTTGTAGTTGCTGCCCGAGTAAAACCAGTGGCTTGAAATCGACCTGATGCGCTTGAACCGCCTTAAAGTCATGTGCAAGCTTAAAGCGGTAAAGATTAAAAACCGTCTGTACATAACGCTGAATGTCAGCATTTAAAGTAATCGTACCCGCAATCACACGATTCAAGGTATCTTCAACCGTCCATGCCAGCTCCCCCGAAGACTTCGCCCCAACCATGCGTCCCGAGCCTTTCAAGGTATGGAAATGACGGCGAATATCGGTAAGCACATGCTGTTGATGTGGCTGTTCTGTCCATTGAACGAGTAATGGTTCTAACTCAACAAAGATCTCATCCAATTCTTCAATAAAAATTTCAAGAATCTCTGCATCTTGTTCAAGATAACTGTCTTCAGGAAGCGTCATCGTTTCAACTAACGTTTTTAATATTTGTTTCATAGCTGCTTCTTTCGTTTTTTATCCACCAAGGTGGGTAAAAATTACGTCTATCTATCACACAAGATGTAGTTCCATGTTCGCCATCACCTTGTTGAGATATCCAACACATCTAAAATGGAAAGACAGACACCCCCATCTGTCTTTCCAATTCGGTTTACTCAGGTAACTTGAAGTCAGTTACTGATTCACGTAATGATTCAGCCATATTTGCCAGCTCAGATACCGAGCGTGCTGTATCAAACGTTGCAGTGGTCGTTTGCGAAGTAATTTCCTGTACCACGTTCATCGTGGTGGCAATATGACTTGCAGAAGCAGACTGTAGTTTTGCAGCATCCGAAATGCTTGCAATCAGTTTTGCCAGATCACCCGATACCGTTTGAATCTCATCCAGTGCAATCCCCGCATCTTTGGCCAGATTCGCACCACGTACTACCTCGGAAGTGGTTTGCTCCATGGAAATAACCGCTTCGTTGGTATCTGTCTGAATGGTTTTCACCAGACTTTCAATCTGCTTGGTGGCTGATGCAGAACGTTCTGCAAGGCGTTGGACCTCATCGGCAACCACGGCAAAACCACGACCCGCCTCACCAGCCATCGATGCCTGAATGGCGGCATTTAATGCCAGAATGTTGGTCTGGTCGGCAATATCGTTAATCAGCGAGACAATATTACCAATCTCTTGCGAAGATTCACCCAAACGTTTAATACGCTTTGAGGTTTCCTGAATCTGCTCACGAATGTGATCCATACCTTCAATCGAACGGTTTACCACCTGTGCACCATTGGTCGCAATCTGCACCGAACGTTGTGCCACTTCTGCAGACTCGGAGGCGTTGGCAGATACCTGATCAATCGACAAGGCCATTTCGTTCATCGCAGCCGATGCACCGGCAATCTCCTGTGCCTGATGCTCAGACGCTTCTGCCAGCTGGTTGGTAATGTTCTGGGTATCCTGGGTATAACGTGCCACCTCTTGAGAGGTTTCGGTAATTCGTGATACCAGGTCTCGTAACTGATCAATTGCAAAGTTGATCGAGTCGGCAATGGCACCGGTAAAGTCTTCCGATACCGTTGCATAAGAGCGCAAGTCACCATCTGCCAGATCGGCAATTTCATCCAGTAAACGCAAAATCGCATTCTGGTTACGGTCATATTCGTCTTGCAGGCGGGTTACACGCTCTTTATCGGTATTACTACGCAGGGCAAGCAATTGTAGTGCAGAGAAAACCAGCAAGCCTAACGCCCCGATCAGCACGATACCGGCAATCACATTACCCCAACCGCCTTCAGCCTTGTTGGACAGGTCATTCAAGGAGGTTAACAGTGCATCCGATTGCGAGAAAATCTGCGAAGATGCCTGACGCACACGTACGATCTGGTTCGCATTTTGCAATACGGTGGCTGCCGCCGATTTCAATACGGCGTCATAGTCAGATTTGATGCTGTCAACCGACTCACGTAAAGCCGGTGAACTGATACGGTCTACACCAAGTTCGGAACTGCCATTGAGCTGGGCATTTAAATACACACCAAAGGTATCAATATCGGCACCGAAATCATTTGCAGACACGCTGGAATTGTCTGTACCCACCAGTACCGAGTTGATTGAACGTAAAATACGTTCTGCAATAAACACCTGGTTCTTGGTGATAATTACCTGACTACTCGGCATGTTCTCACGTACCATCTGGTCGACCATCAGGTTGTATTCGGCCTGAATTTCCGGAATGGTTTCACTGATCGAGATGTTGGTATCATACAGCTGGTTAATGACTTTCTGTTGTGAAGCAATCAGGTCAATATTCTTGGAAACGTTACTCCACAGTTCATGAACCTTCTTGTATTCATCAGAGCCTTTACCGTAGACGCTTTCAACGGTTTCAAGGTTCTCTGCAAACTGCTTTTCCGACTCAACCAGTTTTTTCATGGCTTCTGGAGTACCAGAGGCCGTCGCTTCTGTTGCCTGACGCGAAATGGTTTGCGACAACAGGCGTAGCTCGCCCAGACTACGGGTTAGCTGGTTGGAACGGGGAACACTAACAAACAGGTAAATCAGGAGGATGACAGCAAGGGCCAAAGCAATTAAAGCACGATAGATAATCGGTTTGGATTTCTCGCTTTCACCGAATAAACGGGAAAACTGGTCAAGCTGAGCGCGTATATTGTCAAGAAACGCCCCCCCTTTTTTCAGCCCCGCACTATCACTACCATTCTTTTTTTTAAGTTTAAAGCCCATATCAGCTTCTCCCCGAAATACGCCTTTATGTTCCGTAGCGCATTAAATTAGTTTATAAATTTTATTGATGCATTCATGTATTGAGGATTTTTTAATAACCGGCTCAATAAGAATACATGCCATTGCTGATTATGCTGGTGGAAATGACCCTGACAATATGCTTTTAAATGATTGTCCAGTTCATTGTTTTGAGAAAAGAAACTCTTTTTATTGAAGTGCTGAATCCCCAAAACCTGATCAACGACCAACCCCACATAATGATCTTGATGGCTAATACAAATCACTTTTTGCGTTGGTGAAAACTGGCTTCTCTGACCTGAAATAAAATGTGTCAGATCAGAAACTGCGAGCAGTCTCCCCCGAATATTTGCCAAACCGCGCACCCACGCCTGAGTATTCGGTACCGGTGTATATTTCGGAGGATAGATTACCTCCGAAATTTCCCCCAATGGCGCAACAAAATATTGCCCCAACATCTCAAATGCGATTCCCGACCAACGGTTAGCTTCATTCTGAGTTGAAGTATATTGTCTATTGCCTCGCTTGGATAAACGAAGCAACTCGATAAATCCATTTGCTGCCATACCCTATCCCGTATTGAGTAATGAGAAGGCTCACATTGAGCGAAATCAACTTAATAATTGTTTAATCACATCAATCAGCTGCTGTTCATCAACCGGTTTGGTCAGATAATCACAGGCACCTTGACGTTTTCCCCATACCCGGTCGGTGGCCTGGTCTTTGGTACTGACAATCACAACAGGAATATGCTGGGTGTCTTTGCCCTTACTGATCTGACGTGTCGCCTGAAAGCCATTCATGCCTGGCATGACCACATCCATCAACACCAGATCAGGTAATTCTGCTTGTGCCATGGTGACCCCGTCAGCACCATTGGTTGCTTCCAGAACGTCATAACCGTGTTTTGTTAAAATCTCTCTAAAGCGAAAAGTTTCAGTCGGTGAATCATCTACAATAAGAATACGAGCCATTTTTCCCTCAATCTTTAATTTTATGCGCTGACGTGGTTACGAATCGCGTTTAACAACTCATCTTTACTAAATGGCTTGGTTAAATATTCATCAGAACCAACAACACGGCCTTTCGCCTGGTCAAACAAACCGTCTTTGCTTGACAACATAATGACCGGAATATTCTGGTAATTTAGAGAGTTCTTAATTAATGCGCAGGTCTGGTAACCGTCTAATCGAGGCATCATGATGTCGACAAAAACGATATCAGGATTGGCTTCTGCAATTTTTGACAAAGCTTCAAAGCCATCAACCGCCGTAATGACTTCACAGCCTTCACGTTGCAATAAGGTTTCAGCGGTACGACGAATCGTTTTGGAATCGTCAATCACCATCACCTTCAAATTTTGAAATTTATCTTCCATTTATTGTCCTGCCCCAATACTCAATACAAATTATGGTTGGTTTAATTTGTTTTATACAGATCAGTTGATATTTTTAACATATCTTTACTTGCATTATCAATGAAGTTTTTTGAACCAAACTATCAGTTTTGCTAAACAATCCTCATCAGTTCACACTTTTAATTAAATTCCTAATTTTTTTGCTTGGCAAGTATTTTTAAATGCTTAAATTAGCTCTAATATACAACTGATTATTATTTAAAAATAAGTGATTTATTTAACTTTTTTTCGGGGAATGTAATGTCTGGTTCGTTAAAGTACGGTTTCCGCGCGGGTCACTTTACAACGATTACCCGTACTTGCATCTGCTCATTTTTCCTCCTGATTGCAACCAGCCATTCCTGTCTGGCGGCAGCGGAACAGCCCAAGGCCATCTGGTATCGCTATTATGACAAAAACGGCGTGGCCAATGTCAGTACCTCGGTTAGCCCTGAACACATCCGTCATGGTTATGAAGCCCTTGACCGCAATATGCAGGTGATCAGGCGCAACCGAGCCTATAATGCCGCCGCCGATATCCAGCAATCAGCGCAACGTGAATCTGTTGCCCGTCGTCGTGAACAGGACCTGAGACTGAAACGTGCCTATGGCAATCCACAGATCGCAACCGCAAAACGTGATCAGGTTCTGGCAAATTTAAAAAAACAGCTCAATTACCAGCAGGAACAATTACAGCAACTGCAAAAAGACAAGATTGGCTTTAAACGACAGGAAATGGAATATCACCGGAAAGGGGAAATGCCACCTGCCCAGCTAAAAAACAATCTGGAAAACAATAGCCAGAATATAGAAAACATAAAGAAAACGGTTGAAAGCTTACGTAATGCCTATCATAAAACCGAAACGGAATATGCCGATATCATTACCCGGCTCAAAGCGCTAGAACAGCGCTAGGCCAAGACAAATCAAGGGATACATGCCAGATTGAGCTTGCCGTACCAGACAGACTGAGCCGACATTTTGATTATTTCGCTGCATTGCTCGCGTTAATACTGCGCCAAACTGAATGATTCATGTCATAATGCCTGCAGCTCAAAGCGAGCCTATTATTTTTGCTCCTTGTTGGGGCAGCTTTTAAATAACACTTAACTTTAGGACAGTTTCCATGCGCGCAAGCCGCTTTTTATTTGCAACGTTAAGAGAAACCCCAAATGATGCTGAGGTCATTTCACACCAGCTCATGCTACGTGCGGGGATGATTCGTAAACTCGCTTCTGGCTTATACTCTTGGTTGCCCATGGGAACGCGCGTTTTAAAGAAAGTAGATGCCATTGTCCGTGAAGAAATGAACCGTTCAGGTGCATTAGAAGTCTTCATGCCGGTGACACAACCTGCGGCATTGTGGGAAGAGTCTGGCCGTTTTGAGCAATACGGCCCGGAGCTGTTACGTTTTAAAGATCGCCATGATAATCCGTTCGTTCTTGGCCCAACCCACGAAGAAGTGATTACCGATCTGGCACGCAACGAGCTAAAAAGCTATAAACAGTTACCACTGAATTTCTACCAGATCCAGACCAAGTTCCGTGACGAAATTCGTCCACGTTTCGGGGTAATGCGCTCGCGTGAATTCATCATGAAAGATGCATATTCATTCCATACCGATCAGGCGTCATTGCAAGAAACCTATGACGTGATGTATGACACCTATAGCCGTATCTTTACCCGTCTAGGACTGGATTTCCGTCCGGTACAGGCAGATACCGGTTCAATCGGTGGTTCAGCTTCACATGAGTTCCATGTACTGGCAGCTAGCGGTGAAGATGATATCGCGTTCTCGACCGAATCGGATTATGCAGCCAATGTTGAAATGGCAGAAGCCGTTCTGGTAGGCGAACGTGCAGCACCGGCCCAAGCCTATACCCTGGTTGACACCCCGAACCAGAAAACCATTGCAGATGTCTGCCAGTTCCTGAATGCTGACGCAAAACAGTCAGTCAAAGCCCTACTGGTACAAGGTCCAGCCGACGAAAAAGGTAATAGCCCTGTGGTTGCCCTGTTCTTGCGCGGTGACCATGAGCTGAATGACATTAAAGCTGAAAAACATCCGTTAATTGCAGCACCTTTAACTTTTGCAACTGAAGCACAGTTACAGCAATATGGCTTGACTGCAGGCTTCTGTGGCCCTCAGGGTCTGGTTGAAAAAGGCCTGACCGTGATTGTGGACCGTGCAGCTTCTGTCTTGTCTGATTTTGTAGCTGGTGCCAATGAAGTGGACAAACATGCCACCGGGGTCAACTGGGACCGTGATGCCAAATACACAGAAGTTTACGACCTGCGTAATGTGGTTGAAGGCGATCCATCTCCAGATGGTAAAGGCACCTTGCAAATCAAACGCGGGATCGAAGTCGGCCATATCTTCCAGCTGGGAACCAAATATTCAGAAGCTCTCAACTGTAAAGTACTCGGTGAAGATGGCAAGCCATTGACCGTGACCATGGGTTGTTATGGCATTGGTGTAACCCGTGTGGTGGCAGCAGCCATTGAACAGAACTTTGATGACAAGGGCATTATCTGGCCACAAGCAATTGCGCCATTTGAAGTCGCGATTGTACCGATGAATGCGCATAAGTCACCACGTACACTTGAAGCAGCTGAAGCCCTGTATGCAGAGTTACAGGCACAAGGTTATGACGTACTGCTCGACGACCGTAATGAACGTCCGGGGGTAAAATTCTCTGATCTCGAACTGATGGGAATTCCACATCGTATCGTGATTGGTGAAAAAGGTCTCGATGCCGGTACTTTCGAGTACAAGGGCCGTCGCGATGCTGAAGCAAGTAATCTGAATAAAGATGAACTCTTGGCAAAGCTGGCTCGTTAAGCCAAGCCGTTAATGCAAAAAAGCCGTTTCATTGAAACGGCTTTTTTATTGATGAATCAAACTGTTAAATCTTTTACGGTTTCTGATGGGCCATTATTTTTAACCGATTCAATGCCCTTGTCTCGTGACTGCTCACTTGCATACAGCTGACTGCTGCCAATAACCTGATGGTTAGCGGCCTTTAAGTTGAAATAAGGCTTGTCATTTTTTGATGTCAGACGCTCATAACGGGCCTCGTCAGGGCTATTCTTCTGTACAGAGGCAATCCCGTTCAATGCCGCTGCCTTGGTTTTATATAATTCACTATTTAAAATTGGCTCACCATTACCTGCTTTGAGTACAAAACGGTATTGGCCATCGCTTGCCAGACTTACTTCGAACCATCCTGCCATAAGGACCTCTATTTATTGGAGTTGCATTTTGATTGTTATCCTCATCCAATATAGATCAGCAATTGCTGTTTAAGAAGATTAAATTTTGTTCGTTTTTGGTAATCTACTTTATCACTTGGTGTTTTTGCTCAAGTCCAAGTCATCACCTCTAGCCCGTCCCTTTTATTGCGTTTCTTTTAAATGCCTGCGTAAGATTTTGCCAATATTTGACTTAGGCAGCTCACTTACAAACTCGATATATTTGGGGCATTTATAGGCTGTCAGATTGGCTTTGGCATATGTAAAAACCTCCTCTTCAGTGAGAGAATCTTCTTTTCTGACAATAAAGACTTTCGGCACCTCTCCTGATTTTTCATCTTTTATACCAATTGCCGCAACCTCCAGCACTTTTGCGTATTGGGCAATCACCTCTTCAATTTCGCGAGGATAGACATTAAATCCCGAGACCACAATCATGTCTTTTTTCCGGTCAATCAGTTCCAGATAGCCCCGTTCATCCATGATGCCAATATCACCTGAACGGAAAAGCTGGTTCGCAGTCATGACCTGTGCCGTCTCTTCGGTTTTCTGCCAATAACCTTGCATGACTTGCGGGCCACGAATGGCAACTTCACCCGCCTGCCCATAAGGCAGCTCCCTGCCCTGCTCATCAATAATAACCACATCGGTTAAAGGTACCGGAATACCAACTTTGCCACTGAAAGAGCGTTGTCCTTTGGGGTTAAAGGTCGCCAATGGGCCGGTTTCAGAAAGGCCATAGACCTCACAGATAATGTTACCTGTCAGCTTGCGCCATAAATCGGCGGTTGCGTGCAAGGTAGGCATGCCACCACTTACCGCTAGCCTAAAACCGGAAAAATCGAGGGTCTGGAACTCCGGCTGATTGGCCAAGGTATTAAACAGGGTATTTACCCCCGGGAACACCTGTGGAGAATAGCGTTTCCATGTCTCCAGTACATAATCAATCTCACGTGGATTGAGGATTAAGACCACAGTCTGCCCTGAATAGAGGCTGTACAGGATACTAAATGAAAATGCGAATATATGATAAAAAGGCAACAGGCATAAAATTCGGCTACTGCCACCTTGTGCAGACAATACCAGATTTGGAGAAAAGGCCGCATCCATTTGCAAGATATTAATAAACAGGTTTCCATGGGCCAGTATGGTGCCTTTCGACAAGCCTGTGGTGCCACCGGTATATTGTAATAGGGCAATATTATGTAACCCCAGTTCCGGCCGCTTATAACTGTCCGGATGAGCCTCATCCATAATACTCTTAAAATGAGCCACGTTTTCTATAAATACATGTTCTTCCGCTTTGTTTTGCTGTAACTGGGGATATTTAAACAAGGTGTCTGCAGACAACAGGTCTGAAACCGAAGTGCGGATCATGGTCTTGATCTGGGTTTCGGCTGCAATGGTCTGAAACGTAGCAATTGCCTCTTCAATAATAATCAGTACTTCAGCCCCGGCATCATTTAACTGATATTTCAGCTCACGGGCGGTATAGTTCGGATTGACATTGACCGCAATATAACCGGAACGGAGAATTGCACATGCAACAACCGGATATTGCAGGACATTCGGCAGCATGATCGCAATACGCGTTTGCTTAGGCAGATGTAACTGTTGTAAATAGCTTGCAAAGCGCAGGCTCAGTTCGTCCAGTTGTTGATAGGTCAGGGTCTGCTCATAAGAAATAAAAGCCGGGGCCTGGCTATATTGCCGAAAAGATTGCTCAAGCAGTTCAAGCAACGACTCATGTGGCGCAGGTAACTGCAGTTGAGCAGGAATATTATATTTCTGGTATTCATTATCCCAAGGATGGCTCATTTTCATTTATAAGATCTATTTATTAGGGGAAATTGCCAGTATAAATTTTTATATTCAAATAAAGTGACGGCTTATGTAAAAAACTGTGAATTGTATTGAGCTCGATAAATCGTCAGCTCAAGCAGATGATTCGGCTTGCGGCATTGAATCGACGTTGTTTTCATTAAGGAATTTACAGTTGATAAAAAATGCGCCTGCATGTGGAGGATTGCCGGGTACCACCAGCTGGGCTGTTTAAAGGCAAAAGCAAGATAGGATTGTATTGACAGCATTTTAATCAAAAGGGAGCATTGAACTGCTCCCTCAGATGAGCCTGATTAGGCTTTTTTGACAAATTCAGATTTCAGTTTCATGGCACCGACACCGTCAATCTTGCAGTCAATATTGTGGCCATCGCTGGCATCTGGCACTAAACGGATGCTTTTGACTTTTGTCCCGACTTTGACCACAGAAGATGAGCCCTTGATTTTCAAATCCTTAACAACCGTGACGCTATCCCCATCGGCAAGCACATTGCCATTTGCATCTTTAATGATGTCTTGTACTTCAGCAGCAGGAGTTTCCCCTTCTTTCCACTCATGTGAACACTCCGGGCAAATTAACAAATCGCCATCTTGATAAGTATATTCTGATTGGCATTGTGGGCAATTTGGAAAAGACATAAAAAAATCTCAAAAAGGCTATTATGCGTGATAGCCGCTTTTTTTCAAAATTTTAAGGCTGAATTGCCTTTCCCAGTAAATAATTTTTCAATACCAGTGCATGGTTTAACCCAGGGTCGCAGGCTGCATAAAGCAGCGTTAACGGCCCTTGTTGCGCCATCTGTCTTAATTGCCCGACATGCGGATTATGCTCAAGTTCCCGATAGTACTCCTCCTGAAAACTTAACCAGTGCTCGGCCTGATGGCAAAAAGCCTCCCTTAAGGCCGTGGATGGTGCGATTTCTTTTAGCCACAAGTCCAGATGAGCCCGTTGTTTTGACATCCCTCTCGGCCACAACCGGTCAACCAGTACGCGCTGACCATCCGTTGCTGCTACAGGATCATAAACACGTTTAATTGCAATCAACATTTTCCTCCTGCCGGGCTTGTACTTAGCTTTCCATGGAAATATCAATCACCTGGCCTTGTGCATCAAAGCAAACGCAAATCACATACTGGGTAATCTCGTCGGGCAAAGTAAAATCCAGCATTTCACGGTGATCAATCTCATCACTTTCCCATTGATCGGCCAGCACCAGTAAATCCAGAACCTGCAACGGTTTTGGGACAGCACTTCCAGAGTATTTTTCCCAATAAGCCGGCTCAATCTCTTCAAGATGGTGCTGGATAAACAGCTCCACACTGTCTTCTGCTTGCTGATTTTCTAAGGCTGCCCGCATTGCAACCCGTGCAACCTGCTCTCGTCCTTTAGCAACGGCCTGTTCAGACATTTCATTCCCCAATTTAATCTATTCATCCAGTATTTTTTGTTTTTCTCACTCAACAGATGTTACTTAACCAATATCCCTATTCATCCGGAATATCTGCTTGAACCAGCAAGCCCAGCAAATACAGGGATTCTTGCCACCCCAGATAACAGGCTTCTACGGGTATCACATCAGGAATACCGGCTTGCGTAATATGCACCTCTGTGCCAACCATAACGGCTTTTAATTCAATCGTGACCTGAATATCACCGGGCAAGTCTGGATCATCAAATCTGTCGGTATAACGCAATAAGCGGTTCGGAACTATTTCAGTATAAGTCCCGCCAAATGAATGGCTCCGTCCTGTGGAAAAATTGGTAAATGACATTTTATAGCTTCCGCCTTCCTGCGGGTCCAGATGATGTACTTTTGCAGTAAATCCATGCGGCGGTAGCCATTTGACCAAGGCATCCGGATCAAGAAAGGCTTTAAAAACACGCGCTGGAGGCGCACTCAATACTCGATGAAGTCTGACTGTTCCGCTCATTATTATTCTCCCATCCCGGTTTTATTCTGATTAGTTGGGCCATCATAGCGATTTTTTTCGCAAAGACCATGTCCCTGATCGCCCATTTGAGCACGATTATCGACAATCTAAAGCTGCTTTTTTGTGAAAAATGGCGCAAAATAACAGTCCATATTTTAGTGATCAGAATGCAGCTTAGGATTGATCTATGAGTCAGCTTGCTTTTACTGCTTTTAATTTAAATGGTGTAGATGCGCAAAAGTTCTTACAAGGCCAGGTCACTGTCCACGTTGAACGTTTACCGGAAAATGAAAGTCGCTATACTGCTATTTGTGATTTAAAAGGACGTATTCATTTTGGTCTATGGATTAAAAAATTAAATCCTGAAAGTTTTGAGTTAGTCACCACGCAAGACCAAGCTGAAGAATTTGCCAAGCATATTAAAAAGTTTGGTGCTTTTTCCAAAATGAAACTGGAAGAAACAGGTCTGGTTTTCCCAACCGTGAATGGTATTCAAACCGGGTTTTCTTCAACAGAAACAGACATCCATACCTGGCAAATTCAGGCAATTCAATCTGGGCAGGCCTGGATTAGCCAGAGTACCGAACACCTGTTCCAGCCACAAGAACTACGCCTGCATCAACGTGATGGCGTGCATTTCGACAAAGGCTGTTACTTAGGTCAGGAAATCGTGGCACGTCTCTGGTTTAAGGCAAAACCTAAACACTGGTTACACCTGATTCAGGCTCAAGCAGATGTGCCAGCGCCTGCCACCCAGCTGAGCAAGGATGTGGAGGTGGTCAATAGCATCGCGTTTGAAGAGGGTTATCTGGCACTTGTGATTGCCAAACCTGCTGCACTGGCAGAATTGGGCGTGACCGTTCTGGACTTGCCTGAAGCGTTGAATGGTGATGTGGCAAGACCTCAATAATCTCTTAGGTTCTTTCCAATCCTATCGGTATAGCCCTCATCATTGAGGGCTTTTTTCCGGATGCTTAAAAAACAAAGTTGAACAGCATTCTTGTCGAAAGTAAAAATGCGCGTTATTGTGCCTTTATTTTTAACCTAACCGGTTTTCTATGAAAATAATGATCAAGACACTCGCTTCAGCACTCGCCTTCACACTTTTCGGTTCAGCAATTGTGCATGCGGACAGTAAAACACTCGAACAGAACTTTAAAAAAAATTATCCTGAAATTCCGGTCAAATCAGTCACGGCATCCCCTTTACCTGGCATTTATGAAGTTTATGCGGCGGGTAAAATCATCTATACCGATGAAACAGCCAAATATCTTTTTTTCGGTAATTTGCTGGATGTTCAAAACAAAAAGAACCTGACTGAAGATCGTTTGGCACAGTTAAGCAAGATTGATGTTAAGCAACTGCCGCTTGATCAGGCTATTAAATATGTCAAAGGTAAGGGCGAACGCACACTTTATGTGTTTAGTGACCCGGACTGCCCTTATTGCCAGAAGCTCGAACAACACATGACCTCGATTGATAATGTCACTGTTTACCTGTTCCTGCTTCCTCTGAAAAAACTACATCCTCAAGCCGAAGCGGTTGCCAATAAAATCTGGTGCTCAAAAAACCCATATGAAGCGTGGGAAGATTATATGTTGCACCGCAAGGCGCCAAGCAATACAGCGCAATGTAAGACGCCCATACAGAAAAATCTGGCTTTAGCACAAACCCTTCAAATTGATGGCACCCCAACTTTATTCCTGCAAAACGGAATGAGACTTTCAGGTAGTCCGCAAAATGCCGAGCAGCTTGAACAGTTATTACAACAAGCCAGCACACAAAAATAGAAATACCAGCGAGTGGCTTGCTGACGCTTTTACCAAAAGCACTCACAAGCCATTCTTGCAGCTAATAAGATATTTTTTGATGTTTAAATTATTATAAAAACAAAACCCGCTCTTACACGCCCCTAGTCCAGAGATATACAAATTCCTTATTTACATTTTACGGCAAGCTTTTATGATGAGAACAGCATATTGAGTTCTGCGATGCAATGGATGAAAGCAGATCAACATGAGAAAGGAAAAATAAACATGAAAAAATTGCTCATTGCGAGTTTAATTACCCTTGCCAGCCATAGCGCTTTCGCAGCTGACAATAAAACCTCCAGTGATGTGTTTGCAAAAGCCACTCAACTCTACGAAGCAAAAGACTACAATGCCGCCTTTCAGGAAATGCACCGTCTGGCAGATACCGGCAATACTCAAGCGATTTATAACCTCGGTTATATGCATCAAATGGGACAAGGCACAAGTAAAGACGAAAGAAAAGCCTTGCAATACTATCAGGATGCTTCAAACAAAGGCTATGGCAAAGCCAGTTTTACGCTTGCCCAGCTCTATCATACCGGTGATCTGGGTGTCGCAAAAAGCGATCAGAAATATAAAGAATATTTAGATAAGGCTTCAAATCAGGGTTCGGAAGAAGCCATTGTCGAGTCTGCCAATATATTATTCAGACAAGGCAAGCCTGAGTACGACCAGATGGCTGTGCAGAAGCTGTTACCGTTGTTAAGAAAGAACTATTACCCTGCCATGCATTTAAAAGCGATTTATGATTTAAGCCTGGGGGTGAAAAACAAAAATCCTTTTATGCAGCAACAATCGGTAGAAAGCCTTAAGGATTTGGCGAAAAAAGGCTATGCACCTTCGCTTATGGTCTTGGGTAATATGCTGGCCAATGGCGGGATTGTGACACAAAATCTGGAAGAGTCCCGGTCAATTTTCAGTGGTTTGGCCAAACAGAATTATCCGAATGCAAAAGAGTCTTTAGCCAAGGTTGAACAAGCCATTGCAGCAAAAAAAGCAGCTGCTGCTCAGGCTCCTAAGAAATAAATGAATCAGCAGCACTACACCGGGTAAGTGCTGCTGAACATAAGTTAAAATTGCTTGCTTATCTTGATTCCTGCACTCCAGTTACGACCATCGGCAGGTTCAAAGAAGCGGCTGTTGCCTTCATTTACAATCACAGAACCTGCATAGTTTTTATCAAACAGGTTATCTACACGCGCAAAGCCATTGATGCCCCAATCTGCATATTTCCATGTATAACCGGTATACATGGAAGCAACTGTGTAACTTGGCGCTGCATCGCTGTTGATATCATTGACATAGACCTTATCCATGAATTGGGTATCAAGCCCTGCATAGAAGCCTTGTTCAGGTTGCCACGCTACGCCAATAAAGGCTTGATTCTTGGCAATTCCAGGAATTGAATTACCTTCCGGAATTTCTGCAACCTTCCCAGCAGCAGGTATTTTTGAATCAAAAGTTGCATCTAAATATGCATAGCTGGCATTTACAGCCAGATCTCTCCAGAGTTTCTTATTCCATGCAAATTCGATACCTTGACGTAAAGTTTTATCGGCATTGCGGAAGGTTGCTCGCCCGCCCATACTTTCAGCAGCAACGATATCATCCTTGGTTTTAATGTAGAAAGCTGCCAGATTAAAATCGCCTAACACATTTGAAGATTTTAAACCGAGTTCATAATTGTCACTTTTTGATGGTTTCAAATCTAAAGTACTGGCTCCTCCTTGTGCAGGATAAGCCATCTCAGTAAATGTCGGCGTTTCGAAACCTTTGGCATAACTTGCATAAGCCAAGACTTCAGGAGTTACCTGCCAGCTTAAAGCAACCGAAGGTAATAGCTCTTCATACGTCGTCTTACCACTATTATCGCCATTCAACCCTACAATATAGTGATCTTTCGACTTGTAATGAACATTGCTATAACGCATACCTGTATCTAAACGCCATGTTGGCAAAAATTGCCATGATGCCTGTAAATACGGATCGACATTCCATAAGGTATTTCGTTCATCACGGCGTAAAGCGCCTTTTACTCCTTTATCGCCTGCATCATTAAAGTTCTGATAACCTTGACGATCTTCATTCATTGCATCAATTGCTACGCCAGCACTAAACTGGGTATTCGGCAATAAATCTTTCCCGGTCCAGCGGAAGTCAGCCCCATAATAGTCACGTTTAAAATCAATGACGCCACCAGCCTGATATGGCGTTTTCGGATTCTTCTGTACAGTATCCGGAATAGACTGATATTGTGTCACCTGACGCTGCCCAATATAGGTCATTGCATAGAGTTCATTCTGGTCATTCAGGGGTTTTGACCAAGTCAATCCTGTCTGGGTCTGATCAATTTTTTTACGGGCATTGTAATCCAAAACATTTTTGGCAACCTGTTTGGGATTTTTCTCCCAATCAGCCCGGGTTAAACCGCCTGGATCATCTGCATTAATCTTGACATAGTTGGTTACCCAGTTGATTTTACTGCCATCATCCAGATTCCAGCTCAACTTGGCATTGCTTAATACTTTATCGGCGCCACTATGATCACGGAAACCGTCGGTATCAAAATATGAGGAACTGATGATATAGCTCGGTTCATTCTGGTTTTTGGCTCCGCCCTGCAACACGAGACCTGCACGACTCTTATTATGGCTGCCACCGGCATAGCTCATCTCGATCGAGTCTTTTCCCTGCCCCTCACGCGTGGTTGCCAAAATCGCGCCACCAGAAGAGTTTCCATACAGTGAAGAAAATGGCCCCGTCAGCACTTCAAGATGGCTCAAACTCCCCAGATCAATATTTGAGGTTTGACCTTGACCATCCGGCATGGTCGCTGGAATACCATCGGTATATAAGCGGATGCCGCGTACCCCAAAGGTTGAACGTGCACCAAAACCACGCATCGAGAGCTGCAAATCCTGGGCATAATTTTCCCGGTTACGCAACTGGACACTTGGAATGCCTTTTACCACTTCGGTTAAATTGACTTGTGCAGTCTGGTCATTTTTAGGCATTTCAACCCTGAACACAGATGCAGGGGTTTGCATATACGTCGTATCGGTACGTGTTGCTTCAACATGGAGTGTCGGTAATACCGCTACCTCCCGGGTCAGGTCTTCCGCCCAGACAAACGGGCTGGCAGCGCATCCCATACTCATCAAAATACCGTAGTGAAGCCGGTCTAAACGCAATAAGGACATGCTTGTTTCCTATATTAATCTTGTCGTTATGATAACAAAAAGCAGGGGCCTGTTTGGTCAATGAATATACCCTACAAGGCCGTAAAGCCTGAAAACACAACACCTGTTGCCAAAAATTGATCTCCAGAGCAGCTTATCGGCTCAAGGACGGGTGATCTTTCCAGCAATAGCGTTCCGGCCAGTCTTTTGCAGCGCCGGCATAGTCAATGCCAATACGCGGTGTCAGCACCACTTCCGGCTGTGTCGTTGCGGCTTCCACCCACAATCCGGATGCCTCACCCAGACATTGCCCTTTTAATGTCCGGTCAATGCCCAAATAGCGGGTCAGCTTTCCCGGTCCGGCTAACAGTTGATAGTCTTTTCTGGTTAAGGCCGTATTTAAAAATGCGGAACGGATCATGACTCCTTCTGGAACGCCTTCGGTCTGGGTAACAAGATTTAGCATTTCATACATGCCATAAATCAAGTAAACGTAAATCGTCCCTCCAGGACGATACATCACCTCTGTCCGGGCTGTACGTTTATCCTGATAACTGTGACAGGCCTGATCCCTCACCCCAAGATAGGCTTCCGTTTCACTAATGGTACAGCGAATGACCTCGCCATCAGGCTGGCGTCTACATAATACACAGCCAATCAAGTCATACGCGACTGCTGAGGTTTCACGCTGAAACCAGCTTAAAGGTAAAATATCGGGCATAGGAATCTCTGAAATATTACATCGCACACGTTATACTTGATTTATCCAGTATATCTGTTCATTCTGCGAGTTGGCGATGCCTGAGTTACCCGAAGTCGAAACCACCAAAACCAGTTTACTCCCCCTACTAGAACAACGCGTTCAAGCCGTTAAGGTATTTAACCCGAGCTTGCGCTGGCCAATTCCTGATGATCTGGACAAACTGGTCGGCCAGCGCTTAACAGCACTGAAACGCCGCTCTAAATATATTCTGGCAGAATTTGAGCAAGATCAGATGCTTTGGCATCTGGGCATGTCCGGTAGTTTCCGCCTGTGTCAGCCCAATGATGAATTGAGAAAGCATGATCATCTGGTCATTGATTTTGAAGATCAACAACTTCGCTATCATGATCCACGCCGTTTTGGCTGCATACTCTGGCTTGACTCAGTTAATCAGGGCAAGCTGATTGATACGCTTGGCCCCGAACCGCTTAGTGATGATTTTAACGCAACCTATCTGCTTGAAAAATTAAGCAAGAAAAATGTCGGCATTAAAATTGCTTTAATGGATAACCACGTTGTGGTTGGTGTGGGCAATATTTATGCCACAGAAAGCCTGTTCAACATTGGCGTACATCCGGCACAACCGGCCTCTAGTTTAAGCAAGGTACAGGTGGAAAAACTGGTGATTGAAGTAAAGCGTATCCTGAAACAGGCCATTGAGCTTGGCGGTTCGACTTTGCGCGACTATAGCAATGCCATGGGTGAAAACGGTTACTTCC
Source organism: Acinetobacter sp. A47 (assembly GCF_000805455.1). Lineage (GTDB taxonomy): Bacteria > Pseudomonadota > Gammaproteobacteria > Pseudomonadales > Moraxellaceae > Acinetobacter. The sequence goes on from NZ_JSUS01000009.1 coordinate 174,754, forward strand.
AGCAGACTTTACTGGCCTATGGCCGTGCGGGAGAAATGTGCGTCAATTGCGAGACCACTTTAGAGAACTTAAAGCTAGGCCAGCGTGCCAGTGTATTCTGCCCACAATGCCAACCCTTGAAACGAAAGAAAGCCTAAACGATTGAACATGTATTAAAGGAGAACAACCTCATGCAAACTGCAATTGTTCGACATATTCTGGTAAAAGATAAAGATCTGGCGGAACAGCTTAAAAAGAAGATCCTGTCCGGTGCTGACTTTGCAAAAGTTGCTAAACAATATTCGACCTGCAACTCTGCAAAACGTGGCGGCGAGCTCGGTGAGGTCAGAAAGGGACAGTTAGTCCCTGTTATTGACAAACTGGTATTTACGGCCGCAGAACGTGTTTTGCATGGTCCTGTAAAAAGCCAGTTCGGTTTTCATCTGCTAGAAGTTAAATTCCGCATGAATGGCCTGAGATAGCCAAAGAAAGTTTAAGCATGGCATGCACCTGATCCGGCATCAAGACAGTTACTGTTCTTTCATGACATAGGTCCATGCTGTAAGCGTCTCCCCTGTCGCCAGATGCACTTCTGCCGGTACTCTCTGATATTGCATGCCTTCAAAATCATCCAGCATTTCCCAATGCTGCGCGAGTTTTTCAGTACTAAACAGATACCCCTCAACCAGCGGGTCCTGGGCATTTAAAACAATCGCTGGCAGTCCCTTGTCAGGCCCCCAGTCAAGTATATGGACAGTGCCATGTACCGAAGCAGGCTGCCAGCTACCGCCTATTGCAGCTAAAATATGCGCATTTTCTCGATCAGGACATAACGTGCCATAGACAAATAACTGGTGCATGAATATTTCCCCTTATTTATTGCACAGCATCTTAAAGCGAAATATCTGAAGTTACCAGATCCTTTATCTGACCAGTTTTACCCCCATAAAAAAACGGTACCTAAGGTACCGTTTTTTAACAGGTTGTCTGCTTAGCCCTGCTTTTTCAGCTCATCACGAATTTCTCGCAATAATTGAATATCTTCAGGGGTGGCTTCTGGCTCAGGCGCTGCTGCTTCTTGCTTGCGAATACGGTTCATGACTTTCACCAGCAAGAATACAACCCAGGCCAAAAGCAGGAAGTTAATCAGGATGGTCAAGAAATTACCGTAAGCAAATACATTTAGCCCGGCATCCTGTGCAGCTTTCAGGGTCGTTACGTTGGTCGGGTTATCGCCCAGGATCAGGAACCAGTTGGTGTAATCCACTTCACCCCCCAGAATCCATGAAATCACCGGCATCACAATATCTTTAACCAGTGAATCGATGATTTTACCAAAAGCACCACCGATGATGACACCAATGGCCAGATCCATCATATTGCCCTTGATGGCAAATTCCTTAAATTCTTTAATAATACTCATGTGTAACTCTCCAGAGTTGAATGGGATTGCAGCCTGTTTTTGCATTCTTTATTACACAGGCACAATGAGGCATCATAATGATGATAATTTAATATTTTTATGAAAAAAAGAAAGTTATTTCACACTTTAACAACATAATTTATTTTAATAAAAATATGAACTTAACCTAATACTATTATTGATTAGAGACAATAAAAAAAACCGCTAAATCAATTTAGCGGTTTTTACATTTTTCAATGTTGAAAAATTATTTATCGCGATTACGTTTACGTTCGTTTTCAGTCAAATAACGCTTACGGATACGAATCGATTTCGGTGTTACTTCAACAAGCTCATCATCTTCAATGAATTCAAGCGCTTGTTCAAGCGTAAATTCGATTGCAGGTGTTAAAGTCAGGGCATCATCAGTACCAGATGCACGAACGTTGGTTAACTGCTTCGCTTTAGTCGGGTTAACCACCATGTCGTCTGAACGGGAGTTAATCCCCACGATCATACCTTCATACACTTCTAACTGTGGTTTTGCGAACAAACGACCACGGTCTTGCAAGCTGAATAATGCATAGCCAAGGCATGTACCTTGAACCATAGAAATCAACACACCGTTTTGACGCTTCGCTACGCTGCCCTGTTTTACCGGGCCGTAGTGAGAGAAGCTTGAAGTCATGATCCCTGTACCAGAAGTCATGGTCAGGAATTCAGAACGGAAACCAATCAGACCACGTGAAGGTACAGTTGCCTCAATACGGATACGGCCTTTACCGTCAACTTCCATATTGGTCATCTCACCCTTACGGTGACCCATCTGTTCCATCACAGCACCCTGATGCTGTTCTTCAACGTCAAAAGTTACGTTTTCGTAAGGTTCCTGCTTTTCACCATCAATTTCCTTGATGATGACTTGCGGACGTGATACGCCCATTTCAAAACCTTCACGGCGCATGTTTTCAATCAGGACTGAAAGGTGAAGTTCACCACGACCAGAAACCTTGAAACGGTCTGGACTGTCCGTATCTTCTACACGAAGTGCCACGTTGTGAATCAATTCACGGTCAAGACGTTCACGGATATTACGCGAGGTCACGAATTTACCTTCTTTACCGGCAAATGGTGAGTTGTTGACCTGGAATGTCATCGATACTGTAGGTTCATCTACAGACAATGCAGGTAATGCTTCAACATTTTTCGGATCACAGATCGTGTCAGAAATGTTGAGTGCATCAATACCGGTAATACATACGATGTCACCAGCAGAAGCCGAATCGACATCAATACGCTCAAGGCCGTGGTAACCCATGATTTTCAGGATACGACCGTTACGGGTATTACCTTCTTTGTCAATCACGGTTACAGGTGTATTGAGTTTTACCGAACCGCGTTGAATACGGCCAACACCGATTACACCCACGAAGCTGTTATAGTCAAGTGATGAAATCTGCATCTGGAACGGACCATCAACATCAACTGCTGGCGGCTCAACGATATCAACGATGGTTTCAAACAGTGGCGTCATGTCTTCAGCCAACTCTTCTGGCGCAGGACCCGCAACACCACGTAAGCCTGATGCGTACACAACCGGGAAGTCCAGCTGTTCATCGGTTGCACCAAGGTTATCGAACAGATCAAATACCTGATCGATTACCCAGTCTGGACGCGCGCTTGGCTTGTCTACTTTATTGATAATAACGATTGGTTTTAAACCACGAGCAAACGCTTTTTGTGTTACAAAACGAGTTTGCGGCATTGGACCTTCTTGAGAGTCAACAAGAAGCAATACACAGTCAACCATCGACATTACACGTTCAACTTCACCACCGAAGTCTGCGTGTCCCGGGGTGTCAACGATGTTGATACGGTAAGTGGTATCTGTACGCTTATCTAACCAAGTGATTGCTGTATTTTTTGCAAGAATGGTAATACCACGTTCACTCTCAAGCGCATTCGAGTCCATGACACGCTCAATCTCGCCTGCACGATCACCAAGTGCACCCGATTGTTGAAGTAATTTATCGACAAGCGTGGTTTTACCATGGTCGACGTGCGCAATAATTGCAATATTGCGGAGATTCTTAATATCTGACATAGAATTCGATACGCTTAAAATTTGAGGGCATATTATACAGAGAAACACTACAATTTAGTAGTGACAGTTTATTGACAATCAACTTTTTTTCAGACGAAACGTCACAGAATCGTTGGTAAAGTATGCTAAGTCTATTAGAATATTCAATTCATGCTTACCGCTTTTTTATACTCCCATGTCGAATTTCGAACCGCAACAAAAGCTTGATCTGGTTTACGGCCTCAATGATCAACCGAAACCCTTCGTCGCTTTTTTAGCGGCATTACAACACCTTCTGGCAATTTTAGTCCCGATTGTGACTCCCGGACTACTGATCTGTCTGGCGCTTGGCGTATCCCGTGAAGACACCAACATGATCCTGTCCATGTCCCTGATCATCTCCGGTATTGCAACTTTTTTACAATGTAAAAAAGTTGGCCCGTTCGGTGCAGGACTTTTAATTGTTCAGGGTACAAGTTTTAATTTTATCGGTCCGATTATCGGGATTGGTAGTGCCATGGTGGCTGCGGGCACTCCCGTGGAACAAGTCATGGCTGCAATTTTTGGTGTAGTGATTGCCGGGTCCTTTATCGAGATGGGTGTGTCCCGGATTTTACCCTGGGTAAAAAAGCTGATTACGCCATTAGTAACAGGTATTGTGGTTCTGCTGATCGGTCTGACCCTGATTAAGGAAGGCCTGATCAGCATGGGTGGCGGTTATACTGCAATGCAGGACAATACCTTTGCCAATACCGACAACCTGATCATGTCATGTACCGTGCTGGCCATTATCATCCTGCTAAACCGTATCCGGATTATCTGGGTCAAAAGCTCGGCCATTCTGATTGCACTGGTTATTGGCTACATCCTTGCCGGCTTTATGGGTCATTTAAACTTCTCGGTTTTACAGGAAGCCCCTTTAATCCAGATTCCAACGCCAATGCATTTTGGCTTGAGTTTTTCCTGGAGCCTCTTTATTCCAATGGCTTTCATTTACCTTGTAACTTCACTCGAAGCAATTGGTGACGTCACGGCTACCAGTAAAATTTCCAACCAGCCTGTCGATGGCCCGGTCTGGATGCAACGCATTAAAGGTGGCGTACTGGTCAATGGTGCCAATTCATTCCTGGCAGGGATTTTCAATACCTTCCCGAGCTCGGTATTTGCACAAAACAATGGTGTAATTCAATTGACGGGTGTGGCAAGTCGTTACGTGGGCATCTGGATTGCGGTTTTGCTGGTAATTTTAGGGCTCTTCCCTGCGGTTGCTGCGGTGATTCAAGCCGTACCACAAGCCGTACTGGGTGGCGCCGTGATGGTCATGTTCGGTGCCGTGGCTGCTTCCGGGATCAACATCCTTTCAAGTATCCATCTTGACCGTCGTGCCTTGCTGATTATTGCAATTTCACTGGCGCTTGGGCTTGGTGTTGCACAAGTTCCGCAAATTCTTGAACACCTGCCAGAGTTATTTAAAAATATTTTTAGCTCGGGCGTCGCGACAGGCGGCATTGCAGCCTTGATTTTAAACATCGTTTTACCTGAAACACACAAGTAATCAATAAACAATCACAAGTGCCCAGTTTCACGACTGGGCTTTGTTTTTGATGAGAGATCAAAATGGATCCACGTAGTGAAGTTGTCCTCCGGCAACAAGATTATTTAAACGGCCAGATCTTATTGATCAATGCGCCGAATGACTCGCTTGCCAGAAGCTTGCCAGATCAGGTTCAGGCATCGGTCTGGACCTGGAATTACGCTGATCATCAATCTTTTCAGGCCATGGGTATCCACTCGCATTTTTCGGTCGAGTTTCCGCAAGCCGTATTTGACCAGGTGGTTATTTTTGTCCCGAAATCAAAAGAATTATTAAATTACATCCTGCATGTTGTAGTTAGCCATCTCAAACTTGAGCAACATGTATTTTTGGTTGGTGAAAAAAAAGGCGGTGTGGAGCGGGCAGCAAAGCAATTGCAGTCATATGGTAAAACACTGAAACTCGATAGTGCACGCCACTGCCAGTTCTGGCAAATGAAAATCGAAAAAACCGAGCAATTAAAACCACTTGAATACTGGCTCAAAAGCTATACCGTTCAACTGGATCAGGGGCAACTCGAGGTCTGTGCCCTGCCGGGTGTGTTCAGTCAGGATCATCTAGATATCGGAACAGCAGTATTAGTCCCTTACCTTAGCCAAGTAAAATCAGGTAAGATTGCCGACTTTGGTTGTGGTGCTGGAATTATTAGCGCTTATTTAGCCAAGCTAAATCCGAACCAGCAAATTTTTGCACTTGATGTTGATGCATTTGCTTTACGTTCAACCGAGTTGACTTTTCAGAAAAACCAGCTGAATCTCGACCAGTTGACGCTAGAACCGGTCACAGGATTTAGAGATGCACCCAAAGATCTGGATGCCATCGTAAGTAATCCACCTTTTCATCAGGGGATTCATACCAATTACGATGCCAGTGAAGCGCTTTGCCAGCTTGCCAGCGTACATCTGAACAATTCGGGTGAATTATGGATCGTGGCAAACCGTTTTCTGAACTACCCTCCACTGATTGAACAAAGCTTTGGTCAATGTGTGGTAAAAACCGATCAACAAGGATTCAAGGTGTTATATGCCTGTGCAAAATAAACATTTTAAGGAATTTTTATGAGCGATACATCTGCTCCTCAACACCTACAGCGTAAGCTCGGGGCGCGTCACCTGAACATGATTGCCATTGGGGGATCGATCGGCACAGGCTTATTCCTTGCTTCAGGTTCGACCATTGCCAACGCAGGGCCTGGCGGTGCGTTACTGGCTTATGTGCTGATCGGTATCATGATTTACTTCCTGATGACCAGTTTAGGCGAATTAGCCACGCATAACCCTACCTCAGGTGCTTTCTTTACCTATGGCAGCCGTTATGTCGAAGATGGCTTCGGTTTCGCCCTTGGATGGAATTACTGGTACAACTGGGCCATCACAGTGGCATTTGAACTGGTCGCGGTACAGTTCATCATGAAATTCTGGTTCCCTGATATTCCCGGGTTCTACTGGAGTGCGATCTTCCTTGCCATTATTTTTGCGATTAATGCCTTAACCGTAAAAGGCTTTGGTGAAAGTGAATTCTTGTTCTCCCTGATCAAGGTCATCGCCATTATTGTGTTTATCGTCATCGGGATCTGGATGATTGCCAAAATCATGATGACGCCAAATGTCTCGACTTTCCAGCACTGGACTTATAAAGATGCTCCTTTCGTGGGTGGCTTTCAGGCCTTGATCGGTGTTGCCATGATTGCCGGATTCTCTTTCCAGGGCACTGAAATGGTGGGAGTTGCAGCAGGTGAATCAAAAGACCCGAAAAAGACCATTCCTTTGGCCATCAAACAAATTTTCTGGCGTATCTTGCTGTTTTATATCCTGTGTATCTTCATCATTGGTACACTGGTCAGTTATGACGATCCGCTGTTATTAAAAGCCGCGCAAAGTGAAGATATTGCCCTGTCACCATTTACGCTTCTATATGAAAAAGCCGGCTTTGCCTTTGCAGCCAGCTTGATGAATGCGGTGATTCTCAGTGCAATCTTATCTGCTGGTAACTCGGGTATGTATTCTTCTACCCGGATGCTATTCGATATGGCAAAGGAAGGACGCGCACCAAAATGGTTCTCGAAGCTAGATGGTCGTGGCGTTCCCATGAATGCGCTATATGCCACCACGGCTGTTGCAGCGTTGTGCTTCCTGACGACCTTTATCGGCGAGAAACAGGTCTTTAACTGGTTACTCAACATGTCCGGAATGTGTGGCTTTATCGTCTGGTTAGGTATTGCAATTTCACACTACCGTTTCCGTAAAGGTTATATTGCTCAAGGCTATAAAGTTGAAGATCTGGCTTACCGCGCCAAGTTTTTCCCGTTCGCCCCTTGGTTTGCATTTATCCTTTGTTCAATCATTATTCTGGGACAAAACTATCAGGCATTACTGGGTGGCAAAATCGACTGGTTAGGCTTGCTTTCAACCTATATCAGCATCCCGTTATTCCTGGCAATCTGGTTAGGTTATAAGTGGAAACACAAGACCAAACTGATTGCCTACAAAGACATGAATGTGAAAGAAGGCGAATAAAAAACCGCTTTTCACTTGACCCCGGTGAAAATATGAGTAGAATCTCGCTCATATTTTCAACGGCACCACACCATAGGAGGACGACAGCATGCCATTACAATCAGGAACGACACGATAAGATTTGGCACTGTCGACTCACGGACAAGTGTACAAATCGATTGATCACTTGTCCGAATGCTCTATTTAACCTGGCATTCGCCGGGTTTTTTTATGCCTGTTCGGACGAAAAACTAAAATATCCCGAGACAAGAAAATGGGCATACAAAAAATACTTAATGCTGATGCTGCCTATGGCGTTCCAGTGAAAATCTTCACCAACGATATTGATAGCGAAAGTATTGAACAATTGAAAAAAATGGCACAACTACAGTTTGTGTATTCACATATTGCAGTGATGCCTGATGTACATGTAGGCAAAGGTGCCACAGTCGGTAGCGTCATCCCAACCAAACACGCAATCATCCCCGCTGCGGTCGGTGTTGATATTGGCTGTGGTATGAATGCAGTCCGGCTAAACCTGAAAGCTTCCCAGCTACCGGATCACCTCGCCCCGTTACGCCATGCCATCGAGCGTAAAGTCCCTGTAGGTTTTGAACTGCACAAGCAGGTCAAGGCAAAGGCTTCCAGCATCATACCGCTCGAAAAACGTTTGCAGCCGATCATTCAAAAACATCCCGGTCTGGTCCGGATGTTAAGAAAGTTTGATGCAACCTGGCAGAAACAATTGGGCACTTTAGGTGGGGGCAATCATTTTATTGAACTCTGCCTCGATGAAAATCAGGATGTCTGGATAATGCTGCATTCTGGCAGTCGTGGCCTAGGCAATGTGATTGGAACTTACTTCATTGAATTGGCAAAAAAAGAAGCCCAGCATCGGTTTGGACATGTACCAGACAAGGACCTGAGCTATTTTGCTGAAGGCTCGAACAGTTTTAATGACTATGTTGAAGCCGTGGAATGGGCACAAACATATGCTTTTGAGAACCGGCGTGAAATGATGCGCCTGATTCTGGAAGCCATACGTCCGCTTTTGCCACCGTTCCAGATGACCAAAGAAGCGATTAACTGCCATCACAACTACGTCAGCCGGGAAAACCATTTTGGTGAAGATTTACTGATTACCCGTAAAGGCGCGATCCGCGCTGGTCAGGATGAATTGGGCATTATCCCGGGCTCTATGGGGGCACGCTCTTATATTGTAAAAGGCAAAGCCAATCCGGATTCGTTCTGCTCATGCTCACATGGTGCGGGACGGAAAATGAGCCGCAGCAAGGCTAAACTGCTGTTTAGTCAGGATGATCTTATCCAGCAAACTCAAGGTATTGAATGCCGTAAAGACAGTGCGGTGATTGATGAAATTCCTGGCGCTTATAAAGACATTGATCAAGTGATGGCAAACCAGACCGCGCTGATCGAAATTGTCCACACGCTAAAACAAATCTTATGTATTAAAGGATAGCTCAAATGAAACTAAGACCCATGCCAAAAATCAAGCTGCGCAATCCAGTTGCTCTCTCCCCTTTGCTTCACAAGGGCGGCGTACATGAAACAGAGCAACCCCGTGCCCGGCATCGCCGAGACAGGCAACAGGCCAGACAACAACTCAAAAAAGAGGTGTGGTAAAGATCGGGCTGCTAACCCTCACTGCAATACAACCGCTCAAGGAGTATCAACATGCCTATTCAGTTAAACCGGACAAATAAAAAAGCGACTCTGACGAGTCGCTTTCTTATTCAGTTCAATAACTTACATTATTGAGCTGCTGCAGGAGCTGCAGTGTCTTGGCCTGGCTGTACCAGTACAGTACGGCTACCAGTGATCGCAGCGAATACACGACGGTTCATCGCACGACCTTCTTTAGTCTTGTTGTCAGCAACTGGTTGGTCCCAAGCGAAACCTTGAGTAGACAAGCGAGATGCATCAACGTTGTATTCGTTTACAAGTGATGATTTAACAGAGTTAGCACGCGCTAAAGATAAACGTTCGTTTAACTTACGAGGACCAGTGTTATCTGTGTGACCTTCAATACGAGCAGTCGCATTCGGGTATTCAGCTAACTTCTCTGCAACTTTTGCAATCTCGGTCTTGTATTGTGGCTTGATGTCAGACTTGTTCGTATCGAAGAATACGCGAAGTTCCATGTTAAGGTCTTCGGTCAACTCTTGTGGTTGTGGAGCAACTGGAGTTGGCTCAACCGGAGCAACTTCTACAACTGGAGCAGCAGGCTTCAAGTGACCGCCAACAACAACTTGTAGTGCTGCTAACGCTTGTGCTTCCCACCAGTTATTGTCATAGTTATAAACACCACGACCTTCTGTACGAAGTGTCAGGGCATCATTCACCTGCCATAATACACCACCACCTACGTTACTGATCGTATCGTAAGAACGGCGATCCCAACCCGGGTTGTCTACAGTAATTTTAGAATGACCTACACCAAGTAAAGCATATGGCTTGATTTTGCTGTCATAGTTACCAGTGAATACATCAGCTGTTGCAATGGCATTCAAACTTAAAGTTTGTTGCTTGGCATCCCATGGCTGACCATTGAATTTAGTCTTTTCATTACGGGCAGCATCGGCTTTAGTTTGTTGATATTCAATCTCTGCTTGTAACCAAGGAGTTAATTCAACACCAATCGCAGCACCAACAAGTAAATCACTTTGTAATGCAACACCATTTTTCAAGCTACCAGCATCGCCACGGCCTTGCGGATCACGATCACGTAAAGTGTCACGCATTTTGTCCTGAGTATTCTCAGGGTACCAGTGATAACCAAGCATCAACGGAGTGACTGTTACACCAGCATTCGCAGCTACCATAGGAGTTGCAACTAACATTGCTAGCGCAATACGACTCATTTTCATGGAATATCCTCCAAAAACAAAAATTGTATGTTCTCTAAACTCTAATAGTTTTTGAATACTGAGAAATAGTCTTATTGTATCTTTTTTCAGCGATTCACTTCTGTTGAATCATACAAATACTTGATGAAATTTCCAAGTATTCGTCAACATTCAGTAGCATTCACTGAAAAAAACCACACCTTTCTCTCTCAAAAAATTTAGAAAATTCTAATTTAACAACGTTTATTAAAGCTGTGAGAGCTTATCACTTTTTAATCAAAATTTTAACAAGGTATCAAAATCTTTTCAATAAAACTAAATAATTCCAACAGAATGTCCGCAGTTATGCCAAGGTTATGCTAGTTTTAAATTATTGTGCTTTAGTTTTACATCAAAGCAACAAAAACATGTAGAGGCATAAAAAAAGCGGTTCATAAGAGCCGCCTTTTTCTGATCTTTGCTAAGATTATTTAGCTTGACCTGGTTGTACAAGAACAGTACGGCTACCAGAGATCGCAGCGAATACGCGACGGTTCATAGCACGACCTTCTTTAGTTTTGTTGTCAGCAATCGGTTGATCCCAAGCGAAACCTTGAGTAGACAAGCGAGATGCATCAACGTTGTATTCGTTTACAAGTGATGATTTAACAGAGTTAGCACGCGCTAAAGATAAACGTTCGTTTAACTTACGTGGACCAGTGTTATCTGTGTGACCTTCAATACGAGCAGTCGCATTCGGGTATTCAGCTAACTTCTCTGCAACTTTTGCAATTTCAGACTTGTATTGTGGCTTGATGTCAGACTTGTTCGTATCGAAGAATACGCGAAGTTCCATGTTAAGGTCTTCAGTCAACTCTTGTGGTTGTGGAGCAACTGGAGTTGGCTCAACTGGAGCAACTTCTACAACTGGAGCAGCAGGCTTCAAGTGACCGCCAAGAACAACGTTCAAGCCAGCAAGCGCTGTATAGTTCCAGAAATCTTCATCGATGTTATAAGTACCACGAGCTTCTGTACGAAGAGACAAAGCATCGTTCAAGCGCCAGAAAGCACCGAAACCAGCATTACCTAAAGTACCTTCTTCTTTCAAGCCACGACCTACACGGCCTAACTCAGCTTCGTTTGCATTGTCAAATTTGTATTTGTAGTGACCAGCACCTAACAATACATATGGTTTGATTTTGCTGTCATAGTTTTTAGTGATCAAATCAGAAGTAACGTAGAAGTTACCGTTGATTTGTTGTTGCTTGTATTCAGCGTTAGCATTAGCGCCGTCTACGTCACCTTTAACCTGGTTGTATTCAGCTTCAAAACCTAACCAAGGTGTTAATTCAACACCTAACGCAGCACCAACGAACAAGTCGTCTTTGATTTCTGCGCTATTCGTCAAGTTGTCAACACTGTTGTTGTGTTTAGAATCTTGGAATGTGTAACCAAGCATTAATGGAGTTACTGTTACGCCAGCATTAGCAGCAGCTAAAGGAGCAGCAACAAGCATAGCAAGTGCAATACGACTCAATTTCATGGATATCCTCCAGAGATAACAATTGTTTGTTGTGTAAGTTCAGCCTATGATTTTCTGCCCTGCAAACAGCGAAGTTCACAGTATTATTTTTTCAGCCATTCACTTCACTTTGAATCATACAAACACTTGATGAATTTTCCAAGTGCTTGATAACTTTAACCTCGTAAATTATTGACAAAATTGCTTACAATTTCCGTTGTAGTTCCGTAAATTTTCAATTTTCATACATGCTTTGATAGATTATTGTTTATCAATCTATATTTTAGTATTTTTTAATACAGCTATTAGATTAATTTATACAATGCGGCTGTTTTTTACACTTAACGTATTGTTAATAAAAAAGTTAATAAAAATATACAGGAAGAATATGCTTAGGTCACATGGCTTTACATTGACGGAATTACTTATCGTTATCAGTATTTTGATCATTCTATCCTATTTAGCCCTACCATATTTCCGCGAATTAATGATTTCAAGTGAGCTCAATCATTTAAAAAGAAACCTCACAATACATATACAAAAAGCAAAGACGGATGCACAGCTTTATCATAAAAATGTGATGCTTTGCTCAAGTATTGACTTGATGACGTGTGGCAAAGACTGGAATAAAGGCTTTATCGGATTTATTGACACCAATCGCAATAGAAAAAAAGACCAGGAAGAACCACTGTTATTTGCAGTGGCTCTCGACCTTAAATACGGCAATTTAAGTTATGGCGCTTTTGGCGCCAGTCCTGATGCCATTGTTTTCCAGGCTGAAAATGGACTGCCCTTTGCTGCCAATGGAACGTTTACATACTGTTCAATTTCTTCTGCATATCACACCAAGCTGCGTTTGAGCCGGATGGGCAATATTCGCTTTGAAAAAGTTCCGGACTGCTAAAAACTCCCCAGTCTAGCTTAAAACATGCAAAAGGCTTTATTCCGGTTGTTTTTTTAATATACTGCTTAGGTTTGGAATATTTTTTATAAATTATAAGTGTGGAGACACATAATGACTGACATCGTAATTGTTAATGGCGCCCGTACTGCAATGGGTGGCTTCCAAGGTGCCTTATCCGCTGTTACAGCACCCGAGTTAGGTGCAGTGACAATTAAAGAAGCAATTGCGCGTTCAGGCCTGCAACCGACAGATGTAGAAGAAGTCATCATGGGTTGTGTATTACCGGCAGGCTTAAAACAGGGTCCTGCACGTCAAGCCATGCGTAAAGCCGGTTTGCCAGACTCAACAGGTGCAGTAACGATTAACAAGTTGTGCGGTTCCGGCATGAAAGCTGTCATGCAGGCAGCAGACATGATCAAGGCCGGTAGTGCAGAAATCGTGGTTGCCGGCGGTATGGAATCCATGACCAATGCGCCTTATGTATTACCTAAGGCACGTGGCGGCTATCGTATGGGTCATGGTGAAATTAAAGACCATATGTTCCTTGATGGTTTGGAAGATGCAGAAACCGGCCGCCTGATGGGTTCATTTGCCCAGGATATGGCAAATAAGCGTCAATACACCCGTGAACAAATGGACGATTTTGCCATTCGCTCACTACAACGTGCCCAGAAAGCGATTACTGAAGGTTACTTTAAAGACGAAATCGTTCCTGTAACGGTATCGACCCGTAAAGGTGAAGTTGTTGTAGATCAGGATGAACAGCCTTTAAGCGCCAAAATAGACAAGATCCCATCCCTTAAACCTGCTTTTGCAAAAGATGGCACCATTACTGCTGCCAATGCCAGCTCTATTTCTGATGGCGCCTCGGCACTGGTTTTAACGTCGAGTGAGGTTGCCACTCAACGTGGTTTACAACCTTTGGCAAAAATCATTGCTACGGCCTCTAACTCGCAACATCCTTCTGAGTTTACCATTGCACCGGTAGGGGCAATTGAGAAAGTATTGAAGAAAGCCGGTTGGGATGCACAGGAAGTTGACCTTTGGGAAATCAACGAAGCTTTCGCCATGGTGACTATGTGTCCAATGGATGATTTCAAACTCGATGCAGAAAAAGTCAACATCAATGGCGGTGCGTGTGCACTGGGTCATCCTGTTGGTTCTACCGGTTCACGCATTATCCTGACCCTGATTCATGCACTTAAACGCACGGGCGGCAAAAAAGGTGTTGCAGCACTGTGTATTGGTGGCGGTGAAGCGACTGCGGTTGCAATTGAATTGATCTAAGCATTAATCAGTTCCCTAAAAATCCTGCCCAGTGCAGGATTTTTAGTTTTATGAATTACAAAAAATAATCCACCTCGACAGAAATTCCCGATAAGTTATCCTGTATATAAAAAAACAACAGGACGTCCCTCATGCAACTGAATCATTATTTAAATTTTAAAGGGCAAGCCGAACAGGCTTTTAATTTTTACAAATCCGTATTTGGCGGAGAGTTTGCCATGCTAAGCCGCTATGGCGATATGCCGCCAACTGAAGGCATCACCCTGTCCGAAGCAGATAAGAATCTGATTCTGCATGTATCATTACCGATCAATGAATTCACTGTACTGATGGCTTCAGATGTCAATGACCAGTTCTGTGCCCCGCATAGTGTCTTTACCCAAGGCAATAATCATTATATCTCGATTAATCTTGATCCCGATGAGATCGAAGATGCCCAACGATTATTTGATGCCTTGTCTGTGAATGGCCAAATCGAAATGCCTTTAGAAAAAACTTTCTGGGGTGCTCTTTATGGCGCCTTTACCGATCAGTTCGGGATCAAATGGATGATCAACTGCCAGCTTGATGAATAATTTTTTAACATTGCCCATAAAACTACCGGCTGTTTTTTTATGGGCCCTTACACATCAATATTGGAATACTGGGCAATGATCATTAGCCCGACAGTAATAAACCCAATACCAATCCAGCCCGCCAGATCAATATGCTGCCCCAAAAAAACTTTTGCCAATGCCGCTGTTGCAATTACTCCGATCCCAGACCAAAGTACGTATAAAATCCCGGCCTGCATATATTTCAATGCAATCGCAGCACAAGTAAAGGAAACCAGATACAGTACCAAAGCAATGCCCTGATCCAGTTTGTGCACCAGACCATTCCCCTTGGCTGAATAAAACGTAGATAACACATCTGTTGCAATGGCACAGAGCAACCAGATGACACCGGGATTGATTTTTGACAAGTAGCTCAGCATTTTTTGTTTCTTCAACAGATTCAGTGGATTGTCCACAAAAAAGCTGAACCGTAGTTCAGCTTCCAGTTTCAGTTTGCTTAAGCGCCTGTTTGATAACTGGCTTGTGGCACCGCCGTTGAAGCTTGATAAGGGTGGGTAAAATCCTGAAGCCCGGCAGCAGCCTCATGAATATCCTTGCCTTCTTTCACCACAAATGTATCAAAACCGGAACGTTTTAAATAATTTAAAACATCCTTGAAAATATCGCCAACCGCGCGAAGCTCGCCTTGGTAACCTTGACGACGTAACAAGGCAGCAAATGAATAACCACGGCCATCATTGAAACCGGCAAATTCAATAAAGATCGCATCGAGTTCATTTAACGGGAACTGATGGGTTTCTGGTGAATCATTTACCGTAAGGTATAACGCCTTTTTGCCCTGTACCTGTGTCAATTGATCCAGTTGTGCAGTTGTCAGTACCACATCCCCTTGTGGAAGCACGCCATCCTCGGCAATCAGCTGATAGGTGTTGTCTGCAATCGTGCCATCTTTAGAAAGCACTTGTAGCGAGGTATTAAGCATAAGCACGCTCCTTGAAAGGTTGAATGCCAACACGGCGATAAGTATCAATAAATCGCTCACCTTCCTGACGCAAGTCGAGGTAAGTATTCAGGATTTCCTCAATTACATCAGGCACAGCCTCTGCTGCAAATGAAGGCCCTAAAATATCCCCTAAAGATGCATCGTGGTCGGCATGACCGCCTAAGGTAATTTGATAAAACTCGGCGCCTTTCTTGTCTACACCAAGTATACCGATGTTCCCGACATGGTGATGACCACACGCATTCATACATCCCGAAATATTCAAATCCAGCTCGCCCAGATTATAGATTGTATCCAGATCTTCAAAACGGCGACTGATGGCTTCTGAAATCGGAATCGACTTGGCATTGGCCAATGAACAGAAATCTCCACCCGGGCAGCAGATGATATCGGTAATGAAACCGATGTGCGCACGCGCCATATTGTGCTGTTCAAGCGTTTGCCAGAGCTCAAACAAATCTTTCTGTGGAACATCTACCAGTGAAATATTTTGTTCGTGCGTAGTCCGGAACTCACCAAAGGTGTACTTATCTGCCAAGTCTGCAATCAGGTTCATTTCTTCAGAAGTGACATCACCCGGTGCAACCCCGGCACGTTTCAGGGAAATCGTAACAATACGATAGCCTTTTACCTTATGCGCATTGGTATTGACATTAAACCACTGCTTGAATTTCGGATATTCAGCAAATAAAGCGGTGAAATCCTGATCTTCCAGATCCTGATAGTCAAATGGCGTAAATTCTTCATCCATTTTTTTCAGAATTTCCGGTTGAATCTTTAAGGCTTCACGCGTGTGTTCAAATTCGGCTTCAACTTTTTGCGCAAACACTTCTGGTGTCAAGGCTTTTACCAGAATCTTGATACGCGCCTTATATTTGTTATCACGACGGCCATGCAAGTTATATACACGTAAAGTTGCTTCAAGATAGGCAATCAGGTCTTCGCGTGGTAAAAACTCACGGATGACACTGCCAATGATCGGGGTACGTCCCAAACCACCGCCCACCATGATTTTATAGCCTATCTCGCCTGCTTCATTACGCACGATATAGACACCAATATCATGAAATGCTGTTGCTGCACGGTCTTTTTCTTGCAAGGCAGAAACAGCAATCTTGAACTTACGTGGCAAGAAAGCAAACTCAGGATGGAAAGTACTCCACTGACGGATCAATTCACAGGTCGGACGTGGATCGGCAATCTCGCCAGCCACCACACCGGCAAACTGGTCTGTCGTGGTATTACGGATACAGTTACCCGAAGTTTGTACAGCATGCATTTGCACCGTTGCCAGTTCGGCAAGGATATCTGGCACATTTTCTAATGCAGGCCAGTTCAGCTGAATATTCTGACGGGTGGACACATGAGCATAACCACGGTCATATTCTGTCGCGATTGCAGCAATTTTTCTCAGCTGTTTACTATTCATCAAGCCATACGGCACAGCGATACGGAGCATTGGCGCATAACGTTGCACGTACAGACCATTTTGCAATCGTAATGGACGATATTCGTCTTCTGTTAATTTTCCTGCTAAATAGCGTTCTGTCTGATCACGAAACTGAGCAACACGTTGGTTAATCAGTTGTTGATCGAAATCCGTATATAAATACATGGCGTATGGCTAGTCATTCATTATAAAGGCGACTAGCATAGCGAGCTTTCATTCATCAACAAAATGCTTTTTTTGCATATTTAATAACGGTTTTATTGATAAGCCTATCTGCTTCTCATAAAAAGAAAAAGCCCAGATAAATCTGGGCTTTAAATCTCCTTTAGTCCCTCTTTATAAAAGAGTGGGATTCCCCCCCTACATTTAAAGGGAGGTTGGGAGAAATTTAAGGTAATGCATAGGCAACTAGATAATCACCCATTTTGGTACCGAATGAACCATGTCCACCCGCCATAATCACCACATACTGTTTGCCATTGGCTTCATACGTCATCGGTGTTGCCTGTCCACCTGCCGGTAAACGTGCTTCCCATAACTTTTCACCATTTGAAACATTGAATGCACGGATGTAGTTGTCTTGTGTTGCAGCAACAAACATCACATTACCCGCAGTCGAGATTGAACCGCCCAGACCTGGTACACCAATTTTCACTGGCGGTAACTGGAACAGTTGCGGCAAGCTGTCGCGGATTGTACCAATACGTTTCTTCCAGACAACTTCATGGGTTTTCAGGTCCACGCCGGTGACATAACCCCAACCAGGCTGTTTACATGGTAGGCCAAATGGAGACAAGAATGGGCTGATGTCCACACCGTAAGGGGTACCATACATCGGCTGCATCCCCTGCTCTGTACCTGCACCACGCGCCACAGGTTCACGGTTTGGATCTGCCGGAATCAGACGGCTCACAAATGGCAGACCAATCGGGTTCATTACCGCAACCTGACGGTCAGCATTCACTGACATACCGCCCCACTCAAATACACCCAGGTTGCCCGGGAATACCAAGGTCCCGTTTTCAGAAGGTGGTGTATAAATGCCATCATAGTTCAGACGCTTAAACTTCACACGACACATTAACTGGTCAAGCATGGTGGCACCCCACATGTCCTTATCCGTTAACTTGTCTTTTGGTGCCAGGTTAAAGTCAGAGAATGGCTGGGTTTTAGAGTAGAACTCGCCCTTGGTTTGCGGGCCCCATTTCACTGTTTGTGGAACCGGTTTCTCGGTAATCGGTACAATTGGCTGACCATTGCGACGGTCTAATACAAAAGCATTACCCGTTTTGGTCAGGACATAAATCGCAGGAACCGTTTGACCAGATTTATCCTGAATATCGGCCAGAGAAGGTTGTGACGGTACGTCCATATCCCACAGGTCATGATGGGTGGTCTGGAAGTGCCATACCAGTTTACCTGTGGTGGCATTGATCGCCAGCATGGAGTTGGCATAACGCTCTTTCAACTCGGTACGGTCGCCACCCCAGATATCTGGTGTGCCTACACCAGTTGGTACATAAACAATATCCAGTTTCGCATCATAGGCCAAAGGTGCCCAGGCATTTGGTGAGTTATGAACGAAAGTCGTTCCTTCACCCGGCATTGCATTTGGATCGGCAGCGCCGGTATCAAATACCCATAACAATTTACCGGTATTTACGTCATAACCACGAATAACACCAGATGGTTCTTTATTTGAATGGTTATCTGTCACGGAACCGGCAATAACCACAGTCGTACCAGAGACAATTCCCGGTGAGGTCGGGTTATAACCACCTGGGTATGCATACGGCATGAACTCTTGCAAGTTGACCTCACCATTTTGACCGAAGTCTGAACATGCCTTACCAGTATCTGCATTGACGGCAACCAGTCGGCCATCATTGACCGGAACAAATACCTTACGCGGACACTCTGTAGAGCTCGACTTTTTCGCCTGCAAACTGGTCGCAAACTCGGTGGTATTGGCTGCATCGTAGTACATCACACCACGGCAAGTTAAGTGCTGGAAGGTTTTATCGGTTTTGAGTTTAGGGTCAAAACGCCATTTTTCCTTACCGGTCGCCGGATCAATCGAGATCAACTGTTGATGTGGCGTACACATAAACATGTTGTTGCCAATCTTGATCGGTGTTACCTGATTGGTCGTTTCACCCGAATCATTCTCGGTCTTGAAATCACCGGTACGGAATGTCCAGGCTACTTTCAGGTCTTTGACATTCTTGTCATTGATCTGGGTCAGCGGAGAATAACGCTCACCTGCCTGACTACGGCCATACGCAGGCCAGTCTTCTGGTGCGATACCATCCACCGCTTTTGCCTGTGCAGGTTGTGGAGTCTGAATTACCCCATTGATTTCCTGAGGATCGTTGAAGATCGAGTAGATCATCACCACAATTGCAATTGCCAGCGTAGAAGATAAAGCCACCTTGCTTGAACCCAGGTTATCAATACCACGGGTTACCGCAGGTACCAGTAACCATAAGCCTAAAATGCCCAGAATATCGAGACGTGGTGCCAGTGCCCAGAAGTCGGTTCCAACTTCCCAGACACCCCAGATCACGCTACCCAGCATCAGTGCAGCATAGATCCATAACGGACCAGATGCACGTTTATAAAGTTGTACCGCTACAATCAGCAGCAGCACACCTGCAATCACATAGTAAAAAGACCCGCCAATTGCAGCAAGCCAGATACCGCCAATGAGCAAGAACAACGCAATGAGGGCGATAATGATCACCGTCAATGTTCTTAGCCCAGATCTTGAAGCAGATTGATTCATAAGATCACCTTGCATCTTTTGTATTTTAGTTCCATCAAGAAGATCAGAAATCTCTTAATGGTCGAATTCAAATTACAATAAGTGCCTTGCAGTGACAGCTCCTGATAGAAACGGTCCTGCAGACTGCTCGAGTATTGAAATTAGAAAATGGTTTGGAACTTAATCCCGCCCACCCAGGTTTTATCGCCATTTTTAAAGGCACCTACATGATGGACATATTGAATGTTTGGACGGATCGTCAACCAGTTGGTCGCATGAATACCGTAATACAATTCGGTGTTGTATTCTTCATCCAGCAAGCCATTGTTTTCATCATTGGCATGTATACGTGCAACACCTAACGCAAGCTCGTCTTGAGGACGCTGGTCTAGCAGACCTTTATAGATCAGGCCAACATTTTGCATGTCCTTGACTGCATTGGTCTTCGAGTCATGCACCGTTACATTCATAAAACCGGTTAATCCACGGTCAGACTGGCCATCATGACGGGTTAACTGTTGCTTCACGGTAAACCAGCCACCCTGTTTGTGGCCTGTCTTGGCAGGATTGGCGATTTCTGCCGCATCGGCGGTACTGTAATAGTAGCCAAAACGGTATTCTCCCGGTAAAGAAGACGCCCCGAGCTTTGGTGTCCAGACCAGTTCCGCCGGGATAATCGCCCCACGTGAACCATCTGTACTTAAGTTAAAGCCCTTGCCTCGTTGCAGGTTTTCCGGGTTGTATTCATAAGCACCTATTTGTGCATATAAATCTG
>NZ_JSUS01000040.1 GCF_000805455.1 Acinetobacter sp. A47
CCACAGTGTTATCCACAGATAACGGTAGGAGGGCGGGGTGATTCAGTGTGTTTCTGCAGGCGCGTACCCGTTGCTGCGGCGGATTTGGCGATTTCTTGGGTGGGCGCAGCCTGACCATCTCCGAAACGGACCTGTTTCTGCGTGAGTAAGGGCAATTTCGGCGCGTCGTTGCGTGCCCAAATCTGCGGGGTGAGCCCATCTCCGTGATTTTTGCGTCACCGCAATTACGAGGTTGCTGCAAAAGCGAGTGCACGCTTACGGACTGTCAGCCTTGAGGCCGTGCGTACCAGTTTCTGCGTGGCGATTCGCAAGCCGCGGGCTGCTGCACAGCGACAGGCCTTCCCCCTCGACGGCGGAGTTGTGAACTTTCATCGCTGAAAGCCGCACCGGAGGA
>NZ_JSUS01000038.1 GCF_000805455.1 Acinetobacter sp. A47
CTGTTAAGTATTTTCCATTATGACAATTCATACAACGTGCTTTTGTGCGAAACAAATGCATGCCGTAAATCTCCTGATCTGATAAAGCTTTATAATCTCCATCTATAAAACGATCAAATCGACTGGGTTGACTTTTTATGGTTTTTTGAAAACTTGAAAGTGCTTTTGCTATTCTTTCATTTGTTACAGTTTCGTCATCAAAAGCATCTTTAAAAAGTTTTTTATAACCTTTGTATTGATTTATTTTTTCTGATAATTTACTTAGATCCATATCCATTTCATGAAATGCTGATAATGGTCCACTAACCTGATCTTCTAATGTATTAGCACGTCCATCCCAAAAGAAAGAAGTTCTTTCTCCTATATTGTACAAAGATTGAGTATTTCGAGTAC
>NZ_JSUS01000020.1 GCF_000805455.1 Acinetobacter sp. A47
GTGTAAGCCTCGATCACGAATTCCGGCAGCGCCACCGGGAACACGGCCGGGTGGTCAATGTCCTGGCCGATCTTGCCCTTGTGGCGCATCACGCGGATCACCGAGTCGGGGATACGGGTGTCTTGCGTCGGCAGCCCCTTGTGCGTCCAGCCGCCCACCTCGCCATCCTTGCCGCGCATCGCGGTGGACGACCCGTCGGCGCGCAGGTGGGATTCCTGGCCTGCGTGCTTGCAGGGGACGATCTGGTTCGGCTTACGGCTCTCCCGGTTGAAGTGAAAGACGAACTCGAAGCTCGGCGCGAAGCGGCCTGCCCAGTCGCCGGGCATCCCCGGCCCCTGATCCCAGACGTACCACGCAAAGCGCCGCCAGCCCTGCTGGCGCATCCAACCC
>NZ_JSUS01000029.1 GCF_000805455.1 Acinetobacter sp. A47
ATTGAACGGGTCGCGCGATTTACTTCGTCATGCGGGCGTGGTACTGGCTGATTGCAACCTGACAGCCGAGGCGCTGGAATGGGTCTTTACCCTCGCTGGTGAGATCCCGGTGTTTGTCGATACCGTTTCAGAATTCAAAGCGGGCAAAATCAAACACTGGCTGGCGCATATTCACACCCTGAAACCCACTTTACCGGAGCTGGAAATTTTATGGGGACAGGCGATCACCAGCGATGCTGACCGTAATGCTGCAGTGAATGCGTTGCATCAGCAAGGTGTTCAGCAACTGTTTGTTTATTTGCCCGATGAGTCAGTTTATTGCAGCGAAAAGGATGGAGAACAATTTTTGCTGACCGCACCAGCGCATACGACAGTAGACAGTTTTGGTGC
>NZ_JSUS01000026.1 GCF_000805455.1 Acinetobacter sp. A47
GTTATTATAAATAGGCGAAATCATCATAGAATCCGCCTCCACGCTGCGTCAACGACGACAAAGTCGGTGTTTACGCCAAGGTGTGTGGGATTGAGGTGCCGGGCGACGATGCGGGAATGCGGTGCGTACGCACAATCGAAGGGCATGCATGCACCACCTCGGGCAGCCCGGGCGGCACAAGCTCGCAGTTAGAGTGCGCGCAACAAGGAACGGATATCCATGGCCACACTCGGATCAGGCAAGACGGCGTCGATCGGCATCCGCAAGCAAAAGCGCGCCGACCTCGTTGCCGAAGAACTCAAGCGGCTGATCACGCAGCGCAACCTCAAGCCCGGCGACAAGCTCCCGCAGGAGATCAAGCTGCAGGAGACCTTCGGAGTCAGCAAGGG
>NZ_JSUS01000031.1 GCF_000805455.1 Acinetobacter sp. A47
TGTCTGCACCGCTCACGTAGCCCTTGCCCGTGGCATCGCTGGCCTTGGTGTCGGCCGACATGGAGATGACTTCGTTGTTCATCTTCACGCCGGTCATGTACGCCGACATCGACGGCGCGCTGTCGGTGGTCTGCGCATCGTTGGAGTACGTCTTGATGCGCGCCGTGCGCTTGAGCGATTCCATCGTCAGCTTGCCGGCCTCGCCCACCTTGTAGATGCGCGTGGCGGTGACGGTGGTTGGACCCATGCAATCGCCCAGGAAGAAGATCACGTTCTTGGCTTCACCGGCGGCGTGCGCCTGGGCGCAGGCCGCGGCTGCCAGTGCCACCAGGCCGGCGCGGAAGATGCGGTTCGATTGCTTGTTCATGATTGCCCTCTCCCTCTTAC
>NZ_JSUS01000039.1 GCF_000805455.1 Acinetobacter sp. A47
TCAATTACTGACTTATATTCGCTCAAATAAACTTCGAGAAATTTAAACCAATTAATCAATGAAATATATTCGATCGATCAACCGGTAAAAATCCACACAAGTTGTTCTTCTATTCTCTTAATGATCTTCTCGATGATTCGTCACCATCAAGCTAGGTCGGCTATATTACTCTCAATTTCTTAAAAGTCAACAGGTAATCTAGATATTTATTCAAACTTATCAACCACTCAAAAATCTAACCATTTTAGCCAAATCCTTGTTTCTCAACAAGTTTTTATCTGCATCACCGCCGATGGATGTGCATTCTACAGCATTTCAGATCGGTTGCAACACCCTTTTCCAGTTTTTTTATTCAACTGAACATTTTTAGATCAAAATCACATTTTTTGTTATATTTATCGAACGAATTTGTTTTAATACCATGAGAACAATTAAACTATATTCATGATATCGATGTTTTGCGTTAAGTGACGCAATCATTTTAATGACTGTATTTCGCTCTTACAGCGATTAAGGACTTATATGCGTTACTCCAATTTCATCTTGCTTGGGTTGCTCACTGCCGGTGCCTGTTCATCTGTAGTTGCTCAAGAGACTCCAAATGAAGTTACAGCTCCAACCGCGCCAACAGCCTCACCGGTTGCAGCTGAACAAAAAGTTTCAACCATACAGGCAATCAAGGATTTAAAGCATCTCACCAAGAATGATTTGAAAGTAAATGCAAATGCAGCACAGCCTGATACGGTTAAAGATCCATTGCAGCCATTGAACCGACAGATTTATGCATTTAATGACATGCTGGACCGCAACCTGTTAAAACCCGTAGCTGTACAATATGTCGCTAAAATTCCTGAGCCCGTGCGTAGTCCATATCGCCAGTTCCGTAAAAATCTGGGTGAACCCTGGAATGCAGTTAACCAGCTGATTCAAGGCCGTCCTACCCGTGCTGCCAAGACTTTAGGACGTTTTACCTTAAATACGTTAACAACCTTAGGCTTTGCAGATCCGGCACGCCGCTTAGGCCTTCCGACCGAGGAGGAAAGCTTTGGGGTAACCTTAGGGTATTATGGTGTCCCATCTGGTCCTTATGTGATGTTACCTTTCTTTGGACCAAGTACATTCCGTGACGGTTTTGGCCTGGCAGCAGATAGCTTTGGACGCCCGCAGAAATATCTACTGGATGATCAGGAAGGTATTTATTGGTCAACCAACCTGTTGCAAGCCGTTGATGCACGTTCGCAAATTCTGGATATTGAAGAAAGTCTAAAAGGCGATAAATATTCAATGATCCGTGACTTTTATTTACAGCGCAAAGCCTTCCAGATTGCTGAGAAACGCGGCGATTCTGATGATGTTTCTTTTGTTGGTGATGAAGATGATGTTGACGACTCATCTTCTGATGAAAAGTGACCGCATTAAAATAATGTTTTACAAACTTATGTATTGTCAGAGAATTTAAACTCTGGCAATACTATGTTATAGGTCATCTTTCATCTATGATGAATTAAAAAATGATCATACAAAGGATTGGCTATTCATCTATGTATTTCATTCAACCCAAACGTTCCATACCCTGTCTAGATCAAGCTTTAACTGAATTACCCAGTTTGCAGATCATTCAAGTTGATGATCTGGAGTTATATGATCAAACCATCATTGCCATTGCCGATGTACAAGATTTTTTAAAATATCAATGGAAACTGCCTACCGTAGTGCTTGCCTTTGAACATGAAGGAGCAGCCCTCGCCCAGGCTTGGGAACAGGGTGCCTTGGCAGGCTGGATCTGGGATAGTTTACCAAAGAATCCGATTCATTCCTTATTCAAGATTGATGCGCAATATAAACGTAATCAGGATAGCCGTGACCTGCCTTCTGCAGCTGAATTACAAAAACGTTTGTTGCCCAATCCGATCGAACTTCCAAACTATCAGTTTGAGTCTTTTTTCCAGCCCTCTGCCTATTTGTCGGGTGACTGGTATGATTATTGGCGCCTGAATGATGAAGAAGTTTTATTTTATCTGGCCGACGTTTCAGGGCATGGTGTTACCAGCAGTCTATTAACCTCCTGGATGGCTGCTTTTCACGGCCGCTCTAAAACACCCGGACAGCTGATTCAAAAGCTGAATGCCATGCTGGTTCAGGAAAATATTGAAAAACACATTACCATGGTCGCGGGTATTTTAAATCTTGCCACCCATGAAGTACGCTGGTCGAGTGCAGGACATTACCCGCCTCCTATTATTTTTGAACCCAATCAGCCTCCACAGATTTTAACCACAAGCAGCTTTCCCTTAGGCCTTACTGAAGAGCTTGAAGTTGAAGAACACCGTTGTGTATTAAGTCGCCACGCACGCTTTATTGTTTGCTCGGATGGAGCGCTCGAACCCTTTGATGGTGGCCTGAACGATCAGTTTAACCAACTGGTGGAACATCTGCAGAATGACTCGTTTAAAGCGCCGGATCATGTAGCAGATGACATTGCAATCCTGAGCCTATGTCGAATGAATTAATTTAAATATCATAAACTTAATTAAACAAAAGCATCCGACCACTTGTGTCTGGAATATCACTATGGGATAATTTTATATCCTTTCTCTGAAAATGGCATTTATATGTCAACAGGTCATGTTGAATATGCAAGTTTGAACGGAACGCATATTTTCAAGCTTATTGGCGAAGTGCGTGCTCACTCTTGTATAAGTCTAGACAAACTGCTCAACCGAATTGAACAACAGCAAAATGTTGTTGGTGCAATCGTTGACTTAACCGAAACCACATTTATTGACAGTACCGTTTTAGGTATTCTGGCAAAACTGGGTTTAAAGCTTAAGCAAGTTCATCAGATCCAAGCAGTCATGCTGTCAACAAATCCGGATATTACCACCTTGGCCAACAGTATGGGGCTAGGTCAGGTTTTTGTGATTTTAAATTACTGCGGTGATCCGAGCGTATGTACTCTGGAGCTTGCCGATGAACATGTCACCCACAGTGCCATGCTCAATACGGTGCTTGATGCGCATAAAACCCTGATGCGTTTAAATGAAAATAACCAGAACATGTTTGAACCTCTGGTTAAACAATTGCAAAAAGAACAAGAGTGCCTCAACCTCGATGCACATAAACAAAACGCTTGATCTCTCAATCTGATATCGCGGCGCCTATTATGACTTTACTCTCTGTTGCACAAATGAACTCCCAAGATGATATCGAAGCAAACTTCGTTGTCATTGAATCATTGATCCAGCAGAGTAAAGCCCAGGCAGCTGAACTGATCGTTTTTCCTGAAAACTTTGTCTGTTTTGCTGCGGGTAAACAGCGTGAAACCGCAGCCCAGTTCGAAAGCCTTCAAAAACGACTGGAACAACTGGCGCACCGGTATCAAATCTGGATCATTGCGGGTACGCTCCCATGCCCTTACCGTCCGGATGGCTCGATTATTCAGGATGGCCGGGTACGTACCGTCAGTTTATGTATTAGTCCCGAAGGTACCGAAGCACGTTATGACAAGATTCACCTGTTTGACGTACAGGTCAGTGATGCTGTGGGCGGTTATCAGGAATCCAGATTTTTTGAGCCTGGCGATCAGGTCATCGTTGCCAAAACGCCTTTCGGCCAGATTGGCATGATGGTCTGCTATGACTTGCGCTTTCCGGAACTGGCTTTAACTTTACGTCAGCAAGGTGCCCATATTTTGACTGCTCCGGCGGCCTTTACCCATACAACCGGTCAACTTCACTGGCAACTGTTATTACAGGCACGCGCCATGGATAGCCAGTGTTATGTGCTTGGTGCTGCACAGCAAGGCTGGCATGGAGAAAAACGCCAGACCTGGGGTCATGCCGGAATTACCGATAGTCGTGGCCAACTTCTTCAAATGGTTGAAACTGAAGGTCATGGCCTGATTAGCAGCACATTCGATCTTGAACAACAACAGGCTGTGCGCGCATCCATGCCACTGATGCAACATCGCAAGTTAGTCCGCTATTAAAACAACACAACGGCTTAGTGTCATAATTGGATAAAATATCGGCAGGCAAGTTTTTTCTGAACCTACTGGTCAATTTTTATCAATGCCGCTTTTCTAGATTCATGATTTAATACATTTTATTTTCCATCATGCTCCAAAGCTGAATGCTTTTGGGCCATGTATGATGTACTATCATCCATTCATTTTTATTAAGCTTTATTCATGTTTAGATTGATCGCTGCTATATGTGTTTTGGGAGCAACTGTATCACTTCATGCTACAACAGTTAATACAGAAACTGAGGTGACAGCAGCTTCAGCTACGGTCTTGGCCACCCCGCAAAATTTATCCCTGAATGCATTTGGTCAATGGATTATTGGCTGGGGTACCGGTGCAGAAGGTGCCAGACAACGTCTGGATAATATTCAACGTGAAGATGTTGCCGTGATTAAGCAAAAAGGCACCACACTGGAAATGATTAAAGCCTGGCAGCAGCATTTTGAACTGGAAGCCCAAAATAATCTTGGCAACCCGACAGCGCGTTATCGGGCCCGCCTTATGAAAAAAATTGCCGATCTCTGGTAAAACCCATCACAATTATTTTGCAATATTGGCATAAGTCTCGGGACTTATGCTTTTTTGGCTCTCTATAAAGCCAGCTCACAGACCATAATTTCTAGAATAGCTAATCTTTATTAGTTAACTAATGAGTGCTTATTTTTTAAAGATGAAGTGGTAAACACTTAAAATATCCTTACCTATCAAATATAAAAGCGGCTGCAAAAAAGCCAGCTCTCCCCTACACATTCCGCTACGAAAGATGGCAGGATCAACAACGTTTGCTGACTTGTATTTTAATCTGGTTGCAGTACGATCAAATGACAGTCAATAATATTCAGGGATAATTATCATGTCATTAGAACAAGTGGTTTATCGTGCTAAAGCCAAGGCAACAGGCGGCCGAGATGGTCGTGCAACCTCTTCAGACGGTGTGTTAGATGTAAAACTCGGCGTCCCGAAAGAAATGGGAGGCGCTGGCGGTGCAGTCACCAATCCTGAACAATTGTTTGCTGCAGGTTATTCTGCATGTTTTCTGGGGGCCATGAAATTTGTGGCGAACCGCGACAAATTCAATATCACAAAGGATGCCTATGTAGAAGGCGAAGTCGGTATTGGCCCGATTCCAAACGGGTTTGGTATTGAAGTGACTTTAAATGTCTACCTGATCGGTATGGATCAGGCAGAGGCAGAACAACTGGTTGCGGCAGCACATATCGTTTGTCCTTATTCAAATGCAACCCGCAACAATATTGATGTGAATTTTAATATTGTGACTGCTGCATAATTTGCACGTCCATAAAAAAACAGCATGGAATTGACCTGCTGTTTTTTTTGATGAAACGCTTGGATTTATTCTTCCGCAGCTTCGTTGGTGACACGAAGTACTTCTTCCAGGGTGGTTTTACCCGCCAAGACTTTCAATAAACCATCATCACGGATGGAAGCCGCATGACGGCGTGCATGATTTTCCAGTTCAAATTCGGCAGCATTGCCATGAATTAAACGACGCATCGATTCATCCACCGGCACGATTTCATAAATAGCCGTTCGACCGCTAAAGCCGACATGGGAACATTTTTCACAGCCATGTGGCTCTGGAAGCTGCACGGCTTCATCTGCTTGAAGATGCTGAAAAACCTGACGCTCGAAAGCGTCTGCCGGCCGCCATGTCACACAGTGCGGACATAGGGTGCGCACCAGACGCTGGGCAATCACCCCGATTAAGGAACTTGCCAACAGAAAAGGCTCGATTCCCATATCTTTTAACCGTGTTACTGCCCCGATTGCAGTATTGGTATGCAGGGTAGAGAGTACCAAGTGACCAGTCAAAGATGCTTGTACGGCAATTTCTGCCGTTTCCAGATCACGGATCTCCCCGACCATGACCACATCAGGATCCTGACGCAACATCGCCTTCAAGGCACGCGCGAAGGTCATGTCCACTTTGGTATTGACCTGCGTCTGCCCAATTCCTTCCAGCTGATATTCAATCGGGTCTTCAGCAGTCAGGATATTGCGGGTATTGTCATTCAGGTCAGATAAGGCCGCATATAACGTTGTGGTTTTACCCGAACCAGTCGGCCCGGTGACCAGAATAATGCCGTGTGGACGGTGTACCAGTTGGGTTAGACGTTCATAGTCATTTTTCATCAAACCCAAATGGGTCATGTTCAGACGACCGGCCTGCTTGTCCAGCAAACGCATCACCACTCGTTCACCATGTGATGATGGCAAGGTTGAAACACGCACATCCACTTCACGCCCGGCAAGGCGTAACGAGATACGGCCATCTTGCGGAATACGTTTTTCAGCAATGTCCAGTTTTGCCATGACCTTGATACGGGATACCAAAAGTGGTGCCAGTTCACGGCGTGGCTGTACAATCTCGCGCAACTGTCCATCAACACGCAAACGTACCGAGAGCTTTTTCTCAAAGGCTTCGATATGGATATCCGAGGCGCTCACCCGAATTGCTTCTGATAACAGTGCATTAATCAGGCGGACAATCGGGGCATCATCTTCCTGATCCATCAGGTCCTCAGCTTCAGGTACCTGATCGGCCAGACTCAGCAAATCCGGATGGTCTTCCAGTCCTGCTGCAACCTGCTGCGACTCCCCGGTATCGCCGGCATAACTCGAACTGAGTAAGGCATGAAACTCCTGATCACTGCATAACTGATCATGCGCAGATTTCCCCAAAATCCGACGTGCTTCCTGCAACGCAATACGCGCAGTGTCCTTGCGTCGTACTATAAAAATTTGATCACCTTCATAACGCAGTAAAACGCCATGTCGTTTCGCAAAACTATAAGGAATTTGTATTTGTTTAAGTATTTGCATCACACAAATAATGATAAGAGAAAGTATTGAGTGTACTCTAAGCAGATTACAGCGTGAAGTCTGATTAGCATACTCACAAAGGAATTTTGCATCTTGTCTCAAAATAATCAATTTGAAGCACCACCCTCCAACACCTTAAAGTGGTGGGGCGAACAACAATTCGAGCTTCAGCAGACCAAAGCCTGGCAATTCGGTTCATTGCTCTTTCGGCTTACCCGTGGCATCAAGGAGTGGCGTCTGGAATATCATCGCCCCCAGTCTCAGCACGATTACGAGCAACAGTGGAGAGTCTTGAATGATACCGAGTTTGCCATGCCGCCTCCGGCAAAAATTGAACGCTACATGTTTCATAAGACCCAGAGTAGCTTCCACTTAATGCCACGTCTGGCTGACCGTTCGGTTGTCATCCGGCCGGTTGACCCGATTTATATTCCGGCAGGCCAGCGCGGAATGCTCTACATCAGTACCCCGCTATGGATTGCAGGTATGGTCGATGGGCTATCTGAACCTTTATTTGATATTCCGGTGATTCAACCCAAGGACACCTGGTTTGGTAAAGATCCCCAGAATGGCGAAATCTGTTATGCCACCTCCGTTGATGGCCGTATCGACCTGAACCTGCTCAAGCCTCGTGCTTTTCGCGCAGTTACCCCCATCGAGTTTCACAATACCAGCCATCATCAATTGCGCTTTGACCGTATGAATGTACCTGTGCCGGCCCTGCCTTTATTTTATAGTGAAAGTACCGGACGACTCT
Organism: Acinetobacter sp. A47; assembly: GCF_000805455.1. Classification (GTDB taxonomy): domain Bacteria; phylum Pseudomonadota; class Gammaproteobacteria; order Pseudomonadales; family Moraxellaceae; genus Acinetobacter. The sequence goes on from NZ_JSUS01000039.1 coordinate 7,626, forward strand.
GGACCTCGCAAATCAAGGTCTATTATGAAGGGACTGACCATCCGGCACGTATCCGGATCGAAAACAAAACCCCTGCCCAGGCCGGTGAAGTCGTCTATGTACATCCCCCACGTGCCCCTGGCAGCACGTTATTTAATATGTTTGATTCATTTTTTTAAGGGGGTGCCATGCCGAATACCAATATTCCAAAAGATGTTGCTGGCAGCCTGACCAACGTCTTTACCAATATCAATTTTGAACGGCTTAGCGAAATCATTGTCGCAATTATTTTATGCTTTATTGGCTTCCTGACGGCACGGCTGGTTTCCAATGCTTTTATTCGCACCATCGGCAGCCGTTTCAACGCACACCAGCGTTTATTATGGCGTCGCGGTATTTTTTACTTCATCTTCCTGCTGTTTATCATGACCAGCTTAAGGGAAGCCGGGTTCAAGCTAAGCGTTTTCCTCGGTGCAGCAGGGATATTAACGGTTGCACTGGGTTTTGCATCGCAGACCTCGGCCACCAACCTGATTAGCGGTCTGTTCCTGATCGGCGAAGGCTCCTTTGAAGTGGGCGATACCATTCAAATCACCCTGATTCGGGGTCAAACCATTGAAGGAGAAGTGATTTCGATTGATCTACTCTCGGTTAAGCTGCTGACGCTGGACAATGTCTATATTCGCCTGCCAAATGAACAGCTAATCCGGACGCCGGTCATGAACCTGTCCAAGTATCCGATCCGGCGTATTCCGATTACACTGGCAATCAACTTCCACGAAGATATTCTTAAAGTGCGGCAAGTGCTTCTGGACGTCGCAGCCAAACATCCTCTGGTGATGGATGATCCCAAAGCAACCGTCACGGTCACGGCATTTCGGGAATCTTCGATTGAACTCCTGTTTGCAATCTGGTGCCGTCAGGAAAACTCCCTGAAAGTGCGAGATGAAATGCAGGAACGCATTCGTAATGGCTTCCTAGATAACCAGATCGAGATTCCGGTACCGAAAATGGGCCTGATTGATCGGCCTCTCCCTTTAGAAAATGATGAAATCGATCAATATGCCAACCAGAAGGAATTAAGAAAAGAAGAAAAAGAGCGATAATTATCGCTCTTTTCTGGCCGGGTCGCGGGCTGGAGGAAGGGGTGCCAGATAGGCAATCACCAGCATCACCGCACCCGAGCCAATAAACGAAATTACCCGGGTTAAGGTGCCACTTTGTGACAGGTCCAGTAACAGCAATTTCACGACCACAATTGCCAACAGGGCTGCACCGACAAACCAGATTTGCCGGATATGACGACGGCTGGAAAAGGTCATCAAAATAAACGCCAGAATCACCCACAGCAGTGTCAAACTCAGTTGCACATCACCATTTGACCAGATGGCCAGTCCCCAGAATGGCGTGCCCAGATAATGATGCATGGCACGCACCAGTACACTGCTCAAGACCAGCAAGCCAATCAGAATGGTCGTGACTTTAAAGCCCCATTCTATCGACCGTTCAGCACTAAAATCATGATGATAAATCATCCAGATCAGACCAAAGAACATCAATACAGACAGAATATCGGTCAGGTTAAATAGCGGTAGTACATAATATTGCTGCGCAGAATAAGGATCCAGACTGATCAATACCAACCAGACCAGCGTTAAGCACCAAATCGGAACCTGATGCAGCAATTGGGTATTCTTCGATATAAATTGCCAAAGACTATAAATCGCAGGGACAATCGCAAGTGCAACAAGCGGCATGATTGGAAAAATAGCCAATCCAGTACTGGCAAGACTAAGCCAGAGCAAAGCCGACCACAGCATGAGCGATGCTTTAGATGTGTGAGAACTCAAGCACATCAGGATCAAGGTCATGGCAATCGACGCTACAGCAAAGCTGACCTGGTTTAAGCTACTCGACCAATGCCAAACCGAATACACATTTTGAGCAAAACTTTCCGCGTAGAGCAATGCTAATAAGCAAGTCAACAAGATGAGTTGTACACTGCCCCACTGCAATCGAGATTTAAGCTGTACGGCCAGACTAAACAAACCTAGCAAGATAGCTGCGACCGCGAGATACGGACTCAGCCCATGCTGTTGCCATTGCATCCACTCAGTACCCGCAATTGCACCGGCATAGAGGCCAAGTGCCAGAAATATTCCGCTGAGCATCCGCGCACTGAAATACTTTTCCACTTCCTGATAATGCAACAGGTAAAAGGCTGAAATAAATTGCGCCAATGCAAAAATTGCAGTACTTAAAATCGGGAAGTGATCATTTGACCAGACCTGAAACAGTAATGCCACTGAACTGAGCAAGACCAGTGCTACCCCGGTATAACGGCTTAAACGATAGCGCTCGGTGACACCCCAGACAATCAGTGCGGTTCCCTGAATTACCCAGCCAGTCGATGTCCAGTGTGCACCTTTGGCCAATGGAAAAATCAATGCAACAAATACCACTGCAAGGATAAAAAAGCTCTTGGCTAAAATTGAAAGTTGCGGGTACTGACGTTTAATCCAGAAATTTAAGCCTGTGTAAGTCGCTGCAAGGGCAACTGCTCCCCACGTCAATGCTGGCGTCGAGTTATGCATGAGATAGGCATGTAGCGAAAACCCCAGTACAGGGACACTAAAGATCAGGCCCACATCCAGAATCGGCTGTAAACGCTCAGATGACTGATCTGTTTGTTGCTGGTTTTGAGCGCGTAGCATTAACTGGCTATACCGGATACTGAGCCAGATGAATAAAGCAATATGCAACCACAGGATCACATCCAGAACATCGAACTGCGTAGACTTAGCATACACCCCGATGCTTGAACCACCAATAAACATGGTGGCAAAAAAGGCAATCTGGTGCAGGATTTTCCAGGGTTGAATAAAATTCAACGCAGCCACTGCCAGGTTAATAACAAAATAATAGCCAAACAGGAAAATGACATCAGGATGGTTTTGCGGAATCACCAGTGGCGCCAGATAAGCCATGGTCAAGGCCAACAGGGCCAAATACAGGGCCTGCTGCCTCAGGCTCAGGTAAACTGTCGCCACCAATAAAAACACAAATAAAATACTGGCCGTACTTAAACTGGCAATCACGGCAAAATGATGAGAGAACACCAGCGTCAAAAAGACCACTGCCAGCCCTACGCCTTGCAGTGCTACAGCAAAGAGCTGATTTTTGTTTTGCAGCCAGTACCCTGCCACGGTCGTCGCGATACCGGCACTGGCAATAAAGCCCAGTTTCACCCCCAGACTGAGTTGCCAATGTTCACTGGCAAACCGCAATAATAAAACCACCCCGACCATGAGTACCGTGACGGCAACACGCAGAATCGGATTGCCGTGTATCATCCAGTCCAGAGCAGGCTGCCACCAACTCGGTGTTTCTGGCGCAGTTGTTTGGGCAACTGTAGTGGTGCTCTGTGTAGATGAGGTCTGAACCGCTTCAGTCGCTTGATGCATCCATGCCGGATGCTGCGCCGGATCGATAGAAGTTGAAGCAGCAGTTGCTGAGGGAATGTTTTCAGGCTGCTGATCTGGCGGTGTTGGCCGGGATTGAGCGGCATGCTCTGTCTGAACCTGATACTGTTGGGTCGTCGCCTGTTCCAGATATAACAAACGGGTCTGAAATGCACTGATGGTCTGGATCAGACATAACATCAGGATCAGTAATGCCCCACCTGCCAGCCACATCCAGCTATTGGCATAGGCAAACAGGGCCACCAATGCCGCGGTATAAATCACAACTTTCTGGACACCGATCCCGGTAGCCTGCGCCAAGCTGTTCAAACTTGCCCTTTCAAGCCGGAGCAAACGCTGATGGATTTCAGACAGAATGTGCACAATAACAACGGTCAGTCCGAGCGCTGCCGCGAGCGCTGTTGCCAGCCATTTAAAGATAACGGCGCCCGCCAGCAACACCGTCAAAACAACCAGAACAAAGACCATTCCCTGTTTGTCTTTTTTATACATAGACTTATATCAATAATGATAGCTTCATTGCTGCTATCTTACCTGATCACTGCCTGAGCAGGTGTTTTCACATACAAAATACTGCAAATCATAAACGACACATCCAGCCGTGCCGATACATGTTCAGATAAGACAGGCAGCGCTTTTTCACGTAAAATACCGACTAATTTATAATTAGGATTTGCGCAATGCCACCTTTTGTCTTGGTTGACGGGTCTTATTTCTTATTTCGTGCTTTTCACGCCTTACCTCCATTAACGACGTCGACAGGCTTACATACCAATGCAATACGTGGTGCAATTTCTGCCATACAGAAATTGATGCGTCGTACCCAGCCGACCCACATGGCGGTAATTTTTGATACACCGGAACCGACTTTCCGGCATAAGTTATCACCGATCTATAAAGGTGACCGGCCAAGCATGCCGGAGGAACTGTCGCAGCAGATTCCATATCTGCATGCCCTGATCAAGGCACAAGGTATTCCTTTATATAGCCTGCCAGGTGCTGAAGCTGATGATATTATTGGCACCTTAACCAAACGTGCCCTTTCGGAAGGCCATCACGTCCTGATTTCAACAGGGGACAAAGACATGGCCCAACTGGTCAATGAACACGTCAAGCTGGAAGACAGCTTTAAGGAGCGTGTACTTGATGAAGCAGGTGTTTTTGAAAAGTTTGGGGTTCATCCGCACCAGATCATTGATTACCTGACCCTGATGGGCGATGCCTCCGACGGTATTATGGGCGTACCGGGTGTTGGAGCCAAAACCGCGGCAAAACTGTTGAATGAATATGGTTCATTAAACAATATCATTGCCAATGTCGATCAGCTCAAGGGTAAAATCAGCCAGAACATTAAAGACAATCTCGACAACATCAAGGTCGACCATCAATTGGCGAGTATTGTCTGTGATCTGGATCTGGCGCTGGACTGGCATGATCTCAAGCTCTGCAATCCGAATGTCGACCAATTACGCGAACTATATACCGAACTGGAATTCCGTAATCAGTTACAGTCTCTGGATCATCCCAACAATCCAAATAGTCCGGCCTATCAACAAGCTGCCCAGAGCATCGTCAAAGCCGAGCAGCAGACAGAACAAGTCGTGATCGAAGATCATGCCAGCCTGTCCAGCCAGGATGACCAACTGGGCACAGCTACCTACCATACCGTGCTCAGCCCGCAAGACTGGGATGCATTATTACAGCGCATGCAGCAGGCAGACCACTTTGCCATTGATACCGAAACCACCAACCTGGACTACCGCTTTGCCGAACTGGTCGGTTTCTCGATCGCCTTTGATGCCAATGACGCTTACTATGTGCCTGTCGCGCATGATTACGAAGGTGCACCTGAACAGCTAAACCGCGAACAGGTACTGGCCCAGATCAAACCGGTTCTAGAAAACGACAAAGTCAGAAAGATCGGTCACCATCTGAAATATGACGCCCATATTTTTGCCAATCACGGTATTACCATTCAAGGCTGGTATTTTGACACCATGCTGGCGTCTTATGTATTGAATGCTGCGGCAACGCGTCATGGCATGGACGATGTCGCCCGTCTATACCTCAGCCATTTGACCACAACTTTTGAACAGATTGCCGGTAAAGGCGCCAAGCAAAAAACCTTTAACCAGATCGAACTTGAAGTGGCAGCCCATTATGCAGCCGAAGATGCCCATGTCACCTACCGGCTTTATGAAGTGCTATCTGCAAAATTACACAGTCATCCGGAACTGGTGAATATCCTGCATAACATCGAAATGCCGGTTGCACGCGTACTTACCGGCATGGAAGAAGACGGGATCAAGCTGGATCACCAATTCCTTGATCAACTGAGTGTCGAGTTTTCTGAAACCATCCAGAATCTTGAACTGCAAGCTGCCGAACTGGCTGGCGAGGCCTTTAATGTCGCCTCACCCAAGCAGGTCGGCGAAGTCCTGTTTGAAAAGCTTGGCCTCAAAGGCGGCAAAAAAACGGCAACTGGACAGTACAGTACCAGTGAAAGTATTCTGGAAAAAATTGAGCATCCTCTAGCAGAGGTGATCCTGGAACACCGCGGCCTGGCCAAACTGAAAAATACCTATACCGATCGCCTGATTGTACAATCAAACGATGCAACTCACCGGGTACACACCAGTTATCATCAGGCCCTCACGGCGACAGGCCGCTTGTCTTCTACTGATCCAAACCTGCAAAATATTCCAATCCGTACCCCGATTGGCCGTCAGATCCGTAAAGCATTTATTGCTCCTGAAGGCCGGGTGTTACTGGCAGCCGATTACTCGCAAATCGAACTCCGTTTGATGGCACATTTCTCTCAAGATGATGCGCTGGTACACGCCTTCCAGCAAGGTCAGGACGTGCATCGCCGTACCGCATCGGAAGTTCTCGGCATTGCCATTGAAGAGGTCACCAATGACCAGCGTCGCCAAGCCAAGGCGGTTAACTTCGGCCTGCTTTACGGCATGTCCGAATTCGGCTTGACCCGTCAGCTTGGTTTTAGCCGTGAAGAATCCCGCAGTTATATCGCCCGTTATTTCCAGCGCTACCCTGGTGTACTGGAGTACATGGAGCGCACGCGCCAGATTGCACGCGAACAAGGTTTTGTGGAAACCATTTTAGGCCGCCGTCTGTATACTCCGGACATCATGGCAACCAATAAAATGATTAAACAGGCAGCCGAACGTGCAGCAATTAATGCGCCCCTACAAGGCAGTGCGGCCGATATTATTAAACTTGCCATGATCGCAGTCGATAAGATGCTGCCAAAAGATCAGGCCAAGCTGCTCTTACAGGTGCACGATGAACTTGTATTTGAAGCAGATGTGGCGATTGCCGATGAACTTTCCAAACAGATTGCCGAAGTGATGCAGTCCGTCTTGCAAATTTCCGTACCGTTTGTGGTTGAAGTGGGACAGGGCCAAAACTGGGATGCAGCCCATTAATCCTGCACAATAACGTCATCAATAATAAGTTTCTTGCAGACAGGAGGATATATTCCTCCTGCGCTACAAGAACACCAAGAAAGAATAACCGATAAAAATTAATCCGCATAGGAGAAAGGAATGCGACATGTCCTTTAATCAAGTTCAGTTTAAACGTTATCCTTCCATTGATTCATTACGTTTTATTTCCATTTTTCTGGTATTGCTGCATCACTTTAATATTCCTTACAAACTGTTGGATACTTCCATCAGTTTTCAGGTTTTTGGAGAACATATCACCACGCTCCTCGCCCGAAATGGCAATTATGGCGTTACCATGTTCTTTGTGATCTCGGGTTACCTGATCACCTCGCACACTCTGAAGCGCTGGGGTACCCTTGACCAGATCAACATTCGGGATTTTTACATTTCAAGATTTTCCCGCATCATGCCGACCATGATTTTACTGATCTGTCTGGTCAATCTTCTGGGGGCTTTTGAGCTAAAACCATTTATGACCCAGGCACCGAATGGCATTATTGTTGCGCAATCTACCGTCAATCTGGCTGCACTCAGTTTCTGGATGAATATCCTGATTATTGAAAATGGCTGGGTCAATTATGTTCTGGGTGTGTTGTGGTCCCTATCAGTTGAAGAAGTCTTTTATCTAACTTTCCCGCTGGCAGCCCTCTTCTTCAGAAAACAGGCGCTGTTTGTACTGCTTTGTCTCGGCCTGATTGTATTTGCCCCCTATTTCAGGTATTTGCATTATGGGGAAGAAAGCGGCGCCTATTTATATCATTATTTTTCCAGTTTTGATGGGATTGCATGGGGGTGTATTGCAGCTTTGCTTGCGCCCCGGCTTCATTTGAGCCACCGAATCTGGTCAGCCCTAAAAGCGATGGCTATTGCGGTCATGGTCTTCATTTATTTTTCAGGATCGATTAAAGACAACTGCATATGGGGAATCAGCCTGTTTGCATGTTCCACCGTGCTGGTGATTCTGGCCAGTGTGGCTAATGAACCGCTCAACGCTGGATCTTCCCGTTTTGACTGGGTCAGGAATATTGGCAAGAATAGCTATGAAATTTATCTATTTCATCTCGTTATTCTGGGCCTGTTCAAGCTGTTTTATACCCCGGCTCTCACACAAGGCAATATTAAGCTGCTGTTATTACTGATTTACTTTGTGCTGGCTATCGCTCTGGGAGGCTGGATTGCACGCTATTTTTCCAATCCACTCAATCAAGCCATACGGCAGCTATTCATCAAGAAATAAAAAAATGGGCATAATGCCCATTTTTTACTGAATCAAGCGCCATTAAAGTCCTGTTAACAGGATTTTAGCGGCTTCATTCATCAGGATCTCGGCAACATACAGCGCCAGAAATGCCAGAATCGGGGAAAGGTCGATCATCCCCATATTCGGTAATATGCGACGGAAAGGTGCCAGCAAAGGCTCCGCCAGTTCCTGAATGACTTCGATATAAGGTGAACGGGACTGGGTAAACATCACCACCCAGCTTAAAATAATGGTTGCAAAAATCAGATAGCGACAGAAACGGATCAGATCCTGAATCATGGTCACAAAGGTCGTCACGACCAGATAAACTGCACTATGGGGCATCTGTCCAGACAAATACATCAAGCCAAACATCTTCAACAAATACAGGACCACCAATAAAGCCACTGCGGCCAGATTGACACGCCCCTTACCGACTGTCGGGAAAATACGGCTAAAAATATCTACAATTCTGGTTGCTTTCACTGTGGAAAGCACTACAGGATTGTATGGACTCACTGCCGCCAATTGCATTAAAAAACGGAAAAAGACCAATAAAATAGCAACATTGATCAAAACACCAAAAATTAGCGCAGAACTTGCACCCATAATTGTCTTATCCTACTTAAACCGATTTAGTCTTGTCACTCAGCTCTTGTGCAAGCTCTTGGCTACGCTTTTGAGCCGCTGCAAGCGCTGCCTGAATATTTTGTGAAATCTGGGCACGATCAAACACTTCTAAAGCTGCCTGTGTTGTGCCGTTGGGAGAGGTCACGTTTTTACGTAATTCTGCTGGAGAATTCGAGCTGGTAATCGCCATTTGCGCTGCACCCAAGGCTGTTTGCAGGGTCAACGCAGTTGCCACCTTCTCATCTAGCCCCAGATTTTTTCCGGCGCGAATCATGCTTTCCATCAAGTAGAAGAAATAGGCAGGGCCAGAACCGGATACCGCAGTAACCGCATCAATCTGTGCTTCATTTTCCACCCAAAGGGTCAAACCCGTCGCAGCCAGAATCTGGCTGGTCAATTCACGGTCTTGTGCATCGACTGCTTCAGACGCATAAATGCCATGCGCCCCCGTCTGTACCAGCGCAGGCGTATTGGGCATCACCCGCACAATACGCTGACTGCCACCGATTAAATCTGAAATGGTCTGAATTTCAGCCCCAGCAATAATCGAAATCACCAGTTTATCTGACAACAGGCCTTTTAATGGTTGTAATACCGTTGCCAGCACTTGCGGTTTGACTGCCAGTACTACCACATCTGCATGCTGAATGGCTTCAACATTATCTGTTGTCGTCTGGATTCCTTTTTCTTCCAATACGTGACGAATCTGCTCGACAGGATCAGAAACGGTAATACGTGTCGTAGGCAACCCACGAGAAAGTAATCCGCCAATCAAGGCTTGCGCCATATTTCCGCCACCAATAAAACAGATATTTTTATTCAATGCTGTCGCCATGTCCTACTCGCCATTTGAAAAAGACCGATGAAAAATACAGTCGGAAATTAAACTTGGTTGCCAGCCCCCCTGTACCACGTACTCGGATTGCGCTAACCAAAACCCTTTTGGGCTAAAAACCCCAAGCATAACATTATCCACGACTAATATTTGAATTGTATGACGTAACCAAGGCAAAATCTGTGCTTCTTGAACGGCTTTTTTGAGCGGCCAATGGCCAACACGCCCATAAAGATGAATCTTTTCTCCCCCCCGGCGTCTGAGCAGCTTTAACTCCTGGCCGAGTAAGCTTGCCGATAAACCAACCTCTTGATTGATAATCCTGAACTCGCCAGACGCGACCCGGATGCTTTGTTGTAGCTGATAGTGTTGAAAAACAACCTCTTCAATATGCACGAGCCGTTCTGCATACAGGACTTCTCGACTGAGGCGATACAGTTTTTTCTGATAGCGCACATAATAATATGGATGGATATGCAGGCTTGCCTGTGCATCCGGCTTTGCCAGAATCACTTCATTTTGCAGGCGCTGGACCATATCATAACTTGGCCGGTACTGCTCCCTCCCCTTGATCCAGTCTGAAAGGAGTTGCCGTTGCCGTGCAGATGAAAGTTGACCTAATCTGGTCAAATCCAGCTCATGCTCTGTTGCGCAGTGGCGCCAGTCCTGTTGCAGGACTTCATTTAAAATACTTGCAGCGTCCTGCATCAGCATACTGCTGCGGGCTATGGCTGCCTGCATTTTAGGAAAACGGCTTTCTAGAACTGGCCATAACTGTTCCCTGCACCATGCCCGGTCATAATGGGTATCATGGTTGGTAGGATCAGTGACATAATCAAGACCAAGCTGTGCCGCCCATTGCTCAATCTGGGCCCGGCTCAGTTGCAGAAAGGGTCTCCAGATAGTCATATCCTCACGGATATCAAGCTGTTGCATGGCTGCAAGACCATTGACCCCGGCGCCAGACAATAAACGCAATAGCAGTGTTTCGGCCTGATCTTGCTGATGATGGGCCAGAACCAGAATTTCACCAGGCTGTAAATGCTGCCGATAAGCCTGATACCGGGCCTGTCGCGCTTGCTGTTCAAGGTTGCCTGTCGCAACCGAGACTTTTTGTAAAATACAAGGCAGGTTGAGTGCTGCAGCTTGCTGCTGTACGAGCTGCCCCCACGCCACACTCATATTCTGGAGTTGATGATCAACATAAATGGCGCGGGTCTGATGAGGGAAAAGTACTGACATCAGATGCAGCAACAGCATGGAATCCATGCCGCCGCTACACCCGATCAGGAATCGGGTTTGTTCAGAAAAATGCTGTGTTTGTGCTAAGACGCGATGCCTAAATTGCTGCTGCCAAACTTCATTAAACGTTGATAACGGGCGTCGCATCGTTCCTGGGCATCCATCGGTTGCAATTCATCTAAAGCCTGTTTGAGCACATCTTTTAAATCATGCATGACTTTTTCAGGTTGCAAATGCGCCCCTTCGCCTTCATCCACGACATATTCCACAATTCCTAAAGCCTGAAGCTTGTCGGCTGTTAATGCCAGCGCTTCACTTGCTTGTGCAGCCTTGTCTGCTGTTTTCCACAAAATGGAAGCACAGCCTTCAGGAGAAATTACAGAATAGATACTGTGCGATAGCATAATGACACGGTCTGCCACCCCAATACCCAATGCACCGCCCGAGCCACCTTCACCAAGCACGGTAGCAATCACGGGAACTTTTAAACTTGAAAGCTGGGCCAGACTGGTCGCAATTGCTTCGGCCTGTCCACGCTCCTCTGCACCTACGCCCGGGTAAGCCCCCATAGTATCGACAAAAGTAAAGACAGGTAAATTGAAACGCTCAGCCATATCCAGCAGGCGCTGCGATTTACGATAACCTTCAGGATTACACATACCAAAGTTATGCTGTAACTTTTCACGGGTACTGCGACCACGATGCTGGCCAACCACCATCACAGGTTGTCCATCAAAACGTGCCAGACCGCCAATCATGGCGCCATCATCACCAAATAAACGGTCACCATGCAGTGCATCAAATTCTGTAAAGATTTCACTCACATAATCCAGAAATTGCGGACGTTCAGGATGTCGTGCAATTTGAACCGTAGCCCAAGCCTTGGACTGAGTCGCTTTATTTTTCATAAGTCAAGAATGATCCATAATAATATGGTTAATCAACAAATTTGTCTGACTGAATATTTAACTCAATGTCCCAATGCTTAAACTGCACTTGTTCATCATGCAGGTCAGCAACTAATAAAGGCCATTGTTTAGCATCGCCAGATACGCTTAGCTGCCATTGTTGATCATTTACAACACTCAGTTCAATGGCAGGAAGCATCTGATCACTACGACTATGATTCAGTAAAACAGCAAGGCGAAGCAACAGGCAAAGATACAGTAGATGGTTGCCACCGACCTTTAAAACGTCATTTTTTGCATCTGCACGTAATTTGCGGCGATGATGTGAAACCAGATGAGACAAATGGTTTTGATCAATTTGTGAAAAACCTGGAATGTCCGAATGCTGCAATAAATAAGCGCCATGACGATGATAACCACTGTGGCTGATCGCCAGGCCAATTTCATGCAAATAAGCAGCACGACGCAGTAAGTCACTGTCTTCAGTAGTTAAATTTAGCGCCTGTGCCACCCCGTCAAACAGTTGCTGGGCGGTATTGACTACACGTTCTGCCTGTTTCGGATCGGCGTTATAACGCCCCATCAGGGCTTGCACACTACGGTCACGAATATCTTCATGCTTGAAACGGCCAAGCAGGTCATACATGACACCTTCGCGTAACGCACCATCAGAATATGCCAATTTATCGATATCCATAACTTCAAAAATGGCAAATAAAATGGCAAGTCCAGCTGGCAAAACTGCTCGCCGGTCTTCACGCAGTCCCTCAAAATCAATTTCAGAGATATGCTTGAACTTGAGTAAGCGGTCTTTGAGTTTATACAGTCCATCCCGGGTCAGGTTTTCCTGTTCGTCACTCAACCCCAGGTTAACCGCAATCTGGCGACAGGCCTTAATGGTACCACTCGACCCGACCACGGTGTCCCAGCCAACAACTTTATAGGTATTGGCAATACCTGACATTTCCTTACGTGCCGCAACAACCGCTTTGTCAAAGGCCTTGGTGGTTATTTCGCCATCAGGAAAATAGGTTTTACTGTAGGCCACACATCCCATTTGCAGAGATTCGGTATGCAATGGCTCAAATTCTTCACCAATAATAAACTCGGTTGAACCGCCACCGATATCGACCACCAGACGGCGTCCGCCATTGGCCATGGTATGGGATACGCCCAGATAGATCAGGCGTGCTTCTTCCCGGCCAGCAATAATCTCAATCGGTTTGGGTAAAATTTCGGCTGCTTTCTGGATAAATTCATGACCATTTTTCGCCTGTCTTAAGGCATTGGTCGCCACAATTCTTAAACGGTTCGGCTGAACCGAGCTTAACCGGCCAACAAAACGGGCCAAACAGGCCAGTCCACGTTGCTGTGCCGCCTCTGTTAAATTCTTGTTTTCATCCAGTCCCGCAGCTAACTGTACTTTTTCTGACATTGAAGCGACTTTCTTAACTTCACCGTGATCAACACGAGCAATCGCAAGATGGAAACTGTTCGATCCCATATCAATCGCAGCAAGTAATTCTTCATCAATCAGAAAATCAGACATTATTCATATAAACCCATGCTCAATTCACGCATTAGAGTAATTCACATGCTTCCAATTTTAAAGTCATTTTCATCAATAAAAGTAACTGATTTCTGCTTTTTAACGCCTAAATCATTGTAGAAGTCGATAATCTGCATCGTGAGCATCCATTAGACTTTTCGTTTTCAAACTTGAATAATCGGAACAAACCCTTACATTGAATAAAGCGGCAATGTAATATTCATCGTGATGATGTTTAAATTCGCACTTTATTTCTCAAATTTGGAGCAACCTTATGTCTGCGACTATTGTTAATACAACTGATGAAAACTTCCAAGCAGATGTTTTAGATGCTGAAACTCCTGTACTTGTTGACTTCTGGGCTGGCTGGTGTGCGCCATGTAAAGCAATCGCGCCTGTACTTGAAGAACTTTCAAACGAATACGAAGGTAAAGTGAAAATCGTTAAAGTGGATGTAACTTCATGCGAAGCTACTGCAGTGAAATACAACATCCGTAATATTCCTGCATTATTGATGTTTAAAAATGGTGAAGTTGTTGCTCAACAGGTTGGTGCAGCTCCACGTTCTAAGCTTGCAGCATTTATTGACCAAAACATCTAATACGATTACTGGATGGTCGGTACTGGAAATACACGTTATACCGAATCGTGTATTTCCAGTTAAAAATTGACAAATCCCCTGATTTCCTCTATATTTCTGGATCAAGAAGCTTTGAATGGAATCTACTTCATTGCGCTTCTTACAAGACACAAAACATAAGATCGCCGCTCGGCAATAAACAATTGTTTTCACATTTCTCTCTGAAACAATGAACCAGACTACTGAATTGTGGTTGTGTAAATACAATTACATCAGCATGTATGTATGCGGTCGATTTTTATTCTTTCCCTAACGTAGTCCTCCACTTATTCCATTCTGTCTGACCACTTATGAACTTAACTGAACTCAAGAAAAAACCCATTGGCGAACTCATTAAAATTGCGGAGTTTATGGGCCTTGAAGGCATGGCACGTAACCGTAAACAAGATATTATTTTTGCCATTTTAAAGCGCCATGCCATGAATGGCGAAGAAATCTTTGGTGATGGTGTTCTCGAAATTCTGTCTGATGGTTTTGGCTTTCTACGCTCTGCGGCTGGTTCATATTTGGCTGGCCCAGACGACATCTATGTCAGTCCATCACAAATTCGCCGCTTTAACTTGCGTACGGGCGATACTATTACCGGTACAATCCGCCCACCAAAAGAAGGTGAACGTTATTTTGCCTTATTAAAAGTAAACCAGATTAACTACGATACGCCTGAAAACTCCCGTAATAAAATCTTATTTGAAAACTTGACACCACTCTTCCCGACCGAACAACTGGTGATGGAACTGGGTAACGGAACCACAGAAGATTTAACTGCACGTGTTGTAGACCTGGTTGCCCCTATCGGTAAAGGCCAGCGTTCAATTATTGTGGCACCGCCGAAAGCTGGTAAGACGATGTTATTACAAAACATCGCGCAATCAATTGTACGTAATAACCCGGAAGTATTCCTGATTGTACTGCTTATTGACGAACGTCCTGAAGAAGTGACCGAGATGGAGCGTACCGTTCGTGGTGAAGTTGTGGCATCAACCTTCGATGAGGCACCTGCCCGCCATGTTCAGGTTGCCGAAATGGTCATTGAAAAGGCCAAGCGTCTGGTCGAGCATAAAAAAGATGTCGTGATTCTGCTCGACTCGATTACCCGTCTTGCCCGTGCCTACAACACCGTAATTCCTTCTTCTGGTAAAGTATTGACGGGCGGTGTGGATGCGCATGCTTTAGAACGTCCAAAACGTTTCTTTGGTGCGGCACGTAATATCGAAGAAGGTGGTTCACTCACCATTATCTCAACTGCCCTGATTGAAACCGGCAGCAAGATGGACGATGTAATCTACGAAGAATTCAAAGGTACGGGTAACCAGGAAATTACCCTTGACCGTCGTATTGCAGAGAAACGCGTCTTCCCTGCGATGAATATCAAGAAATCGGGTACGCGCCGTGAAGAACGCCTGATGAGCGAAGAAAATCTGCGTAAAGTCTGGATTCTACGCAAATTGCTTCACCCGATGGATGAGCTTGCTGCGATGGAATTCTTGCTGGATCGCATGAAAGAAACCAAAACCAATGACGATTTCTTCGATCAGATGAAAAGAAAAGCATCCACCTAACATTGCAGAAAAAGCTACCTCAATGGTAGCTTTTTTTATTTGGTTGACATACTTACAGAACATTTACATTTTTTCAAAAAAGTTACCAAAAACACTATTCTATTGATTTAATTATATATTTAAAAAATAACTTATTTAATTTCCTTAACTTACCGATTCAAAGCTTAGCTTTCATAGTTATTTTCTATCAAAAAACAGTCAAATTCTGTCCATTTTTGCCGTTTTGTTGGGCAGAACAGTAGTAATTCATGAATTGCTTTGATAGGATAGCATCAGACCAGTTAGACTGCTCCCTGCGTTGTTACCTAAAGCGTTTAGGAATAATAAAAGCACAAACAGACTAACTCAGGTTTTTTTTAATCTCACAATTTTATGAGAGTGATGCCATGTTATTCAAAAAATTCGCTGTTGCTGCTGCTATTGCTACTACTTTAGCTTTCGTTGGTTGTACTAAGAAAGAAGAAGCGCCAGCTACTGACGCTACTGCTGCTGCATCTGAAGCTGTAGAAGCTGCTTCTGAAGCTACTGAAGCTGTTGACGCTGCTGCTTCTGACGTTGCTGCTGCTGCTTCTGACGTTGCTGAAGCTGCTACTGACGTTGCTGCTGCTTCTGACGTTGCTGCGACTGAAGCTGCTCCTGCTGAAGCTTCTGCTGCACAATAATCTAGTTTTAGATTATCGAAAAAAGAGAACCTTACGGTTCTCTTTTTTTTATGCCAAAATTTAAGGCATATACAATAACAACAATAAAAAAAGCAGATCAATCGATCTGCTCATTTCCAACACGCTGTCTGAATTTCTGACCTGCTCTAAAGGTCACTACACGACGGGCAGAAATTGGAATTTCTTCACCCGTCTTTGGATTACGTCCCGGACGTTCACGTTTGTCACGCAACTCAAAATTACCGAACCCAGAAAGTTTGACTTGTTCACCGGCGATTAATGCCTGGCTGATTTCATCAAAAAATAGCTCGACCATTTGTTTTGCTTCACGGCGATTTAAGCTAGTCAGCTCACTTAAATGGTCCGCCATATCTGCTTTTGTTAATGCTGTCATGAGGCCCTCAATGTCGCTTGGTAAGTGTCTTCCAACACTTGAATAATGTTATCCATACCAGATTTAATTTCAGCATCTTCAAGCGTACGAGTTGGATGTTGCCATAGCACTGCAAAAGCGAGAGAGCGTTTGCCGTGTTCAACGCCTTGCCCCGTATACACATCGAACAACCATGTTGAGTCAAGTAACTCACCACCAGTTTGCTCAATTAACCGCTGAATATCTCTTACCTCAATATTATCAGAGATTAAAAGCGCAATATCACGTCTAACCGATGGAAAACGTGATAATTCTGTAAAATTAGATACATAAGATTGCAAAACTGCCTGCTGATCAAGTTCAGCAACCCAGGTAGTGCCCAAATCCAGTTCAGTTTCCAGCGACGGATGTAAACGGCCAAGATAACCGATCGATTGTCCATCCAGCAGAATTTCAGCAGACTGCCCCGGATGTAACCATGCACGTTCACTGCGCGTGAACTCGACCGTGGTACGTCCAGCCGCCAGAATTTCTTCAATTTCACCCTTGAAGTCAAAGAAATCCATTGCCTGAGCTTTGCCATGCCAGGACTCTGGTACACGTGAGCCAACCGCAATCAATGCCAGTGTTGGAATCTGTTTGAGATCATGAATAGTTTGGGCATTCTGATAATCAAAACGTAAGCCTAGCTCAAAGAAACGTACACGTTGTTGCTGACGGTTTAAGTTGTACTGCACACATGGAATCAGGCTCGACAACAAGGTACTGCGCATCGCAGCCAGATCGCTTGAAATCGGGTTTGCCAGCATTAATGGCTGTACGGCCGGGTTCAGCTGCTTTTCAAGTTTTGCATCGGCAAAGCTAAAACTGATCGCTTCCTGATAGCCCAGCGTTGTAATTGTTTGACGCAATTGTGCAATTTCAAAACGGTCTTGATATTTTTCTAGCTTGACATCAATTTTTGGCAAACTGATTTGAATATTGTCATAACCGTGAATACGCACCACTTCTTCGATCAGGTCTTGATAAATCGCCATATCATAACGATGCGAAGGGGGTACAACACTCCACTCACCCTCTGCAATGACCGTAACACTACAGCCAAGACGAGTTAATGCATCGGCAATAAAATCACCTGCAACCGGATAACCCAGCAACTGGTCAACCTGAGACTGTTTTAAGGCAATCGCTTCACGTTTTGGCAATAAAGCCGCTTGCTCGGCAATCGTGATCGGCCCGAACTCACCACCCGCAAAGGCTTGAATCAACTCAGAAGCACGGTGCATGGCGATCATTGGCAGTTCAAAATCGACACCACGTTCATAACGTTGTGACGAATCGGTATGTAAACCGAAACGACGTGCACGGCCAGCAATTGCCAGCGGTGCAAAGAAAGCGCTTTCAAGGAAGATATCTTGCGTATCATCGGTTACCGATGAATCCAGACCGCCCATGATACCGGCAATCGCCAATGCTTTTTGTTCATCGGCAATCACCATGATGTCATCTTGCAGTTCTACTTCCTGCTCATTGAGCAACATCAACTTTTCTTTAGCTTGCGCTTGACGAACCTGAATCGAACCTTCGATTTTTGCCAGATCGAACGCATGCATTGGCTGGCCCAACTCAAGTAACACATAGTTGGTAATATCGACCAGAATACTATGGGTACGAATTCCTGAACGTGCTAATGCCTGCTCCATCCAGTCTGGTGTTGCCGCTTTGACATTGACATTTTTAACAATACGCCCTAAATAGCGAGGTGTACCTTCAGTCGTAATCGTTACGGCCTTTTCATCAGCGATGGTTGCAGCAACTGACTGAATTTCAGGCTCATTCATCTTCAGCTGATTGATGACTGCAATTTCACGTGCAATCCCCCGGATACTGAAACAGTCTCCACGGTTTGGTGTAATGCTGATATCAATGACGTTGTCATCCAGCTTTAAGTATTCACGGATATTGGTCCCGACTGGCGCATCTGCAGGTAATTCCAGCAGACCGTCGATCTTATCTTCCAGATCAATTTCAGATGCGCCACAAAGCATGCCGTGTGATTCAACCCCACGTAGTTTGCCTTTTTTAATTTTAAAGTCGCCCGGCAATACTGCGCCGACAGTTGCAACCGGTGCTTTCATACCTGCACGAACATTTGGCGCACCGCAAACGATTTGTAATGGCTCACCAGAACCGATATTAACTGTCGTTACGCGTAAACGGTCTGCATCCGGATGTTGTTCAACCGTGAGCACCTCTCCCACAACCACGCCGCTAAATGGCTTTGCCACAGGAGCCATTTCGTCAACTTCCAGACCCAGCATAGTCAGCTGATCAGAAAGAGTATCACTATCAACAGCCGGGTTGACCCACGTGCGTAACCAATTTTCACTAATTTTCATCTGTATAAACCTTATTTAATCCTGAAAAAAATGCTTAGGCAAACTGGCGCAAGAAACGCACATCATTCTGGTAGAACATACGTAAGTCATTGATGCCATAACGCAACATTGCAAAACGCTCTACCCCTAAACCAAAAGCAAAGCCTTTGTATTTATCAGGATCAATACCTGCAGCACGCAATACATTTGGATGTACCATGCCACAACCGAGAACCTCTAACCAACGACCGCGTTCATCCATGATATCCACTTCGGCACTTGGCTCGGTGAACGGGAAATAAGACGGACGGAAACGTACCTTTAAATCTTTTTCAAAAAATTCATTCAGCAAGTTGATCAATAGACCTTTTAACTCGGCAAAGCTGGTGTTCTCTGCCACATATAGCCCTTCGATCTGATGGAACATCGGCGAATGGGTCTGATCCGAGTCACAACGATAGACACGGCCCGGACATACAATACGAATCGGTGGCTGGCTGGTTTCCATGGTACGGATTTGCACGCCAGACGTATGCGTACGCAGCAAATGTGTCGCATCAAAATAGAAAGTATCGTGCATGGCACGTGCCGGGTGATGTCCAGGAATATTTAATGCTTCAAAGTTGTGGTAGTCATCTTCAACTTCCGGACCATGTGCAACCTGGAAACCTGCCTTGGTAAAGAACTGGCAAATACGCTCTTGGACCTGAGTAACAGGATGGATGCTCCCCATACGCTGACCGCGCCCTGGCAAGGTAATATCAATGGTTTCACTCGCCAGTTTTTTTGCCAGTTCAGCTTGTTGCAGGGTCTGTTGACGCTCGGTCAAAGCAGCATTGATTGCTTCACGAACCGCATGAATCGCAGCGCCTTGTACTTTTCGTTCTTCAGGATCCATTTTTCCAAGTGCTTTCGACTGCTCTGCAAGCTGGCTTTTTTTCCCTGTAAATTGCACACGGACTTGGTCGAGTGCAGCAAGGTCTTGAGCCGCTGCAATGGCAGCAAGCGCTTCAGTGGTCAGGGCTTCCAGTGACATAGTAACTCTCAAAGCAACAAAATATAGAAATATAATAAAACGCTATAGTTTATCAGCTTTTTACCTGGTTTATGAAGCGCAAACAAGCTTTAAATCTTCTGGTTTTTGTGCAGCATGCCGAGGATAAAACCCCCGGCAAGTTGGAGTAGAAACATTAATTTTTGAAAAAAATGATCAATAATTAAATAAAATGGATAAGATATTAGGGTCTATTGACATTTCAACCATGCATTGCGTTGTCTTACGCACCAGCTGCGTTATATCTTATTTATTTAGAATGACATAGGATTTGCCTTGTAGCATCAAAAAATGTCCACTGTCGCAATGAGAGCTATAGCTGGTAAGGTGAAATATCAATAAACCCTAATTCGTCAATGAGAAATAATAACGATGGCGCTTGATCAGATCTGGAAACAACAGCTTACCCTTGTCACCTATGGCAATGAATACCTTGCGGGAAATCTCAACTTCAGTCGCTGGATCGAACATCCGGTTTTTGCTCAGAATCGTCTGGTCTTCAGAGATTTACGCTCTCAACATCTATTGGCACAGCATTTCCAGATCTGGCTTGAAGGCCTAAAAAAACAAGGTGTAAAAAAGCTGAGTCTACATTTATCCAGCGTGCTCAATGATGAACAGAATCCCAATGCCAATGTTGAGTTGCTTCCCTTTGCACATTTTATCGTGAGCCATCACAGCAATAAAAAAATAGCCTGGATTTGTGGACACGAACTGGCTGAATGGGACAATAATGACCGTGAGTTTCAGGCTCCATCTTCCCAACAATCTCTGTTACGTCAAGAAGCTCTTTGGCGTTATGAGTTAAATGACAAGCTGGGCAGGAAAATTGATGCTGACCTGAAAAAAGTCAACTGGAATGAAACTGCCATTTTTCTGGAACAGGAACTATTTGCGAGCAAATATGCGGACAACTTTATAGAGCCTGAACAGCAGGACTTTCCTTTTTACGGTTATGCAGTCGATCCAGATGAGCTATCAAGTCAGCAACTTGCCTTGATCCCGACCGACTATCCAGCTGACTGTGCACACCGCTTATTACATCGCACCCAGGCATTGGTAGAGCATTTGGAACAGCAAAAAAAGCATCCTTATCATGCCACTGGTGAGTTGCTCAGCCCAGAAGAGCAAATTAACCTGCGTAATTTTTCACAAAAAACGGACGAGCTATTTGCCAAACTGATCGTGAAAACCGCCAATCATTACCAAAGCGCTCAATTGACAGCTGAACACCCCGAAATCATTGACCGGACCATGGAAACTGTACACCAGTCACCTAACCACCCGCATCATAAGGTGGGCACTTCTGGCGTCATTAAGCTAATTCTCCTGACCGTGATTATTTGTGTGGTGGCTTATTATTTTGGTTTATAACAACAAACTCAATAAAAAAACCTAGATCACACCATCCAGGTTTTTCTACTCAATTTAAAAAGTTGGCCGGATTTTGATAATGACTTTATGGCCGCCATCATGCTGATTGACGATGTGATGAATATTTTCAATTTCGCCCTCGACTTCAGCATCGGGCCCATAAAAGATCCGGATCGTTTCACCTTGTCTTGGCAAAATATTCAGTTCAGTTTCAATTGCGCCCTGTTCTAAACCTTCTACACTCACTTTCATATTTCTTATCCTGTTCTGTTTTACTTTACTGTAAAAAGATTCAGCGAAAAAAGTCTAATCAAACATGTTTGGGTTATGTAATCTTGAATTAAATCAATAGATTAATTTAATCATCATAATCCAGTTCATCTTCATTCACATTGATAAAGTCCGGTTCAGGTGTGTGTTCAAATTGCACCGCCAGAATATGCTCCTGTTTGAGCAAACATGCTTTGGCAATACGATGCATGCCATCCATGACCCGACCTTCAGCACATAAAATAATGGGATAATTCAGATCTGCGTCTTGTACCAGTTGAAAATGTTCCATGATTTGCTGTGTCGTCGGAAAGTGATCTGGAAACCAATAAGCCTCATGAAGCTCCTGAATATCAGCCAGCGCAACTTTCTTGATCACAAAAGTTTGGGTGAGCTCAACCAGATGATGTACATCCCAGATATAACTATCTTCACCCACTTGTCTAAAGTGATATTGTCTGCGCACGTTTTAACCCATAGATAGTTTCAGCTATGATAATCAACTTAACTTCTCATCAATAATAGTACTTATAAAACCATGACCGACAATTACTGGAAGTTTATATTAGGTTTACAACATAATGCTCAGCAGTTTTTTAAAGGCCTCATTTCTTATCATGCCGTTCGTCACCATTGGAGCATTCGTAATCACGATATTTTTATGGTGAGAGATTTAGATGATTGCTCACTTATTTATGACTCTATTGATGCCTTAATATTTGATCTATTCCATCAAGGTGCATACGATTGTTCACTTTATCCTTTTACGCTACTTTTTCCTGAATTTAAAAAAACTCAAACTAAATTTTTATTTGAAATAAATAATTATCCAGTATTAGTCTTCAATCTAAGACATACCAATATCGCATTAATAAAAATAGAAAGGGAGATTGTAAAAGATATTCAACCTATAGGCGATCCTAGAGAGTTTTGGGGCACTCTATCTACTCAAGACGAGCGGAACTATATGTTGTTTAGTCTTATTCCTTTAAATTTAGAGCAAAACGAAAAAATGAGAACATTTAATAGTGATCTGAATTGGGAAAATTTCTATAAAGAAACTCAAGAGATTATTCGTTCTGCACCTTATCAATTTTATGGAATGTATGATATTTCGTTCACAAATAATTTGCATCTTTACCCCCACGAAGAAGAAGGATGTACTTTTCCATTGCTAGAGAATCCCTCTTCACAAAATAATCTTGCATTCACCCTGCTTCAACAGTTTGACACTTTAAAGATTAATCTTCGGGGCTTTAAACATCCACGTAATGAACTGTCTGAATACCAAAACTTTGATTTGGAAGAAATCAATAAATTGAATCTCTATGAGGCATCAATTGGTCAACAGTTTGTCCAACTTATTTGCCATACTGCCAATAGTTATCAATCAGCTTATATCCCAGTAAAAACTCAAAATGAGTTAAAAAAAGAAATAATATTAAGTAAAAAAGAATCTGGTTTGCAAGATTCACCAGTTATCGAAAATGCCACTTCGCCAGAACCTGAAACTATTTCTGGCTGGAGAGCACTAACCACACTACTCATCGTCTTAGCAATACTCCTAATACTATTATATGGTCTATTTTTATTGGTTCAGAAATATGAATTTGCTAAGTTTTTATTACTTATTACCACAATCTTGTCTGTACTTATAATAATAGGAAGGAAATAAAAAAGACCGCTAAAAAGCGGCCTTTTTTTGAATCTCTAAGCTTATGCAGCTAATGCACCTTTAGCTTTTTCAGCTAAAGCAGCAAATGCAACCGCATCATGCATAGCGATGTCAGCTAATACGCGACGGTCGATGATCACTTGAGCTTTTTTCAAGCCATCGATCATACGGCTGTATGATAAACCGTTTTGACGAGCACCAGCATTGATACGCGCAATCCATAAAGCACGGAATTGACGTTTCTTTTGACGGCGGTCACGGTATGCGTATTGACCAGCTTTGATTACCGCCTGGAACGCTACGCGATAAACGCGTGAACGAGCACCATAGTAACCTTTAGCGCGAGCAAGAATTTTTTTGTGACGGCGATGAGCCTGTACACCACGTTTTACACGAGCCATTTATAATCTCCTTAGATGTATGGGCACATAGCACGAACTGATGCAACGTCACTTACGTGAACCATTACACAACCGCGCAATTGACGGATACGCTTAGCAGATTTTTTGGTCAAAATGTGGCGCTTGAATGCTTGTTTGCGCTTGAAACCGTTTGCAGTCGCTTTAAAGCGTTTAGCTGCACCACGGCGAGTTTTTAACTTAGCCATAGTAACCTCTTTTGGGCACCTGTTCGGCACGTTTGCACTATTGCAAAGCGACCTGCAGGTAAGGAAGGCAGTATGATATAGCATCTGCTGCTAAAACAAAAGTAAAATGCTTATTTTTTGAGAATAAGCAGCGATTTTTTCACGCCCTTTATTTTTATTATTCATTCTCAAATGATGAGAAATATACCAACAACTCATCCTATAATAGAACCAAATTTTTAAATATCCTTTCATATGAATATACAAAATGATGCTTTTGCCGCCTTAAGGTATCGGGATTTTTCCATTGTGACCGTTAATCAGTTTTGCCTAACCCTGGCCATCCTGATCCAGGAAATCATCGTTGCCTATTCACTCTATCAGATTACCCGTGATCCCCTTACGCTTGGCTTTATTGGTCTGGCAGAGGCGATCCCCTTTATTACCCTGTCGTTATGGGGTGGCTATTTTGCCGACAAGCTGAATAAACAAAGCATCATGAAAGTCTGTTTGTTCTTTTCCATTCCCTTGCCTCTGGTTCTTTGGGGATTGTTCCATTTACATGGACTGGAAAAAATCGGGATCACCACACTGTCCTGGGGCATTTATGCCGTCATTTTTGCCTTAGGCACCATTCGCGGCTTTTATAACCCGTCGGCAACATCACTCAAGCCTTTTCTGATTCCCCGCGAGCTGTATGCCAATGGTGCGACATGGACCACCATTGGCTGGCAAAGCGGGGTCATCATTGGCCCGATGCTGGGGGGTTTTATGCTGGCTTTTCTAGGTCGTGAAACCAGTCTGTTTGCGGTATCTGCATTATTGGCGATCTGCTTCATTTTAATTAACTGTCTAGCGAAGCGAACTTTTCCGAAAATGGAAACCGAAAATGTGCTGCAAAGCCTGACCGACGGTTTCCGCTTTATCTGGAAAACCAAGATTGTTTTATGGGCCATTTCCCTTGATCTGGTCTCGGTACTGTTTGGTGGTGTAATTGCCCTGCTGCCAATTTTTGCCGAGGACATCTTAAAGGTCGGGCCTGAAGGATTAGGTTATTTACGTGCTGCCCCTTCCATCGGTGCACTGGTGACCATGATCGTACTGACCAAGTTTCCACCGATGCATCACGCCTGGCGCAATATGCTGCTGGCCGTCGCAGGCTTTGGCCTGTTTACCATTGTATTCGCCTTCTCGAACAATTTATGGCTATCGCTGTTTGCCCTCGCCATGACAGGAGCGTGTGACAGTGTTTCTGTTGTGGTACGTCAAACCGTGCTACAGATCTTCCCCCCTGAAAATATGCGGGGGCGTGTCGCTGCCGTGAACGGAATGTTTGTCTCTTCAAGTAATGAGCTCGGAGCTTTTGAGTCAGGCTTGGCAGCCAAGTATCTGGGCACCATCACCGCAACCATTTTCGGTGGTTGCATGACCCTTGCAGTGGTAAGTTATTGCTGGTTTAAAACCAGTGACCTATTCAAAGTCGATATCAGCCAAGGTTCAGATCAATAAACCCAAGAGGAAGCGCAGTTGTTTCCTCTTTTTTAAAAGATACCCAGATATAAAGCATATAAGGTTAAATAACGTCCACCTTTGGCGATTGTCACGATCACGAAGAATCGCCAGAAGTTCTCTTTCATCAAGCCTGCAATCAAGGTAATCGGATCGCCAATCACAGGTGTCCAACTCAGTAACAGCGAATAGAAACCATATTTGTGATATATCTGTTGGGCCTGCTCTAATCGCTGTCCGGATACAGGAAACCACTTTTTATCTTTAAAGTGTTCGATTTTCAGGCCAAGCCACCAGTTCACACAGGAACCCAAAACATTACCAATCGTTGCGACCAGGATCAGGTAAAAAGGCTGGGAAGTCCCTTGCACCAACAGGGTCATCAACACTGCTTCAGACTGTAAGGGTAATAAAGTCGCCGCACCAAAGGCAGAGAGGAACAATAAACAATAAGACATCAATTTATCAAGTACACTCAATATCGATCAAGACAGATCAGCCTACTGCAATATAACCGCAATTTATTGCACCTGTTTCAATTTTTCCCAAGCCGCACGCAGTTGTTGATCATGTATCTTTAGTTGAAAAACGGTTTGAATGGTGTGCTCAAACTCATCAAAGGAAGTTAACTCTTTCTTGGTCGAGTTTGCTTTGCCATGCGTTCTTAAGATACGGTCTTTTAAAGTGATTCGCCGGTCTGCACGAATCACGGAGAGCATGAGATACTGGGTAAACAAAGATTCAGGTGAAGTCGAAATATACCAGTTGGCGACTACGGCATCTGCCTCTGCGATCTGCTGTTCAGGATGAATGGCATAGACATTAACCCATTGATCATGAAGACAAACCTGCAACATATACTGCATTTCGGTCAGCACCGCAGGCTCCAGCCCGCTCTGTGCAACCTCTACAAACCTGAACGCTTCGAGCGGGGTATGCTGTGTCTCATTAGGCTGATCCAGAGATAAAATCGTGGTAGGCGTCATACCACCAAATCCGGGATCGTATAAAAATAGTTGCTGATCAATACGCACCAGTGTCACCAAATGACTACGTACAGGCGTACTGACAGGTGTGCCTTGATAATAGACCCGTCCCAGTACGTTATACGCCTCATACCCTAATTCGGTTAATGCAATTCTGGTCAAGGTACTATGTTCCAGACAATATCCGCCCTGACCATTCAGCAACAGCTTTTCAGCAAGCTGATCAGGTGCCAATGTGACCTTGTCACCTAAAAAGGAAGCAAAATTACTAAAAGCAATCGACTGCACATGCAGGCTTAACAAGCTTTCCAGATGAGCTAATGTTGGAGAAAAGTCGCCCTTGAAACCCAGTGTTTCCAGATAAGCTGCTGAAATAAGGTTATGCATAAAGATTTATCTTTTGGGATATGGAACTATCCTAGCCTGTTCGATGCAAAAAAGCTGAAAATTACACAACAATAAAACAGAGCTGCACACCAGATAACAGCTTATGGTCGAGCTTTAGTCCGCAGAGAAAAACTCAAGACCGAAAAAAGAAAGGGAAAAACAAACAGGAACCAAAAGCTAAGATCAGAACTTACGATCTTCTGATACAGACTCAGCTGTAGTGTTGTATCTGGGGCTGCAACCAGATCCATATACACCTGATGATCAAGATAACTGCCTAACCCCAGTGATAGCGCTAAAAAGCCGGCAAAACACCAGCTGCTCGCATAGGTGTTTTGGGACTCTAGCTGTAACCAGGCAAACAGTGTAGAAAATAACAGCCCCAGAACAGTTATGAAAACAAACATTAGCACCGCCAGATGAGGCGCTAAAAAGAGTTTTTGCAGTTGGGCACACAGGATTGCCGTCAGCAACAGCAATCCCATCGCAATCCGCCAATGCTTCCAGTAGCGCTGTGTTGCTGTCACCCGTCTATACCACCTTGATGGACAAGGCTTTTTGTATTGCAGGACGGGCTGTTAGACGTTCAATATAATCTTTCACATAAGGATAATCTTCAAGCTGAATGCCCTGCCATTCATAACGCAATGCCCAAGGCAAGATCGCCATATCGGCAATGGAATATTCACCTGCTACAAATTTCTGGCCAATCAGCTGCTTGTTCAGGACATTGTAAAGACGTTTGGTTTCGTTGATATAACGTTCGATCGCATAGGGAATACGTTCAGGTGCAAACTTATTGAAATGATGGTTTTGACCAAGCATCGGACCAAAGCCACCCATTTGCCACATTAACCATTGTTCCACCTCAACCCGTTCCTGCTCATCGGTTGGATAGAACAAACCCGTTTTCCGGCCTAGATATTGCAAGATTGCCCCAGATTCAAATACGGAAATCGGCTCACCGCGTGGTCCATTCTGATCAACAATTGCAGGAATTTTATTGTTTGGGGAGATTCTCAGAAAATCAGGTTGAAACTGATCATTTTCCAGAATATTAATCGGGAAAATCTGATATTCAAGCTGCATTTCCTCTAAAGCAATTGTTATTTTATGTCCATTGGGTGTACCCCAGTAATATAAGTCAATCATTATACTATCCTGTTCATCATTTTCTTGACTGTGTTGCGTTATAGCACAGTTCACTTCTCTTGATCAGCAAATAGGCACGAAAAGCTACAATAGGCCGTGTTTTTAATCCCGATCTCGGGAAAATTATTTTTGCTTTTGCTGGAATTCCCAGGCTTTCTCACCCACAAACCTGCGTCCGGCATTATCACCATTGATCCACTCTTCAACAGAGAACAAATCAAACATGCCCACCTTAAACAGGGTCGGAACAGCTAGAGCCAGCTCTTCTTCAACGGCACCACGCACACCGGCATTGTAGAGATTAATATTGTGCAGCATGGTCGCAACGGTACCGGTTTGTACACGACTGCCATCTTTGAGTTTAACTTGCGGTAGAAGCTCGCCCTCCTGCACCACTTTTTGATTAATTTCAGAGAGTTCCTGTGTACCTTTAATTATAGACATGAATTTTTCCAGTTTTTAAATCGTGTAATTATCAAGCAATCTTATCATATCCTGTTTTCTTTTATGGACATGTGATGAAGGACATATTGTTTTCGGGCTTATAAAGAAATAAAAAAAGCACCGCCTGTTGCGGTGCTTTTTTTCAAGAAAAAATTACTTTTTCTTTTTCGGACCAAGTAACATGCCCATCTGACGGCCTTCCATCTTCGGCGCTTGTTCAACAACACCAAACTCGGCAACGTCAGCTTCAATTTTTTGTAATTGAGCTAAACCAAGCTGTTGATGTGCCATCTCACGACCACGGAAACGCAAGGTAATTTTCACTTTGTTTCCTTCTTCAAGGAAACGTAAAATTGCACGCAATTTTACCTGGTAATCACCTACATCCGTCGCAGGACGTAACTTGATTTCTTTCACTTGCACTTGATGCTGTTTTTTCTTCGCATCTTTTTGCTTTTGTTTCAAGTCAAATAAGTGCTTGTTGTAGTCCATGATTTTACAAACAGGCGGTTCTGCATTAGCAACAATCTCAACAAGGTCAAGATTGGCTTCTTCTGCAGCACGCAATGCTTCATTTAATGAAACAACACCTTTTTGCTCCCCATCTGCAGCGACGAGGCGTACTTCTTTAGCACGGATCTCTTCGTTGATTGCAGGACGGTTACTTTTAGCACCTTGTTGTTGGTTACGGTCAGGCTGTTTAATCTTTATTACTCCACAATGTACCGGCCACGTTCGGCAACGGCAGATTTCACTAAGTCAATAAATGCATCTACTGACATAGTACCTAAATTTTTTCCTGAGCGGGTACGCACATTAACGGTACCTTCTTCAACTTCCCGGTCACCCAGTACTAGAAGGTAAGGAATACGCTCTAGGGTACGCTCACGAATCTTAAATCCGATTTTTTCATTTCTCAAGTCTGAAATAGCACGAAGGCCATTTTCTTTGAGTTTTGCGACCACTTGTTCACTTGCTTCCGCTTGTGAGTCTGTAATGTTCATGACACAAGCTTGAACTGGCGCAAGCCAAGGTGGCATGAACCCCGCATAGTGTTCAATTAGTATACCAATAAATCGCTCAAAACTGCCAAGAATTGCACGATGAAGCATCACAGGCTGGTCACGTTCGTTGTCTTCTGTGACATAAGACGCATCTAAACGGATTGGCAGGTTGAAGTCACACTGAATGGTACCACACTGCCAGATACGGCCTAAGCAGTCTTTTAGCGAGAATTCAATTTTCGGACCATAGAAGGCACCTTCACCCGGTTGCAAGTCCCATGCCAAACCGGCATCGTCAAGCGCATCGGCCAAAGATTTTTCTGCCAGATCCCAAAGTGCATCATCCCCTACACGCTTTTCTGGACGCGTAGACAGCTTCATCTGTACGTCTTCAAAACCGAAGTCTTTATAAACGTCTAAAGTCAGCTTGATGAAGTCGGCAACTTCTTTACCAATCTGTTCTTTGGTACAGAAAATATGGGCATCATCCTGGGTAAAGCCACGAACACGCATAATACCGTGTAAAGAACCCGATGGCTCATTACGGTGACAAGAACCAAACTCGGCCAAACGGATCGGCAAGTCACGGTAAGATTTTAACCCCTGGTTAAACACCTGTACGTGACATGGGCAGTTCATCGGCTTCACGGCATAGTTACGGCTTTCAGAATGGGTCGTAAACATGTTTTCAGCATAGTTTGCCGCATGACCAGACTTCTCCCAGAGCGTGAAGTCTACGATTTGCGGAGTCTTGATTTCCTGATAACCATTTTCTTGCTGAACCTTACGCATGTATTGTTCAAGCACCTGGTAAATGGTCCAGCCGTTCGGATGCCAGAACACCATGCCCGGTGCTTCTTCTTGCATATGGAACAGATCTAGCGCCTTACCAATTTTACGGTGATCACGCTTTTCAGCTTCTTCAATACGTTTGATATACGCCGCTAACTGTTTTTTGTCAGCCCAGGCTGTACCGTAAATACGTTGTAACTGTTCATTCTTGGCATCACCACGCCAGTAGGCACCAGAGATTTTAGTAAGCTTGAACGATTTTAAGAATTTAGTATTCGGTACATGCGGACCACGGCACATGTCCAGATAATCCTGATGGTAGTACAAGCCCATTTGAGTTTCGTTCGGCATGTCTGCAATCAGGCGTAACTTGTATTCTTCGCCACGCGCTGTGAATTCTGCAATCACATCTTCACGTGGTGTCATTTTTTTAATGACGTCATAATCCTGATCGATGAGCTTTTTCATGCGCTCTTCGATTGCTGCCATATCATCCAGCGTAAACGGACGAGGCATCCAGATGTCGTAGTAGAAACCTTCTTCGATCACAGGACCGATCACCATTTTCGCTTCCGGGAACAACTGCTTAACCGCATGTCCGACCAAGTGCGCACAAGAGTGACGAATGATTTCTAAACCTTCTTCATCTTTAGGGGTAATAATCTGAACTGTCGCATCTTCTGTGATTAAATCACAAGCATCCACCAAGCGATCATTGATGCGGCCAGCCACTGTATTTTTGGCAAGACCCGGACCAATGCTTTGGGCAAGTTCCATCACGGAAATTGGCTGATCAAACTGTTTCTGATCACCATTTGGTAAAGTAATGATTGGCATATAAAAAATCCTTAAGGAGTGATGCCCTATACGAAGGAGCATATCACCGCGAGATTATGTATTGAGGCGCAGCCTCAAAAGATAAAAAACGGCGGATAAAAAAGTATCCAAGATTTTACACGGGTTTAGCTGTGGATGAAACCTCTGAACCAGAAAAACCCGATATCTCTTGCGATTCACCTCCGACTAAAGCCTAAATGATTTAGACTCGGTGACAGACTAGCTTAGTCATTAATGAGAACAACATAAAATGGAGCAAAACACATGGTCAGTGCATACGATGAATTACCCAGAACTGCCGCCAATTTTGTGGCCCTGTCGCCGTTACGTTATTTAGAGCGTGCAGCCTACATTTACCCGCATCAGGCTGCGATCATCCATGGTGATCGTCAAATCAGCTGGCAACAGACCTATCAGCGCTGCCGTCAATTTGCGCATCAACTGACCAAGCTGGGGATTCAAAAAAACGACACCGTGTCCGTATTGCTCCCCAATATTCCGGCCATGATCGAAGCACATTTTGCCGTGCCAATGACGGGTGCGGTACTCAATACCTTAAATACCCGTCTGGATGCCAAAACCATCGCCTTTATGCTGGAGCACGCCGAATCCAAAGTACTGCTGGTTGATCCTGAGTTTCGTCAGGTCGCAGCAGAAGCATTACAACTGGTACCACAAGAGATCGTGGTGATTGATGTATTTGATGCCGAGTTTGAAGGCGAACAGATTGCCATCGGACAATATGAATATGAAGCATGGCTTGCTCAAGGAAATCCTGAATTTGAATGGCTACTCCCGCAAGATGAATGGGATGCCATCAGCCTCAACTATACCTCAGGCACCACAGGCAATCCCAAAGGCGTGGTCTACCATCACCGTGGTGCTTACCTGAATGCAGCCAGCAACATTCTGGCCTGCGGCATGAAACCGCGTGCAGTCTATTTGTGGACCCTGCCGCTGTTCCATTGCAATGGCTGGTGTTTTGCATGGTCCATTGCCGCCAGTGGCGGTACCAATATCTGCCTGCGTCGTGTCGACCCCAAACTGGTTTTTAAATATATTGCGCAATATAAAGTTGATTACTTCTGCGGTGCACCAATTGTACTGTCCATGCTGATTAATGCTCCCTTAGAGCAGCGAACTTCATTTGACCATCATGTCGAAGTGATGGTTGCGGGTGCTGCTCCGCCCGTGGCAATTATTGAAGGGATGCATCATCTGGGCATCAATGTCAATCATGTTTATGGTCTGACTGAAACTTATGGTCCTTCGGCCTTATGTGCCTCACAGGCAGGCTGGAATGATTTATCCATTCAGGAACAGGCACAATTGCATTCACGTCAAGGCGTACCCTACCCTTTACAGGACAGTATGCGGGTACTCGACCCAGACACCATGCAACCGGTTCCCAATGATGGACAAACCATGGGCGAAATCATGTTCCGTGGCAACATTGTCATGAAAGGCTATTTAAAAAATCCCGACGCCACACAAGAAGCCTTTCAAGGCGGCTGGTTCCATACAGGCGATCTGGCGGTCAGCCATCCCGATGGTTATGCCAAGATTACCGACCGATCCAAGGATATTATTATTTCAGGAGGCGAAAATATTTCATCGCTGGAAGTGGAAGATGTGCTCTACCGCCACCCTGCTGTATTGACTGCTGCTGTGGTCGCAAAACCGGATCAACGCTGGCAGGAAGTCCCATGCGCCTTTATTGAACTCAAACAGGGTACCACAGCATCACCTGAAGAGATCATTGCGCATTGTCAGCAGCAACTGGCTCGCTTTAAAGTCCCGAAGGATGTGATCATCACCGACATTCCAAAAACCTCGACCGGAAAATTGCAGAAATTTATCTTAAGGGAATGGGCCAGACAAAGGGCCAATGGCGAGTTTGGTCATTGAGCCTAAATAAAAAAAGAAGTTTCCTTTGAAACTTCTTTTGAGATGAACGTTTAACCCTGATCAGATAACAGGGCGACCTGTTGAACATAATTCACGAATTTACGTTTAGAGGCTTCCAGCTCTTCTTCACTGGCTTGCTGCTTGATGTCTCGATGAATACGTAAGACATGCTGACGCAAGGTATGACGTTCAGAAGCATTAAATACCTTGCTAAATTCGTTAATCACCGGGTCACCCTGTTCGATCATACGATCTACCCAGCGCATCAGCTGCATCTGTTTTTTGGCGCCTTGTTGTGGTGTCAGATAAGACAAGATCGTGCTCTCGTCTTCGTTACGCAATAACTTGCCAACACGCTGAAACTGGCGGCGACGCGCTTCAAATGAACTGATCCGCTGTACTTCGAGCAAAGCATCAATTAAACGCTCATCGACAGGAAGCTTTTGAATCTGCTTTGGACTCAGCTGAGCCAGCTGCTCACCCAAAGCAGCCATGCGCTGTACTGCTTTTTTCTGTTCAGTCCGGCTCGCACGCCCTTCTAATGACTCAAAATCTTCATCGGTATAACGTTGGGGACCACGTGCCACTATTACTCTGCCTCGTAAAATTTTGCTGCGAACAGCGTTTGAATTTCTTCCAGTGCCTTGTCTTCATCGGCACCCTCTATGACCAGTCTTAATGTAGTGCCCTTACCAGCACCTAACATCAACAATGACATAATATTTTTTGCATCAACCAGCTTGTCACCCTTACCAATCTGGATAGAAGAACGGAATTTCGTCGTCACTTCAATCAGTTTACCAGAGGCGCGAGCGTGTAAGCCGAGTTTATTAATTACATCAATTGTTGTGTCTATCATGACCAGTGCTTCATTTCTCTATGTAAGATTTGGACAGCCCATTTCGCCTCAAGGGCCTGTTTGAGTCTATCCACGATATAAACCGAACGATGCTGCCCGCCGGTACATCCCACCGAAATGGTCATGTAATGGCGATGCCCTTCGGCAAAAGCAGGTAACCACTTATCCAGAAAAGCATAAATATCCTCAAACATTTCATTAGTTTGCTGACTGCCTTCCAAAAAGCGGCGCACAGGTTCATCTAAACCTGAAAAACGGCGTAACTCCAGATCCCAGTGCGGATTGGGCAGATGGCGTACATCAAATACATAATCTGCATCGAGCGGAATACCGTGCTTATAACCAAAAGACTGTAAAATTACAATTAAGTTATCCGACTGTCCCAGTTTAGACAATAGGATATGTTTTAAATCATGAACACTTTTATCGGTGGTATCAATATGTACCGTGGAACGGAACTGGATCGGGATGAGCAGCTGTTTTTCTTCCTGTATACATTGCAACAGGCTATTGAAACGGCTGGCCAACGGATGTGGTCGGCGTGATGCACTAAAGCGTGCAATCAGGTCCTGATCTTGCGTGGTCAGATAAATGATATCCACCGAACCATGGCGTTGTAATTGCTGAAACACATGATCGAACTCTTGCATATCGGCACGGGTACTGCGGATATCGACACCCAGTGCCAACTGTTCAAGATTATTTTCATGGTCCAGTTTAGCCACAATTTCGGGCAATAATGCCAAAGGTAAGTTATCTATACAATAATAGCCCAAGTCTTCAAGCACTTGTAATGCAGATGATTTGCCTGAGCCGGATTGTCCTGTCACGATAAGTATACGCTTCATGGCATTTTGCCCTTCATTTTTTATGTTTTAAAGTCAATTTGTAAATTATCAATCAAACGGGTTGTACCGAGTTTTGCCGCAACAAATAGGACAATATCCTGATCAAATTGTGCAATCGGCTGCAAGTTGGTCTGACGTGCTTCCACATAATCCACAACAAAACCGGCCTGTGTCAATTGGGTCGAGATATTTGCTAACACTTGCGTAAGTGCCTGACCTTCATGCAATTGTTGTTCAGCTTGTTTAAGCAGCTGATAAATGGTTGGTGCGATGGCACGCTGTTCTGCCGTTAAGTAGCCATTACGCGAACTTAACGCCAGGCCGTCCTCGGCACGCACGATCGGCACACCAATCACTTCAAGCGGCATGTTCAGGTCTTGCACCAGCTGACGAATCACCGCCAGTTGCTGGTAATCCTTTTGCCCAAAGAAAGCAAAATCTGGCTGAACAATGTTAAACAGCTTGGTCACGACCACAGCCACACCATCAAAATGTCCTGGGCGTGACTTGCCACACAGGTCATCGGTAATCTGGCCCACACTGATATTGGTCAGGCGCGGCTGGGTACCATACATTTGCTCAACCGTCGGCGCAAAAATAATATCACAGCCGACATCTGCCAATAAGCGGCTATCTTGCTCCAGAGTACGGGGATAACTGTCAAAGTCCTCCCCCGCACCGAACTGAATCGGATTCACAAAAATGCTGACCACCACCACATCGCACAGTTTTTTGGCTTCACGCACCAAGGTCAAATGACCTTCATGCAGGTTGCCCATGGTCGGGACAAAGCCGATCAGTTTTTTAGAACTGCGTGCCGGTGAAAGTGACGCTGTTAAGCCTTGTATCGTTGTTTCAGTTTTCATGAATTACAGCTCAACCTGAAAAGTATGTTCTTTGGCCGGGAAAGACTGGTCCTGCACGGCAGCATGATAAGATTTAAACGCATCTACAATTGCTGTTTCGCCCGCCTGTTCTTTCATAAAGTTACGCACAAATCGAGCAACGCGGCCAAAAGTTAAACCCAGCATGTCTTGTACCACCAGCACCTGCCCATCGGTTTCATTGCCTGCCCCGATACCGATAACCGGCGTGTTCGGGAACAGCTCCGCAATTTCCTTACCCAGCTGGGCTGGTACGCATTCCAGCAAGAGTACTGCTGCTCCGGCCTCAACAACAGCACGGCAATCTGCAATCAGCTGGTCGGCAGCTTCGCGTGTTCTGGCCTGCAGCTTATAGCCGCCAAAGACATGAACCGATTGCGGGGTTAAGCCTAAATGGACACATACGGGAACACCGTTCCGTGTCAACACACTGACCAGTTCACTAAGCCAGGCGCCACCTTCGATCTTGACCATTTGTGCACCAACCTGCATGACGGTTCTGGCATTTTTCAGTCCGTCTTCAACAGTGGCATAACTCATAAACGGCAAGTCGGTCATGATCAGGGCATGTGAATTACCACGACGTACAGCTGCCGTATGATAGGCCATATCTTCAACTGTGACAGGAAGCGTAGAATCTCTACCTTGAATCGCCATTCCCAGAGAATCACCGATTAAAATCGTATCAATTTCAGCCAATTCCATAGCTTTAGCCATACTTGCATCGTAACAAGTAAGACATGAGAACTTGCGTCCCTCGGCTTTAAATTTTCTTAAGTCACTAAGACTAATCATGATGATGTCCTCTACAGGCGTTTCCAGAACGAAACAGCCTTAGGCTGTTGCCCAAGACTGGTCTGCTATTACAGTCAAGTTTGCTTGCTGTACCAGTTCTAAATCTTTTAAAGAATGACCATTTAATTGTAAATGAGCATCTAGGTCTAATAAGGGAATAACCACAAAATCACGTTCCAGAATGCCCACATGAGGCACGGTCAAACGTTCATTGTGAATCTGCTCCTGACCATAGATCAGTAAATCCAGATCAAGGGTACGTTCGCCCCAGCGGCGTAAGCGCACACGTCCTGCCGCTTGCTCGAATTGTTGCAATTGATCCAGCAAGTCAAGCGGAGCAAGGGTCGTATCCAGCTGTACAACCGCATTTAAATAATTGGGCTGGTCCTGTGGACCCATCGGCGGGCTTTGATAAAGCCGTGAAACCTGTACTGCCCCCAAGGTTGCCAGCCTCGCAACAGCTTCACGCATGATCTGCCGTGAATCGCCCAGGTTACTGCCTAAACCGATATAAGTACGTATGCTCATTGTGTCGGCCCAAACACCACCTGGCTAAGATCACGCTGTACCCGCTTGCGTTTGAGAATCGGGTGATCTGCACTGATTTGCCCTGGCTCTGTTGCCGCTTTTTCCATAAAACGGCTGGCAGAATCATCTGCTCTTGCCCGTTCTTTCTTGCCACGACGGCTTCTAGGCTCAGGCACGTTGACCAAAGGTTCAATCTCGGTGGCCTTGCTTTCCTCGGTATCAGCCGCTTTACGGCGTGTCTTGCTACGTTGGCGGTTGTACTGGCGGATTGCAGCTTCTTTCTGGTCGGTGGTCATTTCCTGATAGGCTTCCCACCAGGCTCCCATCCCCTCGGTACTGCTGTCTCCGGACTTTTCACGTAACAGCAAGAAATCGAATCCGGCACGGAAGCGGGCATGCCCGGCCAGCGCCTCAATCTGCTGGGGTTTCGGATTGAGCAAACGGGTTTGCATTTCCCAGACTTCACGAATGAAGGTTTCTGCAAAACGCGGAATAATGGTGCGCGTGGCCTGACGTTTTAGTACATCCAGCCCGGCTTGTGCACGGGCTTCAGCCGGAATCACACCTTTATTCAAATAAAAGTCACAACGCTCTAAAAACGGTTTCCATAACAACACCGCATAGAAAAATGCCGGGTTAATGGTTTTACCAATCTGGATACGCTGATCGGTATTGCGGGCAGCACGGTCAATAAATGCCGTAATGTTGGGCTGGACTTCAGCAAACAACTGTTTCCAGACACCAAACTCGATCAGCATCGGCAACACGCGTGTGAGATGTCCCATGGTGAACAGCTTTTGCGATTCATCATATAAACGATGGGGTGAAACATCACGCAACAACTGCGTCATTTCCACATTAAACACATCGAGAATGGATTGATCAATCTGGAAATTCAGTTTTGCAGCAAAGCGTAAAGCACGCAACATCCGCACCGGATCTTCCTCAAAACGCTGTGCAGGCTCACCTAAAAAACGTAAAGTCCGTGTTTGAATGTCATCTACCGCATGGCAGAAATCAAGCACGATGCCTTTTCTTGGCTGGTAGTACAGGGTATTGATGGAAAAGTCCCGGCGGGCAAAGTCTTGCTCGATTGTTCCCCAGTTATTATCACGAAGGATCATGCCAGAGGCACTGGTGACTGCTTTTTTCGGGGGAGCACGGAACGTCGCAACTTCAATCAGTTCGCGACCGGAATATACATGTGCCAGCTCAAAACGCCGTCCGATAATCCGGCAACGTCGACCAAACACTTCTTTCACCTGAGCTGGTGTAGCATTGGTAACCGCGTCAAAATCCTTTGGATTAAGACCTAACATCATGTCTCGAACACCTCCGCCCACAATATATGCCTCGTAGCCAGCTTTTGTCAGGCTATCGATCACATCTAGAATTGAGGAAGGAAGTTGAGTTGTGGACAGACCACATTTTGACGCACGCAAAGTTTGCAAAAGACACTGTCTCCTACGTCAGGACGTAAATAACAATTTGTCGCTAATCATAGCTCTAACACACACAAAGGGCAATTTATTCTGATGCAAGTTTCAACAGATCAGCCCCTCCAGACCCTCCCGGCATGACAATTTCAGGCCTACAACATCAGCCTTGCTTTATTTTTCTCAAGCAATTTTGGGCCGATGCCCTTGATATTCATCAACTCGTCAATGGTTTTAAAACCGCCATTTTTTTGACGATATTCCATAATTGCCTGGGCTTTTTTCTCGCCTACACCATTTAAGCCCTGTAATTGCTGTAAATTTGCCTGATTTAAACTGATTTTATCGCCTTGCATCGCGGGCGGGGACGAATGCTGGCCGGTATTTTGCCGGGTAGCAGGTCGGGATAAATAATAGTTATTGTTGGCCTGCCTTGCCAATTGCTGATCACGAGCCTGCTGCTGTGCTTTCCACTGCTGATATGACTGGTCAAAGGACTGGGCGTTGAGATGTGAGACACATCCCAACAAGATAATGATGAAAACAAGCTTATATTTGCTGCTCACCTGCCGCGAAATCATGACTCCTCTCCCGAGATTTTAATTGTTGTTTTGCTTGCTCCCAGAGCTGATCCATTTCGGTCAGGCTCATGTCCTGCAAGTCTGTATTGAGCTGTTGTGCCTGTTGTTCCATGTAAGCAAAACGACTTCTAAACTTATGAATCATGGCCAGCAGGGAAGCCTCACTCGACAGCCCCAGCTTTCTGCCGACATTGATTAATGAAAACAGGCAATCGCCAAACTCTTCCTGCATGGCACCGGTACTCTGGCTTTGAATGGCTGCGTGTAATTCGCCCAGCTCTTCATCCAGCTTGCCCCAGGCATCCCCGACCGTCTCGAAGTCGAAACCCAGTTGTGCCGCTTTTTTTTGAATTTCATGGGCCTGAATCAAGGCTGGGCCATGCTTAACCTCATCCAGACGCGACTGTACTTTACCCTGTTTTTCCTGTTGTTTGATGTGTTTCCACAGTTCGCTTACCTGCCCGGATGTGAGGTTCTGATATTTTTCTGCTTCAAAAACATGTGGATGGCGGCGCACCAGTTTTTCACTTATCGCATTCACCACATCCTGAAAATTAAATAATCCTTTTTCTTCAAACATTTGTGACTGAAACACTACTTGCAGCAACAGGTCACCGAGCTCATTGCGAATCTCATCAATATCACCAGAACGCACGGCGGCCTCGACCTCATACGCTTCTTCAATGGCATAACGCGTCAAACTCTCTGGCGTTTGTTGTTGATCCCATGGACATTTTTGTCTTAACTCTTGCATGATTGCCAATAACTTTTCCATGATCACCTCGATACTGAATACGGCCAGATAGTTGCAGCCTGAACATGCTTATGCCTAATATACATGTAGGCAAAAAATATCAATATAAAGCAAGGGAAAGCAATGCAACAGAGTGTTTTTATTAGTGGGGCCGCACAGGGAATCGGTGCTGAAATCGCCCGTCTTTTTTATCAACAAGGTTATAAAGTAGGAATCTATGACATCAATGAAGTACAGGCGCAGGCTTTAGCTTCAACACTTGGAAAGCATGCAAAAGCAGGTTATCTGGATGTCAGTCATTATCAACAATGGCAAATTGCATTACAACAATTTCAACATTGGGCAGGTGAACTGAACATTCTGGTTAACAATGCCGGCATTCTGCATTCGGGCGCTTTTGAAAATACGGATATTCTGGCGCATCACCGCACCATCGACATCAATATCAAGGGCCTGCTGAATGGCTGCCACGCTGCTTTGGCACATCTGCAACAGGCCAGCTTTGCCCGAGTGATTAACCTGTCCTCTGCTTCGGCCATTTATGGACAGGCAGATCTTGCTTCTTATTCGGCCAGCAAATTTGCTGTGCGCGGTTTAACTGAAGCACTGGATGTCGAATGGCAAAAATACAATATCCGTGTTCTGGATGTGATGCCGTTATTTGTACATACCAGTATGGTGAACAATATGGATGCAGGCAGTATCCAGCATATCGGGGTAAGCCTCAGCGCTGCCGATGTTGCCAGACAGGTTCTGCATCTAGCCCGGCAGAAAGATCATGCCCTGCTTGCAACCCATACACCTGTGGGCATTAAAACCAAATTAATGTATCAACTGTCTAACCTGAGCCCACAGTTTTTAAACCGGATCACCAACCTATTATTATCAAGAAAAAAATAGTTTTAACGCCTTTGATACGCTATAAAATATCAAGGGAGACTTTTAAACCAGACAAATCAGTCTTCAACATTTTATAAGTGAGCAATAAAATCCTTCACATTGATTTAAAACAAAAACAGCAAAACCTTTAAAAACACTTAGATTGTTAATTATTAAGGTTTTTTATGTCAAAAAAATAAATATATTTTTTTATTATTATGCCACCCTTCTTTTCGAGGGAATTAATAATGAAAAAATTATCAGTTTTAACTTTAGCTGCAACCATGTCTTTTTCAGCATGGGCTGCAAACGAAAACACCAATAAGGCATTTTCAACCACTGAATTAAAAGCCATGAGCTGCGCTGATCTTTCTGTTGAACAGGCCAATGCCAAACGTGAACTTGCTGAGGCAGAAAAGAATATTGCAAACATCAATGCAAATGCACAATCACCAGCTAAAGCCGTGAGCAAATGGGCAGGCCTTGCAAGTGGGGCGATTAGTGCTTTTGCAGGTAATTCGGAAAAAGCAGCCAAGGTCGGGCAAATTGCACAAAACATTGCAGGGGAAGAAGATAGCTCTGATGCTGGCAACCTGACATTACAGCAGGCAATTAAAGCAAAGGCTCAAACCAATATTGATAACATGACGGTTTATCAAAAAAGCAAAAAGTGCAAAATCTAGTTTAAATGATCTTTTATGATTAAAGGCCAAAACCGGGAATTAATCATAAACAATAAAACCTGCAAGGCTTGCAGGTTTTATTGGTCAACACAGATATATTAACTGCCCTGGACTAAACGTCTTGCGCTGATAATCCCCGGTTGCTGCTCTAAACGGGCCAGCAAACGTGACAACTGCGCCAGGCCTTTGACTTCAATCAATAGTTTCATATTGGCAATACCATCTGCTTCAGAAATGGTATTGACCTGACGGATATTGATCTGGTCGGAGAAAATCACCTGGGTCAGATCTTTGAGTAAACCACGACGATCATAGGCTTCCACCACAATCTGTACACTCTGACCACGCGTCGGCTGCATTTCCCAATCGGCTTCAACTGCCCGCTCAGGCTCTTGGGTGGTCATGCGCAGATAGTCCGGACAGGCAACCTTATGAATACTCACCCCACGATTCAAGGTGATATATCCCCCGATCGATTCACCATGGACAGGCTGGCAACACTGCGCAATATGCAGTTCAACATTATCCAGACCATCAATCAGGATACCGTGTGCAGACAGGGTATGGCTGGCACGAGGGTTTAAAGCCGGTTTTAGCACCAGTTCAGGTTCATCCTGATCCAGATGCATCTGACGATTAACCTGATTCATCAAGGCATGCAGGCTGACATCACCGCTGACCAGTGCCACCAGAATATCATCGCCCGATTTCAGGTTGAAATGGGAGGAGTAATCTTTCAGGTCAATACTTTTCGGGTGGATCGCCAGACGTGCCAGCTCCTTGTTGAGCAGTTCACGGCCTACCTCGACATTCTTGCTACGGTCTTGCTGTCTAAACCAGTGACGTAACTTGTCACGTGCCCGTGCGGTCTTGATATACCCCAGAGAGTTTACCAGCCAGTCCCGGTTAGGCTCACGATCTTTCTTGGTTAAAATCTCGACCTGCTCGCCCGTCTTTAACATATAGGTTAACGGGACATAACGCTGGTTCACCCGCGCTGCATAGCATTTGTTGCCCACTTCGGTGTGAACATGGTAAGCAAAGTCCAGCACGGTTGAGCCACGCGGTAACTCCTTGATGTCACCATCACGGCTAAATACATAGATCTTTTCAAAATTTTCAAAATCCTGAATCTGATCAATGCTGTTGGACTCTTCATCTTCAGTATGCGGTGTGGTTTCAGTACGTTCCTGATAATGCTCAAGCACAGCACGTAATGAATGCAAGCGATCATTAAAAGAATGATCGGTATTCTTGGCGCCTTCCTTATAGTTAAAATGTGAACACACCCCAAGCTCGGCTTCGTTGTGCATTTCAAAGGTACGGATCTGGACTTCCAGAGATTTATTCTCTGCAATCACAGCCGTGTGCAAGGAGCGATAACCGTTGGCTTTAGGATTGGTGACATAGTCATCAAACTGGTTCGGAATGTGACGCCAGATCTGGTGCACAATGCCCAGAGCGTGATAGCAGTCGGGAACGCTCTTGACCAGAACACGTACAGCACGGATATCATAAAGCTGATCGAAACTGAGGTTCTTGCTTTTCATTTTCCGGTAGATCGAATAAATGTGCTTTACGCGCCCCGAAATTTCAGCCTGAATATTATAAGCGGCCAGTTCATTTTTCAGCTTGTCAATCACAAACTGGATATATTGCTCTCGCTCCAGACGTTTCTCATTGAGCAGAGAGGCAATTTCTTTATAACGCTCTGGTGCCAGATAACGGAAAGCGAGATCTTCCAGCTCCCATTTCAGCTGGGCGATCCCCAGACGATGCGCCAGTGGTGAATAGATGGTGAGAATCTCGCGAGCGACCCGTTCCTGACGCTCTTTGCTGGCGGTGGCCAACTCACGCAAGGCATAGGTACGCTCGGCCAGTTTGATCAGCACAACCCGGACATCTTCTGTCACAGAGATCAGCATCTTATAGATGCCGTTCAGGTGTTCACGCTGGTTATTGTTAAAGTGATCTTCTAAACGTTTATTCTTTTCAATCAGTTCTGACAGTTTACCCATCGCAAGCGTGCCTTTTACCAGCATCAGCACCTGCTCGCCAAACTGTTGTTGAATATCCTCTAAAGTAATGAGGCCTTCACGTACACTACGATATAACACTGCCGCTGAAAGCGTGTCTTCATCGACATGTAAATGCGCTAAAATATCCGCCATTCCAATACCGGTACTAAAGGTATTGATCCGGTGATTGGCCGTTGCCTGTAACTCTTTTGCCAAGGTAAGCTCTGCAACTCGTTGTAGTTGTTCCAGCTCGGCCCCATCCAAAATACCACGCACCCGGTCTAGCCAAGACACTAGACTACTTTGCGCTTCAGCGGCATGTTCTACAGTCGCTTCCTCGGACAACTCTTGGAGTGGCCCAGGTAACTGTTCACGTACTGTGACCATACCTTTCTCCTCTGGATATGTAACTCATTTTTTAATCGTTTATCTCTTCGATTTTTTCAAGCTGCTCAACTTTTTCAAACAGGGCGATGGATTCAACATGCTCAGTATGTGTAAACATGTCCATGACCGCCGCTTTCTTCAATTGATAGCCATATTGTGCCAGTACACCTGCATCCCTTGCCAGTGTGGATGGATT
Organism: Acinetobacter sp. A47; assembly: GCF_000805455.1. GTDB lineage: Bacteria > Pseudomonadota > Gammaproteobacteria > Pseudomonadales > Moraxellaceae > Acinetobacter. The sequence goes on from NZ_JSUS01000039.1 coordinate 51,396, forward strand.
ACATGAAACATAAACGATTCTTTTCGCTCCAAAATTAGGCACATATTGCATGACTTCAAATGCACCTGATCTTGGAGGATCAATTAATAATGCATCAAATCCCTGTTTCGCCCAAGAATGATGCGAAAAGTCTTTTGTTAAATCTTGTGAAAAGAATACTGCCTGTGACAGATGATTTGCTTTCGCATTATCTGTCGCCCGCTGTACCATCTCTTCACTTGCTTCAACACCAATCACCTGCCCGTCCTCACCCACACAACGTGCCATCGGAAGCGAGAAGTTGCCCAGTCCACAGAACAGGTCAAGCACCCGTTCTCCTTTGTGTAATTGAAGCAATTCACATGCCAGGTGGATCATTTTTGCATTTACGCCACTATTCACCTGGGTAAAATCTAACGGTGAAAATGCAAATCTGACTGCAAATTCATCCAGGCTATAATGCAGGCGCATCGCTGCCTGTGAATCATCTACGCGATGTAAACTATCTACCCCTTTCGGCTGTAAATATAACTGCCATCCCTTGAGTAACGTAAACTGACGTAATTGGTTGACATCCGACAGTGTTAATTCATCCAGATGACGAATCAGCAATGCAACCTCGGTGTCGCCCATGGCCAATTCTATATGACCAATATGGGCTTTGCCTGTAAGACTTTCGAGTAATTTTTTCAGTTCCGGCAAACTTTCAGACAGGCTCCGGTCCAGAACCATGCATTGCTGAACCGCAGTCAGATGGTTACTGTGATGCTCACGAAAGCCCATCACCAAACGGTTCTGCTTGGCAATATAACGCACCCCGATACGGGCCCGACGGCGGTAATCCGGCCGGTCTGAACGGACAGGCTCAAGCCACTGCTCAGGCTGCAAGCCGGCAAAGTGCTGTAAATGTGACTTCAGCACGTTCTGCTTCAATAAAATCTGCTCATCAGGATGGATATGTTGCAGGCTACAGCCCCCGCATACCCCAAAATGCGGGCAGACAGGATCAACCCGTCCTTCGGCCGCCTGACTTTCCAGCCTGATCATGTCGGCTTCTTCCAGCCGGGAAGTCTGGTTGGTAATCTTGGCCTGTACCGTTTCCCCAACCAGCCCATAGCGAATAAACACCTTCTTGCCATGTTTTTCTTTCGGATGATCGGGATGGGTTCCATAATGCGCGATGCCGCGCCCCTCATGAGAAAATGCTTCGATCTGAAAGGTATAGGTTGGATACTGGGCGGGGCGATGTTTCGCTTTGTGTTTCAAAAGATAAACCTAATTTTCTGGCGCAAAAGTGTCGGCAGTAAATACAGTATATTGCGATGTTTGTTGCCATATCTGTAAAAATTCTGCTTGTTGCGTTTGAGTTTGTAAATAATCAACCGTGGCCTGAACCAGCTGCTGATGATCTTTTTGACTGAGCTGACCTTTGAGCAATAGCCAGCGAAGATAGATCAGCCATGTATTTAAGACATCACCTTCACAATAACTGGTCAGTTTAAGCCATTGTTCAGTCCGTATGTATTCTGGTACATGGTAGCCCATCTCTCCGCGCTTGCCCGGAAAACCGAGTAAACAGGCGATGTCATCCAGCTTCTGGAAATTGCGCCCATTAAACATCGCCATCACATCCATCAGGTCAACATGACGGTGGTGATAACGGTTTTGATAATTGTTGTAGCGTTTTTGCTGGTTGATTTCACCCTGGTCAAACAGGCTTGGTGCAGACAGCCCATGATACATGGCACGAAACAGGATCACAGGCAAATCAAACTGCGAGCCGTTCCAGCTCACCAGCGTCGGCTGTTTCTTGTCAAAAATAGACAGGAACTTGGCCAGCATTTCGGCCTCGGTATTTTGCTCCTGACTAAATGAAAACAGGCGCAAGCCCTTTTCATCAATCCACAGTCCGGAAATACAGGCGATCTCATGTAAAGGCAGTCGCTGGAAGTCCATACCGGACTCCTGTCGACGAAGCTTGGTCAGGGCTTGCTCCACGTCACTTTCGGGCAAATCCAGATGATAAAGATGAGCCCCCGCCTTTAAATCGGTCAGGGTTTCAATATCAAAAACTAAAATCGGAAAGCGTAAGCTCATCTTGACATCTCTTTAAATCCCTCCCTAGCTCCCTTGATCTAAGGGAGAAAGCCCCCCCTTTTTTCCAGGAGGTATTAGAGGGAGACTCTAATCTTGAACTGAAAATAAACCCGTTGATAAATAACGGTCACCGCGGTCACAGATAATGCAGACAATCACTGCACCTGGAGTTTCTTCGGCAAGTTTAATGGAGGCCCACACCGCACCACCTGAAGATGTGCCTGCGCTGATCCCTTCGGTACGCGCCAGCTTACGCATGGTTTTTTCTGCTTCAATCTGGGGAATATCAATAATACGGTCGACACGACTGCGGTCAAAAATGGTAGGCAGATATTCTTGCGGCCAGCGGCGAATGCCGGCAATGCTTGAACCATCTGAAGGTTGCAGCCCCACAATCTGGATATCCGGATTTTGTTCTTTCAGGTATTTGGATACCCCCATGATGGTACCGGTAGTACCCATTGAGCTGACAAAATGGGTAATCTTGCCGCCAGTCTGTTTCCAGATCTCGGGACCTGTGGTCAGGTAATGGGCCTCGACATTGTCCGGGTTACCAAACTGGTTCAGCACAAAGCCCTTGCCTTCGGCCTGCATTTGCATCGCGAGGTCACGCGCGCCTTCCATCCCCTGCTGCTGAGTCACTTCAATCAACTCTGCCCCATAAGCCAGCATGGCATCTTTACGTTCCTGACTCATGTTGTTCGGCATGATGAGCTTCATTTTATAGCCGCGCATGGCCGCCACCATCGCCAAAGCAATACCCGTATTACCACTGGTGGCTTCAATCAGGGTATCGCCCGGACGGATCTGACCGCGCTTTTCGGCCTGTACAATCATATTGTAGGCAGGACGGTCCTTGACCGAACCTGCCGGGTTATTGCCTTCCAATTTTGCCAATACCGTGGCCTGAGTGTGACACGCTAAACGCTGCAAACGTACTAAAGGGGTTTTACCGACATACTCATCCAGTAAAAATTCATCTGCTAAAAAATCAGTTTGCGTATTCGTCATGATCGACACCGATATTAAGGTGGCGACTATTGTATGAAAAAAACAGCAATACTGCACCATTTCACTCTGCTTTTTATTGGCAAGCAGATGGCTGCGCTTACCGGAAAGCATGCTAAGATGTTGCGCAGAATGATAAATCTGACCGAACTATGTCAAATTTCAATAAGACCATATCGAAACGCTTACGCCTCAATCATGCTTATGGGCAATTGATTGCACTGATTCTTGTACCAATTGCAATTTTGACCAGCGTAGGGATTCTTTGGGTTTTAGCTGAAACCACCAACTCAGCAAAACAACAACAACGTGCAGAGGCTTCGGCCATACTGGCGCGCTATCATCAAACTGCAAATGATTTATTAAAGCTGGTTCAGGAGCAGCCTGATCAATATGATCGTGCCCAGAACATCATGCAAAAGATGTTTGATGAAAAAAACTTGCAACGTGCCGTGCTGATCGACAATAAAGGACAGACCTATTTAAGTGTCGGTTACCAAAACAACCGTTTCTGGCCCAACTTCCCCAACAATAGTAATTTTTTTGGCCCGATTTCCCATAATCACAATAATATTTACGGCTCCAAACTCGATAGTGGCAATCCGGATTCGGTCTGGCTGATGATCGAACTGGATAACCAGCCACTGGAACTGGCACGCTATAAAGTGCTGCTTTCACTGATTGTCACCGGGTTACTGACCTTACTGATTCTGTTGTTCTGCCTGAATGTATTTTCACGTCGCTGGCTGGCGCCGATCTATGAAATCCGCATGCAGATGCAACGCCTCAATGCCGATACCCTCGACCAGCATATTGTGGTAAACAGTACCGGCGAACTGCGTTTGCTACAGCGTGATATTGCCAATGTGGTAAAACGCCTGCACTTTAGCTTCCTTGAGCTAAAAGAACATACCGAACAAACCGAGGAAGATTTACGACGTACCCTGGACACACTCGAAGTCCAGAACATTACCTATCGTCAGGCCCGGGACCAGGCCATTTCATCCAATCAGTCCAAGTCGGTTTTTCTGGCCAATATCAGCCATGAACTCAGAACGCCACTGAACAGTATTGATGGCTTTATTCACTTGCTGTTGCGTCAGCAAAACCTGAGCAATGAACAGAACCTGTATCTGCAAACCATTCGGAAATCCTCAGCGCACTTATTGGCACTGATCAATGATGTACTGGACTTTTCCAAAATCGACGCGGGCAAACTGGAGCTCGAAACCGCACCATTTGATCTGGAAGAAGCCATTTTTGATGTGATGGACATGCTTTCGCCTTTGGCCGCACAAAAGCATATCAACATGGCATTTTACTATGCCGAAAATATTCCACAGCATGTGGTCGGCGATGCGCTGCGCTTCAAGCAGATTCTGACCAACCTGATTTCCAATGCAATCAAATTTACGCCTGATGGTGAAATCATCGTACGGGTGCGGATGGAAGATGACGAGATCGGACAATGTTTATTGCATTTCAGTGTACAGGACAGCGGTATTGGCTTAAGCGGTACCGACCGCAAAAAACTGTTTGAATCTTTCTCGCAGGGTGATGCCTCGGTAACCCGCCAGTTTGGCGGAACCGGACTTGGACTGGCCATTTCCAAGCAACTGGTACACCTGATGCATGGCCAGATCGGCTTTGAGGACAATCAGGAGCGCGCACCGACAGAAAAAGGTTCAACCTTCTGGTTTACCGCTTTATTTAAAGTGGAAGAACACAACGAGTTTGTCGAGCATCCTCATTTTGACCATTTACAAGTGGTCTCCTATCTGGCTCATCCGGCTACGGCCAGCGTGCTGCGTTCATATCTGGAAAATTATCGTGTTGCCCATATTGAAACCCAATCCATACTGGACTTGTTCAGCCGCCTGAATCACCTCAACCAGCAGGAAAATACCTGGCTGATTGTAGATCATAGTGGCGACACTGAAGCCTTGCTCAAGGAAATTCGCCAGCGCTATCATGGCAATCTCGCAGTATATGGTTACCAGATGAGCCTTGAGCCAAACATGCTCAATGAATACCGCGCCCGCCCGCTGTATCAACCGCTCAGTCGTCGCGAACTGGTTCAGTTACTGGGCAATCAGCCGATTTTTGAACAGGAACCCGAAGACTTTAATGGACAGGGTCTGCACGTACTGGCAGTTGACGACCATCTCCCGAACCTGATTGTACTTGAAGCCTTGCTGGGCGAACTCAATGTCACCACCACCAAGGCACTCAGCGGGCAAAAAGCCATTGATATCATTCAGGAACGTATTGAGCAGAAGTCACCGCCATTCGATCTGGTGTTTATGGATATCCAGATGCCAGTCATGTCCGGGATTGATACCACACGCGCCATCCGCTCCTTGGAGTCCACTCTGGATAACGGCATGCAATTGCCAATCATCGCCTTAACCGCACATGCACTGGCCGATGAAAAACAGAAATTACTCAAGGTGGGCATGAATGATTACGTGACCAAGCCGATCCAGATGGAACAGATTATCCAGATCCTGACCCACTGGACCAAAAACAATTTTAGTGTCCAGCCAGTCAACATTGAACAAAAACGCCCGATCGAGTCGATTGACCCACAGATTCTGAACTGGCAACAAAGCGTACAGCTGGCAGCCAACAAGGAAGATCTGGCTCAGGATCTGTTAGGCATGCTGGTCGACAGTTTTGATACCGAACTTGCAGAAATGCAGCAGTTGATCGAGATGGAAGACTTTCCACAGCTCGAACATGTGTTACACCGCCTGTATGGCGCAACCCGCTATGTCGGCACACCAAATCTGCAACAGGTTTCAGGTGAGTTTGAACAGTTTGTTTCGACTTTACGTAAAGAGCGCCGTAAAGCCGATGAGCATTTTATTCGTGAAACCAACCATCGTTTTAATGAGTTGAATACGGCAATCGAGCAGGTCAGACAGGCAGCAAACCTGATCTTGCATGCACACGACAGTTAAGGTGACTGGGGTGTCATGTTTCAGCTCTGGCTCTCATGTTATGCTGCCTTATCGAACACAATAAGAGTAAGACAGATGGCACTTTTACGCGTTGAAAAGCAAAATGGTATTGCAACTGTTTCTTTAAACCGACCGGACAAACGCAATGCAATGAGCTTTGCCTTATTGAAGGAACTGGTCGCAACCGCAAAAAAAATTGAAAAAGACCGTTCCATCCGTTGTGTGATCCTGACAGGTGAAGCCCATGTCTTTAGTGCTGGCATCGACCTGTCTGACCTGAATAACCCGAAGAATACGGCATTTGCGGCATGGGAGCTGATCAAACCCGGGCAAAGCCTGTTTCAAAAAGCATTTTTAATCTGGCAGAACCTGCCCATTCCTGTGATTGCAGCGATTGAAGGTTATTGCTTTGGTGCAGGCATGCAACTGGCACTGGCTGCCGACATCCGTATTGCAACACCAAATACCAAAATGTCGATTATGGAAAGTCGCTGGGGGCTGGTACCGGATATGGGACTGACCCGCTCTTTAAAAGGACTGATTGGCGTTGATCTGGCCAAAGAGCTCACCCTGACCGCACGTATCTTCAATGCCGAATATGCCAAGCAAATTGGTCTGGTGACGCATTTAGACAACGATCCATTGGCAAAGGCCTGGCTGATTGCCGAAGAAATGTTACAGCGTTCGCCTGATGCAATTATGGCCGCAAAACGTGTGCTGGACGCAATGGAACATCAACCGGAAAAAGCATTGCGACTGGAAAAGCTGTGGCAGCTTAAATTATTGTTAGGTAAAAATAGTCGTCTTGCGCGTAAGAAAGATAAAAACCCGGAAGTGGAATTTTTACCGCGCCAATATAAATAAACACCCTGAGGGAATATTCACATGCATATTGATCAGCACACCCCCATCGCATTTTTAGGGATGGGTTTAATGGGCACACGTATGGCCAGCCGGTTGCTACAAGCCGGTTATACGGTAGCGGTCTGGAACCGTAGCCCACATGCATGTGAAGCACTGCTGCAACAAGGTGCCCAGTCTCTGGTATTGGCAGAGATTGGAAATTATCCTGTTGTTTTAACCTGTCTGGCCGACGATCAGGCTGTGCAAAGTGTGTTTTCCCAGATCCAGACTTACTTACAACCTGAGCAAATCATTGTAGATTTTTCCAGCCTGTCCGTTGCTGCCACCCAGAGCCTCGCTCAGGCAGCCCGGCAACAGGGTGTGACATGGATTGACTCACCTGTATCCGGTGGAACCGCGGGCGCTGAACACGGAACCTTAGTCATTTTTGCAGGTGGTGATGCAGCAACCATCCAGCAACTTAATCCTGTTTATCAGGTCCTGTCCCAGCGTGTAACCCGTATGGGTGAATCGGGTACAGGCCAGGCCACCAAAATTTGCAATCAGTTGATTGTGGCTGCAAATAGCACCCTGATTGCTGAAGCAGTGGCACTGGCAGACCGGGCAGGCGTCGACACCACCCTACTGGCACCCGCCCTTACAGGCGGCTTTGCCGATTCAAAGCCGTTCCAGATACTGGCTCCACGTATGGCAACCCAACACTTTGAACCGGTGCAATGGAAAGTGCAAACATTGTCAAAAGATCTCAACAATGCATTACATCTGGCACAAAGTTTTAACTTAAAGATACCTGTGGCACAAAAAGCTCTACTACAGTTACAAGCCCACCAAGAAAATGGCTTTGCCGAGAAGGATTTAGCTACTATCATCAAAATTACAGAACAATAAATAGCAGGGTCTTTTGATTCAGGGAGTCCGAATATGAGCCATCTTGCAGTCAATTTATCAATGATATTTACGGAAGTGCCTTTAATTGAGCGTTTTGCCTTAGCACAGGCACACGGATTTCAACAGGTTGAAATCCAGTTTCCTTATGAACTTGAGATTATTGATATTCGTACCCAGCTGGAACAGCACAACCTTTCACTATGCCTGATCAATGTACCTGCCGGTGACCTGATGCAGGGCGGCAATGGACTGGCAGGGGTTCCGGGAAAAGAAATTGAATTTCATCAGGCACTTGAACTGGCAATACGCTATGCCACTGCGCTCGATGTCCCGCGCGTCAATATTCTGGCAGGCAAACAGCCTCTCGATGCAGACCTGCTTCCTTGCCTGAATACACTGGCCAGCAATCTAAAGCTTGCTTGCCACATGCTGACCGAACACGGTATTGAGCCCGTCTTTGAAATGATCAATGGCACAGATATGCCACGTTTTTTACTCCAGAATATTGCGCAAGCACAGGAAATGCTGGAGGCCGTCAACCACCCAGCCTTAAAAATGCAATATGACTGTTACCATATGGCCATGATGGGTGAGGATGTGCTGGCCGGTTTACAAGAAAACCTGCACCAGATTGGACATATCCAATTTGCCGACTGTCCGGGTCGCCATGAGCCCGATACCGGAAACATCCCCTATAAACAGGTATTTGACTGGCTGCTACAAAGTGAATATCGGGGACTGATTGCCGCTGAATATCGACCAAAAAATCAGTCAGATCAGTCTTTTACATGGAAGAAAAAGTATTTTTCCAATGATGTGAATACATAAACTGTTACTGCTAAAATTTGAACTTTTTAGAGAAAAACGGTATATTTGACAATGAGCAATTGTCAGGAAAATATACCCTCTATGAATTTAGAACCATCGCCCAGCGCTTCTAATTCTCACGACCTAAAAATCAAAACAGCGAACAAAGATGTACAGGCTTGCCTTAAAGTTGTACATGAAGCTCTCACTGATGTAAAAGCCAAAGATATTCTTGAACTTGACGTAAGTTCGATCAGCAATGTTGCCGATGCAATTGTGATTGCAAGCGGTACATCGACACGTCATGTTAAAGCCCTTGCAGATAATGTTGCTGATGAAGCACGTAAAGCAGGTTTCCGCCCAATCGGTGTCGAAGGTGAACGCGATGCCGAGTGGATCTTAATCGATCTCGGTTTTGTTGTGGTACATGTAATGTTACCAACCGCACGTAAGTTCTATGACCTAGAAAGCTTATGGCGCGCACCCGAATCTGTAGCGTAAAGCTCTCCAGAAAAGCGACCGAACCGGTCGCTTTTTTATACTTTCCATAATATTAAAGCACTCGTAAAACTTGTTGTAAGCTAGTTTTATAATGCCCTGCTCCTGCTTGATCGCCCCGTCTTCTTTTTGCCAATCAGCACAACAATGCTAGTATGGATTCACTAATCAGCAATTAAATCTAAAACAAGATGAAAGATTCAACTGAATGGATTGAAACACTCAACAAAATTACTGGACTCGCGCAAACAGGTTTGTACTATTCAAAAGATGTCTATGACAAAGAACGTTATGACCAAATTATCAGTTATGTCCGTACCTTGATTGATTTAAAAGAAATCGACACTCAGGACTTTATCTCCAATGTCCTGCAAGATGTCGGATATGCAACGCCTAAACTAGATGTACGTGCCGTTGTATTTAAAGACCATAAACTCTTATTGGCCAAAGAAACACAAGATGGCTTATGGTCGGTTCCCGGAGGTTGGGCTGATATTGGCTACTCAACAGCAGAAAATGCCGAAAAAGAAGTTCTGGAAGAAACAGGATTGGAAGTGAAAGCAACCAGACTGCTCGCACTGACAGATCGGAGAAAACACCCTCACCCAGCCATGTTTTTACATGTGTATAAGGCTTTCTTTTGGTGTGAAATCACTGGCGGTGAGTTAAAACCGAGCATCGAAACCTCTGAAGTCGGTTTCTTTGCCCAAGATGAGTTACCTCCGATTTCCACAGCACGTGTCACAGAAGCACAAATTCATCAATTTTTCGAATTACTGCAAGGACTCCCCGAACATACCTATTTTGATTAATCCAGACTCAATACATGCATTTCAATAAAAAAGCCACCCGAAGGTGGCTTTTACAATCTGGGGTACAGCCGGATTAGTGACCGCCACCATTGATTGCCTTGGTCATATCTTCCACAACTTTCTTGGCATCACCAAAGATCATCATGGTTTTTTCGTTGTAGAACAAGTCATTGTCCAGACCAGCATAACCTGTCGCCATCGAACGCTTGATCACCATGATAGTACGTGCTTTATGCGCTTCAAGGATCGGCATACCATAAATTGGTGAGCTTGGATCATCTTTCGCTGCCGGGTTAACCACGTCGTTCGCACCAATCACCAGTACTACATCTGTTGCAGGGAAGTCGGAGTTGATCTCATCCATTTCCAGGATGTCTTCATAGGCCACATCCGCTTCTGCCAACAATACGTTCATGTGACCAGGCATACGACCTGCCACCGGGTGAATCGCGAAGCGAACTTTTACGCCCTGCTCTTTCAGGATTTCACATAACTCTTTCACCGCATTCTGGGCACGACCTTGCGCCATACCATAACCCGGTACAATCACAACGCTGTCTGCATTTGACATCAGGAAGCCTGCATCATCTGCTGAACCAGAACGGTGGTTACGCTGAACCTGTTCACCTTTGTCTGCTGAAGCTGCCGCCGCACCTCCCATGGCACCACCAAACAGGACGTTGATGATTGAACGGTTCATCGCCTTACACATAATGTAAGAGAGAATCGCACCAGAAGAACCTACCAGCGAACCGGCAACGATCAGCATATTGTTTTCAAGTGTAAAACCGATACCTGCCGCAGCCCAGCCAGAGAATGAGTTCAACAGTGAAACCACCACCGGCATGTCACCACCACCCACTGGTGCAATCCACACCCAGCCAAATGCCAGCGCAAGTGCAGTCATTGCCCAGAATGCTGTCATGTTACCTGTGGTAAAGAAGTAAAAACCACATGCCAGCATGGCAATAAAGATAATGGCCTGAACCGGTTTTACCCAGGCACCAGAGATGGTTTTTGCCCATTTCTTGGCAGCCAGTTTACCGTAAGCAAATACAGAAGCAGTAAAGGTGATCGCACCAACAAAGCAGCCCACAAACAACTCAAATAAATGCACGCCACTCATATGTGCATGCTGAACACCCGCTGCGGTTAAAGCAGTTTCATTTTGTGCAAATAATGCAGTGAGCTGGTTGTTGTGCAAGATCGCAGCAATCGCAATCAATACTGCCGCCAGACCAACCAGAGAGTGCATCAATGCTACAGTTTCAGGCATTTGTGTCATTGGAACGGTTTTCGCACGGGCGATCCCGACAACTGCACCCAGCACCATGGCACCGCCAATCATCCAGATCACAGGATGCTCGGCAACAAAGAAGGTGGTCACAACTGCAATCGCCATTGCAATCATACCGTAGCGGTTACCGGCAATCGCAGTCTTGGGACCAGACAAACCACGTAAGGTCAAGATAAACAGGACCGCACCAATCAGGTAGAACCAATCCGCATAGTCTCGAATGAATTCCATCGCTTAGCCCTCTTTTTTCTTTTGCTTTGGCTTGAACATTTCAAGCATACGAGCAGTTACAGCGAAGCCACCAAAGATGTTGATACTTGCCAGGAACACAGCAATTGCTCCCAGCACGCTCACCACATTGACACTCTGGAATGCAACATTGGCATCAACACCAATTGCAGGCAGACCTACGGTCTGGATCATTGCACCCACAATAATGATTGAAGACAAGGCATTGGTTACAGCCATTAATGGCGTATGCAATGCAGGCGTTACCCCCCAAACCACGTAATAACCTACGAAGATGGCAAGGACGAAAATTGTAATCGTTTCAACCATGAGAACTCTCCTTAACCGCGCTTGAGCAGTACTTGACCGCCATGCGTCACAAGTAACGCTTTCTGGATTTCATCTTCCTGATTAATCGCAAAGTTTTTATCTTTATCGAACAGTGTTTCCAGGAAGTTAAATACGTTACGTGCATACAATGCCGATGCTTCTGTTGCAACCGTGCCCGGAATATTCGGGATACCCAAAATTTTCACGCCATTTTCAGTTACAACGGTTTCACCTTCTTTGGAACCTTCCACGTTACCGCCGGTCTCAACTGCCATATCTAAAATGACAGAACCCGGTTTCATCTTGGCAACGGTTTCAGTACGAATCAGACGCGGTGCATCACGACCTGGCAATAAGGCTGTCGTAATCACGATATCGGCATTGGATACCGCCTTATCAACAATGGCAGCCTGGTCTTTGATGTATTGTTCACCTGGCATCCAGCCATAACCATTCTTGGCAGCATCGGCAGCTTTTTGTTTTTCTTCGTCAGACATTGGCACATCCAGCCATTTGCCGCCCAAAGATTCCACCTGCTCTTTTGCAGTCGGACGCAAATCGGTTGCTTCCACTACAGCGCCTAAACGTTTCGCAGTCGCAATCGCCTGAAGACCAGCAACACCGACCCCCATAATCACTACACGTGCAGGTTTCACCGTACCTGCAGCGGTCATTAACATTGGGAACATACGTTGATATTCAGCCGCTGCCAGCAATACAGACTTATAGCCTGCAAGGTTGGCCTGCGATGACAGTACATCCATGTTTTGTGCACGGGACAATGTACGCGGAAGCAGCTCAAGTGCAAAAGCAGATACCTGCTGAGCAGCAAACTGGTCTAGTTCCGGATTGCGGTAAGGGTCAAACATTGCAATCACAGTCGTATTCGCCGCAAGCTTTTGAATTTCGTCACCTTTAGGGGCACGTACTTTCAAAATAATTTGGCTACCTGTATATGCATCGTCCGTAATGGTTGCGCCAACTTGTTCATAAGCACTGTCAATGTACGCAGCTTTAACACCAGCACCACGTTCAATGACAACGCGATGACCTGCGTTAATCAACTTCTTGACTGTTTCCGGTGTAGCCGCCACACGACTTTCACCTGCAACAGTTTCGGTTGGGATTCCGATCTGCATGAGCGTTCCTCAAGCTAGTTTTTCTTAAGTAAACATCGCCAATAGCAATGTTTCCCCCAGGAGTATTCTTTGTAGAAATTTGGATTCTAATGGAAGTTTTTTAAATTACCACCCAATATTTATTTAATAAATACCCATATTTTGAACTGATGATTCACATTTATTTTGAAACACGGTATGATCAGAACGTTTGACTTTTTTTAAAGATGAGCATCTCTCTTCATATTTATTACAATATGAATTTCACGTCCCTATCCGTTTCGTACTAGGCACGGCATCCCGGGTGGTCGGTGCTATACCTGCAATATTTATCCAACAAAATAATCAGACATCCTGAATTTCAATAGACCTCAAGCTCATCCTTGTTCAATACTTTGACCTGCATCCTGCTGCTGCATGAATAGCAGGTCTTGTCAGCATCATATGCACGCACCAGATCAGTGAAATTGGCTTAGCTTGATTTTCTGCTGGTCTTTTCGGCGAGTTGTTATCGAATCGTTAGGCTGGCTGAGAATAGCTGCCCGCATTTGATAAAGATTTTCCTTATCAATAAATCTGAAGTGTAAGGGCATCAACCTTAAGAAAAACCAAAAAGAAGTGTAAAAAATTAAGCAGGCATTTTTTCAAGTGATATTTGTATCGTTTTGTCTGGCAAAAGCTGTATTTTTGCACAACAATGGTGCAAATTTTAAGCAACTCAATGATCCGGTTCATCCTTCTGGTTCAGTAATAATAAAATCTCCTGAAAATGCGCCCCCATCGCCTCTTCTGCGAGACAATCTTCCGGGTTTCTTAATGGACATTGTTGCAAAGACAGGCAGCCACAACCAATACATTGATCCAGTTGTTGACGTAGCTGAAGCAACATCATGATTTGCTGATCGAGTTGTCCCTGCCATTGTTGTGACATGACCTGCCAATCTTTTTTCGTGGCCACTTGCTGCTTCGGCAGGGTCGCAAAACTCTCTTTCATCTGTTGCAAGCTGATCCCGACTTGCTGGGCTGCTTTAATAATGGCAATCCTTCTCAACATCGCCCGTTGATAACGGCGTTGGTTACCTGCCGTTCGCGTGCCCCAGATCAATTCTTTTTCTTCATAAAAACGGATGGTTGGCACTGAAACACCACTTCTTTTCGCCAGTTCGCCAATACTCAGCCAAGTCTGTAATTGTTGTTTCAAAATCTGCTTGACCTCTAGTTAACTTGAGCTTTGATACTAACATACCACAGCAACCAGAATGAGTTTTAGCCATGAATCAGCCCCATACCGATGCATTTCAATTGATCAATCCCGATGCACTCTATGACCCGCATCGCAATGGTTATAGTCACGTCGCGATTGTAAAGCCCAATATGCGCATGATTCATATCGCAGGTCAGGGTGGCGAAAATAAAAATGGCGAGCTTTCTGAATATTTTGACCAACAGGTACAACAAGTCTTCTATAATATTCAGCAGGCATTAGCTTCAGCCCAGGCCCAACTGTCAGATATTGCCGTGCTCCGTATTCTGGTCGTCGATCATGATGCTGGCAAACTTCAGGCGCTGGTCGCGATCATGCAAGCTTTATGGAACAATCAGGCCTTTCCAGCCTGCACCCTGATTCCTGTACCTGCGCTAGCCCTAGAAAACATGCAAGTTGAAATCGAAGCCATCGCTTATACCGCATAAATCAGAATAGAGAATCCTATGTCTATCCCTCAAGAAGATATCAGTCAAAATAAAACTTTACTTTGGTTTATGGCAGCGGCATGCGGTTTATGTGCGGGCGCCAACTATTATAGCCAGCCCTTGATTCATTCGATTCAGCAATATTTTTCAGTGAGCGAAGGTCAGGCAGCCCTGACGGTCACCTTTGCCCAAGTGTCCTATGCACTCGGTCTGTTGTTCATTGTGCCAATGGGCGATGTGGTCAACAAAACCCGGTTTATTCCCTTACTCATGGGTTTATGTGCCATTGGCTTGTTCATCAGTGCCTTTTCTGTGAATTTACCGATGTTATGGTTGGGCACAGTAATGGCGGGACTGTTTTCAGTGGCCGCACAAGTACTGATTCCGCTTGCCACCATGACAGTAAAACCTGAAAAAACAGGCGAAGTGATTGGCTTTTTGATGAGTGGTTTACTGGTCGGTATCTTGCTTTCAACTAGCCTCGCAGGCTTGTTTTCCAACCTGTTTCACTGGAAAGTCATTTATGTGGTCAGTGGCATTCTGATGTTGATTCTGGCCTATGCCTTAAAAAGCCGCCTGCCTTATGTCATGCGTATGAAGCTGAATTATGGTCAGGTTTTTATCTCCATGGCGCAACTGCTGAAGCAAGAAAAGCGCTTGGTGTTGCGCGCACTTGCTGGGGGTTTTGCCTTTGCCGCGGTCAGTATTTTATATTCAACCATCGCCCTGTTGCTGACTTCAGCCCATCATCTACAAGACCTGCTGATTGGTATGGTGCCGCTGGTCGGTATTTTCGGGGCGCTTTCTACCCAATATATTGGTAAATATGCAGATCAGGGCTATACCAGCCGACTGACCTGGATCGGTTGTACCTTATTCATTCTCAGCTGGATATTTTTCTATTTCGGCCAAACGGTTTTAGTGAGCTATATTCTTGGTTTTGCATTGATCCAGTTGGCTTTGGCATTAGTCCATACCAGTAACCAGAGTATTATTTTCCGTTTACGCCCCGATGCCAAATCACGGATTAATGCCATTTATATGACCGCCTACTTCACTGGTGGCGCTGGTGGTTCGGCTTTGGGAATTTTTGCCTGGAATCATGGTGGCTGGAGTGCAACTTGTCTGGCAGGCATCAGTCTGGTATTGGCCTGCATGCTGTTTAGTTTTCTGGACTCGGTTACAGTAAAGAAAAATCAGGTTACAGCCAGCTAATCTCCCCCTCCTCGCTGCTCACAAATCGGGCACCGGGGAGGAGCTTGCTCAAATGGCCAGATGTCCCTTTTTTTCTTGCACATTTTCAGAAGCCGTTTATAACCGCATCAGAAGCATGTTGAAGATGGTTTCAATCAGGGAACCAGATAAAAAACTATTATTGTCTTTAACTCTGCCCAGCCATTTCAGTAGCCGTTATGCTTAGAAGCCAAGAAAGTGACGATATGCAGGTTATCTCCAATCAAATATCCAGTTAATCAATTTTTATAAAATACACGGTTTCCTCCGCCTGAACCGGCTGCTCAGCAAAAGGCACCACCACAATACAATTTGCCACCAGAAAAGCTTCTATTTGATAAGCATGCTGCTTTTCAACTATTTCTAGACGATACTGACCATCATTATCAAGTTGATATTTGCCCCATAACAGTTGCTTTTGGTGAGGATCAGTTTCAATTTTCTGTTTGGCGCGACCTTTTACAAATATTTTGCTGAGAAAATCTGGATCATGTTTATTTAGAATATACTTCACCATGAAATGCATGAGTAAGGCAATGTCCTGCATATTGCCGGGAAGATTAATAATTATTGTTTTATCTTCAGTAATGACCGTTTTGGCACCTTTATGCCGACCTTGATCATCATAAAGCTGTACGACTTCACGAACTTGAGGCGTTCTCGGCATACTTCTGATAATGCCCATTTCAGCAGCAGGGATAGCGCGTGTCTGGAAATTTGAGGGCATACTCCCCGGATCAAAAGTCGTAAGTCTACCGATTGAAAATAGTGAACCACCAATGTTCTTGTGAGAACAGATCACCATAATGTCAAAATTTGGAATATGTTCTTCAAAAAAACGATTATAACTTTCCCAATCTGTTGTTAAGGTCTCATCTAAAGTTGGGTCTTTCTGTTTCTTAAGGCTATTGAAGGCTGAATCATAACGCTGTGGCTTAAGTTGCATGATCTCGACCTGATCGTAACCCCACGTTTTCAATACGTCTTTAACGTACAGGCTTTCTTCACAGAAGCAATGCGCTTCGTCAAAGCTATGCATGCTCACCACCAGAATGCGTGGATTTCTATAAATTGTGAGCTGTTTAATACCAGCACGTCTGAGCGCAATCAGTTTTTCTGGTGTGATTTTTTGATTTTTAGGTAAGATTAGATCACCTTGTCTGATTACACTGCCTTGCTGGATAACACCTTGCATTGTAGAGACCGGCGCTATAATTTTCTTATTATCATAATCAGAAACATCTAAACGCTCGTCATCTTCTGCAATAACAGCATCAACCGATTCTGGTAATTTGCTATATTGTGGAATTCTGAGCAGATTTTTACCTCCCAGTTCCAGTTTATATGGATTGACCGAACGATAAAGCTGCGAACCCCAGCAATATAGCCGATCAATGAATACCGGCTGCTGTTTGCTTGCGGTTCGGGTTGATTCTGCATTGATCGCCCAACCGGTATAAGCTGACAGGTTATGCGCTGGATAGTCCTGCAAGGCATGAACATCAGTCGCATTTACCTGATTAAGCGCCATTTCCAGGTCGACAGTTTCTTTTAATTCGCCCAGAGGAAGCTGCATAAAGAGGCGATAATAAATTGTAGTCAGATCATATGGGAGATCTTCAGGTACGGGAAGTTTACGCATAAGTAGCAGTCCATGAAGCCGCCCGGTTCGAGAGACCTCTTTCAATTAATTATTTAATCATGTTTAAAAGGAAATTGATCACAATCCGCTACAACGTTGGCAGAACCGCCTGTAATAAACATTTTAAACCCATATCAATAGGCTATCTCTTGCCAGATAGTTTTTAACAATAACCGGCCGTGACCATACATAGAGCGCCGAGTGCTCATATCTGTTCTATTTAACATGAAATTTACATTTTTTTTAGTTAAAAACTCTAGGCAGCTTAATAAGGCCATGCAAAAAATTTAAAGCAATAATAAATTAAAAATCAATAAAGTAAACCTATTTGTTAAAATTAAAAAGCAGCCTTTATCCGAGTTGCGAGGGATGAATAATAAATAATAAAACCGATTCAAATATTTTATATCACATGGGGTACAACCAGATATTTATCCCCCATAGCTTCTTCATTTTTAAACAACAAGCATGGTTTATCGCGCTTTTCTTAAAAAAATTACTTATTGAAAGAATATAAACGGACAATCAGCCAGTCGCACCAAAAAGTATTTATCATCTGCTCATCAGCGAAGTAGCACGCTGAAAGATAATGAGCCGTTTTCTGAATGTAACAAAACCGGCCAAATGTACTGATTTTATTTTTGTGGTAATATGGCGCGCTACCGGAAATTGCTTCATTAAGCTAAGAGTATCGCGTTTCGTCCTTCCGTACTCGCTCCCAACTTGTTGCAAATATTTATCTATGGCATCTGCCGAAGTTCGGTCGATCCATTGTACTTTGCCTGACAAAATGTCTGGATTTTCCTGAATCTCGAGTTCTCTTTGCTTAAGCCAGTTTTCCGTTACTTTCTTTGAATGGAAGGTGTTGCTTTCAGAATCGGCTGGATATCCCTTTGGCTTGATCCGGATCGCTGCTCGGTAACTCGCACTACCCTCTGCGCCTTTTCTTGCCTTCACTGAACCCATCATTTACACCATTTTTTGTGTTCAGGGGGTACATGCAAACCTCACATTCACAGGTGTTACCATGCGTTTACGCAGATTCAAATACTAGATTAAAGGTATGATTTTAAATGACTATTGACCAAAGCCTTGAACCCGTTAGTAAGCCAAGAATCAGTGTAGCACCAATGATGGACTGGACCACAAAAGACTATCGTTTCTTTGCACGGCTATTTAACCCCAATGTAGTGCTCTATACCGAAATGGTAACAACCGGTGCAATTATTTACGGCGGTGCCAATCGTCATCTTGATTTCAACAAAGAAGAACACCCGATCGTGTTACAGCTGGGCGGTTCCAATCCGCAAGAGCTGGCAACCTGTACCAAAATGGCTGAAGACTGGGGCTATGATGAAGTCAACCTCAATGTCGGCTGCCCTAGCGACCGTGTACAAAACAATAAAATTGGTGCCTGCCTGATGGCAGAGCCGAATCTGGTGGCAGAATGTATTCACAGCATGCAAAAAGCAGTATCGATTCCTGTAACTGTAAAACACCGGATCGGGATTGATGACATGCAGTCTTATGAAGAAATGCTGCATTTTGTCGATACCGTTGCAGCAACAGGCTGTACGCATTTTATCGTACACGCCCGTATTGCCATCTTGCAGGGCCTCTCACCGAAAGAAAACCGTGAAGTGCCGCCTTTACGTTATGAAGATGTCTATCGCCTGAAACAGGAACGTCCTCACCTGACCATTGAAATCAACGGCGGGATTAAAACCTTTGCAGAAACCCAGCAGCATTTGCAGCATGTTGATGGCGTCATGATTGGCCGTGAAGCCTACCATAACCCGTATTTACTGGCGGAGATGGGCCAGCTCTGGAACCTGCAGGCGCCAGATCGTTTCGAGATCATGCAGCAAATGATGCCTTATATTCATCAACGTGTAGCAGAAGGCGCTCCATTATCAATTATCACCCGTCATATTCTGGGTCTGTTCCAGAATTTGCCCGGTGCACGAAAATGGCGTCAGGCACTCAGTGGCGGCAATGCAAAAACCATCACCGATATTGAAACGGCCATCCAGAATATTCAGGCCGCCATGCAGCGTACCGAAGATTATCTGAAAGAGCATCAAGGCTAAGGAAGCCTAATAAAAACGTGACACACTTCACACTGTGAAATATCATTTTACAAATCTGAAATTTTTTCTTGTGTGTCACATAACTTCCTTATAATTAAGTAAATCTTCAATGAATATTGATTAAGAATTCATTATAAATCCGAAAATTTGTTATATTATTACATTACATTTTGGTTTTTTTGAGATTTATCGCTTACCATGTGCCGCGTAATAGATTCTGGCACACGTTCAGTTGTTTTGAAAATGCGGTAGAGATTCACAATGATTTATGATGTACCTTCAGTTGATCACAGTATGATTCACCCACCTGCACAACAGGTGGTTATTCCTTATCGAGAAATGCCGAAGGCTCCGTCAGTCCCTGCAATTGATGTAGATAAATTCTCGCAAAAACTGGCAAAACGGGCGTCTTACCGTAGCTCATCTCAATGTGCCAAATTTGTCAGAATCGCTTTACAATCGGCGGGTGCCAACATCGTGCAACATCCTGTCGCTGCTTCAGACTGGGGCCGCACCCTACAGCAGATCGGCTATCAGCAGATTAGCCCTGAGTTTAACAATCCCCAGCCAGGTGATATTTATATTATTCACCGCACCAAAAAGCATCGTTACGGTCACATCGCCGGCTTTACCGGATCACAATGGGTCTCTGATTTCAAACAGACCAGCTATGACGTTTATAAAGACCCGAATGTCACTTACAGCTATTACCGCCTGGCACCGCAATATCCACAAGCATAATCAGTCCCATCAGAATTCAAGTCCTGAGCTTATCCAGTTTTTTCAGGACTTCCGCTACGGCGACCATCGCAAAGCTTGAGGTCACCACCACCGCTGAGCCATAACCGCCACAACGCAAGCCGGCACTTGGACAGACCTCTGCACTTGAAAACGGATTATCAACCGAATAAACACAGGTAATGCCAAATTTATCTTTTGGCTTTTTGCAAATCCCCATAGAGCGTAGTTGTGTACGTAATTTTGCCAGCATCGGGTCCTGTTCGGTTCGGGACAAATCTGCAACACGTATTTTTAGTGGATCGAGCTTGCCACCGGCCCCGCCTGAAACAATCAGCGGAATCTTGTTAAAGCGACAATGCAGCATCAAGGCAAGCTTGGCCTTGACGTCATCAATGCAATCTAAAATAAGGGTTGGCACCGGATTGAGGATTTCCTTGACATTGTCAGGGCTGAGATAGTCATCAATTACATTGACTTTCATACGTGGATTGATTTGACGGCAACGTTCTGCCATCACCTCGATTTTCTCTTGTCCCAGTGTCGAACTCATTGCTGGCAATTGCCGGTTAATATTCGATGCTGCGACCACATCCATATCGACCAGCGTCAGCTCGCCAATCCCGGTACGCGCCAGCGCTTCGACGGCCCAGCTCCCCACACCGCCAATCCCGATGACCATGACATGGCTTTGCGCATAATGGGCAAAAGCATGTTCTCCATAAATTTTGGCAACACCAGCAAAACGGCGGTCATATTCATCATTTACAGGTACTTCGGTCATCACAGCGGCAATCTATTCTTTCTGGCAAAGCGCTATTTTAACGTGTTTAACGGGTTTTTGGTGAGGAAGATGGCGCTTTAGCTGCAAATCGTGCAGAGCGGATTAAAATGACCAGTACAGCCACAACAACCGCACTCATCAATAAAGCCAGCAGGTTGGCATTGGTCCAGCCCAGCTGGGTCAGGATGGGAGCCGGCAAAAAAGCGCCCAGTGTTGCAAACAAGGCAATCATGGTTTCATTGATGCCCTGTACACGGTGCTTTTGCTGCTCGTTCAGTCCGGCCAGTAAAGTCGATGCGCCTGAATAAGCAAAGTTCCAGCCCACTCCAAGCACGATCAGGGCAGCATTTATATAAAATCCTTGTTGCCCCAGTAGCGGAATCAAAGCAGCCAACATCAATAAAGCAAAACCGGCATAAACCGTGCGCTGCGTACCCCAACGCTGCATCAGTCTGGACACAAAGAATGAAGGCAGGAACATGGCCAGAACATGCAACTGAATCGAGATAGAGGCATAATGAAATGAATGATGCTCCTTTAAATGTAAGGAAGACATAATCATCATGACATTCATCACATAATAGGCAAATGCCCCGCTGATCACCGCCGCGGCAACCAGACGGGTCGATAATGGTGCCTGCGGTACGGATTTTGTTTCGGCCTGTTGCTCCTGCTGCAATTTAAATTGCTGGTGCCACTGATACAAAATAGGTGACAGTAACACCGCCAGTATGCTGAAAATCAAATAGATCGCACTAAAATCAGGTAAACCTTGTACCTGTTGAAACTGTATCGCCAACATCGGTGCAATCACAGCGGCAACTACACCACCCGAAATCACCATCGCTGTGGCTTTCGGAATTAAATCCGCAGCCAGGCGATCCGAAGCTGCGAAACGATAAAAGTTAGCTGTGGAAATGAATAAACCCAGCGAAAAATGACTGAGACACAATAGATAAAACTGTTCTGTCTGTAATGCGAGATAGCCAGAGACACCGGCCAAAAACAGACAGATACAGCCCAACTGGAACACCAGATACCTTCCCCACTGCTTCATCAAAGCTGAAAAGATAAAGGTGGTCAGCAACATGGCCAGAAATTGCAGGCCATAAGGTACTGTAGCCCAGGCCTGTGTAGGTGCAAGTTTTAGGCCGACAATGGCTGAAACGGTAACGGACAATACCGCCGCAATTAAATTAAATGCCTGTGCAACCAATAAATAATAAACATAGCGCGGTAGCTGCTTCAAAGCCATCGTCCTGACGAATTGAGTGCTAACACCTTAACCCTGAACCACCCAAATTTAAACAAAAAAAGATGAAAGGCCCGCTTTCATCTTTTTCATCACCACCATTTAAGGCTTAGGCAGCAATTAGGTTACGTAAAACATAATGCAGGATGCCACCAGCCTTAAAGTATTCTACCTCATTCAAGGTATCGATGCGGCACAGCACCTTAAATTTGGCCTGACTACCATCATCCCGAACCACCTCCACATCAAGAGTCTGGTGTGGTTGAATGTCATCGGACAAGCCATGAATCGAAATCGTTTCATGCCCGGTTAAGTTCAGGGATTGACGGGTTTGTCCATCTACAAACTGCAATGGCAAAACGCCCATTCCCACCAGATTCGAGCGGTGAATCCGTTCAAAGCTTTCTGCAATCACGGCTTTGATGCCGAGCAAGTTGGTGCCCTTGGCTGCCCAGTCCCGTGATGAACCAGTTCCATATTCCTTACCGGCAATAATCACCAATGGTGTGTGCTGTTGCTGATAACGCATGGCAGCATCATAAATTGATAGCTTCTCACCAGTCGGAATAAACAGGGTATTACCGCCCTCTTCGCCCCCCAGCATCTCGTTTTTAATGCGGATATTGGCAAAGGTACCACGCATCATCACTTCATGGTTACCACGTCGTGAGCCATAGGAGTTAAAGTCTTTTGGTTCAACCCCCTGATCTTGTAAATAACGTCCGGCCGGACTGTCTTTCTTGATATTACCGGCAGGTGAAATATGGTCAGTGGTGACCGAATCGCCCAGTACTGCCAGAATCCGGGCCTGTTCAATATTGGTAATTGCCTTCGGCGGATGATTAATCTCTTCAAAAAATGGCGGATGACGGATATAGGTCGAATTACTTTGCCAGGCATAAGTCTGGCTCTGTGGAATCTGGATCGCTTGCCAGGTTGCATCTCCATCAAACACCGCAGCATATTCCTTATGGAACATGTCGGTATTCACTTTCTGTAATACTGCATCAATTTCGGACTGGCCTGGCCAGATATCTTTCAGGTAAACGTCCTGTCCGTCTTTCCCCTGTCCAATCGGTTGCGTGGTTAAGTCAGTACGGATGTTGCCTGCCAAGCCGTATGCCACTACCAATGGCGGTGATGCCAGCCAGTTGGTTTTCACCAGTGGATGTACACGCCCTTCAAAGTTACGGTTCCCTGACAGTACCGATGCCACATTCAGGTCATGGCACTGAATGGCCGCTTCAATCGGCTCGGGCAACGGCCCCGAGTTACCAATACAGGTGGTACAGCCATAGCCCACCAGGTTATAGCCCAATTGATCCAGATAAGGGGTCAGGCCTGCTGCTGCCAGATAATCGGTCACTACTTTAGAGCCGGGAGCCAGTGAGCTTTTGACCCAGGGTTTACGTTGCAAGCCTTTCTCGATCGCTTTTTTGGCCAGTAGCCCCGCAGCCAGCATGACACTTGGGTTAGAGGTATTGGTACATGAGGTAATCGCAGAAATCACCACATCACCATCATTTAAAGGATAAGATTTGCCGTCAAGGGTACAAGACGGTTGTTCATGCGTCAGATTGGCTTTTTGTGCCTCTACCGCTGTACCGCCACCCCCTTCATTCTCCAGACGCTCCTTGGCTTCTTTGGCGGGTTTCAGGTTCAGCGCCATCAGGGCATCGAAGGTTTTCGGTACATCAGACAGCAGTACTCTATCTTGCGGACGTTTAGGCCCGGCCAGACTGGCTTGCACCGTGCCCATATCCAGACTCAGGGTATCAGTAAAAACCGGCTCATCTCCGGCATTACGCCATAGCCCCTGTGCCTTGCTATAAGCCTCAACCAGCTCTATCCGCTGTTGCTGACGGCCTGTCAGTGCCAGATACCCCAGTGTCACTTCATCAATCGGGAAGAAACCGCAGGTCGCGCCATACTCTGGTGCCATATTGGCAATGGTGGCACGGTCCGCCAGAGGCAGGTCAGCCAGACCATCGCCATAGAATTCCACAAATTTACCCACCACGCCTTTTTGACGCAGCATCTGGGTAATGGTCAACACCAGATCGGTTGCAGTGATGCCTTCATTCAGCTTGCCGGTCAGTTTAAAACCGACCACTTCCGGTATCAGCATCGATACCGGCTGTCCCAGCATGGCCGCTTCAGCCTCAATCCCGCCAACGCCCCAACCGAGTACGCCCAGCCCGTTAATCATGGTGGTATGTGAATCTGTGCCAACCAAAGTATCCGGGAAGGCAAATTCCTGCCCGTCATCTTCTCCCAGCCACACTGCCTGTGCCAGATATTCCAGATTGACCTGATGGCAAATTCCGGTGCCCGGCGGAACCACGCTAAAGTTATTAAATGCAGACTGACCCCAACGCAGGAACTGGTAGCGCTCACCATTACGTTGCATTTCGATTTCGACATTCTCGGCAAAGGCCTGATCATTGGCAAAATAATCCACCATCACCGAATGGTCGATGACCAGATCAACCGGGGAAAGCGGGTTAATCCGGTTCGGATCACCGCCGGCCTGCGCCATGGCTGCACGCATGGCAGCCAGATCGACGACCGCAGGCACACCGGTAAAGTCCTGCATCAATACACGAGCTGGACGATATTGAATTTCCTGATCGGAGCGCCGGCTTTTCTGCCAGTCTACCAGTGCCTGAATATGCTCGACTTTTACACTTTTTCCATCTTCAAAGCGCAATAAATTTTCTAGCAAAACCTTGAGTGATTTGGGTAAGCGGTCAATATTGCCCAGTGTCTGTGCCGCTTGGGGAAGATTAAAAATCTGATAGGATCTGGAACCGACTGTTAGTGTTTGTAATGCATTGAAACTATTGATTTTGCTATATCTGGCCATCAGGTTGCCCTCCCAGTATTGGCTGGTTGTTTATTATGGAATTCTTTCTTTAATGTACCCCTGTTTGGGAAAGCATGTGTTCCCTTTTAGTTACCTTATTTTTAACGGGATTATGATAATGATCAGAGCTGCAAGGCTGCACATGAGTTGTGCCACAGTTGCCGGGCAAGTTGTGTTTCAGGCAGCTCAAGCAATTGGGCCAGACTGTCTAAAACATAAGGTAGATTGACAGGAGTATTGCGGGTTCGATGTTCGGTTGAAGTCTGGCAACATAACGGCGTCATATCCGGACAATCAGTTTCAATCACCAGATGTTCCGCCCCAATGGCATGCACCACCTGATGCAGTTTTTTGGCATTGGGATTGGTAATTTGCCCGGTGATGCCGATTTTAAAGCCCAGCTTGATCAGGGCCTTAGCTTCTTCCACACCTCCACTAAAGGCGTGGGCAATGCCGCCCAGCTTGAATTTCTGAGCTTTTAAGATGGCAAGGGTTTCCGCATGCGCTTTACGGATATGCAACAGCACGGGTTTTTGATATTGCCTGGCAAGTTCTAGCTGCTCATTAAAATAATGCTGCTGTCTGGCAAACAGTTCTGGCTGTTTATGCTGTTTTAAAAAGGTATCCAGACCAATTTCACCAATCGCCACACATGCATGCTGCTGCAACACCTGTTCCAGACATTGTAAATGTTCGGGCTGATGCTGTTCGATATAAAAAGGATGCAATCCGGGCGCCAGATAAGACTGCGGTACATGCTCCCAGCTTTGCAATTGCTGCTGGGTCTGGATCAGGTCATCAAATCGTGATTGTAAAAAACCGATTAACACCAATGCCTCGACTCCTACCCGCTTGGCCTGTACAGCCAGCTGTTGCCGATCATGGTCAAAATCGGCAACATCAAAATGGGTATGGGTATCAAACAGCTGCATAGGCCGTTACTTGTTCTCGCCTGCTACAGGCGCAGAGGCTGCCGGGGTGTCAACTTTTGGTAAATATTCAGGTTTTAACACCCCTTGCAATTCACTAAATGGAATCACCAGACGTGGCAAGCCGACCACGTACGGACCGATCTCGTATTCTCCATATTGCAAGATCAGGCCCTGTTCACCTAACAGGAAGTTATCAGTTACCTGAAATGGCCATGCCTGCTCATATTCTTTCGGGTCATTGGCCAGTTTTGAATCGACAATCCAGGTTTTAAAGGCATCATGTGCCAGCTGGTCTAATGTTGCCTTCTGTTTTGGCAACAACAGATCATGTAATTGCACCTGTTTCTGCTGGCTCAGGTCAAAGTTGTAATAACGTTGTGACGTTGCGCCATGCGCCCCGCCCAGATAGCTGCTGCTATTCAGTACGACGGTTACCAGTTTGCCTTTCGGCTGCAAGATTTTTGGCTTGATCATCAGGCTGATCTGGTGACTACTGCTTAGAGCCTTTAATTCTTCATCAATTTTCACGAAAGAATCAGCATATAACTGTGCCTGTGTGTCCAGATCAGAGGTCTGCGCGCTAGATTTCGGGGCCGAAGCGGCTGGTGCTTCTGTATCCACCACTTCCAGCATTTTACCAAGCTGATCCAGAATTTGCTGATCCAGTAACTGATCAATAAAGGGAAAATTGCTTTGCAGGCGCTCAACGGTAAAATCAGGACAGGTATTGCCCTTACATTCAGGCAGTTTCACTTGTACCTTGACGGTTTCTCCTTGTAACACCGGCTCAGCTGGCTGTTGTACGGCTGGCGGGTCCTGCGGCTTATCCTGTGATTGTTTTGGCTCCGATTTAGGCTGGCATGCAGCAAGCAAAACAGCACATGCAAGAACACTATATTTATACATTGTTTTCATCTGAGACCTATCAGCATTGTTATTACACAAGATTTTTAAATGCTATCGAAGTTAATGCAAAACTGCCAGAAGCGCATGCAATTTCTATACGAAACTCAAAACAGCCAGCCGCAACGATATTAAAACATTTGTTGGTAAATATCGGGCTGCAAGATGTTCCGGCTTTGTTCTGTGGTGAGATAGATATCCAGCTGGGGTGCATCCTTGCTGATTTCATTGGCACGATAATGTAAACCAATGCCCTCTCCATCAAAGAACCAGTCCGCCTGTCCCCAATACAGTTTTTTCGGCACCTGTTTTTTGACCTCAGGTGACTGTTTTGCAACCCACTGCTGATAATGCGCCTGAATAATGCCATTCAAGGCATTTTGCTGATCTTTGCGGATCACATCCAGCACGCTCAGGCTCTTTTGTAACTTGCGGTCTGCCGCAAAGAAATAGAAGCGGTCTTTTACCGCAATATCTTCTTGCTGGGCATTTACCCCTATTTGGAGCAGTACGTACTGATTACGCTGCGAAGCAATCCGGGTATTCAGATGCAGCTCGTAAGCCTTATTTTTAGAATATTTGTCCTGCCACTCATCTGACTTTTTCACATAGGCATTAATGGCCTGTTGCAGCGTCAGGTTTTTATCCAGTTCAATTTGCTGCTGGATCACCCTGGACTGATTTTTTGCAATCCAGGCATTGAGCCATACATCCTGGGTTTTTACCGTCTGGATATCAACATCAATACAGTTTTTCTTTTCACAAAATGGCAAGGCATAGTCCGCCTTGGCCTCTTTCATATTTAAGTACGGCAGCACTTCAGCTTTTTCGACTGGTGCCTCAGCCGGTTTGCTTTCGGCGGTATCGGCTTTATTTTTATCTGGATGATCACATGCGGTTAAAGCCATCATTCCAATCAAGACACTGACAGCAAAAAGTGGTTTTAAAGCATTCATTTCATCATCCTTTATTTTTAGATCGTTCAATTAAAAACAGCCTCTAATTAGAAGCTGTTTTTATACAGTTTAGTGTTCTCGTGTGTTACGGAACTGGATATCCGGCCAGCGTTCTTGCATCAACTGCAAGTTGACACGGCTTGGTGCCAGATAAGTTAAGTGACCACCACCATCAACTGAAAGCTGATCATGCGCCTTTTTCTTAAACTCATTCAGGATTTTTTCATCATCACAGTGAATCCAGCGTACCGTATGAACACTCACCGGCTCGTAAATACAGTCCACCTTATATTCTTCTTTTAAGCGATAGGCCACCACATCAAACTGTAACACACCCACAGCACCAACAATCAGGTCATTACTGATTTGTGGCATGAACACCTGGGTTGCCCCTTCTTCCGATAACTCTTTCAAACCTTTTTGCAACTGCTTCGATTTTAGAGGATCTTTCAGACGTACACGGCGGAACATTTCAGGTGCGAAGTGTGGAATACCGGTAAAGTGCAGGTCTTCACCACTGGTAAAGGTATCGCCAATCTGGATGGTGCCATGGTTATGCAAACCAATAATGTCCCCCGGCCAGGCTTCTTCCAGATGCTCACGCTCACCGGCAAGGAAGGTTAATGCATCACTGATACGGACATCTTTACCGATACGGACATGATTCATTTTCAGGCCTTTTTCATATTTACCTGAACAAATACGCATAAAGGCAATACGGTCACGGTGTTTCGGGTCCATGTTGGCCTGAATCTTAAACACGAAACCGGTGAAACCCTCTTCTTTGGCTTCGACCATACGTTCCTGGGTCGGATGTGCCTTAGGTTCTGGCGCCCAGTTGATAAATGCATCTAAAACATGGTCAACGGCAAAGTTACCTAAAGCCGTACCGAACAGCACCGGTGTTTGCTTGCCTTGCAAGAACAGTTCACGATCCAGTGGTTCATTGGCCATTTGAACCAGCTCAAGCGATTCTTCAAAAGACGACCAGGCCAGCTCACCCACCTTTTCACGGATATCGGCATGGTCATAGCCATCACGTACTTCAATATCGGTAATGGTTGAACCAAAACCGGCCTTATAGACATAGAGCTTGTCTTCAAGCAGGTTATACACCCCTGCAAAGTCACGTCCCATGCCCAATGGCCAGGTAATCGGGACACAGCGGATATTCAGGACATTTTCAATTTCGTCGAGCAACTCTAACGGTTCACGGATTTCACGGTCCATTTTGTTGACGAAGGAAATGATTGGCGTGTCACGCATACGACACACTTCCATCAACTTGATGGTTCGTTCCTCTACACCTTTTGCACCATCAATCACCATCAGCGCCGAGTCAACTGCGGTTAAGGTCCGATAGGTATCTTCCGAGAAATCTTCATGTCCCGGGGTGTCAAGCAGGTTGATGGTGTGCTTCTTATAAGGAAATTGCATCACCGATGTGGTGATCGAGATACCACGTTCCTTTTCCATTTCCATCCAGTCGGATGTCGCAGAACGGTCAGACTTACGGCTTTTGACCATCCCGGCAACCTGAATGGCCTTCCCCCATAACAACAGCTTTTCTGTCATGGTAGTCTTACCCGCATCGGGGTGGGAAATGATCGCAAAGGTGCGACGCTGGGCAACCTGTGCCGCTAATTCATCTTTAAACATGAGAAAAATCTACAATTTGATGCACCCATTTGTACCTGCAAACGGTGACCAGAACAGCCGGTGTGCGAAAGAATTAAAAATTGGCGCAATTGTAGCAGATTTCTGGTTTGATTTATCTAGCCTTTCTCTACCTGAATATACATCCATGCTTTATGCACTTATGCCAGTACGGTCAAGCTCCGTCCAACGGAAACAGGCACCCGGCTCCAGCGAGCATCTGAACAAAAGCCATCCAAATGCCTGCCACAAGCCAGATATGAACCATCAGGAGCTGGTATCGACCGAGGTAATCACCGACATGCCGGGACGCAGATTCTCAATCCCCTTCTGGTCCGGATCAATCGAAATACGTACTGCAATACGTTGCACCACCTTGGTAAAGTTGCCTGTCGCATTGTCCGGTTTCAATACGCTAAATTCAGAACCGGAGGCCGGTGAAATCTGCTCGACATGACCGCTAAACTTCTGATGCTTCATCGCATCGACAGTAAAGTAGGCTTTTTGCCCGATTTTCATGTTGGCAATCTGGGTTTCCTTAAAGTTGGCAATGACCCAGGTCTGCTGCGGAATCAGATAAAGCAACTGTGTGCCTGCAGCAACGTATTGTCCAACACGGGGATTGACCTCGCCAAGTTGCCCATCAAGTGGCGCAACGATGGCACTATAATCCTTGGTGGTATTGGCCTGATCCAGTTGGGCCTGAGCACTGTTGACCTGTGCTTTCAATCCCGTCTCGGCAACCTGGGCAGTTTTTAATGCTTCCCTGGCCACCAGGATATTCGCCTCTGCCTGTTTCAGCTGGGCAAGGTTATTTTGTGCATCCGCAGCAGCCTTGTCTTGCTCAGACTTTGAAGCGGCCCCGCTATTTCCAAGCTGTTGATAACGCTTTAACTGTGCCACAGATAAATCATACTGGGCTTTTACCTGATCCAGTTTGGCTTGGGCAGAAACCACATCAGCCTGACGCTGGGCAATTGCCTGTGTCTGGTTGGCCAGGCTGTTTTTAGCCTGTTCGACACCCGAAGCCGCCTGTGCCACTTTCTGGTCATAGGTGGTTGCATCAATATGCATCAGCACCTGTCCCTGCTTCACATGATCAAAGTCTTTTACCAGCACGTCCTTGATATAGCCGTTAATCTGCGATGACAAAATCGTGGTTTTGCCCTTCACATAGCTATTATCGGTCTGTTCAATTGCCGAACGGAATGGGCCAATCCCCCATGCCCACAGCACAATTAAAGCCCCCACCACAAAAACCATGAACATCCAGATCAAGGTCGTCCGGCTCGTCGAAATGGTTTTACTCGGCGGTGGTGGCGCAGGCGTGGCCTGGGCCGGTGTCGTTGCTGTCGGGGTCGGTGTATTTTGATTTTCAGACATCTGCTTTTCTCAATAAAATAATCATTCAATAGCGGTCGCTTGCTGCTGTTTGGCTTTTTTCTTCGCTTTTAACATCAGGATCACCACACCAAAAACACCCCATATAAAGATAAAGAGTGCAAACATTGCATTTAAGATAATGACATCACTATAGGCACGAACCTGTGCTTCGCGGGCAACCACGCCATTTAAATTGCGCAGTGCCTTGTCTTGCTGGCGCTGTGCGTCAGGATCGGTACTGGCACTGCCGTACTGGTAGGTTTTCAATCTTTGTGCCACCGTCGGATCAGTCACCGGCAGGTTATGGTTCAGGTCACTGACATAGTATTGGGTGCGCTGTTTCTGATAGGTATTAAACAGGGAAGAACCGACCAGACCGCCAAAGTTCTGGGTCACCGAAAACAGCACGACAATGGTGATGATGTATTGCGGCCCCTTTAACAGGCCTTGTCCCAGCGCCAGCAGCAATAAAATCGGGATAAAGGAACCGGTTGCAAAACCGATCAGGAACTGGCTGAGATAAAAGTTAGAAGGCCGGATATCGTGGGTCAGGCTATAGTCCCACATACAGGCGAACACGATCATCAGTACGGCAAGCAGTAAATACGGCACTACCCGTTTCAGGGTAAATGTAAGCGCACTAAAAACTGCACCGATTGCCGTCCCCACAAAAATGACCTGATATAGCGGTACGAACTGGTCTGGCCCCATTCCCATGGTTTTTAAAAAATTCACCATGGCCACAGTCTGTTCAGAAAGGATCAGCCGTAAAATAAAGGCACCGATCATAAACAGCAAGATTTGCCGGGTTCCCAGCCAGCGGGTAATAATCAGCGGATTAACCCGGTAATGCTCCAGCAACAAGCCCAGCATCACAAAACCGAAACCGGCAATAATCAGATAAGCCAGCCAGGGAGCATCCAGCCACCATACAATCGGCCCTTGCGTCAAGGTAATGGACAGGCAGGCAAAACCGGAAATCAACAGGATCGCCGTTATGAAATCCTGCTTTTCAAACAGTTCCTGTCTAAAGCCCCGGGGAAGCTTTAACGCGACCACCAGAGCCAGGGTACAAATGGCAATGCCCAACTCAAAGGTATAGAGCGTATCCCAGCTATTGCCTACCGTTAAAGCAGGCGAAATGATCCAGGCCAGCGGTATTCCCAGTTGCTGCAAGCCAAACGAGAGATAGATCGCCTTGACCACATCGTCTTTGGAAAAAGCCTGCATGGTGTAATACATGCCCAGGGAAAATAATGGTGCCGTTGCAAAACCGGCAATAAAACGTACCACCAGAGCCATTTCATAGGTTTTGACAAACAGATGAAGGATTAATACCCCAATAAATGCCAGCAGGCCCAGCTCGGTAAACAAGCGCACCCCAAACTGTTGACGGGCTTTAAAAATCAGTAAATTTGAACTGACGTTGGCAATGACATACATGGCAGGTAGCCATGCAGCCTGTGAAGGCGTCAGTCCATATTCGCCCTGAAACAGCGGCAGGTTTGCCGTCACCAGCCCGTTATTGAGCATGGCCGTGACCGAGATAAAAATACCAATCAGCAAATAGGCCAAACGCTTGGCTTTTCCATGCTGGACCGAAGCAGGAGTCCCGGACAATAATGGCCGTTCTTCTGCTGTCCAGTCTGGCACGCTACCAATAATACGGGGTTGTTGAGCCATCGCTTCACCTCTCGATTAATTTTTGATGCCGTTTAACAACAAGGTTACGGCACGTCTGGCCAAGCGGGCTTGCTCATCTGTGGCATATCCCTGAAAGGAAGAACCAAGAATTGAAGTGATGATTCCAAAATCCTGAGCTGTCAGGTCCGGACGGCACAGCTTATGCCGGATTGCCTGATCAATAAGGGGTTGCAAGATTCTTTCGCGTCTTTCATAGATATCCAGCATGACCGGATCATGCCGGTCAAGAATCCGCCAGTAGTCGGTTAGCACAACCAGTAGCGGCAGTTCATTCAGCAGATCTTCTATCAGCCGGATCAGGCCATCATCAAACTGCAGGAACGCTGTGGCCCGTCGTTCCAGTAGCCGGGTACCTTTTTCCAGCAGGGCCACAATCAGAGCCTTACGGTCATCAAAATTCCGGTAGAACGTAGCCCGCCCTACCCCGGCATGGTCAATAATGACTTGTAGCGGCACATAGACCCCATGAGTGCGGAGAATTTCTTCGGCGGCATTTAGAAGCTCATCACGATTTTGTGCGGCTAACTGTTGACGGCTTGGCATAATTTTAAGCCTATGGATAAATATGTCACATTAGAACGGACACCAGTGTCCGAAGTAAACATGTCAAATATGCCGATTTTGTTGAATTTTGGTAAAAGTCTATGTTCAAGCCATCAAATCGTAAAAAGACACCGTGGATCTGGAACGGCTATTTGTCTGCAGGACGAAACCAGTTTTTCCATGAACTTGTTGCACGCGTTTCAATTGGAACTGCCGGGATTAACTTGCTTTTTAATACTTCAGTCCGGTCTATACGTTTCGCCAATCTTGCCTTAACCGAGTGGATACACTCACGATCGCCAAACTCACACCGGTCCAGACGGGTTCCCCCACAGGGCCCATTGGCTAAACCTTTGGGACAGGTTTCAGGACAGATATATAGCGTCTCATCTAGCCGGCATGTACCGCAGCTTTCACAACCGACCAGCCGGTTTTTGCTCCAGTGCTCAAGGTTGAGCAAAAGCCGATGCGGACGGCGCCTGTTCCAGAAACTGGCCTTGAAAATAAAACGGCCTATCCCGATTGCAGTACGAGATCCAAAAAACATGTAATGCATGAGATGCATGTTTTTATATTTGGCCACCTGCATCGCTGACACAGGTTTTACAAGGGCAGGTCGCTCTGGCTGAAGCGCCGTGGCAGAATCTGTATGCCAGAGTTGTTGCCATGCCTTGATGCACTCCTCTAGAGACAAGTTCTGATACTGCTCCAGAGAACGTTCAAGTTTCTGCTGCTGTTTTGGCTGGTGGCAGGCAGACAGGTGCACCCCTACATAACCAAGCTGCTTACAAATCAGGATCTGCAAGGCACAACGCGCATAGACATTTGCCTCAGCCTGGAGTGGATCGGCCTGATACTCGCGTTCCAGCACATCCACAATATGCGGTGCAATCACTAGCCCGGCAACCTGGTTTTTCAGCATAAATTGCGCACGCTTGAGCGTAAGCGGCATTACGCAGGCAAATGCAGGAAAGTTTGCATAATGTTGTGAAATAAAGGACTGGCATTGCAAAATACAATCCAGATCAAAACCAAGCTGGGTAATGAGAAAATCGGCCCCGGCCCTGATCTTCTTGTGTAATTTCAGGTACTGGGCATCCCGTTCTGCCTCCGTATATTTAAATGGATTAAACGCCACACCGATCTTGAAGCCACCCCGCTGTCTGGCCGCCATCACGGCACTGACAGACTCTAGATAACGGGTCCGTTGCGCCGGTTGGCCAATGCCAAAATGATGGTTTTTAAGCTTGTCGCCACTGAGTAAAAGCAGGTTCCGGTAACCTTGGCGGGCGGCCTGATCCAGAAAGCACTCTAGCTCCCTGATATCCCGTCCCTTTCCAGAAAAATGTAAAAGTTTTTCAATTTCAGCAGGATAGTTTTTTGCCAGCGCAAGCGGTGCAGGATCATCATCACTGTGCACCCGATCGGCCAAAGTCATGATGGCAGGAAAACCAGCCAAGCTTTGACGAATGGCGTGAGTGTCTGGAGCAGAACATAAATATTCCACCAGAAAACAGAACTGCTGCCGCTCTAAACACTGAGAAAATAAAGACATAATAAAAGAAAATGAAGCGGGTAAAAATCAGGGATGGCCGGGTGGAAGGAATTATAAATGACAGCACTAAAAAGTAAAACTTGCGCCCCGCTGCCCGCTATGGCGTGTCCTGCTTTGTAGTTGTGGCCCGCTACACAATGGCTTCTCAACTTCATGCCAACTCACAACATGAATTTCACTCAGTTTTTGGTGAAACTAAATCATTTTTATTCATGTCATGATTCAAGTATAAATGACCTCATGCTCTTAACGCAGACGATGTGAAAGTTGATTCTGGCCAGCATGTTCAGGCAAGCCTCCATCAAAACTGAACCCAGGATTGACGGCAAAGTACCAGAACACTGGCGCGTCCAGCCACAAAGAGCCCACAGACATTCAGGTTTATCTCAGAAATTAGGGGAGCAGGTCATCATGAGTAAAGAGTTTACATTTACCCTCAAACGCATACGTTTCGATGAGCACTATCAGCCCTCGGAAAATACGCGTATTACCACCAACTTTGCCAATCTGGCACGAGGTGCGAGCCGTCAGGAGAACCTGCGCAATACCTTGAACATGATAAATAATCGTTTCAATCAGCTGGCGCACTGGGATAACCCGAAAGCAGACCGTTATTCTGTCGAGCTTGACATCATTTCGGTCGATATTGATGTTGAAGGTAAGGGAGAGACTTTCCCGACCATTGAAATCCTGAAAACCGGCCTGCTTGACCACCACACCAACCAACGTATTGAGGGCATTGTCGGCAACAACTTTTCTTCTTATGTGCGGGATTACGATTTTAGTGTATTACTGCTGGAGCATAATAAAAACCGGGCCCAATTCAGCCTGCCAGAAAACTATGGCGACCTGCACGGCAAAATTTTTAAAGCGTTTCTGGAATCAAACACATATACCGATAACTTTTATAAAGCACCCGTGATCTGCCTGAGTGTTTCCAGCAGCAAGACCTACCAGCGTACTGCAAACCAGCACCCGATACTGGGCGTTGAATATCTGCAAGATGAATATTCATTAACGGATGAATATTTCGGGAAAATGGGATTAAAAGTTCGCTATTTCATGCCACCCAATAGCGTTGCCCCTTTGGCTTTTTATCATCGTGGCGACTTGCTCAATGATTATTCAGCCCTTGAGCTAATCGGTACGATCAGCACCATGGAAACTTTCCAGA
Source organism: Acinetobacter sp. A47 (assembly GCF_000805455.1). GTDB lineage: Bacteria > Pseudomonadota > Gammaproteobacteria > Pseudomonadales > Moraxellaceae > Acinetobacter. The sequence continues at coordinate 87,388 of NZ_JSUS01000039.1, forward strand.
AGATCTACCGCCCTGAAATTTACAATGCCAATTCTGCCGCAGGGCAGTGGTATCAACCGAGCCTAAAACATCAGGACTACTCCTTGACCCGTATCATCTATGACCGGGAAGAACGCAGCCAGCTGGCGATCAAGCAAGGGAAATTTACCGAACAACAATTCATCAAACGTTACCAGCCAATCCTCGAGCAATGGGCCGAGAATTACGCAGTTTAATTTACCAAAACCGACAAGATTATTGATTATGAAAAGATTATTACCAACTTCAACTGCCGGCAGCTTACCAAAACCATCATGGCTGGCAGAGCCTGAAAAACTCTGGTCACCCTGGAAATTACAGGATGAACAGCTGATCGAAGGCAAGCAGGATGCCTTGCGCCTGTCATTGCAGGAACAACTGCATGCCGGTATCGATATTGTCAGTGACGGTGAGCAGACCCGGCAACATTTCGTGACTACATTTATCGAGCACCTTGAAGGCGTTGATTTTGAAAAACGTGAAACGGTAAGAATCCGGAACCGCTATGATGCCAGTGTTCCCTCTGTGGTCGGTGCCGTTTCTCGCCAGAAACCGGTTTTTGTTGAAGATGCCAGATTTTTACGCCAGCAAACCAGCCAGCCAATTAAATGGGCCTTGCCTGGGCCAATGACGATGATCGATACGCTTTATGACGGACATTATAAAAGCCGTGAAAAGCTTGCCTGGGAGTTTGCCAAGATTCTTAACCAGGAAGCACGGGAACTCGAAGCTGCCGGAGTCGATATCATCCAGTTTGACGAACCGGCATTTAATGTATTTTTTGATGAAGTCAATGACTGGGGTGTAGCGACTTTAGAACGGGCACTGGAAGGGCTTAAATGCGAAACAGCAGTCCACATTTGTTATGGTTACGGTATCAAGGCCAATACAGACTGGAAAAAGACCCTAGGGTCAGAATGGCGCCAATATGAAGAAGCATTCCCGAAGCTACAGCAGTCCAAGATCGATATCATTTCACTTGAATGTCAAAACTCCCGGGTGCCAATGGATCTGATCGAGCTGATCCGGGGCAAAAAGGTGATGGTGGGTGCCATTGATGTGGCAAGCAATGTCATCGAAACACCAGAACAGGTAGCCGACACCTTGCGTAAGGCCCTGCAGTTTGTCGACGCGGACAAACTCTATCCGTCAACCAACTGTGGTATGGCACCGCTATCCCGTCGTGTTGCCAACGGCAAACTTAATGCCTTGAGTGCTGGCGCCGATATCGTTCGCAAAGAGCTTGCTGCCTGACCGTTCCTGCCAACACATTTTTAAAGGGTCGCCTTCTGCAGGCGGCCCTTTTCTCACTTCAGACCCGTCTGCAGCAAAGCCCACTCTCCATGCCGATGTGGATATGTCTTTATTTATCCACAATGCTTGTGCCGGATCATATCACCTGAACCGATAGCTGGGGTGATCAGGCTGAATTCACTATCGCCCCCTATCACCGGAGAATGTCGAGTCAGGAGCAATGGCTTTAGCTGACAGGATGATTCGGTTAGGATGTTGATCAGGCGTCTCCTGCTTTACTAACCGTATAAGAGTAAAAACATGTCACAACAAGATTATGAAAATGGCTTAAAAGTCCGTACAGAAGTGATGGGTGAGTCGTTTGTGAAACGTGCCCAAGAGAATACCGTTCCGTTTACCCAACCCTTACAAGACTGGATTAATGAACATGCATGGGGATCAACCTGGCAACGTGACGGCGTATTGCCGCGTAAATACCGCTCGCTGGTTACCATTGCATTTTTAACCGCTCTCAAAAGCCCGACAGAGCTTAAAGGCCATATTCGCGGGGCATTAAACAATGGTGCGAGTGTCGAAGAAATTCAGGAGGTGTTACTACATAGCCTGCCATATTGTGGCGCGCCCGCCACTCAGGAAGCTTTCCGGGCCGCGCTGGAAGTGATCAATGAATATCAAGACAAACCGGCTGGTTAAACAAGCAAAAAATTAAAAGCCCTTATTGATCAAGGGCTTTTATCATCACTTAAAAGTCATATTAAAAATAGTGTTGCTGGATAATGTCCAGAAAAGAATGAGCTTCTTCGTTTCCCATGCTTTGGGATTTGACTACCCCGACTTTCAGATATAAAGGAAAGTCATTGATTTCAACCATTTCCAGCCCAGTCATTGTTGAAGCGAACTTATCAAAAAACGGTTTAGGAAAAATCCCCAGCCCCTCTCCTCTTAAAATGCTTTTGAGCTGCAGATCAAGACCAAAGATTTCCTTATTGATATAAAACCCCAGATTGCGCTCATATAACAGATCGGCCAGACTTTCCCGGAAACAGCAACCTTCCGGATGTAAGATCCAGCCTTTCTTGCTGCACTTTTCCAGATCCCTGTATTTGTATGCCTCGCCTTTCTTGCACACGATCACAAATGCAAGCGTGCCGATCTCGGTAAATAATAAATCAGATGGTATAGCCAGATTAGAAGGAATCATAAATGTCGCAAGATCAATTTCCTCCTGCTGAATTTGCTGGATGAGACTACGCCCCCAGCCACTCGAGATATCAATATCAGACAGCAAATCTGTTTTTTTGCTTTCAGCAAGAACATAGTCCAATAAATCATCGATCAATGTCTGGGGAATGCCCACTCTGATTTTCTTTTTTTCCACTTCATCGGGTTGTTGGTGAAAGTTTTGCAACGCCTCCAGCTGCTTTAAAATAAAACAACTCTTGAAATATACTTTCTCCCCCAAACTGGTCAATTGTAAGGGTCTGGTTTTTCGATTAAACAGTACACCTTTTAGTATTTCTTCCATGTTATAGATACGTTTGGTCACAGTCGACTGATTAACCCCCAGCTTTTCGGATGCAACCGTAATGGACTGGTTATCGACCACATATATAAAGGTTTTTAAATCCCGAATATCCAAGTTTCATGCCTCACATTGAGTTATTTAAAATACTTCCTGAACTGACAGGGTGAACAGCCTGTCCAAGCTTTAAATGCACGTGTAAATGCACTGTGCTCCGTATACCCCAATGTGTAAGCAATATCTGATAAGCTCACATTTTTATCCTGCAATAAAAGCAACGCTTTTTCATGCCTTTTTTGTTTCACCAACAATTTAAACTCTTCCCCTTCATTTTTTATTTTTTTTGATAAAACCCGGGGGGTTAATTTCATCTTCTTTGCCACTTTCAATAAATAAGGTTCTCCTTCCGATAAAGTATTGGTAATTTGTATTTCAACCTTCTCAATAAAATCGACAATATTTTTCTTTTCGGCAGCACAGGCCGGAAAAAATGCCTCCATACAGATTTTATTAAAGTTTCTACATACTGTTACTGAGCTAAAAAAAAGACTGGAGTATAACGAAACTTTATAAATTTCCTCCAGATTATATTCAAAAATACAATGAATATCTTTTACTGCAAGACTATGGACTAAATATTCAACTCCCTTTAAAAAATCTTTTTCAATACTTTCCTGATTTAATATGCTGATTTTATAAACCAAAATAATTCTAAAAAATTTTAACGACAAACTATCTATAATAGAAAAAAACTTTTCGATATCCAGTAAAAAAAATACAACTGCTTGGGGTAAATCCTTATTGCCAATTTCAATAATATGTAGCTTTATATTTTTCCCACAATGTAAAAAAGTATGAAACACATGATCTCTCTCAGCGGTCAGTCCCCTATACCCTAACAAAACTCAACACCGGATTTTCAACACTTTGGAACATTAAACTCATCAATTTAGGAAAAAACACCCTTAAAATGTCTTTGTTATTTTATGTATAAATTATTTTTAAATATCATTTATTTATTATTTTTGACCATTGATTAAAATATTTAAACCCGGACCCAAAAGCAATTCTTTTCCAGTCCGTTATTCTCAAAAGACATACAGGTATAAAAAGAAGACAGGTATAAACAACCAACCTGTCCTCCTTTATTAACTATCCGTTACCACTGAATGTTAACTCGCCGGTTCGGAGCCAGACATTCCAGCAATTGTGTATTTCTTGCCTGTCCTGAACAGTGTCGATAGTCTTCAGTCTCATTGTTGGCCTGTACCTGAATCCGTGAAGGTTCAATGCCTTTTTGAATCAGCAGTTGCGCAACCGTATTGGCACGCTTGGCAGAAAGAACCTGATTATAGTCAAAGGTTCCCAGACGATCGGTATAGCCCGATACCTTTACCGGATTCTGTGATTGCTGAATGGCGTCAATTACATGGTCCAGATTGGTTGAACCTGCTTCAATCGAACCGACATCCGAGCGGTCAAACGCAAAGAAGATGGTTGCAGTCTGTGGGCGCGCCTGAACCGGTGCCGGTAAAGGGGCCGGAACCACATTATTGACACCCCACGTCATAAGCCCCTGACATTCTTCACCTTTCCACGACAGTCGTTCGGCAATGTACTTTTTGTCAAAGTCTATCCGTAACTGGCAACGTTTATAGGTCTGGGTGTTCGGCACACGGATATCCAGCACATAGTTCCAGGTTTTTACCGCAAAGACACCCTCGTTAAAATGTGGATTGCCAAGGATATGCCGGAACTGGTCTTTATTCATCCCCGTATCTAAACGCGCAACGTCGTTATATTCATAACGTTTCACCAGTTTAAGATAACTTTTGCTGATCTCTGGAAAGGTAACATCCTGAGCTTGTGTTAACGGGACTTCACCCTGGGTTTCTGCCTGACTGCTGAATGCCATACTTGCACACATCATCAATGCTAAAGCTTGTAGTTTTTTCATAAATGCCTCTCTTCATTATTGTTGTAGTCAGGAGAACCTTTCCGGTTCTCCTTGCTCTAGGAAGGATGATTAATCAAATACGCCACTTAGGCCGACACGGAAGCTTGGATCGCCCTGAGAAGCCGCTGCGACACCAGTGGTGAGTGACCAGCGTCCGTTATCTGCCGTTTTACGCAGTGTTACCCCTACAGCATTTTCGCCGCCATGATAAGCCGCTCCGACCGCATAGGTATACTTGCCAGAGATATAAGGGGCTGTCTCAAGGGCCATGGCTGCCGCGACACCAGCATTGGCATGCTTTTTAACATCATCAATACGCTGGTTGGTGTCATAGAATGCCTGTTGCATCTGGTCGCCAAGGTTAGTAATCCGGTCGCCCAATGCTTTATCGGCATTGTCTAGCGCCCCTAAAGCATCTCCAACATTATCATGCTTGCCACCTGCTACTTCATAGCTTGGCCCAGTCCAGCCTTTCGCCGGATCATAGCCTGCACCGCCACCCAGAGCTGCACCAATATCCTGATAGGACTGATGTAACTGTCCACCGTTAATGGCATCTTGTGAGCCTTGAGCAATGGCTCCATCGGCGACACTTGTCACTTTTTTGCCCCCTGCATGGATTCCACCAATGCTCATGCTTGGGCCCGGCTCACCTTTCGGTCCGGTAATCGCAATAGCCCCACCTGTAATACTGGTTGTCCCCTGATCGCCGGCAACATTAACCTGACCAGCATTGACCTGATCTGCATCGACCTGTTTAACCTTGATCTTGTCAGCCAGTCCGACCTCGTAATTGGTACTGCCATCGTCATTCTGGCTTTGATTTACGGTCAGGTTGTTATCTTTGTTGCTCACCGTGGTTTTTGCCGCCTTGGCATCATTCTTCACAGCCTCAATGGCATCATTGACATTATTTTTGCCAGTTCCACCAATGTTGCTTGTACTCAGACTGCCATCCGGATTCACCGTGGTGTTGCCACCAATGACATTGGCAACACTATCTGAGACACCTTTCAACTGTCCACCATTCACAGCATCTTTCGAGCCTGCGGCAATTTCACCGTCAGCGACTCCGCTGACTTTCTTGTCACCTGCATCAATACCATCTTTGGTGACACTTGGCCCTCCGTCAATGGTTAAGCCATTACCATCCACACGAGTCCCACCGGCAGTAACACTATCGACCTCAAGGTCTGGTGAAGTAGAGACTTCATAATTACTGCTGCCATCAGCATTTTTGCTTTCTTTGACAACAATGTTTTTACCCTCCGAGACTGTAGACTTCGCCGCTTTGGCAGCCTCACCAACCGCGCCAATCGCATCGTTGATGTTATCTTTACCGGTACCGCCAATATCTGGATTGGTATACTTGCCTGTGTCCGGATCATATTGGGTATTACCTCCAATAATATTCTTCACACCTTCACCTTGGGCATGTAACTGGCTACCATTGATCGCATCGGTTGAATCCGGACGTATAGCGCCTGGTGCAACACCGGTGATTTTCCTGTTGCCGGCATTGATACCCGCCTTGGTCACACTTGGGCCACCAGCAATGCTCATACCATCCGTATTGATCAAGGTATCACCTGTTGTGATGCTATCTACGTTCAGGTCACGGTTCAGGCTGTACTTAATGGTATTGCCCTCTTTGGCAACCTGTAAGTTTTCCTCATCATCGGCTGTCCCGATATCAACCGTATCACCCGCTTTTACAGCTCCGGCATTGGCACCATTGGACTGCAAGGTCCAGCCTTTGTCCAGTTCCGCCAGCGCATCACCAACATTGCCGGTCTCTGTCCCGTTGATGTTATAAGTTGGCTTGGAAACCGTTCCGTCCGGGTTAACAGTTGAACCGCCACCCAGGGCATCCGCAACACTTTGTGCATTTTTGGCCAGCTGGCTACCGTTGATGGCATCTTTCGAGTCTGGGTTAATGTCGCCATCAGTCACTCCGGTAATCTTGCCGGTTGTGCCATCAATATTTACATCCCCCACTTTTACCGAATTGAACTCGACATCATCTGCGGTCGCTACGGTATAGATCGTATGCCCATCTGCATCGGTTGTACTATCAACCGTCATGTTCTTGCCGGCTTCGACTTCGGTTTTAGCAGCAGTAGCGGCTTGACCAACCACAGCAATCGCATCATTAATGTTGTCTTGTCCTGTCCCCCCCAAGTCAGGGTTGGTATAGGTTCCGGTGTTGGCATCATAAGCCGTATTACCACCGATGATATTTTTGACACCTTCACCTTGGGCATTGATTTGACTACCATTAATCGCATCAGTTGAATCGGCGCTAATGGTTCCTGCAGCAACACCTGTCACTTTCTTTTGACCTGCATCAATGCCGGATTTGGTTACACTTGGACCACCGCTAATGGTCATGCCATCATTATTGATGACGGTATCGCCTGCAGTGACGCTATCTACGCTCAGGTCACGATTCAGGCTGTACTTGATGTTGTTGCCCTCTTTGGCAACCTGCAGGTTCTCCTCACCATCTGCGGTACCGATATCCACCGTATCACCCGCTTTCACGGCTCCGGCATTGGCACCATTTGATTGCAAGGTCCAGCCTTTGTCCAGTTCGGCCAATGCATCGCCGACATTGCCGGCCTCTGTTCCATTGATGTTATAGGTTGGCTTGGAAACTGTTCCATCCGGATTAACGGTTGAACCGCCACCTAGGGCATCCGCAACACTTTGTGCATTATTGGCCAGCTGACTACCATTGATCGCGTCTTTCGAGTCCGAACTGATATCACCATCGGTTACCCCGGTAATCTTGCCCGTGCTGCCATCAACCGTGACATCTCCGACTTTTACCGAATCGAAGCTGACATCTTTAGCCGTAGCAACTTCATAATTACGACTACCGTCTGGATTTTGAGATTCGGTTACCACGATATTGTCACCTTGAGTGACGGTAGTTTTCGCTTTGGTTGCAGCCTCACCTACAGCACCAATTGCATCATTGATATTATTCTGTCCAGTTCCGCCAATATCCGGGTTGCTATAACCTCCTGTTTGCGGATCATAGACTGTATTACCACCGATGATATTTTTAACACCTTCACCTTGGGCATTCAGTTGACTGCCATTAATCGCATCGGTTGAATCGGCACTCACGGTACCAGGCGCAACATGGGTGACTTTCAGGTCTCCTGCATCCATACCCGTACGACTCACACTTGGGCCAACAGGTTGACCATTCGCATCGGTAAATGCCAAACCTGTAGCATTGACAAGTGTACTATCGCCCTGCGCATTCTTGATCGTAGTACCCGCTGCACTGTTTGCATGACTATTGCCTTGCGCATCTTTAACAATAGTCCCCCCAGCCACAATCGAAGTACTGTTGCCTACCGGATCTTTGATTTCAACACCAGTATTGTCCAGGCGTGTATTGCCTGCAGTGACGCTATCTACGTTCAGGTCACGGTTCAGGCTGTACTTGATGTTGTTGCCCTCTTTGGCAACCTGCAGGTTCTCTTCGCCATCGGCCGTGCCAATATCCACCGTATCACCCGCTTTCACAGCGCCGGCATTGGTACCATTTGATTGCAAGGTCCAGCCTTTATCCAGCTCGGCCAGTGCATCACCAACATTGCCGGTTTCTGTTCCATTGATGTTATAAGTTGGCTTGGAAACCGTTCCGTCCGGATTAACGGTTGAGCCGCCACCCAAGGCATCCGCAACGCTTTGTGCATTATTGGCCAGCTGGCTACCATTAATCGCGTCTTTCGAGTCCGGACTGATATCACCATCGGTTACCCCGGTAATCTTGCCCGTGCTACCATCAACAGTGACATCCCCGACTTTTACCGAATCAAACTCGACATCGTCTGCGGTTGCCACAGTATAAATGGTCTGTCCATCTGCTCCGGTTTTACGATCAACCGTCATGTTCTTACCAGCTTCGACTTCGGTTTTTGAAGCCGCTGTGGTGGTTTTTAACTGATCCAGATTCACCGCATCAGTCCCTTCAGTACCCGCAGCAACATTACTGATTTTATTACCTGCTGCATCAATACCGGACTTGGTTACACTCGGGCCACCGCTAATGGTCATACCGTCATTGTTGATCACGGTATCACCTGCTGTCACGCTATCTACTTTCAGGTCACGGTTCAGGCTGTACTTGATGTTGTTGCCCTCTTTGGCAACCTGCAGGTTTTCTTCACCATCGGCCGTGCCAATATCTACTGTGTCACCCGCTTTTACAGCTCCGGCATTGGTACCATTTGATTGCAAAGTCCAGCCTTTATCCAGCTCGGCCAATGCATCGCCGACATTGCCGGTCTCTGTTCCATTGATGTTATAGGTTGGCTTGGAAACCGTTCCGTCCGGATTAACGGTTGAGCCGCCACCCAAGGCGTCTGCAACGCTTTGTGCATTATTGGCTAGCTGGCTACCATTGATTGCATCTTTCGAGTCCGGGCTGATATCACCATCAGTTACTCCGGTAATTTTGCCCGTGCTACCATCAACAGTAACATCCCCGACTTTTACCGAATCAAACTCGACATCATCTGCGGTCGCTACAGTATAAATGGTCTGTCCATCTGCTCCGGTTTTACGATCAACCGTCATGTTCTTGCCGGCTTCGACTTCGGTTTTTGAAGCCGCTGTAGTGGTTTTTAACTGATCCAGATTCACCGCATCGGTCCCTTCAGTACCCGCAGCAACATTACTGATTTTATTACCTGCTGCATCAATACCGGACTTGGTCACACTCGGGCCACCGCTAATGGTCATGCCATCATTGTTGATGACGGTATCACCCGCGGTCACGCTATTCACATTCAGATCTTTGGCCAGCTCAATCGCCACTTTACCGTCTTGCACTTTGGTGCTGATATTGTCATCTGCACCAATTACATCAACTGCTTCACCCAGTTTTTTCTGAACAGTAGTGCCATCTTGGGCAGTCAGGCCAAAGCCTTTATCGGTCAAGTCCTGGCCAGCCTGATCAAGCTGGTCTTTATTGACTGCATCTGTTCCCGCAACTCCCGGAGCAACATTGCTAATAGTCGTACCGCCCGCATCAATGCCAGACTTGGTCATACTTGGGCCACCGCTAATGGTCATACCATCATTGTTGATGACGGTATCGCCTGCTGTCACGCTATCTACTTTCAGGTCACGGTTCAGGCTGTATTTGATGTTGTTGCCCTCTTTGGCAACCTGCAGGTTTTCTTCGCCATCGGCTGTACCGATGTCCACCGTATCCCCCGCTTTTACAGCTCCGGCATTGGTACCATTTGATTGCAAAGTCCAACCTTTGTCCAGCTCGGCCAGTGCATCGCCGACATTGCCAGTCTCTGTTCCATTGATGTTATAAGTTGGCTTGGAAACTGTTCCATCCGGATTAACGGTTGAGCCGCCACCCAAGGCGTCTGCAACGCTTTGTGCATTATTGGCTAGCTGGCTACCATTGATTGCATCTTTCGAGTCCGGGCTGATATCACCATCGGTTACTCCGGTAATTTTGCCCGTGCTACCATCAACAGTAACATCTCCGACTTTTACCGAATTAAATTCGACATCATCTGCAGTCGCCACAGTATAAATGGTCTGTCCATCTGCTCCGGTTTTACTATCAACTGTCATGTTCTTGCCGGCTTCGACTTCGGTTTTTGAAGCCGCTGTAGTGGTTTTTAACTGATCCAGATTCACCGCATCAGTCCCTTCAGTACCCGCAGCAACATTACTGATTTTATTACCTGCTGCATCAATACCGGACTTGGTCACACTCGGGCCACCGCTAATGGTCATGCCATCATTGTTGATGACGGTATCACCCGCGGTCACACTATTCACATTCAGGTCTTTGGCCAGCTCAATCGCCACTTTACCGTCTTGCACTTTGGTGCTGATATTGTCATCTGCACCAATTACATCCACAGCTTCACCCAATTTTTTCTGAACAGTAGTGCCATCTTGGGCAGTCAGGCCAAAGCCTTTATCGGTCAAGTCCTGGCCAGCCTGATCAAGCTGGTCTTTATTGACTGCATCTGTTCCCGCAACTCCCGGAGCAACATTGCTAATAGTCGTACCGCCCGCATCAATGCCAGACTTGGTCATACTTGGGCCGCCGCTAATGGTCATACCATCATTGTTGATGACGGTATCGCCTGCTGTCACGCTATCTACTTTCAGGTCACGGTTCAGGCTGTATTTGATGTTGTTGCCCTCTTTGGCAACCTGCAGGTTTTCTTCGCCATCGGCTGTACCAATATCCACCGTATCACCCGCTTTTACAGCTCCGGCATTGGTACCATTTGATTGCAAGGTCCAGCCTTTATCCAGCTGGGCCAATGCATCGCCGACATTGCCGGTCTCTGTTCCATTGATGTTATAGGTTGGCTTGGAAACCGTTCCATCCGGATTAACGGTTGAGCCGCCACCCAGAGCATCCGCAACACTTTGTGCATTATTGGCCAGCTGACTACCGTTGATCGCGTCTTTCGAGTCCGGACTGATATCACCATCAGCAACATTAGTGATCTTATTGCCTGCGGCATCAATACCAGACTTGGTCATGCTTGGACCATTGGCAATGCTGACACCATCGTTATTCATCACCGTGTCACCCGCAGTAACACTATCTATATCGAGATTGCGGGAAAGTTCAATTGCCACCTGACCATTCTGGACTTTCGTACGAATGTTCTGGTCTGCACCAACCACATCAACGGCTTCACCCAGTTTTTTCTGAACTGTGGTGCCATCTTGAGCAGTCAGACCAAAGCCTTTATCGGTCAAGTCTCGGCCAGCCTGATCAAGCTGGTCTTTATTGACTGCATCTGTTCCCGCAACTCCCGGAGCAACATTGCTAATGGTCGTACCGCCCGCATCGATGCCAGACTTGGTCATACTTGGGCCACCGCTAATGCTCATACCATCATTGTTGATGACGGTATCGCCTGCAGTGACGCTGTCCACTTTCAGGTCACGGTTCAGGCTGTACTTGATGTTGTTGCCCTCTTTGGCAACCTGCAAGTTTTCCTCACCATCGGCGGTACCGATATCCACCGTATCACCTGCTTTTACAGCTTCGGCATTGGCACCATTGGACTGCAAGGTCCAGCCTTTGTCCAGCTCGGCCAATGCATCACCAACATTGCCGGTTTCTGTCCCGTTAATATTATAAGTCGGGTTAGTAACAGCACCTGTGGTCGGATCATATGTGGAACCACCACCCAAGGCATCAGCGGTACTTTGACCAAGCTGATCAACACCATCCTGTACACTTCTTAACTGGCTGACATTGACTGCATCCGTATCTTCCGCACCGGCCGATACATTCTGGATACGGCGCTCATTGCCAGCTGTACCCACTGAAACCACAGAACTTGGAGCTGCAGTTCCTGTCCGGTACGCCGCACCCGAAGCTGTTGAAGTCTGGCTGCCCGATCCCAATGCCACATCATCAGCATTGGTTGCCACTGCATTAGAACCCAGTGCGACACCGTTAGTTGCCTGTGCATTGGCACTATCGCCTAAGGCAATCGCACCAGCCGCTGCCGCTGTTGATGTATTGCCTAGAGCAACCGAACCTTGCCCAATTGCCTTGTTTTCATTACCAATCGCCACTGCACCGTTTGCTGCTGTATCACCTGCATCATCGCCAGCTGCAGTATTATTACGTCCCAAGGCAACTGTACCATTACCATTTGCCGTGTTTGGGTCACCCAATGCAACTGCACCATCACCTGTGGCCTTCTGATCACGGCCAATCGCTACCGCACCGCCTGAAGCGGAGGCCGCATTTGCCGTGGTGGTACCAGAACCCAACGCCACATTCTGGCCTGTAGCGCCGGTAGTCACGCCATTGCCCATTGCAATATTATTGCTGCCCCCACTTGCAGTTGCCGCATCCAGGCCTATAGCAATATCATGATCACCTTGTGCTTTGGCCTTATCCCCCACCGCTACACTAGAGGTACCATTGGCATCTGCTTCATTGCCATAGGCTGCTGCATTTGCTCCGGTTGCTTTGGCTTGACGGCCTACCGCAGACGCCTGACTACCGGCTCCCTTGGCACTGGTACCCAATGCAATGGAATCTGTACCACTCGCATTGGCAGCAGTTGCAAGGTCATATTGTGCATCTCCGGTACTACTACCAATCGCAATACCGCGGATGCCTGAGGTAGTTGCAGAGTTACCTAACGAGATCCCTCCAGTTGCACCTTGCTCAACGGTAGCGGTACTACCTAGCCCTATTCCAAAATCGGCGAGTACATTGGTACCGCGCCCCATGGCAATTGCGGTGTTGCCTGCTGCACGGTTATTGACACCAATCGCAGTACTTGAATTTCCGCTGGTCAGTTCATTACCCACCCCGAGTGCCGTGTTATAGCCATCGCCGGTGGTACGGTTACCCTGACCAATCGCGATATTATGAAAACCGCCCCCATCTATTGTATTTGAGTTCCCGACTGCAGTTCCGCCGCCGGTATTGGTCACTTTGTTGTTTTGCCCGACAGCTGTGGCCCGACTTGTATAGGCAGCTGCGCCTGAAGGATAAGGATTTGTGCCTGCTCCGCGACGATTTGCCAATGCCTGCTGTTGGGTGACATTTGTTCCTGTTGCTTCACTTCCAGCGCCAATTGCAACGGCTTCATCCGAACTTGCATTTGCTCTGTAGCCCACAGCTGTTGCACTGGCTGCGGTTGCAGCAGCATTTGCCCCAAGGGCCGATGCATTGGTTGCAGTTGCAGATGAATAAGACCCGACACTGACCGAACCACCGCCACTTGCACCTGCACGGCGTCCTAAAGCAATAGCACTATTTCCGGATGCCTCAGCATATCCGCCAACAGCAATCCCGAAGTTCTGATTAACTCCAGTTTTTGCATCATTACCAATGGCGATCGAACCAGCCGTGTCAGTTTGTGCATTTTTTCCAATTGCAATCTGTCCACCACCATTTAAAGGCTGTGCATCGGTAGTATTGGAGATCCGGTTGCCCGTTTTCGTATTTGAACCTATGGCGATATTATCTGGCGCGCTGTTTGAGTCCGCTCTGGAACCCACAGATATTCCACCGTTACCTGCGGCACAGGCCTGGTTACCTACCGCCACACTATTGCCTGACTTGGTCCCACTACCGGTACTGGTTGCAGTACAGTTGGTATAAGTAGTACCTCCACCCGCTTCATAACCGGCAAAAGTCGTTCCACTCCAGAGAACCGAACAGATTAAAGTCAATAATACAGTGGGGGTAAAAGCTAGACGTGAGCCTGAAGACTGTTCAATAGAAAGCGGTAAAGTGACACCTGAACCAGATGATACACTGCGGTTCTTTGTTACACCTCTAGCAATTTCTGAAACTACAGTCCATAACCGTAAACTTTTATTCCATACCAAACGATAAATTTTATTCATATGAAGTGCCTACTATTGTTCATTATTAGTGCACTTTTAAAGCTAGACAAAAATATTCAACGAGGCTTAACAATCACCTCTAAAAATTAACAATTACTTCACTTGTTTTGTAAAAAATAAAATTATTTGATAAATAAACCGTTTTCTCAACATTAAATATCGTTTTTTTAAACTTAATAGGACTGCAAATTAAAATCACGCTCATAATAAATGTAAATAAAAATAAAGTTATTCTTATTCAAACTATTAACCATTATTTAGCCAGTTTAATCACCTTAAAATAATATTGATCTCAGCTCATACCAGAAGAGGGCCATTTCATTTCAAGAAGTTTTATTTTTATTATTGAAAGAAATGGTATAAAGAAAAAGCAGGTACGAAATATACCTGCTCTCTACTTATACTGTATTAATTACCACTGAATATTGACACGACGATTCGGTGCCATACATTCAAGTAACTGGTTATTTCTTGCCTGCCCGGAACACTGTTGATAATCTTCAGTCTGGCTATTGGCCTGTACCTGAATTCTTGATGGGTCAATACCTTGTTGAACCAGAAGCTGTGCAACGGTATGCGCACGCTTGGCAGAGAGTGCCTGATTATAGTTGAAGTTTCCCAAACGGTCGGTATAACCCGAGACCACGACAGGTCGATCAGATTTTTTAATTTCATCGGCCATACGGGAAATATTGGCAGAACCCGGTTCAATCGAGTTGGCATCAGAACGGTCAAAGGCAAAGAATACCGCAGCAGATTGTGGCGTGGCCTGAGCTAATGGCGCAGGTAATGTTGCTGGTACAACATTATTGACACCCCACGTCATCAAGCCCTGACATTCCTCACCTTTCCATGATAAACGGCTGGCAATATAATTTTTGTCATAATCAATCCGTAGCTGACAACGTTTGTAATCCTGAGTATTCGGAACCCGAATATCCAGCACATAATTCCATACTTTTACACCAAATACGCCTTCATTAAAGTGTGGATTGCCAAGAATATGACGGAATTGATCCTTATTCATCCCTACGTCTAAACGCGCGACATCATTATATTCATAACGTTTTACCAGCTTGAGGTAACTTTTCTTTATTTCAGGAAAAGTTACCTCCTGAGCTGCTGTTAACTCAACTTCACCCTGCGCCTCGGCAGGACTTTCAGTCTGGTCTGCGGCCTGAATGTGCAATGCAGTTCCCGCCAGTATCATGACCATTAAAGCTTGTATCTTATTCATATATATCTCACTTCATTATTGTTGGAATAAGGAGAGCCTGACAGCTCTCCTGCTGATGGGTTTAGTCAATAACAGTACTTACGCCAACACGGACAAGTGGACTATTGCCTTCACTTCCCATCGCTGCACCTGTAGTGAGAGACCAGCGGCCATTATCGGCCGTACGTCTAAAGGTCACACCAATTGCACTCTGATCATTGTAATAAGCTGCACCCGCCGCCATGGTTAACTTGCCAGCAACAAATGGTGCATTTTCCAAAGCTGCCGTTGCCGCTATACCTGCCGACATCTTGTCTTCCAGCTTACCGATACGCTTATTGGTGTCATAGAATGCCTGTTGCATTTGATCACCGAGATTGGTAACACGGTCATCAATAGCACCCAAGGCATCGCCTACATTGTTATAGCTACCGCCTGCAACGTTATAGCTAGGACCTTTCCAGCCTTTATCCGGGTCATAACCGGCACCACCACCCAAGGCCGCACCGACATCCTGATAAGACTGATGTAGCTGACCACCATTGATGCCATCTTGTGAGCCTTTGGCAATGGTTCCATCAGCAACGCCTGTCACTTTCTTGCCACCGGCATTAATACCATCGGTTGTCATGCTAGGGCCTTGCTCGCCTTTTGGTCCGGTAATGCTGACTCCGCCACCAGTAATGGTGGTCGTACCCTGGTTACCTGTAACATTGACCTGATTGGCATTTACATCTTTCGCGGTAACACTATCCACTTTAATGTCTTTTGACAGGCCAACTTCATAATCGGTACTGCCATCGGCTTTCTTGTTTTCTGTTACAGAGATGTTGCCATCTTTATTGCTGACAGACGATTTCGCAGCTTTGGCATCATTTTTCACAGAGGCAATGGCATCATTGATGTTGTCATGACCTGTTCCACCGATATTGCTGGTGCTGATCGTGCCATCCGGATTTACAGTCGTATTACCACCGATAGCGCCTGCCACACTGTCAGAAACGCCTTTAAGCTGTCCACCATTCACTGCATCTTTCGAGCCTGCGGCAATGTCGCCATCAGCAATACCAGTAACTTTCTTGTCACCTGCATCAATGCCGTCTTTGGTTACACTTGGGCCACCCTCGATCTTCAAGCCATCTCCGTCAACACGGGTACCACCGGCAGTAACGCTATCAACATCCAGATCTGGTGCGGTGGAGACTTCATAATTGCTGCTACCATCAGCATTTTTGCTTTCTTTCACAACAATATTTTTACCCTCGGTTACACTCGACTTCGCTGCTTTCGCCGCGTCACCTACCGCCCCAATGGCATCATTGATATTGTCCTTACCGATTCCACCAATGTTGCTGGTATTAATGGTACCGTCCGGATTTACCGTGGTGTTACCACCAATCGATTTTGCAACGCTGTCAGACACACCCTTTAACTGGCTACCGTTGATTGCATCTTGCGAATCTGCAGCAACCCGACCCGGTGCTACACCTGTAATCACGGTATTGCCTGCATCAATTCCCTTGGCCGTAATACTCGGACCAATGTGATTGCCGTCTGGATCAACAAAGCCCAGTCCTGTTGAGTTCACAACAGTGCCGTTACCGTCAGCATCTTTTAGGCTGATGCCTTTGGCACCATATTCAGCTTCATTGCCTTCGCCATCTTTAACTTGAGTACCGGTCGCTGTCAGAACGGTTTCGTTACCTTCATCATCAGTTGCAGTCACACTATCAAATTTCACATCTTTTGCTGTAGCAACTTTATAGCTGGTACTGCCATCGGCATTCTTGGTCTCGGTCACAACCATGTTGTCACCTTCAGTGACTGTAGTTTTTGCCGCTTTGGCAGCAGCACCGACTGCACCAATCGCATCATTAATGTTGTCTTGACCTGTTCCCCCAATATCAGGGTTAGTGTATTTGCCTGTGTCTGGATCATATTGGGTATTCCCACCAATAATGTTCTTCACACCTTCGCCTTGGGCATGCAACTGACTACCATTGATCGCATCGGTTGAGTCGGCGCTGACTGTACCAGGGGCAACACCTGTAATTTTCTTGTTACCGGCATTGATACCCGCCTTGGTAATACTTGGACCTCCTGTAACCGTCATTCCGTCACTGTTGATCACCGTATCACCTGCCGTCACACTATCCACTTTCAGATCACGGTTCAGGCTGTACTTGATGTTGTTACCCTCTTTGGCCACCTGCAGGTTTTCTTCACCATCTACGGTACCAATATCTACCGTATCACCCGCTTTTACAGCTCCGGCATTGGTACCATTTGATTGCAAAGTCCAGCCTTTATCCAGTTCAGTAATGGCATCTCCGACATTATTGACGTTGTTACCGTTCACGGTATAGTTCGGTGCAGTGACTGTGCCATCCGGATTAACGGTTGAACCACCACCTAAGGCATCCGATACACTTTGTGCATTTTTGGCAAGCTGGCTGCCGTTGATGGCATCTTTCGAGTCTGGATTGATATCACCATCAGCAACTCCGGTAATCTTGCCGGTTGCGCCATCAATGTTGACATCACCTACTTTTACCGAATCGAAGTTCACATCACGGGCTGTGGCCACTTCATAGTTGGTGCTACCGTCCACATTCTTGCTTTCGGTCACCCGCATGTTATCACCCTGGGTCACTGTCGATTTGGCAGCAATAGCTGCCCCGCGTACCGAATCAATCGCATCATGAATATTATCTTTGCCTGTGTTACCCACATTGCTGGTGGTGATTGAACCATCCGGATTCAATACTGTTTCACCTCCAATCGAGTTCTTCACGCTGTCTGCAACACCGTGTAACTGGCTACCATTGATCGCATCTTTAGAGCCGGCGGCAACGGTACCATCAGTCACACCACTGATCTTGCCTGTTGCGCCATCAATGTTGACGTCCCCGACTTTCACCGAGTTAAACTCAACATCATCTGCAGTCGCAACGGTATAAATGGTTTGTCCATCTGCACCGGTTTTACTGTCAACAGTCATGTTCTTGCCGGCTTCAACTTCCGTTTTCGCCGCCGCAGTTTCACCTTTAATGGCATCAGCAACCGTATCGTAACCTTTGTCATTAACAGTAAATGGGCCGTTCAGCTTGCCACCTTCATTACTGACACCGCCACCCAGAATATTACCAACTGAATCTGCCGTATCATTCAACTGACCGCCATTAACCGCATCTTTCGAGCCTGCAGCAACCTCACCTTCTGCCACACCGGTAATTTTCAGTCCACCGGCATCAATACCTGTACGGCCCACGCTTGGTCCAACAGGTTGGCCATTTGCATCGATAAATGCCAGTCCGGTACCATTCAGCGTCGTGCTGTCACCTTGTGCATTTTTGATCGTTGTACCTGCTGCTGTCTGGGCAGTGCTATTGCCCTGCGCATCCTTAACAATCGTGCCACCCGCTACAATCGAAGTGCTATTGCCTACAGCATCTTTGACCTCAACCCCGGCGTTGTCCAGACGCGTATTGCCTGCTGTCACACTATCCACTTTCAGGTCACGGTTCAGGCTGTACTTGATGTTGTTCCCCTCTTTAGCCACCTGCAGGTTTTCTTCACCATCTGCAGTACCGATGTCTACCGTATCACCCGCTTTTACAGCGCCACTATTGGCACCATTCGACTGCAGGTTCCAGCCTTTGTCCAGTTCAGTAATGGCATCTCCGACATTATTGACGTTGTTACCGTTCACGGTGTAGTTCGGTGCAGTCACTGTACCATCCGGATTAACGGTTGAACCGCCACCCAAGGCATCCGATACACTTTGTGCATTTTTGGCCAGCTGGCTGCCGTTGATGGCATCTTTCGAATCTGGGTTAATGTCGCCATCAGCAACTCCGGTAATCTTGCCGGTTGTGCCATCAATGTTGACATCGCCTACTTTTACCGAATCGAAGTTCACGTCACGGGCTGTGGCAACTTCATAGTTGGTACTGCCATCTGTATTCTTAGATTCCGTCACAACAATATTGTCGCCTTGTGTAACGGTAGTTTTTGCTTCCTTGGCAGCTTGGCCAATAGAACCAATCGCATCATTGATATTGTCTTTACCTGTCCCGCCAATATCAGGATTGGTATAACGGCCCGTGTCAGGATCATAAGCCGTATCGCCACCAATAATATTTTTTACACCCTCGCCTTGGGCATGTAGCTGGCTTCCATTAACTGCATCTGTTGAGTCGGCATTGACTGTTCCCGGTGCCACACCAGTGATTTTTTGCCCAGCTGCATTAATGCCTGACTTGGTCATACTTGGACCGTTGGCAATACTGACACCATCGCTATTCATCACCGTATCGCCCGCAGTGATGCTATTCACATTCAGGTCTTTGGCCAGCTCAATCGCCACTTTGCCGTCTTGTACTTTGGTGCTGATATTGTCATCTGCGCCAATCACATCAACCGCTTCACCCAGTTTTTTCTGAACAGTGGTGCCATCTTGTGCGGTCAGGCCAAAGCCTTTATCGGTTAAATCCTGTCCGGCCTGATCAAGCTGGTCTTTATTGACCGCATCTGTACCTGCAACACCCGGGCCGACATTACTGATGGTATTACCCGCTGCATCGATGCCAGACTTGGTTACGCTTGGACCACCGCTAATGGTCATACCATCATTGTTAATGACGGTGTCACCTGCTGTCACGCTATCTACTTTCAGGTCACGGTTCAGGCTGTACTTGATGTTGTTGCCCTCTTTGGCCACCTGCAGGTTTTCTTCACCATCTGCGGTACCGATATCCACCGTATCACCCGCTTTCACAGCAGCACTATTGGCACCATTCGACTGTAAGTTCCAACCTTTATCCAGTTCAGTAATGGCATCTCCGACATTATTGACGTTGTTACCGTTCACGGTATAGTTCGGTGCAGTGACTGTGCCATCCGGATTAACGGTTGAACCACCACCTAAGGCATCCGATACACTTTGTGCATTTTTGGCAAGCTGACTACCGTTGATGGCATCTTTCGAGTCTGGATTGATATCACCATCAGCAACATTAGTGATCTTATTGCCTGCGGCATCAATACCAGATTTGGTCATGCTTGGACCGTTGGCAATGCTGACACCGTCACTATTCACCACCGTATCGCCCGCAGTGATGCTGTTGACATTCAGGTCTTTGGCCAGCTCAATTGCCACTTTGCCATCTTGCACTTTGGTGCTGATATTGTCATCTGCGCCAATCACATCAACTGCTTCACCCAGTTTTTTCTGAATGGTGGTGCCATCTTGGGCAGTCAGGCCAAAGCCTTTATCGGTTAAGTCTTGGCCAGCCTGATCAAGCTGGTCTTTATTGACTGCATCTGTGCCAGCAACACCCGGACCGACATTACTGATGGTATTACCCGCTGCATCGATGCCTGACTTAGTCACACTTGGGCCATTAGCAATGGTCATACCATCATTGTTGATGACGGTATCACCTGCAGTGACGCTATCTACTTTCAGGTCACGGTTCAGGCTGTACTTGATGTTGTTGCCCTCTTTGGCCACCTGCAGGTTTTCTTCACCATCTGCAGTACCGATGTCTACCGTGTCACCCGCTTTCACAGCGCCACTATTGGCACCATTCGACTGCAGGTTCCAGCCTTTGTCCAGTTCAGTAATGGCATCGCCGACATTATTAATGTTGTTACCGTTCACGGTATAGTTCGGTGCAGTGACTGTGCCATCCGGATTAACGGTTGAACCACCACCTAAGGCATCCGATACACTTTGTGCATTTTTGGCAAGCTGACTACCGTTGATGGCATCTTTCGAGTCTGGATTGATATCACCATCAGCAACATTAGTAATCTTATTGCCTGCGGCATCAATACCAGATTTGGTCATACTTGGACCGTTGGCAATGCTGACACCGTCACTATTCACCACCGTATCGCCCGCAGTGATGCTGTTGACATTCAGGTCTTTGGCCAGCTCAATCGCCACTTTACCGTCTTGCACTTTGGTGCTGATATTGTCATCTGCACCAATCACATCAACCGCTTCACCCAGTTTTTTCTGAACAGTGGTGCCATCTTGGGCAGTCAGGCCAAAGCCTTTATCGGTTAAGTCCTGTCCGGCCTGATCAAGCTGGTCTTTATTGACCGCATCTGTACCTGCAACCCCCGGAGCAACATTGCTAATGGTCGTACCGCCCGCATCAATACCTGACTTAGTTACGCTTGGACCACCGCTAATGGTCATACCGTCATTGTTGATGATGGTATCGCCCGCAGTGATGCTGTTGACATTCAGGTCTTTGGCCAGCTCAATTGCCACTTTACCGTCTTGCACTTTGGTGCTGATATTGTCATCTGCCCCAATCACATCAACCGCTTCACCCAGTTTTTTCTGAACAGTGGTGCCATCTTGTGCGGTCAGGCCAAAGCCTTTATCGGTTAAGTCTTGCCCAGCCTGATCAAGCTGGTCTTTATTGACCGCATCTGTGCCTGCAACTCCCGGACCGACATTACTGATGGTATTACCCGCTGCATCGATGCCTGACTTAGTCACACTTGGGCCATTAGCAATGGTCATACCATCATTGTTGATGACGGTGTCACCTGTAGTGACGCTATCTACTTTCAGGTCACGGTTCAGGCTGTATTTGATATTGTTACCATCTTTCGTTACTTGCAGGTTTTCTTCACCATCTGCAGTGCCGATGTCTACCGTATCGCCCGCTTTCACAGCAGCACTATTGGCACCATTCGATTGCAAGTTCCAGCCTTTGTCTAATGCAGTAATGGCATCCCCAACGTTATTGACATTGTTGCCGTTTACCGTGTAATTCGGATTGGAAATTGCACCTGTAGCTGGATCATAAGCAGCACCGCCACCTAAAGCATCTGCTGTGGTTTGCCCAAGCTGGTCTACACCATCCTGTACGCTTTTTAACTGGCTGACATTGACGGCATCCGTATCTGCTGCACCGGCCGATACATTCTGGATACGGCGCTCATTGCCAGCTGTTCCTACTGAAACCACAGAACTTGGAGCTGCCGTTCCTGTCCGGTACGCTGCCCCCGAAGCTGTCGAAGTCTGGCTACCTGAGCCCAACGCTACATCATTGGCATTGGTGGCAACCGCTTTATCCCCCATGGCGACGGAAGAAGCGCCACGAGCCTTGGCTTCATTGCCATAAGCAGCAGCATTATTACCAGCCGCTTCTGCTTGGCGACCTACAGCTGTTGTCTGATTGCCAGTGGCCTTGGCGCCTGTACCCAATGCAATGGAATCTGTCCCATCTGCATTGGCAGCCGTTGCAGGATCATAATTTACCCCATTAGATGTACTGCTTCCAATTGCAATACCACGTAAGCCTTTAGTAGTTGCAGAGTGCCCCATCGCAATCCCGCTGGTGGCTCCTGAAGCAACTGTTGCACTATTCCCTTGAGCAATAGAATAGTCAGCATCTGCCCACGTACTACGCCCCATCGCAATTGAAGTATTGCCTGCTGCACGGTTATTGACCCCGATGGCAACATTAGAGTTACCACTAGTAATCTCGTTACCAATCCCTAGTGCCGTGTTATAGCCTTGACCGGAAGTTAGGTTCCCCTGACCAATTGCTACATTCTGGAAAGTACCATTACCATTTGAGACATTCGAGTTACCAACAACTGTTGCCCCACCCGGATTACTCACTTTATTATTCCGTCCCACTGCAGTCGAAGCACCAGCAACTCCTGCCGTGCCAGTTGCTGGAACGTTAATACTTCCTGTACCACGACGATTTACAAGCCCTTGCTGAAAGCCAGTATCTGTACCAGAAATAGCACTACCACAACCGATTGCGACACCATTACCGCCATTCACACTGGCTTCACCAGCGCCATTACACTGCGATGCTGTAGGAGAGATGGCCATACTGGTTCCATTATTGGCTGTACCACCACCGGTATTGGTTGCAGCAAAAGTACCGGTGCTCAAAAGTACCGAACTGATCGTCAAGGCAATCAGCGTTGGAATAGGTTGGTATTGTTGATCTTTTTTAGAATTTGATGAGAAAGAGGCGGTAGTATTTACATCAGTAGTTGATGTTACATTACGTTTTTTAGTTACGCCCCTCGCATTTTCTGAAACCACAGTCCATAAATTCAGACTTTTGTTCCAGACTAAACGGTATATTTTATTCATGTGTTAAGTGCCTATTAAGTAGAGTTCAGCACGCCAAATCTAAACTTGTCTTTATTAGAGCTACTTAACAATTAAGATCGTTTTTTAACAATTAATACTTATTTTTCTAAAAAAACACTTACTATTCCCCAAAAGAATAATAAAAAACAATTGAGCACACTTTAATAAACATTAAGGGACTTTGATTCTAAAAAATACAACTGTACAAAAAGCTCATGTATATATGCTATAGATCAATATTTTATATTTGCCATGAAAAAACAGCTACTTAACATTCATAATGACTACTTGAAGCTACTTGTAGAGACTGCTGCCAAATTTGGCTCTACCCAAAGCCAGATCGTCAGACACTGTCAGATTCCACTGTCTTTACTTACCGATCTTAATGTCCATGAACGGATCAGGTTTGACCTATGGACCGAATTTGTAGTCAATGTACTCGAGTTCCTTCCGCAAAAAGGTTTGGGTTACCAGTTCGGGTTGAACTGTAAGCTGACCACGCATGGCGCACTGGGTTTTGCCCTGCTCACCAACAGCACCATTGGTAAAGTATTGGTTGATCTGCAAAATTATTACAGCATGCGTGTCCATAAAATGGATTTATCCATCTTTAATAAAAATAATAAAATTATTATCAGGCTGAATCCGCTTTATCAATTACCCAGCCATTTTAATGAATACCAGAAAAACATGATTAACAAGTTTTTTACCGAAAGTGCCATTATTGACATTATTACCAATCTGCAGCTAATCACCAACTATAACTTAACCGGCATCAATATTAATACCACATGGGAAATGCCTGAATATCATCATTTTTATGAAAAGCGCCTGCCACTTTTTAATTTTAACCGTGAATACAACCAGATTAGCTTTGATCTGAAATGCATGGACTTGCCATTAACCTTTAGCTCGACTGCCGCCTATGCCATTGCAATGGAACTGGTCAATAAGGAATATCTTTTTTATCAGGATCAGGATAATAAAATAATTTTAAAGGTAAACCAGCAGTTAAAGTTTATACCTGGTTTGGGTTTTCCCGGTTTAAGGGATGTTGCCAATAAACTTAAAATATGGGAACGTACCTTAAAAAGGGAACTGGCGAGTGCCAATACAACATATTCGGCGCTGCTTCAATCCAAGAAATTTGAAATCGCTCAAAAACTCATCGAATCAAACCGGAATATTCAGGAAATATCGGACTTACTCGGTTATAGCCATATTAGTGCTTTTTCAAGGGCTTTCATTAACTGGACAGGAAAAAAACCAAGCGACTATATACGTGAACAAAGACTTGCGATTAAAGAATATTATCTTAAACAGACTAAAATATAAGCAGGCTGTTTGATTTATTTGACCGCAGAGCCGAATCCTGAATATTGAGGTCAAATAAAATTAAAAAAGCCCGATGATACTGTTTAAACAGTTTCCTCAGTTGTCATCCCCATAACAACTGAGGCTTTTTTCAAGATACAGGAAATTTATTTTCATTGATGAATATTAAAGAATTTTATCTAAAACTATAATATTTTCTAGCGAACATGGAGGTTGCCTAGGGATAGGTTTACATCACTGTAAATGAATTTTCCTTATCGCAAAGCACCCCCTATTTTTACCTGGTCAAATTGATCATTTTGGACGAAAAGTTAAGCAAATAGGTCACTGAGCTGGCATTCTTTTTCTTCTAATATGCGGCTACTGAATAGTCACAGCTGAATGTTTTAGGTTCCAATGTCCCACTTCCCCAAAGCGAAACGTACTTTATTAAGTACCTCAGCGGCGCAAAGAATTCTGCATAGTCATCATAGCCGCCAAGCACGCCATATTCTTGCAAATGCCGCCGATCGTATTCTGCGTGGACAACAACTTGCCCTGTCTGGAAAAACACCTTTTGAAGTCATCTATCAGCGTGAGATCATCAGTCTGCGTCATTACTCAACTGACCGCCATCCAGTAAAACATCGCATTCCCCTTGTTATTGTTCCCCCTCTTGCAGCCAATATGCTGGTTTACGATCTATTTCCCCACCGGAGTCTGGTTGGTTATTTACTGGAGCAAGGCTTTGATGTTTATCTGATTGACTGGGGAACCCCCAGCCTGCAGCAGGCAAAATACAATTTGGGTACCTATGTCAAAATCTTTATGCCCGACTTTATTGAAAAAATCCGGGAACATAGCAAGCAACAACAACTTTCATTGTATGGCTGGAGTTTAGGCGGTGCACTTTCGCTATGTTATACCGCTTTATTTAAAGACAAGCATATCCAGAACATGGTGATTCTGGCATCACCGATTAATACCCATAAATCAGGCTATATGGGAAAGTTATATCAAAAGCTGGCCATCCCTGCGCAATGGATACGCCGTCATACAAAATTCCGTATTTATCATGTCCCAAGCCGGGTGTTTCATATTCATGGCTGGCAAAACACTTTAGGTTTCAAACTGACAGACCCGATTGGAAATTTTAGGAACTATTGGGAACTGCTTAAAAATCTGAATGACCGTCAATTTGTCATTCACCATGCGACCTCAAGTTCCTTTGTCGACAACATGCTGGCTTATCCGGGTGGTGTCATGCGTGATATTATTTTGCGCTTCTGGATTGATAATGAGCTGTCGACCGGGAGGGTTAAATTCGGGGAGCAGACCGCAGATTTAAAAGACATTGATTGTGCTGTTCTGGCGATTGGTGGTAGCACCGACATTATTGTCACTGCTGAAGCAGTCCGTCCGTTAATGGACTTAATCAGTAGTACCGATAAACAGTTTAATATTGTGCCCGGGGGACATATGGGACTTGTTTCAGGGAATCAGGCGCCGGATTCGGTCTGGCCCGTGATCACGGCATGGCTGGTACAACGCTCTGATTAAATTGACATAAAATGACTAACCGTCAGATGCTAGCAGTCTCTCATGCAAAATGTTGCTGGCGATGCAGAACCAGACTTTCTACATTGACAGGCGTTCCGAGCAGATAGCCTTGTAACTGATTGCAACCTAAACTGGTCAGAATATCTGCCTGCTGCTGTGTTTCCACGCCTTCGGCAGTCACAGTTAATCCAAGTCTGGCGGCCAGATGGATAATACTTTCAAGAATCGCTTCTTCTTTTGAATCTGGTTGTAAGTCTATTAAAAAGCCCCGGTCAATCTTGAGTTCATCTACCGGCAAATCTTTGAGATACAAGAAACTGGAATACCCCGTTCCAAAGTCATCAATTGCGATACGAATCCCTAATTTACGCAAACGCTCCAAGGTGCGAATGCTCGAGTCGATATGATGCATTGCCGTCGACTCGGTAATTTCAAGAATCAGATGATGGGGCTGAATCTGGTATTGCTCCAACAGTTGTTCCAGCACACTAAATAACTTTTTATTTTCAAACTGTAATGCTGACAGGTTTACGGCAATCGGATAAAAGGCGCTATTATTTCGTTCCCACTTCTGGATCTGCTGGCAGGCCTGTTCCAGTGCCCAATAGCCCATGGGAATGATCAGACCTGTTTTTTCTGCCCCTTCAATAAACATTTGCGGAGTTAACAGGCCCAGACTCGGATGTTTCCAGCGAATCAGCGCTTCAACACCACATACCTCATAATTGGCCGTAAATTTTGGCTGATAAAATAAAACAAATTGCTGTTCATCCACCGCTTTATACAGATCGTTAATCAGCTTGGACTGGCTACGGACATCTTGCTGGTCTGACATAGAATGGAACATGGTGTAGGTATTACGGCCCTGATCTTTTGAAATCAGCATCGCTACATCGGCATTAATTAAAATGTCCTGAACATTGGTACCATGTTCCGGATAGATGGCAATCCCGACACTGGCAGAAATATTGATATCCTTGGTCGCAATCAGATAGGTTTCCTGGATGTAGTGCAGAATATTTTCTGCAAGCTGCATCGCTTCATTGTTATCGGTATTTTCAGCAATTAATACAAACTCATCACCACCAATCCGGAACAGGGTATGCCGGTTATTATCCAGTTTATTATGTAAGCGGTTTGCCATCTGGATCAGAAGCTGGTCGCCGATATGATGTCCAAAAGCATCATTTACCGATTTGAAACGATCCAGATCAATATACAGGAAAGCAGCCTTTTGCTCATTCAAACGATGATGACTAAAAACAACCTCGGCATAATCGGTTAAAAATAAACGGTTGGGAAGTTTTGTCAGGGCATCATGCAGGGACTGGGCGGCCAGCTCTTTATTTATTTTTGTCAGTTGCTCATTGCGTTCTTCCAGACGTGCTTCCAACACAGCAACTGCAAAGCCCGCCACAAAAACCAGACTGGTAATAAAAATAATGGTAAAGAGTAATACGCTTTGTGCGGTCTGATCCGAAGTCAGTACCTGTGCCAGGCTCGCATCAAAATAGGTGGCCGCCATACCAGTGTAGTGCATGCCCACAATACTGAATGCCATCAGGACAGCGACAATGGTTTTCAGAAAGGTTCTGAATTTTGTCGCGTTTTTATATTTAAAAATAAAGAAGAAACTTAAACCCGAACCACTAATTGCAATCAGGACTGAGCAAATGACCAACAACGGGTCATAATACATGCGATGATGTTCAACCGTTAAGGCCAGCATCCCGGTATAGTGCATACCCGATATCCCGAGGCCCATAAAAACGGCGCCGAGCACCAGACGAGGTAAAGGCAAGGTCGGTCTTGAGGTCAGCCATACAGCAAAGATAGATGCTGCAGCCCCCACCAGATAAGAAAGCACCGTCAAATTGACATCAAAATAATACCCTTCTGGCAAATGGCTAGCCAGCATCCCCACAAAATGCATTGACCATATGGCTAATCCAAGGATTAACCCGCTCGCAACCAAAATGCTTTTTTCAAATTTTTTATAAGCAACTTTAAAAACGAGCTCTTCCATTGAAACTGCCGCATAGCATGTCGCTATAGCAACCAAAATGGAAACGATGACCAATGTGCTATCGTAATCAACGTGAACCATAAAGGACTTCCATGATTATTCAGTACTTTTTTTTATTTGATGAGCAAAATGCTCGAAATCCGAACGACCTTCCACACTCAAAAAAGCGATGAATTTGATATTCATAAACTTTCCTTAACAATAGCATCATCTAGCATAAGGTCAAGTCCTTTTCACTTTATAAATCAATAGAATAAAACCAGATCGACTTTTCAAGCCGATGAAAACCCTTAATTTTTTTATTTCACTTTTTTATCGAAAGTTTCATTTATTTTTACCCGGTGTTTTTGATTTTATCTTTTCTGATTTTTATGGGTCTTGAATCGTACAGCTCGCTAAACAGCTTACAGGCTTGTTGCCCCTGTTCTTTTTTATCTCCGCAAAAAAGATCAAAACATAAACAATACTAGTCTGTTTTCTGGCCTATATTGTTATAACTATGTATCAAGTCGCATAAAAAGCGCTTATATACATCTTTTTTGAATATGTAATGTCCGCTATTTTTTAAGATAATTTAAAAAAAATTATTCTCCACAAAATATAGAATTAATATTCTTTCTTTCAAGAGACCATATATCATCATTTCGTTCAGTTCTGTAGACCGACATCTTCATAGATCGTGCTAATTCAAATAAAAACTCAATTTTCTTGATCTTACTTGTATTAGAGCTTTGGGTCTCATATTCTTGTAAACGTTTTAACTCTTTGTAAGAGGCTAAACCAATAGTGATGTCTACAAATGCTTCCTTAGGTATTTTAATACAGTATATTGGCCTAGTGGGTAGTTGTATTCGACTCCAGATTTGTCCATCTATCTCAAATTCCTTTTTAGAAGAATAATGATATCCAGCACCTATAGAGGATATATTTTTTACAATCCGAACTTCTTCCTCATAAGCCCAATCTTGCATTTTATAAAGTAGAGCATGTTTCAATAGTTCTTCATTGTATTCCCAATTTAGTAATTTAGAGTCACCCACTCCTACCAAATTATCAATATTAGCTTTATTAATATCTTTAGGATTTGTCCGTAAATACCTAATTTCACCTTTCTGTACTGGAATTATATATTGCTCAATATTTTCAAAGCCTGCTTTTTGAGTATCAATTCCAATAACGACTCCTTTATGACTATCCCCATAATGAGACCACATTAGTGGATTTACAGCTGTTCTTGTTAAACATAAAATAATATATTTTCTTGAAAATCTATTTATAAATGCGTTTGTAGCAACCTTTAATGGTACATTTAGCTCATACAAACCTAAGCCAGTACACTCAAAAGGATCATTAAAATCTTCAAGATGAGAAAATGCTAAAGTTTGTTCTTCTAATATTCTTATTGCATCATCAAAACGTACATATTTATATAAAATCACTGTTATCGACCAATAAAAACCTTACTTATATAGTTTTTATAGCATATAAACAGTTAAATAAAGTGCTAGTTTTTCTTTTTATCAACAATCTTGTTCGCTTGAATCCAAGGTACGAAAAAAGATGAAAGTACTGCTTTCATCTTTTTGAGGCACGTAAAGATAGACATAAAAAACCCACTCAAATAGAGTGAGTCTTCGCATTCAAATCAATTGATTCGAGAAATTAGTTCTTCTCTTTATCAACAATCTTGTTTGCTTGAATCCAAGGTATGAGTAGGGAAATAGAAAAGCATCGCTTTTCCCCTACGCAAGAGAGAAGCTATGCTTCGCTAACGTACGTAACACTAGGATTTTCCATAAAAAAACCCTTGAATAAACAAGGGTCTTTATTTGACTTAGAAAAAATTAGTTCTTTTCTTTGTCTACGATTTTGTTTGCTTGAATCCAAGGCATCATTGCACGCAATTTTGCACCTGTTACTTCAATGCCATGCGCTGCGTTTTGGCGACGGCGAGCAGTCATTGATGGATAGTTCAATGCACCTTCCTGAATGAACATCTTCGCATATTCACCAGACTGGATACGCTTCAATGCATTACGCATTGCTTCACGAGACTGTTCGTTGATCACTTCAACGCCAGTTACGTATTCACCATATTCAGCATTGTTTGATACTGAATAGTTCATGTCTGCGATACCGCCTTCAAACATCAAGTCAACGATTAACTTCAGTTCGTGCAAGCATTCAAAGTAAGCCATTTCTGGCGCATAACCTGCTTCAACCAGAGTTTCGTAGCCCATTTTAACCAGTTCAACTGCACCACCACAAAGCACCGCTTGCTCACCGAACAAGTCAGTTTCAGTTTCTTCACGGAAAGAGGTTTCGATGATACCGGTACGACCACCACCTACACCTGAAGCGTAAGAAAGTGCAACGTTACGTGCATTACCAGAAGCATCTTGATGGATTGCGATCAGGTCAGGAACACCTGAACCACGCTGGAATTCTGAACGTACTGTATGACCCGGTGCCTTAGGTGCAACCATGATCACGTCTAGATCTTTACGTGGAACAACCTGGTTATAAAGAACAGAGAAGCCATGTGCAAATGCTAAAGTTGCGCCTTCCTTGATGTTCGGTTCAATCACGTCACGATAAAGCTGGGCCTGGAACTCATCTGGAGTCAGGATCATCACCAAGTCAGCTTGCGCTACAGCAGCTGGCACTTCAGATACTTTAAGACCTGCATTTTCAGCCTTTTTCCAAGATGCTGAACCAGCACGTAAACCTACAGTTACGTCGACGCCAGAGTCTTTTAAGTTAAGTGCGTGTGCATGACCTTGCGAGCCATAACCAATAATTGCAACTTTCTTGCCTTGGATGATAGATAAGTCACAGTCTTTATCGTAAAAAATTTGCATCTGTTTACTCCGCTAAAATTGTTGTCATTTCCCTTGTTCTGCAAGGACAGATCTTTTGTAAGCTCCCCCCAGGATGACCTTTTACAGTGATCTTCCTCTTTATCAAGAGGGCTGGGGAAAGGTTTTTTAAATTGTTAAAACTTTTTCGCCGCGCGCGATACCCGATACACCAGAGCGAACCACTTCAAGGATAGTATTTTCGGCCAGTGCATCAATAAAACCGTCAATCTTTTCAGTGGTACCGGCAATCTGGATGGTATAAGTGGTCGGTGTGACATCCACGATTTGTGCACGGAAAATGTCGGCAGTCCGTTTGATTTCCGCACGTGCTGCACCTAATGCCTTGACCTTGATCAGCATCAGTTCACGTTCAATATGTGAGCCTTCTGACAGGTCAACCACTTTAACCACTTCGACCAGCTTGTTGAGCTGTTTGGTGATTTGCTCGATTTTATGATCATCACCATAAGTGGTTAAGGTCAGGCGAGATAAGGTCTCGTCTTCGGTCGGTGCAACATTGAGTGTTTCAATGTTATAGCCACGCTGGCTGAACAAGCCAACAAGACGAGAAAGCGCACCAGCTTCGTTTTCAACGAGTACAGAAATAATATGTCTCATCAGGTACGCTCCCCTTTCGCTAACCACATATCCTTCATGGACTGACCAGCAACCAGCATCGGGTATACATGTTCAGTACGGTCAACCATGACATTAATGAACACACATTTATCATTAATTGCCATCGCTTCAGCCAGTTTAGATTCAAGTTCATCGGCGTGGTTAATCTGGATGCCAACGTGACCATAGGCTTCCATTAACTTGGCAAAGTCAGGTAATGAATCGACATAAGAGCTCGAATGACGACCTTCATAGTTCATGTCCTGCCACTGTTTCACCATGCCCAGTGCCTGGTTGTTCAGGCACAGGATTTTTACATTCAGGCCATATTGCTTACAGGTCGATAATTCCTGAATACACATCTGGATCGATGCTTCACCTGTAATACACACCACCTGCTGGTCAGGGCATGCAAGCTTTGCAGCCATCGCATATGGCAAACCAACACCCATGGTGCCCAAGCCGCCTGAATTGATCCATTGGCGTGGACGTTTGTATTTGTAGTAGTTAGCACCGAACATTTGATGCTGACCAACGTCAGAGGTAATGATTGCCTCACCATTGGTCACGCGATCCAGTGCCTCAACCACCTGTTGCGGCTTCATGACACCGTTCTGGCCAGCTTCATAACGTAAGCCATGTACCTTGCGCCACTCATTAATCTGGGACCACCATTCTGCAATGGCTTCAGGATTTGGCTTCGATACATTCATCTGTTTCAGCTGCACCAGCATTTCCTGAAGCACCGGCTCTACAGCACCCACAATCGGGATGTGCGCCATAATGGTCTTGGAAATGGTTGCAGGGTCGACATCAATATGAATGACTTTCGCATTGGTACAGAATTTTGCAGGGTTATTGGTGACACGGTCATCAAAGCGTGCCCCAATGGCCAGAATCACATCGGCATGATGCATTGCCATATTGGCTTCATAGGTACCATGCATGCCCAGCATGCCCACAAACTGTGGATCATTACCCGGGAAAGCACCAAGGCCCATCAGGGTATTGGTCACCGGATAGCCGAGCAAATGTGCCAGTTCAGTCAATAAACCGGAAGCATTGCCCTGAACCACACCACCACCGGTATAAATGATCGGGCGTTTTGCAGAAATCAGCTCATCAATCGCTTTACGGATTTGACCCGAATGCCCACGTGAAGGCGGCTGGTATGAACGCATCTTCACTTTTTCAGGATATTCGTAGGCAAATTTTTCTGCCGGATTGGTGGCATCCTTTGGAATATCAACCACAACCGGACCCGGACGGCCAGAGGCAGCAATATAGAATGCTTTCTTGATAATGGCAGGAATTTCGCTAGCGTGACGCACCTGGAAGCTGTGTTTTACGATAGGACGGGAAATCCCTACCATATCGGTTTCCTGGAACGCATCTTCTCCAATCAGATGGCTTGCAACCTGACCCGACAGAATCACCATCGGGATTGAGTCCATGTAGGCTGTGGCAATTGGAGTGACGGTATTAGTCGCGCCCGGCCCTGAAGTGACCAGTACTACACCAGTTTTACCCGTGACGCGTGAGTATGCATCGGCCATATGACCGGCAGCTTGCTCATGACGAACGAGGTAATGGTTAATTTTGTCTTGTTGAAATAGCGCATCGTAAATATGTAATACAGCGCCGCCTGGATACCCAAAAACATGCTCTACGCCTTCGTCCGCAAGGGCACGAACGAGCATTTCACCACCAGATAAAAGTTCCAACGTGATTCACCCTAGTGTTAGCACAATTTATGGGAGACATAAATCGTGTGTTATTCATTAACTTTTGCACTTCTTATAAGTGTGCGTATTCTACTCGTTTTTGCTGTAATAGGAAAAATTTTCTGAGACTCATCAGCCGTATAAACTTGATGACATCTCGAATCAAAATATGCTGGGATAAGCACATTTCAAAAAATCATTCTCTCGGCTAGAAAGAATGTCCATTACAAGCCATGACATTTATTCGAAGGGTGATCAAATAAGCGCATATAAAACTTAAGAAAGCATTCTTGTTTCTTTCATAAGCAAAGTCAAGAACAATAAAAAGGTTTTTAACGAATATTTTTTAGCTGCCGTTTTTTTAAACACATTTCACGGAATAATCTGGTCTTTTTAAATGGCCTTTTATCAAAAAACTATTTTCTTTTTAGGCAAAACTAGGCATTGTAAACATCTTCGTTACACCGTTTGATCGAATATAAACAACATTCTCTTGGGGAGATCAAATATGAAATCTTTTTATTTAAAATCAGTCCTATACACCATTACAACCACAATCATGCTGTTATGTTCAAGCCAGAATCAGGCACAGCAATATTATAAATGGATGGATGCCAATGGCTCGACCCACTACACCACCACCCCTCCACCTAAAGGTGCCAAACGACTGGATAAAGTTTCAACTTATGGCAGCAGTCATTCGGTGAAACAGCATCCATCGCAGCCAGAAACACCTGCGGCTAATGCAAATACTGCGTCACCTGCCCCTCAGGTTGTAACCGAAACACCGGCAACGGATGCCAAACCTCAGAATCCACCCGTGAGCACCTCATCCAGCGCTCATTAAATGCTGCACCGATCTGCAAGCAGGACCGGGCCCTGTCAGGCTTGCAGATAAAATCCCGCGCTAAAAACTGACATTTCCTATAATTTTGCGCTATGCTGTGCAGCAATCTTAACTTTACTTTTTTGTTGTATCGCATATCCCTATGACGACATCTCACATTGACTCCGAATATCAAGCAAGTGCCATTGAGCCTCAAGTTCAACAAGACTGGGACAATCGCAAAGTTTTTAAAGTTGCAGATACTGTAGAAGGCAAGCATCGCTATATCCTGTCGATGTTCCCTTACCCGAGTGGCAAGCTGCACATGGGGCATGTGCGGAACTACACCATTGGTGACGTCATCAGCCGTTTCTACCGTTTAAAAGGCGAGACCGTATTACAACCGATGGGATGGGATGCGTTTGGTTTACCTGCTGAAAATGCAGCGATTGCACATCAGGTTGCACCCGCAAAATGGACCTTTGAAAACATCGCCTATATGCGTGACCAATTAAAAAAATTAGGTCTGTCTGTCGATTGGGATCGCGAATTTGCAACCTGTACTCCAGAGTATTATCACTGGGAACAATGGCTATTCGTACAGCTTTATAAAAAAGGCCTGATCTATCGTAAGCTTTCAACCGTGAACTGGGACCCTGTAGACCAGACTGTACTTGCAAATGAACAGGTTGAAAATGGTCGTGGCTGGCGTTCAGGTGCATTGGTAGAAAAACGCGATATTCCAATGTACTACTTCCGTATTACCGACTATGCACAAGAATTGTTAGATGACCTGGATACCTTGCAAGACGGCTGGCCTCAACAGGTCTTGACCATGCAACGTAACTGGATCGGCCGTTCGACTGGCATGGAAATCACCTTCCCGTCTGCCAATACTGAAATCTATGCAGATGGCCTAACGGTTTATACCACGCGTGCTGACACGCTTATGGGGGTGACCTATGTTGCAGTTGCAGCGGAACACCCGATGGCGCTAAAAGCGGCTGAAAACAATCCTGAGCTGGCTGCATTTATTGAAGAATGCCGTATGGGTTCAGTTGCAGAAGCTGACTTGGCAACTGCTGAAAAGAAAGGCATGGCGACAGGTTTATTTGTCAAGCATCCTGTGACGGGTGAACAGCTTCCTGTCTGGATTGCCAACTATGTGTTAATGTCTTACGGTTCTGGCGCAGTGATGGCGGTTCCGGCACATGACGAACGTGATTTTGAATTTGCAAACAAGTTCAACTTGCCAATCAAGCAAGTGATTGATGCCAAAGGTGCTGATGATGCCGATTACTCGGCAGCTGAGTGGCAGGAATGGTACGGTTCTAAAGAAGGCAAGCTGGTCAATTCTGGCGAGTTTGATGGTCTGGAATTCCAGCCAGCATTTGATGCCTTCCTTGCTAAACTGGAACCACAAGGATTAGCCAGCGCCAAAGTACAATTCCGTTTACGTGACTGGGGTGTCTCCCGTCAGCGTTACTGGGGTTGCCCTATTCCAATGATCAACTGTAACAGCTGTGGACAGGTTCCTGTTCCAGAAGATCAGTTGCCTGTGGTATTACCGACTGATGTAGTGCCGGATGGCTCTGGTAATCCATTAAATAAAATGCCTGAATTCTATGAAACCAAATGTCCAAGCTGTGGCGGCGACGCACGTCGTGAAACAGATACGCTGGATACTTTCGTAGAATCGTCTTGGTACTATGCTCGCTACGCATCGCCAGACTTTACCGGTGGTATGGTAAAACCTGAAGCAGCTCAAAACTGGCTTCCGGTAAACCAGTACATTGGTGGTGTCGAACATGCCATTCTGCACTTACTGTATGCACGTTTCTTCCATAAATTAATGCGTGATGAAGGTGTGGTACAAGGTAATGAACCATTTACCAACCTGCTTACCCAGGGCATGGTACTGGCAGATACCTTCTATCGTGAAGCCGAAAACGGCAAGAAGACCTGGTTTAACCCTGCCGATATCGAATTAGAACGCGATGAGAAAGGTCGTATCCTGTCTGCAAAATATTCAGGTGACGGTCAGGAAGTTGTGATCGGCGGACAGGAAAAAATGTCCAAGTCGAAAAACAACGGGATTGATCCGCAAGCGATTATTGATCAGTACGGCGCAGATACTGCACGTGTCTTCATGATGTTCGCGGCTCCGCCAGACCAGTCACTGGAATGGTCAGATGCGGGTGTAGAAGGGGCAAACCGTTTCTTGAAACGGGTATGGCGTCTAGCGGCCGGCTTCCTTGAAAAAGGCAATCAGGCAGCTGCAATCGATACAGCCAGTCTTTCTAAAGATGCACAGGATTTACGCCGTAAAACCCATGAAACCATCCAGAAGGTCGGTGATGACATCGAGCGTCGTCATGCATTTAACACGGCGATTGCAGCATTGATGGAATTACTCAATGCCAGCAACAAGTTTGAAGCAAAAGACGATAATGATGTTGCGGTAGCACGTGAAGCAATCATTACCCTGCTGACCTTGCTTGCACCTTTTGCACCCCACTTGAGTCAGACCCTTTTGGCCCAGTTTGGTCTGGACTTGACGACTGTTGCCTTCCCGCAAGTGGATGAGTCTGCCTTAACCCGTAATACACAAACGATTGTTGTACAAGTCAACGGTAAACTTCGTGGTAAGTTAGAGGTCGCGGTTGATGTGTCAAAAGAAGACTTACTGGCACTAGCCAAAGCCTTACCGGAAGTACAGCAGTTCCTGACAGGCCCGACCAAGAAAGAAATTGTGGTACCCAACAAACTTGTTAACTTAGTGGTTTAAAATCCTTCCCGCGGAGCATTGCTCCGCACATCCATTTGTTAAGGGATGTGCCTCTCTTGTAAAACAAGAGGGGTAAGGAAAATGAATACATAGAGGAATCAATATGCACTTAGCGCAACGTGCAGCTGCTATCGTTCTCACTTTAGGCCTAAGTGCAGGCTTAGTCGGCTGTGGCTTCCATTTAAAGGGAAGTAATCCAACAGCAGCACCGCTGGTCTATAACAAGCTGACTTTAGTACTGCCAGATAATACCGATGAACTTGAAAACCGGCTCAGTATTTATCTCAGTGCGACAGGTGTACAGCTCAGTAATTCTAACGATGCCTATATGCTGCGCATTCTGGATTACACCCCTCGCCGCCAGTTACTCAATGGTAAATTAACAGAAGTCCTGCTTCGGCTGACCGTGACCTTCCAGATCGAAGACCGTCAAGGCAAGAAAATTACCGAACCCCGTACCTTAACGGCTTCCCGCACTTATCAGTATGACGTGGCAACAGTAAACACAGATAACCAGCAAGAAGCGTATCTGAACCGTATCCTGATTGATGATATGGCCCAGCAGATTACACGACAGATTGCTGCCAACCGTTTACCTAAAGCGCAGCCATAACCGACCTTTATGAAACTGGATTATGTTCAGGCCTTAAAACGGGTAAGTGAGGCGCGTGGTGCATGGATCATGCATGGACAAGAGCCTTTACTGGAACAGAACCTGCTCGATGCATTCCGGAAAAGCTGGCAACAACAAGAGGTTGAACGCCAGCGTTATGACATCAGCAGTGTCAATGACTGGAAAAATGTCTTCAATGCACTCAATAGCCTGTCGCTGTTCTCGCAACAGCTGGCCATTGAAGTCCATGGCAACATCAAACCCGATGCCAATGGCTTAAAACAGCTCAAAAGCTATATTCAGCATAATGAACATAACCTGTTGCTGATTGTATTGCCCAAACAGGACAGTAGCAGTCTCAAGTCAGCCTTTTTTCAGGTCATTGAAGCCAATGGTGTGGTGGTGCCGCTGACAGCGAACTATCCGCAAGACCGGCAGCGCATTCTTGCGCTTGAAGCAGAAAAGTTAAATATCCAGCTGAACAATGATGCCTGGCAATGGTTGATGCAACATCATGAACACAACCTGCTGGCAGCAAAAAACAGTCTGATGCGGGTGGCAGATACCTTTCCGGATGTTCAACAGATCCAGATCGAACAGCTTTATGCCTGTTTGCAAGATCAGTCGCGCTATACCACCTATGATTTGAGTGATGCGCTGCTGGCTGGAAATCTGGGGCAATCGGTCAAGATTTATCAATACCTGATTGCTGCGGGTGAGCCTGACAGCCTGATTTTATGGACGCTGAGCAAAGAAATGCGCTTGTTGATGCAACTATTTGAACAGCCGCACAATGCCCTTCAGCTCGGTATCTGGAAAACCAAGGTATCACAGTATCAACAGGCCTTGCGCCGTCTCAATCCAAGACAGTTTTTGCACTGGCCTGATTTATTATTACGGATTGATGCCTCGATCAAAGGCATGTCGGAAGAAAATCCCGAACACCTGATGCTGCAAGCCTTGAGTGAACTGTGTGGCCGGACCTTATTTGCATAACCGGCCTGAGAGGGCAATCTTCCTGTTGATAAAAAATGGAGGCTACTATGGCCTTTGCTCTAGATCAGCAACACATCAAACGTATAACAGCGCTGTTCCGGCAGGCAGATAGTCTGATCATCAGTGCCGGTGCGGGTATGGGGATTGAGTCAGGTTTGCCCGATTTTCGTGGTCATCAGGGCATGTGGCAGGCCTATCCGGCACTCGGCAAACAGCGGCTCGATTTTACAGAAATTGCCAACCCAGCAGCGTTTAAACGGCATCCCCGACTGGCATGGGGGTTTTATGGGCATCGCCTGGCACTGTATCGGCAAACCGTCCCTCATCAAGGTTTCCATCTGCTCAGACAACTTGCCGAACGGCTGGAACTGCCCTATTTTGTATTTACCTCAAATGTAGACGGGCAATTCCAGAAAGCTGGTTTTGATGGCCTGTCTATATATGAATGCCATGGTTCGATTCATCATTTGCAATGCCTTGCAGCCTGCCAGCCTATAATCTGGCCGGCAGATGAGTTAATCCCGGACATTGATCATCAGCATTGCCAGTGGTTAGGGCCACTGCCGCAATGTCCATCTTGTGGCAAACTGGCACGTCCGAATATTTTAATGTTTGATGACATAGCATGGCTTAGCCAGCGCCAGACACCGCAACTGCAACGTCTTAATCATTTTTTAAATAGCCATCATCAAACTGTTGTTATCGAGATAGGCGCTGGTACTGCTGTTCCGACCGTCCGTCATTTTAGTGAGCGGTTTGCCCCTCGCCTGATCCGGATTAATCCAAGGGAATATCAGCTGCCCGTCCGGGGTGGAATTGCTCTGGCAGCCAATGCCGAAGCAGGTGTGCATAGTATTTATCAGATTTTTATAGAATAAGTTATCGGCAAAAAAGCAAATAATTCTCATTACAGGTTAAAAATATTCACGCTTTATCCTTATTTCACTTTTATACTAAGCCCAGTTTCTCACTTTTGACCTGTCATCATGCCAAATACAAACGCTAAAAAAATTCAGCCTCGTAAAATCATCATGATCGCTATCGGTGTACTGATTCTTGCCGTACTCGGATGGTTCCTTTTCAAACCTAAGGCTCAGGCACCGCAGTATATCAGTGCAGAGGTCACCCGCGGCGATATCGAAGATTCGGTGTTGGCCACCGGTGTGCTAGAAGCGACCAAAATGGTGAGCGTGGGTGCCCAGGTGTCAGGACAGGTTAAAAAGATGTATGTGCAACTGGGCGATCAGGTCAAACAGGGTCAACTGATTGCACAAATCGACTCCATCCGGCAAGAGAACGAACTCAAGACAGCCGAAGCCAATATCAAGAATCAACAGGCCCAACTGGCTGTACAACAAGCCAATCTGGCAAAAGTAGAAGCTGAATATAAACGTCAACAGGCCATGTACAGTCAAGATGCAACCTCTCGTGCTGAACTGGAAGCGGCTTTAGCCAACTTTAAAACCGCACAGGCTCAAATTGCCTCGATTAATGCACAGATCGAGCAGTCGCGCCTGACCTTGGCCACCACCAAGGAAGATCTCGGCTATACCCGTATTGTTGCACCGATGGACGGCACCATTGTGGCGATCGTGACGGAAGAAGGCCAGACTGTAAACGCAAACCAGACCGCGCCAACCATTGTAAAACTGGCGAAACTCGACACCATGACCATCAAGGCACAAATTTCCGAGGCCGATGTCATGAAGGTGGAGAAAGGCCAAACCGTATATTTCACCACACTGGGCAACAGTGACAAGAAACATTATGCCAAATTGCGTCAGGTCGAGCCGGCACCAAACTCAATCAATACGGAAACCAGCAGTAACAGTAACTCTTCAAGCTCGAATGCAGCGGTGTACTATAACGCTTTATTTGATGTATCGAATGAAGATGGCAAACTCCGTATTGATATGACGGCACAGGTCTACATCGTGCTGGCTGATGCTAAAAATGCCTTAACCATCCCGGCGGCAGCAATCCAGAACCAGCGTGCTAACCGAGGTGGCAAAGCGGGCCAAGGTCATGGCCCTAGATCAGCAGAACAGGCGAAAAAACCGGATACCGATAAGGCACAACGTCCAAAACGTCTGGAACTCAGTGAAGAAGAAAAAGCCCTGATTGCCCAAGGTAAAGCAACCACAGGAATGGTGCGTGTGTTGCAGGCTGACGGTACGGCTCAACCACAGCCCGTGTTGATCGGTTTAAATAACCGTGTCACGGCACAGGTGCTGAAAGGTCTGAAAGAAGGTGATCAGGTGGTGATTGCCGATACCTCTGACAGCTCAAATGAAGCTGCAAAACGTAGCAACCAACGTGCAATGAGAATGTAATATGACGCAACATCAAACACATTCATCACAGCCGCTACTTGAGGTCAGCAAGCTTACCCGGGAATTTCCTGCGGGCGAAGGCACGGTACAGATTCTAAAAGGAATCGACCTCAAGATTTATGCCGGTGAACTGGTTGCGATTGTCGGACAGTCAGGTTCGGGGAAATCGACCCTGATGAATATTCTGGGTTGTCTGGACAAACCCACTGCGGGCAGTTATCAGGTCAATGGCCGGGAAACCCGCCTACTTGAACCGGATGAACTGGCCCAGCTGCGCCGTGAATATTTTGGATTTATTTTCCAGCGTTATCATTTACTCGGTGACCTGAGTGCCTCTGGTAACGTGGAAGTACCAGCCATCTATGCCGGTGTTGACAGCCATATCCGTCAGGAACGCTCTGCCAGCCTGTTATCAGAACTGGGGCTGGGCGAACGTTTGCATCATCGCCCAAGCCAGCTTTCAGGCGGCCAGCAACAACGTGTCTCCATTGCCCGTGCCTTAATGAACGGCGGCGATGTAATTCTGGCCGATGAACCAACAGGTGCCCTGGACAAAAACAGCGGTATTGAAGTGATGCGCATCTTGCGTGAGCTCAATGCCAAAGGCCATACCATCATTCTGGTTACCCATGACCTCAATGTTGCCAAGAATGCCACCCGTATTATCGAGATCAGTGACGGCAATATTATTTCAGACCGTGCCAATGTGCCTGAACATGCCGATCAGGATCTAGAACAGCATAGCCTGCAACGTATCCAGCAGAAAAAAACCTCAGCCTGGCGCTCTTTCTTTGACCGGCTGGGTGAAGCATTCCGTATGGCCTTGCTGGCCATGAATGCCCATCGTATGCGGACCTTTTTGACCATGCTCGGGATCATTATCGGGATTGCCTCGGTGGTGTCGGTCGTGGCACTGGGTAACGGCTCACAAAAACAGATTCTGGAAAATATCAGCAGTCTCGGCACCAATACCATTACTGTCTATCAAGGACGTGGTTTTGGTGATAACTCCCGGGCTTCACAGGTAAAAACCCTTGTCCCCGCAGATGCCGATGCACTGGCAGAGCAACCCTATGTAGATGGGGTCAGCCCTTCAGCCAATACCAGTGTCACCTTGCGCTATAAAGATACAGAGGCGTCAGCGACCGTCAATGGTGTGAGTTCGGACTTTTTCTATGTGCGCGGCATGACCTTCAAATCTGGCCAGCCCTTCGATAAAAGCAGCGTGACCCAACGTGCGCAGGATGTGGTCATTGATACCAACACGGAAAAGACCTTCTTTGCCGATGGAACCAATCCGGTCGGTCAGGTGCTGTTATTGGGCAGTGTACCGAGTCGCATTATTGGTGTGATTGATGCCCAGCAGGGCTTTATGGGAAATTCTGACAGCCTGAATGTGTATCTGCCCTACTCGACAGTCATGAGCCGGATGCTGGGTCAATCCAATGTCCGTAGCATCATTGTGCGCATTAAGGATGAATATCCAAGTACTGCTGCCGAAAATGCAATCCTGACCTTGCTTGAACAGCGCCACGGTGCACAGGATGTGTTTACCCAGAACTCGGACAGTATCCGTGAAACCATCCAGCAAACCACAGCCACCATGACCTTGCTGATTTCAGCAATCGCCGTTATTTCTCTGGTGGTCGGGGGAATTGGTGTGATGAATATCATGCTGGTCTCTGTGACCGAACGTACCCAGGAAATCGGGGTACGCATGGCGGTTGGTGCGCGACAAAGCGATATTTTGCAACAGTTCCTGATTGAAGCAATTCTGGTCTGTCTATTGGGTGGTGTGCTGGGTGTACTGCTGTCTTTAGGGATTGGACAGATTATTGGTCACTTTGCCAAAGGTGTAATCGAAATGAGTTATTCAACCACCTCGATTGTGGCAGCGTTTGTCTGCTCAAGTCTGATTGGTATTGTATTTGGCTTCTTGCCAGCACGAAATGCAGCACAGCTCGACCCTGTTGCGGCTTTGGCGAGAGAATAACCAGCAAAAATTGATCTCAGAAACAAGATACTCGGGAATGTCATCCGCAACCTGAGCGAAGATAAACAAAGCTATGCTTTGTCTGAGCGAAAGATGAACAGCTATGCTGTGAATGTGGCATGCGGATCTTACGCTGCTATAACTGCAACTCAGGTTTTGCCTACTTTTCCTTAAAAAGTAGGTCGAGCCAAAGGCCTACCCTAAAATAGGATGAAAGCTCGATAAGACACCAGCTCGACAATCATGCTTTTTTCAAATTATTAAAGGAATGACGATCAATGTTATTCAAACAACATAAAATCGCACTTGCACTTTGTGTCAGTACATCATTGGCGGGCTGTTCTGCGGTCGTAAAAACCCCCTATAACGCGCCTGCCGTACAAGTACCACAACAGTTCCAGTACGATGCACAAAAAAATAAAACCGTGAATCTGACCGACCAATGGTGGACCCTGTTTAATGATGCCCAGTTAAATCAACTGGTCGATCAGGTTCTGGCGAGAAACAGCGATTTAAGCGTGGCAGGCATCACTTTGAAACAGGCCCGC
This sequence comes from Acinetobacter sp. A47, assembly GCF_000805455.1. Classification (GTDB taxonomy): domain Bacteria; phylum Pseudomonadota; class Gammaproteobacteria; order Pseudomonadales; family Moraxellaceae; genus Acinetobacter. The sequence goes on from NZ_JSUS01000039.1 coordinate 131,103, forward strand.
TTACAGGCAGATTTGACTGCAAATAAACAAGGCCTTCGTACCAGCTCTACCGTTTCCACCGGTCATAGTTATAACCTAAATTCAGGCGATGGCTCTGATCGTGGTTTGTCCGCCAGCGCTGGTGTGAGTTATGAACTGGATTTGTTTGGCAAGCTGGCCAGCCAGACTGAAGCCAGTCGCTGGGAAGCTTTGGCAAGTGAACAAGACCTGCAAGCCACAGCACAAAGTCTGGTGGGAACAACTGCGAAGCTGTATTGGCAACTGGGGTATCTGAATGAACGCTATCGAACGGTTCAGCAGAACCTGGCTTCAACCCAGAAAACCTATGCCTTGGTACAATCGCAATACAAGGCAGGTGCCGTGTCTGGTCTGGACCTGACTCAGGCAGAGCAATCGGTACAAAGCCAGAAAGCCAGTCTCAGCCAGATTGAACAACAGCGTGTTGAAACCCGTACTGCCCTTGCAGTTTTACTGCATGAGCCCGTGCAACAGCTGAATATTCAGGAACCGGCCCAGTTACCGCGCAATGCTTTGCCAAGTATCGCTGTCGGCTTACCTGCCGATATTTTATCGCGCCGTCCAGATTTACAGGCCTCTGAGTTACGCTTGCGTAAGACCCTGGCCAATAAAGATGCGACTAAAGCCAGCTATTATCCATCAATTAACCTGACCGGAAATCTTGGCTCAACCAGTACTTCATTGACCCAATTATTAAAGAACCCTGCTTTAACCTTGGGAGCCAGCTTAAGCCTGCCTTTCCTGCAATATAACGATATGAAGAAAGATATTGCCATCAGTGATCTTGAGTATGAAAAAGCCATCACTCAATATCGTCAAACGCTGTATCAGGCCTTTGCCGATGTGGAAAATGCGCTATCAAATCGCACTCAACTGAACCAGCAAGTGCAACTGCAACAACGCAATGTCGAGCTGGCAGAAAAAACTGAACGCTTGACCGAAGTACGTTATCGCAATGGTGCAATTGCCTTAAAGAACTTGCTGGATGCACAGGAAACCACACGTAATGCACGACTGAGTTTGGTTGAAACCAAGCAGAATCAATACAATGCCTATGTGACCTTGATGCAGGCACTGGGTGGCAGCCCTGTAAAAGAACTACCAAAACAATAGCCTTAGTGCTATTGTTTCGCGCTATTATTCTTTCACCAGATCTGGATTATTCTGGATCTGCTGAATCCGTTTAATCTTGTCCTGATCATCAAAAACAACTTCATACGAAAGTTTCTGACCATTGAAATACAACTCGGTTGGAGAGCCAATCACTTCCCATAGACCAATGGTGGCAATATCCGCAGTCGTGTGCCATAGGGTACGGCTGATTCTGGCTACTTTTGAGTAGCCTTGCTGGAAGGTATAAATCTCTTTACGTTCGCCATTTACGGTTTCTGAAGTGACGGGTGCGCCCAATTCAGAAATCACATAATTTCGATGTTTGCCTACCTCAAGAACCGCCATATTCTTTTTATGCGGCTGATTACTTGCCATCACTGCGGCACAACCTTGAAGTGAAAGAAGAGTGACCAATCCTAAAACAACTGCTATTTTCTTCACGTTTTAACCTACCCCGAAAGCTAAAAAATAATATATTTATCGACATTCTCTTTAGAATTTTCGATTCAACAAAAAACCAGCATTAATTAGCATATAAAGGATGAGATGACAAATGATTAGTTATACTTGTTGATATATTTTCAATAGATCACCCATTGTTAAATTAAATATACGATCAAAGTTTATAAAGTGATGTTGTTCATAGCTTTTGTGTTGACGCAAATATTGCTGTTGCATATGCTGATCAAAACAAGATAGAAAATCCGATTAATTATATTTACAAAATAGAGTTCAAAAGATGAGTTACGAAGCTAAAGTATTCAATGTAATGATAGCCTCTCCTGGAGATGTTGCATCTGAAAGGACAATCATTCGTGACGTAATATATGAGTGGAATGCTGTGCACTCAAAATCACGGAATATTGTTTTATTGCCTGTTGGATGGGAATCTCACTCATCTCCTGAAATGGGTGCATCCCCTCAAGAAATCATAAATAATCAAGTTTTAGATAAATGTGACTTTCTTGTTGGTGTTTTTTGGACTCGCATTGGAACACCTACCACAGAATATGCTAGCGGTACAGTTGAGGAAATCGAAAAACATATAGCCACAGGTAAACCAGCTATGCTTTATTTTTCCAGTCAGCCTGTTGTAATGGATACTGTTGATTCAAATCAATATGCTGAATTAAGTAAGTTTAAAAAAAATTGTCAAACTCGTGGATTATATGAAGGTTATGATAGCCAGTCTGACTTCAAAGATAAATTTTATCGCCATCTCCAGCTTAAAATTAATGAACATTCTTTATTTCAATTCGAAGTAAGCGGCTCATTACCACATCAAATTGAAGTGGTAAAATCTAAAACCTCACTTCCGACTTTATCAAATGAGGCCCGTGTATTACTTAAAGAAGCAAGCCTCGATAGCAACGGTACTATTATTTCCCTAAGATATATAGGGGGTGAGGACATTCAAACTAATGGTAAAAATTTGATTTCATCACAACATCCAAGAGAGGTTGCCCGTTGGAAATCAGCTATTCAGGAACTTAAATATGAAAATTTAATTGAAGACCCCAGCCACAAAGGTGAAATATTTAGAATCACTAATCTCGGTTATCAAATCTCAGATATGATCGAATTGTAAATATAATCAGTATTAGCTGACTTGTGGTAATTTCAAACATCAAAGCAATCTATAAATGTCGGGAGAAATTGTTCAAAATTGATTAAAATAATGTTTTCATCCGAATAAAATTGCTAAATATATTCCCAAAATGATATTGGACTTGTTTTGTACTGTAGAAATTCTTTTCGGAACAGAAATACTATTTAGAAATTTGGAGATAATAAAAACAAAGCCGCTATAAAGCGGCTTTATTTAATAATTTAGAGCAAGCTAATTATTCATCATCCATTATGCTTTGGCTCATACCCACCGTATTAAAGCCACCATCAACATACAAGATTTCACCCGTAATGCCTGAAGCCCACGGCGAGCACAGGAACAATGCAGCATTGCCCACTTCTTCAATGGTCACATTACGTTTGAGTGGCGCAATCTTTTCATTGGCATCTAACATTTTACGGAAAGACTTGATGCCTGATGCTGCCAAAGTACGGATTGGGCCCGCAGAAATTGCATTCACACGAATACCGTCTACACCCAGGCTTGATGCCAAATAACGAACGCCGGCTTCTAACGATGCTTTGGCCATACCCATCACGTTATAGTTTGGCATCACACGCTCAGAACCCTGATAAGTCAAGGTCAATAAACAACCTTGGCGTGCTTGTAATAATGGTTTTGCCGCTCGAGCCATCGCAACAAAGCTATAGGCACTAATGTCATGGGCAATTTTAAAACCGTCACGATCGGTCACGTCAGTAAAGTCACCATCAAGCGTATGCGCGGGTGCAAAACCAATTGAATGCACTACACCATCCAGGCCATCCCAGTGTTTTGCCAATTCAACAAAAGTGTTGTCGATTTCTGCATCAACAGCAACATCACAAGGGAAAACCAAAGTTGAACCAAACTGTGCAGCAAACTCATCAACACGTTTTTTCAGCTTTTCATTTGGATAAGTAAACGCCAGCTCCGCACCTTCACGATGCAGGGCAGTAGCAATACCGTAAGCAATGGATAATTTACTTGCAATACCGGCAATTAAAAAACGTTTACCAGCTAAAAGTCCTTGTGACATCTTATTCTCACTCGAAAAATTTTCACCACATGATGCCAAGATTCCAGCGCTTGCGGAATTGCATAATCCACCTTTTTTACAATCTTGCATAAAAAAATCGCCTTCATATGAAGACGATTTGTATTTTCTACGTCAATCAGAGCTTAATCATCACCGCGCAGCAGACTGAGTAAACGCAGGAATGAGTAATACATCCACACCAGTGTCGCCAATAAGGCAATGGCACAGATCCATTCAAATGCTTTGGGTGCACGTTGTGCCGCCGCCGTTTCAATCAGGTCAAAGTCCAGAATCAGGTTTAATGAGGCAATCACCGCAACAAAAGCAGCAAAGCCAATCCCAACCAGTTACTTTCAAAGATATAGGGAATGCTCGAACCAAAGGCCAAACGCAAGATGATCTGTACCACAAACACCAAGGCAATGGCGATTGATGCAGAAATCACAACCGCCTTAAACTTTTCAGTGGCACGAATGATCTGAAATTTATATAACGCAAACAGCACCAGAGTGGTGACAAAAGTGGCCAGTAATGCCTGTAACGGAACACCGGGATATTTCAACTGGAAAATAAACGAGATACCACCTAGAAAAGCCCCTTCAAACAGGGCATAAGGAATCGCTAAAGCCGGCGCGGTATTGCTTTTAAATGTGGTCACCAGTGCTAGGATAAAACCACCGATTGCACCAATAATCGTTGCAGCGTAGGCAACCGACAGGTTGGCAGTCATCGCACAGTAGAAAAATAGGGCCATTCCTAAAACGGCAGCAATCACTGTGAGCAGGACTGATTTTTGAATTGCCCCCTGAATGGTCATTGGCGCAGCCAGATCCTGATAGGTTTCTACCCGCGTTAAAATGGGGTTAGTACTTTGCATGGACACTCTCTTTTTTATAGTTTGCAATTAAAACCCGAGTTTAAGCGATTTTTTGATCAGGCCCAAATTTTTAGCGCATTAAAAAAGGAGCCTAAGCCCCTTTTATGTATCACTCAATCATCGATTACTTATCGTGATTCATGATAAAAAAGTATTCACGATAGTATTTCAGTTCTGCAATCGAATCACGGATATCATCCATCGCCAAATGCGATGCATTTTTCTTTAAACCATTCATGATTTCGGGTCTCCAGCGTTTCGCCAGCTCTTTTACCGAAGACACGTCCAGATTACGATAATGGAAAAATTGTTCCAGCTCGGGCATCAGACGATGCAGGAAACGGCGGTCCTGGCAAATCGAGTTACCGCACATCGGTGAAGATTTCGGATTGACCCATTTTTTCAAAAATTCGAGGGTTTGCTGCTCTGCATCCTGTGCTGTCAGTTTACTACGGCGCACACGTTCAATCAGGCCAGACTGACCATGTTGCTTGGTATTCCACTCATCCATTGCATTTAGAATCAGGTCAGATTGATGTACCGCTAAAACAGGCCCTTCCGCCAGGATATTTAAATGATCATCTGTAATAATGGTTGCAATTTCAATGATCTTGTCATTATCGGTATCAAGACCGGTCATTTCCAGATCGATCCAAATTAATCGTGTATCAGGGGTACTGCTCATGGATGGCGATTCTAAAGTGCTTAAAAACATCAATAGTAGCAAATTAATTACATCTTGGCTGTAATTCTATAGCGGCTTCGTGCTATTTTTGCTGTCTTCAAAGTGTGGATTTTTTGGGATATGAATGGCTTTAATTCGTAAGCGTCGTTTAACCGAACAACAGCAGCGTCGTATTGAGAAACAGCATAAATCGCGTCAGGACGACATTGACACATCGCAAGATTTAGATGGACTGGTTGTTCAGCATTATGGTCGTCAACTCGAAGTACAAGCCTTGTCTGTGCCTGAACAGCATCCTGAAAAACCGCAAGTGGCCGAGGGTGAACCGGAACCGTTCTGGAAACCGATTGAACTGGACAGCATCTGGCGTTGCCATACCCGTACCAATCTGGAATTGCTGGTCACAGGTGACCGGGTAAAATGGCAAGCCGATCCGATTACCGGTCTGGGCATTATCACCGCGATTTATCCAAGACAATCGCTGCTGACCCGCCCCGACCGCTATCACAAGGTCAAACCGGTCGCAGCCAATATCAGCCTGATCGTGATTGTCTTTGCGCCCTTACCAGAACCTGCGCCGACCTTGATTGACCGCTATCTGGTGGCCTGTGCCGATGCCAATATCCCGGCGCTGCTGGTACTGAACAAATCTGACTTGCTCACTGAAAATGACCCGATTCTCACCATGCTCAGTGAATACGAGACCTTGGGCTATGAAACCCTGATCTGCCATTCACGGGGTGACCTGTCAGCATTATCTGCACGTCTGGACAATGAAACCGTCGCTTTCGTCGGGCAGTCGGGTGTCGGTAAAAGCTCACTGATCAATACTATCGTTCCTGATGCCGCACAGAAAACCAATGTAATTTCAGAAAACTCGGCGCTCGGTCAGCACACCACTACTTCGACCCGTTTGATCAAATTTGGAACAAACGGCGCATTAATCGATTCTCCCGGAATTCGTGAATTTGGGCTATGGCACCTCAGTCTGGAAAAGGTATGCAATGGTTTTCCTGAAATTGAAACGCATCTGGGACTGTGCCAGTTCCGTAATTGCACCCATACCCATGAGAAAAATTGTGCACTGAAACAGGCGGTTGAAGCGGGTGAAATTTTGCCAAGACGTCTGGACAGTTACCTGCGCTTAATCGATGAAATTCAGGAAGCGCAGCAAAAAAGTTAATTTTGTTGGGCTTTTCCCCTTGAACTAACATTTTTGATCACCATAGAGATAAGTTATACTCAGGATCAATTTTGTATTTTAATTTTAGGTGACTTGTGGAACGCTGGTTAGAGTTTATGGGGAATCACCCCTTCTTGTTTGGTACGCTCGGCGTGTTAATCGTGTTGTTCTTTATTCTGGAAGGACAACGCAATGGTCGTAAAATTTCACCACAATCACTCGGTATCTTGGTCAAGGCAAAAAATGCCATGCTGATCGATTTACGTGATGGTAAAGATTTCCGTGATGGTCACATTAGCGGTAGCCGTAACATTCCATATAGCCAGATCACCAGTCATGTTGATGAATTAAAAGCAAGTGATCGTCCATTGGTCTTCATTTGTAACTTGGGGCAAGTTGCCGGCTCAGCACTGCAAAAAGTAGGTCATGCTGACAGCTACCGTCTAGACGGCGGGATTAGCAACTGGAAAGCGCAAGGCTTGCCTTTAGTGAAAAGCAAAACCAAAGCTTAAGGAGAGATACAATGACAACGCCAAACGTCACCATCTATTCAACCCATTCTTGCCCGTACTGTGTCCGTGCAAAACAATTGCTTGAGCGCAAAGGTGTTGCTTTTAAAGAAATTAATCTTTCCAATGAAGCACCGGAAGTTCGTATCGAACTGATGCAACGTACCAATCACCGTACCGTACCGCAAATTTTTATCAAAGATCAGTTTATCGGTGGTTTTGACCAGCTTTATGCTTTAGAGCGTGAAGGTAAACTCGACCAATTATTAGCTTAACAACACATCCCGGATTTAAGGAAAAACAATGAGCGAAGAACAAGTTCAACCACAACTCGCGTTAGAACGTATTTATACCAAAGACATTTCTTTTGAAGTTCCTGGTGCACAAGTATTTACCAAGCAATGGCAACCAGAACTCAATATCAATTTATCTTCTGCTGCAGAAAAAATTGATCCAACTCATTACGAAGTGTCTTTAAAAGTTGTGGTTCAGGCCAACAACGACAATGAAACTGCGTTCATTGTGGATGTGACCCAGTCAGGTATCTTCCTGGTTGATGGCGTGGAAGAAGATCGCCTGCCGTACATTCTGGGTGCGTACTGTCCGAATATCCTGTTCCCGTTCTTGCGTGAAGCAGTGAATGATCTGGTAACCAAAGGCAGCTTCCCGCAATTGCTCCTTACCCCAATCAACTTTGATGCTGAATTTGAAGCAAACATGCAACGCTTGCAAGCCGATGCAGATGCGCAAGGCCAAGCCTAAGTTTTTTGTGAATGCCATTAAAAAAAACCACAGCAACCGCTGTGGTTTTTTTATAATCATCAGAAGATAAATAAAATGAGAACAACAGATGACCCCTGTACTTTATAGCCTTTGCCAGCAAGTTTTTCCCGAGCTTAGACAGGTGCCCTGCCCGGCCCATCCCCAGGATTTTCATCAATTTATCAGCTGGGCCAATAGCCTGCACTGCAATATCCAGTACGTTGAACTAAAAGAATATTATGACAATGACACCGACCGCTGCTATCAGCTACAACAAGCCCATGTCGATATTGAACAGTTGAACAACCGGATTGAGGCCGAAGTTGAACAGCTATTTGCCGAATATGCCGACTTGCCCCCGGAACAGCACAATGAAATTGATTTTGCCGAACATATCTATGCAATTTTATTTGACCATATCTATGCCGTGGCAGAACAGCATGGTTTGGCGCTATTGCTGATTTCCAATGAAAATCCTTACTGGATGCTGGTTCCGGATCAGGCCGAGCAGATTCAACAGCTGATTGCAGCCTTTAATCACACCTTTTCCGGGCTTGAGCTTTATCACTATGTTTAGGATAAAAGCGGCTTATTCCACAATACTTCTAAAGGTCAGGTTAATCCGTGCGGTACTGACCTTTTTGGTCGGTGGCAAACGATGCAGCCAATAGGTCTGGGTCTTATCTTTCATCACCAGTAAACTGCCATGCTCCAAATAAAGCTCGACTTTTTCCTTACTCTGTTTATGCTTAAAGGCAAATTTTCGCTCTGCACCCAAGCTCAGTGATGCAATTGCTCCATCCTTTTTCAGATCGCTTTCGGCATCGCTATGCCAGGCCATGCCTTCATCGCCACAATGATACAAATTGAGCAGACAGGAGTTAAAGGTTTCCCCGGTGAGGGTCTCAGCCAGTTGTTTCAATTCAACCAATTCCTTTGTCCACGGCAAGGCATATTTATTCATGTTGGAATAGGTATATTCAAAGCGCCGGTCTCCATACCACGCCACTTTACGTTTGGTCGTCAATAATTTTCCAAAGATCAGTGCCTGATCATTTTCCCAGGCAATGCTGTGCAGCAGCGTCTCAAAGTAATGGTCTGCCACTGCGGTCTGCAGCACTTTACCGTAATACTGTACCGTGCCGTCATAAGGCAACTGATTCTGAGTCGGATCAGCTTCAATATCAAATAGTTGCATCTTTCCACTTCTTATAGGCTTGCTGCATACAATGGCCACAGGGACGAAAGCCTTGAGCTATCGCTTTATCTTCATTCAAGAAAAATACCCGGTTCTTTTTCAGCATGCGCTTCCCCGAGCCACAGGTCAACCGGCCATAAATCTTAAGCGGTAAATTGCCTGCAAACCGGATTTCCTGCCGCTTCAGTTTTTGGCGTAACTCGTGCGCGTCTAACTCGTCATGTCGCCACATCCGCCTAACTCACCGCATCATGGAAAATAATCCCGAGACTATAACGTTCACCTTGATGAACCGGGCTGACCCCATGCTTGATCTCGACCCGATAATAGCCCTGACTACCCTTTTCCGGCTTAAACCGGGTTGTAAAAATTACAATATCGCCTTGCTGTGGCTGCATCACCAGCGCCTTGGATTGAGCTCTAGGTGTTTGTTGGGTAAAGACCAGTTCACCACCACTAAAATCCACATTCGGCTGACTCAATACAATCACCAGTTGCAGCGGGAAATACACGTCTCCGTATATATCCTGATGTAAGGTATTAAAACCGTCCTGACCATATTTCAGAATCAGTGGCGTTGCCAGTGTTTGTCCATTTTGATGGCATTGCTGTAAAAACTCGGTATGTGAGGCCGGGAATGTTTGCGCTATCTTCAGAACCCGAAACCATGCATTGGCAACTGGCACCAGATGGGGATAGACCTCATGACGTAGCTGTTCAATCAGATTGGGCAACGGATAAGTAAAATATTTATATTCACCTCGCCCAAAACGATAACGCTGCATGTCTACCGTTTTACGATACAGCTCCGGTTGCCGATATAACAGTTTCAGTTGCTCACACTGCTGGGCAGATAACACCTGCTCAATCAAGGCAAATCCCTGATCGTGGATTTGTTCTGTGATCAGCTCCCAATCCGCAGCCTGAATCTTGTCGATCACAGTCTGGATCTGCTCTTGTTCAGATTGCGGCATGGCTTTGCACACCTTCCCAGCCAATGATCGCTGTTTTGCGGACACTGCCCCATTCATAACCGCCAAACAGACCGCTGGACTGAATCACCCGATGACAGGGAATCAGAAACGCAACCGGATTACAGCCTATCGCAGTACCTACTGCCCGTGCCGCATTGGGATGTTGAATGGCTTTTGCCAGCTCACCATAGGTAGACAGCTGTCCCATCGGAATCCTGAGCAGGCTTTGCCAGACTTTCAACTGAAACTCGGTACCTTTCAGGTGCAGTTTAATCTCAGCCAGTTGCTGCTGGTCTTTTTGAAACAGGGCTAAAGCACTTTGCTGGAAGGCATCAATCTGTTCAATAAAGAGTGCCTGCGGAAATTGCCCCTTTAACCGGGTCAAAGCCTCAGCCTGATGATCGACAAAAGACAAGGCACAGATGCCCTTATGGGTCGATGCAATCAGGACTTCACCAAACAAGGTCTCTGCAAACTGATAATGGATCGTCAAATCCTGACCACCATGTTTATATTCGGCCGGGGTCATGCCTTCAATCTGGATAAACAGATCATGCAGACGGCTGGTACTGGACAGTCCTGTGCCGAAAGTGGCATCAAAAATGCTGCCCTGTCCCTGTTTTAAAATGTTCTTGGCATGTTCGATGCTTATATACTGCAAGAACTTTTTCGGGCTGGTGCCGACCCATTCGGTAAACAGGCGCTGGAAATGGGCAGGGCTTAAATGAATGAATGCCGCCACCTCATCAAGCTGTGGCTGTTGCCGGAAATTCTGCTGGATATACTCAATCGCCTGGGCAATGCGTTCATAATTACGTTGTTGTGAGGACATATCATCACCTCTCATCAGTCATGATTTCACTGTAGCAACTTTATATTTTCATGAAAATCCGAATCATGCTCAGTCTGATTCAAGCCATTTAAGCTCACATACGCATAAAAAAGCTGTACTCCTGAAAGTACAGCCCGTTCACACCCAAGACTGGTTTCCCGATCAGTGCGTATAGTATTTATGTCCCTGATCCCGTAATTCAGCAATTTTTTTGCCCTGTTTCTTGGCCTCATCCAGCTTACCAGCTTGAACCAGCAGTTTGGTTTTATCAATTTCACCGATAATCTGGTCAAACAGGCTCGTAGAGGTCGAAACCTTTTCAGTGGTATTTGGCGCCAGTTTATACTGTCTGGAATGCTCGGCAGCAGCGCGCATATTATTCAGCGCAGCCGTCGCAGTCTGTGCATTGTCAGCCTGATTAAAGGCCTTGTAATTCTTGCCCAGCGTTTTCATGTCATCTTCCAGCCCACCCGCGATTGCGGTATGGCTCAAGGCGAAAGCAGTTAACATGGTCAGGGTGGCTAAAGTTTTTTTAATCATCAGGATATCCTATCAAAAACTGTGGCTATACTTTTATTTTCCGGAAACAACCACCTTATACTTTTCGATCCGGTGTATAACGGCAATTGCTGATTTAGCATACATAAAAAATGCAACGAAATCGTTGCATTTTAATAAAAAAGATGGCTTTTAACCCTTATAGGCGACGGCGCAGAGCATCGGCAATGGACTCGACCAGCTGCTGTGAAATCTCCTGTTTGGAGGCTTTTTCCAGCTCACGTTTTTGCATATGGTAGGACTGGGCAAAGAACACCGTCATGGCATTCTGGTCTGACGCAAACCCGATATCCGGACGCGACACATCATTACAGGCAATCATATCCAGCTTTTTCGCCACCAGCTTGCCTGCCGCATATTCTTCAACATTTTGCGTTTCAGCGGCAAAGCCGACCATAAATGGACGTTCTTGCTGCTGGGCAATGGTTGCCACAATATCCGGGTTCTTGACCAGAGCAACGGCAAGCTCGTCACCGGCTTTCTTGATCTTATGTTCTGCGACCTGTGCGACCCGATAGTCCGCCACCGCGGCCGTTGCAATAAAGATGTCACAACCTTGTTTCAGCTGGTTCATACTGGCATCCAGCATCTGCATCGCTGAACTGACATTGATACGTTGCACGCCATTCGGTGTATCCAGACTGACGGGGCCGGCAATCAGTGTCACTTTTGCACCCGCCGCATAACAGGCCGCTGCCAGTGCAAAGCCCATTTTACCGGTACTGTGATTAGAAATATAACGCACCGGATCAATCGCTTCACGGGTCGGGCCTGCGGTAATGGTGACGCGTTTGCCTGCCAGCAGGCCAAATTTTTCAGCAAGTGCACGTTGTGCCTTATGGAAATAGGCGGCGACCTGACGGGCCAGGTCCTCAGGCTCAGGCATACGCCCTAAACCGACATCGCCACAGGCCTGTTCACCGGCATCCGGCATGATCACATGCACACCATCTTCTACCAGTGTCTGCAAGTTACGTTGTGTCGCTTTTGCCGCCCACATCTGCTGGTTCATGGCAGGTGCTACCCAGACAGGTGCCTTGGTGGCCAGATAGAGCGTACTGAGCAGGTCATCTGCCAGACCGTGGGCAAATTTTGCAATCGTGTCACAGCTTGCAGGCGCAACCAGAACCAGATCTGCCCAACGTGCCAGTTCAATATGTCCCATCCCGGCTTCTGCTTCAGGATCAAGCAATTCGGTATGTACAGGATTGCCAGACAGTGCCTGAAAAGTTAAAGGTGTAATAAATGCTTGCGCGCCCTGGGTCATGACTACGCGCACATCAAAACCATAATCTTTTAAACGACGTACCAGAATGGCGCTCTTGTAGGCAGCAATACCGCCCGTAACCGCTAATATAATGTTTTTATGTGGAATTACACTTAGATCGAAGCTCACAAACAGGATACCTTACTGTTGCAGTGGCGCTCACAATAGCATTAAATAAGTTCATACCCAAGTGGGACGATAAACATTTCAGGCGCCCAGATCGCCCAATCCATCCGGCAGTTGCTCAGGGCACGGGAAGAAAAATGGTCGTTTTTTTTTACTAATAAAAATAATAAATGCAATAAAATCAATGAGGAATTTATAAGTGAATCAGTCCATCAAAACATGGCCAGCACAAGAACGTCCGCGGGAACGGTTATTGTCACAAGGCCCTCAAAGCCTGTCCGATGCAGAACTGCTGGCCATTTTTCTACGTTCCGGCTCCAAACAGCATTCTGCGGTCGAGCTTGCCCGGATACTGATTCAACATTTTGGTGGGCTTAATTTGATCTTTGATGCCAATCTTGAGGACTTGTCCCAATTTAACGGCATTGCGGCAACCAAGTATGCCCAGCTCATGGCAGTCAAGGAACTGGGACGGCGCTATCTCAATAATCATTTTCATCAGCAACGGCTTTGTCTGGACAGCTCTACGCTGGTACTGGATTATTTACGTTATGAACTGTCAGGAGAAAAACAGGAAGTCTTTGCGGTGCTGTGTCTGGATGCAGAACTGAGAAAATTGCACTTTAAAAAACTGTTTTTCGGTTCCCATCATGCCTGCAGCATTTCACTGAACCAGACCTTACGCTATGCCTTACAGCAGCAGGCCTGCCAGATTATCGTCGCCCATAACCATCCTTATGGCATTGCCCGGCCATCGGCAGAAGATATTGATCTGACCCAACAGCTCAGACAGGCCTGCAACCTGCTGGAAATCAGACTGATCGACCACTTCATTATTTCACCCGAAGGCTATTTTTCATTTTCTGAACAACAACTACTCAACCCTGCTGTAAACAGGCAATCTAGTCTTGACAAAGCGTAAGTCTGGCATGAACATCAACACATAAAATTAATGATTCATATAACATGATTGTCCGTGACCAGCCGAGTATTTTTAAAGTTTTATTCTCATGGCGTGGGACGATTCTACCCAAAATTTTGCCTTCTCTCGGTTTTGTCATGCTGATCTCTGCCATTATTGGTGGAGTTGAATACGTTGACCTTTATCGTTTCCCTGAAATTCCGCTGGTGGGCTTTACCCTGATCGGTGTGGTTCTGTCCATTTTTCTGGGTTTTAAAAATACCGCCTGTTACGATCGCTGGTGGGAAGCCCGTAAACTCTGGGGCGTTCTGATTGCGACCGCCCGGCATTTTGACCGTGATTGTCGTGTCCTCACTCAGGCACGTCGCGAACGCATCATCCAGAACGTGATTGTGTTTGCCAATGTTTTGCGTGACCGGTTACGTCATCAGACCGCCAATCCGACCGAACTCACAGAAACCAGTGGCTTGAGCCAGCAGGCGCTGACCCAGCTTTACCAACAGCACAATGCCCCGCAGTACACGCTGAGCCTGATCCAGTGGGAACTGTTACAGGCCATGAAAGAAGGTGAAATCTCGGATATTATTTATACCCAGATGAACCGTCATGTGGCGGCTTTAAGTGAAATGCAAACCGGCTGTGACCGTATTGCCAATACCCCGATTCCGTTTGCCTATTCGGTGTTGCTGAACCGAACCGTCTACTTCTTCTGCTTTATGCTACCTTTCAGTCTGGGCTCTTTATTGGGGCTGGTTACCCCCTTACTGGTAGGGATTCTGGCCTATACTTTTTTAGGCCTGGATGCGCTAAGCACTGAAATTGAAGAACCTTTTGGTACCCAAAGCAATGACTTGCCACTCGATGCCATGGTCCGCTCGATCGAGATCGAATTACTCGGTACCCTGGGCCGGCCGACACCACCGCCAATTCAGGCCCAAGATCACAACCTGCTCTAATTCCGATGCCCTCAGAAGAGGGCATTTTTATCCGGATGATGAATCAATCGCTTAAACAAACTGTGAGGGCACCAGAGACCTGAAACGTTCCGTAAACTGTCCATTCCAGTAGGGATAATAAGGATACGGCGGATAAACCGCACTGACCTGATCTAGCTGCACCAGATGCTCCGCCGATAATTGCAGCTCTTTTGCTTTGAGGTTTTCTTGCAACTGGGCCTGATTACGGGCGCCAATCAGGACACTGGAGACGGTTGGTCGCTGTAACAGCCAGTTCAAGGCAATTTGGGGAATGGCATAACCGGTTTCCTTGGCGATCTGTTTCAGCACATCAATGACCTGATAAAGATGTGTTTCATTGACCGGGGGTGCAAACTGCACCGTGTCATGCAAACGGCTTTGTACCGGAACCGGATTTTCCCGGTCAAATTTGCCGGTTAAGCGTCCCCAGCCCAAAGGGCTCCACACCACGGCTCCGATCTGCTGATCGTCATTCAACGGCATCAGTTCCCATTCATAATCCCGGCCAATTAAAGAATAATAAACCTGATTGACCACAAACTTTTCATAACCATATTGTTCAGCAATGGCCTGAGCTTTCATCAGTTGCCAGCCAGCAAAATTGGACACGCCGATATAACGTACCTTGCCACTTCGTACCAGCTCATCCAGCGTTTTCATCAACTGATCTAATGCAGTAAAACTATCAAACTGGTGCAATTGCAATACATCAATATAATCGGTTCCAAGTCGGGTCAGTGATTGCTCCACGGCGGAAAGTAAATAGTCCCGGCTGAATCCGGCAGCATTCAGATGCGCCGAGCTACGAATGCCCACCTTGGTCGAAAGAATTGCCTGCTGTCTTTTTGAAGCCAAAGCCCTGCCAAGCATTCGCTCCGACTCGCCATCCGAATAGACATCTGCGGTATCAAAGTAATTGATCCCGCCCTCTAAAGCGGTCTGAATCATGTGATCGGCCTCGGTTTGGCTGGCCTGTCCCCAGGCAGAGAAGATTTGTCCCTGCCCGCCTAAAGTGCCCGTGCCAAATCCTAATTCCGAGACTTTTAAGCCCGAATTACCCAGAAAATGATATTTCATGATTGATCTCTTAAACATGTAATTGCTTAAGCTTCAAAATAGCGCTAGGGATTTATTAAAAAAACCACGATAATCAGGAAATACTTTTCTGGTTTTATGGATAATGAATACAGAAGATTTCCAGTTTTTTATTCGGGTTGCAGACTTGGGCTCGATCAGCAAAGCCGCCCAGGAGGTCAATATTTCAGTCTCCGTCGCCAGCCAGAAATTGCAGCGACTGGAACAACAGCTACAATTGCGTTTATTTCATCGTACCACCCGCAAACTCACCTTGACCGAAGAAGGTCGCACCTTGCTGACGCACGGGCGTAGCTGGATGGCTGATTTTGTCAATTTACATGAGTCATTAAAAGTCAAAGATCATATCCTCTCCGGGACATTGCGCTTGACTGCTTCTGCAATCTTTGGAACCAAGGTTTTAATGCCCGTGATTGCCAAATTCGCGCTGTTACATCCTGAACTGCATATTCATCTGGACCTGAATGACCAGAATATCGATTTAATTCAGCACGGCATGGATCTGGCAATTCGTATTGGCCGGCTGGAAAGCTCGAGCCTGATTGCCAGACAATTAAGCCCAAATCCACGGTTACTGTGTGCTGCACCCGAATATCTGCAACACTATGGCAGACCAGAAAGCCTATCGGAGCTCAAATCACATCGCTGTATTTTGCAACAGCATGCCAATGGCTTAACCGACCAGTGGTATTTTCTGAATAAAACCGGTGAAACTGAACAGATCCGTGTCGCAGGCTATTTTAGTAGTAATTCGGGAGAAGCCATCCGACAGGCTGCCTTACAGGGAGTAGGTATTTCCAATCATTCACTCTGGCATGTTGCGGAAGATTTAAACACAGGCAAACTGGTCCAGCTGCTGCCTGATTTTCCCGTACAACCCACAGCAATTTATGCAGTATTTCCGCATCGGGACTTGGTACCACCAAAGGTGCAAAGCTTTTTAGATTATTTAAACGATTACTTCCAGCAACATACTGATTGGCAAATTAAAATCTAATTGGATTTAAAGTCCTGCAAAACCGTGAAACATCCATTGAATGCTCCATAAAACAATCAGGAATAAAATAACGATGAAGCAACATTGTAATTTTTTCATTGTTCCACTTATCGAAAACGCTCCCAAATCCCTGTTTGTCCCTCTTTGACTCGCGGCGTTTGCCCCAGTTTGATCCACGGCATATTGTCACCATGAAAATCACTGCCAATTGAAACCGCCAGATCAAATTGCTGAATCATCCGGTCAACCATCTGTCGGGTTGAAGCAGGCTCTATCGCAGGCGGTAACTCGACAGCATCCCCGCCAGATTCAGCAAACAGTTCAATCAGGTAACGGATATTGGTTGCCGACAAATCATAACGGGTCGGATGAGCCAGCACCGCCAAACCGCCACTGGCATGAATAATCTCAATGGTCTGTTTCAGCCCCACCCCTTCGAATTTGACAAAAGCTTTCTTGCCTTCCTTCAGGAAACGGTCAAAGGCCTGCTGCGGACGACTGACTATATTCTTTTCAACCAAGGCTTTGGCAATATGGGTGCGAGTCACCCGATCTGCTTCCCCGTCCACTTGGGCAACGACATCCGGGTAAATATCAAAACCGATACATTTTTCCAGTAACTGGCAAATCAGCCGGGCCCGTTCAGCCCGTACTTTTTTCTGCTGTTCCAGCATGGCCCTGATCGGGACCTCATCTTGCATATTCAAGGCCACAATATGCACACCATAGCTCTTTTTGGTATTGGGCCGTGACCACTGACTGGAGATTTCTACACCAGAAATAATTTGAATATCATGATCTTGTGCATAATTTTGCGCCCGCTCCAGCCCATCCATGGTGTCATGATCGGTCACTGCCAAAGTCTGTATTTTTAACTCAACAGCAGCCTGTACCAGTTGCTCGGGAGAGAAGGTACCGTCGGAAATGAGCGTATGGGTATGTAAATCGACACCGAACATGGTTTGTATTATGCTATCTGACCTATTTCATCATCGTACTGTAACATGAAAGCGTTGCTCGACTATCTTCCGATTATTATCTTCTTTTATTTTTATAAGACCACCGATCCTAAAGATAGTCATCATCCCCTGTTGCAACTGGTGGGTAGCGCAGGAAATACCGACCAGAACCATATTCTGGTAGCGACCTGTGCCCTGCTGATTTCGACCCTTGTGGTTTATGGCTGCCTGTTCTTTTTCCAGAAATTCAAGCTGGAAAAAATGCAGTGGTTTATCGTGCTCATGTCGGTCATCTTTGGGGGCATCACGCTGATTTTTAGCGATGTGACCTACATCAAAATGAAAGCCATCATTATCAATATCGGGATTGGTCTCGGCTTTTTAGTGACGCCATTATTTAATAAAGAACGCATGCCGATTATCCAGAAACTGTTAGGTTCACTGTTAGAACTGAGCCCTAGAGGCTGGATCAAGTTGAACTGGGCCTGGTGCGGTCAATTCTTTTTGCTTGCTGCTTTACATTTCTTCTTTGGTTTTGTCTATATGCAAGGAAAATATTGGGGCGAATTCACGGCTTTTGGCGATATTATCGTTTCTCTGAGTTACCTTGCTGCTATACTATTTTTCTTACGAAAACATTTCAAAACCACTGAATAGATTTTAAATCATCGAGCTACTGCCATGCCATATTTTGTGCTGACCTGTACTGATCGCGAAGGTACTCTGGAAAAACGTTTAGCCACCCGCCCGCAACATATTGAACGTCTACAAAAGCTAGATGATGAAGGCCGTTTAATTGCTGCTGGCGCACATCCGAAAGATCCTCAAGATCCACAGGCAGGCTTTTTGGGCAGTACCATGATTGTTGAATTTGAGAGCCGCGAAGCACTGGATGCCTGGATTCAGGAAGAGCCATTTTTAAAAGAAGGGATCTACTCAGATATTGAGGTCAGACCGTTCAACAAAGCTTTTCCAAAAGGGTAAATCATGCACATTGCAGTCAAAAGCCTGTTCGCCTTCAGTTTACTCGGTTCTAGCGCGTGGGCGGTGGAACCCACTGCACCAGCACCTGCTCCCGCAGCAGTTGCTCCAGCCACACCAGCGAAAACCACGGTAACAACACCGACCAATCCAGCTGCCACTGCGGCCAAACCGCTGACGGCTGAACAGATTGCTAAAGCCAAACAGCAGCAAGATGCAAAAATAAAAGCCATGATTCAGGATCAGGCCAGCCGCTTAAAGCAGCTTGAACATGCCAACCTTGAAGCACTGGCACAAAACCAGGAACTGCAGTTAAAGAATGACAATTTAACCGTACAGGTACAGGTGTTGCAAAGCGAACGCAGCGCGCAAATGTTTTTATACGGCGCCATGACCATTGCAGTCGGTGTCATTCTCGGTTTCTTTATTGCCAGTTATGTTTACACCAAACGTCGTCGTCAATGGTAAAAAACTTCTCTTAATTTATGTCTCTCTCATCAAAACTACAAACCGCTGATCTGGACTGGGAATGGGTCGAGGGTATCGAGATTCCCATTTCCAGGCAATTTGGCGATGTCTACTTTTCCAAAGCCAATGGTTTACTGGAAACACGCCATGTGTTTTTAAACGGTAATGACTTAACCGAACGTCTTTCCCAACTAGGTGATTATCAATACTTCTGTGTCGGTGAAACCGGTTTTGGCACCGGACTGAACCTCTTGACCCTGTGGCAACTCTGGCAACAGGTACGTCCAGATAACCACAGTCACCTGCATGCCATCAGTGTCGAAAAGTTTCCACTCAGCAAAACAGACCTGATTCGCGCACTGAATGTCTGGCCGGAACTGAAACCACTGGCTGACCAGCTGCTTCAGCAATATCCCCTGCCGATTGCAGGCTGCCACCGCCTCAGTTTTCCCGAAGAACGCTTTAGCATTGATTTATGGCTAGGCGATGCACAGGATATCTTTCCTGTCATTCCCAAAACACAAGCGGTCAACGCCTGGTTTCTGGATGGTTTCGCGCCCTCCTGCAACCCGGATATGTGGCAGGAAAATGTACTGAATCACATTGTACGCTTGTCCGAGTTGGGAACCACTTTCGCGTCGTTTAGCGTTGCAGGCGTACTAAAACGCGGACTGAAACAGCATGGCATCCAGATTAGCCGTCCACGGGGATTCGGGCATAAACGGGAAATGCTCAAGGCCATCTGGCAAGCGCCGGTAACACCGGAAACAGAGCAGACCGGCTCAGCACAGCCCCCTGCAATTCCCCAACCTGAGACAGAATCATCACCGGTCAAAACCGGGCAACGCCAGATCGCGATCATTGGCGCAGGAATCGCAGGTTTAATTACTGCCTGGGCATTTGCCCAACGTGGCCATCAAGTCATGCTCTATGAGCAAAATGAGCCGCTTGCAGGCGCATCTGGCAATCCACTGGCACTGCTGAACCCTAAACTCTGCCCGATTGAACAGGCCGCCGAACACCTGATGACCTTGAGCTGGCAGTATGCCTTAAACTTTTATGCGCGCTTTAATGCATTTAGGCCAATTCAGGTGCAGCAGTTGGCCCTGAAAAATGCGACAGACTTGCCGGGCTTTGCCGCGCAATACCCTGAAGGCGTCTTGACTGCTCCATCGAAATCGCAACAGGAACCAAAAACCGAGTTTCCGAGTTTAACCCTGCATCATGCAGGCGCGGTTTCACCTCACCAGTTACGTGATGAAATTTTACGGCATCCCCAGATTGGCATAACACAAGCCAGGGTTTCCCGCTTAAATCCACTACCTGCCCACATTGAGCTTTGGCAGGACCAGCAGTTGCTAGCTACAGCTGATCATGTCATCGTTTGCTGTGCCAGACAAAGTGCCGAGCTATTTGAAAACTATCCGGTTTTAAAACCTATTCGGGGACAGGTCAGCTGGGTGGAGAATGGCCAACAGCCTTTGCCACGGGATCAGGCCTATAGCTATGGTGGCTATTGCATGCAACTGGATGCTACACAATTGATTCTGGGGGCGTCCTTCTATCCAGACCGCGATGATGCAGATGTCCTGATGGAAGACCATGTGCATAACAAGCAACTTATCCACAATGTGTTCCCTGCCTATGCACAGCAACTCCCTGCTGTAGAGCATTGGCAAGGCCGGGCCTCTATCCGTGCACAAAGTCGGGATTACCTGCCTTTGCTTGGCAAAATCCAGGATCATGAACACAGCTATACCTTTGCCGGTTTGGGATCGAAGGGATTCCTGTATGCGCCATTGTGCAGCGAAGTCTTGGCAGCTCTGGTACTGGGTGAACTGTGCCCGGTTGCACAGCCGTTACTGGATAAACTGAATCCGCAACGTTTCCAGAAAAAAGCAAAGGTGAAAAAACCGTATTATTCGGGTTAGCTATTGTTTGATCTGAAATTTTATTCTTGTTGAATTTGCCAAAATACCCGGGTATTTTGGCAAATTTTTTGAGTGTCTAAGCGCCTTGCTCCAAAGCTAATCCTGCATCACGCGCCGCGCGTGTGCCACCCATCAATACAACATATTCACGGGAATTATCAATACCGTCTAGAAGCTCTGCTGCACGCGGTGCTTTACTACCGCCACCACATAGAATATAAATCGGTTGATCCGCTGCAACCTGAGTCAAACTATCCGCAGTCAGTTCAGCAATTGGACGATTTACCGCCCCTTTGACATGAGCCTCTGCATACGCCTTGGCGTCTCGGACATCCCAAATGACTGCGCCTTCTGGGAACTCAAATGTTGTAATTTCTTGTTTACGGATCATTGTGCACTCCTTTGATGTAAACAACACTTGGCAAATGAAGAAAACCCCCTTAGCATCTCAAATATTCTTTCCCTTTGTAAAGGTCTAACCATGCCTTCTTTTGATATTGTTTCTGAATTAGAGTTATTTGAAGTCAATCATGCCGTGCAAAACACGCAAAAAGAGATTGGTACACGTTTTGACTTTCGTGGACAAGACGTTTCAATTGAGCTAAACGAAAAAAACAAGGAAATCAAAATCTCGACTGAAAGTGATTTCCAGTGTGAACAGGTCTATAGCATGCTGGAAAACCATTTCTATAAACGTAAGGTAGATGTACAGGCACTCGACCCGCAAAAAGCAACCGCTTCTGGTAAGCATGTCGTACAAGTGATCAAACTTAAAGATGGGCTTGACTCTGATACCGCAAAAAAAATTAATAAAGCCATTAAAGAAAGTGGCATCAAGGCGCAATCTTCTATTCAGGGAGACAAAATCCGTGTCACGGATAAAAAGCGCGATACCTTGCAACAGGTCATGAACTTTTTACGTGAACAACAATTTGGTCTGCCACTCCAGTTTAATAATTTCAAAGATTAAATAATAGGTTCACCATGGCAAAAGATAACCGCCTTTACAAGCTGGTTAAAACCACCTCTAAATTTCCCAAGGGCATCCGTAGCACGCTCTGGAGCAAAGCCTTTGGTCGCGTCGTTCCAATGGTTGGCACTGCCAATATCCGCTATTTGGAAGTAGATAAAGATCACGTAACGGTACGTATTGAAAACCAGCGCAACATGCAAAACCATATCAAAGGGGTACATGCAGCAGCGATGGCGTTACTGGCCGAAACCGCAACCGGCTTCCTCACCGGCCTGCATGTGCCAGACGACCGTATCCTGCTGATCAAATCACTGCATGTCGATTATTTAAAGGTCGCACAAGGGGGGTTAACCGCAACAGCCAGCTTATCGGCAGATCAGCAAAAACTGATTGCCGAGAATGAAAAAGGCGAGTTATTGATTCCTGTAACCGTGATTGATGATTCAGGAAATGAACCAATCCAGTGCCAGATGCTTTGGGCCTGGTTGCCAAAACGCAAAAAATAATCCTGAATCAGACCATAAAGCCCAAATGATTTTGGGCTTTATTTTGATCTAGATAAATTTTTCGATCACGGACACCAGCTGTGCCAGATATTCAGCATCGACCTCATCAAATTGATCGAGTGCATCACTATCAATATCCAGCACCCCCACACACTCAGCATTTTTCATGATCGGCAATACAATCTCCGATTTTGATGCAGAACTGCAGGCAATGTGCCCAGGAAACTGATCGACATCAGGCACAACCAGCACTTGCCGTTGTTGCCATGCACTACCGCACACACCGCGACCTTTAGCAATACGGGTACAGGCTATTGGCCCCTGAAATGGGCCCAATACCAGCTCGTCGCCCTTTACCAAATAAAAGCCGATCCAGAACCAGCCAAATTGCTGTTTGAGTGCCGCACAGATATTGGCCAGATTGGCAATCACATCTGTTTCATCTTCCACAATTGCCTGAATCTGTGGAAGGATACTTTGATATTGCTCAACTTTATGACCGTGTTGTAAAACCAGTTCTTCTGCCATGGGCTAGATGCTCGATAAAAGTGTTCAGAAAAATTTATGCTGACTGTGTTGCTAAAAAGGTCTGTTTAATTTCATCACCAATTAAACGTTTCTTGCCATTTACATCCACAGCCACAAAGGTAAAGACCCCTTCCGTAATACGGACAGGTTCACGAGAATCATCATGGCTATTCCACACCTCGATTTGAACCTGTACCGAACTATTACCGACCTTCAGGATTTTGGTATAGCAGCTAATCACATTGCCGACTTTCACGGGAACCAGAAAATTCATCTGGTTAATTGCAATCGTGGCACAACGGCCTTTGCTAAAACGTTCTACATGGATTGCTCCAGCCAAGTCCATCTGGGACACAATCCAGCCACCAAAAACATCACCACTCCAGTTGGTATCAGCCGGCATGGCAATGTTCTGTAGTGATAGAATGCCTTCTGGATGTGTTGGGCGTTCGCTCATGTTAATGTCCTTGATGTTGCTGTAACTGCTGGTCGAGCCATTGCTGTAATTCAGGTGCACGTAATGCTCCGCTGATCCTTGCCACTTCTGTGGTTTTATTCATAAGTACCAGGGTCGGGATACTGCGTACATTAAATGCAGCACTTAAACGTGGATTTGCTTCCGTATCAATTTTTGCAAACACCACATAAGGATTCTGCTTGGCGACCTGGGCAAAATGTGGCGCCATCATTTTACATGGGCCGCACCATTCTGCCCATAGATCAATCAGTACAGGCAAATCATTATTGCGAATGAAATTGCTAAAATTTTGCTCATTTAATTCAACAGGTTCTAAAAGCAATAATGCTTTATGGCATTGCCCACAGTTAGGATGGCCTGCCAGTTTTTCTTCAGGTACACGATTTTTTGCACCACATGATGCACAGACAAGAATCATTTACATCACTCCGATATGTTGATGTAAAAATTCTAATTGGGTTGTGACTGCTTTTTCAAACCAAGAATCATGATAAATATCAAAATGCTTCATTTCCCACTCATGATAGCTCACAAATGGCGCAATATTGGTAGCCGCTTCACGACTGGAGGCAATCGGAATCAGGCTGTCATATTTCGCTGCAATAAATAGTACCGGGATATTAATCTTGCGCACAAACTGGATGGGCCGGTAACGCATCAGATTAAAAAACACCCGGGCTGGGACTTCACCACTCCAGTAATAATCAGGATTTACAATCGAATGGTAGCCATAATAACTGTCTGAGGTCGGCAAGAAACAGAGTTTGTTCTGATCGACGACCGGTAAGGTTTTCGGGGTCAGGCCCATCTTGGAGCCCATATAGTCTTGGCTGGAACGCTTTAATGCTTCAGGATAACGTTGCAGTGGATACAGTTTGGCGGTCTCGGCCCCGTCTACATAAGGTACTTGCACCATGACTGCCTGAATATTTTTCAGGTCGGTAGCCAAACTGAGCGCATAGCCTCCACTGAGCGAAGTCCCCCATAGAATAATTCTGCGACTATCAATCAGTTTACAGTTTGAAGCATACTGGACAATGGTTTTCCAGTCATCCAGTTGAGCCTTCAGTGAAACCAGTTCACGCGGTTTACCGGTACTGCCGCCCCAATAACGATAATCAAATAAAATTACGGCATAGCCGGCATGGGCAAAACGCTGGGCGTACTGGATCAACTTAAACTGGCGCAATCCGGCAAACCCGTGTGCCATCACAATCACCGCAGGTTTTACCGTTGTTTTGGGAAGATAGAAATCGGCAGCAATCGTTTCATCTCCATGAGGAACATACAAAGGCTCAACGGTATAAGTGTGCATGCGCGCTCCATTGCGTATCTTATTCGTTATCATCGTTTATTTAATATAGACATTTAAACTCAAGATCGAGCTTAATGCTATGATAGAGCATAAAATGTTTTGTTTGTTTTTGGAGTGACAAGATGTCAGATAATATAGGTTTTGCAGGTCAAATCGGTCCAGAGCATGTTGGCCAGGTCGTGGAAAAAGGCTTCAAGTCGATTATAAATAACCGCCCAGATATGGAAGGTGGCCCAGATCAACCGACCAGTGCACAGATCGAAGAATCTGCCCGCAATGCAGGTCTGGATTATGTCTATCAACCTATTGTTGCAGGCCAGATTACCGAGCTGGATGTCCGTACTTTTGCCAATCATTATAACGAACTGCCAAAGCCTATTTTGATGTTCTGCCGTACAGGCAACCGTTCAAATAACTTGTATCAGCTAGCAAAACAGATGGATTTACTGGACGATTAAGCTTATTACATTTTATTACCCGAGCAAGATAGTGAATTCCTTCCGATTATAAGAAGATGGTTCTTTTCCAAGAGATAAAGAACCATGTCAAAACTTGCTGTTATCCTGTTATGTGTTTTCGCTGTTTCCGCTTGCAGTTCAATGCAGCTTCGTCCGACCGCCTCAGTCAGTGTCGGGACAGCATTATAAAAAAACAGCACCGAAGTGCTGTTTTTTTACCCAGAAAACCAGTCTGTTTTATTGGTAAGCCGTAAAAATGGTTGAGACCTTACCATCAGGAGCCGCTACCGAGATTTTGAAGCTATCTCCTTTAGCACACTCTTTCAAACGATATCCATAAAAAACCTGGGTACTATTTTTAAACGTTGTTGGAGTCAAAAGGTTAAATACATTTGCGACCGGTGAACTGCCTTGTACAAATTCCGCAGTACATGACAGATTATTATCTTTGGTATTATCTTCAGCTGTAACGCTTACGGTAGAACCAGTCGGCATCGGAACACCTTGCATACTATTTCCATATAAATTGAAAGATAATAAATCGCCACTCGCTTTAACATTGGTAAATGTTGCGGTATTTTCTGAAAATGCAAATATCAACTGCTGACGTAAAATACCATCGAGCTGATCATCACAGGTATCGGCAATATTCGGCTGATTAATCGTTGAGGCTGCGCATGCAGCTTTATTGCCTACAATTTTCCGATTATAAAGAAACTCCCCAATACCATAGTTATTATCGTATTGGTTATTTTCATTATCATCACGGAAGAAGCTGCCAATATTACTAAGCAGCTTATCTACCCCTTTGGTATAAAGATTATCACCATCCAGATCGGTAAAGCTCTTATCCCCTTCAACATAGGCCAGAACAGTAACGCGGTTATCTAAAGGACGTGGATCCTGCACCGACAAGGTAACTGCACAACGGCCATTATTCGTTGAACAATTTGGCGTCACAACACCGCCTTCACTGATAAAACTCACTACCGTTCCATTTGGTACCGGATTACCTGTGCGATCTCTTAACATGACATTAATCGTTGCACTATCCCCATCAATCCTGTTTTGCAAGGCATTTTTACTGACAGACAAGCTAAAACCATCTTGAGTTGCACGCCCGGTTGATACAGATACATTCTTGGATAAAGCCGAAACAACATTATTTGAAACCAAAGTCGCCTTTATTTCAACAGGCCCAGGTTTGTCTCCCGGATATAATGTTACAACAACCTTACCATTCGGATCACTTTTTACAGTTTTAAGGTTTTGATTACCCAAAGAAATAAAGCTTAAATCTTCTGGAGCACGAACCAGCTCAATATTTACATCCTTGTTTGCAGCAGGCGTTCCATTTGCATACAAAGTAAATTCAATCTGGCCAGATGCCGCAGTCCCGCTGCTTCTAATACCCAAAGTCACCGGACTTGATGTTGTATACTTTAAGGAATTAGCCTCAATTGCAGCAATATTGACATCAACTTTTGACTCAGGGATATTTGAACCCGACGCCCGGATAGTCTGTTGTCCTTCACATAACTTTCCATCAGCCCCAATCGCTTTATAAGAAGTTGTGACATCCCCTTGATTTGAAGACACAACACTTGCCGGCTCAAACGTTCCACAAGTGGCATTAAAGCTGACCGTCACGTTATTCTGATTTACCTTGGTACTTGAATCTTGTGTTTTCAGGGTAATATTGGTTGATGCCCCTGATTCCAGTTGCGTGCTAGCAGCTGTCATACCAACTAAAACAATATTTGCGGCCTGAAGTACGAAATTATAAGGTTTGGTTGTCGCTGTGATGCCATTATGACTGGTTGTAGCAGTAAGCTGATATGCGCCCGTGGCATTGAGATCCTGAGGTTTAACAGAAATTGTTGCTTCACCCTCTGCATTGGTCAGTACAGCACCATTTGTTGTACCGAAGCTTACACCTTCCCCACTGAAGGTCACAATTGCTCCACTCATCCCTTTTCCAGAGGAATCCGTTACTTTTACTTTAGCGGTCACACCAGCCGCAGTAATTGAGTTGGTCGCAGTATTGTTGGCATCATATAAAGTGATCTCTGTAATATTTACAGCAGTCACAGGTGTCTGGCCATTTCCACCTGAGGCATTATTATCATTCGAGCCATAATAGCCGCCCCCACCTCCACCACAACTTGCTAATAAAACAGAGACAGCAATCGCCGACAACTTTAATGTAAGTTGTTTTTTAGTCATGATCATTCCTTTTTTATCCCCAATCGATTCCACAAGGAATCAGACATTTCATTATAAAAATATGTCTAATGTAACCATATTATAGATTTTGTGTAAATATAGTTTATCTTCAAGTAAAGAAGATTAAAGTGAAGCCAATCATATTATTTGATTAAACCGAGAGTTTGGTTAGATCTTTTAACAAATAAATATAAAGAATAAAAAATTAATCATGACACATCGGTAAAACATTTATTCATTTTCATTAAAGTAATTACTGGATATATAAAATACAAAGCATAAAAAAACACCCCTAACCGTTAGGTCAGGGGTGTTTCGTATTTAAAAGCTGGCGATGACTTACTCTCACATGGCAAGTGCCACACTACCATCAGCGCTAAGAGGTTTCACTTCTGAGTTCGGGAAGGGATCAGGTGGTTCACTCTAGCT
>NZ_JSUS01000042.1 GCF_000805455.1 Acinetobacter sp. A47
GAGTTCAAGAATGGCAGTGTGCCAAGTGTTTTTCAACTTTCGCGCAGCGGGACTAATGGCCAACAAAAATGGAATACCGAAACTAGCTACTATAAGCACCCTGTAGGGGCGTTTTGGGGGTATTCTTCCTTGGATTTTATGCAGCAAAAGATTACGGAGATAGCCAAAGATTATGGGGGTAACGCGAACAAGGTGGAGTTCGTTGGGGTTGCGGTAGATAAGAATCGTGAACTTGGGGGTGCCTGCGGTAAGGTGGGTGATAGTAGCTATGACCATAAATGCGAGTATTACGTAGTGAAGACTGGCAAACCCAAGGTTATGAGTATTACGGGAATAAGGTCTGGGACTGAGATATCTGATTACGAAGTTACGAGCATCAT
>NZ_JSUS01000008.1 GCF_000805455.1 Acinetobacter sp. A47
ATTTAAAGCTGATTTTTATTTTATTCGTGGATTTTACCTAAAAATAGCTTAATTTTAGCACTACTAAAACTTATACTGTGGATTACAATCGACTTTTTAATGATATTTTTTTCTTGATTTTTGATGATGAAATGGATGAGAATCAATATCCCATTTGGAAAAGTTTTTCGTTTATTCACAATCCGATTCAGCAATTAATTAAGGCGCAAGATTTATTAAATCAGTTGCTTCACGAATATCCAAAGGATAAAAAAGCACTTTTTCTGAAAGGAGTTGTTCAGCGCAATTTAAACTTCAACGAAGAGTCGATTTTGTATCTTTTAGAAGCGAAAAAGGAAGATTATTACTTGTATGCGGCGAATTTCTATATTGCCGAATAT
>NZ_JSUS01000041.1 GCF_000805455.1 Acinetobacter sp. A47
TCATCAGTCAGTGCGATGCTTTCAGCAACCTGATGCTCTTCACGTACCAGTTCGATGAATGTGTCGTTGACCGGTAACCCATAGAACTGCGGGCCGTTTACAGAACAGAATGCTTCAAAGTGCTGCAGAGCATTCATCTCTTCAAAGACGGTAGCGTAACTTCCCAGCGCGGTTGGGGCGTTGAAGCAGCCCGCGCAGCCGCAGCTGCTCTCTTTGCGATGACGTGCATGTGGCGCAGAATCCGTACCGAGGAATACTCGATTAAAACCGCTGGCGACTAGTTCACGCAATGCCTGTTGGTGAATATTGCGTTTGAGGATGGGTAGACAATACAGGTGCGGACGCACGCCACCAACCAGCATATGGTTGCGGTTAAACA
>NZ_JSUS01000002.1 GCF_000805455.1 Acinetobacter sp. A47
CTGTACCGGCGATCGGATCAGTACCATTGACCGGATTGATCTCTGGTGCTGCCGGTGGCGTAACATCCACAGTGAAGCCTTGAGTGTCAGTAACCGTGCTGCTGTTACCTGCTGCATCAGTGAAGGTCGCTGTCGCATCGATAGTGGCATCGGTGTCTGCCAGCAAGTCGCTACCGGCTACATCAGCTGTCCAGTTACCTGTTGCTGCATCAACCGTTGCGGTGTAAGTCACGCCATTGATGAGGAGTGTAACCACAGTCG
>NZ_JSUS01000005.1 GCF_000805455.1 Acinetobacter sp. A47
GGTGGGGTATGGAGCGTAACGGTTGATGGCGGACAGTTAGTCCTTGATGCCGACAAGACCATCAATGTCAGCATTACTGCAACCGATGCCGCAGGTAACACCGGTACAGTAACCGCAGATGCCAGCTATACCGTTGACATCACTACACCAGTAGTCGTGATCAACCCGATTGCAGGCGATAACATCGTTAACGCAGCAGAAGCAGGCGTTGACCAGACTGTTAGCGGTGCGGTTGTGGGCAGCTTCACAGCAGGCGATGC
>NZ_JSUS01000066.1 GCF_000805455.1 Acinetobacter sp. A47
TAGAGCGCCTGGCCTATATTATGGAAGATGCCTCTCCAAGATTATTACTGGCTGATGCGACGGGTATAGATGTGCTGAAGAGTTCATCGGTACCGGTGGTATTACTGCAGGATGCCTTTGAACAGGCTTCTGCATATTCTGAAGAGAATCTGCTACCGGCAGAGATTGGTTTAAACAGCCGTCATCTTGCTTATGTGATTTATACCTCAGGTTCTACAGGTAACCCGAAAGGGGTGATGAATG
>NZ_JSUS01000027.1 GCF_000805455.1 Acinetobacter sp. A47
GCCCCTGCAGCCCGTCGGCGGTTTGTGACAGCGACTGGCCATCACGATAGGTCACCGTGATCTGGGCTTCGGTATCTTGCCACCCCAAGATCTTGTTCAGATCAAAGTGTGTACCTAAAGCCAGTTGCCCAGTAAATTCACTGCCGTGGCTTGAATGTTGTTTAGAATCTAAAACTCCTGCAAATTCACCAGTGTAATCAGCAGAAAACTTGTAACCCTGTTCTTGTAACGCAGTGCGTTGACCATTCCAATCACCAAACAGCCATGGGCTATTCGGATCAAATGCGGAAGAAGCAGCTTGAGCATGTTGTGCAAAAAGACTCAATGAAAGAACGGATAAACAAGAAACAATCATAGATTTAGAGATTGTCATGTTTACGTAACCTTTTATGTTTTTGTGTATAAAAGATTACTATTATTTTTAAATTACAATTTATTTGAAATGTTAACGGTATGGGCAATATTTCAACAAACAGTGATTAATTGCACATATTTTCTACCATTTGCCCTGCCCCAGTCCCTGACCGATAAATGCATAGCGCATTTGGGAACGGGAAAATTTGATCGGACAAGCCAGTTGAGACTCGGTTTGTGCAGAATGCTCAGATACGGGCACTTCCACCACCCAGTCACGTTGCTGGGCAATCGGTGAAACCAGCGCTTCATCCAGGCTCAGCACAGGTTCAACACAGAGATCCAGCTGCTGGAATAACTGCTGCCATTCGGAAAAATCCCGGGTTTTGAACTTGTCCCTTAAAGCCTGTTTCACGGCCTGACGATCTGCCGGATCAAACGATGCACCTTTTGCCAACAACACCGGCAACTCCAGAGCAGCTGCCAAGCCAGCCATAAACTGAGGCTCCAGACTGCCGACAGAGAAATAGCGGCCATCCCGGGTTTCATAATAATCATAAAAGCTTGCGCCATTTAGCATGCCCGCTTCCGGTGCCTGTGGGGTTTGCCCGGCCAGACTGGCAGCAGCAGCCATGCTATTGAGACTGGCCACACAATCAGTCATGGAAATATCAATATATTGCCCAAGGCCACTACGCTGGCGCTCAACCACGGCCGCAAGGATGCCAATCACGGCATGCAGGGAACCACCTGCAACATCGGCAACCTGAATCCCGAGGGGCGGCGGCCCACCCTCCTGACGGCCACTATGACCGGAAACTCCCGCCAGAGCCAAATAATTAATGTCATGTCCGGCGCGGTCTTTATATGCTCCTGTCTGCCCATATCCGGTAATGGAACAATAGATTAAGCGCGGGTTAATCTCGGCCAGTGTCTCATAATCCAGCCCTAAACGGCGCATCACATCCGGACGGAACTGCTCCAGTACAATATCAAACCCGGATATTTTATTCTTGATCAGTTCAATACTGGTCTTGTCTTTCAAGTCCAGCGCAATTGACTGCTTGTTGCGATTCAGATAACTATGTGCAGTGGCCTGACCATTCGCATAGGGTGGCATAATCCTTACCAGATCAGGACGTGTCGGCGATTCGACATGGATCACTTCTGCACCCATGTCTGCCAGATACATACTGGCAAACGGGCCAGGTAACAAAGTAGAAAAATCTAGAACTTTCAAACCCTTCAGAGCATTTGGCATGATATTTTTTACTCAATTTATTCAAATTTTCTTTTATACTAGGGCTGCATAAACATAAAAACAATGTCATGTTCAGCCATTTACCTTGATAGTTTCGGCAATTTAACATGTACACAATGGGCAATTATTTTTCTTGTCAATTGCCCAATTTGATATTTTAGACGGTTATTTAGGTCAATTATCGTGAATAGTAAAGAAAATGAAGGATTCAATATGAGCCGTGATACGATCAGCATCCACTTCGTGAATGCGGCTTTAACAGGTGTTAAACGCCTAGGCATGGACGTTGAAACATTACTTTCACATGTCGGTATAGAAGCTGAATTGCTCCGCCAGCCCAAAGCCCGAATCTCTCCAGAGCAATATACCCGCTTTGTAAAAATGTTATGGATGGTAACTCAGGACGAACACGTCGGTTTTGATGTACAGCCGCGCCGCTTAGGTACATTTGCCATCATGTGCCAGTTGATTATCCATTCCAAAACATTAGGACAGGCTCTAGAGCTTTCATCCCAGTTCTACAAACTGTTTGGTGATGAGTGGTCGGTCAGCCTGGAACGGGACAAGCATGAAGCGCGTCTGGTGCCTCATATTCCCAAAGCATTAGATCCTGATCACTTTATTACTGAAAGTATGCTGATGATCTGGCATGGTCTTGCATCGTGGCTGATTGAACGCCGCTTACCTTTGGAACGTGTTCATTTTGGTTATGAACGTCCAAGCCATGCTGATGAATATGATGCATTGTTCTTCGCTCCGGTTATGCAGTTCGATGCCCCACGTACCGAAATCACCTTTGCAGCAGATTATCTTGACCTGCCTATCCGTCAGGATGAAAAAACGCTAGAAGAATTCTTGAAGGCAGCACCAGCCCAGTTATTAGTGAAATTCAAGAACACCAACTCACTTACCTCTCGTATCCGCGATGTGTTAAAGAGCCAGATTGGCGAAGAAATGCCAACGCTCAACGATGTAGCTGCCATGTTATATTTATCACCGCAGACGTTGCGTCGACGTTTAGCTGCTGAAGGTAAAAGTTATCAGGGTGTGAAGGATGCCTTGCGTCGTGATGCTGCGATTCATTTATTATTGACTCCAAACCTGACCCTTGAAGATGTTGCTCAACAAGTTGGCTTTAGTGAAACCAGTACCTTCCACCGGGCCTTTAAGAAATGGACAGGTGTCACCCCAGGTCTATACCGTCAACTGCACGGCCATCATAACTAATTTTTTCCACCAGAGTGTTCAACTAGAGATTGTTGAACACTCGTTTCAAACTATGGTAAAAAATAAGCTTAATTTTACGATAAGCTTGAACAAGAATGATCATAAAAAAAGGTGATTTCACCCACCCACAAGTCCAAAATCTCATTCATATCCATTTACATGGCATGCAGCAAAATACCCCAACCGACCATAGTTTTGCATTAGACCTCAGTAGCTTGCAAAAAGATAGCGTGAGCTTCTATACCTTATGGAATGATGATCAGTTACTGGGTTGTGGCGCTCTTCAGGAACTAACGCCCGTGCATGCAGAAATCAAGTCTATGCGGACTCATCCTGCTCATTTGCGCCAAGGCGTCGCAGCACAACTGCTTGAATTTTTATTAAAACTCGCTCAGCAACGTCAATATCGGCGAGTCAGCTTAGAAACAGGAAAAGACGTTCACTTTGATGCAGCCATCAACCTTTATAAGAAGTTTGGTTTTGTTCAGGGTGATGCTTTTGCAGAATATACCGAATCGCCCTATAACCAGTTCTTTCATTTAGATTTATCGAATGAGTCCATCAACTCAAGCTTGAGTTGATCTACGCATTGAATAGCCATTGCTCAATGCCTTTTGGATAAACTGGATATTGATCCAGTTCAAGCTGTTCCCGACTCAACCATTGAGCGGTATAAGTCAAGCCCTCTGTATCACAATCCATTTTTCAATCAAGTTGCCAAATTGGCGAAAAACATCAAAGCAGCCAATGTTTATCATCATTGCGCTGCCACCTAAATTGAGTACACTCGATAAACAACAATTTTAAGGTGATACAAGGAAAACCTATGAGCGAGGCCTACATTATTGATGCCATTCGCACACCACGCGGAAAAGGAAAAAAATACGGCTCACTATATGAAGTAAAACCGATTACATTGCTCACAACATTACTGAACGAATTACAACAGCGTCACCAGCTCGACACATCCAAAGTCGATGATATAGTCTTGGGTTGCGTCACCCCTATCGCAGATCAAGGTGGGGATATTGCCAAAACTGCAGCGATTGCAGCGGGCTGGAATGATGATGTTGCTGGCGTGCAAATTAACCGTTTCTGTGCATCTGGTTTAGAAGCTGTCAACCTGGCTGCACAAAAAGTCCGTTCTGGTTGGGAAGATGTGGTGGTTGCCGGTGGTGTGGAATCCATGTCGCGCATCCCGATGGGTTCCGATGGTGGCCCTTGGACACTTGATCCTGAAACCAACTTAAAATCATCTTTTGTACCACAAGGTGTGGGGGCAGATTTAATTGCCACTTTAGATGGTTATAGCCGTGAAGATGTCGATGCTTTTGCCGTCGGTTCCCAACAAAAAGCGGCAGCCGCTCAGGCCAAGGGCTATTTCGATAAATCAGTAGTGCCGGTCAAAGACCATTCCGGGGTCATGATCTTGGAAAAAGATGAATTTATTAAAGGCAATACCACCCTTGAAGGTTTGGCAAAACTGAATGCCAGCTTTGAAATGATGGGACAAATGGGCTTTGATGCGGTTGCCTTACAGAAGTACCCGGAAGCGCAAAAGATTAATCATGTGCATCATGCCGGCAACTCCTCAGGCATCGTCGATGGCGCTGCAGTGGTGTTACTGGCTTCTGAAAAAGCAGTGAAGGAACAAGGCTTAAAACCACGAGCCAAGGTACTGGCAACGGCATTGGTCGGTACCGACCCGACCATCATGCTGACCGGCCCGGCTCCTGCTGCACGCAAAGCCTTGGCCAAAGCGGGCTTAACGATTGATGATATTGACCTGTTTGAAGTGAATGAAGCCTTTGCTGCGGTCGTGATGCGTTTTATCAATGAACTCAAGGTGCCAGCAGAGAAAGTCAATGTCAACGGCGGTGCAATTGCGATGGGTCACCCGCTCGGTGCAACGGGTGCCATGATTTTAGGCACCTTGCTGGATGAACTGGAGCGTCAAGATAAAAAACGTGGTTTGGCCACATTGTGTGTCGGTGGTGGCATGGGGATCGCCACCATTATTGAGTTGGTGTAAGGAGCACAACATGAGCGCGATTAAATACGAAAAAAACGCTGACAATATTGTAATTCTTACCCTTGATTCATCGGGTCAATCTGCCAATACCATGAATGCAGAATTCCGTGAGTCACTCCAGCAAGTCAGTCAAAAGCTCAAAACTGAAACAGACCTGAAAGGCATTATTTTCCGTTCTGCCAAGAAAACCTTCTTTGCCGGTGGTGACCTGGATGAACTGATTCAGGTTCAGCCTGAACATGCCACTGAGTTTTTCAAGATGATTGAAGAGCTCAAGGGTGACTTACGTGCGATTGAAACGTTAGGTGTACCTATTGTTGCGGCCTTAAATGGAACGGCGCTCGGCGGCGGTTGGGAAATTGCTTTAGGCTGTCATTACCGAATTGCCATCAACGATCCAAAAACCAAGTTTGGCTTGCCTGAGGTGACCTTAGGTTTGCTGCCAGGCGGTGGTGGTATCGTACGTATGGTGCGTTTGCTTGGCCTGCAAAATGCCTTTCCATTTCTGATGGAAGGCAAGCAGTTTGGTGTCGATAAAGCCAAATCGCTCGGTCTGGTACATGACACAGCCGAGAACGAACAAGAACTGTTAGATAAGGCGATTGCCTGGGTCAAAGCCAATCCAAAGTCACAGCAACCTTTTGATGTCAAAGGCTACAAAATTCCGGGTGGCGACCCGAAAACCCCTGCGGTGGCACAGGTCCTTGCCATTGCCCCTGCAATGCTGCGTGACAAAACCAAAGGCTGCTACCCTGCGCCTGAAGCAATCATGGCAGCAGCAGTTGAAGGTGCTCAGGTCGATGTTGATACGGCGTTACGTATCGAGTCACGTTACTTTACCCAGCTGACAGTCGGCCAGATTTCCAAAAATATGATCGGTACCTTCTGGCACGGCCTCAATGCCATCAAGTCTGGCGCAAGCCGCCCTGCAGAGGTTGCAAAATGGCAGGCCAAGAAAGTCGGAGTACTGGGTGCGGGCATGATGGGAGCAGGGATTGCCTATTCGACTGCAATCAAGGGCATTCCTGTGATCTTGAAAGATATCTCGGTCGAAAATGCAGAGAAAGGCAAAGCCTATTCGCAAAAGCTGCTCGATAAACGTGTATCACAAGGTCGTATGAGCGCAGAAAAACGTGACCAGATTTTATCGCTGATTACTGCAACTGCAGATGCAGCAGACTTGCAAGGTTGTGACCTGATCATTGAAGCAGTCTTTGAAAATCAGGAGTTAAAGGCCCAAGTGACTCAGGAAGCTGAGCAATATCTGGCTGAAGATGGCATCTTTGCTTCAAATACCTCTACCCTGCCAATCACAGGTTTGGCATCCGCCAGTAAAGATGCACAAAAATTCATTGGACTGCATTTCTTTAGTCCGGTAGATAAAATGCAACTGGTTGAAATTATTAAAGGCAAACAGACCTCGGCAGAGACTTTGGCCAAGGCGTATGACTTTGTACAGCAAATTGCCAAAATACCAATCGTGGTCAATGACAGCCGCGGTTTCTTTACCAGCCGTGTGTTCGGGACCTTTATTCAGGAAGGGATGCGTCTGCTTGCTGAAGGTGTGCATCCAGCCAAAATTGAAATGGCAGCACTAAAAGCGGGTATGCCTGTAGGTCCGCTTGCGATTCAGGATGAGGTCTCTTTAACCTTGACTGAACATGTTGCCAGTGAAACCCGTAAAGCTTTGCAGGCTGAAGGTCAGGATTTAGCCAAAACTCCGGTAGATGAAGTCATACATACCATGATTCATGAGCTGAACCGTAAAGGCAAAGCAGCAGGTGCCGGTTTCTACGACTATCCTGAAAATGGCAAAAAGCATTTGTGGGACGGGCTTAGTCGCTGGCACAAGGAAAATCATATTTCTGAACAGGACATGATTGACCGTTTCCTGTTTGTTCAGGCACTGGATACCTTGCGCTGCTATGAAGAGGGAGTTTTAGAATCGGTCATTGATGCCAATGTCGGTTCAATTTTTGGCATCGGTTTTGCACCGTGGACTGGTGGGGCGATTCAATTCCTCAATCAAAACGGGATTGAGCAATCCCTGCAACGTGCAGAACAACTCGCAGGCCAATATGGTGAACGTTTTGTGCCACCTCAACTGTTAAAAGACCTCGCGCAGCGAAAACAAAACATTCAATAAGCCCACTCTCAAGCTGAAGCGCTATCAGCCTGTATGGAACACTTTGACCATACAGGCTTTTTCTTGCTGCAACAGAATCAAAGTAAAACTTTCGAGCATTACGTCACGATTTATGCTATAACCACCAACAGTTTTGCTTTATTTTTTGTCCTTTGGAACTATCTTATGTCTGAGAAACTCTGTCCAGAAACCTCACCGTGGGGTTGGAAAGCATTAATTATCACCTGTATTTTAAGCTTCATTTTCATGGTGATTTTTTATTTAGCCATGAATAACGAACCAGACTATATGCCAATGAATAAAAACAAGGTGGCACCACAGTCTGAAATGTCATCCTCCATGATGTCTGAAACCAGCACGGAAAGCCATCAGCACAATCACTAAAGTGTTATTGTGGAATATGATAAATCCGTGTTAAACATGGGTTTATCATCATATTCGAGATTTGCAATGCTTCAACAAAATCGTCAGGCACTGGTTGTTGAAGGCGGTGGAATGCGTGGTGCATTCACCTGTGGTGTGCTGGATGCATTTTTACAGCAACAGTTTAATCCTTTTGATCTGTGTGTTGGCGTTTCTTCAGGTTCAACCAATGTCGCCAACTATCTGGCTGCGCAACAAGGCCGTACCCTCCAGATCTACCTGGACCATTCACTGCGTACTGAATTTATCCATTACGGTCGTTTTTTCAAAGGCGGTGACCTGCTCGATTTAAAATGGATGTGGGAAGTGGTCGAAAAAGAAAATCCGCTGAATCAGGCCCGGCTCTTTGCCAGCCATCCTGAGTTTTATATGGTGCTCACCCACGCCATTACCGGCGAAGCCACCTATATTAAAGCTTCAAAAGATAATATTCTGGATGGCCTGAGAGCCTCCAGCTCAATTCCGGTATTGACACGCCAAGCCGTTGAGGTGTTTGGAGAGCCTTATTTTGATGGCGGTGTAGCAGATGCCCTGCCAGTGCAATGGGCTGCACAACAGCATGCTGTTTCCAAATTGATGGTATTACGAACCCGCCCCCAGCATTATTATAAAGCAGGCAGTAAGGGCGATCAGTTCCTTGCAAAATATCTGTTCAAGAAAAATCAAGGCTTTGCACAAAGCCTATTGGCCAGAACACAACGCTATAACGATTCAGTCCAGTTTCTGCGTACTTCATCAGGACAGAAAATTCTGGAAGTCTGCCCGCCTGATCTGAAAAATATGGCAGGCCGGCTGACCAAAAATAAAGCCAAAATCCGCTATAGCTATGATGTGGGTCTGGAAGTTGGCTTACAGGCCATTGAGGACTGGAACAGACTTTAAAACAGAGTTGGACCATCAATCATACATTAAGGCAGGATGAGCATGGCCATGTTCATCCTGCCTTTCCCCTCTCCCGTATATGTGCTTTTTAGATGAACTCTTTAACCGAACAGGGTTGATCTTGCTATTTTAGACTTGGCAACAGCGACTAAAAAGGCGCAAAATCTGCTTTTATTTTTTGATTTATTCGGAAATTGATTATGAATCAGCAACCATCCCCACAAAAAGATTCAAATGAAACCGTATTGGGATGGAAATTTGTCATCATTGTCGGGGTACTCAGTACCATTTTTTTAAGTTTTTTCTATTTAGCCATGACCCAGGAACCGGACTATATGCCTGGCGCGCAGCGTAAGGCACAGCAACAAAAAGCGCTTGCCCAGGAAGCTGCGCCGGCCAGCTCCGAAGTAGCCGAGCAAGCTAAGCAGTAGTCAGATCGGGCATGCCAATGACAGCTTAGACCTTTGCTGTGATTGGCATACGCATCTCAATATGAGGAATGCCACACTCATCATATGCATCCCCCTGCACCACAAAGCCAAGCTGCTCATAAAATGAAATGGCATGCACTTGTGCAGATAGATGCAGAAATTCACGCTGCTGCTGTCGTGCAAAGGCCATGACCTCCTGCATGATCATGTGCCCCAGACCTTGCCCCCGATAAGCCTTCAATACTGCAACCCGTCCCACGCTATTATTTTGTAATAATCGTGCTGTCGCAATCGGCTGCTCCTGATCATAGAGGACAAAATGGTGTGAGATCGCATCCTGCTCATCCCATTCATCCTTTTCCGGGATAGCTTGCTCTCTGATAAAAACCTGCTCTCGGATCAATCTGGCGTCTGGCTGTAATTGATCCCAACTGCCCTGTTTGACTTGATACATCTTTATCCCTGTTTTGATTAACATTTACAGCCGATATTCTCAATTGGCATCTGATCTTGCAATAACAATTCCAGACTCTGCTTCTCAATCCCATACATCGCTTTTAAGGCCTGAATCTGCTGCATGATTTTAGCATCAGGCTGTTGTATATCTTTGCGCTTGGTGGCCAGAATCATCTTGTTTTTGCTGGTATGTTCCAAAGATACAAACTCGAATACCTTGGTTTCATAACCATAGGCTTTCAGCAACAAGGCACGTAAGGTATCTGTCAACATTTCTGCCTGCTGTCCGGCATGTATGCCAAACTGCAGCATCGGCTGTAATACCTCCGGACTTTGTAATTGTGGACGCAGCTCTTTATGACAGCACGGCGCACACATGATCATGGATGCATTGAGACGAATGCCGGTATGAATGGCGTAATCTGTTGCAATATCACAGGCATGCAATGCAATCATCACATCCAGTTTTTCAGGATGATAGGTCCGGACATCGCCCTCAAAAAAGTCTAAACGATGAAAACCGGCCTGATCTGCGACCTGCTGGCAGAACTCCACCAGATTGGAACGCAACTCCACCCCAGTGATTAAAGGCGTCTTTTGCTGGGCCTGCAAATAATCATATAAGGCAAACGTTAAATAGCCTTTACCCGAACCAAAATCGACAATATTTAATTCTTGCTGGGAAGCATCAATCTGCGCATAGGCATTGGCAAAAATTTCAATAAATTTATTAATCTGTTTCCACTTCCGCGCCATGCTGGGCACGATTTGCCCTTTTTCATCGGTAATCCCGAGATGCTTTAAGAACGGGCTTTGCTGCTGCACATAACGCTGCTTTTCACGGTTGTGTTGCTGCTGTTCAGGCTTGTCTGCTACTGCCTGTTTTTTCTGACGGGTCAACATGGCTTTCTTTTTATTTTTCTTGAGCTGAAGGTCCTGATTCAAAGTAAATAAATTGGCCTGTTTAGATTGAGTCAACAATTCTGCAATTTTTTCCAGACCGTCAGTCACCGAATAGTTTTTGGTAATGTCTTGCGTGGTGTGATGATACAGACACGATAAAGTTGGTTGTCCTTGCAGTTCGATCATCCGGAAAGTGATCTTCTCTAAATGTGCCAGCTCCCCTTTATACTGACTCAAAATCAGTCGCTCAAAGCTTTTATTTTCAATAGATTGCTGGATATCCAAGAAAAACTGCTGTTCCTGTTCAAAAGAAAATTTCGGCGCAAACATAATGAAAACCTGACAAATAGAAACTAAATTTTAAAGCGTCTTACTTTAAAAGGGAAATTGCATTACGATACAGTTGTATTTTTATATAGCCAGATCGCTTGATGAACACAAAAACACTGCTGGACTATGACCCCAAAGAAGAACTGATCAATGCCTATAGTCACGGGCTTGGCGCAGTACTGGCCCTGATTGCTTCCATCTTTCTGGTTAT
This sequence comes from Acinetobacter sp. A47, assembly GCF_000805455.1. Classification (GTDB taxonomy): domain Bacteria; phylum Pseudomonadota; class Gammaproteobacteria; order Pseudomonadales; family Moraxellaceae; genus Acinetobacter. The sequence continues at coordinate 10,657 of NZ_JSUS01000027.1, forward strand.
CAAGGGCCATGCTCTCCCTGTGGGCCAATGGATCAGTCTCTGGGTGTACGGGTTTAGTCTGGTGCTTCTGCTTAGCAGCTCGATGCTGTATCACTTTGCTGTAGATGAGCGAAAACGCTACTGGTATAAAAAGCTGGATCACACAGCCATTTATTACCTGATTGCAGGCACCTATACCCCGTTTTTGAGTATTGCGATTCCCACTGCCAAAGCCCACTACCTGCTGATTGCCTTATGGATTATTGCGCTGATCGGTACCCTGTTTAAACTGGTTTTCATTCACCGTTTCCAGAAGGTTTCTCTGGCAGCCTACCTGCTGATGGGCTGGCTCGCCATTCTGGTCATGGACGATATGCAACGCTATCTGAGCAAGGATGCGATACAGCTCCTGGTTGCAGGCGGCTTGGCTTATACCATCGGCACATTGTTTTATGCTTTAAAAAAGGTAAGATATACCCACGCAATTTGGCATGTTTTTGTGCTATTAGGGGCAGGATTACACTTTTTAGCAATCTATTGTTATGTATTATAAGTCCATATATAGCATTCAGCTTTTCTAAGTAAAACTGCACATTCAAAAGGAATTTTTCAAGACATTCCTTAGGATCTGTTGACGTTTCAACCATCTTTACATGATTGGCTAAATGAGGAGCGATTAAAGCTCCGCAAGCAAACAAGGCATGAAATGCAGGCAATGGCATGCCCTTGCCCGGTTTCATAACTCCGTTTAGACATGCTTTAGCACTCGCCGGTAAAATGTAATGTCCACAGTACCTATGTGTTCTTGAACGAATAACATGAAGGTCTTGTATGTCGTCAAGCACTACGACTGCCACCCCGGAAGTGGCCAGCAATTCAAAAGTACGGGTATTATTTGCCAGCCTTGTCGGCACCACGATTGAGTTTTTTGACTTTTATATCTATGCCACAGCCGCTGTACTCATTTTTCCTCATTTATTTTTCCCGGAAAGTAGCGATGGTGCTGCCGTCCTGAAATCACTGGCAACCTTTGCCATCGCCTTTATTGCCCGCCCGATCGGTGCCGCGCTGTTTGGGCATCTGGGTGACCGGATCGGCCGTAAAGCCACTTTGGTAGCGGCCTTGCTAACCATGGGAATTTCGACGGTCTGTATTGGCCTGTTACCGACTTATGCGCAGATTGGTCTTGCAGCGCCGCTGCTGCTTGCCTTATGCCGTCTAGGACAAGGTTTAGGTCTGGGTGGTGAATGGAGTGGCGCCGTATTGCTCGCCACAGAAAATGCACCGGAAGGCAAACGTGCCTGGTATGGCATGTTCCCGCAACTTGGTGCCCCGCTGGGCTTTATTCTTGCGACAGGTTCATTTCTGCTGCTCAATGCATTTATGTCAGAGCAGGCCTTCATGACCTGGGGCTGGCGTATTCCATTTATTGCCAGTGCAATCTTGGTCTTGGTCGGTTTGTATATCCGCTTAAAGCTGCATGAAACCCCGGCCTTCCAGAAAGTTCTAAATAAGCAGAAAGAGGTCAATGTACCGTTCAAGGAAGTCATGACCAGACATTTGCCGATGTTAATTCTGGGGACTATTGCCGCCATCTGTACCTTTGTGGTGTTTTATCTCACCACGGTTTTTGCCCTGAACTGGGGCACCACCAAACTCGGTTACGCACGCGGCGAGTTTCTGGTCTTGCAACTGGTGGCCACCCTGTGTTTTGCCGCCTTTATTCCCCTCTCTGCCATTTTTGCAGAGAAGTTTGGCCGTAAAAACACCTCGATTGCAGTTTGTGTACTCTCAGCCTTATTCGGGCTTGGTTTTGCACCGCTCCTGGGTTCAGGCAATCCACTGCTGGTGTTTTTGTTCCTGTGTATCGGCCTTGCCATCATGGGCTTAACTTATGGCCCGATCGGTACGGTACTGTCAGAGATTTTCCCGACCTCGGTCCGTTATACCGGTTCTGCATTGACCTTTAATCTGGCAGGTATTTTCGGTGCTTCTTTTGCGCCTTATATTGCCACCAAACTGGCTGAAAGTTATGGCCTGGGCGCGGTAGGCTTATATCTGAGCTGTGCCTCGCTACTTTCTCTAGTCGCCTTTTTACTGATTCGTGAAACCAAAAACGACGATGTAAACAACCAGATCTAGCCCTCCCCGGTTTCAGATGATTTGTGATAATCCGATCCAGATCATCTGAAATACCATTCAGTTTTTACCTTTTTATCTTATAAAGTTGCTTTTGCGATTACATTCTTCCAAATATTTTTTGTGCTAAAATAACCGCCTTTATTTTTTCTTAGACGATTGTGTTATGTACGCAGTGATTATCGTTGCCGTATTTTTAGTCAGCTTCTTATATACCTATTTACGCGGTAAAGAGCGCTTGAAAGCATCTCGACAATTATTCGACCATTCGACTTTTTTAGCGCCGATCAACATGTTTATGACCGGCTTTTCCAAATTGCCGAACCAACCCTTCTTTGACGTGGCCCAGTTCCCGGAACTCAAACCACTGCAAGATAACTGGCAGGTGATTCGCGAGGAAGCCATTCAGCTACAGAACCAGATTAAAGCCTCTGAAAAAAATAATGATGCGGGTTTTAATACCTTTTTTAAACGTGGCTGGAAACGCTTTTATCTGAAATGGTATCAGGATAGTCATCCGTCCGCACAACAGCTTTGTCCAAAAACTGTCGCCTTACTGGAAAGCATTCCTTCTGTCAAAGCGGCCATGTTTACCGAGCTGCCTTCCGGTAGTTATCTGGGCAAACACCGCGATCCTTATGCAGGTTCGGTACGCTACCATCTGGGTCTGGTCACACCAAATAGCGATGACTGCTTTATTGAAGTCGACCAGGAGCGCTATAGCTGGCGTGATGGTGAAGCCACCGTGTTTGATGAGACCTTCGTGCACTGGGCCGAAAATAAAACCAATGAAACACGAATCATCCTGTTTTGTGATATTGAACGACCAATGAAATGGGGTTGGGCACAAAAGTTCAATCACTGGTTTGGCCGTAATGTCATGTCTGCTGCCAGCTCACCCAATGACGATCAGGACAAGACCGGCTTTATCAACCGTATTTTTAAATATGGTTATGCCGTGCATCATTATGGCCGTGGCCTGAAGCAGCGTAATCGTCCACTCTATTATGTATCGAAGTGGTTGCTGTTTGCTGTCCTGATTGGTCTGATCTTGCTTCCAAGCTTTTTATAATTACAAGCTTCAATAAAAAAAGAGATGCCGGATGGCATCTCTTTTTTTGTTCCAAGCAGATGGCAATTAGTTAGCTTGAGCTGTCTGCGTGGTCGCAGTTTGTGCAGCTGCTGCATTGGCTGCCTGTACTGCAGTTTCACCAATCAAGGCGATTTTGGCTTTTTCCTGGCTTTGTGCCGATAATGCCGGGTTAGAAGCCACAATACGGTTAATATTAGCTGAATTTGCAGGTGCGATTGCAGCAGTTTGCAATACGATCGGACGATTACCAATGTCACCTAAAGTATAGCGGATACCGGTACGAGGACTAACCACAGTTGTCACTTCACGTTTCACTTGTGCCTCTGCGGTATTGCTCCCTTTGGCGGCCAATACTTTATCAACAGTCGTCGTCTGTGGAGCTTCAGCTGCAAATGCAAAACCTGACACCGCAGCACTTGCTAAAATTAAAAGTTGTAATGGTTTTTTCATTGTCTTCCCGCTTTTAATGCGAATTCAATCAAGATCTGTAAGTCCAATAATGAAACTACAAAGCTGCCCATGACTCAAGTTATTTCTCGTAAAAAAAGCAGAGCCTTATGCCCTGCTTTTCTGGTCCGATCTAACAGACAGCTTTAGATTTTACCGTGACACTGCTTATACTTTAAACCTGAACCGCATGGACAAGGAGCATTACGGCTTTCCGGTACCGGGAATGGTGCATTGTCTGTAAAGCCTTCAGTTTCCTCTGAAACCGTCACTTCACCGGTTAGGCCATCGACATCATCATGTTCAAATGACAGACGCATAGACTCGGCCTGACGTTGCTGCTGCGCTTCCATCTCTGCCAGCTCTTCAGCTGTAGGGACATGAACGCGGGATAAATCGGTCACCACGTCAGATTTAATAATACCCAACATGTTCACGAATAAGTTGAAGGCTTCTTTCTTGTATTCCTGCTCAGGGTTCTTTTGGGCATAACCACGTAAGTGAATCCCCTGACGCAAATAATCCATCGCCGCCAAATGGTCTTTCCAGTGACGATCCAGCGAATTTAACATGAAGTGACGCTCAAGCATGGCAGCTGACTCTTCACCCATCTGCTCACGACGCTGGCGATAACGCGCAATCACCTCATCTGAAATACGCTCGACCAGCCCTTCCTCATCCAGACGGCGGTCCTGGTCTAACCATTGCTGGACAGGAAGCTCGATCCCCAGATCAGACTGCAGTGCAGCCTCCAGTCCTTCAATATCCCACTGGTCATGAATCGACTCTGGTGGAATAAAGTTGGCGATCAGGCCTGTTACCACTTCACGGTGCATCTCTTCGATATAGTCTTGCAGTGTGCTTTCTGCAAGCACTTCATCACGTTGCGAATAAATAATCTTACGTTGTTCGTTATTGACATCATCGTACTTCAACAGGTTCTTACGAATATCAAAGTTACGTGCTTCAACCTTACGCTGGGCATTTTCGATGGAACGGCTCACCATCTTGTGTTCAATCGCCTCACTTTCCTGTAAGCCCATGGCACGCATCATGGCCACCACACGGTCTCCGGCAAAGATACGCATCAGGTCATCTTCAAGTGACAGATAGAAACGCGATACACCCGGGTCACCCTGACGACCGGCACGGCCACGCAGCTGGTTATCAATACGACGCGATTCGTGACGCTCGGAACCGATAATATGCAGACCGCCCGAATTTAATACGTCTTCGTGATCTTTTTCCCACTGCGCCTGTAAACGCGCTTCATCTTCAGGGGTCGGGTTTTCAATTTTGGCCAGTTTTGCCTTCCAGTTACCGCCAAGCAAGATGTCGGTACCACGACCTGCCATGTTGGTTGCGATGGTTACCGCATTCGGGCTACCGGCCTGTGCAATAATATCTGCTTCACGTTCATGCTGTTTTGCGTTCAGCACTTCATGATGGATGCCTGCCTGCAATAACTTGGCAGACAGGATTTCACTGGCTTCAATGGTGGCTGTACCAATCAGGATCGGCGCCACGCCCTGCTGACGAATTCTGGTAATTTCTTCAATAATGGCCGTGTATTTACCATTACGGTTGAGGTAAATCAGGTCATTATGGTCTTTACGGATCATTGGACGGTGAGTTGGAATAATCACCACATCCAGACCATAAATTTCTTTCATCTCCGCAGCTTCTGTATCTGCGGTACCGGTCATACCGGATAATTTTTTATACAGACGGAAATAGTTCTGGAAAGTTGTGGTTGCCAGCGTCTGGTTTTCTGGCTGGATTTCCATGTTTTCCTTGGCTTCAACCGCTTGATGCAGACCTTCGGACCAGCGACGTCCCGGCATGGTACGACCCGTGCTCTCATCGACAATAATGACTTCTTCTTTTTGCGTCTGAGGATTGATCCCAATGATGTAATGCACGTTTTTCTGGTACAGATAATGTGCACGAATCGCCGCAGTTACATGATGCACCAGATTCAGGTTGGTGGCCGAATACAGACTTTCACCTTCTGCCAACAGCCCCATTTCAATCAGTTTCTGCTCTACGGTTTCATAACCGATTTCTGTCATTTCGACTGAGCGCTGCTTTTCATCCACCCAGAAATGGCCCCCATCAGCCACTTTCTCTTCTTTCTGTGGACGCAAGGTTGGCGGAATACTGTTGATGAGCTGGTATAGCTGAGACGAGTCTTCACTTTGACCCGAAATGATCAATGGTGTACGCGCCTCATCAATCAGGATCGAGTCGACCTCATCGATAATGGCATAGCTTAAGCCACGCTGTTTTTTCTCTTGTAGAGAAAACACCATATTGTCACGAAGATAGTCAAAACCAAATTCGTTGTTGGTTCCGTAAGTAATGTCAGCCTTATAAGCCTGTGCTTTTTCGTCCGGCATCTGCATCGAATAAATCACGCCAATGCTTAGGCCTAGAAACTCGAATAATGGACGGTTCAACTCGGCATCACGCTGTGCCAGGTAATCGTTCACGGTAATAACGTGAACACCCTGCCCACTTAATGCATTGAGATAACAGGCCAGGGTTCCCATCAGGGTTTTACCTTCACCAGTACGCATCTCGGCAATTTTACCTTCATGCAAGGTGATACCACCAATCAGCTGCACATCATAATGACGCATGCCCATGACACGCTTCGCAGCTTCACGACAAACGGCAAAGGCTTCTGGCAATAATTTATCTAGACTTTCGCCATTGCTAAAACGTTGTTTGAATTCTGGAGTTTTCGCAGAGAGGTCTGCATCGCTAAGAGCAGATATCGTCGGTTCGAGCGCATTGATTTGTTCAACAATTTTACGCATGCGTTTGAGCTCACGCTCATTTTTTGTACCGAAGATACCTCCGATCAGACTTGCCAACATGAATAAACTCTCTAATCCTGTTTGTTATAAGGTAGGCCAACAGCGACTTACCCTAGGTCGGTTAATTTTTTCTTAGCTGTTATTATGGTGCCAGAAATAAGAACTACAAGTGCTTTGCATCCAAACAGGTAAAAAAATCTGCGAGGCGATTCTGACATTAAGCAACTAAAGTGCGTTAATGTAGCAAATTTGCATTTAACTTACATCGACTTGAATGTGAATTTCCGATCATTTTTTAACAAGATCAATAAGCAATATCTCAAAAACTCATAACAAAATACAAAAACAATAATTTTATTTATAAAGCAGATGCGGCATATTGGATGGAAAGATGACACAGAAAAAACGATAGAGGACTGATCATGACATTACGTTTAGGCGATATCGCCCCGAATTTCCAGCAAGAATCCAGTGAAGGCCAGATTGATTTTTATGAGTTTTTAGGCAACAGTTGGGGCATCCTGTTTTCTCACCCGGCCGATTACACCCCCGTATGTACCACTGAACTGGGTTATACTGCCAAACTGAAAGATGAATTTGACAAACGTGGCGTAAAAGCGATTGCACTTTCTGTAGATGATGTTGAATCACATAAAGGCTGGATTCAGGATATTAACGAAACCCAGAACACCACGGTGAATTTCCCCATCATTGCCGATAAAGACCGTAAAGTATCTGAACTGTATGGCTTTATTCATCCCAATGCCAGCGAAACCCTAACCGTTCGCTCATTGGTCATTATTGATCCGAATAAAAAAGTGCGTCTGATCATTACCTACCCTGCGTCTACCGGGCGTAACTTCAATGAAGTGTTGCGTGTGGTCGACTCATTGCAACTTACCGATAACCATAAAGTCGCGACACCGGCAAACTGGCAACAAGGCGAAGATGTAGTGATTGTGCCGTCATTAAAGGATGAGGAAGAAATCAAACAGCGCTTCCCGAAAGGTTATAAGGCCGTCAAACCTTATTTACGACTCACCCCCCAGCCTGAGTGAGGATCAAACGAGCAACGCTCGTTCCTGAGAAGCGGCTGAAGCTTCGCAAGAAGGTGAACAGCTATGCTGTGAACGAAGCGACTGAAGCGAAGGCTTGAATTGCCGTGCAAGATAAGACAGTCTGTCAGATGACAGGCTGTTTTTATTTATCCCTCAAATTTGTTTTGGTATTTTTTCAGTGCATACGTTATAAGAATGGTTCAATCTGAAACACAATAAAAACCATCATGATCTATAACATTCATCATCTGCATTGCGGCAGCTTCTGTCCGGTCTGCGCTCCTTTATTTGGGCAAAAGGGCTGGAAAGCCCATCTGGTATGCCATTGCCTATTGATTGAAACAGATCGGGGACTGGTGCTGGTTGATACAGGCTTGGGAGTGCAAGACTATTTACATACCGAACAACGTTTAGGCAACCTACTTTCACGGTTTGGCTCAATTGTACCCAACCTGAAACTCAGTGCCATTCAACAAATTCAGCAACTCGGTTTTAGTCCCAACGAGGTCAAACATATTTTTGTGACGCATCTGGATTTTGACCATGCTGGCGGGATTGCAGATTTTCCCCATGCAACCGTGCATGTGCTGGCTTCTGAGTTTAATGCAACCCAGACATTATCCGGTAAAGGCAAACTGCGTTATAAGACCGAACAGTTTAAACAGCACCGGTACTGGAGTTTTGCCGAACATCACGATGGTGAAACATGGTTCAACCTGCAACAGGTGAAAGGCCTACCATTTTTTCAAGATGAAATTTTGATGGTTCCCTTGTTAGGACATACACTCGGGCATAGCGGGATTGCCATAAAAAAAACCGAAGGCTGGATACTGTTCTGCGGCGATGCCTATTTTTCCCATCTGGAACTGAACCCTGAAAATAAACTCAGGGCACTCGATCTTACCGAGCGCTTGTTGGCCGAAGACAACCAGCAACGTCTGCATAATCTCAAACGCTTACAATATCTGGCTCAACATGAAGCATCTATTGAGTTAATTTGTGCGCACGATCCTGTTGAATTCAAGCGTTATCGCTCCGTCTTATGAAAAAAACTCTCGTCACCCTGACCCTGATTTCTGCCCTCAGCATGGGCGGCTGTATGAAACATCCAAGTCTGGATGAGGAACAACGCCCCAGCAACTGGGGGACACTCATCTCGGCAACTCATAATTTTTATCAGATCAGCGCTGATGTATTTCGCAGCGATCAACCAAGCAGCCAATTAATTCCAAGCTTAAAACAGTACAACATTGATACGGTCATCAACCTTCGCGCTCGCAACGAAGATGCCAAGGTACTCAAGGACCAGCCATTTAATCTGGTCCATATACCTATTTATACCTGGGCGATCAATCGCAATGATTTATTACAAGCAATGCGTGCCATTCAAACGGCCAAACAGAATAATCAAAAAGTCCTGATTCATTGCTATCATGGCTCAGACCGTACAGGTGCAACCATTGCCATGTATCGCATTATTTTTGAACACTGGACGATTGAGGAAGCGGTCAAAGAAATGAAGCAAGGCGGCTATGGCTTCCATGTCATCTGGAAAAACATCGACCATTTACTCAGCCCTGAAAATGTAAAATGGATTCAACAGCAACTGTCAAATCCATCTTGATCACTTTCAGGCAGCCGGGTTTCATTTAACGCTGGTCAAGTGGAACCCAGTCAATCACCCAGGCAGACTTCATATTCAGACTTTCATCAGAAGTAATCTTTTTACGGGTGACATCGGCCGTATCACGGTCTTTGGCTGGCCCGACCATGATCCGGATTCCTTTAGAAGTCGGACTGGTCGTGACCTTATAACCTTTAGCACGTAATTTCGATACCACAGCATCTGCATTGGCCTGATTGGCAGCCAGTGCTACCTGTACCATCCATTTTTTATCGCCATTTTCCATCAGGTCACGAGCTTTTTCAGCTTCTGCCTTTTTCTCGGCTTCTGCCTTACGCTTGTCTTCAGCTGCTTTTTTATCTGCTTCAGCTTTACGCTTGTCCTCGGCAGCTTTCTTGTCTGCTTCGGCTTTACGTTTATCTTCAGCCGCTTTTTTCTCGGCTTCTGCCTTGCGCTTGTCTTCTGCTGCTTTCTTGTCTGCTTCGGCTTTACGTTTGTCTTCTGCCGCCTTACGTTCGGCATCTGCTTTACGTTTGTCTTCTGCAGCCTTCTTGTCTGCTTCAGCCTTACGTTTATCCTCTGCTAACTTCTTTTCGGCATCGGTCTTTTGCTGGGCTGTTTTTAACTGTTCGGCCTTAAGCTGTTCTGCCCGCTTCTTTTCATCGGCCTTGCGTTTTTCATCCGCCAGTCGCTTAGCCTTGGCTTTTGCATCTTCAACCAGTTCAGGCGGAATGTTATCCGAGCTTTCCTGTGCAGCCGTACGGCGCGCATTAATCGCAGCATATTCTTCAGCAGCCTTACGTGCTGCGGCTGCTTCGGCTTGTTGCTGCATTTTTAAGAACTCTGCTGCACGGGCCTCTTGCTCGGCAACCGCTTTTTCGCGCGAACGACGCTGTTCTTCCAGCAAACGCTTTTCTGTTTCAACATCAACCGCCAAAGGTTGTAATGAAACCATTTCACCCTCTTGCGCAGGCTGAGCAGTTTTAGGCTTAGGCGCTGTTTTGGGAATAGGATGAGTAACGGTATCTTGCGTATGGTCCTGCTCTATTTCTTCATTACCTTTTAAAAGTAATGCAGCCAATAAAACACCACCTCCTAATAGAACAACGCCACCCATCCAACGTTGTTTGTTATTCATCGACATTCTTCTAAATACTCCCAGACCGCTTCTAAAGTATGAAACGAACCACAGACTAAAATCAGCTGATTGTTATTACCTTGTTTCAGCACAGTTTCAAACGCTTGCTGGATACTGCCGAACTCATGGACCTGTTGCCCCTGCAATGCAGCTTGAATCTGTTGCACTGGTGCGGCTCTAGGCACATCTAAATTAGCAATAAACCAATCTTTTACTGTTGTTTTTAGTAAATCGGTGACAGATGGAATGTCTTTATCTGCCAACATGGAAAATACTGCGACAACTTCTGTGTACTGTTTATTGTATTTTAGGAATTTTCGCAACTGCTTCAATAAAAATTCGACACCGTGAGCATTGTGTCCGGCATCAAATATGACGGTTTTATTTTGAATCTGCCTGATTTCAAAGCGGCCTTGTAAACGTGCCTGCCCAATACCGGTTGCTAGCGCTTGTTGCGAAATACCGATCCCACTTACCAGCACAGCTGCAACTGCTGTAGAAATATTGTCCAGGGCAAGCTGACCGACAGGAAGCTTTAATGTCGTACCAGAGGTAGCAAATGACCAGCTTTGCCCATCTGCATCTAACTGATAGAAATAATCTTGATTGAGGGTATATAACCGGGCTTGGGTTTCAGCCACTTTATCTTGAATGGCTTGTGGCAATTGTTGCTGTCCGGCAAAAATCACCGGAATATTCGGCCGAATGATTCCCGCTTTTTCATAGGCAATTTTTTCGACCGTATCGCCGAGCCAGTCGACATGATCCAGACCGATGTTGGTAATTACCGCAACATCCGGATCAATTACGTTGACCACATCCAGACGCCCACCCAGGCCGACTTCAAGTACCCAGACATCACATTGCTGCTGTTTAAAAATGACAAAAGCAGCCAGAGTGGTTGCTTCAAAAAAAGAAAGGCTCAAGCCACATTCACGGCGTGCCTGATCGACCTGTACAAAGGCATTAATCAGGCTCTGGTCATCGACCTCTGTTCCAGCCAGTTTTACCCGTTCATTAAAACGGTAAATATGCGGCGACTGGTACAGGCCAACCTTGTACCCCTGTGCATTTAAAATTGCAGCTAAGGTTGTTGTAGTTGAACCTTTACCATTGGTGCCTGCGACAGTAAACACCTTTGCCTCAGGCTGCATTACGCCCAGCTTTTCAGCGACGGGAATAACGCGCTCTAAACCTAAATCAATGCCTGTAACATGAACATGGCCCCAATAATCGAGCCATGTAGTTAATGTATCCGTTGAATGTGGAGCGTGCGGTTTCAAGGTAAGTTCATCAGTTTTGCAACAAGTCTGTATACAGTATCACGTAATGCATGACGATGAACAATTTGATCGACCACACCATGATCAAGCAAATATTCTGCACGCTGGAACGGTTCTTCCAGTTTTTCACGTACCGTTTGCTCGATCACACGCTTACCGGCAAAACCAATCATCGCCTTTGGTTCAGCAATGTGTACATCACCTAGCATTGCCAGTGAAGCCGTTACACCACCATAAACCGGATGGGTTAATACCACCACATAAGGCACGCGTGCTTCTTTCATTTTCTGGATCGCAGCTGCAGTACGCGCCATCTGCATCAGGGACAACATGCCTTCCTGCATACGTGCGCCACCAGAAGCAGCAAAACAGATCATCGGTTGATGCAGGGCAATAGCACGTTCAGCCGCCTGTACAAAACGGTCACCTACAACCGTACCCATCGAACCGCCCATAAAATCGAAGTCAAAGGCACAGGCAACCAGATCCAGTCCTTTCAGCGAACCCTGCATGACAACAAGAGCTTCTGTCTCGCCAGTTTTGTCCTGTGCTTCACGCATACGGTCCGGATAAGGCTTACTGTCCACAAACTTTAACGGGTCTTTGGCATTAAATTCCTGACCTAACTCACCATTGACCTGATCAAAGAACCAGTTCAAACGGTCACGGGCACGCATCCGCAGGTGCTCATCACATTGAGGACACACATAGGCATTAAATGACATGGCGGTACGTGTCACCAGTGCATGGCACTCAGGGCATTCAATCGTTGGTTCAGTGAAAGTTGCTTTAAATGTCTGCTGTTCATCTGCGACCTGAATACCCGGGACATCACGCTCAGTCCAAGGGGTTGAAGGGCTAAGAACCTTCCCTGATGTTAACTCTTGACTCATACTAACTCATCGAGCGCAGCTCGAAGCTCCTTCACTTTATTCACCGTCTGTTGCGCAGCTTCATCGGCTGGCAATGTTGCAAAAGATTTAACGAAAGCACTTCCCACAATCACGGCATCGGCAACCTGTCCCATCGCTTTTGCAGACGCTGCATCACTAATCCCAAAACCGACACCCACCGGCACATTCGTCTGGGTTTTAATTTTTGCAATACGTGCTGCTGCTTCTGAGGTATCCAGAGTTGCTGCACCGGTCACACCTTTTAATGACACATAGTAAACAAAGCCACTTGCCTGTTTGACGACATGCTGGATCCGCTGATCGGTTGAAGTTGGCGCCAGCAAGAAGATCTGATCCATTCCATTTTGTTTAAGAACGTCACCTAATTGCTGAGATTCTTCAGGCGGCAAGTCCACCAGAAGTACACCATCGACCCCGCAGTCTTTCGCATAAGCAACAAACTTTTCATAGCCAATGACTTCAACAGGATTGAGGTATCCCATCAACACCACAGGCGTCGTCTGGTCTTTTTCACGAAAGGCTTTCACCATATCCAGGGCATCCAGCGTGTTGGTTCCACCAGCCAAAGCGCGCTCGGCCGCCAGGGCAATCACCGGACCATCCGCCATCGGGTCAGAGAACGGCAGACCCAGTTCAATGACATCAACACCAGCTTCAACCATTTGATGTAACAGTGGAACAGTCACCTGTGGATGTGGATCACCTGCCATTACATAAGAAACAAGCGCTTTACGTTGCTGAGATTTAAGCTGTTCAAAACGAGTGGCAAGACGTGACATAGGATTATGCTTTCCTGATTTATATAAATTAAGGAGTTGTTTGTGGTCATACAAAAAACACTGCATTGTAACGCTATTTTTTGTTCATTGAACAGAGTTTGACGTGATTGCGACAGTGAATCTTGCGACTTCCAACAGTCCTTAAGGGGCATTAACGTTTCAGCCATACTTGCAGCATGGTAAGAAGGTCAACCCGCCCCTATACATTTATCTATATTTTGAATTATTTCTCAATGATCAAAGCTTCCTAATTTTAGGCAGATCAGTTAGTGGCTGGGCAGATTTTACCTGAGCCTGCCCCAGCAGACATTGATAGGAGGTACAAGGCACGCCTGATCGTATATCGCCCTTCCAGGCCATCATATAATCTTGTTACGACATACAGCTTCCCGGCCTGGCCGGCTTATGGCGAAAACTTCCATCCCTCTCCGGGTTACTGCCTGACAGGCTACTCTTGTCTGCGTTTCATGCGGTTGGTGTTGTCTTGGCCTCTATCATCAGACATGATCAAAAGCTCAACATGCCCTAATATTTTAGAATTTCGCCAAGCTCCTTTATACTACCCGCAATTTTTAAGTTTTCTTTTTATTTTATGTCTGCCCACTCTCCCGAAAAAGTACAAAGCAATGCCCTTGCTTTGTTGCCGCTATTGGTATTTTTGATCATCTTTCTTGGGAGTGGTCTGTATCATTCAATGATCGGAACGGAATTTGCCTTTTATCAGGTCAAGGCACCTGTGGCCGCGATTCCAGCCGTGATTCTCGCCCTTCTGCTGTATAAACAGAAACTCAATACGGCGATTGATGAGTTTATGCAAGGTGCCAGCCATCCCAATCTGATTCTGATGTTTATGGTGTTTATGCTGGCAGGAGCCTTTGCCAGCGTTTCCAGTGCCATTGGCAGTGTGGATGCAACAGTACAACTCGGTCTGTCGCTGATTTCAGCCGAGTTTGTGCTGCCGATGCTGTTTATCATTTCCGCCTTTATTGCCACCGCAATGGGTACCTCGATGGGCACCATTGCAGCCTGTGCACCAATTGCCTTTGGCTTTGCCCAGGCAACAGATATTGCGCCTGTCTATGCCATTGGTGCGGTGGTCGGGGGAGCCATGTTTGGCGATAATCTGTCGATGATCTCCGATACTACCATTGCTGCAACACGCAGCCAGCATGTTGAGCTGAGGGATAAATTCCGGGTCAATGTCTGGATTGCCGTTCCAGCCGCGATCCTGACCTTGCTGGTCTATATCCTGATGAGCCATCAGGCAGAAGCCATTCCCGCCAAAGCCTATGATCTCTGGCTGATCTTGCCTTATCTGGCGGTGTTCTTTCTTGCTTTTACCCGCCTGCACGTACTGGCCGTGCTGATGATCGGCGTGATTTTATCCGGCCTGATGGGACTGCTTGAAAAACCGGATTTTGATCTACTCAAGCTGAACAGTGCAATCTATGAGGGTTTTGTCAGCATGTTTGAGGTGGCATTACTGTCCATGTTGCTGGGTGGTTTATCGGCCCTGATGCAAAAAGAAGGGGGTTTACAGTGGCTGATTCAACGCATCTATGCCATCACCCGCCTGTTTAAATTCGGCAAGCAACGCGCTGGTGAACTGGGTATTAGCTTTCTGGTGGTCTTCTCGAATTTATTTGTAGCCAACAATACGGTTGCGATTATTTTATCTGGCGACATGGCACGTGAAGTGGCTAAAGAGTATGGGGTTGCCCCTAAACGGAGTGCGGCTTTACTGGATATCTTTTCTTGTGTGGTTCAAGGGATTATCCCCTACGGCGCGCAACTACTGTTGGCCTGTTCGATTGCCAAACTTTCTCCGGTTGAATTGATTGGCAATATTTATTATTGCTGGATTCTTGCGGTTTGTGCGGTGCTTGCCATTATCTTTAATTATCCACGCCTCAAAACACGTTAAAATAATACAGCGTGTTTTTTGTTATAAGCTCTTTATTCATCTGTTGAAATTAACAACGATCATAAGGACGTCGCTCCTAGTTCTCATCGTATTCTAGGATATGCCTTCGGCGAGTTACTTTGGTTTTGCCCAAAGTAACCAAAGGCATCCGTCATCCACATGAGGAGCGATTGAAGCTCCGCAAGGTTCATTTCTTACTTGCGTTTCACCAAAGCTTTAGTCGCTTTGGCTTACTCAGGTTGTGGATGACATTTCCGCGTATCACATTTCATACCATAATTTAAATTAAGCCTAGCGCTATATTTAAAATTAAAGTGACTTTAAAAACTGCTTGGGTGTAACGCCTGTCCAACGCTTAAAAGCCCGTCCAAACGCACTCTGATCGGCATAATTCAGCCGCTCCGCAATCTCAGACAAAGACTTTCCCTGTTGCAAATACAGCTTGCTCTGTTCCAGACGATACTGGTCCAGCACCTCCTGAAAATTCAGTTCATAGGCTTTCAGCTGACGTTGCAGCGTTCGCTCCGAACAATGCAGATGCCTGGCCACATAGCTTTGCAATACATCTTCCTGCTGCAATAAGCCCTGTTCGATCAGACCATGTATTTTCTGCCTCAATTGCTGTTGCTGAATCTCAAAAGAGCTGATGCTGTTTAAGGATTGCTGGGCCTGACTCGACAAGACCTGATTGAGCTGCTGGTCTGCGGCAATACTTTTGGCTTTCAATATCTGGTTAGAAAAGCGTATGGCGTACTGCCCCTGCTGAATCTGAACCGGACAGCCATAAAACTTTTCAAAATGGTACAGTGCCGTATGGGGCACATAGCCAAACTGGATCATCTGCGGCGGTACCAAGGCATCTTGCACAATCGATTGCGCAATCTTGAAAATCAGGGCCAGATTCAGCTCATACATTTCCCGATAATCACAATAAGAGGCACTCCAGACAATCTGGATATCATCAGGAAGTTGCTGCACAACCAGCTGTTCCAGATTGGTCTGCTTGAACACTAAAGAATAGTATCGCTGTAAAAGTTGAAGTGCCTGCTGAAGGTCAATACTGGTTGAAGCCAGATAGCCCATCAGTCCCAGATCTTGCAAATTGGCATGTTCAGCCAGTACCAGTGTAACCGGACGGGTAAAATAAGGTTGGGCCGCCTGTAACAATAAGGCATAGCGTTCCACATCAAAGTCGCGCTGATCCGGATTTTCCAGACAGGCCTGAAAGGCTTGCCAAAGTTCAGCGGCAACAACTTTAGATAAATCAATTTGTTCTTGTTGCAGTACGCGATTCAACAAACGCAAATATCCAATGATTATTTTAACTGACATGGGCCAATCTCATCCTGAGCTGTCGTTATTTGTATAAAAATTGGCTGTAACTGTCAAAACATTTCATCGGACTTTTTCCATACTGAATTCATGAAAAAAATCAGGAAGAATGAAGATGAATGCACATGTTTCCTATCAGGTTGATCCTGTGGTCAGAACCAAACTGGACTTCCATCTCGAGCAAGCACCCCGCTTCTGGTTCGGTGGCGACCCATTTCGTACCCGTATGTTTGATGCCCTCAGCCTGACCTTCCCCGATGGCGAGCGTTATTTTATTGAATGTGTCCGTTTATTCCGCGACAAGATTGATGACCCGGACTTGCAGGAACGTGTCGCTGATTTTATTCGTCAGGAAGCACAGCATGGTATTGCGCATGACAAAATGAACCAGATCATGAAAGATCAAGGCATGCCCGTAGACCAGTTCACAGCCCGCTTAAAAAAAATCTTTCGCTTTGAACTGAACAATCGTTCTCCCCAATATAACATTGCCATGACCGCAGCGGCCGAGCATTTAACCGCACTGATGGCAGATACCTTCTATAGTAAAAAAGAAACCTTGGCCGAAGCCGATCCTTTTGTACGTGCGCTATTTGCCTGGCATGCGATTGAGGAAATGGAACATCGCGATGTGGCATTTGATGTGATGCGTGAAGTCGGTGAAGTCCCGGAAGCAACCCGTCGCTTTGCCTTGGTCTTTACCACAGTGATGATGTTTGGTTTTACCCTGTACCGTACCGATGTAATGCTCAAAACCGATGGTTTTAGCTTGCGACAACGTTTTGATATGGCGCGTAAAGGCTTACCTTGGTTCTTTGGTCGTAACGGTATTTTGACTGCGAAAAGAGCGCAATATAGCGACTGGTTTAAAAAGGATTTCCATCCAAATCAACATCCGGTGATTCGCCAGTATGATGTCTGGATTGATACTTTGGCCAAGACCAATGATCCGATTGCAGCAGGTGAAGCGTTCTGGCAAGCAGGGCTTTAACCTCCCTCTTAAAAAAAATCCCCTCTCATTTAGGGGATTTTTTCAATGCTTACCACTTTGCATAATGCTGTTCCAGCAAACCATATTGATTATCTAATGACACCAGTTCAACCTGTTCATGCGCAATCGTCCCACTGACTTTGGCTTGCCACTGATTAAACTGGCTACCAATCAGTCGCAAGTTAATATTTTCAAAACGGCACCAGCCTGTTTCGACCACCAGATTTAAACATCCCCCCAAAGAACGGATTGACCAGATTTTTTCATCTTTTTGCTCAAATAAGACATCTGTCAATGGATATAAACGACCATTCACCCACAAGGCATTTTCATTACCAAAGCTTTCATTGACACCTGATGCCAGATTGATGCCGATACGGCGATCTTGCGCATCACGGAACTGGCAAGATAGCCAGAACCAGGCCGTCTCAGGACGTAGAAAACCACAGGTATCATCTAAAGCAGCTAAACTCTGTGCATTAAATTCAATCTGTTGCTGGGCAGGACTAATAAAAAAGCCCTCAACGGCCAGCGTGGTCTGCTTCTGGGTATAAGTCCAGCCATTAATTCCGGTCGGGCTACACAAACTCAAGGCATCCGTCCCTGCACAAAAAATCCGTGCTTTTAGCTGGATTTCACCATGTTTGCTAACCTGAATATAACGCACGCCATTGGCATGCTGCATATCGAATTGATAGGCTGATTTTTTAAACGAACTCTGACTAAATAACGGCTGCTCGTCCAGCTGGGTTTTGAAAGCCAGAGGTTGAATCGCATTCCATTCAATGACCTTTTGGCTCTGGTGATCATAAACATAGTAGAACCCATGCCCGGCCCACGACAGATCAACAATGGCGACACCAATGCTGTAGTGCTCATGCTGCAAACCACAGAATTTAAATTTTTTATATTTCAGCTGCTTGCGCCAGCCGGTTAGTACCTGTCCATAAGGCGTTTTATAAATATAGTCATCCAGATTAATTCGCGATGGAACCTGCTCAAAACGTCCATAACGTGGCTGGCCATTGGCTTGTATCAAATCCATGATTTCATTCCATAAGTACGGGTTGCCTCTGTCTCAATCATAAAGCTTAAACGGACAAATTTACTAATCGTTTTATCTGTAAAATGTTAACTAAAATGCATTGTTACAACTTATGCCAAGGTTCAGCCAGAACTTCCTGCCCCTGTATTTCATCAAACATTCATACAGAAGTTTTATGTTGGAAAACAGTCTTCTATCACCCGATCAAAAACCATGACGACTCAACAATTATTAAAAGCCAAAGTCTGTGGTCTGATGTTGCTGGCTTTAACCGCTTGCAATAATCATGACGATAATGATGCACCCAAAACTGAACGTAACAATCAAAGCGTTAATATTCTTGCCTTTAATGACTTTCATGGCAATTTAGAACCCCCAAAACGCTTTATTGAAGCAGAAGATCCGAATGACAGTAGCAAAACGGTACGTATTCCTGTCGGGGGTGTCAGTTATTTTGCCGATGCGATTAAAAAATTACGCGCGCAATATCCAAACAATGCTGTTGTTTCGGCTGGCGACCTGATTAGTGCCTCACCACTGACCTCATCGCTGTTTCTGGATGAGCCGACCATTGAAACCATGAATGAGATTCAGATCGATTTCAACGCAGTCGGCAATCATGAATTTGACCGTGGTACCGATGAATTACGTCGCTTGCAGAATGGTGGCTGCCAGCAATATACCAGTACCAGACCTTGCCAGATCAATCCAAAGTTTGAGGGGGCCAAGTTTAACTTTCTGGCTGCCAATGTCTCGATGAAGGCTGATCCCAACAAAACCCTGTTCCCGGCCTATAAAGTCAAAAGCTATGGTGGCATTCCGGTGGCCTTTATCGGCATGACCCTAAAAGCGACACCCAGCATTGTCTCGGCTGCAGGCATTAAAGACGTTAATTTTCATGATGAAGCCGATACGGTCAATGCCTTGATTCCAGAGTTAAAGAAACAAGGTATTGAAGCAATTGTGGTGGTGGTACATGAAGGCGTCGCACCCAGTACCAGATTTAATCAAAAAACCTGTGATGGCCTTAGCGGTCCATTACTCGGTATCCTCGATCGGCTAGATCCTGCAGTTGACGTGGTGGTGTCTGGACATACCCATCAGTCTTATATTTGTGATTACTCGACCAAGAATCCGCAAAAACCGTTCCTGCTTACCTCTGCCGGACAATATGGTACCGCCATTACCAATATTCAATTAGAACTGGATGGCAAAACAGGTGATGTGATTAAGAAAGATGCCAAACAGATTCCGGTTCAAAGTGAAGCCTATAGCTCGGGCTCAACCACAGTGAACCTGACGGATCTATATGAGAAATTCAATAAAACCCCAAGCATTGAAGCCATTCTGGATCAATATCGTCAAGCCGTGACCAGCATTTCAGCCCGTGTCGTCGGTACGGCGGATGGTGTGATTAATCGTAATGCTACTGAAAGTGGTGAAAGTGCTTTGGGTAATTTAATTGCCGATGCACAACAGGCCATGGCACTCACTGCAAGCAATCAAGGCTCTGACTTTACCCTGATGAATCCGGGCGGTGTTCGTGCCGATTTACTGGTCAATACCAATAATCAGATTAGCTTTGGCGATATCTTTACCGTGCAGCCATTTGGCAATTCGATTGTGACCCTGAGCCTGACAGGCCAGCAGATTCGCGACCTGCTAGAACAGCAATGGTCAGGCGCAAATGCCGCTACTGCCCGTATCTTGCAGCCATCCAAAGAGTTCAGTTACACCTATAAAAAAGATAAATCGGCTTCACCCCGCGCGGGCAATATACTGGTTGCAGGACAGCCACTGCTAGATCGCAAGGTGTATCGTGTCACCGTAAACAGCTTCCTTGCCGATGGCGGTGATAACTTTACCGTCTTAAAACAGGGGAAAAATCCAGTCGGTGGCGGGCAGGATATTGATGCCCTGGAACAATATGTGGCTCAGCATTCACCACTGACCGCACCTAAAACTGATCGAATCAAAGTTATCCTTTAATTCTATAGCGCATAAAAAAGGAAGCTTTTGCTTCCTTTTTTATAACGGGCATTAAGTTAAAGTCAGATAGGTATTTTCCCAGATGGTAGGGCTAAACTCGCCTGGAACCAAATGAATATAACGCCCTGCAACATGATCTATCGGAAGGCAGTCATCGACATCCACGACACGATCGGTATGCGGCTTATGCCAGTGTTGTTCAATGAACTGTTTGCCCAGCTGTTTTGCGGTCACTGCATCAGGGGCAACCACCAGATGATAGCTATGCAATTCACCAAAAGCCTTCGGCGTATAGCCGCCCAAATTAATCAAATACAGCTTTTGATCTGATGCTGCTGGTGCCGCATCAAAAAACTGGATTTGATAACTCACCCCTTGTGACTGCACACCTGAAAGCTGCGCCCAGGCATCAATATGCAAACCTTTTAGTTCGCCAAACCAGGCCTGTTTCAATTGGGGCGCCAGTTCGGATAAGCTTTCACCAATCGCCATCACTACATCATGCACTTCAGTGTTGGCACGCGCATGACGGCCACCAAGCATCACCATAAACAGACTTGGCATCTTAAAACCTACATATCCACCATTTCAACGCCATCAATACGTGCAACCGTCATCAGGTCTTTATCACCACGGCCTGAAACTGTTGCAATAATGATTTGATCTTTCGACATGGTCGGTGCAAGTTTAGTGACATATGCCATCGCATGTGAACTTTCCAGCGCAGGGATAATGCCTTCAATCCTGGTCAAATCGCGGAAGCCCTGTAAGGCCTCATCATCATTGATCGGCACATATTCCACACGGTTCATGTCTTTCAAGAAACTGTGCTCAGGGCCGACACCCGGATAGTCCAGACCAGCAGAAATACTATGTGTTTCAATGATCTGGCCTTGTTCATCTGACATCAGGTAAGTCCGGTTACCATGTAATACACCCACATGTCCTGCATTCAACGGCGCAGAATGTTTACCGGTTTCAATACCATAACCTGCCGCCTCCACGCCGTACATTTTCACATCCTGATCATTCAGGAAGGGATAGAACAAGCCCATGGCATTTGAACCACCGCCGACACAAGCGACCAAAGCATCTGGCAAACGCCCTGCCTGTTCCTGGATTTGACGGCGCGCTTCACGACCAATAATCGACTGGAAATCGCGAACCAGTTGCGGATATGGATGTGGCCCCGCCACAGTACCGATTACATAATAGGTACTGTCAACATTGGTCACCCAGTCACGCATCGCCTCGTTCATGGCATCTTTCAAGGTTTTTGAACCGCTTTGTACCGGAACCACCGTTGCACCCAGCAAACGCATACGATAGACATTCATGGCCTGACGTTTTACATCTTCAGCGCCCATATACACGACACATTCCATCCCCAGACGTGCAGCAATGGTTGCCGTCGCTACACCATGCTGACCTGCACCTGTTTCCGCAATGATGCGTTTCTTACCTGACAGCTTTGCCAATAAAGCCTGACCAATGGTGTTATTGACCTTATGCGAACCGGTATGGTTCAGGTCTTCACGTTTCAGGTAAATTTGCGCACCGCCGAGGTGCTGAGACCATCGCTCGGCATAATACAGCGGACTTGGACGACCAACATAGAACGCAAGATCACGATCAAACTCTGCTAAAAACTGCGCATCATTTTTCATACGACCATAAAGACTTTCGAGGTCTTCAAGCGCAGCCATCAGCGTTTCTGATACAAAACGTCCACCATGAATACCGAAATGCCCTTGCGCATCGGGAAACTGGGTGTAATCAATAACGTTGTTTTGCTGATCCACGTTGGACTCCTTGCATAAATTTTTCAATCAGTTGTTGGTCTTTTATACCTTTTGCGGACTCGACGCCTCCGCTAACATCCACAGCAAAAGCGGCTGTGGTATCAATCGCTTCACTGACATTTTCAGGAGTTAGGCCCCCTGCCAGAATGAGTGGAATATCGAGTTGGGGAAATTGCGTCCAGTCAAAACTGTGCCCTGTCCCACCTTTTAGCTCGGGATGCCATGCATCTAATAACACTGCACTGGCACCCGCTGCTTGATAGCGCCGGATTTCAGCGACCACATCCAGATCAGGTTTGACCTGAATCGCTTTATACCAGCGTCGTTTACATTGCGTTGCGATGAACTGGCATTGTTGTGGCGTTTCATCGCCATGTAGTTGTAATACATCCAGAGGAACCGAATCAAGCACCGTCTGGATTTCTTCAGCAGTGGCATTTACAAACAGACCGACCAGCTGTACATAAGGGGGAATCTGCTTTGCCAATACTTGCGCCTGCTCAATACTGACATACCGTGGACTAGGCGGAAAAAAGACGAAGCCGATTGCATCTGCACCAGATTGTACAACGGCATGGATATCTTGTATTCGGGTAATGCCACAAATCTTGGCGCGAGTTCGCATCTGGCTTTGGCGCATGAGCTGTCCAATCTAATCTGAATATTTTTGAAGCTCTCGCATTGTAATGCAATTTGACTCACTTTGTGCAAAGTTCATTCTGAAATGCAATTGTTTAAAAAACGTTAACACTTTATACTTTACGTAAACTTGCAACAAGTCTAAAGCACATTCTTTTGCTTATAGGGAAGTTGGTGAAACTCCAACACTGCCCTCGCAACGGTAACACCGAATGACTCATCACGGCTAAATGCCAAATCACTGCATCGGAACGATGTGGGAAGATGATGAGCCACATCATTGGTTTGATGATTATAGTGAAGTCCGGAGACCTGCTTGTTGTGTATTTCCACCTTATCATTCACGACGGGTGAATGTCTGGAGCACGCATGTCTACTGTTTTTCAACCGACTCGTTTAGTTGGTGCGATCGCTATTGCGATGGGATTTTCTTCGCCAGCTTTTGCTCAGGTTCAATCAAACGATAAAGCTGCAACACTCGATACGATTGTTGTAACCGCATCTCGTAGTGAACAGAAAATTGAAGATGTGCCTGCACGAATCAATGTAATTGATGAAAAGGCTATTCATCAAAATCCGATTTCCAATCTTTCAGATTTAATTCAACTCGATCCATCAATCTATGCAAAACAATCAGGTGGTATCGGGCAAATCTCTGAACTTTCTTTGCGTGGTACTTCACCAGCACAAACCTTAGTATTACAAGATGGCGCCCGTCTAAATAATCAAAATAACCTGTCCCCTTTATTTCCAGCTTTTTTAGACACTTCACATATCCAACAAATTGAAGTACTTAAAGGCCCTGCTTCTGTACAATATGGTAGTGATGCCATTGGTGGCGTAATCAATATGATTACAAAAGTCCCAGAAAAAACTGGAGCGCAACTCACCGGTATTTATGGAGAAAATAATACTTATAAAACCTTAGTAAATGCTGATTATGTGGATGCTTCAGGCTTTTATGCACAAATCGGTGGGCAACGTCTTGAATCTGACGGTACCTCGATCTTAAACACTCAAAACAAAAATGAAAAAGCAGGTTTTGATCAAAAAGGTTACTACACAAAAGTCGGGTATTATCAAAAAGATCAAATCGATACTAGTCTTGAGATCAATCAAAATCAGGGACGTAGTATCTATTACAACTATAATATGAACTTAAATAATGCTGTACGTGACTTCAAAAATCAGGTGATCAATGCAAAAGCAGCATATGTGTTAAATTCAGACTTTACTGTTAATGCTCGCTATTCAAATATTCGAGATGAACAAACCATTCCTACGGATCGTTCTTATTACAATACTGAAAGTAACGAAGGCGACTTGAGCCTAAAATGGAATCTTCTACCACATCAAAATATTTTACTTGGAGTAAGTTATCTTGATTCTGAATATGAAACACCAAGTATAAAGGATAAAAAACAAAGTATTGATTCTGTAGGCTATTATGTACAGCATCAATATCAAGATAATGGTATGAGCACACAAGTCGGTGTTCGGGTAGAAGATAACGAACGTTTTGGTACGCATACCGTAGGGCAAGCAGCTATTCGTTACCAGTTACTTCCTCTAACGAGTATTTATGCCAATATTGGAACAGCATTCAGGGCGCCTTCCCTTAATGAAATGTACACTCAATGGGGCGGGAATACTGAGCTTAAACCTGAAAAAAGTACTTCATATGAAATTGGCTTTGATCAAGACTTAAATTATGGTTTAAAGGCCAGCTTATCTGCTTATTATACCGAAATCGATAACCTGATTACTTATACCTGTATCGCTACTTGTGATGGCGATTGGGTTTCAACATTCCCTGTTTCAAAAAACATCAATATTAATAAAGCAAAGATTACCGGCGGTGAGTTTAATTTGAAATGGTCAAATGATATCTACTATATCAATACGCAATATGCTTATGCGCGTAGTATTAATGATGAAACAGATCGTGATATTGCTTACCGTCCTCGTCAGCGTTTAACCTTAACTGCTGGCTATGAATATGATAATGTTGGTATTAACACCTCAGTCATCGCACGTTCCAAATCAAATTCAAGTCAAACCAGCAGCGACAATCAGGTACCAGGCTCTGCCACTGTAGACGTAAATGCTTATTGGAATATCAATCCAAATGTAAAAGTATTTACCAATATTCAAAATATCGGTGATGTCCGTAATAAGCAAGTTTATAACTTTGGACCTTGGTACATCAACGGTGGTCGCCTAGCTTCTGCCGGTGTCACATTCCGTTATTAATCGTGCGCTAAAATAATAAAAACGTTTTCTTCACTTCAGTTTCGGGGTAATGTTCTGACCGACATTATCCCCTTTTTATTTTCAGGATCAGAGAAGCAGAACTATGGGACATCGTTTAAGTAAAATCTATACACGTACAGGTGACTCAGGTACCACCGGTCTGGGAGATGGTTCTCGCGTAGCCAAAGATGATTTACGTATTGCTGCGCTCGGCGATGTCGATGAACTCAATGCAACCATTGGTGTACTTCGCGCACAAATCAGTGCCAGCCAGATTGAAAATAAAGCACATTGGGATAAAAGCTTAAGCCTGATTCAACACTGGTTGTTTGATCTGGGGGGTGAAGTCTGTATTCCAAACTATCACCTGCTTCAACCTGTATGCATCGACTTTCTAGAAAAAGAAATCGACCACATGAATGAGGCTTTACCGATGTTAAAAGACTTCATTTTGCCATCAGGTACTTTGGCTTGTAGTTATGCTCATCAAGCCCGTGCAGTGTGTCGTCGTGCAGAACGTGCCTTACTATCGGTACATCATCGCGACCAGAATATTCAGGCAACGGCGCTACAATTGTTGAATCGCTTATCTGACTGGTTATTCGTTGCCTCTCGTGCTTTACAGCGCACCGAGGGAGGGAGCGAAGTGCTTTGGCAAAAAAATATAAACGACAGTATCGATCAAGCATAACTTTTCAATAAAGGCAGAAACAAATGCGAATTATTGGTCATCGTGGTGCGCGTGGTGAAGCCCCTGAAAATACCTTGGGCGGCTTTCGTTATCTGCATGATTTGGGCGTACGTGGCGTTGAATTTGATGTCCGCCAACTAAAAGATGATCAACTGGTCGTGATTCATGATGATGACTTTGTACGTACCGCAGGACGCTCTCAGCAGGTTGAAAACTGTAACTTAGCTGAGGCCCGGCAATTCGATCATCGTCATCAATGGCAAGCCTGGGCATTTGAAGAATATACGCCTAGCCTTTCCCATGTTCTTGAGTGTCTCACTGACTTTGCGCATATCGAAGTGGAGATTAAAGCGGTTGCAGATGAGGCTGCGGCTGAACGGCTGATCGTACAGCTGCATCAAGATTTAAAGGGCTTTGAGACAACGGCGACCATTACCAGTTTTGATGTCAAAATCTTGGCGGCATTACAGCGCCACCAGAGTCGTTTCAAGCGCGGATTACTGGTGGAAATTCCAGTTGGTGAATATGCAATTGAACTGGCGCATCAATATGGCTGCTGTCAGATTGGCTGGGGCGATGCACTGGCGACAGATGAAATCATTCAACAGACCCAACAGGCCAATCTTGAAATCAGTGTCTGGACAGTCAATGAAGTGGAACGCGCCAAACATCTTCAGCAGTTGGGCATACAAGGTTTGATTACCGATGTTCCAAGTACCATGTTGCAGCATTTAAAGTAAAAAAGGCGGAGTTTATTCCGCCTTTGCTTTTATTTCTTACGCTGGGCCTGAATCAAACGTTGCCCTTTTGCATCTAATAAATACAAGTTTGCACCATCCAGCTGGAAGCGTTCGACCCGCTGAATCGCATCCATCAAGTCTGCCTCTTGCGCCAAAGCGCGGTTACAGCTCTGGTGCTGTGCCATCACATCAAAATCCAGTTTACGCTGGCTAAAGTCATACTTGTAACGCCCGTAAATATTGTTGCAGCCGGTATGCCCTGACACCATCTTGGAAACCGAGTTGAGCTGAAAGCCCGGATACTGGTTAAAAAACAAGGCGCGCTTGCCCTGAATGGTGGTAATTTGCCAATCCACATCTTGCACACCATCGGTACTTTTACGGACTTGCATGGCAGGTGGATGGGTTACCCGTTTGGGTTGCAAGGTGTTTTTTTGCACGGGCTGAGGTTGGCTTTGACACGCTGCCAGCATGACAGCAGCAGAGAAAATTAAAGTTTTGTTAAAAAATGCCTTCAAAGAAAAAATGGGATTTTTCATGGTAATTTGCTCAGACATTGATTTATTTCACCTTTTGATTCATTGATCAAATTGACAAATGAATTCTGTTACTGTTCTTTCGATACAACTGTAGAATAATGCTAGTGCTAAACGATTTGGACATGCTAATATCAGTGATAAAATAGCAATATATCGTCGTGATTGGTTTTGCTATCTCGTTTAGTTTTATTATCTTGTACAAACAAGGTTATTAGGAGCGCTGACGGATATGACTTCCGCCCCACTCAAAAAAGCACCCATTAACTGGACTGCTAGCATTACCTTAATTGGAACACCAATTCTTGCCGCTATTTTAATTCCTTTATATGCTTATTATTATGATTTTAGTGTAAGTGCGTGGGTCAGCATGTTCTTCCTGCTGGCACTCAGTAGCCTTGGAATTACAGCAGGTTATCACCGTCTTTGGGCACACCGTGCCTATGAAGCTGCCTTACCGCTTAAAATCTTGCTGATGATTGGGGGAACCTTTGCCGTCCAGAACAGTATTTTATACTGGGCTTCAGGTCACCGTACCCATCACCGCCATGTCGATGATGTTGATCAGGACCCATATTCCATCAAGCGTGGTTTCTGGTATGCACATTTAGGCTGGATGATTCGCGACCATTCCCCGTCTCAACCTGATTTTAAAAATGCCCCTGATTTGCTTAATGACAAACTGGTGATGTTCCAGCACAAATACTATGTGCCGCTGGTCATTGCAGTTCATGTCGGCGTATTAGGATTGATTGGCTGGGCAACCGGTGATCTCTGGGGCGTGATTTTACTGGGTGGTTTATTGCGTTTGATCATTAGCCACCATGTGACCTTCTTCATCAATTCGCTTTGCCACATGTGGGGCAAACGTCCGTATACCGATGAAAATACCGCACGTGACAACTTCGTATTGGCTATTTTCACTTGGGGCGAGGGTTATCATAACTACCACCACATCTTCCAGTACGACTACCGTAATGGCGTGAAATGGTGGCAATATGACCCAACCAAATGGTTGATCTGGACCAGTTCAAAACTTGGTTTAGCTAAAAATTTACGCCGTATTCCAAGTTTTAATATCAAAAAAGCCGAGCTGGCGATGAAGTTTAAATATGCAGAACGTGATCTGGCGATCTATGGGCATGATGTCAATACCGACATCGTGCAAATAAAGCAACGTATTGCTCAGGAATATGAAGCATTTACCCATACCTTAAATGACTGGGCCAAGCTGAAAGAACAAGAGCTTCAGGCAAAGAAAGCCGCCATGGCAGAAAAAATCCATCAAATGGATCACAAGCTTAAAGTGGATTTCCAGTTACTTGAGCATCGTTTAAGTCATCACCGTGAATGTCTGGAAACTTTAATGCGCAACATCAAAAAAGCGCCTGTTTCCGAATAATGGCATAGCAGTTCAAAATGGTCTCAAATCGAGGCCATTTTTTATGCCTGCTGTTTCAGGTGCTGATCTTATATGCTTGTCCATTGCACAGGTTAATTTGCTATAGTCATAGATCAGCCTTTCAAGATATTTCGCTTATGCAATTTAATCCGCGCTATGACTCTTTAAATCCCAAGCTTTATCATCAGCAACAACCTAGTCCGTTGCGTGGTGCCAAAGCAGGCCATTTCAATGAAGCCTTGGCAGATGAGTTGCAATGGAGCGAAGAAGACAAAGCCAACTGGGTGGAAATCTGTAGCGGTCAAAAAACCTATGCCGAGTTTACGCCTTTAGCAATGGTCTATGCAGGGCATCAATTTGGACAATGGGCTGGACAACTCGGGGATGGTCGAGGTTTGCTGATCGGACAAATCCTGAATAAACACGGTGAAACCATTGATCTACATCTGAAAGGTGCAGGCCCTACCCCCTATTCACGTATGGGTGATGGCCGTGCTGTGCTGCGTTCGGTAATTCGTGAATATCTGGCGGGACATGCCTTAAATGCGTTGGGTGTAGCCTCCAGCCATGCCGTCGGTTTTACCAGTTCCACGCAAGGTGTACAGCGTGAAACCTTGGAGCTTGGGGCGATGCTGTTACGTACCTCCGAATGCCATATTCGTTTGGGTCATTTTGAATGGATCAATCAATATGCACCTGAACTGTTGGCAGAGTTTACCCAGAAATGTATCGAGTGGCATTATCCGGAATGCCTTGAAGCTGAACATCCGGTTCTGGCATTTGCTGAAGCCGTGATTGAACGAACTGCGATCATGATTGCCAAATGGCAACTGGTCGGTTTTGCACATGGGGTCATGAATACCGACAATCTCAATATTACTGGTTCAACCCTCGATTTTGGCCCTTACGGTTTTATGGAGCGTTTCCGTCCAAACTGGATAAACAACCACTCCGATTATCAGGGGCGATACACCTATCAAAACCAGCCTAGTATTGGCCACTGGAATCTGTGGACATGGCTGAACAACCTGATTCCTTTGGCATCGGACGCAGATAAGGAACAGTTCAAACAGGATCTGGCAAGCTGCCTGGAAAAATTTGAACCGACATTTTTACAGCATTATGGTCAGGGGCTTTGCCAAAAAATGGGTCTGCCGCATTTCCATAAAGATAGTCTAGATTGCAGTTTTGCCTTCTTGAGAATTTTGCAAACCGAACAACTGGATTACACCCAGAGCTTTATTCGTCTGCAACAACAGGATTATAAAGCTTTAAGAGATGACTGTATTCATATACAGCAGTTCGATGATTTCCTGACACATTACCAGCAGATCCGCCAGCATCAGGATACCGATGAATTAGATCAGCAGATGCAACAGGTCAATCCGCAGTATGTCCTGCGCAATCATATGGCGCAGAAAGCGATTGAGCAGGCTGAACGTGGTGATTTTAGTGAGGTTGACCGTTTATTTAAACTGCTCAATCAGCCGTACCAAAAACAGCCTGATCTGGAAACACAAGCAGATACCGCACCTTTACCAAGTGATGTTCCTGAAGTGATGGTGAGTTGTTCATCTTAATGGTGGATGGTTATGATTACCCAGTGCCGCTATTGCGATGTAGCGGATTAACTGATTTAAAAAGAAGAACCTCATGAAAACTGGTCTGATTGTGGGATGCGTCATTTTAGTGATTTTATTGGTACTGGCATATTACCAATATGGCAAATTCATCCCTACATTTACGGCATCCCATACGCCTTTAACAGCCGAACACATACAGCTGCTCAAACAAGGTAAACCTGTCACCTCAATCGAAGTCTTTAAAAGCCAGCGCATACTGCAATTAAAACATCAACAGGAAATCATTCGCAGCTATCCGATGCGTCTGGGCTTTGAGCCAGTTGGACACAAGCAGTTTGAAGGTGACGGTAAAACACCTGAGGGAACCTATTCAATTGACTGGCGCAATCCGCAAAGTGCCTACTATAAATCGTTGCATATCTCCTACCCCAATGCTGATGATCTAAGTTATGCCAAGCAGCACAACCGCTCAGCCGGGGGAGATGTGATGATTCATGGTACAGTGCCGACCGGCATGACTTCACTATCCACAAGTAAAACCTACCTGCCACGTAAAGACTGGACCTTGGGCTGTATCGCGGTAAGTAACTCGGATATGGATGAAATATGGCAGTTGGTGAGTAACCACACACCGATTATCATTCACCCATAAGGCTTTAAATGTTCAGACAGGCTTGCGGATAAAGCCTGTGATCAAACCGGACAAGGCTTATTCAGGGGATAAGTTTGCAAGCTAGAATCAATCTCATTTCAATCAGCCAGCTCACCACAAGTGTTTGTAAAGTAATGTAATCTTATTGAGTAGAATATCAAGCGATGCTTGAGTTAAAACCAGAAAAGCAGATAATTTCGACAAAATCTTTGCGAAACTATCCACATTTTCTGTGGATAACGCTGTGGTTATCCACAGGATAAAAGTTTTTACCGCACTTCACCCTTTATCCTTATCAAAACTCATCTCTTGTCAGTTTCTCTATCCGAAGAAAAAAAGATGAGTTTATCTATAGAAACTGTTCCACATTTTTTGATTATGAGCTACCACAAACCAAGTAATGCATCTTACTCATCTGGATATTCAAAACGATAACCAACACCATAAACAGCCTGAATCCATTCATGACGATTGCCTGTATCCGCTGCTTCTGAAATCTTACGGCGCAGATTTTTAATATGGCTGTCAATCACACGGTCTGCCACATCAAAGCTGTCCGGATTGATATGATCGAGCAACTGTGCACGTGAATAGACCTGACCAAGATGCTCTAAAAACAGCTCCAGTAAACGGAACTCTGTTGGGGTCAGGGTCAGTGCTTTTTGCTGATACCAGATACGTTGCTGGGCCTTATCAATGCGGAACAAGTCGTTTTGTTCCGGCTCGGCTTTACGTTCTAAACGGCGCAACACCGCTTGCACACGGGCAACCAGTTCCTTTGGACTAAAAGGCTTGCAGATATAGTCATCTGCACCCATATTGAGGCCCAGCACACGGTCAATCTCTTCAGTACGTGCCGTCACCATAATGATCGGCAGGTCAGACTGTTCACGCACCTTACGGCAAATGGTCAGGCCATCCATACGCGGCACCATCAGGTCCAGGATCATCAGGCTGGGTTTACGTTGCTGAAACTGGGTATAAGCATCCTGACCATCATGGAACATACTGACTTCAAAACCAGCAGCTTCTAAATAATCACGAACCAACTGTGCCAGTTCAACTTCGTCTTCAACCAACATAATATGTTTCATGGTCTTCATCCTATCCATCCTCCTCTACCACAGAGGAGCTAAAATTTATGCGATTTGTTTTGGGAAAGTCAGTACACAACGTAATCCACCTAATGGTGAATGATCGAAAGTCAGTGAACCGCCTAAAGCTTGGGCCAGTTTACAGGATAAAGCCAGCCCCAGACCTGTTCCACCTGTACTGCGTGTACGAGAATCATCAACACGGTAGAAACGCTCCCCCAGACGGGCCAGTTGTTCATCGGTCATTCCCAGTGGACTGTCATCTACATACAATATCCATTGTTGCTCGCTTTGTTGAGTATGGATCTGTATTTTGCCCCCCTGTTCGGTATAGCGCACACAGTTCCCCAGCAAATTGACTATGATCTGTTTAAAACGGTCCCGATCCAGAGAAAGTAAGGCTCCTTCACCTGACAAGGTGACGTCGAGCTGATGTTGCTCAAAGGTAGCCTTGAAGTTTTCAACTTCCTGCAACACCACATCCCACGGATTGACTTCAGCAAAATAGCACTTTAACTGCTGCGCATCGGCCTGTGCCAGATCTGCCAGATCCTGAGTTAACTTTTTCAAACTGCTGACCTGGCGCATCATGGCATCCAGATGTTCAGGAGTGGCTTTACGTATACCGTCCTGCATCGCTTCAATTTGTGCCTGCAATACGGCGAGCGGCGTTTTTAACTCATGCGATGTATCGGCCACCCATTGACGGCGTGATTCTTCATGCTGGTGTAAAATATCTGCCAGATGGTTGAGCTGGTTCGATAAATCGCCCAGTTCATCATTCCGTTTAATGACCACCTGATGCTGATAATTGCCCCGGGTCAGTTCTAGCGTGGCTTTTAACAGACGTTGAATCGGTTTTTTAAAATAAGTCGCCATCAGCAGTGCAGCAATCAGGCTCGAAAGTACGGTTAAGGCATAGACCAGCAGCAAATAACGCTTCTGATTACTAAAGAAATTAATACTGGATGCATCATCCTGATCCAGCACCGGTTTTAAACCGAGATAGCCTACCACCTGATCTCCGACAATAATCGGACGGAATGAAATCTGGTCTGTTGCAGGCTCACCCACAATAAACTGCTGCTTTTCATCATATAAAGACAGGCGTGAACTCAGCCCCAGACGGTCCGGAATCGAGACAAAACGCTTTTTCCCCTGTTCAGGCAGGTTTAACTTGCTGTCCGACTTATCATCTTTACCATCTTTCTTTAAACGGAACTGGCTCGGACTGAGCGGAAAGCGCAGGCCTTCAAAGGGTTGATATTCTGAAGGCAGGTTTTGCTTGAGAATTTTAAGCTCTTCATCATTAAAAATCTGACGGTTTCGCATCTCAAGGTTATTTTGCGCCAAGGTCGGTGACAGGCTCAGTAAGGTATGGTCATTAAAATAACGCTGCTGCAAGGCAATATCATACTGACGGCGTAGCCACCACTGGGACAGCCGGTCATAGTCATCGGGGGCAGCAGTCCCTTCAATCTGCAAAATCTGCGCCTGAATGGCATTGCCCCAGTCATGATAGACCGTATAGACATTGCCCAGATTGGCAATCAGCCGATCCAGTTTCTGCATTTCAACATCAGCGACATATCTTGCAAAGTTTTTTTGCATGGTCCAGTGCAAAATTCCCAGACTGATCGTGGCAATCAGCAAGGTGGTCAGCAATACCGTTAAAAATAGACGTAAGGCTAAAGGGACACGACGGACATTCAAAAGCTTAATCTCAATAGTGTTCTATTTGTGGATTGTAACCAACATGGTTGAAAAAGACTCTCCATTGTTTCTTCATCTTTATTATCTAATCTTTAATCATTAAATCACAACTGCTTACGCTGGACAAAACAATGGACAAGACAAAAATTGTATTGATGACCACCCTGCTCGGTTCTGTTTTAGGCCTGGCTGCCTGCCAGTCGACTACGCCAGCGGAACAGTCAATGAACCGTGATGCTCACCGACATCATCATATGCAACGTGCGCCACTGACACCGGAACAGCAGGCTGAATGGCAGGCCAAACGTGAACAGCGTCTGCAACAGCGCGAACAGATGCGCCAGCAACATCAGGCCCAGCGAACCCTGATTGAGCAGGCCTGTCAGGGTAAACGTATCGGAGAACGTGTGAATGTGCAATGGAATAACCGTGTAATTGAAGGGAGCTGTGAAGTGCGTTTCACGCCGGACAAATCGCAATTCAAACGTCAGGCCAATGCAACCACCTGAGTATCCTCTTCCTCACAGGCGCTTTTAAAGCGCCTTTTTTTTATGGATGGACAGTCCGGTTTTACATTACACAGCTGCTTACGATTTTAACCGATCAGTTTAAGTCAAAAGTCATAAATCCACCTACAATCTAAGCGTTTAGGCAGGTTGAACCATAAACTTTGACTTCACAGTCACTAAGAAATGACCTGCAAAAGCTTGTACCGAACTATAACTTGTTGCACGATTAGCGCTACCAAATGGTGCTCTTGGGCACATTGAACATTGACTAAGATTATAACTCTGGTTTAACCAGTATTGAGGAACCCGCTATGCCACAATACAAAGCACCCTTACGTGATATGCAGTTCGTATTGCACGAATTATTAAATGCTGAAGCACATTACGCAAAACTGCCTGCATTTCAAGACACAGTAAGCCGTGAATTGGTTGATCAATATTTAGAAGCAGCGGCTGATTTCTGCGAAAATGAACTTTCTCCTTTAAACCAGGTGGGCGACCGTGAAGGCTGTACCTGGAATGACGGCGTGGTGACTACCCCGACAGGCTTTAAAGAAGCGTATCAAAAATATATCGAACTCGGTTTCCCGTCACTTTCTGCCGATGAAGAATTCGGTGGTCAGGCATTACCAAACTCTTTAGGCATCGCCATCTCTGAAATGGTCGGTACTGCAAACTGGTCATGGGGCATGTACCCGGGTCTTTCTCACGGTGCCGTACGTACTTTAGAACACCACGGTTCTGATGAACAGAAGAAAACTTACTTGCCAAATCTGGTATCAGGCGTCTGGACAGGTACCATGTGCCTGACCGAATCGCATGCAGGTTCAGACCTGGGCATCATTCGTACCAAGGCAGAACCAAATGCAGATGGCAGCTATGCCATCTCTGGCGAGAAAATCTTTATCTCTGCCGGTGAGCATGACATGGCTGAGAACATCATCCATATCGTACTTGCTCGTTTACCGGGTGCGCCAAAAGGAACCAAAGGAATTTCACTGTTCATCGTACCGAAGTTCAATGTCAATGCTGACGGTTCTATCGGCGAGCGTAATGCAGTACGTTGCGGTTCAATCGAACACAAAATGGGAATCCATGGTAACGCGACCTGTGTAATTAACTTCGACCAGGCAAAAGGTTACCTGATTGGCCCTGAAAACCGTGGCTTAAACTGCATGTTCACCTTCATGAACACAGCGCGTATCGGTACTGCGGTTCAAGGCTTGTCTGCATCTGAATCTTCTTTCCAGGGCGCTTTGGCCTATGCGAAAGACCGTTTAGCCATGCGTTCTCTTTCTGGCCCGAAAGCACCTGAAAAAGAAGCAGACCCGATTATCGTTCACCCTGCTGTTCGCAACATGCTGTTAACCCAAAAGTCATTTGCTGAAGGTGGTCGTGCGCTGGTTTACTTACTGGCTCAATATGCAGACATCGTTGAAAAAGGCGAAACCGAAGAAGAACGCAAGTTTGCCGACAACATCTTGTCTCTGTTAACTCCAATTGCAAAAGCATTCTTAACTGAAACCGGTTCTGAATCTGCGAAGCACGGTGTACAAGTCTTTGGTGGTCACGGCTTCATTTCTGAACACGGCATGGAACAGATCGTACGTGATACACGGATCTCTTGCCTGTACGAAGGCACCACCGAAATTCAGGCACTTGACTTGCTCGGTCGTAAAGTATTGCAAACCCAAGGTGCAATGTTGAAAGACTTCACCAAGATCATCCATAAATTTGTTGAAGCAAACAAAGACAATGCGGCAATGCAAGAGTTCATTGCACCATTGGCTGCTGCCAACAAGGAATGGGGCGATATCACCATGCAAATTGGTATGCGTGCAATGCAAAATCCGGATGAAGTGGGTGCAGCTGCAGTTGATTACCTTTACTTCGCTGGCTACGTCACGCTTGCTTACCTGTGGGCACGTATGGCACTTGTTGCGCAAGAGAAACTGGCTGAAGGCAGCACTGATGTAGACTTCTACAATGCAAAAATCACCACTGCCCGCTTCTACTTCAAGAAGATCCTGCCACGTATCCGTTCTCACGTAGACGTGCTTTCAACTGGCGTTGCGCCATTGTTTGAACTTGATGCGGAACACTTTGCTTTCTAAACATAGTTTAGAATCAGATGCAACGTTCATCACAGAAAAAGGACTGGTCAGTTTTGACCGTCCTTTTTTTGTTTAATCAATGCTAAATTGATACGATTCAATTTATTTGTTCGTTTTATTTGGTCACTTTGCACATCCTGATGTGCTTAAAAAGGAACGATTATGCCAATTTACAATGCTCCTCTAGCAGACATGAAATTCATCTTGAATGATGTATTTAAAGCAGAACAATTTTGGCAGGCTAATGAGAAGCTGGCTCATGTGGACGCTGCAACAGCTGAAGCAATTTTAGAAGAAATGGCAAAGTTTGCCCAAAACGTGACACATCCGTTAAACCGTACGGGTGATGAAGAAGGTGCACGTTGGGAAAATGGCGAAGTATTTACACCAGCAGGTTTTAAAGAAGCTTTCCGTCAATATGCTGAAGGCGGCTGGATTGGCTTAGGTGCAGACGAAGAATGGGGCGGTCAGGGCATGCCGAAAATGCTGACCGTGCTGTCTGATGAAATGCTATTCGCAACCAACCCGTCATTCATGCTCTACCCGCTGCTTTCTGTAGGTGCAGGT
This sequence comes from Acinetobacter sp. A47, assembly GCF_000805455.1. Classification (GTDB taxonomy): domain Bacteria; phylum Pseudomonadota; class Gammaproteobacteria; order Pseudomonadales; family Moraxellaceae; genus Acinetobacter. The sequence goes on from NZ_JSUS01000027.1 coordinate 47,509, forward strand.
ATGGCCTTAAACAGCTATGCATCTCAAGAGCAAAAAGAAACCTATTTACCAAAAATCTATTCGGGTGAATGGTCAGGTACCATGTGCCTCACCGAGCCACATGCAGGTACAGACCTCGGTATTATCAAAACCAAGGCTGAACGTAACGACGATGGTAGCTATAACATTACCGGTACGAAAATCTTCATTACTGGCGGTGATAACGATCTCGCTGAGAACATCATTCACTTGGTTCTTGCGAAAACCCCTGATGCACCTGCAGGTTCACGTGGTATTTCGTTATTTATCGTACCGAAATTCTTGGTGAATGAAGATGGCTCTTTGGGCGAGCGTAACCCGGTAGGGCCAGGTTCAATCGAACACAAGATGGGGATCAAGGCATCTGCGACTTGCGTCATGAACTTTGACGGCGCCAAAGGTTATCTAGTCGGTAAAGAGAACGAAGGCCTTGCTGCCATGTTCGTGATGATGAACTACGAACGCTTGTCGATGGGTATCCAAGGTCTCGGTGCTTCTGAATTTGCATATCAAAATGCAGCACAATATGCGACTGACCGCCTGCAGGGCCGTAGCGCATCTGGTGCTCAATCGCCAAACAAGCCGGCAGACAGCATTTTGGTACACGGTGATGTACGTCGTATGTTGCTCAATGTACGTGCCAACAACGAAGCCTCTCGTGCGTTTGCAGTCTATGTGGGTCAACAGCTCGACATCACCAAGTTCTCAACTGATGCCGAAGCGGTGAAGAAAGCCAACGATCGCGTTGCACTGTTAACACCAATTGCAAAAGCGTACCTCACAGACACGGCGTTCCAGGCAACCTTGGATGCACAAATGGTGTTTGGTGGGCATGGTTATATCCGTGAATGGGGCATGGAACAATGTATCCGTGATCTTCGTATTGCTCAAATTTACGAAGGCACCAACGGTGTTCAGTCGCAAGACCTGATTGGCCGTAAGACCATTAAATGTGGTGGCGCGTTCATTGCAGAATATATCGCTGAAATCCGTGACTTTGCCAATAACCTGGATACCGACCTGAACTTCATTAAGGATGCAACTCTAGATGCTGCAACTGAAATTGAAGCCATCACCCAGTTCATTATTGAGCAAGCAGCTGAAAATGCAGAATTCCCGAACTCTGCTGCCGTTGACTACTTACATGCAGTCGGCTTACTCAGCTTTGCCTATATGTTTGCAAAAATCGCTGCTGCGGCAAAAGACAAGTCAGGCGACTTCTATCAAAACAAACTTGCCTTGACGCAATACTTTGTTGATCGTATCTTGCCAGAGCTGGATACCCGTCTGGCCAAGATCAAGGCCGGTTCTGACCTGATCATGAACTTCAGCGAAGATTACTTTACCAATCAGGCTTAACCCAGATTTAATCCAAAAACTGCCTCAATCCAGGTTGAGGCAGTTTTTTTATGTCTATAATAAAATCAGCATAAAACTTGCATATTATTCCACGCATCATGTTGAGCAGATAAATCGCCATGTCGAATCCCAAAGAGAAACTTGAAGGCTTACCCCGTTTACTTGACCGTTTTGGGCACTATGCGGTTGAAGCCTTTCATTATTTAGCCCTGTTTATTATCGGCTGTATGATTGCATGGTCCGCCGTACATACCGTGATTGAAATCCTGACGGTTAAACAGTACGCCACCATTGATGACATTTTGCTGCTGTTTATCTATCTGGAACTAGGCGCCATGGTCGGGATTTATTTCAAGACCAACCATATGCCGGTGCGCTTTCTGATTTATGTCGCCATTACCGCACTGACCCGTCTACTGATTGCCGATATTCAGCATAACCATAAAGCCTCCATGGATCTGGTGATTACCACAGGCTCTATTCTGATCTTGGCGATTGCAATTTTGATTGTACGTTTTGCGTCATGGAACTACCCTTCCGTGATTCGCGGGAAAGATCAGGAACAGCAACTACCGGCCCACAAGACACCCCGGCCACAAGATGATGAACTGGCATGAATAAAAAAAGCAGGCTGATTGCCTGCTTTTTGATTCCCCTGTTTAAGCCACTCTAAATACACGATATTTAGAGTCGACCAAGACATATTTACCTTGTACCTGCATCCAGTGATAACCACGTGGCGGCTCATATAGACGATGGTAGCGATAATTGGAGATCACATAACGGTTACTGCGATATTCTGAAGGTAAACGTTCGCCCCGTTTAAAATTGATCCGCTGCCCATAATGATTGCCACGGTCGCCATTCGACCAGCGTGGTTGTTCGCGATGATCATGTCGATGGTCATAACGGTCATAGCGATAATCATAGCGGTCTTTATGATCATGATTCCAACGGTTTGAATCTGCCATGGCAGAAGCAGACATGCCTAACATTAAGGTTGATACCAACAATACTGCTGTCTTTTTCATTGTTTGATCCTCGGTTTTTCGATCTGAAACCAGATTAAGAAAAACTCTGGGAGAAAGCATGAACAAAACCCGCGACATTGCAAAGCTTTGTAATGAATGGCAAGAAATTATGGAGAAGCCAGTCTATACCGGACTTTAACCTTCATTTAAGATCAGCGAATGATCTCAATGGTAAAGTTATCGTCGGTTACCAGCAGATAACGCCCGTCAATCATGACCCAGTGCCGACCGCGAGGCGGTTCACGCAACGAATAATCCCCCCAATCCCGCAGCACGTAACGCTCGCTACGGAACTCGCCCGGTAACGCATTGCCCACCACAAAAGACTCGCGGCGATAGCTCCGCTCATATTGTGTGTCTGGATAATATTCGACACGAACACCCGGCCGGTGATGCGAATGCGGATAATCTTTATATTGATAGGGCTGATAATAATAGCCTTTCGGTGGCGCTGCCGGTGTAGCACGCTGATTCGAGAACGCAAACGGATCTTGCGCAGGCGGCGGATAGGCCGGCCTCTGCTGATGATAAGAACGGCGCTCTACCCCGCTATAACCACCCCACGCATTGTCGGCATGGCTCATCACCGGGAGACCGCCAAGCAGGCCGACTAAGCCATAGATATAAAGTTTAGTGTGCTGCATCATGCTCTCCCAAACCCAGAATATGTTTTCATTTTAGAATAAAAAACGGGTGCTACGGTGATCATCCTATTTTTTCCGATTAACTGCTTAATTGCATGGATAGAACGCAGCTAGCAGTAGCTTGGCGTAGATATGTTAGAATCTGTTTTTTGGTTTTGAGGCAACATCTGTGGCTGAAATGAATTTTGATCGTCTCTATCAATTTTTCTGTAAAGTGCCGAGCATACAAGAATCCCGCATTGTCGCGCATGGTGCAGATGGCCAGCATGCCTGGTGGTTTAAATTCAATATTGATGTTGAGCATCCGCTAGCCTGGCAAACAGTGCAGGAACTTGGACATGTCCTCAATTATTTATCCACCAATGAACGTTTACCGACCCAGTTTTTCCCGGTATCACCACCGCCCTATATGAACGGTGAAGCCAAAGATTTTCTGGCCTGGGTGATCCAGTGTAATCATCCTGAATTTAGCCCGGATGTGGTTTGTGACTGGCTAGAGGCGCGCTTACCGAATCCGGTCGATGATGAAAGCCAGTGGAAAATCAAAACCGATTTAAGTGAACTGGAGCAAATGGCCGATAAAGATCTGGATCAGCTGATTCCACCGAGTCCTTAAACATTTTTAACAACACGCTTCTCTTTAACTGAATGCAATGCCTTGTAAAAGTTAAAGAGAAGTTTATTTAAGCCAATTTTTTATGCCAGAGATCAGCCGCTGTCTTAATTTTGGCTGTTCTGCATTTTCATCAAAAAGAGCTGCTATTTGCGGTTGTACCTGTGCCTCATAGTGCTCTGCTGCAGCCGGGACAGCCAGCGAAAAAATCCGGTCCCAATGACTGCTTAACTGCAAGTTTAATTGTAACTTATCAGCCAGTTGGTGATTCTCCTGAATCCCAAAACCTCCCCGTAAAGCGACCACTAAAACCTTTTTTACACTCTGATCAACGCTGCCATACTGAAGTGCCAGTTCTGCCCACTGCGCCTGTTCATGCTGTTCCGTTAAAGCCACCAGCCATTCAATGGCTTCAAGGCAACCGAATTCAGCCGCTTGTTTAAAATAATGCTTTGCCTGTTCAGGTTGATCTTCTGTGTAATAGCGTCCTTTTTCATACAAGGCCTGTGCATGTTTATGTTCAGCGGCCAAAGTAAAATAGTGCTCAATTTCTTCAAACTCAGCATCACTGAGATCTGTTTTTCGGTCCAGCTCATAAGCATAGGCATACATTGCAACCGGATGCTTCAATGCTGCTGCGGTTTTGAGGTAGTCCACATAAGTTTCGGTCATTCTCGACAATTGCAGCCATGCATCCGCAGCTCCCCGGTCAGCCTGTTGTTGATAAAAAAGCTGTCGCCACTGCCACAATTGCGCCCTATTTTGTTCCGAAATATAATCAGATACATCACTGCGAAGAAATTCAACAATTTTCTGGATCTGGCCTTGTTGTAAAGCGTGCTCCAGTTCCCGCATCAGATCGTGCTGTGCGCGCTCGAAATGAGTGCTCCATGTCTCGGCATCATACAGCCCCAGTTGCTGTAATTCCTCATCATCACATTGTGACAGATACAAACTGGCACTCAATTTTTCTCCTTGCTGCCACGCCTGATACAGATAAGGTATGGTCTCGAGATCTGGATAAGAAACCCCGTGTTTACCTTTGATGAGTAGTGCCTGAGTATTTCCCTGGGCAATTAATTGATCGGTGATCTGCTGTAATTCGTCATGCAGTTGATCAATATCATCTTCATCATAGTATGTGGTATTAAAAATTAGCCTTTGCCCTCGCATCAGGGAAAAAAGCATGATGATCGCTTGGGTATGACCTAAACGGGCAGCGCGTAGCAGATATTGGTCCCGATAATACAGATTAAGAGGCAACATGCAGTCACCTCGATCATGGTCATAAAACAGGGCAAGTTCAAAGAATGCGTGTGGTTGTTGCTGCTCAGCCAACACCTTGAATAATTCAATGGCCTGAACGGTATCAATCAGAACCTCTTGATTACCGTAGCTAAATGCCAGGGCCTGTTCTAATGTTGCAGTCATTTATTGTTATCCGGTTTTTATCTTATCTAGCTATTGAATACATTCATATTCAGCATATGAATGTATTCAGAAGCTTCCTATCAGCTTAAATGTAGCGCCAATTAGAAGGTCGAGAGACCCGACCACTCCATAAAACGGTAAATCCAGTATTTTATCTTGGATTCATCGGCATATTTTGCATAATCCACCGTGATCTGACGGGCATTGGCGTTGCTCCATGCGGCATCAAAGTACTGTCCTGCATCTTTAAATACCGGCGCTTGTGCCGAACCGAGCACCCGCATATCGGTCTCAAGATTATAGTTTTTCAGGTTGCGTGCGGTCAGGTTGGCAGAACCGAGAATGATTTCAGCTTGCTGGGCATTGTATTTCAGCAACATCTTGCTATGGCACTGTTCACCACGCGTATCGCACCAGCGGATTGGAATACCGGCAGCATTGAGCTCCGATGCCACCTGACGGTTCGGCATGCCATTCTTCTGACGGCCAAATGCGTCCTTATTCGGGTCGATCATGATCCGGATATTGACCCCACGTTGTTGCGCCTGTTTGAGGGCTTCAATAATATTGCGTTCCGACAAATAGAACATGGCCATGTCCAGATGCTCATTGCGCTTTGCCGTCTGAATCATGTTCAAGATAGCCGTATAAATGGCTTTTTCAGTCAGCACTTGTACCTGAGGCAAGGTCTTGTCTTCGCTTAAGCCACCCATAATTACAAATGGACTGGAACCTTGCGACATGTTGGCAACCGCCTGTTCAGTTTGTAAAACATCAATCGCAGTTGGCCCATCCACCACCAGCGCCACATTACTATGATGCGAGCTGCCATCGTGTGGGTTGGCCGAGGTCACCAGACTTTTCCAGCCATCCACCGTATCAACCACCAAGGTTTTACGATGATTGGCCTTGAAATTGAATAACTCCAGATAACTGCGCAAAGTAATCTTATCATTGCCAAACGGACTGCTTAACCAGCCCCCCTCAGGATTATTGCCCAGATTTTGACAGCAGATATACCACAACCCAGACCAGAGCGGATTAGAGGCACGCAATGGTTTTAAATCGGTTTCAATCACATCCACACCTGCTTGACGCAATTGCAGATAATGTTTTGGTGTCATGCCACCATACACCGAATTGATCGGATCGGTAATCACCACAATTTCAACATTGGGATGCAAGCGACGCTTCACGATCAGCGCATCAGTCAATTCTTGCATCAGAGGCAACTGTTTCACCTTAGAAGCGCCGACTTCCTGATTAAACAGGAACATATCCAGCACAATGGTGGTCTGGGCCTGATCAATCAAATGGAAGACTTCCTTGAAAATATGCTGATCTACCTGTTGCTGGCCTTGGGCATCGATATAGGTCTGATCGGCTAAAAATTTCACATTGGCATGACGCAATTGCCCGGTAAAATCCAGCCCTTTCGGGAGTGGTTTTACTGTGTGATAGATTGCCGAAGCAATGTACCCAATCGCAAAAATACTCAATATGACTGCCATGTAACGTCGACCTGACCAGTTTAATTTTCGATGGATTCGTTGGAAGATGCGCATATAAACAAAAAAAGCCCTAGCCGAATAAAAATCTCCCCAGCCCTCTTTATCAAAGAGGGGGAACTTTATGTAGGCTAGAGCTTATACTTTGATTTTTCAATAAGATTTAAGTGAAAAATTAGAAGTTAAAATTCACCCCGACAGTGAAGTTACGGCCCACCTGTGGAATGGTCGACAAGAATGATGCATGCTGATACACCTGATCATCCAGCAGGTTATTGGCATTGAAATACACACGATAATCGCCGACATTGCTGTATTTACCGGTATACGCCACGCCCAGATTCAACATGTTATAACCTTGGGTATCGGTTTCATACGCTGCAATCTTGTCTTGCTGGAACACATGGTAGTACTCGGCCGAACCGCTAAAGCCATCCCCAAAGTCTGCATTGATCTTGGTACCTAAGCGTCCAGCCGGCACACGCGGTGCATTTTCATTGTCGATCTTGCCACGAACATAATCACCAAACACACTGACTTTATACATGTCCGAGATCTGGTAACCCGCTTCCGCCTCTGCACCATAGAAACGTGCCTGATCCTGGGTATATTTCACTAAACGGAAATCTTTATAACGGTCTAGCGTTTGCGCATAGATATAGTCATCAAACCAGTTGTGATAGACATGCACATGGTAGTCAAACTTGTCATTGTCATAATGCAACCCAAGCTCGACATTATTGGATTTTTCTTTCTTCAGCTGATCATTGCCCAGTTCATAGGTATTGGTGGCAAAATGTCCGCCATTGGCATATAACTCTTGCGCCAGCGGTAAACGCTCCTGATGTGAGGCAACCAGAGAAAGTTTATAGTCTGGTGCAAACTCCCAGTTGGCAGCGCCCGAAACAGAAAAGGCTGAACCGTCAAAATCTTTTTTGCTTGAGTCCTCAATATCAATTTTCTGTTTTTCTGCACGAGCTGCCAGTTCAACATGAACATCATTAAATTGTGCATGCTCTAAGCCAAAGATACTCCACTTCTTGGTGGTGTTCGGCGCCAAGAAAGCTTCTTCACCAGTCAGTTTCAGTTTTTGCTGACCATATTGCGTACCAATTACCCCTTCCCATGGGCCAATCGGATTGTGTACCAACTCTAAACGTCCATCATAGCCCTTGTTCTTAAAGCGAGTGGCGATGGTGTCTTCTTCAATTTCATCATGTTGATAATCGGTATAGCTGGCTTGCGCACGTAACTTTTTAAAGCCGGCAAATGGATCATTCAATTCTGTGCGCACATCATAACGCTCAGATTTCAGGTCAATCCACGGTCCTGCCTCATGGGCATGATCATGGTCATGATCGTGATCGTCCTCCCCATCATGATCATGTTCCCCACAATGCAAACTCAAACCGTGTAAATGGCAGCTCTCGTACTCATGGCTATGTCCCGGCAAGCCATACTGATCCTGGCGGTTGCTATAAGAAATTCCGGTAAAACCGCGATCATAAATCCAAGATAAGCCAACATTGACGGTTTCGCCTTTGGCAAAGGTATTGCCGACACGGCGCTCTTTCTCACCTTCATGGCGATAGTCAGGTGCGATATAGTCATTGGCTTCACGTTTCAGCCCCTCGACCCGTAACGCCACCTGATCACCCAGCCCAACCGTGACACCTGCAGTTGCCAGCTTTTCATCACTGCCGGTGTTGTAACGTAAACCGACATTCCCTTCGTAACCTTTTTCCGGCATCTGGGTCGGGATTTTGCTGTCATTAACATTGACCAGCCCGCCAACGGTTCCCGCGCCAAATAATAAGGTAGATGGCCCGCGAATCACTTCCACCTGCTTGGCCAGTGCCGGATCGACCGTAACTGTATGGTCAGGAGACAAGGTCGAGACATCAATATTTTCAGATGAGTTTTGCAGAATCTTGACACGTGGCCCGTCCTGACCACGAATCACAGGCCGGCTAGAGCCCGCACCAAACTGGTTTGAATAAATACCGGGCTCACTGCCCAGCGCCTCACCAATGGTGACAGCCCCCTGTTGTAAACGTTTTTCATCTACAACCGTGTCGGCTACTGCAAAATCTTTTGAGGTCTGCTCAAGCGGATGGGCCTTGATACGGATCGTGTCCAGAGTTGCCACCTGTTCATTATCTGCGGCAAAGGCAGATACGGATGCGATGGCTAAAATAGATAAGGTCAGGATATTCTGCTGAAATGACATACCATGTCTCGAATTGGTTAATCTTTGTTTTGTTATATTATAACATTTCATTTATTTTGCAATAAAAAACAGTCTGCCAGAAATCATTTGCTACACTGCCTTTTCATATTTGTCATAAATGGTTATGCCTCCACGATATGCCTTTTACGCTTTCCCATGCGGTGCTTGCTCCACCTTTATCCAAACTGAGTCAGGGACATTTACCGGTAGCAGCCTTGGCCATTGGCTGTATGACCCCCGACCTGTATCGATTATTTACCCCAGACAATATCGCCTTAACCCATCAATGGTCAGGTATCTTATTTCCGAACCTGCCGATCGGTCTATGCTTTTGCTTATTGTGGTATTTAATTTACCGGCCTGTGCTTTACCGTTTTCTGGGGGTACAGGATTCATGCAAGCTGCATTCATTTGAACAAATAATCACTTTTATATTAATGAATTGCTTTGCCATTATTTTAGGGACTGCCACGCATTTAATCTGGGATGGACTCACCCATCTTGATGATCGTAGTTTTGCCTTTAAAGAAATTCTTTCCCAAAACGTCGACTTATTTGGTTTTCATTATCCACTGCACTTTATCTTGCAGATTGGCTCATCCCTTGCCGCCTTACCCTTCATCGTCAGGATGAGCTGGCATTATTATCAGAACCACCGCACCAACCGGCCAGTCGCCCTCTCTATCCAGCGGTTTGTCTGCTTCAGCCTGCTACTGTCCCTGCTGACCGGGCTTTTTTCTGTGTGGGATTATAGCCGCCATATCCATAGCGATGTGTGGAACAGCCAGCGCTATTTCTTTATTGGCAAATCCATTAACGAGTTTACCCAGGCAGGCTTAAGCGTATTCACGCTGGCCTGTCTGTTATTCCTGATTTTGCAGCGAACGGGACACTTCAAATCGGCTTAGTCAGCGTGATCTGTTGTTTTCAATTCGCTTGAAAACATTAACACTTGAGACAATACGTTCAACAAGGCATAATCTCCCCTTCATTGGTGGTGCGCTGTTTACGCATTCACCGTCTACAGCCAATATAGTTTGGATACATAATTCAATATGATGCGCACTCATTACTGTGGCTCTTTAACTGAAGCCCAAATCGACCAAACCGTAACCTTATGCGGATGGGTTCATCGTCGCCGTGACCATGGCGGTGTTATTTTCCTGGATATGCGTGACCGTGACGGTTTAGTACAGGTCGTCATCGATCCTGATACTCCGGAAGCATTCGCAACAGCAGATAAGGCACGTTCTGAATTTGTATTAAAAATTACAGGCCGTGTTCGTCGTCGCTATGAAGGTACTGAAAATGCCAACATGGTGAGTGGCCAGATTGAAGTTTTAGGTAAAGAAATCGAAGTTCTTGCAGCTTCCGATACTCCGCCATTCCCTTTGAATGACGAAAACACCAATATTTCAGAAGAAATTCGCTTGAAATACCGTTTCCTGGACATCCGTCGTCCGGAAATGCTGGAGCGCTTACGTTTCCGCTCTAAAGTCACCAACCTGATCCGTAACTATTTTGAAGATCATGGTTTTCTTGACGTTGAAACCCCGATCCTGACACGTGCTACACCAGAAGGCGCACGTGACTATCTGGTACCAAGCCGTGTTTCAAATGGTAGCTTCTACGCGCTTCCACAATCACCACAGCTGTTCAAACAGTTGTTGATGGTCGGTGGTATCGACCGTTATTACCAGATTGCCAAATGTTTCCGCGACGAAGACTTACGTGCAGACCGCCAGCCTGAATTTACCCAGATCGACGTTGAAACATCGTTCATGAGTGACGATGACATCATGGATCTTATGGAAGGCCTGACGGTTAAGATGTTCGATGAATTATTGAATGTAAAATTCGATAAGTTTGAACGCATGACGTATGCAGATGCAATGCGTGACTATGCATCTGACAAACCGGATATGCGTATTCCATTGAAACTGGTTGACGTTGCAGACTTGATGCAAGACGTTGAATTCAAGGTTTTTGCTGGTCCTGCCAAAGATCCTAAAGGTCGTATCGTAGCTTTACGTGTTCCTGGTGCTGGTTCATTGCCACGTAGTGCAATTGATGAATACACCAAATTCGTCGGTATCTATGGTGCAAAAGGTCTGGCTTACATCAAGGTCAACGAACTGGAAAAAGGCATTGAAGGTCTTCAGTCACCAATCGTGAAATTCATCGAGCCAATCGTACTTGATCTATTGAAACGTGTAGGTGCCGAGAATGGCGACATCGTGTTCTTTGGTGCAGATAAAGCCAAGATTGTAAACGATGCAATGGGCGCACTTCGTGTCAAGATCGGTCATGATCTGAATCTTGCAACGTGTGAGTGGGCACCGCTTTGGGTGGTTGATTTCCCGATGTTCGAAGAAACAGATGACGGCAAATGGACCTCTGTTCATCACCCATTCACACTGCCAAAATCAAGTGTTGAAGAAGTGAAGAACAATCCGGGTGAAGCACTTTCTGTTGCCTACGACATGGTATTGAACGGTACTGAAATCGGTGGCGGTTCACTGCGTATCTATACGCTGGAAATGCAAAAAGCCATTTTTGAAGCGTTAGGCATTGGCGAAGAAGAAGCCGAAGAGAAATTCAGCTTCTTATTGAATGCATTACGTTATGGTGCGCCTCCGCACGGTGGTTTGGCATTCGGTCTTGACCGCTTGATCATGCTCATGACAGGGGCCTCTTCGATTCGTGATGTAATTGCATTCCCGAAAACCAAGACTGCTGAATGTCCGTTAACTCAGGCGCCAGCACCGGTTGAAGCCAACCAGTTACGTGACTTGGGTATCCGTTTACGTGAAAAACCAAAAGCTGAAGAAAAATAAACCCTGAGTTTATGCTTCAACAAAAACCCTGCGCGCTGCAGGGTTTTTTTATAATACCGAGTTTTACTTTGAGATCATGTCCGCTAATGGCATAATAGACTGCTTTTTATTGAGAGGTCAGTCTTATGGCAATGCGTCCTGATGTACGTCGACACACGATTGTAATTATTGTGTTTTCGCTTGCTCAATGGTTCTTTATGCGTTACATCCTGGCAAATGAACTTTTCAATATGACCACCAACCAGCGTATTTTATATTTCTGTGTCAGCAGTCTGGTAGGTGCCTTACTGATTTTTGTTGCATTAATCTACATGGTGCTGAAAGGCAATTCGGATAAACAAGACTAAGTATCATGTCGTTTTACCCTACTCTGCTCCGTATTTTACCTTTGGCCGTTTTGCGAGGCATCGCAAAAGTGGCAGCCTACTTTATCAATCAGAAGCCTGAGAAAAGTATGCTGTGGAAAACCAGAGTCAACATTAAACTGGCTTATCCGGATTTAAGCCAGCCGCAGCAGGAGCAACTGGCACGGGAAAGTGTAACCAGGCAGTGCCTCAGCTATATTGAATCAGGTAAATGCTGGGCCATGCCGCCAGAGTGGAGCATTCGCCAGATTCATACCGTGCATCAGCTGGAAGTCCTGACCGAGGCACTCAGCGATCCGCGTGGCGCACTGATCATCACGCCACATCTGGGGACCTGGGAGATGATGAATGCCTGGGTACACCAATATGGTATCCCGACCATCATGTACAAGCCCATGAAAGATTCAGGCTTTGATCACTTTGCCTTACATGCACGTCAACGCCTCAATGCTACGCTGGTTCCAACCGATGCCTCCGGCGTAAAGGCTTTATTTAAAAATCTGAAGCAAGGTGGTTTCAGTGTGATTTTACCCGATCATGTGCCAGACCCGTCTGGCGGTGTCGTGGTGCCTTTTTTCGGGATTCCCTGCCTCACCAGTACGCTGGCCAGTAAAATGGCTCAAAAAACCCAATGTCGTTTAGTTGGGCTAAGCTGTTTCCGCCGTGCAGATGGTGAAGGTTTTGACGTATATTGCGATGACCTGAATGATCCGGCTCTTTATGACCGGGACATCGAGGTTGCAACCACGGCACTCAATCAGGCAGTTGAGCAGATGATTAACCGCTTTCCTGCTGAATATATGTGGGGCTATAAACGGTTTAGAGGAAATCTTGAAAAAGATTTTTATCAATAAAATGAGTGAGCGGCTCAATTCACTCGCCATCGCAAAAACTGAATAGCTTATGATTCCAAAGATTATCCATTACTGCTGGTTTGGAGGAAAACCTCTCCCTCCTCATCTGCATCAATATATTGATAGCTGGCACAGACATTGCCCTGACTGGGAATTCAAACTCTGGAATGAAGAAAGCTTTGATATTGAAAGCCATATTTTTCCAAAGACAGCCTATCAACACAAAAAATATGCTTTTGTTTCAGACTATGTACGGGCGTGGGCTTTAAACGAATTTGGTGGCGTCTATCTTGATACGGACGTAGAGTTAAAGTATCCGCTTGATGAGTTTTTGCAATATGAAGCATTTAGTGGTTTTGAAGCAGCCAACCTCCCCTTTACTGCAGTTTGGGGAGCTATTCCTCAACATAGTTTGACCCGGAGTGTTCTCAACTATTATGACAACAAAACCTATTCCGGACACGAACCGCCCAACACGGCCTTTATCTCGGATATAATTTCCAAACAGTTCAGGATTGATAAAACCCGAGATACCAATCAGACCGGTTCAGATGGGCAACATAGCTTGCATATTTTTGCTTCTCACTATTTTTGTCTGGATTTACCTGCGAACTATGCAACCCATCATTTTATCGGTTCCTGGCTAGAAGATCAGCGTGGCAAAAAACCTTATAAACAGCAACTGCACCACAAATACCATTATCGCCAGCTCGACGATGATTTTTTACTAGAGAAAAGACAACTCAAAAACCTGGCAAGCAAGCTTAGCTTGTCTCAACTCTTTATGATCATTCGCTATTTTATTCGTTCAAGGGTTAAAGCCAGGAAATAAAAAAAGCCCTAAACATATTTAGGGCGCTTGAGTAGTGATTGCGAAGAATTAGATCAGGTCATCAATCGTCAACCGAATATCAATGCCTAATCGCTCGGCACGACTATTCACGACATTATGCCGGCTCACAATCTTACGTGTGCTTTTTAGCAAGAATGGAATACGCATCAGCCATTGATGGATGGCATTTCGACGCTGATATTTATCAATCCAGCGCTTATCACGGCTTGCCTGTAACTGTTCAATGATCGGTTCAACACGATCACCATAAGTCCGTCTTGAAGTATCGAAGATAAACGTATAGTTTGGCGGCAGTTTATTCAGGGTAATCCGTTTTTGTTCGACCCACTCATCCACCAGCTCTTGCAACACCACCTGATCCCAACGGTCGGGCTGTTGTAATTGCCGGCGTTCCCATTCGTCCATTAACAAGCGGGCATTGGGTGTATCATTAATAAATACCGTACTGCTAATCAGACGGTTATCATTAATATAGTGAACTGCAATGTCCTCTTGAAGTGATTCAAAAAACGGACGGATATCTTTTAGAATAATGGCATCTGCATCAACAAATAAAATTGGTCCTTGCAGCTCTCTTCTCATACGTGCAATAAAAGTTGGCTTGAACGCGATGATTTTTTGCCAATCATCTTTTGAGAATTCACTAAAATGAACGTTGATGTCAAACTTTTCGGCCGAGCGTTGTAGAATTTGGGCATGCTTTCTATATAGCTTATCATCAGTATGAAAGCCAAAAATTGTTAGCATAAAAGGCCTATGCACCATGAGAAAATAAATCGAAGTTTATCTTAGTTTTTCAGTCCGCTTTAGTCAATAACAAAAGTATTTACCAAAAAAATAAAACATTAAAATTCAACAACTAACATCATTTAAAATTAATCTTAATGATAAATTCAGCCCGCATTAAGCGTCTAAACTGGGTCGTGATACGCATGAGCTCTTTCATCATTTTATCTTTGAACATCAATTTCTTGCTGATACGGCGTGTAGAGCCTTTTCTGAGTTTACGCTCATTTGACAACGAGCTGGGTAAACTTGTCTTCTCTCTCATCAGGATAAAATCCTGAACACACACTGCCGGAGACATCTGGTAAATTTTATATGCGCCATTTTCCAGATAATCTTTAAACATGATATGGTCGATCGGAATCAGCTTTTGATAACCCTGAATAAATGCCAGCAAGTCTTTGGCACCCTGTTTGGAAAGAATATAACCTCCAGTCCCCATATGCTTGGATTTAAGCGTAAACAGTCTTCTGTTCAGATTTTTGAGTAGTTTCAACTTCATTGAAGCGACTACCTCCGGATAGAACACCTCCACTTTGATAATGTGTCCATCCTCAGGAATCCAGCTATGATGAGAAAGGATCTTTCCGGCATCTTCTCCCAGGTGAATATCATCTTCAAAGATACCGATAAAATCCAGATCTAAATCGATAGCCCGTTTCCACAGCATGACATGACTCAGCAAACAGGCTATTTCTCCCGGTCTTAAATCGGTATGGCGAAGATCTATGGATAACGCTTCAGCAATCTGATGAATTTTATCGGGCGTTACCGCATCAAAAAAATCAAAGTTTATCCCAAACTTACCAAATTCTGATGAAATGTGTTCACGGCGCTCATTTGCTGAGACGAGGCTAATAACATAATTCTGCATAACGCTAACTGAATCGACCACATGATAAGAAAAAATACAATGGCAGAATACTGTTTTTTTATCCTACTGTATATATCGGATATGGCCCTACGGTAACGACAGATGCTTTAATAAACTAAATAAACCACTGATATTCATAAAATTAACTTAACAATCTACACACAAGAATCAGATAAAAACTTTACACACACTGGAAAAGTTAAAAGCGCTATAATAATTGGATGTGTTGAATCTTATTCTGCAGTCGCTCAAAGATAATTTAGATTTTCTTGCTGCATCGACTCTTAAAATTGATGAAAAGTGTGTAGATATGAAAAGCGAAGTCATTAAAATTTTTGTGGGTTGTGATCCAAACAACTGTGATCTGGAACAAATGATGGTACTGGATTATAGCGTTCGCAAGCATACTCAACACCCGGTTGAAATTGTGTGGATGCAACTCAGCCATAATCCGGACAGTCCATGGTATACCAACCAGGAAACTCACGAAGGCTGGCACACAGAAAAATGGGCGACTCCTTTTTCAGGCTTCCGCTGGGCGATTCCCGAGTCGTGTAACTTTCAGGGCCGCGCAATCTACATGGATGCCGATGTAGTAGTGCTATGTGATATTGCCGAACTGTGGGCACACCCTAAATCAGAAGAGGCAATCGTTATTGCAAAAGGTGGCAAAAATTCAGCACGCCTATGTACCTGTGTCTGGGATTGCGAAAAAGCCCGG
Organism: Acinetobacter sp. A47; assembly: GCF_000805455.1. Classification (GTDB taxonomy): domain Bacteria; phylum Pseudomonadota; class Gammaproteobacteria; order Pseudomonadales; family Moraxellaceae; genus Acinetobacter. The sequence goes on from NZ_JSUS01000027.1 coordinate 63,633, forward strand.
CAATATCTCCCATCTTTAAAAGAGATTCAGGCAGACCCGGACAGCCATAAAAAGCTCATGCAGCTTTTAAAGGATAAACCGGAACTCGTGCAGCCTTATCAGGATTCATACAATAATATTGATGGGGAAGGTCTGGGAATCGAGCAAATTAAAATTTTGCATTATTCAGATATGGGCACCCAGTTCAGCCATAAATATTCATTGCCTCGCCTTGCAGCATCAGGTCAAAAACACTGGTTTGATGGAAAAATCATGCCTCATCCTCGCGAAGATTTAACCCAGCTTTTTGATCAGTATTATCAGGAAGCCCTCGCGGCAGGTTATCGTCCGGAAAACTATACCGTAGCACCTTTTGGCGCATTTTCTAAAGCAACTCAAGTGCATTATCATGGCAACAAGGTGACCCGTCCGCAAGATGAGAAGAGCTGGTTGACACGTTCTTTAGACAGCCTCAAATCCAAATTCAAGAAAAAAAGCTTTTCTCTAGATGACTAAACCAATGGGGGGAATGTCGCCCGATGCTGTTCCCCGCTTATATCCGGTTTCAATCTTTATGGCATTAATTCCAACCATTGAGTGATAGACGAGTTTTTAAATGCTTCCTTCCTTTCCAGATTCCTTGTTACGAAACATTTATAAATTCATCTATAAAATCTTTTACCCTAAAGCCTACAAACACAACCGCCGCTTCTGGCCACTTTATCGCGCCCAACGCGATCAACAGGCCCGTCTGGAAAAAATCTATTATAAAGAGCAGCTCATCTCGGACAACTTGCTCAGTATCCCGACCCCCAACCAAAAATGCATGCTGATTGCGACCGGCCCATCAATACAGCAATTACCAAAAGACATTTTTCAAAGAAGCGATATTGATTATATTGGCGTAAATGGCGCAATCGCTCTGGAAGGCCTGCATTTCAATACCTATATTATTATTGATCATAATTTTGTTGAATGCCGGTTTGATCTGGTACAAAAAGTTTTAAAATCAGACTGTACTTTTTACACCACGCCCCGCTGTCTGGACATGATTTTAAGACGCGTTAAATTTCAGGATATCTGCTGTAAATTCAAAACAATAGAAACCATTACCCGAGATATAGTGGAGGTTTTTCTCGATAGAGCAACACCGGTCGATAAAAATAATCCAAACTTTTATGTCCGCAATGACTTTGGTTTTTCCAGAGATGTGTTTAGCGGAACATTTGATTACTTTACTGTAGCCTATGTTGCATTACAGGTGATCTACTCACTGCATTATCAGGAAATCTACATTGCCGGTTTGGATATGAGTGATTTTTCCAAACCTCGGTTCTATGAAACGGCTGATAATAAGCAGCCGACGCTACTGGATACCCATATGGCAACCGTTCTGGAGGCCTTCGATCTGGCGGCGGCTTTGTTTCAAGAAGACCAGATCAAGGTTTTTAACTTATCGCCAAACAGTGCCATCCAGTCTTTCAATAAAGTGTCTGCAGAAACGATTTAAAGATATTGAAGACAATGTGAAGAAACGGCTTAATAAAATATACAATACAGTTAATCCCTATTTAATTAAACGCTCATACAATACCAATTTTTCATAGATATTATTGCATGAGCGTCACCAACTTTCGGTCTGACATTAATGGATTAAGAGCTTACGCTGTAATTTTTGTCGTACTTTTTCACTTCCAGATCACCGGTTTTGCAGCTGGTTTTTTAGGCGTCGACATTTTTTTCGTCATTTCCGGCTACCTGATGACGAAAATTATTCTTGAAAATCTGCAAAAACAACGCTTTTCATTAAGTGATTTTTATCTCGCCAGAATAACCCGTATCTTTCCAGCCCTGCTATTTCTGGTGCTGGTCTTGACCATAATTGGCTGGTTTATCTTTATTCCCGAAGACTATAAACGTTTTGCCAAAGATGCACGTTATAGCTTGATGTTTCTTTCCAATAATCTCTACTATGCGCAAGCTGGGGATTATTTCGCGATAGATGCCCATGAAAAAGCCCTGTTACATACCTGGTCTCTTTCTGTAGAGTGGCAGTTCTACCTGTTATTCCCTGTTTTGCTTGTGCTTTATTACAAGCTCAATAAGGGACTAAAGCATGTCGGAATATTTTTAGGAATTCTATGTGTTGCATCACTGGGCTACTGTATCTATCTCACCCCGAAAGATACGATGTATGCCTTTTTTAAGTTATTGACCCGTGCCTGGGAACTGATTGCAGGCGGACTGGTTTATTACTACTTTAAGGATGTGCAACTTTCGTCGACTTTAAAAAAGCTAAGTGAGCGAGCAGGTTTCCTGCTCATACTCGGCAGCTTGGCATTACTTAACCAGAATACCCCCTGGCCCGGGAGTGCTGCCTTGCTGCCTGTCGCCGGGACCATGCTCATTTTGATTGCAAACCGCCAGGATTCATGGTTTACCCGCTTAACCGTTATTCAAAATATCGGGAGTGCTTCTTATTCTATTTATTTATGGCACTGGCCCGTTGCCTTCCTGCTCAATTACTTTTTTATTCCTCATCAGTTTTTCAATCTAGGCCTCGCGCTCATTCTTTCATTTATATTGGGATGGCTGAGTTATAAATATATTGAAAGCAGTCGCCGTTTTGTCCAGCAATGGGATAAGAAAAAGCTGTATGTTTTATTTTTTGCAATCATTGCAGTGGCATACTTTTCTTATAAATATATCAGTCAGGACGGGGTTCAAACCCGCGCAAGCCACACTTATCTGGCTAGTGCCGAGCCTATACAGATGCCAAGCACATCAAATGGCTGGTGTTTCTATGACCTTAAAACCCATCCAGATCTTGCTGTTGGTACACAGGGGCTCTCCTGTTATGTCGGCTCCAAAGCCCCAGAAGCCCAAAAAGCCTTATTGTTTGGTGATTCATTTGCAGGACATAACAGCCCGTTTTGGGACACCATCGGGAAAAAGCTGGACTTAAAGGTGCAAACGGTTTCGACAAACTGGTGTTACCCAAGCTTAAATGACAAGTTTACAGGTGATCGATTATCAGCCTCCTACCAGCAATGTTTATTTAACCGTAATTTCTTAGCGCATCATATGGATCAGTATGATGTGCTGATATTTGCCGGACGCTGGTCGGATATTGTAGGCCAGAGCCAGCAACAAGGATTTGCCGAGCTGCTAGCAATAGCAGAACAACATCATAAAAAAGTCATCGTGATGTCCGAGCCGTACGCCTTTAATAAAAATATCAGTTTATTATTTAAGCGGGCACTTTGGCTTGACCGGGATTTTAATCTCAATAACTATCTGGACAATATAAAAGCCAGACAGCAAGTACAAGCCACGGCCATCATTAACGATATCGTGTATAAGCATAAAAATACGCTGCTATTAACCCGTAGCGATCTATTTACACCGGATCATATGGCTAACCGCAATACACCGTACTCTCTGGATGGCCGGCATTTGTCCATCATCGGTTCCTTAGAGTCTGCACGTTATTTTGAGCATCAACCCAAATATCAGCATCTAAGGCAGTTTGTTGCCCAGCCGGCTTTAGTCAAAAGTCCTTAAATATCAAGCAATGAGCCATTAAAGTACATGTTTTTAGTATGATAATGGCTCAATATTCCCCGCTCCTTGCCAGCAAGCTTGATCAACCGTGGCATTTGCGCAGGTGGATAATGAATTGCCATATCGATCAGCACTTTCTCTTTTACCCATTGATTTTTCACTTGAAAAAACAAGGCGTTTTTATCGCAGTTAATCAGGCACATACTAGGCAAATGCTGGCGCATGACTTTCTGGCAGGCCACATATGCCACCAGATATTCCAGACGGCCAATATGCTGGAACAAGTCCTGATAATGAGGTTCGGTTTGTTTTAATTGTTGCAGATAGGCTTTGGGAGTCAGTTCAATTGCCTTAGCCAGTTCATCAAACCAGTACTTGAAAAACGGATTTTTTTCCGTGCTTGCCAGTAACCAGTTTTCCAGTACAGGATAGGCTTTAAGCGTGGTATTTTTGGCACGATAATAGGCAAAACTGTCGGTATGGGTCTTTGTGACCAGTTCCTGTATCCAGTCCAAATGCTCATAGACAATAATACTGGCGTCCAGCCAGATACCGCCATATTGATAGATCAGCTGAAAACGGATGAGATCGGCTTTTTGCTGGGGTGTCGCCTGCGGAAATCGGGAAAAATCAATATCGCAGAAGTTCTTGACCGTATCAGGCGTAAGAAAATGAACCTCATAATCAGGATTTATCTTTTTCACCTGCTCTACACACTTTTCTACAAATCCGGCCACCGGGCCTTCCCAGTACATCCAGATTTTCTTGGGAATAACCGCATCAGGAGTGACCGGATTGAGTACAATCAAATCTGCTTCATTGTCGATGGCTGGATTTCCCCCTCTCTTCTTGTTCGAATACATCGTATAGAACTTCAAGAGATAGAATATTTTTTTAAATATTTTCATACAGGTTACTCAGCCATATCTTCAAACTACCTCAGCTTTTTACTCAGGTGATTTGCCCAGACAATATGAATTAAAAATAAAGATGCTTGAATGCATAAAAACGATCACGCCACATACGTTTCTGTTTTTTCAAGCCATGAGAGGCATCCCGTTTTTCCAGATCCTTACGCTGGATGCCCTGCGTTGCAACAGTCCCCAGAATATCGCTATCCAGACCGGCAGGTTTTACAAAAGGCTGCCAGACCCCAAGTCCTTTACCGTTTTTACTGAGCCAGCCCTGAAAGAAAATATCGACAGGTACATGAATGTTTTTTCCAAGCTTCACGAACTCTTCAGCACCTTTTCTCGACCAGACCAGACCAACGCCACGGATGGGGAAATAATAGGCATGCCATAAGTGATAGCCTTCCAGCTGGATAATATCCTTGGCAAGCTTTTTCTTTTTCGCTGCGAGATTCACCACATACCAGTCCAGCGCCGGATGTTGCTGCAAGTAGTTTAACAGAGCTTCCATTTTCTTTTTAAAATCAGGCAGAACCTGAATATCATCTTCCAGTACGACCAGATAATCGGCATCGGTTTCCAGAAATTTCTCTGCACAACCATAATGACTCAGATAACACCCCAGCTCCGAATTCAGCAGGCTCCGCCCTAAAATCTGCTTGGCTGCCGCATCATCATACTGTTTAAACTCGGATAAATCCTTGCCACGGCCATCAAAGGCTGCAAAGCGAATAAACGGCCAGTTCTGCTGCTGCAACTGTGCCGTTGCACTGGCCAGACGTTGATCGCTGCCATCCAGATTAATCAGATAGGTTACAACTTTCATTTTTTATCCTTTGGCCGTTTCAGCCAGTAAAACCTGCGGTATATAGCCAGCCAATTTCTGGTTCAATGCCAGATAAATCTGGTGGGCCGCGTCTTCGCTCAACTGATCCAGACTTTGCATACAGCCATATTTAATCTGCGCATTGCCCAGACTGTGCAAGAAGCTGTCCAGACTGCTTTCATTTTTCAGATAGGCAATTTCAAGATCGGGTTTTAACAGCGCTTCATCCTGCTGGATTTTCAAATGGTTCATCAGCGAGATCGGATTGACCTGCTCTACACTACGAAACTTGTACTGGATCTGCTTTTGCAAAAAAGCAGGATGGGCAAGTAAATAATCACGCAAGATCCTGCGATCCACCACATGCGGATAGTGATGAATTTCAAAAAAGCGTTTGAATCCAAGCCTATCTGCCCCAAGCATCTGTGCAATCATGTGCTTCGGCTGAACCGGCTTGGCAAAATACTGGTTTAACAATTTGCGGTACCAGAGCTTGGCCCTGAGCATGAAACTACTTTGCCAATGCCCGTATATCACCATTTTGTGATCAGACAGGATATCGTCTCTTTGGGCGGGGGCATTAAAAAAGAAATCATCATTCAAGTAGAAAAAATAATCTGACAGCCCATCAATATTCCAGAGCATGGTTTCAATTGAACGGGTATTGAAAGTCGGTAGGTATTGTTCATAACCTGAGAAAATTTCCCGATGATCAACAATCCTGATCTTGTCGGCCTCACAGATACCATCCGTGACAAAGTCCTCAATCCATTGCGGCTTCTGCCCATCGGTCACAATATAAATATGACGACAGAAAGGAACATATTTTAAAATGGATGCAACGTTATAGTAAATTTCATGGTTGCTTGCAAAACGTGTATCACTCACGGCATCAGAAGCCTGTGTTTTGCCCTGATACTGTAGACGTTTCTGCTTCAATTTCGGGTCATTGCCATCAACCCAGGCAATCACCACATCAACCGGTTGCATCATTTCACTCATCAATTCACTCTTAAACCATTAAAAAGCACGAAAATACGGCTAAAGATGTTTAATCTAATGGCCTATGATAACATTACTGCTTTGAGTACAGGCAGTCTCTTTTCGTAATGCTTGCAGTATTGCTGAGTCCATCATTTCATATAAATCAAACTATTATCTTTATCCAGGGTTTTATCCCCTTGATGGTTTGATTCAGCGTGCACATTTCTGTTTGTTACCGATTGCGTTAACATTCGCTTAAATCTCACAAACCTTAACAAAATCAAACCTTTTGGAATCAGTTAGTAAAAAAATATATTACTTTTTTATTAGACGATTTTCAGCGGTTTTACTATAATTGTCGACTAATTTACTCGGATTACACCTTTTTTAAAAATGATTAACTATGACTATTTTGAATACCAAGCAAAAGTAATCAGAACCAGATTTGTCTCGGATAAAAAATATCTCACCAAACGTTTTATGTGTAAGTTGGGCTATGCCCCTGACTTTTCAGCTCCAAAAAGTTTCAATGAAAAAGTAACAGCGCGCATGATTTATGAGCGGAGTCCGTTTTTTACCAAGTTAGCGGATAAATGCGCCGTCAGAGATTTAATTTCAGCAAAAGTGGGAAGTGAATATCTGGTTCCTCTGGTGGGAGTGTATGCCTGTGCAGATGAAATCGATTTTGAGCAATTACCCAACCAGTTTGTGTTGAAATGCACCCATGACAGCGGCAGTGCCAAGATTTGCCGTGATAAAAGCAAACTTGATGTCGCCACGGTCAAGGCCAAAATCAAGAATCACATGAAAAAGAACATGTATTTCAGGAAACGCGAGTGGCATTATAAGGACATCTGCCCCAAGATCCTGATTGAACAATATGTTGACTTATATGTTGATCCGGCGACCCGGGCCACCATCACCACCTGTCGGGTTCATTGTTTTGAAGGCCGTCCGGAATATCTGGAAATCGATGTACAGGACGCTCACGGCAACGACTATTCAAACATGTATGACACCGAATGGAACTTGCAGCCATTTCGCGTCGATCTCAAGGAAAACTCGCCAAATGCCTTGGCCAAGCCCGCACAATTGAAAAATATTGTTGAATTATCGGAAAAACTCTGTTTCACGTATGGTTATAGTCGGGTAGATTTCTTATTATCTCAGGATCACGTTTACTTTAGTGAAATTACACTTACACCAAATGCAGGACGAATGGTCATTACACCAGTAGAATGGGATTTAAAACTCGGTTCACTCTGGCTATCCTATTAATCGTCCGTCATGTATTTCGAATCTGTTAGGTACTTATGAAAATAGCGATTGCTGGAACTGGATATGTGGGATTGTCAAATGCAATGTTATTTGCACAACACCATGAAACCATTGCACTTGATATCCTGGAGAGCAAGGTAGATCTGTTAAACAATAAGATATCACCGATTCAAGATCATGATATTTCAGTTTTTTTAAAAGAAAAAAACCTGAATTTCAGCGCAACGACAGATAAGCATCTTGCTTATCAGGATGCTGATTTTATTATCATTGCAACCCCGACCGATTACGACCCTCAAAGCAATTACTTCAATACCCAGAGTGTTGAGAGTGTGATTCAGGATGTGCTCGCGATTAATCCTGCCGCGACCATGATTGTCAAATCAACGGTGCCTGTCGGTTTTACCGAACAAGTCAAAAACAAATACCAGACTGAAAACATTATCTTTTCGCCTGAATTTTTACGTGAAGGCAAAGCCCTGCATGACAATCTCTACCCGTCCCGGATCATCGTGGGAGAACAGTCTGAACGTGCCCGGCAATTTGCAGACTTACTGGTCGAAGGTGCGATCAAGCAGGATATTCCAGTCCTGTTGACCCATTCTACCGAGGCTGAAGCCATCAAGCTGTTTGCCAACACCTATCTGGCCATGCGGGTGGCATTCTTCAATGAACTGGATACCTATGCACAAAGTTTCGGTCTGGATACCAAACAAGTGATTGACGGGGTCTGTCTCGATCCGCGTATTGGCAGTCATTATAACAATCCGTCATTTGGCTACGGCGGCTATTGCCTGCCCAAAGACACCAAACAGTTATTGGCCAACTATAACAATGTGCCAAGCAACCTGATCAAGGCGATTGTTGATGCCAACCGTACCCGCAAAGATTTTATTGCCGATTCGATTATCGCAAGAAACCCGGGTACGGTCGGTATCTATCGTCTGGTGATGAAAAGCGGATCGGACAATTACCGTGCCTCTGCCATTCAAGGGGTGATGAAACGCCTGAAGGCCAAAGGCATTGAAATCATCATTTATGAACCCACCTTTCATGAGGTCAGTTTCTTTAAGTCCAAGGTTACCCAGGATCTGAATGAATTTAAACAGTCCAGTGATGTGATTATTGCCAATCGCCTCTCCAGCGATTTGTTAGATGTACAAGATAAAGTTTATACCCGAGATATTTTTGGAGGCGATGAATGAAAGTTCTAGTCACAGGTGCTGCTGGTTTCATCGGCTTTAGTGTAGCCCAGAAACTGCTTGAACGCGGCGATGAAGTGGTTGGTTTTGATAATTTTAATGATTATTATGACCCTGCACTCAAGGAAGCACGCGTCAAACAGTTACAACTAGTGGCAGAACGATCGGATACTGGCAGCTTTACCCTGATTCGTGACAATCTCGCCAATAAGGCGGTGGTAGATCAATGCTTCCAAACGCATCAGTTTGATCGTGTCATTCATTTGGCCGCACAGGCAGGCGTGCGTTATTCACTGGAAAATCCGCATAGCTATGTCGAAAGCAACCTGATTGCCTTTACCAATATTTTAGAAGCATGTCGCCATGCGCAAACACCACATCTGACCTATGCCAGCACCAGTAGTGTCTATGGCGCCAATACCACCATGCCTTTTAGCGAACAGCATGGCGTGGATCACCCGCTACAATTCTATGCGGCCACCAAACGTGCCAATGAGCTGATGGCGCATAGCTATAGCCATTTATTCAAGCTGCCCACCACAGGACTACGTTTCTTCACTGTATATGGTCCATGGACCCGTCCGGATATGGCACTGTTCAAGTTCACCAAAAACATCTTTGAAGGCAAACCGATTCCGGTGTTTAATCACGGTAACCATACCCGTGACTTTACCTATATTGATGATATTGTCGAAGGCATTATCCGTACCAGTGACAAGATTGCGACACCGGATGAGACCTGGGATAGTCATCACCCGAACCCGTCGACCAGTAATGCCCCGTTTAGAATCTTTAACATTGGCAATAACCGTACGGTCAAGCTGATTGAATATATTCAGGCGATTGAGAAGGCAGCAGGCAAAGAAGCCATTTTAGACCTTCTTCCCCTCCAGCCTGGTGATGTGCCTGATACCTTTGCAGATAGCACGGCACTGGAACACTATGTGGACTACAAGCCCGCCACTTCAGTGGTCGATGGGGTGAAAAACTTTGTGGACTGGTACCGCCAGTACCACAATATCTAAACCGCGAACAACAAAAAATCAGGCAGATCGCCTGATTTTTTTATGGTTGACGTCCCGGGCCTTAAAAATGAAGCCGCTGGGGCTTACTGCCAGGACTCCTTAATCCAGTCCGATGGCAACACATAACGGTACCACTTACCGCCCCCGCCGCTGATCGCATCCGGTGGATTGATCTCGCCATGAAAAATAATGATTTTTGCACCTTTCGGTTTAACAGGTGGCTGGAAGTAAGCAAAAGGGACTTTTCTCAAGCAATGGTATTTATAGCTCTTGCACCAGTCTTTATCCCAATAGCTGAGCTTGCCTTCTTTATGCACAAACCAGGACAAATATTCCTGTTCATTACGGAACTTGTGGCGAATTTCATCAAAATGCTCGCGGAAGTACGGCAAGATCTCAGGAAAGGCCCCCAGTTTGAAACGGTAGACTGAGCTGTTACCGGTGATACGCCATGGTCGTTTCCAGTCATGAATCACCAGAAACTCGCCTTCAGCCTGGAAGAAGCAGTCAATATTATCCACAATCACCACATCCAGATCGAGGAACAAGGCGTTGCCCTTCAAGCCATACAGGTCCGGTTCAAAAGTCGACAGTTTGTTCCAGCCACGTTCCGGACTGCCTGCGGGTAAATCCAGCGATGGAATCGGAAAACATTGAATGGCAGGATCAATGCCTTCGGTACGATCCGTCAGGCAGACCATTTTAAATGGCAAGGTCAGATGACGTTTGACCATGTTATAAAGACGGTTAACGTACTCGGCACCATATTTGGTTCCCCATTTCATACACAAAATGACATTGTCTTCTGGAGTTGCCGAATCTTGTTGAATATCTACCATCTGCTAACCTTAAATGCTTGAGATATGCGCGCTGGCTTTATCTTAAAAATCAAAAGCGTCGAAGCATATGCACTGAATATAATGCCATCTTAGCATAGAGCTGATTATTTTTTTTAGTATTAATTCGTCAATAAAAAAGCGAAGCCGAAGCTTCGCCTTTGTACGGGTTTGCCGTTATTTGATATAGGTTAACCAGTGCGCATATTTTTCGTTACGGCCTTGAACTGCATCAAAGAAAGTCTTCTGGATTTCAGTCGTAATCGGGCCACGTGAACCACATCCGATTTCACGGTCATCGTATTCACGGATTGGGGTGACTTCTGCCGCGGTACCGGTAAAGAATGCTTCATCTGCAATGTAGAACTCATCACGGGTAATCCGGCGCTCAACCACTTCATAACCCAGGTCTTTGGCAATGGTAATCACGGTTTGACGGGTAATCCCCTCCAGTGCACCACCGGCCAGGTCAGGGGTATGCAGCACGCCATCCTTGATCAGGAAGACGTTTTCGCCCGCCCCTTGGCAAACAAAACCTTGCGGGTCAAGCAACATGGCTTCGTCATAACCTGAACGCGCCACTTCCTGATGCGCCAGAATTGATACCGTATAGTTACCACATGCCTTTGCCTTACACATGGTCACGTTTGGATGATGATGCGTAAATGAAGAAGTTTTTACACGAATACCGCGTGCCATTGCTTCTTCACCTAAATATGCACCCCAGCCCCATGCCGCCACTGCCGCATGAATGGTGTTGTCTGTCGCTGCAATGCCAAGCTTTTCAGAGCCAATCCAGATCAATGGACGCAAATAGCAAGACGCCAGTTTATTTTCACGCACCACATCAATTTGTGCCTGTTCTAATGTCGCCTGATCAAATGGAACATTCATCTGATAAATTTTTGCTGAATTTAATAAGCGCTTAGTGTGATCTTGTAAACGGAAGATTGCGGTTCCATTTGGTGTCTCATAGGCTCTGACGCCTTCAAAGACACCCATACTGTAGTGTAATGTGTGAGTCAGGACGTGAATTTTTGCATCACGCCAGTCAACCAATTTTCCATCTTGCCAAATAAAACCATCACGATCAGCCAAACTCATCGCACATACTCCATTTTCTTTTTTACACAATTATTCACTTTCCAATGCTTGCGCAGTTGGATCAATTAATCTTTGCCATAACTTGCAAACGATCTCCCGGGTATCGCGCCAATCCGCAGCATTGACTTGCATAGATTGATTTGCAAGCGCTAGACGGTGGCTCTCAGTTCGTTCACGGAGATAAGCGTGTATTAATGCTGTGGCATCTTCACTGGATAAGCAGCCTGCTTTAGCAGCATCTTCTAGAATTCTTACATTATCGGAAAAATGGGCGAGATCTGTATTCGTCCCACTCCATGCAAGCACAACATACTGTGCCATAAATTCGATATCAACGATACCACCTGAGTCCTGTTTTAAATGAAAAATACCATGTTTTTTTTGCTCAGAAGATGATCCCAAATGATCTTTCATCTTCTGACGCATTTTTAACACTTCTGTCCGGACTTCATTCTCTTCACGTGGCTGTGTCAGGATCCGGCAACGGATCTGCTCAAACTGCTGGCATAAACTTTGATCACCGGCAATCGAACGGGCACGGACTAAGGCCTGATGCTCCCATAGCCAGGCATTTTTCAGCTGATACTGTTCATAGGCTTTTAAGCTGGTCACCAGCATACCGGCCTCCCCCGAAGGACGAAGGCGGGTATCAATTTCATAAACGCGCCCATCCAGCGTTTGCGTGGTCATCAGTGACATGAACTTCTGTGCCACCCGAATGGCAAACTCGGCTCCGCTAATACTTTTACGGCCATCGGTTTCGCCCTGCTCTTCGAGGGCATGAATAAACACCAGATCCAGATCTGAGCCATAACCCAGCTCGATCCCTCCCAACTTTCCATAGGCAATCACGGCAAAGCCTTTATGATCAAGACTACAGCGCTGCCCGTCATTGCCCAGAGGATAACCATGCCGTACTGCGACAGCTTCATAAGCCAAACGCAAGGTCGCCTGTACACTGACTTCGGCAATATCGGTCAGTGCATCTGACACTTTCATCAATGGACTTTCTGCCAGCACGTCACTGGCTGCCACAGCCAGCACATTGCTCTTTTTAAATAAACGCAACACCCGCATCTGGTCTTCAACCTGATCAATCTCGATCCGGAGTAATTGCTGGCGTAACGAATCTTCAAGGTCTTGTCGTTGCGGCAGGCCAAAATCCATGGACAGGAATTCATCCAGCAGGACGGGATATTGCGCCAGTTCTTCACAAATCCACGGACTGACCGTCGCCATTTTTACCAGTCGCTGCAAGGCGCCACGACTTTCCATCAGCATCACCAGATACACGGTACGCCGCAGCACCGACTCGACCAATGGCATCAAGCGTAATAGCGCCATTTGCGGCTGATCGGACTGTAAAATGGCTTCAATCAAATGCGGCCAGAATTTCTTCAGGCGAGCCAGCGCATTGGCCGGAATCTTGCGTAGGGCCTGGCCATGCCAGAAGTTCTGGATCAGGTTTCTGGCATCATCATCTAGTACCGCATTGAGTTTTTGTTCAAGCTGGACAAAATCATCCACCGGTTCAGCAAACTCTTTTTCCTGAATCAACTGTTTAAACTGTACCTTGACCTTGTCGCGCTTCTGGTTCAACACTTGCATGAATGCAGGCCAGTCGGCAAAGCCCAAGGTATCCAGCATGCGCTGTCTCAGTTCCGGTTCGGTAGGCAAGGATTGTGTCTGCTGATCATTCAAGGCCTGAATGGCATGTTCCACCCGTCTTAAAAACAGATAGGCATCTTCCAGATCAATCACAGCCTGCTGGTCCAGCAACACGGCTTCGCCTAAATGATGTAAATTGACCAGACATTGACGGTCTTGTAGCTCACGCTTCGACCCGCCATAGATCAGCTGGAACACCTGTACAATAAATTCAATTTCACGAATGCCGCCGGCGCCGAGCTTAATATCTTCTTCGATATTACGGCGCATGACTTCACGCTCGATCATGGCCTTCATTTCACGCATGGCAGCGAAAGCAGAGTAATCAACATAACGGCGGAATACGAATGGACGCGACATGTCCAGCAGCTCTGCACCCGCTTTGCCACCCGTAATTACGCGCGCCTTAATCCAGGCATAGCGCTCCCATTCACGCCCATGCTGGCTTAAATATTTTTCCAGCCCGCTATGACTGATGGCCAGAGCCGAACCATCCCCCCACGGACGCAAGCGCATATCGACGCGGAATACAAAACCATCGGCAGTAATGTGATCGAGCAGATAAATCAGTTTTTGTCCCCACAAAATACAGAACTGCTGCACATCAATACATTTACGCCCATTGGTTTCGCCCTGTTCATCAAAGGCAAAAATCAGGTCAATATCACTGGACAGGTTCAGCTCTTGCGCGCCCAGCTTGCCCATGCCGATGACAATCAGGTCTTGCAACTGGCCGGAATAACCGATCGGCTCGCCGTGCTTGGCCAATAGGGCAGGAAGTGCAAAATCTTTGGCCGCGCAGATACAGGCATCGGCAAAATCGGACAGTTCACGCGTCAGCGTGACTACATTGGTCAGTTGATTGGCATCTTGCCAGATCCAGCGGAACATCAGCTTGGCACGTAATACCCGTAAAGCCTTCATCCATGCCTGTTCATCTTTGAGCTCTGCTACGGCCTGTTGTACTTTTTGATAAATGCTATCGGTCGATAATCCGTCAAGAAACCGGTCTGAGTTATAGTCTTGTTCTAATTCGGCCGGGTATAAATTTAAAACCTGTTCAGCATACTGGCTGGCAACCAAAGTTTTTTGTAGCTGTTGCGCATTCATATCAAAAAGCTCGACTGATGTCATTTCATCTGCTTTAGTTATATCAGTTACAAGCTTGTCATTAAAATCTCTTTAGACTAATTTCGCTCTGGTTTTTTGTTGATCTGTACATAAATCGACCTGCTCACGCTCGGTCGGTAACAATACCGTAAATACAGTCCCCTCGCCCTCAGTAGAAGTGACATTGATTTCGCCCAGATTCATTTCCACAAAGCGCTTGCACAGGCTTAACCCCAGTCCTGCCCCTTTTTCTCCGGCAGTCCCTTTATAGCTCATGGTAATGCGCGGCTGGAATAAGTTTTTGATCTGCTCCGGCGTCATGCCCAGACCGGTATCCCTGACATAAATCTCGACATAGGTACCTTTGTGCTGCGCCTGTATATAAACTTTGCCTGAGCCATCCACATCGGTAAATTTCAGGGCATTGGACACCAGATTCTGAATCACCGAAGTGATCATGTTCATATCGGCATAGACTTTCAGGTTTTCATCGACTTCATTGATCAGTTGAATATTTTTCTTGATCGCCAGGGTTTTCAAGACATCCGTCACAATATTGGTGATCTGGCGCAACTTGAAATTAATCGGATGATAGACAAAGCGTCCACCCTCAGCCATTGACCAGTTTAGCAAGCTTTCCAGCAGGTTATAAGTCGACTGCGAAGTCTCATAAAGATAATCGGCAATATTCTGAATGCTCGATTCATCCAGCGTGTCACGCTCTTTGGCCAGTATTTCCGAGAAGCCAAGTAACCCGTGAAAAGGTGCCCGCAAGTCATGCGAAATAATGGAGAAAAATTTGGTTTTACTAAAATTCAGTGCGGCTTCTTGCTCGTATAGTTCTTTGAGTTCGTCGTGGTTGAATTTCAGTTCAAGCTGTTGCATGAAGTTGGCACAATGCTCTTGCAGCAATTGTTTTTGTAATTCGTTAAAGCCTTGTGCAGTTTCATCCAGCAGGATGATATAACCGAGTGAAGTCTGGTCTGGATGCCTGAGGTGTAAGGCAATGGCTGACTGGATTTTCTTTTTAATCGGATGGAGAAAAGCCAGCAGGGTCTGATATTGTGGATGATCACAATCAACCAGATCGCCATTGACGAAAAGTGTATTTAAACTTTTGCTAATTTTTGCAGTGTCAATTGCCCTTAATTTTTCAGGGCAACGATGCCACAGGTAAGGTTCCTGATGAAAAGCCAGCAAGGCCGTACTGGCTTGCAACAGTTTACGGTTAAACTGTAAAAATTGCTCAAGCAGGTTCTGCTCTGAGTTCAGTCCCAAAGAAAGAGAGATTTTACAAGCGCTTAGCTTCTCGGCTTGCTGTAGTTCTAATAATTGAATCGCCATTCCCGCCTCTCGAATATTATCGTTATACGGTTCTTTACGTTTTATAGAAAAAATGTGAAAACTATCACTTAGTATTAACAAACTTTAACAGAAAAGGCAATTGTTGATTTAATCAATTCGCAACAAAACGTGAAATTTCATTAAATTTTAACTTAGATAACTTGACACGTTTAATAGCCTTCTTCAATCCTTCTAAAAACTTAGGCACTCAATAACTAAAAGTCTAGGTCTAATTGTTCATTTGGTTTTATCTTTTCAAGCTCCAAAAATTTCTTAGCAAACTTTGGGGCAAGTAAAGACCGGACAATTAATATTGATAAGATAAAAGCAGGAAGGAAATACAACAAAGTTCTTTCTATGAAAGTCACTTTAGGAATTGTATAACCCAATATCTCATTGACTTTAAAAATTTCTACAATCAAGAAAGGACTCATCATACCAATGTTCAAAGTGAAATATACGAAAAAAGCAGCACGTTCCATCCATTTAATTTTTGAGTCCGAGTAGCCAGCTTTTATTCTAAATCTACCATTTTCTCTTGTTAAAAAAGAATTTCCTCTTTTATAAAGTCGGATCGCCCTCTCTTTCTCTTTACATGTCAAAATATATGACAGAACATCTAAATTGCTGTTCTTAAAGTTAAGAAATCTTCCTAGCTTTAATACATTGATATGGTGTTGAATCCCATCCTTATATTCACTAAGTGTTGAATCATTAAGGAAAGCAGTTTTCTCTGCTAATTCTCTATCAAATTTATTTTTATAATGCTCTGAATAATCTTTAATACTTGAAATAAACCCTGACTTTCCCGTAAAGTACAACCCTATAAATACGAGAATAAGAATAAGAACAATCCATATAAAAAATATGTTTGTTCCATCTTCAATTAATTTTGCTATAAGAGTATTAATATCAACATTTACAGCCATTATTTTTCACCTATAAATTTCATTATCTGATTGTTCAGCTTCATTCTTATCATTTCCCTTATCCCCCCAAAAATATTAAACATAAAATATATAGCCTTTAGGCATTACCTCTAAAAGAGTTGTATGACAAACAAGAAGTTCAATATAAGTTTATTCACACCTTTTCATAGAATCTCTTTTAATATTTAAATTACTGATCGGATTCACTTTTAGCTTTATCTACATTGCTACTAGATAAATCTTTTACAGATTTCAAAAACTCTGTATTAGCCTTAATATTCTCATGTATTAAGTTTTCACCGCCAGTATAACTATTATGATGTATACCATTACCAAAATATTTATAGGCAAGATCAAAGCGCAGTTTTTCTTTCATCTCATCTGGCATTCCTTCCATATAGCGTGGCAGTGCATCAAGTTCCTTTGCTGTTCGATAAGCCTCATCAGCCAAGCGACGATTCATAAATGAACGCTTCAATAGAAAGGCTGCTAAAGTAGTAGAAAGAATAAGTAGTGATATTTTCTGAATATAAAATGTCGGTGTATGATTGCCATGAAACTGTTCAGCAAATTTAAACTTAAAATTTGATGTATCAATTTCGACATACCACCCAAAGAAGTATAAAAATAAAAATGCTAACACCATATAAAATGAAATTTCATATCTTCGCGCTATTTTTTTAAAGCTCTCTGAATCATCTTCAAATATTTCATTTATTTTCTTATTCTTTAGATCATCACTTAAAATTTTGCTTTGGCTAATAGTCGCCTCTAAATCTTTCTTTTGCTCATTTAAATCATTTATTATACCCTTAGCACTTTCCTCATATTCTTTTAATTTTTTAATTTTATTTATATTACCTAAAATACTTTGTAGTGAATAAGCCAATTGTGTTATAGGTATTAAGTGTCCTATGAACTCCTTTTCATCTTCCCATTGAAAATTCCATTCAGTAATTTCCCTTTTAATTGATATAACTTGCGCCCAAGCTGCCAGATGTGATTCATCATCTAATTCATCTAAATTTTCTAATATTTTTTTGCTATTTTCTAAGTATCTACTGATCCTATCTAAATAATCTTTAGATCCAAAATTTTTTTCTATTTCTTTTTTTATATCTTTTCTATCTAAAAAAATATTAAAAACTTGAATAGCTTTATTATGATCATTTAATAATTCATTTTTATTATCAATACCACCCACCTCAACCCCCTTCAAAAAACAAATTATTATAAAATTTTAACGTCATTATAATATCGAAGCTACTCTTCTAAGTACAGAGTAAAGTTTACTCTCCCCACAGCAAAATCTGTGATCAGGCGTAGAAACCTGAAAATATTTTTCACATGACATGAAAAACCAATCTATATCTTGCACAAAATAAAATTTATAATTTATCCAAATAATACAAATATTTAATCAAATATCATTTTTCATAATTTTAATTTTTTTAGCAATCTATTTATAATAATATTTTTCCATTAAAAAACCCCAAGCCTTTAATACCAGCTTGGGGTCTTTGAATCTTGGTCCCGAGGGTCGGACTCGAACCGACACGTCATCTCTGACAGCGGATTTTGAGTCCGCCGCGTCTACCAATTTCACCACCTCGGGAAGAGTGCGATGCTTTGTGTTGCGTATAATAACCTGTTTGATTTTATTGTCAAACACTAACTTACGCTTATTGCTCACTTTTAAATCACTCAGATATTTTTCTCTCAATAAACACACGAACTCAGCGAGAAAATGCAAAAAAGACTATACTACGCCCAATTTTTGCAATGTTTTAGATGTATGCAACTCTCCGACTTTTCGTTTGATCTTCCCGATGAACTTATTGCTCGCTATCCCTTAGACAGTCGTAGTGCGTCTCGCTTGCTGCATATCGATGCCCAAGGTCAGTACCATGACCATGTATTTACCGATATTCTCGACCTGCTCGATGAAGGTGATTTGCTGGTGCTGAATGACACCAAGGTGATGAAAGCACGCTTAAAAGGCAAACGTGCCACAGGCGGTGCCATCGAAGTGCTGGTGGAACGCATGCTGGATACTCACACTGCCCATTGCCATATCAAATCAAGCAATTCACCCAAAGCAGGCGCAGAACTGTATATCGGTGAAGATGCGGTTCCTGTCACTGTACAAGGCCGTCATGAAAACCTGTTTGTGGTGAAATTTTCACAACCGATTTTGTCGGTACTGGATCAATACGGCCAGCTTCCGATTCCGCCTTATTTCAACCGTGAAGCCGAAGAGATTGATACCGAGCGTTATCAGACCGTGTTCCACGACCCTGCAAAAATTGCCAGTGTTGCTGCGCCAACAGCCAGTCTGCATTTCGATCAAGACCTGTTAGAAAAACTAGAAGCAAAAGGCGTACAGAAAGCCTTTGTGACCTTGCATGTCGGTGCAGGAACCTTTATGCCGGTACGGACTACAGACATTACCAATCACATCATGCACAGTGAATGGTGTGATGTGCCGCAAGCCACCATTGACCTGATTCTGGCAACCAAGGCACGCGGTAATAAGGTGATTGCGGTAGGCACTACGGCGACCCGTGCGCTGGAAAGCGCAGCACAGGCCAACCAAGGCCAAATTGCAGCGTGGACTGGAGATACCCAGATCTTTATCTATCCGGGTTATCAGTTCTGTATCGTGGACCGTTTGATTACTAACTTCCATTTACCAGAATCGACCTTATTGATGCTGGTTTCAGCATTGTCGAATCGTGACAATATTCTGACCGCTTATAAACATGCGGTGCAACAACGTTATCGTTTCTTTAGTTATGGCGATGCCATGCTGATTGATAAACTCGACGCTTAAAACAATCAATAGGCTAAATTCAGGTTTAGCCTATTTTTTTCAGAATAATGATTTAAAAAACCATGCCATTTATTTCTAAAAAAATTCAAAAAACCTTTCAAAATCAATTTATGCATAATCAGGTGACCTTAGAAAATATTGAGGCCATTCGCCAGTTGCTTGAAGAACGCCCCACACCCGACACGCTTATTCACCGCTTAAAACACTGGCACGGCGAGCAAAACCTGTATATCAAGAATTACCTGAACTGGGCGCTGACCACATTCAGCCTGATTTTTTTATTGGCTGGCCTTTTGTTCTCAGGCTACTACCTGATTGTTTCTGTGGTTCTGTTTGCTGTTGGCCTGCGTTACCGGATTCCGACCATTGAGCTGGAAAACTTAAAACAGGAACTCAGGCTTTATCTGCTGGAACAGACCTATCAGGTTCGGTTTGATCATGAAAATACGCCATTAACTCATGTATTACAGGATCAGCCCTTATTTCAACTCGGCGATAAAGATAATACCGTTACAACCTTGCTTACTGGGAAAATGGTCTTTAAACAGAAAACCTATGATTATTCAGTAATTAAATATCACTATACCTATTTAACCCGAACAACCGATGATCAGGGAAGAGAGGTTTGGGAAACCACGCATTGTGATTTGTGGGGGGTGCTGATGGAGAATTTTCCCTATAAAGGCGTGAGTATTTCAGCCGCACATAAAAGCCGTTGTCATCTTGGTATCGAATGGCAGTCCAGTGATATCCGTTTTAACCAGAATTACCAGCAAAGTGGTGTCAGTGAATTTGAGTTTGTGAAATTTTTAACCCCAGAGCGCTTACTGGCACTTGAGCAGATGATGCAGGCCTTTCATGGCGATTTTTATGTCGATCCGCACACTGGCCTGATGTGCTGGTTATTGAATGAATCGCCTTTGGCTGAAAATAATTATTTGTTTCAGGCCATGAGCATCAATGAACTGGCTGAAAAGCTGGAACAGTTGCAAATGCCAAAACTTCAGCGTTTACAAGATGCGTACTCCAGTCTACTCAAGACCCTCTAATTGCATTTATAACGGTGAAAATAACCGACAAGGTACTTCTGAGTTTCTGAAATTTAACGCATAATTCAGTTTATACCCAGCAATTATAATGACATAAAAGCGCCATGCCGATCGATACCGTACAACAGGCCCTCCATATCCGACGTAAAAAAAATGCGCAGGTATTTCGTAACATTGCCCGTTTGTGGGAGGCTGGACAAAAATCACACAGCGATCAGGACTTGTTAGATGCCCTGCATCCATGGCGTGAAGATCATAATCTGTGTTTTTTTAATGCCCTGCCCTATTTACTGGGCATCATCAGCATCGGCACGCTGGTGTTTGGCTATTTTCTGCATCCGCATATTCAATATATCTGGAGCCTGCTCGGGGCATTTCTAAGCGGTTTTCTGGCCTATCTGCTGTATGAACCGCGAGAACCGCTCACCCGTGTAATCGATTATCTTGAACAACGCATGACGGTTTTGCGTTATGACCTGCATTTTCAGCAATTGCCTGCTTATTTACCGATTCAGGCACAACCGCTATTGGTGATGAGTAAGTTAAAACAACATTTCCCCTTGTTTAACCGTGGCAGTGAATCCAACCAAATCACCCAATACGCCTCCACAACATGGAATGATGGTGATACCACGCATCAGGTGCTGCTTTTTCAATATCATTACGTCAATGAAATGCCTATCTTGCAAGATCAGGGCAACGATAAGAAAATCGTCAAAGAGATCCATAAAGATTTATGGGGCGCCTTTATTTTTCAGATGCCGGCTTTGGGGATTGCGGTCAGTAATCAGCGTTCCCGTTTTTTTGAACCCTATAGCAGTGCATGGCAAAGCAGTGATATTTTAATTAATCAGGAACTGAATATTTTTGGTCTGGATCAGCATCAGTTGGCCAAGCAGGTCAGTCCGAGCCTAACCTTAAAATTACATGATTTTTTTCAACATTTTAACGGTGATTTAATTTATCATCATCAAGAGCAAATCCTGTGTTATGTAGGCGAACAAAATCTTTTCCAAACCGCCAGTAAACGCAGTGAAATACATGATATTCCGGCATTACGCGGACACTTGCGCACCATGACCATGCCGCAGTATCAGAAGTTTCAGCAACTCATGCTGAATTTAATTAGCTAATCATTCGCAATAACAATAAGGGGCAAGCGATGACAGGTTTACTCATTTTCTTGGGGATTTTTGTGGTGCTGATAGTCTGGGGCGTGTCGATCCGCAACAACATCGTACGCTATTTTAATGCCACCAAACGGGCATGGTCAGAAGTGGCCAATTTTGAACGTCAGAAAGTCAAGACACTAGAAGCCCTGGAAGCAACGCTGGATCAATATACCCAGTTTGAAAAATCGACCTTGGAAAAAGTCACTGAATTGCGTCAGCAGATTCTGAATCTGAATGTCAATGACACGGATATTTCGCAGTTACAACAGATTGAGAAAATGAGCAAAGAGCTGATCCGTAGCTTGAATGTGGTGGTCGAAAATTATCCTGAACTGAAAGCGGATGCGCTGTATAGCAAGATGATGGATGATATTCAGGAGCAAAACGAAAACGTCGGTGCGGCGATTACCATTTTTAACCGTAACGTGGAACTGTTTAATAACCAGATCGAAGTATTTCCCAATAACCTGATCAATACCCTGACCTTATCCAAGAAAAGCATTCGTCCGTTTAAGGATAATCTGGCCACTGAAAATT
This sequence comes from Acinetobacter sp. A47, assembly GCF_000805455.1. Lineage (GTDB taxonomy): Bacteria > Pseudomonadota > Gammaproteobacteria > Pseudomonadales > Moraxellaceae > Acinetobacter. The sequence continues at coordinate 85,984 of NZ_JSUS01000027.1, forward strand.
TTGACTATAAACCGAATTTTTAGTGCGGTAGTTAAACATATTAGCGTCTTATAGTTATCTCACTCATTTCAGTAAAAACCTTCGGTTGGAGTTACTTTTGTTTTGGCAAAAGTAACCAAAACCCTTGCACAGCTTTAATCGCTGTTCATAGACTGACGGTACATCCCTGCTACCGCAGTCTAACGCGGCGGCATCCATGCCGCCATCTCGATAGCAAATTTCCTCACAAATGTCGCATTACAAAATGCAAAAACCTTATTCACGTAAATCAGTATTTGCTCATCAACATTCGAGCAAATATCACTAAAAACTTATCAAACTAAATCTATTTTATCTCTCGCTACATTTAGTAGTAGAACTGGACGCCATAATCAAGGAAAATAGCCGCTTTTGATCAGCGAACTGTTTTTTCGCCTTGATGGATAGTGTATGAAATTTGAAAAATTAGGCCAGTCGGGGCGCGCCCGTCGTGGTCGACTCACCCTAGAACATGGTGTGGTTGAAACACCTGTATTTATGCCGGTCGGTACTTACGGCACGGTCAAAGGCATGTTGCCGCGCGATATTGAAGACATTCAGGCACAAATTATCCTGGGTAATACCTTCCATCTTTATTTACGCCCGGGTCTGGAAGTGATTAAAGAGCACGGCGGTCTGCATGAGTTTATCAAATGGGATAAACCGATTTTGACAGATTCGGGCGGTTTCCAGGTCTTTAGTCTGGGTGCAATGCGCAAGATCAAGGAAGAAGGTGTCACCTTCCGTTCGCCGATCGATGGTTCAAAAGTGTTCCTGTCTCCAGAAATTTCGATGGAGATCCAGCATGTACTCAACTCAGACATCGTGATGATTTTTGATGAGTGTACCCCTTACCCTGCAACCCATGAAGAAGCACAAAAATCATTGCAGCTTTCTTTACGCTGGGCAAAACGTTGTAAAACCCATCACCATGATCAGCTCAAGAATAAAAATGCCTTATTCGGCATCATTCAGGGGGGCATGTACGAAGACCTGCGTGACGAGTCACTAAAAGGCTTGTTAGAGGTCGGTTTTGATGGTTATGCCATTGGTGGCTTGTCGGTCGGTGAACCGAAAGAGGAAATGATCAAGGTACTTGATTATTTACCAAACAAAATGCCACAGGACAAACCACGTTACCTGATGGGTGTGGGTAAACCGGAAGATATCGTGGAAGCGGTGCGCCGTGGTGTCGATATGTTTGACTGCGTGATGCCAACCCGTAACGCACGTAATGGTCATTATTTTGTGACTGATGGTCTGGTCAGAATCCGCAACAGCAAATATCGTCACGACAAAGGGCCGTTAGACCCGCATTGTGACTGTTACACTTGTAAAAACTTTACCCGTGCCTATCTCTATCATTTAGAGAAGTGCGGTGAGATGCTGGCTTCAATGCTGGGCACCATCCATAACTTGCGTTACTACCAGCGCCTGACCCAAGGCATGCGTGATGCGCTGGATAACGGCACATTTGACGAATACGTTCAGGACTTTTATGCACGTCGTGGACTAGAAGTTCCGCCTTGCCCAGAAGACTGATGTCCAGTCAGTGCATCAGGATTTGCGCCTGACCGCAAGACAAGGTACATTGCAAAACGAATTGGAATTTATTGTTAATTTTTTGGCTTTTTAATTTTAGGAAAACGAAATGAGTCTTTTCATCTCTACTGCTCACGCTGCCCCGGCTGCTACACAAGGTCCAAGCTTGATGGCTAACTTGTTGATGATCGCGGTATTTATCGCAATCTTCTATTTCTTGATCTGGAGACCACAGGCAAAACGTGCCAAAGAACACCGTTCTTTGATCGAAAGCCTGGGTGTCGGCAGTGAAATCGTGTTTGCTGGTGGTTTAATGGGGAAAATCATCAAACTCGAAGGTGACTTTGCAGTTGTTGAACTTACTCGCGGTGTTGAGGTAAAAATCCAGCGTGCGAGTGTCATTTCAGTATTACCTGAAGGCACATTAAATAACCTTTAATCATAAAATAGTCGTGCCTCAGCACGACTTTTTCATTTAAGAAGAAAGCGAATGCGTTACCCTGCATGGAAATATTTACTGATCCTGGTTGTCCTTGTGATCAGTACGTTATATGCACTTCCAAGTCTGTATCCAGATGAGCCTGCCGTCCAGATTTCTGGCGCGAAAGCCGGCACCAAGATCGATCAGACCATCGTGCAAAAAGCTGAGCAGATTTTAAAAACTGCCAATATTAGCAGTCACGACAATAGCTTCACCAACAATGCGGCATTATTACGTTTAAGCTCTTCTGAGGCGCAGTTAAAAGCCAAAGAAGTGCTTCGTCGTGATCTTGGTGATGACTATGTGGTTGCACTCAACCTGGCGCCAACGACACCAGAGTGGTTGCAAAAGATTGGTGCGAAACCGATGAAACTCGGTCTGGACTTACGTGGTGGTGTACACTTCTTGCTCGAAGTTGACATGGATAAGGCCATTAGTCAGCGTATGGAAACCTCTGCGACTGATCTACGCCGTCAATTCCGTGATAACAAAATCAAGTTTAACAACCTGGCGTTAAGTAATAACACCATTACGGTTCAGTTTGCCAATAATGCAGACCGTGATGCAGCCACTGATTTCTTGCGTCGTAATGGCAATGAGTTTACCCAGCAGGCAGTTGCAACCTCATCTGGTGCAACCTTAAAGCTGAATTATACCGATGCCCGTCGTCAGGAAATCCAGTCTTATGCGGTAAACCAGAACCTGACCACCTTACGTAACCGTATTAACGAACTGGGTGTGGCCGAAGCTTTGGTACAAACACAAGGTAGCAACCGTATTGTGGTTGAATTACCGGGTGTACAGGATACAGCGGAAGCAAAACGTGTCCTGGGCCGTACAGCCAATCTGGAGTTCCGTCTGGTTGCAGACAGCAATGATCAATATATCGATCCGTATACCGGTAAATATAACGGTCAGCCGCTTCCTCCTGGCACTGAAGTATTCGCTTACCAGTCACTGGATAGCGGTCGTCAGTTATTGTTACAGCGTAACCGTATCTTGACCGGTGAACGTGTTCAGAACGCAAGCTCCGGCTTTAGTCAGGACTCAGGCGGCGCTGAAGTCAACATCACGTTAGACACGGCGGGCGGTAAGCTCATGTCTGATGCTACCCGTGGTGCTGTTGGCAAACGTATGGCGGTACTGTTTATTGAAAATAAACAGAAAATCTCTTACGTTGCAGACCCGAATACTGGCGTTCAGACTGAAGTGCGTACCCCGTATACTGAATCTGTGGTGATCAATGCGGCCACCATTCAGGCAGTGCTGGGTTCACAATTCCGTATTACCGGTCTGGACTCACCACAAGAAGCGGCCGAGCTGGCCTTGATGCTGCGTGCAGGTGCACTTGCTGCGCCGATGTACTTCGTAGAAGAACGTGTGGTGGGTCCAAGCCTGGGTCAGGAAAACATTGACAAAGGTGTGTTATCAACACAAATCGGCTTCTTGCTGGTTGCCATCTGGATGATCGTGTTCTTCCGTTTATTCGGTCTGATCGCGAACTTTGCCTTGGTGTTTAACTTGGCCATGATCTTGACCGTGATGTCTTGGATTGGTGCTTCCCTCACCCTGCCGGGTATTGCCGGTATCGTCATTACCATTGGTATGGCGGTCGATGCCAACGTCCTGATCTGTGAACGGATACGGGAAGAAATGCTCTGGGGCGCCTCGCCCAAACAGGCGATTGTGGCGGGTTATGACCGGGCCTATAACACCATTCTTGACTCGAACCTCACCACCTTCCTGGTTGCGTTTATCCTGTTTGCGATTGGTACAGGCCCGATTAAAGGCTTCGCTGTAACCTTGATGATCGGTATTGTCTGTTCGATGTTTACGGCCATTACCGTTACTCGTGCCATCGTCCAGCTCATTTATGGCAAACGCCGTAATTTGAAAAAGTTGAGTATTTAAGGAGATTCACATGACTGATCTGACTCAACCAGACTCAAAACAATACGGTCGCCCGGATAACCTGAAAATTATCCCGTTCATGAAGATTGCCAAACCGGCGGCAATCTTCTCAATCCTGCTGACGATTGCCAGTATCTTCTTTATCGTGACCAAAGGTCTGAACCTCGGTCTGGACTTTACGGGCGGTATTTCTGCCGAACTGAACTACAAGCAAGGCGTTCAGCCAACGCAAGTGGTGCAGGCACTTGACCGTGCCGGCTTTAAAGATGCAGTGGTACAAACCCTGGGCAGTAATACTGACCTGATCGTGCGTATGCCTGTGCAAGAAGACCTGAATGTTGAAGACCTGAGCAATAGCATCACCAAAGCGGTTCAATTGCCGAATAACACCGTAGAAGTCCATAAAGTAGACTCTGTGGGTGGTGCCGTCGGGAATGAGCTGTATGTACGTTCTGCAGGTGCTGTTGCACTGGCCTTGATCCTGATGCTGATCTACGTGACCATCCGCTTCGAGTTTAAGCTTGCGATGGGTGCGGTCATGTCGTTATTCCACGACATCATCATTATTATTGGTGCATTCGCATTGTTCCAATGGCCTTTCGACTTAACCGTACTTGCAGCGGTACTTGCCGTGATCGGTTTCTCGCTCAACGATAACATCGTTGTATCGGACCGTATCCGTGAGAACTTCCGTAAGATTCGTGGCGCAACACCGCGTGAGATCGTTGATATTGCACTGACAGAAACCTTACGTCGTACCATCCACACCTCGATGACCTTGTTACTTGTGGTTCTTGCCATGATGTTCCTGGGCGGTGATGGCTTACACTGGTTCTCGGTTGCCATGTTTGTCGGGGTATTCGTGGGAACTTACTCATCGATCTATATCGGTACAGCATTCGCTTTATGGCGTGGTCTGAATCGTCAGGACTTTATTGTTCAAGTGAAACCTGAATTTGAAGAAGAAGAGATTCCTTAAATTCCTCTCCTTTTGGATTCAAATAAAATGCCAGCAATATGCTGGCATTTTTTATCGCGTTAAAATCTGCTCTATCTGACGCCGTTTTAATACTGAACAATCTGAATTTTTGGAAACTGAAAACCTCGGCAAGACTGCTCTGCCCGCCATGCCAGGGTGACTACGATTTTCTGGTTCAGGATAAAGTTCTGGTAGGCAAAAGTACCAATCAATGGATGCGAACACATGCCGCCCTGATTGGAGGGATGCACCTGTGTATTTAAACTATTCAGATCCAGACGAATCCCCAGTCCGGAAGCTTTTAAAATTGCTTCCTTGGTGGTCCAGACTCTAAACCAGTATTCAAGCTCCTGCTCTTGCTGTTGCCAGATCTGGTATTCCTCGGGATGAAAGGCATGCCGGGCCAAGGCATCATAACGGACTTTACGGTCCAGCTCTTCAATATCAATGCCGATATCTTGCACACGTTCGCTCATTGCCAGCGCATAATGGTGCTGGCTATGCGAATGATTAAAATGCAAGGCATGGGAACTTAAAAAGGGTTTGCCATGCTCATGTCTGGCAAATATCAGGTCATCGACAGCACAATCCAGCTGCTGAGCCAGAAGCTGATTACGCCGGGCCTGAATCTGCTGCTTTTTATAATGATTGAAGCTTGTTAAATCGGGAAAATCTGTTTTATGCTTTTCAAGCAGTTGAGCCAATGCCTGAACATGGATTTCAATTGCACGTGTCGTCATTGGCTTAACCTCATCGCATCATTTAGAACTTAACGATATCGCCTTTTAATGCAACACTCGCCACTGCCATGCCTTTATAGCATTGATAGGTAGTCGGGTTTTGGGATTCATTCTTTTTAAAATAGCTCACAATATTGGTCACGGCATTGGCACCACGCGCTTTTGCGGCTTTGTCTAATTGTATCAATGCAGAACGAAGTACCCAGTCACATGACTTTTCAGCTGACTTACCAAAACCATTGGTCTTCTGATTGGTCACGATATCTTGCTCTAACACCTTGCCACCGGTTTGGGTGCCTTTCAGATAGAACTTTACGGTTCCATCTAAAGTACCATCAGCAACTGCACGATCCACAGCCGCTTTAAAGTCAAAATTATGTACCGTATCTGCTGCTTGAGCAGATGCAGCGAAACCTGTACTTAGAATTGTTGCTAGAAATAATTGTTTCATTGACATTATTATGCCCCTCGTTATGTTACACGTTTAAAAATCAGTGACGTATTAATACCGCCAAAAGCAAAGTTATTGCTCATCATGATCTTGATATCACCCGTTCTTACCTGTCGAGCAATATAATCCAGATCGCCACATTGCGGGTCGACTTCATCCAGATTCAAGGTTGGAATCAATTGTCCGCGCTGCATCATTTCAATCCCTAACCAGGCCTCAATGGCACCACAAGCCCCTAACGTATGTCCAAAATAGCTTTTTAAGGAGCTGATCGGTTTACGTCCCAGTATCCGTGCAGTGGCCTGACTCTCTGCAATATCACCCTGATCGGTAGAAGTGCCATGCGCATTGACATAGTCAATCTGGCTGGCGTCCAGTTGGGCATCTTTCAGCGCCATTTGCATGCATTGTCCCATTCTTTCAGTATCAGGCCGGGTGACATGCTGTCCATCGGTATTGCTGGCATATCCCATAATCTCAGCATGGATCTTGGCTCCACGCTGCTTGGCATGTTCATATTCTTCAAGAATCAGACAGCCGGCACCTTCACCAATCACCAAGCCATCACGTTGCGTATCAAATGGGCGTGGTGATTTTTCAGGATGATCATTCATGCCACTAGTCGCCAACAGCACATCAAACACGGCGGCACCTGCGGCACTCAGTTCCTCTGCGCCTCCGGCAATCATAACGGTCTGTTTGCCATATTTGATCGCTTCATAAGCCTGACCAATCGCCATTGAGCCCGAGGTGCATGCACTTGAAGTCGGTAAGGTCAAGCCTTTTAAACCGAAGTAAACCGTCATGTTTACAGCACTGGTATGCGACATCATCCTGATATAAGTGGTGGCATTGATCTTACTCATATCCTGATCAATCAGCATATTGCCGAACTCGCGAACGGCATCAACACTCCCCGCAGAAGAACCGAAAGCCACACCGGCATCACCACTTTGCAAGATCTCGTGATCAATCAGTCCCGCATCGTGTAATGCATTTTCCGCACTGATCACAGACATGAGGGCCACACGTCCCATACCACGCGTAACCTTGCGGTTAAAATGCTTGGCAACCTGAAAGCTGGCGACAGGTCCCGCCAGTTTGGTTCTTAAATCTGGATATTGCTCCCACTCCGGCATATAGCAAATACCACTTTTACCCGCATGGAATTGTGCAAAAATTTCATCTGCAGTTTCACCTAATGAGGTGATACCTGCCATGCCTGTGACCACAACACGCTTCATCAGATCAGTCCTCCATTGACCGAAATCACCTGACGGGTAATATAAGATGCCTCATCTGAACATAAAAATTTCACCACGCCAGCCACTTCATCGACCTGTCCCATGCGTTGCATCGGAATCATTTTTAAGGCGTGCTCTTTAACTTCCTCTGTGACCATTTCCGTTTCAATCAGGCCGGGTGCAACACAGTTCACCGTAATTTTGCGCTTGGCCAACTCCAGAGCCAATGCCTTGGTCGCGCCGATCAACCCTGCTTTGGCTGCACTATAATTTACCTGTCCGCGATTGCCCATAATGCCCGATACCGAAGACAACGTGACAATACGTCCACCTTGACGTAAATGGATCATCGGCATAATCAAAGGCTTAAGCACATTATAAAACCCATCTAACGAGGTCGAAATGACTTCATCCCAGTCCTGATCGGTCAAGGCTGGAAAAGCCCCATCATGGGTAAGGCCGGCATTTAGCACCACGCCATAAAAAGCCCCATGCTGTTCCACATCCTGTTCTAATAAGCTTTTAACACGCTCACGTTCATTCACATCAAACAGTAAATAATGGCTGTTTTGTCCAAGACCTCGAATCTGCTCAACCACTTGTGCGGCTTCCGCTTCACGCGAACGCGCATGAATGGTGACATCAAAACCGGCCCGGGCCAGTTGCAATGCAATTGCCTTGCCAATCCCGCGACTTGAGCCTGTCACTAATATTCTTCTATGCATGGTTGTTCCTAAAACGATAAAGTCTGTGTCGATTGATCTGTCGGCTCATAAACACTTAACATGGCACTAATCACCTGCTCATCGCAGTGAATTTCGCATGAAAACTGCCCTAAACCTTCATGCAGATATTGCTGTTCAACCCGAATTGTCAGTGTTTTTCCTAAAGCATAATGGGAAAAAGGCAATTGCATTTTTCGTGTTCCCAACAGGAATCCGAGCTTGGGCGGCTGTTGTGATTGCTGCCCCATCCAGCCGGAATAGGCACTGATGGTCTGTGCCATAATTTCAATGCTTGTCCAGGTCGGCAAACCTTCTGCTTCGCAGAACATTAACCCGGGGCGAATGCTCAGTTCGGCAATGGCATAACCTTCATGGACTTCCACAAGATGATCAATGAAGATCATGGGTTGTTCATGCGGAATATATTGAATTGCATCCAGTTTCATTTATGTTCCCGCGCCAAATAACAAGCTGATATTACTGCCCCCGAAGGCAAAAGAGTTACTCAATACATAATTGATGTTCCCGGCCAGCAGAGGCTCAGAAACATAATTTTGATCTGCCAGATCAGGATCAATGTCTGTGTGTTGATGCACTGGCAACCAGTGCTGATCTTTTAATAGCTGAGTACAAATAAAAGCCTCTATTGCACCCGCAGCTCCCAGACAATGTCCGGTCTTGTGCTTGGTACTGCTGATCGCCACATGCTGGCCCGGGAAGACTTGCCGGATTGCCTTGATTTCCATGGCATCATTTTGCGGTGTCGCAGTGCCATGCAAATTGATATAGCCGACCTGTTCAGCTGTAATCGCGGCACTCTCCAGCGCACGCTGCATTGCAGTCGCGGCACCCAAACCTTCAGGATGAGGTGCCGAGATATGCCAGGCATCCATCGACTCGCCTACACCATAAAGCATGATCGGTGCAGAAGTTCTGGTCAGTAAAAACAAGGCAGCGGCTTCACCAATATTAATGCCGTCACGATTGATGCCACAGGGTTGGCAAATGTCCGCCGATAAACTTTCCAGACTATTAAAGCCGTTTAAGGTCAGCTGGCATAGGGTATCCACCCCACCGACCAGAACCGCATCGGCCAATCCTGCCTGAATCAAACGTTGTCCGGCAGCAAAGGCCTTGGCACTCGATGAACAAGCCGTCGAAATGGTATAGGCCGCACCTTGCCAGTCCAGATAGCGTTGCAGGGCTTTCGCCAGACAGCCCATTTCCTGTGGCTGATAAGAAATCTCAAGCGATGTATTGCCATTAAAATACTGTTTCAGCAACTGTTCACTATCAGAAATGCCCGAGGTTGAAGTTCCCATCACAATACTGAGACGTGTTGGATCAATGCCGGCAGTCTGCTGTTGCAGTTCAACCTCAATTTTTTGCAGCGCCGTCAGGGCAAAACGTAGATTCCGCGAAGCAAAGGTCTTTAACGATTCTGGCACCTTGTCAATTAACGCCTCTGCATAACGCCCGACCCAAACCGGACGATCGGCTAACAGTCCGCTTTCCAGTGTCAGGGGATTGGCGGGCGTCGTTAAATGTTCGCGAATATGCTGAATCTCCTGCCCCAGTGCCGACAGTCCGACACTGACCGGAATACCAACCGCTTGCAACGGTGCTTGCAGGGATAACGACTGGTTCATGGCTGCCTCCCTTGCTCAGGCTGATCGCTATTTAAGGTATTTTCAATCGGGCTTAAAGTCATGCGATAAGGCACTTGCACATTATCCAGCTCAATGGCATTGCCATTTTTCCGGATCTGCAAAATAACTTTCTGCTGAATCAATACCTGTTGTTGATCGGTATCATTTTCAACAGTGACGCCCTGTTGCCCCAAGGTTGCAAATTCAGGATAGGTTGCAAATAAAATATCCCGTACCACAAACTCAAAAGGCAGTAAGCGCATCTGGTCAATGCGTTGCTGTACCTTGACCTGCTGTCCATCAAACTGGAGCTGAAACAAGGCTTGTCCTGTCAGTCCTAGACCGACCAGACTCAGCTGTTGCCCCTGCTGTTGCTGATACAGTAAAAAACTAAAGCTTTTGTCTTTCCACTGTACTTCAACCTGATCCTGGCGTTGATAGTTCTGTGCAGGCCAGTGACTGCTTTGCAGCCCTTGCGCATGCGGTGTGAGCTGACAACCGGTAAATAACAATACACTACAGCACACTAGGCTGGCCCAAATCCGTTGCATATTAAACCTCTAAGGCTTTCTCTTGTGCCATACCTTCACGGCAGTACTCTGCCAAGGTACTTAAACGGCGTTTGGCATTTTTATGAATCGGATTGTGATCATCCCATGCATAACCCGCCAGCAGGGAAGCAATCATGCGGCGGATTCCCTCATTTTGCTGGGTTGCAAATACCACATCCTGAAACTCACCTTCATACCAGGATTCTACATAGGCACGGAACACCTGAATGCCCTTGCGTAAAGGCATTTCATATTCCTGCATCCAGTCAACCGCTTCCCCCTGCAACATACGATCCAGCAAAGGAATCGCCAGACTGGAAGATTTCAGGGCAATGGTTACCCCTGAAGAAAATACCGGATCAAGAAACTCCCCCGCATTGCCGAGCAAGGCATAATTACGTCCGGCCAAGTGTTTTACATTGGCAGAGTAACCGACCAAGCTACGTACCGGTGTATCAAATTTTGCTTGCTGCAATACAGCCGATAATGCAGGATCATCTGCCAGAATACGTTTCAATAACGCCTCTGGCTCATTTTGTGTCGCATCGTCACCATGATAACGGTCAAAGAAATCCTGCTCTGCCACCACACCAAACGAAGCGCGGCCATCGGCAAAAGGAATCAGCCAGTACCAGGCCCGGCGGTCTTTTTCATGTACCGTAATCAGGATTTTCTCACGATCGAAATCGGCACGCTCACCAATGCCATCTTCAATATGAGTAAATAAGGCACGGCGAACCGGGAAGTTTGACGGACTTTCCAATTCTAGAAACTTCGGCAAGATGCGCCCAAAACCGCTGGCATCCAGTAAAAATCTGGCCTGAATTTGATAGGGTTGCTGAGCTTCATCCTTCACCGTCAGCACCGGATGTTCAGCCTCGACATCGACTGCAATGACTTCATGTCCAAAACGGATATCCGCACCGTATTGCTGTGCCTGCTGCGCCAGTAAATGATCGAAATCGGCACGGCGGACTTGCCAGGTTGTACCAGGACCTTCACTAAATTTCTCAGTAAAATCATAGTAACTGCGTTTCTCACCACATAAAAATGCTGCACCATTTTTAAACTGGAATGCATGTTCTGCCACATGCGCACGCACCGTGTCCAGCAGTCCCGCTTCTTCCAGAAACACCATACACTGCGGCAACAGCGATTCACCAATTGAAAAGCGTGGAAAATATTGCTTTTCTATTACCGTCACGGCATAGCCTTTTTGACGCAGCAAAGCTGCTGCTGAGCTGCCCGAAGGCCCAGCCCCAATAATCACCACATCGGTATGTTGTACAGTATCCATCTCCCCCCCCTAAAACGTCACTATTCTAATGCTCTTGTAAATTTACAATATGATGTTGATCGGCCGGTGTCAGCAAGGTTGCATAAATAAATGAAAAGATGACGCCCAGTAATACAGTGAGACCGAAACAGTGAATTGCATAAGTATGACTCAAGGACAAAAGCCCAAAGCCCAATAAGGTCGACATCATACACAAAAACAATGCCATGCCAACCACTTGCGGGTGGTCATGTCCATGGCGATAAAAAATCGCATAGTCCACCCCGATCCCGATGATCAGGAAGGTCCCCATGATACTAAACAGGTTGATTTCCACACCTAGCCATGCCTGTACGGCAAAGGTACTGACGAGCGCCAGGGTCACAGGCAAGACCAGGGGCATGACCGAACGCCTGCCATAAACCAAACCTAACCCCAGCGCCAGTCCCAACACGGCATAGATCAACAAGTGCTGGGCTTGCTGGCGGTGTTGTGCAAATGCTGTGGAGAGTGTACTGACCGGTTGCTGGAAAGCAATCTGCTCTGATTCAAGCTGCTGCAATAATTTCGCCTGTTTCACCCCACTGACCATCACCAGACGTTCAGTTGGATTCGGCTGTAAAAATGCCAATGGATGCTGCTGAAAAACCTGCTCTGTTAATAAAGGCTGCTGCTGTAATTGTTGTTGCCACTGCTGTACATCTGCAAACTTTAATCCCATTTGCGCTGCATATTCTTTTAGTGCTGTCACTGGAATTTGCTGCAGCAATTTCACATTCTGCTGTTGCTCGGTCAATGGTGGAATCCATTGTCCCAAGGCCTGAAAGCTTTCAATCTGGCCTTGTGCCTGCAGGTGTTGCAATTGCTGGACTAATTTTGACTCCTGCTGTTCCAGCTCAGCGCCTGAATTTGCCCGCACCACAAAATAGTCGCTACTTTGCTGTTGCCCGAACAGGGAACGAATATACTGATCTTCCTGTTTCAGCTTGCTGTCCATGCTTTGCAAATTACGGATATCATCATTCGCTTGCAAAGTGAATAGACTGACTCCCCCGATCACCAGAATAGTTAAAATAAAGCCATAACGAAGGTTCTGATGTTGCTGGAACCATTGTCTTGCCTGCCCGATCCAGATCAGACGGCGAATGGCAGGCTGCGCATTTAACGGCGGCAAACGAGGCAATAGCAACACACTGGTGATCCACGCTGCAACCAGACCGACAATCGAAAACACGGCAATTTGTCTAAAAGCTGGAAATGGCGTGAAACTGAGAAAAATATAAGCCACCACCGTTGTCATTAAGCCCATAAACAAGCTGGGTAACAAAGGGGTTAGAATTTTAAAGCCATCCAGTTGACGGTGCTGCGATTGCATCGCCATAAAATAGAAAGAAAAATCGACACAGACCCCGATCAGGCTTGCCCCAAATACCAGTGTCATCAGGTGAATTTCCCCAAATAGCAGATGGGTCACAGCAAATGCCAGCAAGCTGCCCGTCGACACGGCGATAAATTCAGTGATAAGTGGACGAAATGAACGGAAACCGAACCAGACCAGGAGAATGAGACCAAAAGTCGAACCTAGGCCAATGGTTGAAATTTCCTGTTTTGCCGACTGGGTACCGAAATTAGAAAATAAAATGGTTCCGGTCCAATGTGACTTGACCTTGAGCTGTGCAAGCTGCGGTTTTAGCTGTTCAATCCAGCCTGTGACCTGTTCCTGATAATCGATGTTATAAGGACTCTGTTTTAATTCCAGTACCAACAAACGTGAAATTTTATGGTCATCGTGTATGGTCGCAAAACCATGCTCCAGTTCAATATTGCTCGAAACCTGATTTGCCACGCCGAACATATAGCGCGGAAAAAGCAGTAAGGGGTCCTGCTGTAACGAGCTCGCAGTAATCGGCATGCCGACACTCATGAGTTGCATTAGGCTCTGCTCAGTGAGTGCTTCATAATCCCCTTGCTGTAAGAACTGCCGGTCTTGCTGGTTCAGCAAGCCTGCCCGATGCTGATATAACTGTTTGGAAAATTGTTCTAAATCGAGTTGGGGTTTCAGAGGTTGCCATAAACCGCTCTGTTGTACCTTCTCTCCTAACAGTCTTGTGGCCTGCTCCAGTGCGGGCTGGTCTTGTGCCTCAACAACCACAAAGACTTTCTGGTTAAGCTGGTCACCCATGTATTGCTGGGTCTTAGCCAGTGCCGGATTGTGCTGGGTTTCAGGCAACAGCGCAAAGATATTGGTCTGGATATGAATATCTTTCTTCAACCATGCAATTGCAAGTGCCAGTCCAACAAGGGTTAAAACAATTAACCAGATGGCGGTAAATTTATTTTGCCAGTTGGAAAAGCGCATCTTCAGCAGCCGTGAGTTGGTTCGGTTGAGTCGTTTGCTGACGGAATAAAATCGTGGTGCTGTTATTGGCTTGTTCCTGAATCACAATTTTATTCACATATTGCTGCCCTTGCGCATCAATTCGCACAAACAGTTTTTTAAACAATCCTGATTTAGGCGTCAGGGCAATACTCCAGCCCGTTGGCCGGTAATCCGCCGATACGACATTAAAATTCTTCGCCAGTGCCTTTTCATCACCCGACATCAACTGTAAAAATAAAGTCGCAACCGAACTGTACGGTGACTGCTCAATCTGGATCTGGCTATAGGTTCTTTGCGTTTTCTGTACCAGTTTCTTTGGCGTAACGATCAGGTCTGCCTGCACAGGACGCTTAATTTGCCACAGCACACCACTGGATTTGGCAAAGGTTAATGCCCCATTGGATATAAAAGTTTTATTCAAGCTTGCCAGTTTCTTTTGCTGCTCAAAATCGGCACGCACGATCTCACTTTGAGACAGCTGCTTAAAAATCGATGAGACCTGTCCGGTATTGGCAGAAGCTGCCATACTAAAACCGAGCAACACGCTCCACACCACACTGTGCAGTGCTAACCAGTGACGTTTTTGCAGCAGGCGCTGTAAGAGTCTCGAGAACAGATTAATCATGCTGATACTCCTTAAATGCTTCCCAGCCGTTCAAACAGTCCAGTAAAATTTGCGGGGACTGGAAACACATTTCACGAGTGGCAATGTTCACCGCAACTTGTGTGGTATAACCCTTGGTTAAACGGCGTCCAGTTTCTGCATCCAGAATCAAATACTCGATTTTTAAACGATTTTCCCACTCTTTTAAAATGGCACGGACTTTGATTTTCTGCTCGAACTCAATGCCCTGTACATAACGTACATGACTTTCAATCACCGGCCATGCATAGCCTGAAGCTCGCATCTGGTTGTAGTTATAATTAAACTGTTCCAGCAACTTACAACGTGCGATTTCAAAATACTTTAAATAATGTCCATGCCAGACCACATTCATGGTATCGACATCATGAAAAGGGATTTCAATGATTACCTCTGCGTGCATCTGTCGCTCCTAGACCTGTTGCTGAAACTGATTCAACAATTCAAAGTTGTCGAAACGATCAATGATTTGTTGTAGTTCGGTTTGTAATGGACGGTCTTCTTCAAGTAATGCAAAACTTTGTAAGGTCCAGGCCACAAAGGCTTTCAACGTTGGACTCAGTTGTGAGACCCCGCCTTTTAAATGCACCGCCTGTACACTGGCACAACATAAGGCTGCCAGAACCTGCTGCGTCAGGGTAATCACACGCGTGGCATCCCGTGCCGCAATGGTGCCCATACTCACTTTGTCCTGATTATGACATTCGGTCGAACGAGAGAAGATAGAGGCGGCCAAGGTATGCTTCAAGGCTTCAGCCGTCCAGGCCGACACCCCGATTTGCACGGCTTTAAAGCCATGATTCAGCGGTAAGCGGTCTGCACCAGCTCCTGTCAGGTTACGCGGTAAACCATGATTCATTTTATGGTCGACCAGTTGGGCAATTTGCCGGTCCATCAGATCGGCAATATTGGCAATCATGATCTTCAAACTGTCCATGGCCTGTGCAATATGTCCGCCATAGAAGTGTCCACCATGCAGTACCCGTAAATTCACAGGATCGATCAACGGATTATCGTTACTCGAGTTTAATTCATTTTCAATAAACTGGCGTAACCATGTTTTGGAATCTTCAAACACTCCAATAATATGCGGTGCACAACGTAAGGAATAACGGTCCTGCAAACGTGGAGTTTGATGTGCCGTTTGTACTTCACTATTCAGCCATTCACGTAGTTGCTGTGCAATCAGTTGCTGCCCCTGATGCGGCTTTTGCGCAAACAGAACCTCATCAAAATGGCTTGGATTCCCTTCAAGTGCCAGTACATTTAAGGCTGTGATCAAGGTACTGGCCAATGCCACCTGTTCAGCTTTTTTATAGTTTAAGCAAGCAATCGCCGTCATCACTGCGGTGCCATTCATCAGTGCCAGACCTTCTTTCGGGCGCAAGATGAGTGGTGGAATGCCTTTGTCGGCATAGATCTGGGCAATCGGCACAATCTGGCCTTGGGCATAGACATCACGCTCCCCGACCAGAGCACCCGCAATATAGGACAATGGGGTCAGATCACCACTTGCACCGACAGAGCCTTCTGATGGAATCACAGGAATGATATTTTCATTGAGCATCCAGACCAGACGCTCCAGCAGGGCCAGAGAAACACCGGAATAACCGCGTGCCAGAGAACACAGACGCGTCACCACAACCGCTCGTGCCGTGATCAGGTCCAGATTTTCGCCCAAACCACAGCCATGAAAACGGGACAAATGCAAAGGCAGCTCATTGACCTGATGCATGGGAATTTCAACCAGACAGGAATCACCATAACCGGTGGTTACCCCATAGATTACCCCCTCATCCAGCAACAGCTGATCTAAAAAGTCAGCACCACGCTGGATCAGCTCACGCCATGCTGCCGATGCCGGTAATGCAACCAGACATTCCTGTCTGGCAACCGCCACGACATCTTCGATACTGAGCGCGGCTTCCCCAACGGTCAAAACAGGCTTGACCCTTGCTCCAATTTGACTTGCATTCACGTTATTTTGTCCAGAACTGATAAAAATTAAACCATTGATAGGGTGCCCGCAAGCAATGCTGCTCCAGTACCGCCACGTATGTCTGGGTAACCTGCTGCATACTGGCCAACCGGTCCTTACGGGGTAGCTGTACCCGGTCTGCAATGCGGTGAATATGTACCTGAAACCTGTGCCCGGCACGATAACAAAAGACAGCCAGTACCGGTACTTTCAGCAAGTTTGCCAGAATCCATGCTCCCTGCGGAAAGTCAGCGGCTTTGCCCAGAAATGGGATCGTTTGCACCCGATCAGATTGCACGGGAACACGGTCTGCGGCCACGATCACCCACTCTCCCTGCTCCATCTTGTCCTGCAACAGCATCGCGGTTTCAATCCCCAGTTCATCTACCGCAATTAGATTGACGTCGGCCTTTGCATTAATTTTTTTTAAAAACCGGTTAAATTGAGACGCGTGTCGTTGATAGACCAGTACATTAATTTTTTGTGGATGTTCAGATTTGACCGCACGCAATAACTCGATATTACCAAAGTGCGATACCACAATAAGGGTGCCTTTTTGATAATGCTGCTGAAAATGCTCATGTCCGGATAGCTGTAATTGCTGTTCCGGAATATGCCCTAGCCAGCCTTCAATTTTATCTAAAATACATTCACCGAATTGCATAAAATGCGTATAGCTATTGGTCCAGTTCGGCAAGGTGTCAAATGGCGATTGTGTTCCTGCAAACTGGTGCAGACGTTGTAGATATTGCAATGATGCCTTGCGTGCAGTTACGGCAAACAGCCAGTACCACATAATAATAAAGTACAGCACGACACGGCACAGCCAACGCCCGCCACACCGGTAAAACCCGAGCATCAGCAGCAGCGGCAGCATCCCTCCCCGCTCTTTAACCTGATACCAGCGATCCTGCGAAGTTTGCGGTGTCGTCATCAGTCCGCCTTGAACTTATGCCAGATCAGTTTCGGAAAGCGTAGCAACATTCCCCCAAACAGGCGGGCATGTGTCTGGCTTAAACCCAGATTATCACGCCACACATTAAAATGTGATACCCCATGTTCCGGATAGATAACCCGGGTCGGCACATTGACAAAGGGCGTATTTTCCCATTTTAACCGGACCAGAATTTCACTATCGAATCCCATTCTGGGCTGAAAGGCGACAGCTTCAAGTACGGCCAGGGTCTTTGCCAGAGGATAAATACGGAAGCCGCACATACTGTCTTTAATTTCAAACGACAAGCTGTTTAGCCAGACCCAGAAATGGGTGACATAACGTCCATAAAGCCGCTTTTTCGGTATCGAGGCATCAAAGACCGGTTGCCCGATCACCATCGCCTGAGGATGCTGCTGTGAGATTTCAATAAATTTTGCCACATCTTCCCAGCAGTGCTGTCCATCTGCATCTAATTGCAGTACATGCGTCATTCCCAGCCGCGAAGCATGTTGCAGGCCAGACATGACTGCCTGCCCCTTGCCCAGATTGACTGGATGCTCGACCAGTTCTACCTGCTCATACTGCTGTGCCAGCTGATGCAAAATTGCGGTACATTCGGCATTACTGCCATCATTTACCAGAATAACCGGATAGGGAAACCGTTGCAGGTACTGAACCAGCTCGACAAGATAATGAGGATGATTATAGACCGGGACAACAATGCAATATTTCAACATAAGTACTCCTAGGCACCCTCAAGCATAAACAGTAAACGCCCGGAGGCCAGAACCTGTTGTCCTGACGTCATTTCAAAGCTGACTTTATGTAGCTGACGGGTCAGTTTTAATTGCACCACGGCATAAGGGCGAATCAGGTTCTGAAACTTGAGCTGTTCAATCCCCTGACACCAATTTAAATCAGACCAGCTATTTCGGGCAAACTGCTGGATAAAACTGATCTGCCCGACCCCGGGATAAATCGGACGGGCTGGGAAATGGCCTTTAAAGCACGTCAGTTCAGCAGGAAACTGTAAACTGAAATATTGCTCGTCCTGCTGCTGCCACTGTGTTAAGACCACAGGTTGCAACATCGGCCCGAATAAGGTTTTGAGATAATTTTTATCCCGCTTAGACTGTGTATTCTGGGGAATCTGGCTCAAAAAACGCCACTGCCGGGGAATGGCAATGGCTTCAAGGCTAAACTGTAACTGCTGTTTCAACTGCTGTACAAATGCAGCTTTGCCCACTTCAAGCAACTGCTGCTGCGCCTTCGCACCCAGCACCACTATAGCAGCCAGAATTTGCCGGTTCTGGTGCTCCAGCAAGAGCGTGTGACTTTGCTCAATCTCAGGCAGGGCATTCAGACTGTGTTCAATCGCATCCAGGCTCAGACGTTTTTCTTCCAGTTTGACAATGCGGTCCAGTCTTCCCAGAAGCCTGAATTGCTGATGATCCGTATCAGCCCACTCCGCAGCATCACCAGTGATGATCCAGCCAGATTCTCCGGCATGGTCACTTCGTACCATCAGTTGGGTGCTTGGTGAAATCCGGATCTCGACATTGTCAAAAGCAGTCCACGCCGCCTCGTCCTGGTGACGATGTGCAATCCCCCCGGTCTCCGAACTTCCAAGCACTTCCACGATCGGTACATTCAGATAAGGCCGAATGCCTGCATCCAGTTTGCCACCCGAGCTAAACATAAAGTCACACTGCTGCAACTCCAGTTCCTGCGTCCAGCGTTTCAACAAAGCCGGACTGGAAACCACATAGTTAGACCAGCCCTGCTGGGCCAGACGCTGTTGAGCCTGAATAACATCTTCCGGGAAAGCCAGTTGCGCATTAAAAAAAGCCCGTCCCGTTGCCAATGGCAATAACAGCTTGAATAATAGCCCATAAATATGCTGGTGACTGACCGTAGCGATCGCGACACTAGAAGGCCTGATTTGAAAGCTTTTGGCCAGTCCGGCCACTTCATTGAACAGTTGCTTTAGCGTACGTTCGATCTTTTTCGGTTCGCCGGTTGAACCCGAGGTAAAGAAAACAACCTCAGCCCGACTCAAGAAATCTTCCTGTTGTATTTTACGGAGCAATCCCTGCTGGTCATGCCCAGTGCCAGCTACCGGCTGACGACCGAGAAAATAAATATCCTGTTGGGCAAACTGCTGTTCCAGATCACGGACACGATGAGGCGGTAAAATGATTTTTTTATTGGCCAGTAAACCTGCAAAAAATAACAGCAGGAACTGATAACTATCTTGTTCCCACAGTGCCCAGCTCTCCTGGCTGAATTGCCGGATGATGGCTGCCTGCTCAGCGACTTCTTGCCAAAACTCGGCATGCGTGATTATTTTTAAGTCAGAAGTAACGCAAAAGGCTTTTGCTGCATCAACAGTACGATAAAAAGAGATAGGCATAATATTTTAAGAGGGGGTTTGATTTAAACGTTGATGTCTTTTTCGCAGAATATATTCACCGAGCAATAATATTCCCATAAACAGGTAAGACAGCAATCCATTATAAATAATCCAATATTTCATCGGTGCAAATACGGTTGCCAGAGCAATCATGGCATTCAGTGCAAAAAAGCCACACCAGATCCGGGTCACTTTCCGTGTCCAGCGCACGCCGGATGCCGGCAAGTCTGGCTCGACCAGACGTGCAAACCGCTCGATCATGGACGGCGGCCGATAGAGTGTCAGGGTAAAAATCAGCAAGGCCCCCAGACTCATACCAACAGGATACAGCTTGAGCCAGGCATGATCCTTTAAGATCAGGCTCAGCCCGCCACAGATAACGGCCAGGCCTGTCAGCGGCAATAACAGGTCTTTTTTGGCACTCAGGAAACGGCCTATTCCCAAAATCACCAGTAAAATGCTGACCCAGAAAAACTGTCCATATGACAGGCTCCATCCGACAATAAAGGGATACAACACAAAAAATGTGATCAATCCCCCTCTGAACAGATGCTTCATTCAGCCGTCATGTTTTGAATCACGGTAACAACATCTTGTACTGTTCTGACCGCTTTAAAATCTTCCGGTTTAACCTGCTTGCCAGTCAGTTCCTTAATCTTGACCACCAGATCGACTGCATCGATACTGTCTACATCCAGATCTTCATATAAATTGGAATCAAGCTGGATATCGTCCGGTTCAATTTCAAACAAATCCTGCATCCATTCTCTTAATTTTGCCAGCACCTGTTCTTGAGTCAACATGTCCTACCCCTTAACCTGCTTGCTGTGCTTCAACCAAAGCCACCAGGCTTTGTACGGATTTAAAATGTTGTCTGGTTTCATCCGATTCTGCATTCAGATGAATGTTATAGCGTTTTTTCAATGCCAAACCCAGTTCCAGGGCATCGATTGAATCCAGCCCTAAACCCTCACCAAATAAAGGAGCTTCAGTTTCAATATCACTGATGCCAATATCCTCCAAAGCGAGAACATCAATAATCATTTGCTTTAATTCATCAGCAAGATTGCTCATTTTTCGATAACTCATTATTAAAAATTTGATAAAAATATTGATTCAGCTGACGTACCTGTTTAGGCGAAATTTCTGAATCTGCCAGAATATCGTGGACTTCAATGTGATCAAGTACCTTGATCTCGATATGAAAAGGCTGTGCCGGCACATGATACCATTTTTCATTTTTGGTTAAGGTAGACGGCGTGCACCGGATCAGGACAGGACGAACCGGAACATGAGCGCGGATTGCAATATTGGCCGCCCCACGTTGAAACTCATTCAGGCAAGAGCCTTTTTCAGTTCGGGTTCCTTCAGGAAAAATCAGTAATGAAGCGGCATTCGGCTCTTTCAGGCGGCTTACACAATCTTCGACAAACTGTTGCGAACCTGCATTTAAAATATAGCCGGCACTGCGCACCGGCCCACGCGTAAACGGATTTGACCAGAGTGACTGCTTGACCACGCAATTGGCCTGCTGCATGAGCCCGATCATGATCACCACATCAATCAGGGTCGGATGATTGGCAATAATCAGCTCCTGTCGGCTGTGGTAGAGCTTATCCAGCCCTTCCACCGAATAGGTCATGATGCCCAGCTTGACCATCATTTCAGTAAAACCTTTAAAGCTATACCGGATAATCTGTTGCGCGCGTTGCTGACGTATTTCAGGATTTTTACTGCTAAGCCGCACAACCGGAGCCACGACAGCCGCAATCGCCACGCCCCCCAGACCAAAACTGGCAAAGCTTAATCCTGTGGCCGCCACACGCCAGCAATAGTTTGCTTTTTGTTGAAGCTGCTTCAGCGCTAACATTTTTTCCATCTCTTTGCAGACTGATTCATTTCACTTGCTTGCCAGAACCGGTAAAACTCCAGACCTTCCATGCTGGCACTCCCCGATAGCTCGAGCACCTCGAGATTAGGCTGCTCCAAGCTTACAACCGAAGCAAGTACAAATGCCGGAAAGTCTTGTGCGTCATTGTATACAGATGGTAAAGCCTGGTCATAGGCCACCACCAGAACCTGAGCAGTACCGGCACGGGTCTTTAATACGGCATATGCCTCGATTAACGCTTCTGTCCATTCACAACTTAAGCTGGTTGAAGGCGTCGCATCCTGACATAAGATCGAATACAGCCCTGCGATGGCATTATGGACCGAAGTAGAGAATTGGGTCGGTGATGGAGGCTGTTGTTTTAACACATCCTGCAAAATATCCAGTGTTTTTTGCTCATCCCCATATCTGGAGGCCCATACGATATAATCGACATGCTGACCGTCCAGCGCCGTCAATGCACCATGTAATGCCAATTTTGCCAATGGCGACAGACGCCGGCGTTGCATCGCAGGAATCGCATCCAATGCAGCATAATTTGGCTGCATATAGCTCAGCTGAAGCTGCTTTAGATGTAACTTGAACATGCAATGCACAATCCTGAATAGGTTTTAAATAGAGAAAAAAATGATCTGTTTTTTGCGCTGGGCATTATAGCACTGGTACGAAATTTAACAAAAAAATAGGTTTTATTAAATTTCAACAACTTAGCTTTAAAAAGCGTAAAAACGGTGCAGAGTGCTGGCTGCTGCTACATCAAGCAACCATCACCACCGTGGTGACACAACCAATAAAAAAGCCCAAAGCAAAGTTTGGGCTGCTGGCATCAAGACCGGCTTAACGCTTGAATTTCTTTTCAGCTTTTTTGAATTTCTGGATATAACGGCGTTTACGTGCGGCAACACGCTCATCCACCTGCGATTTACGGCCTTCAAATGGATTTTCCGAAGTCTTAAAGTCGATTTTTACCGGGGTTCCTTCAAGCTTATAAACCTTACGGAAGACATTTTCCAGATAACGGCGGTAATCGGCTGGTGTCTTATCGACCTTGTTCCCATGAATCACGATTGTTGGTGGATTTTGTCCGCCCATATGCGCATAACGCATTTTAATACGGCGGCCACCAATCATTGGCGGCTGATGCGCTTCAGTGGCATCATTTAAAATCTGGGTAAGCTTGGCAGGAGAAACCTTCAGGTTGGCAGATTCATAAGCACGGTGAATCGACGGATATAAATCTCCCACTCCGGTTCCATGTAAAGCCGAAATCAAGTGAATTTTTGCCCAAGGAATAAAATCAAAGCGGCGCTCGACATCAAGCTTGCACTGCTTACGGTCGTACTCGCTCATGTTGTCCCATTTGTTGATTGCAATCACCATGGCACGACCGGCTTCAAGCGCATAGCCAATCAAATGCAAATCCTGCTCAACAATCCCTTCACGCGCATCAACCACCACCACAACAACATGCGCATCTTTCATGGCTTGCAAGGTTTTAACGATTGAGAACTTCTCAATCATCTCATCCACTTTACCTTTACGGCGTACCCCGGCTGTGTCAATCAGGGTATATTGACGACCATCACGCTCATAAGGAATGTAGATCGAGTCACGGGTAGTCCCCGGCTGGTCAAAGGCAACCACACGCTCTTCCCCGAGTAAACGGTTCACCAAAGTCGATTTACCCACGTTTGGACGACCGATAATCGCGAGACGCAAACCGGTATTTTTGTTGTGCTCGTCCGGATTTTCATCTTCCGGCACCTCGGCCAGCACTTCTTCAAGCATTTGCTGTACGCCACGGCCATGGCTGGCTGCAACCTGCATCGGTTCGCCCATACCCAGCTTGTAAAATTCAACCAGGGCTGCCTCGGCATGTACACCATCTACCTTGTTGGCAACCAGATGAACTTTCTTACCTAATGTACGCAGTTCACGGGCAATTTGTTCATCTGAGGCCAGTAAGCCGGCACGGGCATCTACCACAAAAACGATAATGTCTGCTTCATGGATAGCCGTTTTCGACTGCTCAGCCATGTAAGAGTCAATACCACCTTCACTCTCACCGATACCACCCGTATCGACAACAATGAACGATTTATTTTGATATACCGCATCACCATATTTGCGGTCACGAGTTAAACCAGCGAAGTCAGCAACCAAAGCATCACGACTTTTGGTGATTTGGTTAAATAGCGTTGATTTTCCGACATTTGGACGACCAATGAGCGCAATAACGGGTTTCATAGATTAACCTTGATATAGAGAATAACCTTGAGGTATGAATGATCATAATGGGATCTTGCCGAGTCTTCATCCTGTTCGGGAATAAGCCTTCAGCTCGACCTACCTTGCGAAACGTTATATTTTCATTCCGGAATAAGTAGGCAAAATCATTGTCATCCGCATGAGGAGCAACCAGGGCTGCACAAGCTTCACTATCAGCAAGTCACTGGACCCATAAACAAACCGCATCTCATCAATGCTGTCCTGCCTCAAACAGTTGCGGATGACGTTTTCGAGTATCATCTTTGATTAAAAATCTGATACCGAACTCAAGTAAATAAAATAAAAATTCGGGGTTTTGATCATCAAATACCCCGATATATGTTTTGTCTAGCAATTGCCAATCCGGTTATTTTACCACAAGCGCAGGTAAAATTATCGATTCTGCCAAATGCTTAATGCACCTTTTCGTGTGGCGACATACAGCTGATTGTCAATCACACGTAAGGAACGGACTTCTCCGCTGGTTTTGGCACGGCCAACCAGTTTACCAGAAGCCGGATTGATCAGGTGAAGTACCCCATCCAGATCACCCACCACCAGATTCTGTCCCAGCACAACAGGATTACTCAACTGACGGTTAAGCAATTCTTCATTTTGCCAGACCAGTTCACCTGTAGTCAGGTTATAGGCATTGAGCTTGCCATCAGTGGTCGTTACAAAAACCTTGTCTTCAGCAACTGCCGCACTGTTGGTACTGCTGGCATCCTCACTCCACACCACACGCTGTGAAGCAAGGTCTGTTACAGTGACCTGCCCCTGAAAGCTGGTAGTGACCAAGAATTGACCGGCAACAACCGGATCACCAACCACATCAATCAGACGCTGAATATCGGAACGGCCATCGCTAATTGCTACACGGCGCTGGAAGCGCGGAACACCGCTAATGATATCCAGACCATATACATAGGCATTGGCTGTACCAATCAGTACGGTGCGTTCATCCAGACGGACCGGTGCCGGCTGGCCACGTAAACTAAACTGGACATTTGGCAACTTATAAGCCCAGACTTGCTGGCCGGTAACGGTATCATGCGCAAATACGGTGCCATCATTGGCAATGGTAATCACACGACCCGACTGGATTAGGGAAGGCGACAAAATTGCGCCAGACAGTTTTGCAGTCCACTTTTGCTCGCCCGTGGCTTGATCCAGAGCAAACAGCTGTCCCTTACGATTACCAATGACCACAACCCCTTCACCCGCCTCGACACCAGCAGTCAGTTCTTGCTTGGTAATCTTGCTTTTCCAGAGACGTTGCTTGCCTTTGTAAGCAGACACCTGACCATCCGGATCAATGGCAAAAATCACGCCATTGTCGGTGTCTAGCTGTAAACGTAACGCTTCAGCAGCATTGGTAGATGAAACGCTTTGTGAAAAAACCAGGTTCAGGCTTTGTTCTTGTGTAATTTTCGGCAATGGATTAGGTTTAGCCTCTTTTACTTTATTGCTCGAACATCCAACAAGTAAAGCTGAAGCAATGGCAATTGCCAAAGGAAGTTTTAGTTTGTTCTGCATTAAGACTCATCCACTTTGGTATCTAAGATCGGGCGCTCAAACTCAGGATCATCTACTAAAACGCCAACACTTTCGAGTTTAATTTGTAAAAGCTGACGCTCCTGTTTGCGCTCAAGCAAATTGTCCCACGCGCTCTGATACGCCTTACGGGCAGATTCATTGTCTTTCTTCGCAACAAAAATATCACCACGAAGTTCGTCAGCAGTGGCCTTGAACGCCGGTTCTGTCACACCCGACAAGGTTTTGAGTGCTTCATCAAACTTGTTTTGTGCCAGCTGTGCATCAGCCAGACGCAATTTTACAATTTGTACCAAACCCGCATCTTTCAGCTTCGAGTTTTCAACTTTCTTCAGGGCTTTTTCAGCAGCAGCATAGTCCTGCTTGTCATAGGCAAGCTTGGCCATGATAAATTGTGTCTGGATCGCCTGTGCAGAATCCGGATCTTCCTTCACAATCTTATCTGCAGTTTCTGATAAAGCGGCCAAGGCATTGGGCTGACCTGCGGCTGCTTTGGCCTCATCCATCAACTTCTGTACCTTGGCAGTCTGGTTCTGGGACTCAGCAAGATTCTTTTTTTGCCAGTATTCCCATCCGAAAAAGGCAATCAGGGCAATGAGAATTCCGCTAATGATGGCAGAACCATATTTTTTGGCAAACGACTTTAACTGGTCGAGTTGTTCTTCATCACTTAAGCTCATGTGATTGTCCTTTTCCTAAACTTTACAATTTATTGTTTAAATTTTTCAATCAAAAACGGGGTCAGGTCAGCCAAGGCAACCTGTGACTGTTCAGCAGTGGCAAGTTCTTTGACCAGAAGCTGTTGTGACTCCCACTCGCGCTCACCCAGAATGACCGCAAGAACCGCACCTGACTGGTCGGCCTTTTTCATCTGGCTTTTCATGCTGCCTTGCGAACCGGTTTTTAAGCGAACCGGACTATTGGCCGCTTCCAGCTGGTCACGCACCTGTTCTGCCAGTACCAGGGCTTTGGCCTGATATGCCGGTTCGGCAACCAGAAACACTTCACAGTCACGTACAGTTTGTTCTTGCTGAACCTGCTCAAGTAACAGCAATAACCGTTCCATACCCATTGCAAAGCCAACCGCAGGCACAGACTGGTCTGCCTTACCTTTTAACTGTCCCACCAGTCCGTCATAGCGACCACCGGCACACACCGTACCTTGCGAACCCAGCATGGTGGTGGTCCACTCAAATACCGTCTTGTTGTAGTAATCCAGACCACGAACCAGCTTCTGGTTAATCACGAACTCAATACCCGCATCAGTCAGGTATTGTTGTAACTGATTGAAATGGTTGATTGAATCTTCTTTCAAGAAATCATGCAGCTTTGGCGCATTTTCCAGAATCTTTTGGGTCGATTCAATTTTAGAGTCCAGAATACGCAATGGATTGGTGCTTAAACGGCGTTGCGAATCCTCATCCAGGGCATCTTTATGCTGGGTCAGGAACTCAACCAGTGCCGCGCGGTATTCTGCACGCTCATCGGTTTCGCCCAAGGTATTCAATTCAAGTTGAACCTTGTCTGCAACGCCCATACGTTTCCATAAACGGGCCGTGAGAAGAATTAACTCTGCATCGATATCAGGCGTTGCCACACCAAAGGTTTCCACACCAAACTGGTGGAACTGGCGGTAACGGCCCTTTTGCGGCTTTTCATAACGGAACATCGGCCCCATATACCAGACACGCGGTGTTGCACCACGTAGCAGGTTATGCTCAAGCAAGGCACGCACACAACCTGCTGTTCCTTCCGGACGTAGCGTGAGTGACTCTGGCGGATTGCCCTTGTCAAAAAAGGTATACATTTCTTTTTCAACAATATCGGTGGCATCGCCAATAGCACGTTTGAATAAACCGGTTTGCTCAACCACCGGTAAACGGATCTGTTGATAACCATAGGCATCCATTAGGGATGCAAGTTGTTGTTCCAGACTTCTCCAAGCGGCAGTTTGCGTTGGAAGGATGTCATTAAAACCTTTGATAGCGACAATTGAACTCATGATGAACTACGGATAATTTCTTTAGATTTTGCTTCTTCAAGCTCTTGAACACGTTGACGAACCATTGTTTCAATTTCATCAACCAGCTGATTGGTGTCAATTAAATGGCTCTTTTCGCCATTACGATAGACCAGTGAACGAGGAGAAGCCCCCACAATCCCGATATCCGCTTCTTTTGCTTCACCCGGACCATTCACTTTACACCCGATGACAGACACGTCCATCGGGGTACGGATATCTTCCAAACGCTCTTCCAGCGCCTGCATCACCTGAATCACATTGAATTCCTGACGTGAGCAGCTTGGACAAGCAATAAAGTTAATCCCGTTTGAGCGCAGGCTCAACGATTTTAAAATGTCAAAACCGATTTTGATTTCATCTTCCGGCTCGGCCGCAAGTGAAATACGCATGGTATCGCCAATCCCTTCCATCAGCAATCCGCCCAGCGCAATCGCCGATTTTACCGTACCGGTGCGATAGATACCGGCCTCTGTCACGCCCAGATGCAACGGATTGTCAATCTGCTGGGACAACAGGCGATAAGCATCCATGGTCAGGAACACATTCGAGGCTTTCACACTGACCTTGAACTCATGAAAATCGAGCCGATCCAGAATATCGATATGACGCATCGCTGACTCAAGCAAGGCCTGCCCTGTCGGCTCGCCATATTTCACTTGCAAGTCTTTTTCCAGTGAGCCGGCATTTACACCAATCCGGATTGAAATGCCATGATGTTTGGCTGCAGCAACCACTTCACGGACCTTCTGATCCGAACCGATGTTGCCCGGGTTAATACGCAAACAGTCAGCACCGTAATCTGCAACAGCCAGAGCAATACGATGATCAAAATGGATATCGGCCACCAAAGGTACGGAAACACGCTTACGAATGGCACCAAAGGCTTCTGCTGCTTCCATTGACGGAACTGAAACACGCATGATGTCTGCACCAGCATCTACACAGCGCTGGATTTGCGCCACAGTGGCATCGACATCACATGTTTCAGTATTTGTCATACTTTGAACACTAATCGGGGCATCACCACCGACATACACCGAACCGACACGGATCTTACGTGTTGGACGGCGCTTAATGGGGTTCACAATCATCGTATAGCTCTACTCTTTGTCATTAACGAGACAAACGGAATTCTGCTTTTCCATTGACTGTATATGGAGACAATGAAATCTGTTCCTGATTCAGGGTCAGGGATACCGCAGTTGCATCATCTAAACGGATCTGAAATGGTGACTCACCACTTAAAGTCAATGTAGATGCCTGACGGCCTGTTGCCAATACTTTACCTGTTGCGTCAACAATATGCACAGAGGTCGGACGGTTAAAGTTCAGCACCAATTGGTCACCAGATGTTGCGGCACTGGTATTGCCCATTGGCAGAATCTGAACATCAGAATTCTTGATCTTTGGTACATCGTCATCATCTTTATGACTTGATGTCCAGTTCTGTACCGCCATCACGGCCAGCCATGCCAACAGTGCAACCACAGCCACAATGGCTGCGCGCTTTAACCAGATCCGGTTACGCACACTTTTTGAACCAGACAGCTTACCCATGATCTTGATTGGGGAGTTATTCAAGGCATGGCTGGCTTTCAGTCCGGTATCATTGACATAGATTTCATCAAAACGCTGGATAATCGCACTGGCGTCTGCATTTAAATGCTTGGCATAGGCACGGTAATAACCCTTGATGAAAGTCGCTTCTGGCAATGACTTGTAGTCATCCTGCTCTAATGCCGTCAAGGTCTTGACCGGCATGTTCAATACGTTTGCAATCTCTTCAATTTCTTTCTTTTGTGCAATACGAATTTGACGCAAATACTCACCAGGTCGTTGAATATTTCCTAACGCAGACGATGGCGAGGTTGAGCCAGTTGGCTGATGTGAATTTGGATTTATTTCCATACGGCCTCAGTACTGTACTGTAATTGCAAATAACGTTGATATTCTGGACTATCAGGAAATAAAGCGCGTAATTGATTGACTAACACTTGCATTCCTAACTGGTCCGCATTTGCCCGAGCAATGCGTAAACCAATCCAAAGCGCGCGGGCACCCTGGTTTTTCTGACCTACATTACGAACATATTGTTCATATAGTTGCGATGCATCTCTATTATTTTGTTGCAAATAGAAAATTTCCGCCAACTCTAACATTGAAATTGTTGCGTTTCGATTCGCTTGTAGCGCCTGTTTGAATGATTTTTCGGCATTCGCCACATCGCCGAGCTTTAAATAGATTCGCCCCAGATTTTCCAGCGACTGAAAACGCTGGTCATAGCCCAGAGTTGCACCCGCACGGGTAAACTGCTCAATGGCCTCATTATAGCGTTGCTGCTGGTACAAATATGTACCGTAATTATTACGGGCCTGGGCATTATCCGGTTCGGCTGAAATGGCCCGCTTGAAATAGGCTTCGGCCTTCTGCATGTTGACAGGGCTACCTTCCTGTTGCAGCAGGATGCCCATCATCATATTGGCATTGGCATCACGCGAATCAAGTTTTAATGCCTGATCAAGTGAACGCTTGGCTGAATCCAGGTCACGTGTACGAATATATTCTGCTGCCAGCTGCGTACGCACCTGTACCGCTTTTTCCGGATCTTTTTTTAATGTTGTCGATGGCGTCTGGCAAGCAGTTAAGCCAGTTAAAGTAAACACAACAGCTGTCGCTATAATCGTTTTTGTTCGAGTTGTATTCAACGCTTTTCCCCAGGTTTTATCCTTGTGTGCGCAATATTTCTTGTCGCTGCGCCACTTTCTTTTTCCACTGTTCGGCACGACGGGTACGGTCAGCAACCTGTCCTACCAGTTGACCACACGCCGCATCGATATCATCACCACGTGTCTGACGAATCGTACACACAAAACCGGCATCCGACAAAGTTTTTTGGAAGGCAATAATACGGTTACGGCTCGAACGGCCATAAGGCGCGTGCGGGAACGGATTAAATGGAATCAGATTGATTTTACTTGGTAAGTTTTTCAGTAACTTTAACAACTGCTGGGCATGTTCAGGCTGGTCATTGACCCCTTCCAGCATGACATATTCAATGGTGACATGACGGCGTGCACTTTCATTGCCATCTTTGGCCAAATAACGCTGGCAAGCCGCAATCAGCTGCTGTAACGGATATTTTTTATTGATTGGCACCAGTTCATTACGCAGCTCGTCATTTGGCGCATGCAGCGAAATTGCCAAGGCAACATCAATATCCTGTGCCAGCTGGTCAATCTTCGGCACCACCCCAGATGTCGACAGGGTCACACGACGTTTCGACATGCCATAGGCAAAGTCATCCAGCATCAGGTGCATCGAGCTCAACACCGCATCGTAGTTGAGTAAGGGCTCACCCATTCCCATCATCACGACATTGGTGACGGTACGCTCACGCTCGGCTACCGGTACATCTTCCATATAGGAGTAGTTGGCCATCCATAACTGGCCAATAATCTCGGCCGGCGTCAGGTCACGCTGGAACCCCTGTTTGCCGGTCGAACAGAATGAACAATCGAGTGCACAGCCTACTTGTGAAGAAATACACAGGGTCTTACGCGCACCGGTTTTATCGTCTGCCGGAATCAGTACCGTTTCGACCAGAGAGCCATCACCCTCGCCAACACGGAATACCCACTTGCGGGTACCATCTTTGGAATAGTTACGATGCACCACTTCAGGTGCTTTAATTTCACAGATTTTTTCTAGTTTTTCACGTAATTTTCCCGAGATGTTGGTCATTTCGGCAAAATCTGTCACAAAATATTGATGAATCCATTTCATGACCTGACCGGCACGAAACTTTTTTTCGCCCAGATCTTCAAAGAATTTTTCCAGCTCTGCGCGAGACATGCCAAGTAAATTGACCTTATTATCGGCAGCTTGAACGACAGGCGTAGTAACAGACTGTTGTTTTTCATCCAAATTTTCTGATGAAACGACCACTGCAGAACTCATGTATATTTACCTAAACAATATCAGCACAAAGAAATACTGTGCATTATTCACACAATATAATCTATAAAAAATAAAAAACCAGATAAGTAGTATACCACTTATCTGGCCTGAATACTTTGGATTAACGAGTGCGTGGGCAAATCTCGTTATCAGCAAAGAAGTAAGCGATTTCGCGCTCAGCAGAAGCAACCGAGTCAGAACCGTGAGCAGCGTTTTCGTCGATGCTTACAGCGAAGTCAGCACGGATTGTACCTGGAGCCGCTTCTTTCGGGTTTGTTGCACCCAGGATGTCACGGTGAGCAAGAACTGCGTTTTCACCTTCAAGTACAGAAACAACCACTGGACCAGAAGTCATGAATGCAACGAGGTCAGCAAAGAAACCGCGTTCTTTGTGCTCTGCATAGAAACCTTCAGCGTCAGCTTGAGAAAGGTGTTTCATTTTAGTTGCAACGATTTTTAAACCCGCTTTTTCAAAACGAGAAAAGATATCACCAATGTGGTTTTTAGAAACTGCATCTGGTTTTACGATAGATAAAGTACGTTCAATCGCCATGATTGACTCCTATTATGGTCTAAACTAAAAAAAATTTGCCGCATTATACCGATGTCATCGGTAATAATCAGCTTGTATTATGCAAAAGTTCAGTGATTTCTGACGAATTTTTACCGAACTTCATCCAGCCAGGCCATTTGAATCGCTTCTAGCAAACCCTCAGTCGACTTATCCGGATCATCACTAAAATCTGGCAGCGCACAGACCCATGCATGCAAATCGGTAAAACGGATCCACTGTGGATCGACGTCCGGATGTGCTTCAGTGAGTTCAATCGCAATATCAATCGTATCTGTCCAACGTAAGCCCATAGTGACCACCTGAATCAATAATGTAATTGAGCGTACTTTAACAAAACAGCTGATTTAAGGGATAGTGTCTGGTGTGAAATTATCGCGAAAATGCTTATAAGGCCAGATGCAAGCCAGGTGCCAGTACAATGATGGCACTGCCGACCGAGGCGCCAATCATGGCCCCTACAATGACATCACTAGGATAGTGTAGCCCCAGAATCATGCGTGACAATGCGACCAAGATCGTAAACGGCAACATCAGGATCAGTAGCAGCGGCTGGATATACCCCAAGGTAATGGTGACCATGACTGCATGTAAGGTGTGACCGGAAGGAAAACTGAAATGATCGAGTGGCCGCTCACCCAGTACAATCACCTGATGCACCTGATAAGGTCGCGGACGTGTGGTTTTATTTTTCAGTAGCTTGTAAATAAGGGTACCCACCGAACCCGCCGCGACCAAGTATAAAATCTGTATAAGGTATGCCCAGCCTTGCATGGCCCAGACAGACAACAGCATCACATACCAGAATGGCCCATCGCCCAGACGGCTGATCGTTTTAAAAAATAAAGCGATACGTTGCGACTGTGAAAGATGGTTAAAGTATAAGCAACCCTTTAAATCGAGATCCAGCATTTTTATTTTTGCATTCTGAAATTTCATACTTTTTCTCCTCAGAAGGATTTAGGTCGCGATCATGGGGGACTCCTTTGCGACCTGATAAAGTGCCTGTTCCAGTTGTTGTACCGGAAATTGCCAGCTATTTTCCTGCACACTCGCACTGGCAAGCTGCCCCATCTGCCTCAGTTGCGGCAATGCGGGTAAATCACAAATAGACTGGATAAAGTCGCCGGTCTGTCCCAGCGGGCTAAGCCAGCCAGTAATTTCATGCCGGACATGCTGGTGTGCACAGACATAGTCATAGGCTACCACAGCCAGACCACTGGCAATCGCTTCTAAAACCACGTTGCCAAACGTATCGGCCTGACTGGCGAAAGTAAATACATCTGCACTGGCATAAGCAGCCGAAAGCTCGCGCCCACTCAGGCTACCCATAAAAATTACATCATCAGACTGCGCCATCTGCTGCAGACGTCCCAGATCCGGGCCATCCCCCACGATGACAAACTTGATATTTTTCCCCTGCTGCGCCTGCAAGGCATGGAAGCTCCTGATCAACACATCCACTTCTTTTTCAGGTGACAGACGCCCGACATATAGCATGACACGGGTATCTGCTCCGGCACCCCACTGCTGTCGCAGCTGCGCGGAACGATGCTTGGGAGAAAATTTTTCGGTATCTACCCCACGGCCGACCACGACCAAAGGACAGGTCACACCAAATCCACGCAAGGCCTGCTCTGTATATTGACTGGGTACGCAGGTCACGTCGGTACTGTTATGAAACCAGGTCAGATAACGTTGAATGGGTTTGACCAGAAAAGCCAGGTCAAAAAAACGGCTAAAATCATGAAAGGCTGAATGAAAGCCACTGGAAACGGCGACCTTCCGTGATTTTGCTGCCTGTAATGCGGTGAGTCCCAATGGCCCTTCGGTCACGATATGCACCACATCTGGCATAAATTTCTCAAAAGCTTTGGACACCTTGAGATATTGTGGCCAGCCAAACTGCACACTTGGATATTTAGGAATTGGCTGGGACATGACCAGACATTCCTGATCCGGATGAAATTCGGTACAGACAGCTTTTTGTGTGGGCCGTACCAGCAAGATTTTATGCCCGAGTCGCTGTAGGCCCTGACACAGTTGCATCATGGATAAAGCCACACCATTAATTTCTGGTGGCCAGGTTTCAGTGACAATGGCAATTCGGAGACGGGGACGAACCAGATCACACAGTTCAGACAAGTCCTCATGCTTATTTTTGAATTGTTTCCTTTTAAAGTAAAATTTAAAATTTTCAGGAAACTCTTGTTTGAATAGAGATGTCGCGTATGTGCTCTGCATATCGCCATCCATTTGTGTCGTTATTTTCATGCTTGTCAGCTTATAAGCATTTTTTGACACTTTAATGATCAGTGTATGACAGTTTTTTGACAGTCTAAAAATTAAAAATGCCCAATCTGAAACTGGGTATTTGTACACAACACAATAAATACCCAATCTAAATCTGATCAGAAATATGATACTCGAAAACGTCATCAGCAACCTGAGCAAGCCAAAGCAATTAAGCTTTGGCTTAGCGCAAGACAAACGAAGTGCGTAGTTTAGGACTCAAGCATAGCGTTCATCTTACGGTGCGGCAAAGATTATTAATCTTTGCTATTCGCCCCTCAGGTTTGGCCTACTTTTCCCAAAATGAGAAACAACGTTTCGTCAGGTAGGGCGAGCCTGAACGAAGTTAAAATATATTTCAACTGAAGTGCAAGACGTAGTAGCTAATCTTGTAATTCGATGAGAAATTATCCAGACTCCGCTCAGATAATTTTTTCCAACAGACTCTAGATAAAAATATTTAGATCAAACTCGAATTGCACTTATTCAAGTTCAAGCTAAAGGATTATCTACCGCAAAAAGCTGCTGATCTTCTAAACGCAAAGCCACCAGTTGTTGTCCCCAGACACAGCCCCCATCCACATTTTGAATTTGAGGGCTAATGGTCTTGCCCTGTAATGCCGCCCAATGTCCGAAAATCAGCTGATGGGTTTGTGCAGCCTGACTTTCAAACTCAAACCACGGCTGAAAACCCGCTGGCATCGGTGCATCTAGTGCATCTTTGAACTCAAACTCCAGACGTCCTTCAGCATCGGTCAAGCGCATACGGGTCAGATAATTGGTAATACAACGCAACCGCGCCATACCCGTCAGCTCATCTGACCACAGGTCCGGCTGTGAGCCATACATTTCTGCCAGAAAACCATCCAGCACAGAAAGATCCTCATGCGCAACCACCTGCTGCACTTCTTGTGCCAAGGCAACGGTCTTTTCAGCGCTCCAGATGCAGGGTACACCCGCGTGAGTAATCAAGGTGTGTTGATTTGGAGACAGGCTCAAAGGCTGCTTGCGTAGCCAGTCAATCAGTTCATCACCATCAATCGCATCAATTACATCTTGGGTCTGGTCTTTTTCTTTGGCTTTTTTAAAGCCACGCGCGCAGGCAATCAGGGTCAGGTCATGATTGCCCAACACCGTTGCCGCCGCCCCACGGTCGGCCAGCTTCTTAATAAAGCGTAAGGCACCGACCGAGTTTTCACCACGCGCCACCAGATCGCCAGCGAACCATAAAAAGTCCTGATCCGGATCAAAGCGAATTTCTTTCAGTAAAGCTTTCAGGGCTTCAAAACAGCCCTGCACATCACCAATGACATAGTTATAGCGTTTTGACATCAGGCCACCATCTGGTCAGAAAGCGCCACGAAATCAGCCAGATTCAATGTTTCAGGACGTGCCATCGGATCTACCCCGGCCTTTTCAAAGCCGTCTTCCGCCAGCATGCCTTTTAAACTGTTACGCAAGGTCTTACGGCGCTGGGTAAACACATGACTGACCAGACGGGCCAGTGCTTTTTCGTCCTTTGCCACTATCGGCTTGGTGTCATAAGGTTCCAGACGGAAAACGGCCGAAGTCACCTTGGGTGGCGGATTGAATGATCCCGGGGGTACTTCAAACAGGAATGTCGGCTTGCAGTAATACTGAATCATGACCGACAGGCGCCCGTACTCTTTGGTATTTGGCGTAGCAGTGATCCGGTCTACCACTTCCTTTTGCAACATGAAGTGCATGTCCTTGACCTTGTCGCCAAATTCCAGAAGATGGAACAGCAAAGGAGTAGAAATATTATAAGGCAGGTTACCCACTACCCGTAGTGGACGACCTTCCTGGAACAGCTGGGTAAAATCATACTTCAGCGCATCAGCTTCAATAATCGTCAAACGCTCAGGATGTGGCACACGACCCGGCAAACCGGCCGCCAGATCACGGTCGAGCTCCACCACCGTCAACGCATCACATTCACCAATTAAAGGTGAAGTCAATGCAGCCAGACCCGGGCCAATTTCAACAATATTATCACCGGCACGAGGGCTCACCGAACGGACAATTTTGGCAATCACACGCTGATCATGCAAGAAGTTCTGACCAAAGCGTTTTCGAGCCTGATGCCCTTCATCTTTAGGGTTTAGGGCATTAATTTGATACATATATTTATACTCAATATTTGAAACTTAATTCCTCCCTCTTTTATAAAGAGGGGCTGGGAGAGATTCTTGCCAAATCAAGTGCTAAATCCACTGCCACCTGCAAGCTTGATGCTTTTGCCTGTCCAGTGCCTGCAAGGGAAAGTGCTGTGCCATGATCGACCGAGGTTCGAATAAATGGTAAGCCTAATGTAATGTTGACTGCTTCACCAAAGCCTTGCGATTTTAGCACAGGTAAACCCTGATCGTGATACATCGCCAAAACGGCATCTGCATCTTGCAGGTTTTCAGGGGTAAACAAGGTGTCTGCCGGCAAACTCAGGCTCATGTTCACGCCCTGTACCCGATAGCTTTCCAGCACCGGATTAATCACTTCGATTTCTTCACGTCCTAAATAGCCATCTTCACCTGCATGCGGGTTCAGGCCACAGACCAGAATATGCGGCTGTGCAATTTTAAATTTGCTCTTTAAGTCATGAATCAGGATATCAATCACCTGATGTAAACGCGCTGGGGTAATGGCCGCCGGCACCTCCCGCAGGGGTAAATGAGTCGTTGCCAGCGCTACCCGCAGCGTTCTGGTCGCCAGCATCATCACCACACGCTCAATACCAGCAAATTCCTGATAATATTCGGTATGCCCACTAAAGCTCATGCCGGCATCATTGATAATGGATTTTTGTACAGGCGCCGTGGCCACCCCGACACTTTGTCCGGACATGGCATAATCAGCCGAACGGCGCAATTGCTCCAATACATAAGCTGCATTGGCAGAGTCTAACTGCCCTAAGTTCACCGGTTTTGCCAAAGGCACATGTTCAACAAACAGTTGCCCCTGCAAGCTGGATTGAGTTTGTCCCTGATATTCAACCAGTTCAACATTTAAACCGAGTAGATTGGCACGTTGCTGCAACATTTCAATATCGGCCAATACCACCAGCGGTCGTTCATCTATCCGTTCCGCCAGACTCAGACAGATATCTGGACCAATTCCAGCCGGTTCACCTGAAGTGACATATAAAGGAAGCATATCTAGCGCCAGTCTTTTTGATTTCCTGCTAGTGTAACCAAAATATAAAAGCAGCTATAGCCCTACCTTTTTATAAATTCTGATTAAAGGTCAGCTATAGCCCTTTATTACAGTACATACAGCCAAAAATGTAATGGCTATTCGTTAAAATCAACACGGTCTTGCCTAAGTCATTGCTCAGCTCAGCCTTTATAAAAGTCAAAATAT
This sequence comes from Acinetobacter sp. A47, assembly GCF_000805455.1. GTDB lineage: Bacteria > Pseudomonadota > Gammaproteobacteria > Pseudomonadales > Moraxellaceae > Acinetobacter. Next base: position 123,836 of record NZ_JSUS01000027.1, read on the forward strand.
AGGCGTTGAAGTATTTAGTTTTCCGGTTTTCGTGGCAAATGAAACTCGGCATTTAACCAGCCGAGCACATGCGCAATTTCTGACAAGCAAATCAGGCCCCCAGCAACCACAATCGCAATGGCTAGCCATTTCCACAGTTGGCGATGGGTCTGGCTAAAACGCTGCGCTGGAATGCAGAAAAAAATCAGCCCACCAGCCAAATAAAGCAGATATGGAAAAGGTGTGAAATGCATCAACATGCTGACTAAAGCGACACCGACCATCCCGCTAAAACCGTAATAGATTCCAAACCCGGTGATCAGAATGAAATAAGTGATGATTAGGCCGAACAAACAGCCCAATAGAAATTGTTTTACGCGCAGCATCATGAGTCTTTTTTATTTGGATTCACACTCATAAAACATTATTTTACCCGTTCAATCAAGCTAATGGATCAGCGTTCAGGCAGCACAGCTTTAGACAGGTTCTGTGGAACAAGATTGGAAGGAACAAACTCAACCTTGCGTGTCCATGGGTTTACTTTTGGCTGGACTTTTTTCTCAGGTTGCACCATGGCAATCTCTTCTTTCTTTTCAGTCACGGCTACCGTACTTGCACTCTTTTCGACAAGCGGGTTAGTGATAAACGTCTCTTTCTTTTCCGGCACCTGTACAGCCTGCTGAACTGGTGGCTCTTTTTTCTCCACTGCCGTGGTCGCCACCGGACTGGCTGGCCGGATATAAGGCGCCACCATTGCACCTTGTTTAACGATGGTTTGCGTTGTGGATTGCTGCATGTAAGGTGCCGGAGTTGCCCCCGCACCGGCAGTGGCTCCCTGCAGATTAATTTGATCAACCGGAATTTCAATTGCTTTCATTTCGGCTGTGACAGCCATCGCAGGATCAACATGATCATGACCGCGACTTTCAAGCACTTCGAGTTTGCGGCTGGTGCCTTCTTTTGGCTGGAATTCGGAATAATTGGTGACACTTCCCTGATCTACCCATTTATACAGCCGTCGTGCATTGCTCTGGGCCGAACAGAGACCCACCAATAATGCAACCACAACAACTTTTGTAGAAAACGGCAACTTCATCAAATTCCCCGCAAGAAGAGGTCAATACTTCTATTTATTTCAAATGATTGGTCTAAAAATGATAGGGGTATTCCGGTCCGCTCTCAAGATAAATAATAGTCGCATCAAGCCAGTGCATATTAGTTCCCAAATCAGTCACATTGCAGCAATTTCTGGCTGCTCTAGCGAATTTTTCTTGTGTGTAGGTATAAACTCATGTAGAATTCGGTCTCCTTTTGTTTGGACAGATTCCACCGTCCAAACCAACTATAATAGGTAGTGGTTTAAATGAAAACTCTCAGCGCTAAGCCAGCTGAAGTTCAACACGACTGGTATGTTGTTGATGCTTCTGGCAAAACTTTAGGTCGCCTTGCGACTGAAATCGCTCGTCGTTTACGCGGTAAGCACAAGACTTCTTATACTCCTCACGTTGACACTGGCGATTACATCGTTGTGATCAATGCTGAGCACGTTCAAGTGACTGGTAACAAATCACTTGACAAGAAATACTATCGCCATACTGGTTTCCCTGGTGGTATCCGTGAGACTAACTTCGAGAAGTTAATTGCTCACAAACCTGAAGCTGTTTTAGAAAAAGCTGTTAAAGGTATGTTGCCAAAAGGTCCTCTTGGTTATGCAATGATCAAAAAAATGAAAGTGTACGCTGGTAGCGAGCATCCTCATACTGCTCAACAGCCACAAGTTTTGGACATCTAAGGGATACAGCACATGGCTACTAATTATGGTACAGGTCGCCGTAAGACCGCAACTGCACGTGTTTTCTTATCAGCTGGTACAGGTAAACTCGTAATCAACAATCGTACTTTAGAGCAATATTTCGGTCGTGAAACTGCTCGTATGGTTGTACGTCAGCCTTTAGAACTTTTAGAAGTTACTGAAAAATTTGACCTTTACATCACTGTTAAAGGTGGTGGTATCGGTGGTCAGGCAGGCGCTATCCGTCACGGTATTACTCGTGCACTGATCGCTGCTGACGAAACTTTAAAACCTGCTCTTCGTCAAGCTGGTTTCGTTACTCGTGATGCTCGTGAAGTTGAACGTAAGAAACTTGGTTTACGTAAAGCACGTAAACGTCCTCAATTCTCTAAACGTTAATCGTTTTACGAATTGGACAAAAAACCTCGGATTTTCCGAGGTTTTTTTATGGCTGGCAGCCGCCTGTTGCTTTTTGATACTGCCATATATTGCCCTTCACCAGTCGTAGCTTTAATCGCAGTAACAGCCCCTTAGTAGCGGCCCCGCTCTCGATCACGACGACGGCATTTACCTGTTCCATGCCTGAGATGAAGCGGAACAGCCACGACATAGCAACACGCTACACAGAAGCAACAGTGATCTCTTTTGATGTTTTTTTCTGGCTAGTATTTTTCAGGAACTGATTTATGCGCTCAGGCTTATATTATTCATGATAAAGTGATTTTCAGCGTTAATTTTAGTATTCTAAACAGTCAATCAGAATTTTTTGGATTTATGTCTTTAGAAAATCCCCCAAGTCCTGTTCAAGGCATTACCCTGTATAGCCACGCAGATGATTTCCGCTCACACTGGATTCGTTTTCTGCTTGCTGAAAAACAAATCAAATACCAGCTCATTATCACCGATCATGAAGATGAGGATCTGGCGGACTTAAATCCTTATAACCAGTTGCCGATGCTGATTGAACAGAACCTGAAACTGTTTTCAGCCAGCATCATTGCCGAATATCTGGATGACCGTTATCGCCAGAATAAACTGTATGCCGATGCCCCGATGGCCCGGGCTGAACAGCGGCAGTATATCTGGCGCTTTGAACAGGACTGGTTCAAACTGGCCGATCACATGCTCAGACATGCCGACAGCCTCGACTTGCAGCAGCAACAAAAAGCACAAAAAGAGCTCAGGGATACCCTGATTTCCCTGACCCCGCTGTTTCAGCATTTTCCTTTTTTTATGTCTGAAAGCTTTTCTATTTTAGACTGCATGCTGGCACCGATCTTCCTGCGCCTAAAAAGTATGGGAATCGAATTACCGTCACAACATTGCCGACCTATTTTCTTGTATTGTCATCGTATCTTTAGCCGTCCATCTTTCATTAAATCAATGACAGCTCAAGAAAAAAACAGCTACAATGAGTTGATTTCTACGATTTAATAAGTTTTTCAATTATGTCTGAGCAAATAACTTTCACGCCTACACGCCCATATCTTGCTCGTGCCATTTATGAATGGATTTGCGATAACCAGCTCACACCTTACCTGTTGGTTGATGCAACACAACCTTATACCGATGTGCCTGTACAATTCGTAAAAGATGGGCAAATTGTTTTGAACCTGGCACCTCACGCGGTTCATCAATTGCATATGAGCAATGATGCCATCACTTTTTCGGCGCGTTTTGGCGGGGTTGCAAAAGAAATTTATGTCCCTATCCGTGCGGTATTGGGAATTTATGCACGCGAAAATGGACAAGGCCTGTTCTTCGACCCGTCAGAATATGAAAATATTGAAGAAACTGCTGCATCAGAAACAGAACAAACCAAGCAAGAAGCAGAACCTACGAAAAAGAAACCTTCACTCAGAATTTTAGATTAAGCGAGGATATACAAGATGGCATTTGACTTAGTCCAGTATTTTGCTGAACAAATTAAAATTCAAAAACCGCAATTGTTTAGCCAGTATTCTCCAAAAGAAAAGCAATCTTATATTAATGAAGTGAATATCCTGTCGCTTGGGCAACTGATCAGTCTGTGGAAACAAAATCCGCCGAAACTGTATCAGGAAGTACAAACGTCTGACCCGCTCTATATCCAGGAGATTGCCCGTCATTTGACAACCTCCGCCCATAATCAGTCAACGCTTAAAGCCGGCGAGCTGGAAAGTAGTCTTTCTGAAGTTCTGGCATTACAGCTGGCAGAGCTCAAACAACTTGACCAGACGGGCAGTTTCGGACAAACCGGCCTGACCGAACTGTTAATGGGCCAGATTGAGCATTTATCAGGACAGGCTGAAGACTGGGTATGGTCAACCAATCAGTTAACGGAATTAATTGGTTCCAAGCCGGTTGAGCAGGAAGAGCTCTCGCTTGAAGCAACCATGCAGGAATTTAATCAAATGGTGAATCAGGCCCAGCCTGTGGCTCATGACCAGCATGATGTCTCCGAAGTCAGTCTGCCTGTTGTTCCCTCTTGGGCCTATATCATTGCACCGCTGGTGGCATTGGTTATTTTGATATTTTTATATTGTTCATACTGTCAGTTAATTTCAGCCTGATTTTCAATACATGATAAGGAAAGATTTAATTCTTTCTTTATCATGTAGTTAATAAAAAATAAAATTATACTAAAAAAACATATTAAAACTGCTAATTAAAAAATTACATTTAGTTACAATGAAAAATAGTCATACACCCCTCTAAATTAATGTGAATAAAATCACAGTTAAAATCAATAAATGATCTTGATTAATATTTTTATCCATTTAGCTGACAAAAATTGTCATTTATTAATACTTTGAAAATTTCAATCCATTTAAAGTATGATTGATTTAATAAAAGAGTTTCCTATAATAAGATTAACTACTTTTGAAAACCAATCAAAAACAAAAGTGGCATATATAAATTCATAAACAAAGATGTATTAGTAGAGATAAAATCATGGCTAAAATTTCATTAGAAAGCTTAACAAATATTGATGGGTTCGTTGCAGCAGCGTTAGTAGATACAGAAAGCGGTTTGGCGCTGGCAACACAAGGTGGGGGTTCACTTGATTTGGAATTAGCTGCTGCAGGGAATACCGAAGTTGTTCGCGCCAAGCGACGTGTTGCCAACTCATTAAAACTTAATGATGACATTGAAGATATTCTGATTACCCTAGGTAAGGCATATCACCTGATCCGTCCATTAGAAAGCAATGGCAATTTATTCTTGTACCTTGTTTTAGACCGTTCTAAATCAAACCTTGCCATGGCTCGCCACGAACTGAAAACATTTGAAAAAGAATTAGACTTTGCTTAATTCTTAATTTAAAAATATTTAATATATTAGGCTTCTTGTATATATTTTTATTTTAGATATTTATCAGAATAAAAATAATGCAAGATGCCTATTATTAGTCTTTAACATAAAGACTATTTTTGCAGTCCAATATTTTATAAAACATTAAAGTGATACTATGAATGGACATTGCATTAATATCGCAATTTCAGGTATAAGTTTAAAAGTTTCAGATGAATTAAAAATAGAACTTAGAAAAACCATACCCCATGAGTTTGGCATTAACTGGATCAATATTGCAGATCCCAATATCGACTTATTATTAATAAATGAAAATTTCTTTGAAACTGAAGGGATCCAGCGCATTTTAGAACAAAAACAACTTCCCTGCCTAAAAGTTGCCAAAGGAGAAGGCTCACATCATCTGGAAGAACACAATACGCTTTATTTACCTTTTCAACATACAGATGCATTAAAACACTGGATTCAGCAACGCTTGCTCAGTTACCTCTCCCATCAACAGTCACAACAGCCCAAGTCGGCGGCAGTGTCCACCCATAATGCAGTAAACGAGAAATATTTGACGGATATGCTCAATCCTGAGAATGCCCGGCTTCATCTGTTTGATGATCATGGTACTCTGGCCATCATTGATACACGCAGCCAGGTGGCCTGGCTCGAACCCACCAGAACGCATACCAAGACCAACCACAGCTTTACCTATGAGTTTGCGACCACTTCCAGCTTCACCAAGGTTTCGCGTAAGGTCGAATACAATTTACAGGACTGGCTCTGGAATCTATTCTGGCATTCGACCGAGTTCCAGCGCTTGGCGCCCAATGAAAATGAATACTATAAAATTGAATACTGGCCTCAACCGGCTCAAAGTGAAGACCGTAAAACCGCGCTCCTGCTTTCGGCCTGCTTTATACAGGGTGCCCAGATTTATCAGGTTGCCACCCAGTTAAAACTTCCGGTTCAAACAGTTCAACAGTTCATCACTGCCTGCATGATTTCAAACAACGGCGGCATTATCCCAGCTTCAGAAGGTCGTTACCTCAAAACGGAAACACCTGAGCAAGCCACTGAACAACAAGGTTTTTTAAATAAATTTTTCGGCAAAATCAGACGCCGCTTTGGGCTTTAAGGAATGATATGATTCTCCAACAATATAAAATTGTCTTTGCAGGAAGCATGGGTGCAGGAAAAACCGAAGCCATTAAATCGCTTTCAGAAATTCCGGTGCTCGCGACAGAAGCACTCAATACCGACAGTCAGGCCCACAATAAACTGCAAACCACAGTCGGCATCGATTATGGTGAAATCACCCTGGATGACGGCATCAAGATCGGCCTGTATGGCACCCCGGGCCAGTCACGCTTTGACTTTATCTGGCCGGTGATTTGCCAAGGCGCGCTGGGCGTGATTCTGCTGGTGGACCATAACAGTAAGGTCCCGCTTGAAGAGCTGGAAGGCTATCTGGACACGTTTAAGGATTACACCCAGAACATTTCGATTGGCATTACCCATGTCGATGAAAATAAAGCACAACCCACCACAATTTATCGGGACTGGCTCATCCAGAATGACTACCACTACCCTTTATTTTTTATTGATGCACGTAAACAGGAGCATATCTTGCTCATGATCGAATCCCTGATTGCCGCATTGGAAGTCAATTTAAAAGCAACAAATTAATTAGGTTATAAAAGAGAAGAATTATGTTCAGTATTCCCAGTCAACAACGTACCGCACCCAAGGAGCTGATCCAGTTCGCCAAAGCTCAGGCCAATGATATTCTGATGAATATTCGTGGTGTCGATTATATTATGCTCTGTTCAACCGACGGGTTTGAGCTTGCCTCTATTTATAAGAAAAATCCGTATAACAGTACCAAGCTGGCTGCTGTCAGTAGTTCGATTCTGGCGATGGTCACTGCGTTTCTGAATGAAATACAATTAACCGGCTGCCAGAGCATTACCCTGGATGCTGAAAATGGCAAGGCCATTCTCACCGCGATCCCGGCACAGCATCATCCCATGGTGATGGTGACCTTGAGCAATAAAGATGTGCTGTTAGGCCAGTTGCTCTATAGTTTAAAGCAGGCCAGCACAGCGATATCCGAAGCCGATCAGGCCTAGTCTCCGCTCCGGTCTACATATCTGGCATGGTATCCCCCTGTCAGATTTTTTACATTTATAGCTTTGCTCATTTGGCTCAGTCTGCTCATTTTCGTTTATGAACAACTGTATATTTTTAGACCTACAACCAATTTCGCCAGTCTTTTTTATATTAAAAAAAATCCTGATAACAATAAATAAGATAGCTTCCTTAAAACATCAGATGAATGGTTCTAAATTTAAATGATTTAGCAATATTTTTTCATTATTATAATTTTAGAACAAATAACGATCATAAATTTTTCATAAATGAATAATTTGAATAATACCTCCCGTTTTTGTTCAAACATAATGAGTAGCATGGAGAGAATAATGAAGCTGAAAAGCTTAAAACTTGGCGCAGGGGCTGCGTTATTGATCAGTGGTTTTGCAAGTCAGCAGGCGATGGCCGATTCCTATGTTTTTGTGACCAATACCACGCCGCAAACGGTATCGGTACAAGTCAATCAGACGGGAGCGGCCTTACAGCAAGGCAATCAATGGGCGCAGGAAGCGACCCAGATCGCCCCTTATGAAACCAGACGGATTTTACGGATCAACCGCTATACCGGGATTAAATCCGGTCAAACCTATAACTTTGATACTGTGGTCAGCAGCGGTAACTCGCAAGTGACCCTGAAACAGACCATGACTGGCACCTGGTCGGGCAGTAACATCCAGCATGGTCTGCAAACGGCGACCACAACATCGCCTTGGTATTCAGATCGTAATGTTCATCGCATCAATACCACTTATGCGGGTTTATCCGCTCAGGCGGCAGTCAAAGCCGAATATACTGGCGGTTATGATGACTTCCACTACACTATTCATCAAAACACCGTTCCAGAACCGGTTTCAGCCAGTGCCGATGAACTTAAAGTCCTGACGTATAATATTTATGCCCTACCTATGGTGGCAAGTAAGATTAGTGAACGTCTGGCTGAATTACCCAATCATTTAAACGGCTATGATGTGATCATGATGCAGGAGGCCTTTGCCTCATCACGTGCAGACATGTTGAATCAACTGGCACAACAATATCCGTATCAAAGCCATATTCCGGTTGGCTCAGGCTATAACCTGTTTGACAGTGGTCTGGTGATTGTCAGTCGTTATCCGATTGTGAAAACGGCACAGCTGATTTATCCAGACTGTACCGGCACTGACTGCTTTGCCGATAAAGGTGTGCTGTATGCTGAAATCATTAAGAATGGTAAGGCTTATCATATAACATCAACCCATACCGCATCTTTTGATACCGATGCAGCACGCGCCTTACGCCAGACCCAGTTCAAACAGATTCGTCAACTGGTCGATCAGCAAAACATTCCGGCTTTTGATGCAGTGCTGATGGGGGGCGATTTTAATGTCAATAAACTGTTATGGCCGCAAGACTATCAGGACATGCTGACCAACCTGAATGCAACCGCTGCACCAAGTACAGGTTATACCGCTTCAACCTTTGATCCCCGTGTGAACAAGCTGGCAGGAGCGGCAGGTTCTGGCGGTTCAACTGTTGAATATCTGGATTATCTTGTGGCTTCCAATAACCATCGTCAGCCGACACAGTCGCGTAACGATGTGCGTATCCTGCGCAGCACAGCCGACCCGCTGTATATGACCTGGGATCTCTCCGATCATTTCCCGGTAATGGGCCAGTTTAATTACACGCCATAAACGGAATGTGGTATGAATAAAAGACTATTGCTGACAATGCTGATTGTTGTTGTGGTCCTGGTTGCGATTGTCGTCTGGAAGAGCACCGCCTCTTCCGCTGCAATCCAGCACACCCAATCCAGCTCTTTATCTCAGGATTCATCAACACAGACGAGTGATGGCCCTATGTCCAATAAAAGCAAGGATGATATTTTTCAGGCCTCCCTTTTGCAGCAACTCAAAACATTGCAACAACACCCCGGCAATATCACTGAATTTCTCAGTGAATTTAAAGCCAGTTGTCCCGTTTCAGACTGTAATGCAGCGCTCGCAAAAGCTTTGGCCAATTATCCCGACCAGAAATTTGCAGCTGTAGTTGCGAATCTGTTGAAACGGATTCCGCAATATGAGCAACAGATGCAAAGCACCGTACTCTCAACCGCTTTATCTCCCAAACAACGTTTTGAGGCGATTTGGAAACTCAGGGAGCAGACCTTGGGGCAAACCGAAGCCATGCTTGGCTTTGGGCAAGAACGTGATTATGCAGATTACCGTTTTGCCTACAATGACTTGGTACAGAATCGAAACCTGAATGCTGAACAACGTTTAAAAGCCTTTGAACAGTTGCAACAGCAATACCCTGCTGCATCTCAACAGCAAAGCAAGCTCGGGCTATACCAACAGGCCTTGAATCTGCTCGAGCAAGGCTCACGTAACCCGGTAGAAACTGAGCGGTTAAAGCAGCAATTACAGCAGCACTATTTAACCGAACTGCAACGCCAACAGCTTCAGCAAAGAGAACAGCAGGAGGCTCAACAACAGCAGCAAGTCAATCAATACCAACAAGCTTTAAAGCAATTACAACAAGAAATGCAACCGCTGAAAGCGCAGCTTTCAGAAGCCGAATGGCAACAGCAGTATCAAAGCCGTTTAGAGAATTTACGCTTGAACATGTTCCCTTAAATCTTTTGAACCCCGGCGATGGTCGGTCGCAAGGGTTCTATCCAGCCGTAAAATCAAAGCAAAGAAACACTTAATAGTTGCTGACGTTTTTTCACCTGTTGGCCGACCTGACCAATCAATTCCTCCACTACCCCATCGACATCCGATTTGATCTGTTGCTGAATTTTCATGGCCTCAAGCACTAACAAGGTTTGTCCTTTCACGACCTGATCACCGACATTGACCAGCAGATTGACAATGGCTCCATCCATCGGCGCACGAATTTTACCATCACCGACGGCTTCCGTCGCCTCTGGCGCGGCATAGGTGATGTTTTCAATCACGACATTGCCATTGTCTGCATCCAGATACAGTTGATCTTGATCAAGTACATAGGCCAGCTTACGGCGTACCCCGTCACAGCTATAAATTATTTCTACATCATTGATGTGCACTATCTGTATGCTTGCCTGCTGTCCACAGAGCTCAGCCGTCACCTGCTGCTGATCATGGTGTACATGCAGCACTATCTGCTGATCGGCATATTTCAGCTTCAAGGGAAATGGCAAGGCAACACCTGTATGCCAGGCGACCTGTTTCTGGTTTTGCTGGCTAAACAGAGCTGCTGCCACCGCGAGGATTTCAGGCGTCGGGCTTTGTGGATGGAGACTGATATCCTCCTGAAAATGCTGCTGGATAAAGGCCGTATTGGTCTCTCCTGCAACGACTACCGGATGACGTAATAAATTGCTCAGGAACTGTTTATTGCTGTTTACGCCCAGCAACACACAATCATCCACGGCACGGGCGAGTAACCGGATGGCATCCTGACGGGTTTTGCCATACGCAATGACTTTTGCCACCATCGGATCATAAAATGGACTGATTTCATCTTGTTCCAGCATGCCATGATCAATACGGACATGCGGTAGCTCGGCAGGTTGCCAGCGCCAGACCTTACCGGTTTGTGGCAGGAAATCCTGACGCGGGTCTTCGGCATATAAACGCACTTCTATGGCATGTCCATTCAAGCTTAGCTCATGTTGCTGTAAAGGCAAGGTTTCGCCATTGGCCACACGCAACTGCCATTCCACCAGATCCAGTCCGGTAATCATTTCCGTCACCGGATGCTCGACCTGTAAACGCGTGTTCATTTCCAAGAAATAGAATTCACCCGATTGATCAAGTAGAAACTCGACCGTACCTGCCCCGACATAATCACAGGCCTTGGCTGCGGCCACTGCCGCCTCTCCCATTTGCTGGCGAAGCTCGGGTGTCATCACCGGGCAAGGGGCTTCTTCCACCACCTTTTGATGACGGCGTTGAATCGAGCAATCACGTTCAAACAAGTACACATAATTGCCATGTGTATCGCCAAAGACCTGTATTTCAACATGTCTTGGTGCCATCACGGCTTTTTCCAGGATCAACTCGCCAGAGCCAAAGGCATTTTCTGCTTCCGACCGCGCTGTTTTTAAGGCTTCAAGCAAACTGGCTGGCTGCTCAACCAGTCGCATGCCGCGCCCGCCACCACCTGCCGATGCCTTGACCATTAAGGGATAGCCAATCTTCTCAGCTTGTACAGCGAGTTCATCCAGTTCCTGCTGATCGCCTTCATAGCCCGGTACACATGGCACGCCTGCCTCTATCATGGCCAGTTTAGAAAGACGCTTGCTGCCCATCAGCTCGATCGCAGCCGCACCTGGCCCAATAAAGGTGATGCCATGCTCAAGGCAGGCCTGAGCAAAATCAGTGTTTTCAGATAAAAATCCATAACCGGGATGTACCGCATCGGCTCCGGTCTTTTCACAGGCAGCTATAATATTGGCAATCGATAAATAAGATTCGGAAACTTTAGCGGGGCCAATATAAACCGCTTCATCCGCCACCTGCACATGACGGGCATTGGCATCGGCATCTGAATAGACGGCAACCGTTTGATAGCCCATTGCTTTAGCGGTTTGCATGACCCGTACAGCGATTTCACCACGGTTTGCCACCAAGACTTTTGAAAATTTCATGAGTCAATCTCTATTTTTAAGTCCTCTTCATTTCCCTTTTTTTAAAGTGGGCCTGAAGGAGATGTTAGTCAAACCAGTTCGGATGACGCTTTTGAATAAAGGCCATCGTGCCTTCCTGCCCTTCGGCACCTGCCACTGCCTCTGCAAACTGGCGTGCCGCATCATCCAGAAGCGGTGTCAAAGCTTCGTTCAGTGTCCGCTGCAATAGCGCCTTGGTGGCACGGGAAGCCAGAGGTGCGGCACGTTTAATCTGTTCAATGCCCTGTTCAAGTTGCTGCTCCAGTTCCACTTCATTACATGCCACCTGATGAACGACTCCTAAATCCAGTGCCATCTTGCCATCAAAACGTAAGCCGAAAAGTGCCAGACGGCGCGCCTGAGTCAGTCCCACGCGCTTTACCACAAATGGCGCAATCTGGGCGGGTAAAATCCCCAAGCCGGTTTCGGGCAAACCAAACTGGGCGGTATCACGGCTAATGGCAAGATCTGAAACACAGGCCAGACCGAAACCGCCACCCAGCACTGCACCTTCTAGCACGGCAACAACGGTTTGCGGGGCCTGCTCAACCTGTTCAAGCATGGCACCAAAGCGGCGGTTAAAATCAACATAAGGCTGCAAGCTACCGGTATCGGCAGCTTCAACCCGTAATCCTGCCATATCCTTAATATCGCCACCGGCACAGAAATGCCCGCCTTGACCGCGTAGAATCACTGCACGAATCGAAACATCATCAGCAATTTGACTAAACACCTGATGAATGGCGGTGACCATCTTCAAACTCATGGCATTACGGCTCTCAGGACGATTCAGCCATAAAGTTAAAATACCACCTTGCTGTTCCAGCTGAATGCTGTCATCTATTTCCAGCGCGGCAACAGAAGTTGAAAGTGTCATACCAGCTCCTAGTTTTTCTGTTTCTTCGGCAGAATGTCGGTAAGCTTGCAGATAATTCCCAGCATGATTTCATCTGCACCACCGCCAATCGAACCTAAACGACCATCTCGATACAGCTGTGATGCCGGGTTATTCCACATAAAGCCATTCCCTCCCCAATATTGCAGACAACTGTCAGCAACTTCACGGCTTAACCGTCCAGCCTTTAACTTGGCCATGGAGGCCATCAAGGTGACATCCTCACCCGCAATATGCTGCTCGCAGGCCTGATAGGTTAGGGCTTTCAGTGCTGCAACTTCAGTCATCAGTTCAGCAAAACGGAAATGAATGTACTGGTTATGAATTAAAGGCTGACCAAAAGTGCTTCGCTCCTTGGTGTAATCAATGGTTTGCTGAATGACTTTTTCCATGCCACCCACTGCATTGATACAGGCCCACATGCGTTCTTCCTGAAACTGCATCATTTGCATCATAAAGCCCATGCCTTCTACACCGACCAGATTACGTTGCGGTACACGCACATTATCAAAGTAGACCTGTGCAGTCGTGGTTGAACGCATCCCCAATTTATTCAACGGTTCTGAAAAGCTAATTCCTGCCGTTTTTGCAGGGACAATAATCATGGATTTATTGACGTGGGGCTTGTCATCAGAGGTATTGGCCAATAGACAAAAGAAATCAGCTTGTAATGAGTTGGTGATCCACATCTTGCTGCCATTAATCACATAATCATCGCCATCTTTTTTGGCTGTGGTTTTGATCGCTGCCACGTCAGAACCCGCATGTACTTCCGATACTGCAATCGACGCCACATATTCACCACGAATGGCAGGATTCAGAAACTCATCGCGGAGTTCCTTACTGCCAAAACGTGCCAGTGCAGGCGTTGCCATATCGGTTTGCACGCCAATCGCTAGGGGCACACCACCACACGCAGCACGACCTAATTCTTCTGCCACCACAAGGTTGTATGAATAATCAAGACCCAAGCCGCCATTTTCCTCTGGCTTGCAAATCCCCAATAAGCCCAAATCCCCCATTTTCTTAAAGACATCATGAATCGGAAAACGCCCCGCTTCCTCCCACTCTGGGATGAATGGGTTTAATTCATTTTCAACAAACTGACGTGTGGTACGGCGTAAAGCATCATGTTCTGCGGTAAATTTCATTGTTTTTGTTCCTTAAAAATTGTTTCTCCCTCTCCCTAACCCTCTCCCATCTGGGGAGAGGGAATCCCTTCTCCCTTTGGGAGAAGGCTAGGATGAGGGTGTTAAAACTAAAATCTCGATACACCAAATCGTGTTGGATTTAATTCACGTTGTTGTGCTTCAAAAATGGTTTGTAATAAAAAGATCAGGACTTTACGGGTGTCTCTTGGATCAATGATGCCATCGTCATGCAGCATGGCCGTATTGAATAACGCCGTCGACTGCTGTTCCAGTTTCATGGCAGTACTCTGTTCCAGAAAATCCAGCATCTGCGGATTGGGTTCCATTCCCGAGGCTTTTTGTTTGCCCTCAGCCACAATCCGTAAGACTTTACCGGCTTGCGCTGCACCCATCACAGCCACATGTGAGTTTGGCCATGCGAAGATAAATTGCGGCGATAAACTACGGCCACACATGGCATAGTTACCCGCACCATAAGAGCCTGCCACCACAATCGAAATCTTGGGTACAGTTGCATTGGCCACCGCCTGAATCAGCTTGGAACCATGCTTGATAATGCCGTTCTGCTCGGCATCGGTTCCGACCATAAAACCGGTGGTGTTGTGCAGGAATAAAAGCGGACGTTGGGTCTGCTCACACAAATGGATAAACTGTGCTGCCTTCACTGCACCTTGCGGGGTAATCGGCCCATTATTGGTGATGATGCCAATATGCAAACCTCCCATTTTGGCCCAGCCACACACGGTGAGCACATCGTATTCCTGCTTGAATTCCAGAAAATCAGAATCATCAACAATCCGCGCAATGATCTCTTTCATATCAAACGGTTGCTTTGGATCTTGTGGAATAATCCCCAGCAACTCTTCGGCAGCATAACGTGGTTCTTTATAGTCCTGAGGCGGACAGGCGGTCTGTTCTTTCCAGTTCAGATGCTCAAAAATTTCACGCGCCAAACGAATACCATCGGCATCGTTTTCTGCCAGATATTCTGCAACACCCGAGACCTGGCTATGCATTTCTGCCCCACCCAGTTCTTCTGCAGTCGCCACTTCCCCTGTCGCTGCCAGTAATAGCGGCGGGCCAGCCAATAACATTTCGGTTTGCTTGCGCACGGCAATCACATAATCAGACAGACCCGGCTGATAAGCACCACCCGCAGTTGCATTACCATGCACCACGGCGACTTGTGGAATACCTGCTGCAGACAAACGCGCCTGATTGGCAAAGGTCATGCCGCCATAAGTAAACACTTCAGCCGCATAATTCAGGTTTGCGCCACCACTTTCGGTCAGCGTCACCATCGGCAATTTTTGTTCGAGGGCAATCTTTTGCAGGCGCAGGGTTTTATGCACACCCATCGGTGACATGGTGCCGCCCTTGATGGCGCTGTTACTGGCCGATACCAGTGCACGGACCCCGCTGACAAAACCGATCCCGGCAATTACACCACCGCCAGCTTCGGAACCATCTTTATCGTCATGCATGTTGTAACCCACCAGCCCGCACAACTCGACAAAAGGAGAATCGGCATCTAACAGTAAACGAATACGTTCGTGCGGCAAAATCTTGCCTTTCTTGTCAAACTTGGCTTTTGCGGCATAAGACTTATCAATACTTTTTTGCTGTACGGCTCGGACTTCAGCCAACTGTGCGAGTAAAGCCTCACGGTTTTGCTGGTATTGCTCACCATCCACTACAATTTCAGATTGGAGAATCGTCATGCTTATTCTCCATCTGTTTTGAATATGTCAGGAATAAACGCGCGATGGAAACCGTTAAAGGCGTCATTGTTGGTCGCATCAGCCAATGGATACATTCGTGTGCCTTGTGAAGCCGCCCCGTCAATCCGCAGGGTGACGCCTGATACAAAAGCCGCTGCATCAGACAGTAGATAACAAATCGCTGAGGAGATTTCCGATTCTGTGCCCATACGTTTTAATGGAACATTGCTCGCTAAACTCGGAATGATCACTTTGGCAAAATCGCCACTATAGTTGTCCATACCCGAAGAAATAATCCAGCCCGGTGCGACTGCGTTGACCCGTACGCCCGACTTGCCCCATTCTACCGAAGCCGTTTTGGTCAGGTTATCCACCCCTGAACGTGCTGCGCCTGAATGCCCCATACCTGGCATACCGCCCCACATATCGGCAGTCATATTCACGATGCTGCCGCCATGTTTTGCCATCCACTGGTTATAGGCTTCGCGCATCAGGTAAAAGGTAGAATGCAGGTTATTACGCACTACCGCATCAAAACCATTGGCCGAAATGTTTTCTAATGCAGATGGAAATTGTCCACCTGCGTTATTGACCAATCCATCCAGCTTGCCAAATTTTTCAATGACTCCGGCAATCATGCTTTTAACCTGTTCTTCATCGCGGTTATCACAAACGATGTAATGCACTTTGCCACCATCTTCCAGAATTTCCTGACTGACTTTTTCCAGCTTTTCAACTTTTCTCCCAGTGATCACCACTTGTGCACCTAAAGAAGTGAGCTCATGGGCAGTACAACGGCCAATACCCGAACCTCCGCCCGTCACAATAATGACTTTGCCAGCAAATGCATCTGCCCTGAAAATTGATTGATAACCCATGTTTACATCCTTAATATTTTTCTAACAGTTGTGCTGGCACTTTCACCGGCATATCCAATAATTGCTGTGCAAAAGCCTTGCCTTGTGGGTCGATCCTCAAACTGGCAATACCGCCCCCACCCAATGCATTTTCCAGCATAAAATTCAGCGCATGCATCTCAGGTAATTCATAACGAATCACTTTTGATTTTTCAGGATCTAAAACATGCTGCATATATGCGGCAACATTGGTCTCGGTCAGAGCTGCACGAATCCACGGTAAATATTCAGCCTTGCGTGCGATCACACCAATATTGCTATGATTGCCCTTATCACCACTACGTGCATGAGCTACCTCAATCAAAGGCACTTCAATCTCATCACCTTGATAGGTCGCTACTTCACCGACGGGATTTAGCTCGACCTCTGCTATCTTTTGCCCAACAGGAACCTGAACCGGATAACGCTGCCCCGCAAAGTCGACTTCAACTTTTAATTGATCTTTATCAATCAGGAAAGAAAACAGTTTCACCACTGCCGAGGCTTTCGGACGGCCACCGACAATGCCTGCCAATGCAGGTGCCATGCCGGTTGAAGCTTGGGCGATTTCAGAAGCAAAGAACATACAGGCTTCTTTAAACAGATGCTTGACTGCAATCTTGACCACCACTTCACGGCTATCCTTGATTCGGGCATGTGCCCCATAGGTACTTTCAATACCGAGAATTTCAACCGACTTTTCACTAAAAGGAGGAACTGAACGCAGTGCCAAAACGCGTTCACATTTATTTAGAATGGCATCAGCAATCACTTGGGCTTTTTCTGGTGCTTCACGACCTGCTATCAAGAAACTGACCAAGACCCGATAACCATCGGCATAGGTGGCACTCACTTTATATTGCCGGGTTGGTGCGCGACCTGTTGCGCCAGTCACCTTGACCCGATGTTCGCCGTCCTGTTCTAAATGGACTTGGCTAAAATCAGCAGTCACATCAGGTAAAAGATAAGCTTGCGGATTGCCAATTTCATAAACGATCTGCTCGGCTACAGTCGCAGTTGAAACCAGACCACCCGTCCCTTTCGGCTTGGTCACGATAAATGAAGCATCAGCGCTGACTTCCACGATCGGGAAGCCCATGTTGTCAAAGCCCTCAACCAAACGCCAGTCAGTAAAGTTTCCACCTGTACACTGTGCACCGCATTCAATCACATGCCCTGCCAATGAACCTTGTGCCAGCTTGTCATAATCATCCAGTGACCATTTGTATTCATGCAGCAAAGGTGCCAGTACAACCGCTGAATCCACCACACGGCCCGTGATCACAATATCCGCACCCAAGTCCAGGGCATCGCGAATCGCAACAGCACCTAAATAAGCATTGCTACTAGCAACCTGTGCAGGTAAAGCATCGCCATTAAACATTTCCTGAATATTTTGTTTTGATAATTCTGTATGCTTTGGCAATACATCATCACCGAGCACCACTGCAACTTTTAAATCCAAGCCCTTTTCATCAATGATTTTCTGTAAGGCATCACGACAAGCCAGTGGGTTTACCCCGCCTGCATTACTGATCACTTTTATTTTTTTCTCGGCAATTTTATGGATCAGTGGTGCTATCACCCGACTGACAAAATCCAAAGCATAACCATGATTCGGGTCTATCATCATCGCCTTGGCCATAATCGACATGGTAATTTCAGACAGATAATCAAAGACCAGATAATCAATATCACTCAGATGCACCAACTGAAAGGCCGCAGTATTGGTATCGCCCCAAAAGCCCGATGCACACCCGATTTTAACTACCCGCTGGTCATCCTGTTTGACAGTTGTCATGCGCTTTCTCATTGTTATTGCTAAAAACGCCTTAACATTACCAAGCAAGTGCTTGGTTTGTAAAGTACATAATGCTATGCTGTATTGGCAAAAATAGTCAAACTCAAGCAACTGCTTGTTATAAAAAGATAAGACAAAGCATCGAATGAATTTTGTTACAATACACTTTAGCTTGAACAGGATAGACGGATAGGCATGATCGCAACTTCAATTGAGCAAATACCCAAGATTGTTTGCTTTGACGATAGTCCACGTGGGCGTTTATTACAGGGCGCAGCCTATCTGTTTTATAAGCAAGGTTATGACAAAACCACGGTTCGTCAACTTGGTGAATTTATTGGCATTCAATCAGGTAGCCTGTTCCATCATTTTAAAAGCAAGGATGAAATTCTGGCGACGGTGATGGAACAAACCATTATCTATAACTTCGCCCGTTTAAAAGAAGCGGCTGAACGCTCAAGCGATCCTGAACAACAATTACGTCATTTGATCAAAGCTGAATTACTGTCGATTGCCGGTGATACCGGGGCGGCGATGGCCGTCTTGGTACATGAATGGTTTGCCCTTTCTAAAGAGAAGCAAGATTACCTGCTGAAAATGCGCAATGAATATGAGCAGATTTGGCTAGATGTGATTGAAAAGTTACGTGCTCAGGGCAAAGTCAAACACGATGCGTTTATTTGGCGTCGTTTGCTGGGTGGCTCGATTTCCTGGACCGTGACCTGGTACAGACCTGAAGGTAAAGTCAACATTGATGAGTTGACTAAAATGGTTTGGGAAATGGCGGTTAAATAGTTCTATATTAATCGTCATTTTTTAAAGCACTATCAATGCTTGGATTTTATTTCTTTTCCTAAATATGTTGATATAATTCATTTAATTCCTATATTAATAATTTAAGTATGAATGAGTTTATTAGCTACTTACAGTTGTCAGCAAACGCTTTTGCTATTGGAGTGGCTGGCTGGATATACATTGCATATATAAAAAACCTTAAAGCATCTTCAAACGTTAAAGATGATCAAATAAAACTTTTGGAACAAAACACCCGTCTTCAAAGAGATCAAATTACAGATTTAGAAAAGAAATCTCCAGAAAACTTAGAAAAAATACTTAATGATAGAATCAAAATACGAGAGGAAGAGATTGAAAGATTAGCTAAAGATAAAAATAATAACGAAAAAGAATTACAGTTAAAAACTCAAGAATTAACAGGTTTAAAAAGTAAACTAGAAAAATCTATAGACTTAAGAAGAACTATGGATCTTTTAGATTTACATATTGATGAAAATGATGGTTTCTTTTCAAAGGATGCTGAATACGAAATTGAAGAGTTAGGTCTTGTTGCAGTAGATAGTGGTCAGTTAATGATCACTGATCCTAGCTATATAGATGTGGAATGGAGTAATGATGATTTAGAATTATTACGAGTATATAAACATAGAAAAACTGGAAATTTTTATAGCTTTGGGAAGGATTTCTTTCACTACGAAAATAAAATTGAAGGTTTCGATCAAACTGTTAATGAGTTAATAGCAATAAAAGAACTTGAAGAAATACCAATTGATTACTCAAACAAAATTAGTTATTCATACGCTGGTGCATGTTATGCAACATTAAGTGAAAAAGGCTATGGCGTATTACCTTTTAAGAAAGGACATCAAGGTGCGGCTATAGTCATTGGAACAGTTTTAGGTGATGGTTTTTATCCAGTTTATGCAGAAAAATATGATGGAAGAATTGTTAGAGTTTATTTTAATGTCTATTAGTACAAATCTACCAAACTAATTTAACCAAGGCTTTTCTTTCATAAACCTTGGTTAAAGCTCATCATTAAATTAATCAGTAACCCAATTGCTTACTGATTAAATCCTTCATAATTTCTTCTGCACCACCGCCGATCATATTTACCTTCACTTCACGATAGATTCGTTCGGACTTGGTACCCCGCATAAAGCCCATACCCCCGAGTGTCTGCACCGCCGCGTCGGCACAGAATTGCATGGTTTGAGTGGCAACATTCTTCAGCATACAAATCTGGGCAATCAGTTCACTGCCCTGCAATTCGGGTTTACCCAAGCGATAAGCGGTATCTTCAAGTAAAGCACGGGTTGCAGTCAATCGAGTTGCCATATCTACCAGTTTATGACGCATCACCTGATGGTCGACTAAACGCTTGCCAAAGGTCTGGCGTTGTTGTGCCCATTCCAGCGCTTCCTCATAACAAGTCAGGGCAAAGCCATAACTACTGGCAGCAAGGAAAAAACGCTCCATATTGAAGTTATTCATAATCACCAAGAAGCCCATATTTTCCGGACCTAATAAATGGCTGGCTGGTACTTTGACATTGTCAAAATGCAAATGTGCGGTATCCGAAGCCCACCATCCCATCTTATCCAGTTTGGTTTTGCTGATCCCTTCACTATGCGCATCAATCAAGAGCATAGATATCCCATTTGCCCCTTTCGCATTTAGATCGGTACGAACTGCCACCGAGTAATAATCTGCTCGCATCCCCGAAGTGATAAAGGTCTTTTCACCGCTAACCAGAAAATAATCACCGTCACGTACAGCCCTAGTTTTGAGTGAGGCAACATCTGAACCACCGCCTGGCTCAGTAATCGCCAAGGCCGAGATTTTTTCACCCGATAAAATCTGAGGCAGCACTTCAGCTTTCACCGCTTCATTGGCAAAGTGCTGGATCGGAGGCGCACCAATGGTATGCGACAGTAAAGATGCGCTAAGACCACCCGAGGCACATTTTGCCAGCTCAATCGAAGCTAACAAGGTATAAAATGCATCGGTCCCAGCAATGCCACCATATTGTTCTTCAAAGCCTAAACCCAACAAGCCAATATCTGCAGCTTTTTTATATAGCTCTCGCGGAAAGGTTTCATTCTCATCCCATTCATTGATAAAAGGTGAAATCTCTTTTTCTACGAAACGTTGGACAGTCTTGGCAAATTCAAGATGCTGCTCGTTGTAGTACAAAGGATTAAGCTGCATATTCTGCTTCCTGGCAATTATTGATCATTGTTTATTGAATGAGCACTAAAGTAGCAAAACCAGAAAAACCAAGCAAGCGCTTGGCAAAATTAAAAGTTAAAAAAATAGGTCAAATATCGCGATAGCAACCTACAACTATATTTTTAATCGGCCACGAAATCCGCGCGTCGCATAATAAGATTGAGCACCATTATGATAAGTAAAAACCCGACCATAACGACTATCACAGAAAATTGCGCCACCTAAAGCTCTTACATCCTCGGGCGTTTTGACCCAACTTGAAGTTTTTAAGTCAAAATGCCCAAACAACTGTAGCTGCTTATACTGTTCTTCTGTGAGCAATTCAATTCCCATGGCTTCAGCCACATCAACCGCATTATTTGCCGGTTTATGTTCTTTACGTGCGTCTAAGGCGGCACGGTCATAACACAGGCTTCTGCGCCCTTTTGGCGTTTCTACAGTACAATCATAAAAGATTATTTCTTGTGACTTTGCATCTAATACAATCATGTCTGGCTCTCCACCCGTTTCTTCCATTTGATGGAGTGACCATAACTTTTCTGGCTGCTGTAATCGATCTTCAATATCGGCCCAATTCAGATCCTTGTGACGATGCATATTTTGTTCAAAGCGCTGCTTTAAGATGTCTAATAGCCTTGCAACCTGTTCAAGGTCTAACTTTTTATTCTTGGTCATTTTTATACTCTAGATTTTGAGGTTATACCGAACGACCATCAAAGTGATTGATCTTGATACTTTCCAGTTCCAGATCATCAATACAACGCACATTGATTGCACAGATCATATTCCCTTGGGGATCAACGCCCATTGCATAAGGATGAATACCACATGTTTTACAAAAATGATGCTCGATCACATGTTTATTAAATTGATAAGTCGCCTGAGCATCATCTTCCACAGTAATCTCGACTTCACTCTTTGGTAAGAACCAGAGCAAAGAACCTTTTTTCTGGCAGATTGAACAGTTACACGACAATGCCTCAGTGAGTTCACCCTGTGCAATGAAGCTTAATTTTCCACAATGACAACTTCCTTTATATTGCATCTTTTTTGTCCTTTTGATTTTTTATCTATTTTTACAGGATGCCGTGTATAAGATCAAATCTGATTCTGTTCATCAATGCTTATGCAATCTTAACTCCAGAAGTGTTGGCATTGCTGACACTTGGTTCCATGTTGATATGAAAATAAAGGAAAACCCAGTAACAAGAAAACCAGATAAGCAGGCCGCTTGCCTTCTGTATAAGGCCTTATATCTGTACTGCCACATTGAGGACAACGCTCGCTTAAACCAAACTCCTGCTCCACTTCCTGACTAAAATCTTGTGCTAATAAGCTTTGCGCCTCTTGCAGATAGTGTTCAGGAACCAATAACCGAACACCCCCTAAGGCATTGGAATAAAGCCAGTCCATGTTAATGGTATGTTCATTTTCAATACGGGCAGGAATACCAGCGGCTTGCAGTTGCGTTTTGGCAATTTGTGCCTCATAAGGAAAAGAATAGGTTTCAGCAACAATCCACTTCATAAAAATATCTAAATAGAATAAAAATAAATTCTAAGCTCAATTCATCTCAGAGTATATTGTGCAAATTTATTCCATTCACATTACCGATTCAACACAACTTTGCAGGCTTAACCGAGATTAAAAGTGAACGTGATTATATCTCTTCCCCATGAAACTTCTCCCATGCAATCGATTCCAGATCTCCAGTCAATTCATGGGATTGCTCATCCAAAAGCGTATATATGATCTGATGGCGACCAATTGATGCACTGCCATCAAGACCTAACAAAACCGTATACAGGGCATCGGTTAATGCCTCCGAGACAATTTTCCTGGTTAAAGCAATTTGTTCAGGATTCATCCCGGATTTTTCTAATAAATGTATTCGTGTTATTTCAGAATCAAGCGAGAAATATCCCTGGATCAGATTTTCTCTTAAAATCTTAAATTCCTCTACAAATTTATCTGAAGTCATGGATAGATTATTATGGATCACTTAAATTTCATCCTTTTATTATTCTGATTTTGCCGAGACAACAATAATATATTTTTCAAAATATGCTATTTATTTTAATTTTTCCAGAGCATAAAAAAACACCCCTAACCATTTGGTCAGGGGTGTTTCGTATTTAAAAGCTGGCGATGACTTACTCTCACATGGCAAGTGCCACACTACCATCAGCGCTAAGAGGTTTCACTTCTGAGTTCGGG